>NZ_JALLGW010000001.1:1200000-2400000 GCF_023074835.1 Halomarina salina
GGTGAGCGTCAGCCCGCCCGCGCCGTGGAGGAAGAACACCCAGCCGTCGCGGACGCTCCCGGTGGCGAGGCTCACGACGCCCGTCCCGACGGCGAGGACGAGCGCGGCCAGGATGGTCCAGTCGACGGCGCGCGGACGCGGTTCGAGACGCACGGTCTGTGTAGGTGCGCCGTGGATAAAGACCGACGGGACGGCAACCGACGTGGACGTGTCGGACCTCACGGACCCTCCGGTCCTCGCGACGCCCGCCTCCCCCAACCGCCTGTCGCCAGGGCTACACACGTACCGGCAATAGACGACTCCCCACGGGCGAACGGCGGAGTGTGTTCAGCAACCATGCACGTCGTAGCGACGGGCCGCCGACGCTCCGGGTCGGTGACCGGACGCTCGTCTACGACCACGAGTCGGCCGACGCCTACCTCCTCGTCGACGAGGAGAGCGTCGTCCGGTGGTGAGCGGGAGGTGGCACCCCACACCGCTCGCCGTCACTTCGTTCGGGAGCGACGAGCACGTTCGTAGCGCTCGGTGAGGCTATCGACGAGGTCCGACAGTTCGTTCGTGCCGAACAGCGCCAGCAGTATCGCGCCCACCATGTCGAACACGAGGTCGACGATCGTGTCCCCGAGACCGTACTGGACGAGCACCGGCTCCGCGCCAACGATGTCGGCGAGTTCGCGGGCGACGAACTCGAGTACCTCCCAGAACACGCCGAGACCGACGGTGAACAGCACGATGAACACGAACAGGAAGTGGTCGGTGAACCGGACGGCGTCGGAGTACTCGTCGAGGGCGCTGACGGCGGCGTAGCCCGCGGCGGCGACCACCGTCGCAGACAGCGTGTGGGTGACGTGGTCCCACCACCAGACGTCGCGGTAGAGGCCGGTCATCCCGAGGGTGTGGAGGAAGACGGCGAGGGTGAGCCAGAGCGTCAGTTTCGCGTCGAGGTTGAGCGAGTAGTCGCGTTCGAGCAGCGCCGGGAGGAACGTGACGCCGAGGGCGACGAGTGCGTTGACGACGATGCCGAGGTTCTGGGTCACGACGCCGACGACGAGCAGGAGCGCGATAGCTAGCTGGAGGAGTCGGCTGACGGCTCGCTGGAACTCGACTGTCCGACCGCGCGAGGGCATCTATCGACCCCTAGAGCAGGGGGTAGCTAAGACCTGTCCCTCTCGACCCAATCGCCGATACGGATTTACAGTTCAAGCACATACGACCGTCGATGATGGTGATGACCCACGTCCTCGTGGGTATCGCGGTGAGCGCCGTGGCGACGGTGGTCTTCCCGGAGGCGGCCCCGATAGCCCTCGTATCGGGCGCGCTGGGTGGGCTGGTTCCGGACCTCGACCTCTACGTCGGGCACCGCCGCACACTGCACTTCCCGGTGTACGGACCGCTCGCCACGCTGGGGGCCGTGGCGCTCGCCGTCGCCGCGCCGTCGGTCGAGACGGTGGCGCTCGCGACGTTCCTCGCCGCCGCGGGGCTCCACGCCGCGATGGACGTGCTCGGCGGCGGCCTCGAACTGAAGCCGTGGCAGGAGACGTCCGAACGCGCCGTCTACAGCCACTTCCACGGCCATTGGCTCCGCCCGCGTCGGCTGGTCCCGTACGACGGTGCACCTGCGGACCTTGTGCTTGCCGGGACGGTCGCGCTCCCGACGCTCGCGCTGGGCGGTGCGGTGGTCGACCCCGCCGTCGTCGGCCTGTTGACCGTCGCCGTCGGCTACACGCTGCTCCGTCGACGGTTGGCCGACTGCTGGGAACGGCTCGCGCGGCTGGTGCCGCCCTCGCTGGCCAGCTACCTCCCCGACCGGTTCGCCACCGCACGGCGCTCGACCGGCCTCCCGCCGAGCGACGACTGACCGGTCGGCCGGCCGCTCGGGGGCTGCACAGTGCGTTCGCTCGCCCCTCGGCTCCCCCTGCTCGCGCAAGCACAACCGGGACTCTCGTCTCCGCTCTCCTGTCGTCCATGGCGCTGCAACAGATCGACCACCTGAGCGAGGAGCAACGCGAGTGTCTGGACAACTGTCTCGAAGCGACGCAGGTCTGCGAGTGGTGTGCCGACGAGTGCGCCGGCCACGGCGAGGGGATGGCCGAGTGCGTCCGCCTCTGTCGTGACGTCGCCGACATCGCGAGCCTCCACGCCCGGTTCATGGCGCGGGACTCCGACTACAGCGGCGACCTCGCGGCGACCTGCGCGGACGCCTGCGAGGCGTGCGCCGACGAGTGCGACCAGCACGACCACGACCACTGCCAGGCGTGCGCCGAGGTCCTCCGCGAGTGCGCGGAGACCTGCCGCTCGATGGCCTGAGTCGGAGCCGACACGAGCCATCGCTGGCCGACCTCCCGGCGCAGTCGACGGTCTTCCTTTTTATACCCTCACGTGGAACGACCAGTGTGGACAGAGGAACGTACCGGACGGCGCTACGGACCGTCTTCGCCGTCGCCCGCGAGCAGCAGGTGTCGGTGACGGCGGCGAGTCTCGGCTACCACGCGTTCAACACGCTGATTCCGCTGGGGTTGTTCGCACTCCTCGGTCTCTCGGCGGTGGGACAGCTCGGCGCGGTCACGTCGTCGCTCTCGTCGGCGGTGGGCCTCCCGACGGGCCAGCTGGAGTCGATGCTCTCCTCGACGACGGACGGGGCGAGTGGTCGCATCCGTGCGGCCGTCCTCGCCTTCCTCATCCTCGCGTGGAGCACGACGCGGACGTTCCACACGACCAACGCGGCGTTCGAGGAGGTGTACGGCACCCGGAAGCAGGGGTCGCTGTTTCGGCAGGTCGAGGTCATCGCCATCGCGACGGTGACCACGCCGCTGGCGTTCGCGCTCGCCATCGGTCTCGGCGTGGTGCTCTCGCTGGTCGTGAAGGGCGTTCTCCTGGCGATTCTCGCGCCAGCAGTACTGTTCGTGGCGCTCGCGGCCGGGTTCTTCCCGATGTACTACGTCTTCCCCGGTATCGAGATCACGCCGCGCGAGGCGGTGCCCGGCGCGGTGTTCGCCGCCGGCCTCTGGACCGTCTCGGCGGTGTTCTTCCGCATCTACGCGGGGTTCTCCCAGAGCGTCCAGCTGTACGGCGTCGTCGGTGGGCTGTTGCTCCTGCTGACGTGGCTCTACGTCGGCGGACTGGCGTTACTGCTGGGAGTGGTGGTGAACGCGGTGCTGGCCGAGCGTGTCGACCCGGATTCGGTGTGGCGGCCGTAGCGAGGTGGTGAGTGACCGTAGGGAACGAACCGCCTCGACAATGCGAGCGGGGAACGGAGTGACCCGCGAGCGCAGGTGCGCGATTCGGTAGCGAACGCAGTGAGCGAGAACCACCAGTGCGAATGGAACGAGCGAAGGAGCACCAAAACGCAGCGAACGACGGCCGAAGGGAGCCGTGAGCAGCCCGTTTCCGACCGCCTCCACGCGCCTCAGACGAGCAGTTGCACCACGACGAACAGGACGAGGACGCCCAGTACGTCGCAGGTGTTCGTGACGACGGGGATGACCACGTCGTCGGGGTCGAGCTGGAGCTGGTAGGCGGTGTACGCCGTGGCGACGGTGACGAGGACGGCGAGCACCGCGAGGACGGCTCCGGAGAGGACGGCGACGAGCACCACCGTCAGGAGCGGCAGGCGGCTCTCCGACAGGAGCGTCGTGAGGAGCCACGCGCCGACGCCGATGAGCGGGAAGACGGTCAGCGAGAGCATGACGGTCGCCACGGCGTTGCCGAGCAGCGTCTCGTCGGCCCCGAACGAGAGCGTCCCGAGGTGGAACGCCGTCGAGAGCCGCGAGGCCAGCACGCTCCCGAGGTTCCCCGCCGACCCGATGGTCACCGGAACGAGCACGAGCAGCGAGGGGTACTCCAGCAGCGTCGCCTCGAACCCGACGAGGACGAGGCCGCTGCCCACCGCGACGAGCGTCAGCAGGAGCAACACCGGGAGCGTCGCCCGCGTGATGGCCCGGACGGTCCACGGCGTCGCCACGGCGTCAGAGCACCCCGACGACGACCTGGACCGAGAGCCAGAGGAAGAGGACGCCGAAGACGTCGCCCGCCGTCGTCACGATGGGGCCGACGAGCGTGTCCGGGTTGAACCCGCGCTTGAAGCCGCTGAAGACGACGACGACGACGACGACGGCGAGGACGATACCCGACAGCAGCGCCGCGAGGAACGAGATGAGGGTCAGTTCGAGGAGCGTGGCGTGTGACTGGGCGAGCGCGACGAGCGCGACCCACGCCACCACCGCCGAGAACACGCTGGCGACGATACCGTTCGCCAGCGCGGCGACGACGGCCGCCCGGAGTCGTTCGTCGGTCCCCCGGAGCCGTGGTTCGACGAGTCCCTGGTGGAGCGCCGTCGCGACGCGTGCGCCGAGCGACCCGTAGACGTTCCCCCGCGTCGCCAGCAGCGCCGGGACGAGGACGAGCAAGCCCGCGACGGCCTCGAACTCGGCGCGCATCCCGCTCAACGCGACGCCCGCGAGTAAGCCGCCGAACGCGCTCGCCGACAGCGCCGGCAGTCCCTCGCGGTAGGCCTCCCGTGCCACGTCACCGACGGTCATCGCCCGAGACGATGCGCGCCCTCGACAAAAAACCCGACTGCGACGGACTGTCTTCGCCGGTGCGGTGCGGTCCTGGTGGGTGAAGGGCGAGCGGTCTGCACGACCCCGGACGAAGTAAGCACCGCAGGGAGCGAGCATCGCGAGCGACGGAGGAGCGCAGCGAGTCCCGGGAGTCCAGCGAGTGGAACGAGCGGGACGGCGGGAGGCGAACGGAGTGAGCCTCCCGGAAGTGCAGAGCGTGAGGGCTTCGGAGCTGTTCACTACTGCTGCACCGACGGAACGAGAACAATCCGAACTGACACCTGGAAAACGAGCTTCTCCGACTCCTAGTCGCCGAAGGGGGGCATCCCGCCCATCCCACCGCTACCGCCGCCGCCACCCTGCTGTTCCATCCGTTTCATCATGCGCTGCATGTCGCCGTCGCCCATCCCCTGGAACTGCTTTATCATCCGCTCCATCATGCGGTGCTGTTCGAGCAGTTCGGAGATGCGCTCCTCGCTCTTCCCGGAGCCACGGGCGATGCGCTCGGTGCGCTCCGCGCCGACGACGCGGGGGTTCTCCAGTTCCTCCTCGGTCATCGAGTCCATGATGACCTCGAAGTCGAGCATCCGCGACTTGGTGACGTCCATCGCGTCGTCCGGGAGCTGGTCCATCAGGCCGCCGCCGAACCCCGGAATCATGTCCATCACCTGTTCGAGCGGCCCCATGTTGTTCATCGCCTGCATCTGCTTGCGCATGTCGTGCAGGGTGAAGTTGCCCTGCATCATGTCCTCGGGGTCCCAGTCGTCGTCCTCGCCGGTCCCCTGCATCGCCCGCTCGACGCGCTCGGCGAGCTGTTTCAGGTCGCCCATCCCGAGCAGCCGGGAGATGAAGCCGTTTGGCTCGAAGCGCTCGATGTCCTGGACCGTCTCGCCGGTCCCGAGGAACGCGATGGTCGAGTCCGTCTCGTTGACCGCCGCGAGCGCGCCCCCACCTTTCGCCGTCCCGTCGAGCTTCGTGATGACGACGCCGTCGATACCGACCGCGTCGCCGAACGCGCGGGCCTGATCCTTCGCGCCCTGCCCGATGGCGGCGTCGAGCACCAGCAGGTTGCGGTCGGGGGTCGCGAACCCCTCTATCTCCTTCAGCTCCTCGATGAGCTCCTCGTTCAGCCCGGAGCGCCCGGAGGTGTCGACGATGCGGATGTCGGCCTCCTGGGTCTCCTCGAACCCCTTGCGGACGATCTCGACCGGGTCCTCCTCGTCCGGGTCGCCGTAGAAGTCGACCTCCGCGCGTTCGCACATCTGCTTGGACTGCTCGTACGCGCCGGGGCGGAAGGTGTCGGTCTGGATGACGGCCGGGCGGAGCCCCTTCGTCGAGAACCACCACGCCATCTTGGCGGCGCTGGTGGTCTTCCCCGACCCCTGGAGCCCCGCGAGCAGGATGGTCTGCGATTCGAGTGGCAGTTCGGTGGAGTCGCCGACCAGCGCGACCATCTCCTCGTAGACGATCTTCAGGACGTGGTCGCGAGCGGTCGTCCCGGCGGGTGGCTCCTCGTCGAGCGCCCGCTGTCTGATGGAGTCGGAGAGGTCCTGAACGAGGCTGATGTCCACGTCGGCCCCGATGAGCGAGCGCTGAATCTCCTTGACCACCGCGTCCACGTCCTCCTCGTCGAGACGGGACTTCCCCTGGAGCTGGTCCAGGGTCCCCCGGAGAGAGCTTCCGAGATTGTCGAGTACCATCGTTGGCCGGGGCTACGCGACGGTGCCGGTAAAGGCTTTGCTCACTGGATGTGGCGCTGAATGTTGTGTCGGGTATCGAATCGCGGCCGTCGCTGTCTCGGGAACCTCACCGCTTGCATCCGTCGTGACCTCGAAAGCCCCCGAGTTCTCGACTCGGGCGGCTCGCTGCGCTCCTCGTCACTCACTCCGTTCGCTCCTGCGGTGCTTGCGTCGCCGGCCGTCGTCGAGAACTCGGCCCCTTTCAGTCCCGCCCGTGGCGTCTGGTCGGCAGTCGCTTGCGGCTGTGTCGCCGGTCGTCGCCGACCGCTCGCACGGTGATTCTTCTCCTCGAACGTGGCGGGCGCGTCGAAAAAGCGTGAGTCGAGAGTCGTCGCTACGGCTGGGTGAGCGTCACGTCGCCGAACCCGGCGAAGTTCCCGTCGGCGGCGCGCTGGACGGCGGCCTCGGCGTCGACGAACCCGGCACCCATGTTCGCGGGCGTGTAGCTGTCTCTCGCCTCGTACGCCGTCGCTTCGAGGGTGTTGAGGACGTCGAGCGGTGCGGGCGTCCCGTGGCCCTCCTGCTGGGCGGCGTCGACCATCAGGGTGGCCGTCCCGCTGGTGACCGGGCAGGACATCGACGTGCCCGAGATGGTGGCGTAGTAGAGGTCGGTGTCGCCGCCGGAGACGTTCAGGACGTCGGCGGGCGACATCGTCGAGGTGACGGCGTTCCCCGGCGCGCCGACACCGTTGCGGTAGAGTCCCACGGGACCCGACGCGCTCCCCGAGTCGTAGTACGACCGGAGGTTGTCGAGCGCGGTCTGCCGGTCGTAGTTCGCGCCGGTCGAGGCGGCCCGCCCGCGCGAGGAGAAGTCGGTCACGGCCTGCTGGTCGTCCGTCGCGGCGACCGACAGGACGTGCGGGGCCTTCGCGTAGTCGTTGAGCGTGTCGTTGCCGGGACCGCTGTTCCCTGCCGAGAACACGGGGAGGACGCCCGACTCGAACGTCTCCCACGTCGCGGTCTGGAGCGCGCCGTCGGGGTTGTAGTCGTCGGCGCTGGCCGACCCGTAGGAGTTCGAGACGACGGCCACCTCGTCGGCGTGGTTCGCCAGCAGGTGGTCGAACGCGGCCGTCGCCTTCAGGATGGAGACCGCCAGTCCCGAGGAGTACATCGTGACGGTCGCGCCGGGGGCCATCCCGGCGTCCTCACCGTCGCTCTTCGTCCCGTCGCCGGCGACGGTGCCCGCACAGTGAGTGCCGTGGCCGATGTCGTCGGAGTCGAGACCGCCGACGGGCACCCACAGCGTCGGTTCGCCCAGCGGGTTGCCCACCCAGCGGTAGTTGTTGGCGATGGACGCCTCCAGGTCCGGGTGGTCGCCGTCGATGCCCGAGTCGATGAGCGCGGTGTGGGCGGACGACCCGTCGTAGCCCAGGTCGTTCTGGACCGTCGAGACGCCCGTCACCTCCCGCGCGTCGGCGTTGTGGTAGTCGAGTTCGCGGTTCGACTCGACGTAGCGCACCGCGTCCCACTCCGCCACCGTCTCTATCTGCGGCCCGGTCAACAGCGCGTAGCCGACCGGGAGCACCTCGAACGCCAGGAACCCCTCCGAGAGGTCCAGGTCGTCGAGCAGGCCCACGTCGTCCGGCGAGTCGAAGACGACGAGCACCTCCTGTAACGCGTCGCTCGCGGTGTCGAGCGTGTCGTCGACGAGGTCCCCCACCCCGGCGCTCGCTCGACCGGTCGCGAACGGCAGTGCAGCGCTCGCCCCGAGCGCCCCCGCCGTCGCCAGCACCGAGCGTCTGGTTGCCGTGCGTTGCGTGTCGTCACGTCCCGTCTCGTGCGACATAATCCGTCGAACGTATCTATAACTTATAAACTAAACGATTCAGAATTCAATTTACAGACTTAAAGCAGAATACAACCGCCGCTCCTCTCGTGCCGCGGTCACACCACCACCCGGAGTGTACCGTCACCACGACACAAGGCACACGGTAGCGTGAGTGTCGGAACGACATGAGATGCGAGGCTAACTGTTATGGTCTGTGTGATGGTTCCTCACACCGAACGTGGTGGCTGGCGCGATTCGGAACTGCCCGTTCGGAATCGCCTCTTCAGAACCGTTCGTCCAGCGCCGTCCGTTCAGAACCGCCCGTTCGTGTCCTCGGGCGTACCCAGGAACGCCTCGACGAGTTTCCGCTCGGCGATGCGGATGTGCTCGTGGAACGTCGGCGTGGAGATGCCGAGTTCCTCGGCCACCTCGCCGCCGGTGTTCACCCGCGGCGAGTCGAAGAAGCCGAGGTGGAAGGCGGTCGTGAGGACGGTCCGCTGACGGTCGGTGAGCGCGACGTCGGGGGCGTCGTCCTCGTTCCGTTCGCGCTCACGGCGAGCGACGAGTTCGGCGGCCGGCAGCCGGTCACGGACCGCTTCGAGGACGTTCCTGACGTCTGTCCCCTGCGGGAAGGTCGCCACGAGCCTGAACCCGCCGTCCTCGACGTGAACCCGCCGCATGGTCCCGCCGTAGTCGGCGAGGAGGCTGCTGAACGACGTGTCTCCCTCGACGCGGACCACGCCGCCCTCCTCGTCGTCCCGGACGACCGAGACGTCGATGTCGTCGGGGAGGGTCTCGACGACGCCCTCCAGGTCGCCCTCGATGCGGTAGAACTGTGACGGCGACCCGTCGTCGGTCGGGGCGGCTCCCCGGAACGTGACGGTGGAGTCGACGGCGCTCGCGGCGCTCGGGATGCCGTCTATCTCGCCGACGAGCAGTTCCAGTTCGACGACGGTGTCGGCGACGAGCGCGCGGTGGCGTTCGGCCGCGCCGATGGCGTAGGCGACGGTCTCTCCCAGTTCGCCGAACACCGCCCGCTCGGTGCCCTCGAACGCGTCTGGGCGGTCGGAGTAGACGCAGAGCACGCCGTAGGTGACGCCGCGGTACACCAGCGGGACGGCCGTCGCGGCCGCGAACCCGTTGTCGACCGCCGCGTCGACCCACGGCTCGCTCGGCCGTTCGGCGAGGTGCGGGGCGACCTGCATCGACCCGTCGCGGATGGCCTTCGTCGCGAGCGTCTCGCGCCTCGACCCGTCGTCTTCCCGTGCGTCGAGGTACGCCTCGCCCTCGCCCGACCACGCACAGGGGGTGACCCGTTCGGAGCCGGCGTCGTACTCGCCGACCCAGGCGAACCGGTAGGTGGACTCGTCGGCCAGTCGCTCGACGACGGCGTGCTCGATGTCCTCCCGCGTCTGGGCGCGGACGAGGTCGTGGTTGACGTTCCGGATGACCTCGTTGATGCGGTTGAGCGTCCGCAGCGACTCCGCCTGGCGTTCGAGCGTCCGTTCGCGCTGTTCGCGCTCGCTCACGTTCCGACCGATGCCGCAGACGCCGATGGCCTCGCCGTCGTCGTCGGTGAGCGCGGTCCCCGTGAACTCGTAGGGGATGCGGTCGCCGTCCTTCGTCAGGACGTCGCCCTCCTCGGTCGCGCTCCCCTGCTGGATGGCGCGCTGGACCGCCGTCGCCACCTCGACGACGTCCTCCTCGCTGATGAGGTTGAGCGGGTTCATCTCGTCGAGTTCCTCGTCGGTGTAGCCGGTCACCGCCGTCACCGCGTCGTTCCAGACGAGCAGGCGCATCTCCGTGTCGAACAGGAAGAAGAAGTCCGTCAGCGCGTCGAGCGACTCCCGGATGAGCAGGTCGCGTTCGGTCGGTTCGTCGGCGAGCACCCGGTCGACGACGGCGGCCACGCTCGCCGCGTCCGTCGCCGCGTCGCCAGCGAGCGTCACGCAGCGGTCTGCCCCAGCGGTGAGGGCGGTCGCCTGCCCGGACGGCTCGGAACAGAGCGCGACCAGCGGTCCCCGCTCGTGTCCGGTCGTGTCGAGCGGGCGCTCGTGCGCCCCGGTCGCCGCCTCGCCCTGGTCGTCGCGGGTCCCGACGTCGTCGAGCGCGTCGTCCGTCACGAGCGTACAGGCGACGGCGTCGTCGTCCTCGACCACCGCTATCCCGTACTCGGCGTCGAGGGTCGTCAGGAGCGCGTCCGACGGCGCTCCCCGCACGGCGACGTGAATCGGGCGGTCCATCGACCGAATGTACGACGGCAGGCGCTTGAGGTTTGCGCGTCCGGCCCAATCCCCCGGAACCACTCTCGTCCCGAGGCACGTCCAACGCCGACCGAAGCGTACACGACGGCCCCCATCGACCCACGCTACCATGCAGCGACTCGACGCGACCGACTACCACGACATCGTCCAGGTGGCGGACCCGCGACTCTCCCCGGACGGCGAGCGCGTGGCGTTCGTCCGCAAGGAACCCAGCGACGACGACGAGTACGAGACGACGGTGTACGTCGTCCCCGCCGACGGCAGCGCTCCCCCCCGACAGTTCACCGCCGAGGAGGGTAGCGACGCCGAACCGCGCTGGTCGCCCTCCGGCGACCGACTCGCGTTCACCAGCGCCCGCGGCGACGCCGACGCGCCACAGCTCTGGCTACTCCCGACCGACGGCGGCGAGGCACGGCAGGTGACCGACGTGGTGGGTGGCGTGGGCGACATCGCGTGGTCGCCCGACGGCGACCGCGTCGCGTTCGTCCAGCGCGCGACGGCCGAGGAGCGCGAGGAGGACCTGGACGTCGACGCCAGCGACGACCCCGACTACGAGCGCGAGGCCCCCGACCCGCGGGTCATCGACCGGACCGTCTACCGCGCCGGGGTGCAGTACTTCGACGGCCTGCGGAGCCACCTCTACACCGTGACCGTGGGCCGTTCCGGGGACGACGACTCCGAGGGGAGCGTCACCCGCCACACCGACGGGGAGTTCGACTTCGGCGCGCCCGCGTTCGGCGACGCCGACACGCTCTACTACGCGGTCAACCGCCAGGAGGACCCCGACGACTCCATCCTGTACGATATCGACGCGCTGGACCTCCCGAGCGGTGAGTCGGAGACGCTGACCCAGACGACGGGCTGGGCGGCGAGCGTTGCAGCCACCGAGGACGGCCGCGTCGCCTACCCCCGCACGCCCGAGGAGAAGGCCGCGATGCGCCAGACCGACCTCGAAGTCTTCGACCACGAGACGGGCGAGACGGTCACTCCCACCGCCTCACTGGACCGCACCGTCGCCCCCGCTGGCTTCGAGTTCGACGACGGCCTGCTGTACTTCCTCACCCCGGACGAGGGGAACGCCGTCCTGCGCCGCGCCGCCCCCGAGGACGACGCCGACTGCGAGATTGTCGTCGGCGAGGGCGAACTCACCGGGGCGTCGGTCCGAGACGGGCGCGTCGCGTTCGTCCGCTCGGAGTGGGACCACCGCGGCGACGTGTTCTCGCTCGACGCCCGTGCCAGCGGACACGCAGATGAGGACATCGCCCGCCTCAGCGAGGTCAACGCCGACCTGCTCGCCGACCGTGACGTGCAGGAACCGGAGGAGTTCTGGTTCGACTCGGCAGGCAACGAGATTCAGGGCTGGGTGCTGACCCCGCCCGACTACGACGAGAGTGAGGAGTATCCGCTGGCGGTCGAGATACACGGCGGTCCCCACGCCATGTGGTCCACGTCGGGGACGATGTGGCACGAGTTCCAGTTGCTCGCCGCGCGGGGCTACGTCGTCTTCTGGTGCAACCCGCGTGGCTCGACGGGCTACGGCGAGGACCACGCGATGGGTATCGACCAGAACTGGGGCGACGTGACGATGCAGGACGTGTACGCCGGGGCGGACGTCGTCTGCGACGAGTACGCCGTCGACGAGACGAACCAGTTCGTCACCGGGGGCTCCTTCGGCGGGTACATGACCGCGTGGATAGTGGGCCACTCCGACCGGTTCGCGGGCGCGGTCGCCCAGCGCGGCGTCTACGACCTCGCCTCCTTCTACGGCTCGACCGACGCGTTCCAGCTGGTCGAGATGGACTTCTCGACGACGCCGTGGGAGGACCCCGAGTTCCTCTGGAACCACTCGCCGGTCGCTCACGTCGAGGGCGTGACGACGCCGACGCTCGTGATGCACGCCGACCAGGACTACCGCGTCCCGGTCAACAACGGCGAGATGCTCTACCTCTTCCTCCGCAAACAGGGCGTCGACACCCGCCTCGTTCGCTACCCACGAGAGGGACACGAACTGTCGCGGTCGGGCGAGCCGGCGCACGTCGTCGACCGTCTGGAGCGCACCGTCCGCTGGTTCGACGGCTACTCCGACCACCACGACGTTCCCCGCGCACTGGACCGCGGCGACGAGGGCCTGAGTGCTGCGGAGGAGGCCGACGAGGACCTCGACGAGAACACTGGTGAGGTAGCGAACGAGGGGTAGTCGCCGGTAGACTCACCTCGGGACCGGTCGAAACGTCGGGGATGACGCACATCGCCGTCGAGATCGGGACGCCGGACGAGCGGGAGGCCGAAGACATCTCCATGGCACTGGTCGAAGAGCGCCTCGTCGCCGGGACGCGGCTCACGAGCGGCCCCAGCCACTACCACTGGGAGGGCGCCGTCTACGACGAGGAGTACTGCTCGATAACGGCGTTCACGCTCGAAGAGCACTTCGAGGCGCTCTGCGAGGTGGTTCGAGACCTCCACAGCGACGACCTGCCCGGTATCACGTACACCGACATCGACGGCACCGACGAGTTCCTGCAGTGGATAACCGACGAGACCCGCTAGCTCTTCGCTGCCGCCGAAGCCCTCCTCACGGTTCGCTATTGCTCACCGTCTGGGTGTACGGGGCTCTCCCTACTCCTCACGGCTCGCTGACGCTCCCCGTTCGGATTTCGGAGGTTCTCGCGCTCTCCGAGCGTCACCGGCGACTCCGTCGCCGGTTTTCAGCGAGAGCTGCGGTCTCGCACGGCTCCGAACCTCCCTACTCCTCGAACGTGAACGTCCCGTCGCGCTGGACGACCTCGCCGTCCACCTCGATGTACGAGTCCTCGCTCATGTCGACGATCATGTCCACGTGGACGGCCGACTCGTTGGTCTCCCGTCCCTCGCCGACGCAGGCGGCGTAGGCCCGTCCGACGGCCATGTGGACGGTGTCGCCCATCTTCTCGTCGAACAGCATGTTGTAGGTGAACTCGTCGATGGCGCGGTTCATGCCGATGCCGAGTTCGCCGAGGCGACGCGCCCCGTCGTCGGTGTTCAGGATGTTGTCGAGCACCTCCTCGTTCTTGGCGGCCTCGTACTCGACTATCTCGCCGCCCTCGAAGACGCAGCGCACGTCGGTTATCTCGCGGCCCTGCTGGTAGACCGGCTTGTCGAACAGCACCTCGCCCTCGACGCTGTCGGGGACGGGGGCGGTGAACACCTCGCCGCCGGGGAGGTTGGCCTCGCCGTAGTCGTTGAGCGTCAGCATCCCGTCGAGGCTCATCGTCACGTCGGTGGTGTCGCCGGAGACGATGCGGACCTCGCTGGCGTCGTCGAGGATGTCGACCATCTCGGCCTGGAACTCGCGGACCTCGTCCCAGTCGCGGTTGATGGCGTCCCAGACGAAGTTCTCGTAGCCGTCGGTCGACATCTCGGCGAGCTGGGCGTTCGCTGGGGAGGGGTACTGCGTGAGACACCAGGTCTTGCCGAGCCGCTCTTCGAGGATGGGCTGGGTGAGCTGGTTGTACGCCTGGTTGACCTCCGGGTCGACGTCGGCGGTCTGAGTCGCGTTGTCCGAGGCGCGGACCGCGATGTAGACGTCCATCGCCTCGTACAGCGCCATCACGTGGTCGGGGAAGTCCTCGTCGCCGAACTCGTCGTCGTGGTTGCGGAGGTACGCCCGGCGGAACCGCTCGCCCATCCGCTCCTGGATGACCAGCGGGTTCGCGCCGACGTCGGCGATGGCCTCGTGGAGGGCCGTCACGAGGTCCTCGCTGACGGGGTGGGCGTCGACGACGACGTTGTCACCGGCCTCCATCTCCGTGGAGTGCTCGACGATGATCTGTGCGTGTTCCCGGATGCGTGGGTCCATGTGGTGGCTCCTCGGGGCGGGTCAAAACGGCTTTCGAATGGTCGCGGCGGGTGACGGTCAGCCGCTGGACACGGAGTCCGACCCACCGCCTCGACGAGCGTCGCCGTCCACCGCGACCACCGCGTATTTCGTCGCCCGACCGGTAGCCCATCCCATGAGCGAGGAGCAGTCGCCAATCGACATGCGTAGCGACACGGTGACGCGCCCGAACGACGCGATGCGCGAGGCGGCCCGCGACGCGCCGGTCGGCGACGACGTCTACCGCGAGGACCCGACGGTCAACGACCTCGAATCCCGCGTCGCGGACCTGCTCGGGTTCGAGGCGGCGCTGTACGTCCCCTCGGGGACGATGGGCAACCAGATAGCCGCCCGCGTCCACACCGAGCGAGGCCAGGAGGCCATCGTCGAACGCGAGAGCCACGTCTACAAGTGGGAACTCGCCGGGTTCGCCCAGCACTCCCAGCTCCAGGTCCGGCCCGTCGAGGGCGACGAGCGGGGCGTCGTCTCGCCCGCGCAGGTCCACGACGCGTACGTCGAGGCCGACGGCCACCGCCCCGGCACGGGACTGCTCACGCTGGAGAACACCCACAACTCGAAGGGTGGCAGCGCCATCGCGCCGCCCGCCATCGACACCGTCGCGGACGCGGCCCACGACCTCGGCGTCCCGGTCCACCTCGACGGCGCGCGACTCGCCAACGCCGCCGTCGCGCACGACGCGCCGCTCCACCGGTTCACCCACGAGGTGGACTCGACGATGATGTGCCTCTCGAAGGGGCTCGGCGCGCCCGTCGGGTCGATGCTCGCCGGGAGCGAGTCGTTCGTCGACGACGCCCGCCGGGTCAGGAAGTTGCTCGGCGGCGGGATGCGACAGGCGGGGATGATAGCCGCGCCGGGACTGCTCGCACTGGAGAACGTCGAGCGACTCGCGGAGGACCACGAGAACGCCGAACTGCTCGCGGCGGGGCTCGAAGACGTGCCCGGCGTCACGCCGTTCCAGCCCGAGACGAACATCGTCCTCGCGGCGACCGACGACCCGGCGGAGTCGTTCCTGGAGGAGTGTGCCGCGGTCGGCGTGCTCGGCGTGCCGTTCGACGACCACCTCGTCCGGTTCGTTACGCACTGGGACGTCTCCCGCGCGGACGTGGAGACGGCCCTCGACCGACTGCGCGAGCGCTGAGCCGTGTCGCTACCGGTGGTGCGGGAGGACTAGCGCCGTTCCTCGACGCCCTCGCTGAACGCGAGGAGCGTCCGGCGGAACATGAGGTAGAGCGCGAGGATGACGGCCATGATGCCGCCGAGGATGACGAACAGCATCAGATTCCCGTCGATGAACATACCGTCCGTCGCGCACTCTGGGAGAAAGGTGTTTCGGGGCCGAGAGGACGGTCGGTCCCGGACCGGACCACCGTCGCCCGGGTCGCTCGCCCCAGTCGGCCATCACTGGTACTGAAACCGACACGTGGGGAGTCGGAGAACCCGCCGACCGAAACGGGACGAGCGCGCCGTGTATCGGTCAAACCGGCGTTTGAGCCAAGCGCGCTTATATGCAGTGTGGGTCCGTAGCAGTGGATGCAGCTTCGGTCCTCCCCCGTCCCCGGACCGGAACCACCGCCCTCCCTCCCATGCCGTCACACCTCGAACCGAGAGAGCTCCGTGCCGTCCGGCTGGACGAGCCGGCCGCCGAGGGGGTCGCGCTGGAGTTCGGCGTGCGCTGGCTGGTACCGCCGTGGTTCGGCGTAGCTCCCTGGGTTCAACACGGGCACGTCGCCGACGTAGCGGAACGACGGTCGGTGTGAGTGGCCGACGACGACGAGGTCCGCGTTCTCCTGTCGCCCGTACATCGCCAGCGAGGTGTCGGTGTGGTCGTGGCCATGGGTCAGCGCGATACGGACGTCGCCGACGTCGACCGTCCGGCGGTCGGGGAGGCGCTCGCGGACGCTCACCGTGTCGTTGTTCCCCGTGACGCCGTGGAACGTCGCCGTCTCGCGTTCGAACGCGTCGAGCACCGTCGCGGTGTTGAAGTCGCCCGCGTGGAGGACGTGGTCGGCGTCGCGGACCGCCGCCAGCGTCCGGTCGGCCAGTCGATGCCCGTCGGTGCCGTGGGTGTCGGAAACCACCGCAATCATACGGGGACTGCGGCCGCCCGACACATCAATCTCCGGTAGCTCTTTGGGCCGTCCCCGGATGCATCGGGACGATGGCAAGCAGCAAGTCGGTCGTTATCGCCGCCCTCGTCGCCAACGGTGCGATTGCTATCCTGAAGTTCGTCGGCTACCTCCTCACACAGAGTCCGTCGATGCTCTCGGAGACGTACCACTCCATCTCCGACACCGGTAATCAGGTGTTCCTCCTGTTCGGCATCCGGTACAGCGGTCGTGAGGCGGACCAGAGTCACCCCTTCGGGTACGGCAAGGCACAGTTCTTCTACTCCTTCCTCGTCGCGGTCCTCCTGTTCGGTATCGCCGGCTGGGAGTCGCTGAAACACGGGTACCACGCGATTCAGCACCCGGACCCCGTCTCGACCGGTACCACGACGCTCCCGGTCGTCGCCGTCGAGATCCCCGGCGTCTGGGTGAACTACGCCGTCCTCACCGGCGCGGTGGTCTTCGAGAGCTGGGCGCTGTACAAGGCGTACCAGGGGCTCTCGAAGCAGATGACCGAACACGGCTGGGAGACGCTCCGCGAGGCGTTCCGCAAGACCAGCGACGTCACCACCCTCACCGCGTTCACCGAGGACTCCATCGCGCTCGGCGGTGCGGGTATCGCGATGCTCGCCATCTTCCTCTCCCGACAGACGGGCGACCCCATCTACGACGCCGTCGGGTCGGTGCTCATCGGCCTGATGCTGATGGGGTTCGCGCTCGCGCTGGCGTGGGAGAACAAGCGCCTGCTCATCGGCGAGTCCATCCCGAGAGACGAGGAGGCGAAACTGCGCAGCATCGTACGCGAGTGGCAGGGCGTCGAGCACATCGACGAGTTCCGGACGGTCTACTTCGGTCCGGAGCGACTCATCGTCACGGCCGACGTGAGCTTCGACGGCACCCTCGACGTCGAGGACATCGACGACGCCATCACGGGCATCGAGGACGCCATCATCGACTACGAACCGCAGGTCCGGAAGGTGTACATCGAACCCGAGGTGTAGCCGCGCGTTCGGTCGCTCGTCTCTCCACCCGCTCTCGCCGCCCCCTCTTCGACCCGCAACACCCATTATCACCTGCCCAGAGGCTGTGGTATGCCATCGCTCGTCGTCCACGTGGCGCTCGCGGGCCTCGTCGGGGCGGCGCTGCTGGGCCGGGAGTTCGACCGCCGTTCCATCCTGCTGATACTCCTCGTTCCGGTGATTCCGGACCTCGACGCCTTCGCGGGGTTCGTCGTCCCCGGAGGCCACCGGGCGCTGTTGCACACGCTGTTCGTCCCGCTCGGCGCGGCGCTGGTGCTCTACTACGACACTCGGAGACGGGAGTCGTCGTGGCTCCGGGGGCGCTACGGGTCGCGCGGCGTCCACGTCGCGTGGGTCGCCGTCGTCGTCTACGCGTTCGCGGGCACCGGCCTCGACATGTTCACCGGCGGCGGGGCGAACCCGTTCTACCCGCTCCACGACCAGTTCTACGCCATCTCGGGAAGGCTCCAGTACTCCTCGACGGAGGGGTGGGAGCAGACGTTCGTCGAACTGCATCTCGACCCCGCACCCGCCGACGGGTCCTCCGGGGGCCGGGTCGTCGAGGCCGGACAGCGCGGGTCGACGAAGGACGTCCACATCAACACCGGTATCGACCCGACCCGCGGGAGAGAACCCGAGAACGTCGAGCGAATCTTCCCCGTCGCGCAGTCGGGGTGGCAGCTCCTGCTGGAACTCACCGCGACGGTCGTCCTCCTCGGGAAGTTCGCCGAGCGGCGACTCACGGGCGAGCGGTGACGCTGGTCCCGGGAACGACCCGCGACCGGACGCCACCGACCGCACCGGGCGACCGGACCGACTTTGCACTCTCCATCGGTACCCCGGCCATGACCGACGCGACGTGCCGGACGTACGACCACGACGCCGACTGGCCGGGGCTGTGGGAGCTGAAGGCAGCTTTCGAGCGGGAACTCGGGAGTGCGAACGAATCGAAGGCCGAGGCGTACGACGAGAAACTCACCGACGACTACCGGGCGGGCTACCGGGGCTGGGTCGGCGACTGCGTCTCGCGGGACCCCGACTGCATCACCGTCGTCGAGGACGGTGACGGCCTCGTCGGCTACGTGTTCGTCCTCCCGGCGGACTTCGCGTACGTCTGGGATGCGGCCGTGCTCAACGAACTGTTCCTCGCGCCCGCTCACCGCGGGAGCGGGCTGGCCGACGACCTGCTGGACCGGGCGGTCGCCCACGCTCGCGGCCAGCGCCTCCCGCTGGACCGACTGGTGCTGGACGTCGACCCGGAGAACGAACGCGCGGCGCGGGTGTACGACCGCTACGGCTTCGAGTCGTGGGGCGAGATGGTCGCGTACGACCTCGACGCGGCGTGAGTCGGGAGCGAGTCCGGAACGGTCGACCCCGACGCCGCGTGCGAGCTACGACCGGACGAGGCCGACGAGTGCCCCGGCGACCGACCCGCAGACCACCGGGTAGACGACGCCCGCGAGGACGACGGCGTTGGGGAGCGGCGAGAACGCTTCGATACCCGCGCCCAGCGCGTGGCGAGATACGATGGCGACGGCCGCGGTGACGACGCCGTAGCCGACGACGGCGCTGGCACCGCCGATAGCGCCCGACACGAGGTCGCGGACGCCAACGAGCCACATCGCGGCGGCCGTCACGAGCAGGATGGCCAGCGGCGGGACGAGGTAGAGCAGCGCCGCGTTGCCGCTCTCGCTCTCCGCGAGGAGGTCGTACGTCCGGGGGCCGCCGGGCGCGCCGAGGACCCGGACCGAGACCATGTGGGCGTTGAGGTAGAGCCAGCCGACGGCCTTCCAGGTCGGGACCTCGTTGCCGCCGACCAGGCCGACGAACGCGTTGAGGTCCGTGAGCGCGTCCTGGACCCGTTCGCTCGCGGCGAGGTACGTCACGGCGTAGCCGAGCACCCACGCCACGGCACCGGCGACGGCACCGCTCACCGCCGCGGGACCCAATCGGGAGTTCGACGTCGCGTTCGACATACCCCACGCGAGGCAATCCCGCCGTATCAACGTGGTGGCTCCGTGGCCGGGTGTACGAAGTCGAGCGGTGGGCGGCCACTCCCGGGCGGTGGGCTTACTGCTCGTCGACGAACCGGACGTCGCGGTCCTCACCGACTGCCTCGCGCCACTCCTCGCTGGCGATGGAGTACCGGACCGAATCCCGGACGCTCCCGTCGGCGAACTGGAGGTCGTTGCGGAGGTGGCCCTCCTTCCGGCCGCCGAAGCGGTCGACGTACTTCTCGATGGCCCGGCGCGAGGCGTCGTTCTCCGGGTCGTGGGAGACGGCGACGACGTCGAGGTCCAGGCGCTCGAACGCCAGCGCGAGGAGCGCGCCGGCGCGTTCACCCGAGTAGCCCCGACCCCACAGCGGTTTCCGGAGCCACAGCCCGAGCGTCCCGAGTCGGCGGTTCCACTCCATCCCGAGTCCGGTCGTGCCGCCGAACTCGCCAGCGAGGGGTTCGCCATCGCGGGGGCGGACGGCGTAGGTCGCACCGTCCCCGTCGGCCCACTGCGACTCGACCGTCGCGAGGAAGTCGCGGGTCTCCTTCGGCGTCTCGTGTGGGTTCCAGTTGATGTACTCCGTCACTTCGTCGATGTCCGGCGCGTCGGTGCTGGCGTACTCGTACAGGTCCCACAGGTCGCCGGCGGTGAGGCGTTCGAGGCGGAGGCGCTCGGTCTCGACGGTCTCGGGGAACAGCGACATGGCTCGACCGACGGACGACGGGTGAAAAAGCGTTCGCTGACGGTGGGAACGAGTGGCACGACGAGGTGGTCAGTCGTCGCTCTGCGCCTCGGTCCGGCCCGTCAGCGTCTCGGGGTCGAGTCTGAAGAACTCGAACGAGAGCGTCCGCGGTTCGGATTCGAAGGCGTCGACCATCGGGATGTCGACGCGGCGCAGCGATTCGAGGACGCCATCGGCCACGTCGACGTCCTCGACCGATTCGAGGCGACCGGTCGCGACGACGCTGTACCACTGCCCGCCCTCGTTGCCGTACGTGACGAACGAGACGGGTGCTCCGGCGGCGACGACACCGCGTTTCTCGCTGTCGGGTCCGAACGCCAACCGGAAGAACAGGTGGCCCGTCTCGGCGTCGAAGCCGTAGGAGACGGGAATCGAGTGCGGTGGGTCGCCGTCGCCCCGAGCGAACGACGCGACGCCCGTACCGCCCGCCCCGAGGAAGTCGACGACCGCCTCCTCGCCCATCTCGACCGCGCGGTTGTGCTCCATACGAGACGGTAGCACGCCACAGCGCAAAAGCGGTGCGCCCGCCGACACCAGTCGCGCGATTGCGGGTGACCGGTTCGCTCCGGACGTACCACGTCGGCCGGAGATAGCGTTCCTGCTGGGAGACGTGTCGGTTCGGTCTGGCTGCGGCTACAACTCGACGAGTGCTACAACCGGGTGGTATTCACTAGATATATCTCGCCGGGCGTCCGTACGACGAGTCGATGGCATTCAGCGACCACCTGCTCGACGTCGGGGCGGAGCTCTGGGGGGCACAGAAACGCCACCCGTTCGTGACGGAACTGGCCGACGGGACGCTCGACGAGGCGGCGTTCCGGACCTGGCTCGAACAGGACTACCGGTACCTGCTCGACTACGCGCGGACGTTCGCGCTGCTCGGGACGAAGGCCCGCGACGAGACGACGATGGCGCACTGCTTCGGGGTGGCCACGGCCGTCGTCTCCGACGAGATGGACCTCCACCGCTCGTTCGCGGCCGACTACGGTCTGACAGGCGAGGACCTCGCGGGGGTCCGGAAGACGCCGACCTGCGAGGCGTACACGAACTACCTCCTGCGGACGGCGTACGAACGACCGCTCGCGGTCGGCGTCGCGGCGGTCTACCCGTGCGGACAGGGCTACCTCGACGTGGCCGAGCGGATGGCCGAACTGGCCGACGGAACGCACCGGTACACGCCGTTCGTCGAGAAGTACACGAGCGACCCGTTCCGGGAGTCCGTCGCGACGATGCGGGACATGGTGGACCGGCTCGCTGCGGAGTACCCGTCGCTCCACGACGAGATGGAGGCCGCGTTCTACCGCTGTGCCGAACTGGAACACGCGTTCTGGGAGATGGCCTACACCGAGGAGTCGTGGCCACACGAGGGAGCACGCTGGCCGGACGCCTGACTGCGGTCGGCAGGATGCGACGCGCTCCGGAACCACTAAACTCGGTGCGAGCCGAGAACTGGTAATGGCTGACTGGACGGAGACGTACCGCCCGACGACGCTGGCGGAGGTCCGGGGGAACGACAAGGCCCGCGACGCGCTCCACCAGTGGGCGAAGTCGTGGGACGACCACCGGCAGGCGGTCATCCTCCACGGGTCGCCGGGCGTCGGCAAGACGAGTGCGGCCCACGCGCTGGCCAACGACATGGGCTGGCCGACCATCGAGTTGAACGCCAGCGACCAGCGAACGAAGGACGACATCGAGAAGTACGCGGGCGGCGCGGCGATGAACCAGTCGCTGTCGGGGAGCGGTCGCCAACTCATCATCCTCGACGAGGCGGACAACATCCACGGCAACGCCGACCGGGGCGGGTCGGGGGCCATCACGCGCCTCGTCAAGGAGGCCGAACAGCCGATGGTGCTCATCGCCAACGAGTTCTACGACATGTCCAACGGCCTCCGGAACGCCTGCGAGGACATCGAGTTCCGGGACGTGTCGGCGCGTTCCATCGTGCCCGTGTTGCGGGACATCTGCCGGAAGCAGGACGTGAAGTACGAAACCGACGCGCTGGAGGCCATCGCCGAGGCGAACTCGGGGGACCTGCGCGGTGCGGTCAAGGACCTGCAGGCGACCGCCGAGGGCTGCGACCAGATCAAGAAAGAGGACGTGACGGCGGGCGGCCGCGACAAGACGGAGGGCATCTTCCAGTTGCTCGACGCGGTGCTCAAGGAGCAGGACGCCGAGGGGGCACTGAAGTTCTCCTACGACGTCGACGAGACGCCCGACGACATGATAAACTGGATCGAGGACAACCTCCCGAAGGACTACCACGGCGCGGAACTCGCCGACGCCTACGGGAACCTCGCCAACGCCGACCGCTGGCTCGGGCGGGTCCGCGCGACGCAGAACTACTCGTTCTGGCGCTACGCCAGCGACGCCATGACCGCGGGCGTCGCCGCTTCACGCTCCGGGTCGAAGGGCGGGTGGACGCGCTACGGCCCGCCGAGCTACTGGTCGAAACTCGGGCGCTCGCGCGCGGCCCGCGACAAGCGCGACTACGTCGCCCGCCACATCGCGGAGACGGGCGGGATGTCGATGGCCACCGCCCGGAAGCAGGTGCTCCCGTACCTCTCGACGATGACCCACCACTGCAAGAACCGCGAACTGACGGTGCTGATGGCCGCCACCTACGAACTGGAGGCCAAGCACGTCGCGTTCGTCACGGGCAGCGGCGAGGACACGAACAAGGTCCAGTCCATCGTCGAGGACGCCGAGCGACTGCGGGAGGAGGCGGCCGTCGAACACTCCGGCGGCGCGTTCGCGGGCGGCGAGTTCGACGGCGACGAGGCGGCCGACGAGGCCCCAGACGGTGCGGTGGCCGATGCGGCCGACGGTTCGTCGGGGACTGCGGCCGATGCGGCCGACGACACCGATGCGGCCGAGACGGACGAGTCGGACGCCGAAGCGGAGACGACCGAGGAGAGCGACCAGCAGTCCGGTCTCACCGACTTCTACTGACTGCTCGGTCGCGCTCGACTCTGCGAGACGGCTCGCCGGTCAGAGGCCCGGCGGGACACCGATGGCCCCGAAGGAACTGTACCCCAGCGAGGCCGCCGCGTAGAGGATGACGAACGTGACGACCCACGTCCCCACCGAGATAGCGGCGGCCCGCACGATGGTCCCCTCGTGGAGCAGGTCGACGACGACGAAGTACGCAATCACCGCCAGCAGCGGTCCGAGGGCGACGTAGAAGCCCGAGAGGCCGACGATTCCCGAGACGAGGTAGGTGACGCCGAACCAGACGAGCGAGGTGAGGGCGGCCGTCACCACCGATAGCCCGAGGCTGGTGTTCTCGGTGAAGATACCGGTACTGACGTACGTCGCGACGGTCACGACGACGAAGCTCAACACCGCGCCGAGGACGCTCGCTGAGAACTCCATGGACATCGTGTCGAGCGAGAGTCAGTTCTGTCCGGCGCCTGCTGTGGCCGGCCGGTCCGCTCAGTCGCCGTTGGCGCGTCGCTCGCGCCACTCGTGGGCCAACAGGCCGAACCGGACCTCGTCCTGATACTCGCCGAACCGGAAGACGTGTTCGCGGAACAGTCCCTCGCGGGCGAACCCGAGCGAGTCGAGGAGTGCCTGCGAGGCGTCGTTGTAGCCGAACACCTTCGCGACGACACGGTGGAGGGCGAGCGTGTCGAACGCGTGGTCGAGGACGAGCGAGGCGACGCGCGTGCCGTAGCCCTCGCCGTGGTGGTCGGGGACGAGCCAGTAGCCGAGTTCGCCGCGGTCGTACGCCACGTCGAACAGTGCGACGTGGCCGATACGTTCGGGGCCCTCGTCGTCCCCGTCGAGGCAGACGAGGAGGCTCAGACCCTTGTCCATCTCGACGGTCCACTCCTCGTACTGCTGTTCCATCTCGTCGGTCGTCGTCGGGACGGTGTACCCGAGCGAATCGCGGAGTTCGGGGGCGTTCTGCCAGCGCTGGAGGAAGTCGAGGTCGTCGCGTTCGACCGTCCGCAGCGTCACCTCGTCGTCGCGGAGGAAAACGGGACCGGGCATGGAACGTGCGATGGACCAGTCCCCCGTATCTGTTCCGACTGGCGTCGCCGACGCCTGCCTCCGCGCCCACAGTTAACCGCTCGCCACCCGATGGCGATGTATGCGCGCCGCCGTCGTCCGCGAGTACGGAGAGCCACTGGTCATCGAGGAACGCGACCGCCCGACGCCGACCCCCGATGGTGTCGTCGTCGAGGTGGCCGCCTGCGGCATCTGTCGCTCCGACTGGCACGCCTGGCAGGGCCACGGCGACTGGGTGGACGACCGGGTCCCGCGCGGACAGGTGCTCGGTCACGAACCGGCCGGCACCGTCGTCGAGGTGGGCGACGACGTGGCCACCGTGGCGGTGGGCGACCGGGTCGCCGTCCCGTTCTGTCTCGGCGACGGCACCTGCTCGTACTGTCTCTCGGGGCGGGGCAACGTCTGCCCGAACGGCGTCGGCCTCGGCTTCGACTCCGACGCCCCCGGCGCGTTCGCCGAGTACGTCGCCGTCCCCGCCGCCGACTACAACCTCGTCTCCCTCCCGCCGGACGTCTCCGCGACGGCGATGGCCGCGCTCGGCTGCCGGTACGTCACTGCCTACCACGCGCTCGAACACCGGGCCAGGCTCGGTGCGGGGGAGTGGGTGGCCGTCCACGGCTGTGGCGGCGTCGGTCTCTCCGCGGTGCAGGTCGGGCGGGCGCTCGGTGCCCGCGTCGTCGCCGTCGACGTGCGCGAGGCACCGCTGTCGAGAGCGGCGGAACTGGGCGCGGACGCCACCGTCGACGCGAGCAGCGAGGGCGACACTGCCGACGCGGTCCGGGCGGCGACCGACGGCGGCGCACACGTCGCGATGGACGCGCTCGGGAGCGTGCCGACCGCGAGGGACGCGCTCGACGGCCTCCGCCGCGCCGGGCGGTACCTGCAGGTCGGTCTCACCGGCGGCGAGGAACGCGGGGAGATGCCCCTGCCGACCGACGCTATCGCGGGACGAGAGCTATCTGTGCTCGGGGTGCGGGGGATGCCGCCGACGCGGTACGACGAGGTGCTGTCGCTGGTCGCGGGCGGGCGACTCGACCCCGGTGCGTTGGTCTCTCGCGAGGTGTCGCTCGGCGAGGTGCCCGAGCGACTCGCGGCGATGACCGACTTCGAGACGGTCGGCGTCGAGGTCGTGACGGAGTTCTGAGTCAGCGAAAGCGAAGCGAACGCCCCGACGGTCTCAGCGCCCCTCGCGGACGCCGAGACCGGGGATGGCGACGCGGTCCTCGACCCAGCCCATGAACAGCGTCGCCGAGAGGACGAGCGCGAGGTAGAACAGCGCGAGCAGCGCGTAGATGTTCAGGTACTGGAACGTGTCGCTGGCGATGTTGCGGCCCGACTCGAACAGTTCGACGACGGTGATGAACGCCGCCAGCGAGGAGTACTTGATGAGGTAGACGAGTTCGTTCGTCCAGCCCGGAATCGCGTAGCGCAACCCCTGCGGGAGGACGACGTACCGGATGCCGTCGACGCGCGAGAGGCCGATGGAGCGAGCGGCGGTGAGCTGTCCCGACTCGACCGATTCGAGCGCCGACCGGATGTACTCCGCCTGGTACGCAGCGCTGTTAATGGTGAACCCGACGATGGCGACCCAGACGGCCGCCCCGGGGAGGAGGCCGTCGTCGACGGCGCGGAAGTACCGCGAGAGGTTCAGCCCGTAGTAGACGACGAACAGCTGGGCGAGCAGCGGCGTCCCGCGGATGAGTTCGATGTAGCCCAGCGAGAGCCAGCGCGTGACGGGACCGCCGTAGACGCGGGCGACGCTCAGCGGGACGGCGATGACGAGTCCCAGCAGGATGCCAACGACGGTGAGGATGACCGTGAGCCACGCGCCCCGCGCGAGTATCGGCAGGTACTCGACGGCGAAGGCGGCGAAGTTCGCCACGTCGGCGAAGAGGAACCAGAACCCGGCGACGAAGTCGAGAATCGGCCCGCCGCTCTGCTGCATGACGAGGGCGTCGTTCCGGAAGCCCGTGGCGAGCCCCTCGACGAAGCTCGCCGGGAGGAACGGCTCGCTGTTGCCCGTCCAGATGGCGACCCAGCGGACGACGAGCCACGCCCAGAACAGCGCGCCGACGGCCAGGCCGACCGACCGACTCGACGGGAAGCGGCTCCCCGCACGGGCGAGCGTTCGCCGGGCCGTCGAACGCTCCCCGCTCATGTCTCCTCGGCGATGCTGGTCAGCCGGTCGAGGAACTCCTTCGTCCGGTCGCGCTGCGGGTTCTCGAACAGCTGTTCGGGCGGGCCGCGCTCGACGATGCGCCCCTCGTCGAGGAACATCAGCGACGAGGCGGCGCGGCGGGCGAACCCCATCTCGTGGGTGACGACGAGCATCGTCATCCCGCCCTCCGCGAGGTCACGCATCACCTCCAGCACTTCCCCGACCAGTTCCGGGTCGAGCGCGCTCGTCGGCTCGTCGAACAGGAGCAGTTCGGGGTCCATCGCCAGCGCGCGGGCGATGCCGACGCGCTGTTTCTGCCCGCCGGAGAGTTCGGCGGGGTAGGAGTCCGCCTGCGCCTTCAGCCCGACGCGTTCGAGCTGGTTCATCGCCTTCGACTCGGCCTCGCTATCGCCCATCCCGCGGACCTTGCGGAGGCCGAGCGTGACGTTCCCGAGCGCCGTGAGGTGCGAGAACAGGTTGATGTCCTGGAACACCATTCCGACGCGTTTCCGGAGGGTGTTCTCGTCCATCTCCATCACCGACTCGCCGTCGAGGGAGATGGTCCCGCCCTGGAACTCGGTGAGGCGGTTGACACAGCGGAGCATCGTCGACTTCCCGGACCCGGACGGCCCGATGACGACCTCCACGTCCCGTTTGTCGAGGTCGAAGCTCACGCCGCGTAGCACGGTCTCGTCGCCGTAGGACTTCTGCAGGTCCTCGACGCGCAGGAGCGGTTCGGAACTCATCGGTCACCCCCCGGAATCGCGTAGTAGTCGCCGAGGAAGTCGAGCGTGCGGTTGGTGGCGAATGTCATGACGAAGTAGACGAGGCTGATTGCGAGGAACAGTTCGAGCGTCGCGGTCGTCTGCTGGACGAACAGGTCGTCGGCCCGTTTGAACAGTTCGGTGAGGCCGATGGCGATGGCGATGCTCGTGTCCTTGAGGACGATGGTGAACTCGTTCTGGAAGCCGGGAATCGACCGCCGGAGCGCCTGCGGCAGGACGACGTGGCGGATGCCCTGGAGCTTGCTCATCCCGACGGAGCGGGCGGCCTCCATCTGGCCGCCGCTGACGCTCTGGAGCGCCCCCCGGAAGATCTGTGCCTGGTAGGCCGCCGACCGCAGGCCGAGGCCGACGGTGGCGGCGAGGAACGCGCTCGTCCCGAACGAGAAGCTCCCGATGCCGGGGAGCCACGCCGAGAACTGCCCGCTCGGGAACGGGATGGGCGCGACGAAGAACATGAACACGAGGATGACGACGATGGGGATCGCCCGCAGGACGACGCCCGCGCCGTACACCACCGAGCGGAGCGGCCCGCGGCCGTACACCTCGATGGCACCCATCGGGAACCCGGCGAGGAAGCCGAGGACGATGCTCGTCACGGTGAGCAGGATGGTCACGCCGAGTCCCTCGGCGAGGTAGTCCGCGTTGTCGATGACGAACTGCCAGTCGTCGGACTCGAACTGCGCGACGACGCCCCAGTCGAGGGTATCGGGGGCGAGCGGGAACGCCAGCGAGAGCGGTTCCATCTACGACTCGCTGAACCACTCGTTCCGCAGTTCCTCGTAGGTGCCGTCGTCCTGCACCGTCGCCAGCCCCTCGTTGAGCGCGCTCTGGAGCTCGCTCGCGTTCTGCTGGATGCCGAAGCCGTACTCCTCGCCCGTCTCGTAGGTGAACGCCACCTCGACGTCGCGCTGCTGGGCGAACGTCTGGGCGACGGGCTTGTCGAGGACGACGGCGTCGATGTTGCCGTTCTCCAGGTCGGTGACGGCGAGGACGTAGCTGCCGTAGCCGTTGTAGTCCACGTCGCTCAGTTCGTTCTCGATGACCCCTTCGCCGGTGGTGCCGTTCTGCGCGCCGACGGGGTGGCCCTCCAGGTCGCTGAGCTGCGAGGGCTGGAAGTCGCTGCCCGCCGCCACGAGGATGGACTGGTCGGCCTCGTAGTACGGGTCGGTGAACGCGATGGTCTGCTTGCGCTCCTCGGTGATGGTCATCGCCGCGGCGATGACGTCGATGTTCCCGCCCGAGAGCGCGGGGATGAGCGAGTCGAACTCGAACTCCTGCCAGCCGTCGAGGGTGTATCCCGGGGCCGCGCTGACGACGGCTTCGAGCAGTTCGACGTCGAACCCGGTCAGTTCGCCTCCTTCCTTCACCTCGAACGGCGGGAAGCCGGGCGCGGTCCCGGCGGTGATGGCCTGCTCCTCGCCGGACTGGGTGGTCCCGGAGTCGGTCCCCTCCTCGGTGCCGGTCCCGTTGCCCATCGAGTCCGTCCCTTCGGTCGTCTCGCCGTCGGTCGTGTTACCGCCACCGTCGCCACCGCCACCGTCTGTCGTCCCCTCGCCCGACGGTTCGCCGAGGCAGCCAGCGAGCGCCGCGACGGCACCGGAGCCGACAGCAGTGAGGTACGCACGACGGTCTATAGAGCGTTCTGACGTCATACCCTCTCATGCGTCTGAACTCCCTTTCAAGCTTGCGGCGTAGACGGCTTCCGTTCGGTGGTTTCTGCCGCTAACGAAGGTGCGGAACCGGTCAGTCGTCGGACGGGACGCCCCGGCCGCGACTCCCGTCTCGCCCATCCTGGCGGAGGAGCCACCAGCCGACCACCGAGAGCGCCAGCGCGACGCCGGTCGTCGCGAGCGAGAGGTAGATACCCGTCGTCCCGTACACCTGCCGCCCGACGGCGAGCAGGCCGAACAGGAGCGCCGAGCAGGCGAGCGCCGGGAGCCGGGCGCGTGGGTCCGTCCCCCGGCGGCCAGCCCACACCACTGTCCCCAGCGCACCGCCGAAGGCGAACAGGCCGACCGCGTAGTACGCCACCTGTACCGCCGGGCGGTAGTCGACGAACGCGCGCGGGTTGAGCACGACCATCGCGGCGATGGCGACGGGGACGGCGAGCGCCACCAGTCGGACGAGCCGTGCCGTCACGCGGTCGTCGTGTGCCCACAGCGCCGCGAGGACGACGCCGGCGAAGATGGTCGCCGCCGTCACGAAGTGGAGGGTGAGGACGAGCCACTCGTACTGCGTCACGGTGAGCGCACCCAGGATGATCTGTGCCGGGAGGAACAGCGTGGCGATAGCCAGCGCCGCCTGCGTCCGGCGGCCGGCGGCCCCGCGGAACGCCTCGACGGTCGTCCCGAGGATGACGAAGCCGGTCACCATCGCGACGAGTCGGTGGAACCACTCGATGAAACTCGCCCAGTCGGCGGGGAACAGGCCGAACACCGCGCCGTCACAGAGCGGCCAGCGCTGGCCGCAGGTCAGCCCCGCGCCCGCCGCCGCCGTGTAGACGCCGAGGAGGACGAGGACGAACGTCAGCGCGGCGGAGAGGGCGGTGAGTCGTCGGAACCGTGACTCCATACGCGAACTGCGGCCCGGACGCACTTACCCCCACCGTTCGCTTCCTGTCGGAACGGAACACCATCATGGCCGGGCCCTCCCTCGGATAGCTTTTTGCTCCCGCCTGACACGGGTGGAACATGGGCATCGACGAGGACTCTCTGGAGTACCACCGGGAGGAGCCGCCGGGGAAGCTGGAGATAAACACGACGAAGCCGACCAACACCCAGCGAGACCTGTCGCTGGCGTACTCACCGGGGGTCGCCGCCCCGTGTCTCGAAATCGCCGACGACGCGGACAAGGCGTACACCTACACCGCGAAGGGGAACCTCGTGGGCGTGGTGTCGAACGGGAGCGCCGTGCTGGGTCTGGGCGACATCGGCGCGCAGGCGTCGAAACCCGTCATGGAGGGGAAGGGCGTGCTGTTCAAGCGCTTCGCCGACATCGACGTGTTCGACATCGAACTCGACCAGCAGGACCCGGGCGACATCGTCCGGTCGGTGAAGGCGATGGAACCGACGTTCGGCGGGGTGAACCTGGAGGACATCAAGGCCCCCGAGTGCTTCGAGATAGAGGAGCGCCTCCGCGAGGAGATGTCGATTCCGGTGTTCCACGACGACCAGCACGGCACCGCCATCATCTCCGGGGCCGCGCTGCTCAACGCCGCCGACATCGTCGGGAAGGACATCTCCGACCTCGACATCGTCTTCTCGGGTGCGGGCGCATCCGCAATCGCCAGCGCCCGGTTCTACGTCTCGCTCGGCGCACGCACGGAGAACATCACGATGTGCGACTCGACGGGCATCATCACCCAGGAACGCGCCGACGCGGGTGACGTCAACGAGTTCAAACAGGAGTTCGCCCGCGACGTCCAGGATGGGACGCTGTCGGACGCGCTCGCCGACGCCGACGTCTTCGTCGGCCTGTCGGTGGGCGGCATCGTCTCCCAGGAGATGGTCCAGTCGATGGCAGAGGACCCCATCATCTTCGCGATGGCGAACCCGGACCCCGAGATCACCTACGGGGACGCGAAGGACGCGCGCGACGACACGGTCATCATGGCCACCGGTCGGTCGGACTACCCGAACCAGGTCAACAACGTCCTCGGGTTCCCGTTCATCTTCCGGGGCGCACTCGACGTGCGTGCGACCGAGATCAACGAGGCGATGAAGGTCGCGGCCGCCGAGGCGCTCGCGGACCTCGCCCGTCAGGACGTCCCCGACGCCGTCGTGAAGGCGTACGGCGACGACCCGCTCCAGTTCGGGCCGGAGTACATCATCCCGAAACCGCTCGACCCGCGCGTGCTGTTCGAGGTCGCACCCGCCGTCGCGCGCGCCGCCGAGGAGTCCGGGGCGGCCCGGAAGGAACTCGACACGGACCAGTACGTCGAGCGACTCGAAGCGCGTCTCGGGAAGTCCCGCGAGATGATGCGCGTCGTCCTCAACAAGGCGAAGTCCGACCCCAAGCGCGTCGTCCTCGCGGAGGGGGAAGACGAGAAGATGATTCGCGCCGCCGCGCAGGTCATCGAGCAGGGCATCGCCCACCCCATCCTCATCGGCGACCGCGAGGTCATCGAGGCGACGGCCGACGACCTCGGTCTGGAGTTCGACAGCGCCATCGAGATCGTCGACCCCGAGGAGACCGACCTCGAACCGTACGCCGACCGCCTGCACGAACTCCGCAAGCGGAAGGGCGTCACGCGCCGCGAGGCGTCCGAACTCATCGAGGACGGCAACTACCTCGCGAGCGTGATGGTGGCGGCGGGCGACGCCGACGCGATGCTGACGGGGTTGATGCACCACTACCCGTCTGCCCTGCGCCCGCCGTTGCAGGTCGTCGGCACCGCGCCGGACGCCGACTACGCAGCGGGCGTCTACCTGCTGACGTTCAAGAACAGGATCGTGTTCTGTGCGGACGCGACGGTCAATCAGGACCCCGACGAGGACGTGCTCGCGGAGGTGACGAAACAGACCGCGAAGCTCGCCCGGCGGTTCAACGTCGAACCGCGGGCCGCCCTGCTGTCGTACTCCGACTTCGGGTCGGTCGACAACGAGGGAACCCGCAAACCACGCAACGCGGCACGGGCACTCCGTTCGGACCCGAACGTCGACTTCCCGGTCGACGGTGAGATGCAGGCCGACACGGCCGTCGTCGAGGAGATGCTGAACGGGACGTACTCCTTCTCGGACCTGGACGAACCGGCGAACGTGCTGGTGTTCCCGAACCTCGAAGCCGGGAACATCGGCTACAAACTCCTCCAGCGCCTCGGTGGCGCGGACGCAATCGGGCCGATGCTCGTCGGGATGGACAAGCCCGTCCACGTCCTCCAGCGCGGTGACGAGGTGAAGGACATCGTCAACCTCGCCGGTGTGGCGGTCGTCGACGCGCAGGAACGCGAGAACGACGCCTGAGCGGCCACGGAGGCGCTCGGGGGATAGCCGGGGCACGCTGGGTAACCCCTGGAACTGCCGGCTCCGAAACGAGTGGTCCTCAGAGGTCGGCGAACGTCGGTACGGCGACCGCTTCGAGGAGCGCCGACTCGCCGGCGTCGGTCGACAGTTCGACGAACACGTTGTTCTCGTACGCGACGAGCATGGCTCCCTCACTCGTGAAGAGACTGGCGTCGTCTCCGTACCCGATGGTCGCCGTATCGGCGTCGTCGACCTGCGCGCGGTGCTGGTCGAGTCGTACCGGGGGGTACTCCTCGTTGTCGTAGACGGCCGCCCACATGAACACGCTCGATGCACCCTGTAGGTCGCCGTCCGGTGGTGCGAACGTCCGCTCGGCGGTGTTCCCCATCGATCCCACCTCGGAGGCCTGCCAGTCGGTGGCTATCTGCTGGGGCGTGGGTATCACGCCCGTCGCTTCGAGTTCGATAAGCGTGCCGTCGGAGCGCACGTTCGTGTAGTCGTCCGCGTCGTCGGCGGACGACGTACAACCAGCGAGCGCTGCTGCCGACGCGGCACCTGCTAGGAGCAGGTGACGGCGGGAGACGGCGTTTCGGCGGCTCATACGACTGCCGTTGTTCATGTTATATTTAATGTTTCGAAAAGTTGCACGTCGTCGGTCCAGCCGAGAACCGGTTCCGAGAGGGATCGGTGTCTCGGTCGCGGGCCGACCAAACCGCCCGTTCGACGCAGACAAGGACTATAGCGGACAGCGTCGAACCGGTGCGGTATGGACTACTACGAGACCATCCGCCGCCGTCGGATGGTGCGGAGCTTCCGCGACGATCCCCTCGACGAGGCGGTAGTCGAACGCATCACGACCGCCGGACTGCAGGGACCGTCGGCCGGGTTCAGTCAGGGGTTCTCGTTCCTCGTGCTGGAGTCGGCCGCGGACCGCGAGCGGTTCTGGGCGACCAACGAACACAACGCGCAACCGGAGCGCGTCCGCCGGGGACCGCTCGTGGTGGTCCCGTTCGCCTGCAAGGACGTCTACCTCGACCGGTACGCCGAACCGGACAAGGGGCAGACCGACCGCGACGAGTCGTTCTGGCCGGTTCCGTACTGGTACATCGACACCGGGATGGCCGCCCTGAACGTCCTCCACGCCGCCGTCGTCGAGGGCCTCGGTGCGCTGTTCTTCGGCCTCCCGACCGAGGACTGGCCGGCGCTCCGGGACGCCTTCGACGTGCCCGACGCGTACGACCCCATCGGGGCCATCGTCGTCGGCCACCCAACCGACGAGCGCGTCGAGAGCTCCGCCGACACCCGCCGACGGAAGGACGTCGACGCACTCGTCCACGGCGGGACCTGGGGGGCGCCGTTCCGCTGAGGCCCGGTACTGGGTTCCAACGAGCGCCTCGCCGTGACTCGCGGAAGCCGTCCCCACTGGTCGAGGGAGGCTCGTGGTACAGTCACGCACTGTCGCTCACTCGCCCGGTCGGTAGACAGCGGGCGTGAGTGTACCGCGAGCGCTCTGCGCGACCGTCACACAGCGTCGCCTCGGTTATTCAGTGGGTGTCTACGGCCGCCATCGCTGGAAACGATACAACTAACCGACCGCTTACTGACGGTTGGTATCGTTTGACAGACGAGGTCCGACGATGAGTGTCCTCAGACAGGTGACGCAGGCCATCGGGATGGGTCGTGAGACCGAGCACACGTACAGTCGTCGGGGCTGCCAACGAACGTTCGAATCCACCGAGACCGATATGGCGAACGTCGCCTGTCCGGTGCGTGGGGCACGACGTTCTACAGATAGTCTGAGGGCCCGACGTGTTGAACCAGCCTGAATCGACACGCTGCGTCGATCGCCGGGTTTGATAGACTCTGACCGTGGGTGTATCAGCAGATACGCGCTTCGACCGATGCTTCAGATATAAACCAGTCACCCATGTACCCGTTTCAATCAACAGGTGTCGCTGAGATGAACTACTCGCTGGTGGGGACCCCCTTCCCCCGCTGAGGGGGCGGAAGAGCGTCTCACAGCGAGTCTATCATGACCAAGAGAATCATCGTCAAATGCGAAGCATGTGGGAGCATCTATACGGCACGGAAAAAGGAGAACCGATACATCCTTCCGGCGAGCGATAACCAGTGTCCCTGCGGGAGCACGTCGTTCCTCGAATATCCCCGTAAAAGCCACCCACCGGACGCGTCACCACAATCGACCAACTGAGACCGAAGTCCCTACGCTACGAGGACTACGGGTCTCGTCGGTTCCGGACCCTCCACAGTCGCCGGGTCCACAACTATAACCGTCCTCCGACCGAACACAGAATACGCGCTCCGTATCCGCGGAGCAATACACACTCTCGACTGACGCCGATGGGCTGCTACCGTGTTGCCGACAGTCCGGCATGGGGGGTCACTTGCTTTTCGTCATACGGCGGTCACCACTGACGGCGGTGAGCGTTGTCCGTCACTCCCTATGTACGCGAACCAGAGCGGCCATCAGTCACGACAGCACGAGGCCACCGACTAATGACCGTCATTGCAGGGGTCGTCGTCGATGCCGAGGACTTCGCCATCGGGGACGTTCTCTCTCCAACGACGACTCGCATCGATCTGACACAGTTCGTCCCCATCGACGGCCAGTTGGCCCCGTACTTCTGGAAAGAACACGGTGGGGAAAAAGCGGAGTTCGAACGACGCGTGAGGGCTGACGACCGCGTGAGGTCGCTGACGTACCTCGATGGGCGGGTCGATGCCCACCTGTACCACGTCGAGTGGGCCGACGACATCAACGGGTTTCTCTCCGCGCTTCGGGACAACGACGTGCTGGTCGAACGGGGTCGAACGACGAACGGCGGTTCGCAATGGCAGTTCACACTCCGCGCGTTCTCACAACGGGATTTGTCGGCGTTTCAGTCTGCCTGCCACGAGAGCGACGTCCAGCTCGATATCCGGCGCGTCCACCACAATCCCGACTCGTCGTCCGACGGGGAAAGGCGGATGTCCGGAAAGCAACGCGAGGCGGTCGTGACGGCGCTCAAGGGTGGGTACTTCAACGTTCCACGAGGGAAGTCACAGACGGAACTCGCCGAGGAAGTCGGTATCTCTCGACAGGCGTTCGCCCGGCGGCTCAAACGCGCCGAACGGACCGTCTTCGAGAGCATGTTCTGGGACGAACTCGAAGCGCCCTGACGCACCGAATAGGTCAGGCTTGGAACAGGTCGTTCACCGGCGGTTCAGTTGGTCGAGTATCCGGTCACGGGCTTCCTCGGAGGACTCGTACGTCTCGTTCTCGACCGGTTCGAGGAGCTCTTCGACGGTCGTCCAGCCGTCTGTGGACTCGACTTCGTGGTCACCGTAGGCGTCGACGAGGTCGTCCGTGGTCGCTGGGTACTCGTGAACGTCGAGCGCGCTGTCGAAGTCACCGAGTTCACCGCCCTGTACGCGGTCGTCGTCGAGTGAGCGGTCCTCATCCATGGCTCATCCTCCGAGCGGGAGACGTAATAGCCCGTTGGCTGCCGACCGCCCTCGGACGTTGGTGCGGGTCGAACTCCCGCCCGGTCGTACTGGGTCATCGGTGCCGCCGGGGTAGAACACACTGCAAGGCACAGGTGGACGCACATACGGTCCGCTCATCGCCCCTACTCATCGATACCCTCGCGGCACGCGTCGCTCACTCGACCCATTCGATACACGCAGAGCGTGAGTGTATCAGTACAACTCTGAAACTCACGATGAACTCCTCCTCATGTCCATCTACTTCCCGACTCGGCACTGACGGCGAAGCCTTTCAACTCAGTCTTCAACCAGTGAGTAGCAATGAACCGCGTATCCTACCGACTGAGGACGGCTTTTTCACCGTTGAGAGTCGCGGAGAATAAACGGTCCCATGGCGAGCGTTCGCTTCGCGATAGTCGCCACTCGCGCGATGTACGAGATAAGCAACAGGAAAGGAAGCGTTGTGATTGCGAACGCTGCAGAGGTCACCCAGATGAGGTTCGATACCCCGAGGGTCCCTCCAGCCAGTGCCGTCCCGCCAATGTACGTCGTCATGAACCCGGCGGTGATGAGCGCCGGGACCGACAGGTAGAGGATGTTCTGTGAGAGGCTGATGAGTTCCCACTCGAAGTACAGCGTCTTCATGTGCTCGCGAGCGGGACCGAACATCGACAACACCGTCTTCAGGTCGTCGAGAATCGCCCGCGTCTCCTTGGTGAGGGCGTCGCTGTGGTCGTCGGCAATACGCTCTATCTGGAAGATTTTCCAGCCGTAGTTGTAGTCGAGCGCCGCCGACACGACTGTATAGGACCCGAACTTCCGCCCTTCGAGTTTATCCGCCGCAGCCTCGGCGTTGCCAACGAGACTGTTCGTGAACTCGTCGACTTCCCCCCGGAGGTCCTCGCTATCGTTGTTCTGGACCGACTCGCGCAGGTCCTCTGCGTAGTCTTTGCTCTCCAGAACGAGTGCCCTGAGAAACGCCGACGGGTCGGCCGGTGTCGGCGTCCCGGTGAGTTCCTTCGTGTACTCGCGGAAGTCCATCGTGTTGCTCATGCGCTCGCGCTGCTCGCCAAGGGGACCGTTCTCCTGTGAGATGACGATTTGTGTGATGGTCAACACGAGGGTGACGCCGGTGATAATGGCGCTAATCATCGTCGAGAACACCGTCTCGACGGTGTCGGCGGTCTGAGCGTCCGTGAGGTAGTACTGGTAGAAGAACGTCCCGCCGAAGACGAACACACCGAAGATGAGCATCGCCAACAGTCCTGCGACGAGAAGACGGTGCCCGTCGAGGGTCAGCCAGACTTTGAACCTCGTCTCGCCACTTCGCTCCCGCATCGTGTTCGCCGTCCCGATGTCGTCGACACTGGATGCATCGAGATTCGGGTCCTCCTCGCGGGTATCGATAGTCTCCGAGGAATCGTCGCTCATCGGTGCGAACCCTTCAGTTGGTGCATATTGTCCAGCGGGATGCCCCTCACGAGAGACACTGTCCGCTCACGAGCAGCGCGTTTCATGTAGCGACTCTGCCGACTCGCGGTATACACTTGAGGTCTCTGTTCCCCCTCTATACCGCCGCATTGTGGGTGTTTCGCTGCTGAATCCAAGTTCGAAGTCAGCCGTGGAGTAATAAGGGTCGCTTGCGGACGAGAGAGTACATGGACACGACCCGGAGAGGTGCAGTCGCCGTACTCGCTCTCGTCGCTCTGACACTCACTGGCGGCTGTCTCACCGTCTATCCGTCTGTCACCGTAGAATCCACCGACTCGGAGGTGTTTCGAAGCGTCGAGACAGGTAGCGAATGGGGGACCTCGTCGGTACAAGCGACTATCACGTTCGATTCGTCGGCGACGACGACTGACGGCGTGAGTAAGGTGAACGTCATCACGCAGAACGGTGGTTCGTTCTACACGACGACAGTCGATACCGGTCAGACCAGCGTCTCACTGCCGCTCCCGACTGGAACGCCAGCAACGCTCTACGCGGTCAACGCCGTTAACGGGAGCGTCGTTGCCACCCAGAACGTGACCGTCAGTGGGGACACCTACCCGTGATGATGACGTCGTTCGTGGACGACCACCGGGAGTCCTCGGGAACCAGTCGCAATCGGGAGTGGGATCATCGCCGCCGGAGCACCTCTCGTTCCACGTGACCCACCAAACCGACAACCACTGGGAGTACGAAACCCTACGAGTCCCTCGTGGCGAGACGCAAAAGGAGTCCGCGGACCCCAAAACCGAACTCAACGAACTGGCCGCCGAGGGCTGGCGACTGGTCGAGACGGTCGATTACACCGGCGGCGGAACGAAGTTTCTCATCTTCGAGCGGTCGACTGAGCCACAGTAACTGTCTGACCGGGTACTGCATGGCCCGCCCGAATCGATGCCAGCGATACACACGCGGGCCGCGCCGCTCGCTCGGTCCGTTCGATATACCCAGAGCGTGGGTCTATCGCCAATGCTTCGACGAAAACGAGCACACTCAGCCAGTGAACGACCAGTCTAACGGAAGGATTCGCCGTACGACAGGTTGTGTCGCCGGTTACAGCGTGACTTCTTCTCCGTCCTCGGGTACAACAACGTCCTGCGTTCCCGAGCGCAGTTCCCCCCGAGAGAGCAGACAGTGGTTGATTGCTTCCATGTGAACGACGGCGATTGCCGCGTCAGTAGCGTCGCGGACAGCGTTGACGTCGTCGACGCCCATCGTGATTGGCTCGCCCTGCTCGAACTGCGCTTCGCCACCGTTGAGGACGACCATGTCGGGGTCGAATCGGTCGAGCGTCTCTTCGACCGGGTCGTACCAGATGGTGTCCCCGGCGACGTACAGCGTATTCTCGGCCTCGAAGACGAACCCGGAGACAGGTCCCATCCCTTCGGCGAGCTCGCCGTGGCCGTGCTGGCCTGGGGTCCGGTGGATGGTGATACCATCGAACGTCGCTTCGTTGTCGACCGGCCGGACGTCAGTGAAGCCGTCGTCAGTGAACTCGTCCGCTTCCTCCGGCTGACAGAACAGCGGCACGTCCGTGTCGAGTTCCTCGATGGCCGCCTCGTCCCAGTGGTCGGGATGACGATGGGTGACAACGACGGCGTCGTAGTCGAGATCGACATCCGGTAGCGGAACGAGTGGGTTCCGTTTCTGGTTCGCCGTCGTGAGGAACTCGGGCACCCCAGGGCTCTCCGTCACGGTCGGCATCTCGCCCTGTGGTGTGAACATCGGGTCGACGAGGAACGTCGTCTCGTCGATGGTCGCGAGGACGGTGGCGTTCCGCACGAGTTGCGCGCTGATATCGGATTCAGTTGCCATACACGAGCTCTTTCAGGAGACGATGGGTTGGGACTTCCTTTGGAATATTTCGAAAAGCGCGTACCACACCAGAGGGGCCGTTTACCGAACGAATTCGATATCTTCGAGGTCGAGTTCGGCATCAACGTCGACACTGACCGAATCGGCGGCAAACTGGTGTGCTAACCACGCTTCGGCACGATTCAGACGGTACTGGAGCGTCGAACTCGATACGTCGATCTCGGCCGCGATCTCAGTGACCGGCTGCTGTCGCGGAACGTCGTAGTACCCGTGCTCGATGGCAGCTTCGAGCGCTGCCTTCTGCTCGGGTGTGAGGCTTCGTTGGACGCGTCCATCTTCGCGGAGACACGGCGGTGTTCCGAGACGCTCGACGGTGAGTGAGAGTCCATCTCGAAGGTTCTCGCGGACTTCGTCGTGGAGTTCGGAGACTGTATCATCAACGAGCAGATGCCATCGGAACTGGTTCGCACGGCGTTCCGTACGCATAATCAGCCCGTCGCCGACCCGTTCCGCCGCGACGAGGGGAATCGACCGTGCCTCGTCGCCTTCGCTGCGGAGCGAGTAGATTTTCCGTGATTCCGGGTTCGACGAAAGCGTCTCGTACGTCCAGTCGGTGACTGGTGCACCACACATCCCAGTCGCGTTCGGGTCGTTCGTTACACGTTCAAGCCGCTTATCGAACTCATTGAGGGCCTCGGACGGTCCGACGACCTTGTCGATTCCCCACACCGACCCGTCGGTCGCGTTTACTTCCATCGAGCGGGCGTACAAATCAGGGTGCTCGATGAAGAGGTCCATCACCTCGTCAGCGCCCCGCTCGTATTCGACGGTGAAGACGAACTCGCGCATGGTACTGCACGTTCTCGCTCACCTCGGTTAATCCTGGTTGAGAGGTGGATGGTTTTCCGTGAGACGATTGGAGTAGAACTCACAGACGAAGTTCTCGGCAACTCAATGGGAGGAAGACTTTCCGATGGCTCGCGCCGCGTGCACCGTGACTGTGACCTACGTTATGGACCGACAATTGACATATCTGGGACACGCATCGCTCAACCCATCCGAGAGACTCAGAGCGTGAGTGTTGCTGTTGGGCATCGCCCTTGTTACCCAAGCACACGGTTAATATGTTCGTCTCACTTTGATGAATTGAAGGCCGTACGACAGCACGAATTCGGGCTGTCAGAGGCACACGAAGGCTGTCGCGTGGCTTGACCCACTCGCCCGGTGCGTGCCGGGAACCGCTTCCACCTTCACTGTCGTCCCCACGCAGTTCCGAGCGGTCTGAGTGAGCCAGTTTATACTCGGGGATGTTGAGAGTTAGAAACGTTCCTTGGTGTATCAAGTCGAAGAAACGTCCGATACTCATAATAAAGGTTGTAGCTCTCCATTTCGAACTAGTATTGGTCATAGCCTGTGTCGCCCATTCACCTCGGATTGCACTAGCGTCAGAACGGTCGGTGTGGACTTGGTGGTGGCTTGCTCGAAGCGGACTACTGCCGGTCCTCATCGGGGAGCATGAATGCGTTCGTGGCGAGCGTCCGAATGGCGCGACGAAGTCGCTCTGTGACGGCCTGGTCGGAGATATCCAATTGGTCTGCGAGGGCTTGGGTCGACACCTCCCGCGGTATCGAGTAGTAGCCCTCCTTCACAGCCTGAACCAGGGTTTCACGTTGGAGAGCGGTCAAGCCAAATTGTGCAGTAGAGCCGAGACCGGGATTGCTGGCGACATCCAGTAATTCGACCCGCATATCTACCTCTTCACACCGGTGGGCGAGTGCCGAGAGGCCATCGTGAGAACGGAGACGAAGTTCAAACTGCCAGCGTCGCCCGGTTCCAGATGCCGTGAGAACGCTTGCGTCCGACCTTCGTAGGATATCGAGGAAGCCATCCCTGGTACTCTCCCAATCGAGCGCATACAGCGTCTCTTTAGTCGTCGCCTCGATGGCAACAAACCGCTCGACGGATGGATGTGCTACGACTGCCTCCTGGTAGGACTCCTGATTACGACTCTGGACCTCAACGAACGGGACCAGAGACGCTTCGATTGGGACCACGGTTTGAAGGGAAATGATTGCTGGTGATTCGACGGAAAGAATTCGCCCTAGCTCGAACTCTTCCGAGCGAAGAGAGAGCCGTACCCGCACGGTCATAGAAGATGTGGTGCGCATTCCATTTCAATAAAATCTGTTGCCGTCTGCTTCTTTTCACACCAAGCAGAGAGGCCACATTGGCTGACTTCGAGCGCTCCTGAGACGCCTCTGAGCGATGCACACGCGGCACAAGTCTATCAGCTGAGTCACTATGGAGACGACTGAAAGAAAGCCGCAGCGACTGGAAAAATCGGAGCCGGTCGTCTACTGCCCGACGCTCATCGCCCGGTCGACGACGTCCTCGCTGTAGAGGTCGGCGAGGTCCTCGTGCTGGTCCGGACGGTTCTCGTAGACGTCCTGGAACAGTTTGATGGGGGTCATCGCGGCCTGGTAGGTGGCCTCGTCCCACATCCGGTCGTTGCTGACGTCGATCTCGACGCCGTCGATACGGAGCGTCGCGGACTGCTCCATCGCGATTGCGCCGGTGCCACCCTCGCGAGCGGCCTCGAACTCCTCCATCGAGTCGACGATGTCGTCCATGCTCGGGACGTACTCGGTCAGGTCGAGGAGTTCCTCTCGGAGTTCGTCCTCGTCGAGCGTCTGCTCGTCGCCGCCGACGGAGAGGGTGTAGCTCCCGCCGTCCTCCTCGAGGGAGACGCGATCGCCGTCGTACACCTGCACGCCGTCCTCGTCGGTGAGTTCGACCTGTTGAGTACCGGTGTCGAGCAGCCAGCTACCGGTCTGGGGCGGCAGCGGCGACTTGTTCGCCTCGACGACCTGGCCGGGGGTGAGCGACCAGATGCCGAGCATCCCCTTCGCCTGGTTGTCGGTCATGCGCTCGCGGTAGCCCTCGACGTCGCGGATGTCGTCGTACGGGCCGTCGACGGCGATGAGACCGGCGGCGCTGGCACCGCGCGAGGTGTTGTGACGCAGTTCCGGCCACTCCGGGAGCGCGCCCGTCGGCGTGATGGCGCGCATGTCCTTCGTGTAGTCGACCTCGCCGTCGACCAGCAGGAACAGGCGTTCGAGGTTGTTCGTTGGCTTGCCCATCTCCTCGCGGAGCGTGCCCATCGCGAGTTCGGCCTGGCCGCTCTCGATGATGACGGACATCTTCAGGCTCCCCTCGTCGAGACCGTACTCGTTCTCGACGATGGTGAAGAACTCGTCGGCCTTCTTCCAGTCGTCGATGTCGCCGACCTCAGGAATGACGAAGCCGTCGATGTGCTCGATGGCTCCCTTCTCCGGGTCCGCTATCTGGAGCAGGTGCTGGAGACACTGGTAGCGGGTCGCGGGGCTGTCCCGGTGCCAGACGATGCGCGGGTGGATCTCGCCGGGGAAGTCCGCGCCGTTCTCGGCGACGACCTCGACGATGTTGTCCGCGCCCTCGTCTCGCATCGAGGGGGCCGTCGCGTCCTCGTTGTCGGGCACCCAGACGTCCGGGGCCTGCATCCCGCGCAGGCCGGACGCGCTGCGAATCATCTTCGCGGAGTCCTCCTCGCCCTGCACCGCCGTCGGCGAGGTGAAGAACGTCCGGACGAACTCTCTGTCGTGTTTGCGCTCAGCCATCGTAATCGACTCTGTAGGGAAGTGGAATGAACATTAAAGTAGGGGCAGTATTGGGGCGCTTCCGACGGGTTCAGTCGTCGTCGTTCTCGGAGGTCAGGGGCTCGGAGCGGTCCTCGCTGAACCCGGCCGAGTCCTCCATCCGCTGGCTGGCCTCGGGGTCGAACTCCGCCTCGATGTCCTGGTAGCGCGGGACGAACGAGAGCTGGTGGTGGCTCTCGGTCTCGTGGCCCAGGTAGCGCTGTTCGAGGTCCATCTGGCCCTGTTCGGCGTTCTCGGCGAGGTTCTTCATGTCCTCGTAGGCGGCGTGTGCGCCCGAGTGCAGGGCGAACAGGGTGATGAAGATGTACTTGTAGCCGAGGTCGCCCAGTTCCGAGAACGTGAGCGGGTCCTCCTCCTCGCTCCAGGCGAAACTGGAGGAGTAGTTGAACGCGAGGTCGACGTCCGGGTGGGTCTCGTGGAGCGTCTCGGCGTACTCGACGGCGTCCTCGCGGGACGGGTCGGGCATCTCGGGCCAGACCAGGTCGACGCCGGCGTCGGCGTAGATGCGACCGCGTTCGAGGTGCTCGTCCCAGTCGCCGTTCGAGGAGCCGTAGGCGTCCGTCCGGGCGATGATGACCGTGTCCTCGCTCTGCTTGGCGTCGACGGCCGCGGAGAACCGGGCCTCGGCCTTCTCGCGGGAGACGATCTGCTTGCCCGCGATGTGGCCACAGCGCTTGGGCGACGTCTGGTCCTCGATGTGGATGGCACCGACGCCGGCCTTCTCGTACTCGCGGACGGCGCGCTGGACGTTGTGGATGCCACCGTAGCCGGTGTCACAGTCGGCGACGACGGGGAGGCTGGTCGCCTCGACGATGCGCTTGGCGTTCTCGACCATCTCGGTCATCGTCACCATCTCCAGGTCGGGGAACCCGAACTGGCCCAGCACCGTCGAGTAGCCGCTCATGTAGACGGCGTCGTGTCCGGCCATCTCCGCCAGACGGGCGTCCAGCGCGTGGTAGAGGCCGGGGGCGAACACGTACGGTTCGCCGTCCAGCAGTTCTCGGAACTCTCGCCCCGCCGGGTTGTCGACGTCCCGGATGTTCGTCTCAGTGCTCCGCACTCGACTCGCGACCTTGTCCTGTGAATCCTTCATGGTTCGGTTGGCACGCGGCCGCTCCGCGTGTCGTACCCCGTACTCCCAGAAGCCGAGTAAAAACTGTTATGATTGATAATGATAATAGTCTTCAATGCCCTTTTCCTACCTAGTATGGGACTAGTCCGCACCTGCGTTCGACTACCGTGTTCGCCGATAGCACGGCTCAGTCTCCTCCGACCGAAACTGTTGGGCGACTCCGGCGCGAACCTCCCGATAACCGGATGGCCGACGACCCAGAGGACCCCGAGGGGGCCGACGAGGACGGACACGACTCCTCGGAGGCCGTCCCCACCGGGTTCCCCGACCGGCGAGCGTGGCGCGGCCGTATCGAGTCCGTCCTCGGGGGCCGCGTCGTCGCCAGCGAACGGCTGGAGGGTGGCGTCACCGGCCGAGCGGAGCGTGTCGACCTCGCCGACGGTCGTCGCGTCGTCGCCAAGACCGCGCCCACCCCGCTCACCGTCGAGGCCCGGATGCTCCGCTACCTCGCCGAACACTCCTCGCTCCCCGTTCCCGACGTGCTCCACGCCAGCGACGACCTGCTGCTCCTCCCGTTCGTCGCGGGGTCGGGGTCGGTCACCTCCGCCGTCGAACGCGACCTCGCCGACCACCTCGCGGCGCTCCACGACGTGACCGCGAACCGGTTCGGCTTCCCGTTCGACACCACCGCCGGACCGCTGCCGAAGCCGAACCCGTGGACCGACTCGTGGCCCGCGTTCGTCCGCGACCACCGACTGCGGTACTACGCCGCCCTCGCCACCTCGGAGGTGGGGTTCTCGGACGACCTGCTCCGCCGCATCTGGCGACTCGGCGACCGACTGCCCGACCTGCTGGACGCCCCCGACGCCCCCGCACTGCTCCACGGCGACGTCTGGTACGAGAACCTCGTCGTGGCCGGCGACCGGGTGGCGGCGTTCGTCGACCCGGCGTGTTACTACGGCCACCCCGAGGCCGAGGTGACGTACGTGCTGTGGACCGAGACGGCCGGAGACGCGTTCCTGGAGCGGTACCGCGACCGGGCGACCCTCGCGCCGGGGTTCGAGGAGCGCCAGGCGGTCTACGAGGTGGTGTTCTACTGCCAGCAGGCGTGGTGGTTCGCGGACGTTGGCCGACGCGACGAACTGGTCGCGGCAGTTCGGGAACGACTCGACCGACTGGGCGTCTGAGGAGCACCACCAGCACAATCGTCAACTTATTGACTGTTCGAGGCCTACCTTTCGGGACCGTATGTGGGGGTACGACCAGCGAGTACGGAGCCGTCACCGTCCGGAGTGGCGTCGATGAGTTTCGCGACCATCCTCCCGCTGGCCATCGTGATGGTAGCCGGGCCGCAGCTACTCAGCGCCGTCTTCCTGGCGACGAGCGAACGGTGGCGGCGCAACTCGTTCGCGTACGTCCTCGGCGCGGCGCTCTCCATCAGCGCTATCGTCGCCATCGCGTACTATCTGGGCGGGACCGGAGCGCGCGAGACGAACTCGCGACCGCTCCTCCCGTACGTCGTCGTCGCTCTCCTCCTCGCCGCGATGGTCCACACCTACCTCACCCGCGAGGAGTCCGAACCCCCGAAGTGGATGGGCACGCTCACCAGCGCGAGTCCGTGGTTCTCGTTCCGACTGGGCTTCCTGCTGCTGGGGTTCTTCCCGACGGACATCCTCACCGCCGTCGCCGTCGGGACGACGCTCGCCTCCGAGGACCTCCCGCTCCTCGACGCGTGGGGGTTCGTCGCGCTCACGCTCCTGTTCATCGCGCTCCCGGGGCTGGCGGTGCTGGCACTCGGCGAACGCGCCGAGCGAGCGCTGCCGACCATCCGCGACTGGATGAACGACAACGCCTGGGTCATCAACGAGGTGGTGCTGGCGTTCTTCGTCGTGCTGACGCTCACCTGATGGGACACGCCAGTTAATCTCCTCGCGTCGCGTACTCCGAGTATGAGCCTGGACACCACCCCTACCGACCCGCCCGTGGTCACCGACGGAACCATCGAGGGCGGTGACGACGGCGAACGACGGCAGGAGCTCCAGGCGTTCCTCTCGGACGACGACGCCTGGGGCGAGGGGTTCTACCAGTGGGCCGACGAGACGCCGCTGTCCGACGACGACCCGGCGACCGCTCCGTTCCTGTCGATGGTGGGGTCGCTCGACTTCTACTGGAACCCGGCCAGCGAGCGCGTCGAGTACGAGGCCCCGACGGTGCCCGACGACTGGGAGACTCGGGAAGCGTGTGCGGGCATCGACTCCTGGTCCACCGCCTCGATGGTCGAGGAGGAACTGGACTCGCTTGGGGAGACGGTGGCGAACACGCTCGACGACTACTTCGTCGACTGGGAACCGACCGAGCGCAGGGATTCTACCTACCACGAAATCTTTGGTCGGCAGTTCAACGGCGGTGACGACGACTTCCTGGAGGAGGAGGAGCACGAGGAGTAGGCTGTCCAGTTTGCCTATCAGGTCGTGAGGGGTGCTAATGGTAGGATTTGAATACAGTTGTTGCTGGATTTGACCTCAGGCCCTCGCCCTTCCCAAACCGAACACATAATTAAAATATCACATTATCTTCTTCGGACGGGTAAGTGCGCCCAAGGCTCGCATCCGAGTCTGGGTTCGGATGGATTCAAGCGGTTTGCCTCGCCTGATTTGGGAAATTGCTGGGATTTTTTCCTGAAAGGAGGGAGTGGGAGTGCAAGCAGTCTTCTTGGGACGACCGGCAACAGAGGCGCCGATTTCTTTGATTCTACGGTCTCCAAACGAATTCTCTCGACCCTTCAATCCAGCATTTCACTTTCACTGTTCTTTGGTGTCACTTTTCACCATACATCCGTAACGGTCGGGTATGTTCGGCTCTTCCGAAAATGGCCCTGAAGTCCGCGACTACGTGTATCTCGATGCCGGAAGCCTCGATTCTTGGTACGCCTCAATGTACGGCTGGGTCCCTGAATCCCGGCAGCAACAGGAAGGCCGTGAGTACACTGGCGAAGGTGGTGTCGGCGGCACAGCTGAGGCCGCAATCCCGTTGCTTGATTGGCTCGGAAAGCTCGGAATCGACGGAAACCTTGGTGGCAGTATCACTGGCCAGAGAATGACCGAAACCGCGGATCGCGTCATTGACCAGGGCCTTCACACACAACTCCGGGAAGAGTTAGATAGCGAGGACATGATCAAGCCAATCACGTCTGACGTGGAGCCCGGTGATGTCGTGGAGGTGACGGGAGAGGGGACGACCGATCCATTATATCGTCTCATTTTGGCGCTTCAGCGACTTATTGCAGTCGATGACTTGAAAACGATATCAAACCGTCTCGAAGAGCTTCAGCCTGAGGATAACACGGAGGACGGTCCTCGTGATGGATTTCGGCCAGGAACGAAAGACCCGTTCGGTGAGGCTGCCGCAGACAATAGCGGCGGCCTCTTCGGTGGTGGTGGGAACTGGTTGGAACAGATGGCCGACCTAGGGCAGGGTACTGGGAACGAATTCATGCAATCTCGGAGTGACGCGATTGGGGAGGAACTCCAGCAAGCGCTAAACGTTATCTATGGGGACGATATCTGCTTGATGCTGAACGTTGACGAAGAGGAAAATGAGAACACGGATGGCACCTATCCGCAATGCGGAATGCTGCTGTCTGAGGACAACCTACGGACGGAACCTCGAGAATTCCTCTCTGAGAAAAAGTACACGGTACTTGGTCGGGTCGTAGAGACAAACAAGGATGGGAGCTGGAATTATGCAGAACTGCTCCGTGTCGCAGAGACGGTTCTCGACGATGATGATATAGATGAACTCCGCGAGACGTTTGAGGAGAGTATGGAAGACATGAACAGCTCAGAGGACGTTTCTGTGGATTCAGGGGCATTTACGACCGATGATTCGGTCGTGGTAATCAAGCCAGTCGCAGTTTACTGGTAGGCAAGGCGCGAACACGCGAATATATCAAAATCACTGCGCTAAGGGTATTGAAACCCGATAACCAGTATAACACATCTAAGCCGGGATTTGAACACGCCGAGACGGTCCTGCTCGCTCGTTTCACTCGCTGCGCGGGCTGCGACTCGTCTGCTCAAATCCCGTGTTCGGCTTCTCGCTCACCCGTCACTCCTCGCTGTCGCTCGTCGTGAGGGGTTCGGAAGAAGCCTAGGCCGGGATTTGAACCCGGGCTCTCGTCCTTACCAAGGACGCGCTTTACCGCTAAGCTACCCAGGCGCCGTGCGCGTTTCGTAGATGCCCCGACGCGACTTTAGTGGTTTCGATTCACGGGTCGGCGAACGCGCCGGTATCACGGGACACGCGCTCGGTCAGGTCGTGGTCGTCGAGGGCCGCCACGGCGGGGAACGGCGCGTCGAGCGTGCTCGCCAGGTCGGTGGCCATCGACCGCAGGTCGGCGGTCGGTTCGCCACCACCGGCCGTCACTCCGGCGACGACGGCGAGTTCGAGGACGTCGGCTTCGAGCGTCGTCTCCTCCTCCCCCCGAACGCGTCGTTCGGTCTCGTCGCGGCCGAACGCGCGGACGACGGCGACGGCGGCCTCGGCGGCCTCCGTGCACGCGAGGACGTAGAACCCGCGAGCGACCAGCGCGTTCGCGGCGAGGACGTGCATGTCGCCGCTGTCGCGGTCGCCCGACAGCCACGGCTCGTCGTCGGCCAGCGAGCGGGTGAGGCGGAGGCCCTCGTAGATCAACTGGACGCCGGCGGCGCGTTCGTAGAGCGCGTCGCCCTCGACGCCGTGGGTGCGGGCGACGAGCGTCGTCACCACGCCGGGGACCATCGAGCCGTCGTCGATGAACGAGCGCAGGTCGTCGCGGAGCCGTGCCGGCTCGATGTCGTCGACCGACGCGCGCGCGGTCCGACGGACTGCGGCGGCGTCCTCCATCGCCACGAGCTAGCCGCGGTACACGCAAAGACCTTTGGAAACCGCGGCCCAGCGACGCTCGTGCTCCGAATCGACGACGCCGACGGCGTCCGGACGGTGACCCTCGACCGCCCCGAGCGACGCAACGCGCTCCCCCCCGACCTGCTCGACGCGCTCGAAGACGCCGTCGCCGACCCGCCCGAACCCGTCGTTCACCTGCGGGGTGCGGGCGACGCCTTCTGTGCGGGCGCGGACCTCGACGCCGTCTCTGACGTCGCCGTCGCGGTCGCCGACGGGGGCGACACCGACGCGGCGGCCGCCTTCGCCGAGCAGGGCCAGCGCGTCGCCCGGACCATCGCGGACTCGTCGGCCGTCGTGCTCGCCGGTGTCGACGGCGCGGCCCGTGGCGGTGGCGTCGAACTCGCGCTGGCGTGCGACCTCCGGGTCGCCACCGACGACGCGACGTTCGCCGAGACGGGCGTCACCTTCGGGCTGCTCGGCGCGTGGGGCGGCACCCTCCGCCTCCCGCGCATCGTCGGCGAGGGCAACGCGATGGACCTCGCGCTCTCCGGGCGCTCCATCGACGCCGAGGCGGCGCTCCGGATGGGGCTCGTCTCGCGCGTCGTCGAACGACCCGCGATGGTCGCCCGCGACCTGGCGGCGAACGACCACGCCGCCCTCGCCGAACTGAAACCGCTCATGCGCGACCGGGGAGCGGACGCCGACCGCGAAGAACGGGAGACGAGCGCGTTCGCCACGCTCGTCGAGCGGAACGCCGAGGCGCTCAGGCGGGACTGACGCGACGGGCGCGCTCCGAGCGTAGGGAGAGGGGTGGCGACCGAGGACTTCCACGTCGCTCGGTCGTCCTCAGTCGTCGGACTCGACGTCCTCGTGGCCGGTGCCGGGTCTCTCCGGCGACTCGGACGCACCCGGCGTCGGCGGCAGGTCCTCGATGTCCTCTGCGGCCGCGACGCCGCCCGCGAGGTCCGACTGGTCGTCCGCCGGGCGGACACTGACGGGCGTGTGCTTGTACTCCGGAGCGTGCGCGTCGGGGTCGAGCGCCTCCTCGTCGGTCAGGAGGTTGACCGCCGACTCCTCGAAGTGCATCGGGATGAAGACGGTGCCAGGCCCCGGCCGTTCGGTGACCTGCGCGATGACGCGAATCGAGCCGTGTGGCGACGTGACGACGACGTACTCGTCGTCCGCGACGCCGAGCTCCTCGGCCGTCTCCGGGTGTATCTCGATGAAGTTCTCACCGCTGATGGCCATGATGCCCTCCTGGCGGTGGGTCATCGTCCCGGTGTGGTACTGGTAGAGCACGCGGCCCGTCGTGAGCGCGAGCGGGAACTCCTCGTCGACCTCGCGGGAGGGGCCGCGGACGTCCGGGGCGCGCATGTGGGCCAGGCCGTCGTCGGTCTCGAACTCGTCGAGGTACATCGTCCCGGTTCCGGGGTGGTCCTCGTCGTAGCAGGGCCAGCAGAGGCCGCCCTCCTCCTCCAGTCGGTCGTGGCTGATGCCGCCGTAGATGGGTGTCAGGTCGGCGACCTCGTCCATGATGTCCGCGGCGGTCTCGTAGCCCCAGTCGTTGCCGAACCGCTTCGACAGCTCCTGGACGATCTGCCAGTCCTGCTTGCTGTTGCCCTTCGGGTCGATGGCCTGCTTGACCAGTTGCACGCGCCGGGTCGAGGCGGTGAACGTCCCGTTCGACTCGGCGGCCGTCGTCGCCGGCAGGACGACGTCGGCGTGCTCTGCGGTCTCGGTCATGAAGATATCCTGGACGGCGAGGAAGTCGAGGTTCGCCAGTATCTCCTCGGCGTGGGCGACGTTCGGTTCGGACAGCGCCGGGTTCTCGCCCATCACGTACATCCCCTTGATGTCGCCGTCGTCGGCGGCGAGGAACTGCTCGGTGATGGTCAGCCCCGGTTCGTCGGGCAGGTCGACGCCGTACGCCTCCTCGAACTTCTCGCGGTTCTCGTCGTCGGTGACCGACTGGTAGCCGGGGAAGTTCGGTGGAATCGGCCCCATGTCGCCGCCGCCGCCCTGCACGTTGTTCTGGCCGCGGAACGGCGAGAGCCCGGAGTGCTCCTTGCCGACGTGGCCGGTGACGAGCGCGAGGTTCGCCATCGCGACGACGTTCTCGGTACCGTGGGCGTGTTCGGTCAGGCCGAGCGTCCAGCAGAAGCAACAGGAGTCGGCCTTGGCGACGGCCTCGGCCGCCTCCTTCAGTTCCTCGGGCGGCGCGCCGGTGACCTCCTCGACGTACTCGGGTGTGAACTTCTGGACGCTCTCCTTGACCTCCTCGAAGCCCGTGGTGCGTTCCTCGATGAACGCCTCGTCGTGGAGGTCCTCCTCGATGACGTGGCGGACCATCCCGTTGATCCACACCGTGTCCTGGCCCGGCTCGACGCGGGTGTAGTGGGACTCCTCGAACTCCGCCATCCGAACCTCGCGCGGGTCGAACACGTAGATGTCCGCCCCGTCGAGGACGTTCTGCTTGATGCGCGTCGCGAGCACCGGGTGGTTCTCGGTCGTGTTCGACCCGGTGATGAGGTAGCAGTCGGTGTTCTCCAGGTCGTCGTGGTCGACGGAGGCCGCCCCGTAGCCGACCATCGAGGAGAGCGCCGACACCGTCGGCGAGTGACAGAGGCGGTTGCAGTTGTCGACGTTGTGCGTCCCGAACGACTGCCGGACGAACTTCTGCATCGCGTAGTTGTCCTCGTTGCCCGCCTTCGACGAGGAGACGAACCCGAGCGCGTCCGCGCCGTGGTCGTCCTCGATGTCCCGCAGGCCGTCGGCGACCCGGTCGAGCGCCTCGTCCCACGTCGCCTCGCGGAACTCGCCGTCCTCCTTGACCAGCGGTTCGGTGAGGCGGTCGTCGCTGTCGACGAAGTCCCAGCCGAACTTCCCCTTGACGCACGTCGAGATGCCGTTGATGGGCGCCTTCTCGGGGTCGGTCGGTCGCGTGCCGAGCACCTTCCCGTCCTTCGTGTACAGGTCGAACCGACAGCCGACCGCACAGTACGTACAGGTCGTATCGGTGACGTCGACCTGCTCCAGTCGGTAGTCGCTGATGGCGTCGGCCATGTCGAACAGCCGGCCCTCGGTGAACGCCTTCGCGGCGGTCCCGGAGACGACGTGTTCGACCCGCTTGAGCGCCTCGTTCCGGACGGCAGAGGTGTCGAGCCCCGGCCCTTTGCCGGCCTCCGCGCCCTTGCTCGTCGGGACGACCGACTCGCTGCGCGACGAGGCCCGCTCCTTCGCCTGCTCCTTGGCGCGTTGCATGAAGCCCGCGACGCCCTTCTTGTACTCGCCCTGGTCGTCGCTCGACTCGCTCTCGCTTCGTCGTCCGGAGCCGTCGTCAGTCATCGGCCTCCTCCTCCCAGACGTGGTCGGTGTGCGCCTCCACGACCGGCGTGTTCTCGGTCTTCTCCTCGCTGAACATGCTGGTCATCCGGCGCGGTCGTTCGGTGAAGTCCTCGCCGACGGTCTCGCCGATGCTGTTGGCCTGGGTGAACCCCGGTACTGGAATGGTCCCCATGTCGACGAGTCCCTCCTCGACGATGGCTCCGGTCGGGCAGACCGTCGCGCAGTGGCCACAGGAGACGCAGGTCGACTCCATCATCTCTTCGGCCCCGTTCTGGAACCCGATGCGGGTGTCCTCGCCGTGGCCCTCCACTCGCAGGACGCCGGCGACCTGCACGTCGTTGCAGGCCTCGACGCAGCGGTTGCAGAGGATACACTTGTTGCGGTCGATCTGGATGAACGGCGAGGAGACGTCGACCGGTTCGTACGTCTCGCGGTCGTGGTTGACGCCGTAGCGCGGGTCCTCCACGTCGGCCTCGATGGAGGCGTCCTGGAGTTCACACCGGCCGTTCTGCCCGCAGGTCGTACACAGCAGGTTGTGGTCCGAGAGCACGAGGTCGAGGTTGACGTCCCGCGCCTCGGTCGCTCCGCCCGAGTCGGTTCGGACGGTCGCGCCGTCCTCGGCGGGGTACGAACAGGACGGGACGAGACCGTCCTCCTCGGTCTCGACCATGCAGGTCCGACACTCGCTGCGCGGACCGATGCGCTCCTCGTGGTCGTACGAGCAGAGCGCCGAGACCTCGGCGTCGGTCTCGACGCGCTCGAGAGCGTCCAGCAGGACGCTGCCCTCGTCGAGCGTCACCGGTTGGCCGTCGACCGTGACCGTCGCCGTCTCCGTGCTCCCGACGTCGGGGTCCGTCGCGGTCCCCGTCGCCAGCGTCTGACCGATCTGTGGCTGGTCGGTCTCGTTGCGTCGCGTGCTCTCCCAGATTGGGTCGGAACTCATGTCTGTGTCACCTTCTGACGTTCGCAGGCCCCCGTCGGACAGCGGCCGTCCGCGTGGGCGCGGAACTCCGGTTCGAACTCGTCCATCGCGGTCAGTACGGGTCGCGGTGCGGTCTGCCCGAACTGACAGATGCTCGTGTCGCCCATCACGCGCAGCAGTTCGCGTAGCTTCTCCGAGCGGTACTCGCCGTCGTAGACGTCGCGCAGTATCTCGACGAGCTGCGTCGACCCCTCGCGGCAGGGGACACACCGGCCGCAGTTCTCGTCCTTGGCGAACTTCGCCCGGTTCCCGGCGAACGACACCATACACTGGTCCTCGCCGAGCAGTTCGACGACGCCGTTCGTGCCGAGACCGGCGGCGATCAGCGCGTTCGCCCGCGCCGGGACGTCCAGCGTCCGACTCAGGCCGCCGAACTGGCCGCCGATGCAGGCGGCCTTCAGGTGGCCGTCGAACTCGACGGCCTCCCGCGCCGTCGAGAGGTCGTCGTCCGTCGACAGTTCGATCGTCGCCGGGGCGTCGACGTCGCTGGCGACCGTGAACAGTCGCGTGCCGGGGTCCGACGACGCCGCGACGGTCGGCTCCGCGTCCGACGCCGCCGCCCGGAGGACCGCGCCGACCTGCACGAGCGTCCGCGGCGTGTGGACGAGCGTCGGCCGACCGTAGAGCCCCTCCTGGCTCGGGTACGGCGGCCGCAAGCGTGCCTCGATGCGGTGGTTGCCCTCCAGCGCCTCGATGGCCATCGTCATCTCGCCCGCCATGTACTCGTCGGGGCCGGCGAGCACCTCGACGGGCGGCAGGTCGTCGAGTTCCTCGGCGAGGGCGGAGGCGGCCGCACTCACCCGGTCTCGCGCCAGCGAGTCGCCCTTCCCCGTGTAGACGACGACGTTCGTCGCGCCGACGGCGTTGGCCGTCGCGAGCGCGGCGTCGAGGACGGAGAAGGGGTCGCTCTCCAGCAGCAGGCGGTCCATGTCGGCGTTCGGGTCCGCCTCGTTCGCGTTGACGACGACCGCCGCGTCGCCCTCGGTGTCACGGGCGGTCGCCCAGTGCTCGGCGACTGGTTCGTCGGTCGTGCCGTCGCCCCGACCGCGACCACGGAGGTTTGCCTCCTGGAGGGCCGCCACCGACTCGTCGTCCTCGTCGACGTCCGGACAGACGTACTCCCCGATGGTCTGCCGGTCGTCCAGGCTCAGGGGTGACGCCCACCCGCACGCACTCAGGACGGTCCGTTCGCCGACCGCTATCGGCGTCTCCTCGGGTATCGGGAGCGCCGTCGTCTCCGGATCGTGCTCCGCGACGGCCAGCGCCTCGTCCGTCGAGAGCGTCCCGTCGTCGAGGTCCTCGACGACCGTCCGGAGCCGGTCGACCGAACAGCGGGAGAAGAATGCGGTCTCGCCGTCGAGCGTGGCCATCACGAGCGGCTCGAGGGTCACCAGCCCCGTCGACCCGACCTCCGCGACGCTCACCTCGTCGGCCTGCTCGCGGGCGGTGTGTAGCAGTTCTCGCGCCTGTGTGTGCTGTCGTCCCCCCGAGGAGACCCTGAGGGCCGGGTTCTCCCCGAGGATTCCCGCATCGTGCATCGTACCACTGTCACGGGGGATGGGCATGGGTTCTCTGCTTGCACATGTCACTCCTTCACATCCCAGCCCCCTGTCGCGGTTTTCCCACCAGCCGCTGACCGTTCAGCTCAGCTCACCGTCTTTCTCCTTCGGGTTCGACGGGACGTACTCGAATCCCGGTGTAGGGTAGGGTCGCTCGTGCTCCCCGCGAAGCGCCCGAGCGACGGCGAGTGTAGCGAGCAGTCCGACGAACGCTACCGTACCGATGATGCGCTGGCCGGTCAGCCGGTCGATTGCCATGCGGTGACAGACGCCATCCCCCGGCAAATAGCTACGGCCGTCCAGCGTCGTGGCCGAGCCGAACGTCCCCACCGCGGTCAGTTACGGCTCCCCGACGGGGGTGACGCGAACCGCCGACCGCCCGCTCCTGACCAGCGGGTCGGCGACGTCGGCGTGGAGGTAGACCGTCCCGCGACGGACCGCGTCGCCGACGTCCGCGACCGTCTCGACGTTCGCCTCGCCCGCCTCGACGCGGACGCGGTCGCCGTCCGCCACGTCCAGTCGCTCGGCGTCGGCGGCGTTCAGCCCCAGTCGGTCGTCGGCCTCGCCCGGCCCGTCGAACCCGCCAGCGCGACTCCCGACGACGAGGACCAGTTCGTCGTCGCCGGGCGGGTCGACGCGCCCCTCGACGCTTCCGAACGCGGCCCGGCCGTCGGGCGTGTCGAACGACTCGGCGTAGAGCGCGTCGCCACGCCCTCGTGGCCAGCGCTCGCCCACGTCGTCCGAGAGGTCCGCGTACGGCGCGACGACGGTCCGGAGTTCGTCGGACGCCACCGCTGACGTCGCGGGCGGCGTCCACTCTTCGACGAGTCGGTCCGCGAGTTCGACGAGCACGTCGAAATCGGCGCGTGCCTCACCCGGCGGGTCGGCGGTCGGCGCGAGTCGCTGGACGCGCCGGTCGATGTTCGTCACGGTTCCGGACTTCTCCAGGCCGACGGCCGCCGGGAGGACGACGTCGGCGTGTTCGGTCGTCTCCGTCTCGAACGCGTCCACGACGACGAGCGCGTCCAGCGACTCGAACCGGTCCGCGACCCACGCGTCGTCGCGCTTGGCGACGGCCGGGTTCTCGCCGACGACGAGCGTCCCGAACACCGATTCGCCGAACGCGGCCAGCGCCTCCCGTTCGTCCAGTCCGGGCGTCGTCGGCGGTTCCGTCCCCCAGACGCTCGCCAGTCGGTCGCGGGCAGCCTCGTCGTCGAGGGAAGCGTGGCCGGGGAGGCGGTCCGGGCGACAGCCCGTGTCGGTCGCCCCCTGCTCGTTGTTGAGGCCGCGCAGGAGCGTGAACCCGGTGCCGGGCCGGCCGACGTTCCCCGTCAGCGTCAGCAGGTCGAGGATGGCGTCGGCCGTGGGCGACCCCTCGTCGTCCTCGATGCCGGTGCCGCCCATCGCCACGACGCGGTCCGCCGCTGCGATGCGGTCCGCGAGATTCCGTATCTCCTCGGCGTCGACGCCCGTCGCGGCGGCCGCCCGCTCGACGTCGAGGGCGGTCAGTGCGGCCGCGAACGCGTCGAACCCGGTCGTCCGCGCTTCGACGAACGTCTCGTCGACGGCCCCGCGGTCGAGGAGCGTCGCGCAGACGAGGTGGAAGAACAGCGCGTCGGTGCCCGGTCGCGGTGCGAGGTAGCGGTCGGCGGCGCGGGTCGTCTCGTTGCGACGCGGGTCGACGTGGACGAGTTCGCGGTCGTCGTCACCCGCTGCCCGGACGAACGCGTCGAACGCGACCGGTTGCTGGACCGCCGGGTTCGCCCCGGCGACGAGCACGAGGTCCGACTCGGCGAGGTCCTCGTAGGTGTTCGTCGACGCCGGCCACCCGAAGCGCCGTTCGAGCGCACCCGCCGCGGAGCCGTGACAGAGCCGCGCCCGGTTGTCGACGTTGTTCGTCCCGAGCGTCCGGGCGAGCGCCGCCAGCAGGTAGTTCTCCTCGTTGGTGCAGTGTGGCGCGCCGAAGAACGCGAGCGCGTCCGGACCGCGAGCGTCGCGGACGCTCCCGAGCCGGTCGGCGGCCTCGTCGAGAGCGGTCGCCCAGTCGACGGCCACCAGGTCGCCGTCGCGACGCACCAGCGGTCGCGTCAGTCGCTCGTCGTCCGCGACCGTCTCGAACGCCGTGGCTCCCTTCGCGCAGAGGCGTCCGTCCGGGTTGGCGGGTCCCGTCCGCCCTCGTGCCCGCCCGCCCTCGCCGGGTGTGAGGCGGCACCCGACCGCGCAGAGCGGGCAGACCGTCTCGCTCTCGTCGGACGAATCGGCCATGTGGGAGGTAGACGGAGCGCGTCCTTATCGGTTCGGTCAGTGGTCGCGGTGGGGCGCTCGTCTGGTGGGTACGATGACGAGCGTGGCGACCTACCGTCCTTCGTGGCTTCTCCGCTCAGTTCACCGGGAACCGGAGGAGCGCGCCGACGCCGCCGAACGCGTCGGTGAACTGTGTCCCGCGCTCGGTGTCGCTCGGGACGACGAGTCCCTCGCCACCCTGTCGCTCGACGGCGGTTCCGAGTTCGTCGCGACGGTCTCGCGGCACCGACGACGCGAGGAGCAGCGTGTCGACCGCTCCGAACTCGACGGCTCGTTCGACCGCAGCCTCGCCGTAGGTGACGTCGTCGCCGTCGCGGAGTCGAGCGAAGAAGTCGTCGAGGTGCTCGCGGGCGGCGCGCTGTTCGGCGTCGAGCAACTGGTCGCTGGCCTGCTCGACGAGGTGTTCGAGACCCTGCTCGGTGGCGTACTCGACGGCGTACTCCCCGAGCAGTCGCTCCTGCAGGCGGTGGTCGAGGTAGCCGCCGTCGACGAACGCTCGCGTCGTGGTGAGCGTCCCACCGACGACGAGTCCGGCGACGGGGTCCTCGCCGAGGAAGGCGTCCGCGGCGACGTCGGCGACCTGCCCGAAGAACTCGCTGGCCTGGCGCTCGCGTTCGCGGGCGAAGCGCTGGGCCGACTGGCCGCCCGCACGGGTCTTCCCCATCACCTGGCTCTCGCTGCTCCAGACCGGGCGGACGCGCTCGCCGACGAGTCGGCCGACGGCGGCGCGGCCGCGTTCCACGACGACGAGGCCGAACGTCTCGTCGGGGGCGACGGCGTCTTCGAGCGGGTCGAGGACGAACCGGTCGTCACAGCGGTACGTCGAGGCGGCGACGGGCGTTGGCAGGTCGTCGAAGACGAACGAGCGGAGGTCGCCGTCGACGACGCCCGCGTAGGCGACGAGGCCGTTCTCGGGCGTCTCGTCGTACTCGCGGAGCGTGCGCTGGAGGCGGTCGAGCGCCCGCTGGACGCGGTCTCTCGTGCGGTCTGCCTTGATGTTCTCGGCGCTGGCGTGTTCGCCCGCGAGACGCTCGCGGACGGAGCGGAGCGACTTTTCTGGTGGTACCGAGACGGTGACGAGTTCGGTGCCGTCGCCGTCGAGCGATTCGAGGTGTGCGATACTGTCGCGGAGGTCGTACGTGTCTGACATGACGTGCTGGTGACTGTGTGGTCGGAGGCGGTTCGCGTGCGGCCGCGCAGACGACGGTCGACGGTGGACCGTGGCAGACTGCGGTCGGCCGCGACACCAGCTACAGGAGGACGGCGACGCCGCTCACGGACCGGGGAGTCGAGTCGAATCCCGCGCGTGAGCGGTGCATACCTGTAACGAACGCGACGAGGCGTGTAAAAGCGTTTCGCGGAATCTCGTCGGGAGGACTCGACTGGAATCCGTTCAGAGACCGAGACTCAGAGCGAGAGCGCGTCGGGCGCTGGCGGGAGGTGGCGCTTGTGCTCGCTCTGGGCGTACAGTTCGTCGACGCGGGCGACGACCGAGTCGTCGACGTCGAGCGTGCTCGCCGTCGCGGAGGCCGACAGCGGGCCGTCGACGTGGAGCACGAGAATCGCGTCGAGCAGGTCGTAGCTCAGGCCCATCTCCTCCTCGTCGGTCTGACCGGCCCACATCTCGGCGCTCGGGGGCTTCTCGACGAGGTCCTGCGGGACGCCGACGTAGTCCGCAAGCTGGCGGACCTGCCGCTTGTAGAGGTTGCCGATGGGGTTACAGTCGACGGCCTGGTCGCCGTACTTCGTGAAGTAGCCCGTCAGCGTCTCCGAGCGGTTGCCCGTCCCGAGGACGATACGGGACTCCGCGTTGGCGACGAAGTAGTTCAGGACGCCCCGCGTCCGCACGCGGACGTTCCCGGCGGCGGTGCGAAGCGGGTCCGAACCGATGCGGTCGTCGACGTTCTCCAGCGGTGCGGCCTCGAAGAACGCGTCCACGATGGGTTCGATGTCGACGACGTCGTACTCGATGTCGAGCAGTTCGGCGACGCGCTCGGCGTCGCTCATGTTCCCCTCCGTGTTGACCTCGCTCGGGAGGACGAGGCCCCGGACCGCACCCTCGCCCAGCGCCTCGACGGCGAGGTGAGCGGTCAGCGTCGAGTCGATGCCGCCCGAGAGCCCGATGACCGCCCCGTCGGCTCCCGCGTCGTCGACGACACGCCGGATGAACTGGGTGATGTGCTCGCGGTGGGCGTCGAGTTCGTCGTCGGAGAGCGTGAGGTCGATGGGCAGGTCGTTCGTCGCGGCGACTGCGTCACTCATGTCGGTCGGAACGCATTCTACCGACTAATAGGTGCCCTGTCGTGCGATATTTCCGGACGTTCGTTCAGCTGTGGCGCAGTGTGGCGGGTCGAACTACGACAACGGTTTGGAAGGCCGGGTAAGGGCCGAAATCCGTTCGTTCTCGGATGTGGTCTACTCGCGTGGAGTCGCTACGTTCAAGTGGTGCGATGGAGAATTACCGATGCTGAACGCACCGACAGAGAGGTGCCCCAGACGAGAGCGCCGTTGGTCCAGTGGTAGGACATTGGCTTCCCAAGCCAATAGCCCGGGTTCAATTCCCGGACGGCGCATTTCTGTCCGAGCGACAGCGAGGACGAAATCGCTACCGAGGGAATCGAATCAGCGAGCGACCGCAGGGAGCGAGTGAGGTTCAATTCCCGGACGGCGCATTCCCCCTCCGAACTCGCCGAACCGTCGAGCAACTGCACTCCACTAACGAGAGCACAGAATGCCCACGGTGTCTCCGCGAACCCCAACGCTACCCGTCGGGGACTCGTTCGTCGCCTCATGACTCGAATCGCGCTCACGGGCGCGGCTGGCAACGTCGGTCGGGAACTCGTCGCGGCGGTCGAGGACGGCGACTTCGACGACCACGAGGTCGACGCGTTCACGCACTCCGAACACGAGGACATCGAGAGCGAGTTGCTGGAGGTCACCGACCCGGACGACGTCCACGAGAAACTCGCGGGTTACGACGTCGTCTTCCACCTCGCGGGGGCCTCGGAGCCGGACACCGAGTGGGACCTGGCGCTGGAGACGAACGTCGAGGGGACGAAGCACGTCCTCGACGCGGCCGTCGAGCACGACGTGGACCGGGTCGTCTTCGCCTCTTCGAACCACGCGGTCGGGACGTACAACGCGGCGGACGACGACCCCGAGCACATGACGCTCGACCACGCGGAACCGGTGTGTGGCGACGCGCCGCCGAGTCCGGACTCGTTCTACGGCGTCAGCAAGGTCGCCTGCGAGGGCCTGACGAGCTTCTACGCGAACAGACACGACCTGGAGATCGTCAACCTCCGCATCGGCTGGTACATGACGCCCGACGACCTGCGCGACGTCGTCGCCGAGGCGGAACCGGAGCGCGAGCGGTTCGCCCGCGCGACGTGGCTGAGTCCCCACGACTGCCGGGACGTGTTCCTCAAGTCGGCGACCGCGGACCTGCCGTACTCCCCGGTGACGGTCAACGCAATCTCGCAGAACAGCGAGCGGTACTTCACGCTCACCGAGACGATGCGGACGCTGGGCTACGAACCGCTCGACGACGCTGCCGAGACGCTGGCGGAGTAGCGCCACCCGGGTAATCGTACCCACAGCGTGCTTCTCGTACGGTCCCCTGCGCGGTACCGCAGGAGGCGCGAGGAGCTGACGACGGAGAACGGACTGGCGCGCGTCGAGGTCGACGACCACCGGGCGGACGTGCTCATCGACCGCCTCGAGAAGCGCGACGCGATGGACCTGGCGGTCGTCGCGGACTCACCGAGGCGGTCGACCGAATCGCCGAGACGGACGAGGTCCGGGGGGAACGTTATTGTGAGCGGTCGGTCATCGTCCGGTATGTCGTTCCAAGCCCCCGACCTGAGCGGCCGAACCGCGTTCATCACGGGTACGACGCGCGGCGTCGGCAAGGAGATCGCGCTCTCGCTGGCCGACGCCGGCTGTAACGTCGTCTCGACGGGCAAGACCGTCGACGACAGCGACTCCGACTTGGAGGGGACCATCCACAAGACCGCCGAGGAGTGCGAGGAGCGGGGCGTCGACGCCCACGCTATCCAGTTGAACCTCCGGGACACCGAGGCGATTGACGAGGCCGTCGACGAGGCCATCGACGTGTTCGACGAGATCGACATCGTCATCAACAACGCGAGCGCCATCCAGCTCGCCTCCGTCGAGGAGATGCCCGCCAACCGGTTCGACCTCGTCACCGACGTCAACGTGCGCGGCACGTACGTCACCTCGCGAGCGTTCATCCCGCACCTCAAGGAGAACGGCGGCGGACACATCCTGACGAACGCGCCGCCGGTGAAGGTGTCCAGCGCGCCCGGAAAGGCAGCCTACGCGTGGGCGAAGATGGGCATGACGTTCGTGACGCTCTCGCTCGCGAGCGAACTCCAGGGCGACGGCATCGCCGCCAACGCGTTCTGGCCGGTGACGGCCCTCGACACCCGCGCGACGCGGTACTTCGGGCTCGGCACCGAGGAGGACTGGCGGACGCCCGACATCCTCGCCGACACGGTGCTCGAACTGCTGGACCGCGACCCGAGCGAGTTCACGGGGCACGCCGTCTACGACGAGGACGTCCTGCGCGAGGTGGGCGTCGAGGACTTCTCGGAGTACAACTGCACGCCCGGCGACCCCGCGCCGACCTCGGCGCAGATGTTCGACCCCGAGTTCCAGCGGTCGGGGTAGCCCGGACGCTCGGCGGGACGCAGCACCGTGGCTCCGCTACGCCGAGCCTCGGGCGGGAATCGGCACGTCGAGTTCACCGGTGAGCGTGTACTGGCTCCCGAGCAGGCCACCACCGTCGAGGCCGACGGTCGCGTCGACGTGCAGCGTGGACGCTCCCGCTTCCTGCCGGTCGACGAGGAAGTGGAGGTTCGCGGTCTCGTCGGCGAGGTCACCGAAGTCGTCGATTCTGACTGTACTGACGTTGCTTCCCCGACTGCCGCTAAACGTGGCCGAGACGTACGGTTTCTCGACCGTGACGGGCGTCACGAGCGCGACGATGGTGGCGACGGGTTCACCGTCCCGTACCATCCGGAAGTCGAACGTCGCATCGGTCAGTTCGGTGCCGTCTCGGTGCGGGAGATGTGCCGTCACACGGATAGAACCGGTATCCGGGACGCTCGGCGAGAAGCCGAGCGACGCAACCTCCTCGTCATCGTCTCGGAAGGAGAGGTACGGGTCGGTGCCGTCGTCGTCCGCGTCCCGGACGGGGTTGGAGATGGTCGTCTCGGAACCGGGGAGGGAGCAGCCAGCCGTGGCCCCGACGCCGAGCGCGCCGAGTCCAGCGAGGACCTGTCGCCGTCTCATGGTCGGGCGTCGTTCTGGTGTAGTGAAACGTCTTCCGGAGGTGAAAGCGAGCGGTTGTCCCTTCGACAGTGGCTCGTTCGCCACGAACGCCCGCGAGCGAACGCTTTTGCGCCCGCCGGGTGAGCGACTCGCATGGCCGACCCCGACGACGAGAACTTCGAGACGACGCTCGACGACGGCGCCCCCCGCGCCGAGACAGAGGGGATGGTTAGGGCGGCGCAGACGGACGATTTCGACGAGGGCGTCCGCGCGTTCGTCGAGAGACGCTCGCCCGGGTTCGAGGGGCACTGACCGGGATGGTGCTCGTCCTCTCCGACGACGACGTGCGGGGGGTCCTCGACCTCGACCCGCTCGCCGAGGCGGTCGAGGACGCGCTCGTGGCGCAGACGCGGGGAGCAGTCGAACGCCCGGAGCGGCCCCACTACCCCGTCGGTGCCGGAGTCGACGGCGAGACGGGGCCCGACGGAGGAGGGTGCCCCGACGAACAGGACGCCCGCGGGACGGCGCTCGCCATGCCCGCGTACGTCCACGGCGCGCCGTACTTCGCGACGAAACTCGCCAGCGTCCACCCGGCTAACCGGGGACGTTCGCTCCCGACGCTCCACGCGCAGCTCGTCCTCGCGGACGCGACGACGGGTGCGCCGGTGTCGGTGCTGGGCGCGACGACCCTCACCAACGCCCGGACGGGCTGTATCGGTGGGCTGGCGGCGCGCGACCTGGCGGCCGGGCCGGTCACCCTCGGCGTCCTCGGCGCGGGCGCACAGGCGCGCTGGCAGACCCGCGCCGTCGCCGCGCTGGCGGACCTGGAGAGGGTCCGGGTCTACTCGCCGAGCGACTCGAAGCACGACTGCGTCGCCGACCTGCGGGCAGAGGGACTGACGGCCGACGCGGTTGACTCCCCGGCGGCGGCCGTCGAGGGGGCTACCGTCGTCGTCACGGCGACGACCAGCGCCGACCCGGTCGTTCCGGCGAACGCGGTCGGTCCGGGGACGCTCGTCGTGGGCATCGGTGCCTACGAGGCGTCGATGCAGGAACTCCCGGCGGCGCTCGTCGAGCGCGCCGACCGCCTGTACGCGGACGTCCCCGAGGAGGCCGTCGAGACCGGCGACGTCGCGGCTACCGACCGGACGGTCGCGGACCTCGTCCCGCTCGGCGCGCTGTTCGACGGGACCACCGAGCGGGCGACGGCCGGTCCCGTGGCAGACGACGAGGTAGTGGTCGTCGAGAGCGTCGGGTCGGCGGTGATGGACGTCGCGGCGGCGACCGTCGTCTACGAGGCGGCGACCGAGGCCGGGGTGGGGACCGACCAGCCACTCTGAACTCGGAGGGCTGGACGCAGGGAACCCGTTCGTGGCGGTCTGCGAGCGCTCCGGCCGTCTCGGGACTCGGCTCGCGACTCGCGGGCCTCGATGCTCCGCCCCGCCTGGCGCTCGGCCAGTCGCTCGATGGACGACGCTGCTCGTCGGTACCCGTCCGGGGTGGCTATGTCAACAATTGCCTCGATACGTAGTACCATCTATCGGGGGATGGACCGATAGAACGACGGAGCTGTGTAGGCAACAGCAAGGCTATCATTGACCGGGGCGTCACCGTCGCGCCCCACACGCTCTATGGGGTGAGCGGAGCCTGGGAGTCGACCCCTGCCAGCGGCGTCATCGGCCACTGCAGTCGGACGTGGGCTTTCCATATGAAGCACTACAGATATCGTCGTCACAAGAATGATGAGTGACTGTGGTGAACGACTCGTAGTGAAACTCTCACGTGGAGCCAATGTTCTCACGGTTCTCTGCGTGGGATTGGACGCGGAGCAGACCGAGTCGATAGCCGCGTATCTGGATGGGTTCGGCGAGCAGTCGTGCGAACTGACCGCCGCGTCGCCCGCGGAGGCGGAGCGAATCGCGGAGCGCGAACAGTTGACGTGCGTCATCGCGCAGTACGACCTGCCCGAGGGCGACGGGCTGTCGGCGCTGACGCGCTGTCTCGCGGCCCAGCCGGACCTCCTGACGATACTCGTCTCCCGGCACGACGAGGAGTCGCTCATCGACCGAACCTACGAGGCGGGGGTCGACGAGTTCGTCCACTACACCGGCCCGGAGAAGGGGCGGGTCGTCGAACACCACCTCTCGACGTACCTCGGGGAGGCGGAGGACGGGGCCAGCCCTCCGCGGACGAGTCGGTACCTGGAGACGCTCGCGTCGACGACGTCCGACGCCATCGTCTCGGTCGACGAGTCCAGCACCATCCGCTACGCGAACCCGGCGGTGGCCGAGGTGTTCGGGTACGACCCGTCGGAGGTGGTCGGCGAGCCGCTGACGATGCTGATGCCCGAGGGGCTCACGGACGACCACCGGGCGGGCGTGCGACGGTACCTCGAAACGGGCGAACGGACGCTCGACTGGGACGATATCGAACTCCCCGGCCGCCACAAAGCGGGCCACCATATCCCGCTGAGCATCTCGTTCTCGGAGTTCTCCGTGGGCGAGGAGCGCTACTTCACCGGTATCATCCGCGACATCCGGGACCGGAGACGGCTGCAGTCCGAACGCGACCTCTACCACGACGCGACCCAGCAGATACTCAAGGCCGACTCGTTCCACGAGGGCCTCCGCATCGCGGTCGACGCCATCGGCGAGGCGATGGACTGGCGCTACGGCGAGGCGTGGGTCTGCCCGGACGGCGAGCACCTCGAACGCGTCCCCGACCCGTACGTCACGTCCCCGGAAACAGAGACGTTCGCCGAGGCGACCGACGACGTGACGTTCCACCTGAACGAGGGCTCCGTCGGCCGCGTCTGGCAGTCGGGAGAGTCCGAGTGGCTGACCGACGTCGCTACCGACGACGCCCCGTTCTTCCGGTCGGCGGCCGCGACGGAGGCCGGTCTGCACGCGGCGCTCGGCGTCCCCATCGTCAGCGACGGGACGGTCGTCGCCGTCATGGTGTTCCTCCTCGCGGAGCCACGAGAGCCAGACGAGACGATGGTCGACGCGACGAGGACCATCGCCGCCGACCTCGGGCGGTTGATGGAGCGTCTCGAAGCGGAGACGGCGCTCCGCGAGGAGCGCAACCTCAACGAGCGCATCCTCGAGACCAGCCCGGTCGGTATCGCCATCCTCGAACGGGACGGTACCTTCAGTTACGTCAACGACCGGGCGACGGAGATTCTCCACGTCGGCGAGTACGACCCGCCGCTCACGGCCGCCGACCTCGACCTCCAGATGGTCTCGTTCGACGGCGAACCGGTCGACACGAGCGGGAACCCCTACCGTCGGGTGGTGGAGTCGACGGAGTCGGTATCGGGAGAGCTACGCATCGAGACGGACGACGGGCCACGCTGGCTCGCTGTCGACGGCGCACCGCTCGACCACGAGGCCGGGGAGGGGAGTGCGATGGTGTTCTCCCTGCAGGACGTCACCCAGCGAAAGCTCCGCGAACGCCGCCTGCAGCAGCACGAGGTCGTGATGAACACGGTCAGCGACGGTCTCTACGCCCTCGACGGGGAGGGACGCTTCGTCGTGGTCAACGACGCGTACTGCCGACTCATCGGGTACGACCGCGAGGAACTCGTCGGGAGGCCGGCCAGCGAGTTCGTCGAGAGTCGATTGATCGAGGAGGCACGCGCGCTCCAGGAGCAGATTCGGCGTGGCGGTGACGACGAGGCGACGATGGAACTGACCCTGACCACCGCGTCGGGTGAGCAGGTCCCCATCGAGGCACGGATTACGCTGTTCGAGTACGAGAAGGCGTCTACGGGCGAACCGGGGTCGTCCGCGACATCAGCGACCGCCAGCGCCGCGAGGAGCGACTCGCTCGCCTCAACGAGGTCGGGCAGGCGCTGACGACAGCCGAGACGCCCGGCGAGGTCGCCGACATCGTCGTCGAGGGGGCACAGGAGATACTCGGGCTCCCGTTGACGACCATCAAGTACTACAACGAGGCGACCGGCCACCTCGAACCCCAGACGCGGACGCCGGAACTCAGGGCGCTCATCGGCGACGACCCGCTGTTCGGCGTCGACTGGCATCTCGCCTGGCAGGCGTTCGTCGACGACGAGGAGCGCATCGTCGACGACATCGCGGCCGCGGACGTGGAGACGGGCGAGACGCCACTGGGGAGCGCCATGGTGCTCCCGATCGGCGAGCACGGCGTCTTCATCGCCGGGACCGAGACGGCCGGGTCGTTCACCGACACCGACGTCCTGGTCTCGCGCATCCTCGTCGCGAACACGCTCGCGGCCCTCGACCGCGTCGACCGCGAGCAGGAACTCCGGACCCAGAAGTCGCGGCTCGAAGAGCACAACGACGCGCTCGAACGGCTCAACCGTCTCAACGGCGTCATCCGGGGGCTCACGGGGAAACTGGTCGAGGCGTCCACTCGCGAGGAGATAGAGACCGCGGTCTGCGAGGAACTCGCCGGGACGGACCCCTACGTCTTCGCGTGGGTCGCCCAGCAGGGAGCCGTCGGGAACGAGGTCACGCCACGGACGAGCGCCGGCCGCGAGGACGGCTACCTCGACGACATCGAGATCACGGTCGACGACAGTCCGACCGGCCAGGGGCCGGCGGGGACGGCGTTCAAGACGCGCAAACCGGCCGTCCAGAACAACCTCCACGTCGACCCGCCGTTCGAGCCGTGGCGACAGCAGGCGCTCCAGCGCGGCTACCGGGCGGGCATCTCCATCCCGCTCGCCTACCGCGAGACGGTGTACGGCGTGTTGAACCTCTACGCCGACGAACCGGGCGTGTTCGACGAGATGGAGGTCGCCGTGCTCGGCGAACTCGGGAACATGGTCGGGTACGCCATCAACGCCATCGAGCGCAAGAGAGCCATCGTCGGCGACGCCGCGGTCGAACTCACGTTCACCGTCACCGACGACACCATCCCCGCCATCGGGTTCGCCGACGTGACCGACGGGACGTTCGAGTTCGAGACCCTCGTCGAGCGGCCCGACGGGTCGTTACGGGTGTTCTTCGAGACGACCGGCGTCGACCCGGAGACCGTCTACGAGTTCGCCGACAGGACGACGACGGTCGACCACCTGACGTTGCTCACCGAGGGCGAGGAGAGCTGCCGGTTCGAGGCCATCGTCGGCGAGGACAGCTTCTTCGCCGACCTCGTCTCCTACGGCGCGTACCCGACCGCGATGTACGCCGGGTCGGAGGGTGGCGAGGTCACCATCGAACTCCCGCGGAACGGTGACGTCAAGGCGTTCATCCGGATGTTCGTCCGACGGTACGAGGGCGCCGAACTGGTCGCTCGGGTCGAGCAGAACCGACCCGTCAGGACCTCTGCGGAGTTCGAGGCGACCTACCGCGACCGACTGACCGAGCGACAGGCGGAGGTGCTCGAGACGGCGTACTTCAGTGGCTTCTTCGAGTGGCCACGTGAGACGAGCGGGAAGGAACTGGCGGCGCTGCTGGACATCTCGCAACCGACCGTCAGCCGCCACATCCGGACGAGCGAGCGCAAACTGTTCGGACTGCTGTTCGACGACGAGTAGCGTCGATGCTAGCTATCTAGCAGTGGGCTCCCGCGTGACCCGTATAGGGTTATCGCGATTACGTATGCGTGGAGGGGGTCTACACTGGAGCGATGACAGACACCACCGTCGATACTACTTCCCTTGCCGACGTTTCGGGTGGCATTACGGACGGTCGGGCCGCCGACTCGCTGCTCGTCGACATCGTCGAGCGACTGGCCGCCGCGCGCGGCGACGACCCCCTCGACCTCCCGCCGCTCAACGACTACATCGACGTCGACGCCCTCGCGACGCTGTTCAAAGCACCGGCTGGCGGGCAGTCGGCGGCGTTCGGTTCCGTCACCTTCCGCGTCGAGGAGCACGAGGTCCGCATCTACCAGGACCGGACCATCTACGTCCACAGGCCAGGCAACGGCGACCGGTCGTCTGCCCTGGAGGGGTCCTTCTGAGCATGCGTCGGGGGAAGACGGACCGGTCGGAGGACGGTCGGCACCGACGGTACCAGGAGATCGAGTTCGACGGGAGCGACGGCCCGTGGACGATCATACAGGACACCGAACACCAGCAGCGCTGGATCCAGTCGAACGTCACCGCGGAGGTCCGCCGGTAACCCGACGGCCTGTTCGACGGGTCCGACGGGTCGTCCCCTGCCGCCCTCGACGGCGCGGCCTCCGACTCGTTCGAACGACCGCGACAGCCACCACCCATGAACCAGACATTCAAACTCATCTGCCGAACGTGCGACTACGAACGAACGGTGTCGGGACTCGACCCCGCACTCGACCTCGCTGGGAGTCACAAGGACGACGAGGGCGAAGACCACTCCGTCGACATCTACTCGTTCGCGTATCTCGCGTCGGGGGTCGACCGGGACCGACTGCCCAGTGCACCGTGGCTGGACGACACCGACCCGAGGTCGGCCGACCCCTCGGCGGTCGGAGACGACGGCCTCGCCGACACCGACGACTGAACCGCCCGCTCCGGTCGCAGCGCTTCCTGTCCGCTGGTCGTCTCGCTCACCGAGTTCGACGGAAGAAGGGCTCGCTGCGTCCGAGAACCGCTGTAGGTCGTGCTTTCGCGGCGTCTGTAGCGTGTGGGACGACGTGCTGGCGCGTCCGACCGACCGGTCTCGGCTTCGCTCGTCTTCTCCGTCACCTTCGTCCTCTCCGGGACCGTCGTCCTCTCCGTCACCTCGTCGTCTTCGTCGTCGCTATCGTCTTCGTCTCGTTTCGTGTTCGTCGCCCCTCGTCGTCGGTCCTCCGGACAGCCGTCCTCGGGCGTCCGTTCCCGTGGGTCCGGTCTCGTCAGCGTCGCCGCGCACGTCGGTCGGCGCGACTGCCGCTTCGAGACGGCGTCACGGGAGCCGACCGGTCCCCCACTGGTGGTACTCCTGGAGCGCCTCCACGCCCGCGTCGGAGATGGTGTAGTAGTTCGTCCGGCGGTCGATCTCGCCCTTCGACACCAGTTCGCGGTTGACGAGGGTGTCGAGGTTCGGATAGAGCCGCCCGTGCGTTATCTCGCGGTCGGTCTGCTCCTCTAGCTCCTGGCGAATCGTCTGCCCGGACGGCCTGTCCAGGCCGGCGATGCAGTAGAGGAGGTCCCGCTGGAACCCCGTGAGCTCGTGTATCGTTCGGATGTCTACTCCACTGCCGGAACCGTCGTCGACACCTGCGTTAGACCCCAACATGGGAGCGTACCTTCTAATCAGACGACATTTGTTATTGACTGTCATAACTGCGAGTCGATTGCAACGGTAACCGTTGCAAACGGCCGGAATTCGACCAGTCCGGACCTACGACTGTTAGATACTAGTTAAATGGTTGCCATATTCGCGCGCCGGCTCGTTCGAAGCGAATCTCCGAAGAGCGACCCGCTACGCCGCTCGCTCGGCGAAATCGCTCGGTCGTACTCTGCGAACTCAACACTGAAGGGCGTCCCATCAGTCACTGGCGGTAGACGCGGATGCATCTCGACGAGTGGTGGGCGGCGTGGTAGTCGGACAGCTAGCGCAGTGGTTCGGGTCCGGTCCGGTGGTCGACGGACTGCTCGGCGGCGTGTTCATCGCCGCGTGCAACCTGCTCGGGGCGTCGCTGGTGTTCGTCTGGCGCGACCCCTCCGAGCGGGCGCTGGACGCTGCGCTCGGGTTCGCTGCCGGCGTGATGCTCGCCGCGAGTTTCACGAGCCTCATCATCCCCGGCATCGAGACGTACTCGAACGGGAACCCGGTTCCCGTCCTCCTGGGCGTCGTGCTGGGGGCGCTGTTCCTGGACCAGTCGGACGCGCTCGTCCCGCACGCCCACTACCTCCTCACGGGCCGTCGCCGCCGGGACGCCGCCAACCCCGGCACGGACCTGCCGGTGAACGACGAGCGACTGGCCGGGGTCGTGCTGTTCATCCTCGCCATCACGCTCCACAACATGCCCGAGGGTCTCGCCGTCGGCGTCGGGTTCGGCAGCGGCGACCCGTCGACGGCCATCCCGCTGATGGTCGCAATCGGCATCCAGAACATCCCCGAGGGGCTGGCCGTCTCGGTCGCGGCCATCAACGCCGGACTGGACCGGCGGTTCTACGCCGCGTTCGCCGGCATCCGGTCGGGCCTCGTCGAGATTCCCCTGGCCCTCCTCGGCGCGTACGCCGTCCAGACGGTGTCGGTGTTGCTCCCCTACGCGATGGGCTTCGCCGCGGGGGCGATGCTGTTCGTCATCAGCGACGAGATCGTTCCGGAGACCCACACCGGGGGCTACGAGCGCGTCGCCACCCTCGGAACCATCCTCGGCGTCGTCGTGATGCTCTACCTCGACATCTCGCTCGGGTGAGCACGACGACCACGAGACGGGCACGGTCCGGTCAGCGCCGTTCCACCTCAGTCGTCCTCTCGGTGACGCGGTCGCCCGTGTTACGCGTCCCCTCGGGTTCGAAGAGGAGGACGACGGCAGGCTCGTCGGCGACGGGCCGGTGTTCGACGCCCGCAGGGACGACGTGCAGTTCGTCCTCGTCGAGTTCGACGGTCTCGTCGCGGAACTCGATTCGAATCGCGCCCTCGACGACGAGGAACAGTTCGTCGACGTCGGGGTGGGCGTGCCAGTCGAACGCGCCCTCCATCCGCGCGAGTTTGACGTGCTGTCCGTTGCACTCGGCGAGCAGTCGCGGCGACCACGGGTCGTCGAGTGCGTCGGCCGCCTCGGCCAGCGAGACCGGGTCCATGTCGCCCCGTCGCGGCCACTTCACTAATCAAGCACGGATTTACTCCGCGTACGGGACCGTCGGCGTCTGTACCGGGGTCCCGGAGAGTCGTCGACGGCTGACGGTACTCGGGAGGTAACTCTCGATAGCGGACGAATACTGATACGTGTCCTGGTAGATGATGGACACATGCCCGAGTACGTCCACCTCGCGTACCCACAGGAGTGGGTTCGAGGTGACGACACCGCCGTCCGGGGAACCGCGTTCGCCGACGGCGAGCGCTTCGACGCGCACGCCCTCCACGACCAGTTCGCCGACGTCACCTCACGCGAGGAGTTTCGCCAGGTCCTCACGTCGTTGCAGGGGTACTACGCCGTCGTCCACGCGGTCGACGGGACGGTGTTCGCCGCGACGGACCACGCCCAGAGTATCCCGCTGTTCTACGCCCCCGAGTCCGGCGTCGTCTCCGACAGCGCCCGGTGGGTCCGCGAGACGCTCGACGACCCGACGGTCGACGCCGTCGCCGAGGCCGAGTACCTCACCGCGACGTACGTCACCGGCGACGAGACGCTCTACCCCAGTATCAGGCAGCTTCAGGCGGGGGAACTGCTCGCCCTCGACACGTCGGGCGCGACGCCGACGGTGCACACCGAACGCCACTGGACGTACTCGCCCACGGCGACCGCGGACGACCCGGACGCGACGCCCTCCGAGCGACTCGCGGCCTTCGACGACGCCATGGTCGAGTCGTTCGAGCGCACGCTCGCCGTCGCAGACGGGCGACCCGTCGTCGTCCCGCTGAGCGGCGGGTACGACTCGCGGCTCATCGCCTCGATGCTGGTCCGCCTCGACTACGAGGGCGACGTCTACACCTTCACCTACGGCCAGCCCGGGAGCCCGGACGTCCGCGTCGCGGAGGACATCGCGGCGAGCCTCGGCCTCCCCTGGCGATACGTCGAGTACACGGCCGACGACTGGTACGAGTGGTTCAACGGCGTGGAACGGGAGGCCTACTACGAACGGGCCGACAACTTCGACGCCATCCCGAACCTGACCGGGTGGCCCGCCATCGGCGAACTCCTGGCGGACGGCTGGCTCCCGGAGGACGCGCTGGTCGTCCCCGGCCAGACCGTCGCCGGTATCGGGGGGCACCTCCCGGACCCACTGCTCGACGCGGTCACCGAGGACGGTGCGGTCGCCCCGGAGGCCATCGACCCCGAGAACGACGCGGCGACCGACGCCTTCGTCGAGAGCGTCCTCGACGAGCACTACGTGCAGTGGGACCGGACGGACGCCCTCGACCGGGCGTTCGCCGAGCGCATTCGAAAGGTCGTCGACGGCGTCTGCCAACCGGGTGACCCGACGAGCGCCTACGCGGCGTGGGAGTGGCAGGAGCGCCAGTCGAAGTTCCTCTGTAGCGACGGTCGCATCTACGAGCACTGGGGACTCGACTGGTGGTTGCCGCTGTGGGACCCCGGCGTCGCCGCCGCCTGGGGGGCGTTCCCCGCGACGGCCCGCGCCGACAAGCGTCGGTACACGGAGTACGTCGAGACGCTGTACGCGGACGTCGCGGACGTCGACGACACCGAGGCGGAACGCACGCACGCCAACGACAGTCGGCTGACGGCGGGCATCACGCGCGCCCTCTCGGCCGTCGAGGACTCCCCGCTCGCGGACCTCGCCCGCCCGCTGTACCGGCGTTATCGGACCAGGACCCACTCCCGCTCGCACGGCCACCTCGGTCACCTCGGGATACTCCCGCCGGAGCAGTTCGACCGCCTCTACACCGCGGAGCGGACCCACCACGCCCTTCGTGCGGTCGAGGCGCTCGGCCGGGTGGCGTTCGACCCGCCCCACGAGCGTGGGTGGCCGGGCGAGACGCTGTCGGTCGCGGCCCTCGACCGCACGCGATCCGCGAACGGGCCGGTCGCGACGAGTCCGCGGTCCGACTCCGTCGCTCCGGACGACGGCGAACTCGTCGAACCGACGTCCGACGACTGACCGGGAGGACGGTGGAGCGAGTCGGACCGGCGAGAACGAGCGTGCGGCCGAATCGGAGGTGAAACGAGGCCGAGCGAGTGGTCGAGAGGGTAGTGGCGAGAAGGAGCGAGCGGCCGAGAAGAGGAAGGTGCGGCGAAGCCGAGTGGCGTGTTCGAGGACGGTCAGCGCGCCGGGGCGGGGTTCGCGACGCTGCGGAGTCGGTTCTCCGGGTCGTACCGGGCGGCGAGGTCCGCGAGGCGGTCGTGGTTCTCGCCGTAGGTCGCCCTGCCGCGCTCGTCGTCCTCGACGAAGCCGGGGAAAGCGGGGTACGACCCGTCCATCGAGCGTGGACGGAGCGCCTCCCAGTGACGGCGCGCCCACTCGACGTTCTCCTCGTCGGCGTCGGGGTCGTCCCACGACGCGGCGAGCATCACCGTGAACTCGGCGTCGCGGAACCCGAACGCCGTGGCGGCGTCCTCGACGTCCGACACCGCGCCGCCCAGGTGCCAGAGTTCGACCGAGGACTCCGGGGAGGGCGCGTCGGCGAACGCGGCGACGAGGTCGTCGAGCACGTCGTCGTCGAGCGTCTCGGCGTACAGCGAGTGCCACGAGTAGCGCCGGCCGTCGGGGAACAGGTCGCGAGCGACCTCGTGGAGCGCCGCCAGCGGCATCGGCCCGCTGGTGTCCAGCACGGGCTCGCCGAGCTCGCGCAGCGGTGCGAGCGCGCGTTCGCCGTCCTCGACCGGGCCGGCGTAGACGCTGTACACCATCACGATGGGTGCGCCGTGGGCCTCCGGGGGAACCATCGGGAGCGGCGGGACGTGCATCAGTCCGACGAGCGTCGTCGCCTCGCGGGGGGCCGTCGCGGCCCACTCGCGGAACGCACGGAGCGTCTCGCCCGCGGTCTCGACGGGGTAGGCGACCTGTGCGATCATGACCTCGGGGCCGACCGCGACGAGGTCGAGTTCGAAGGCGGTGACGACGCCGACGGCCGCGCCGCCGCCGCGGACCGCCCAGAACAGGTCGGCGTGCTCGGACTCGCTGGCCGTCAGCACCTCGCCGTCGACGGTGACGAGTTCGACCGCCGTGAGGTGGTCGATGCCGAGGCCGTGTGCGCGCCGGAGCCAGCCGATACCGCCGGCGAGCGTCGACCCGGCGATACCGGTCTGGGCGGCGGAGCCGACCACCGGCGCGAGGCCGTGCTCCTGCGCGGGGCCGAGGACGTCGCCGACGCGAGCGCCGGGGCCGACCCTTGCCGTCCGCGTCGCGGGGTCGACGCTCACCGCGTCCATCGCGCGCAGGTCGAGGACGAGGCCGTCGTCGACGACGGCGCTCCCGGTGACGTGGTGGCCGCCGCCGCGTACCGCGAGCGGCAGGTCGTGGTCGCGGGCGAACCGGAGCGCGGCGACGACGTCGTCGGTGCGTTCGGCCCGGACGATAACTGCGGGATAGCGGTCGACGGCACCGTTCCAGACCGCTCGGAGGTCGTCGTAGGCGGCGTCCTCAGGTCGGACGACGTCGCCGGAGACGGCGGCGCGGAGGTCGGATACGGTCGACTCACTCATCGGTCGAGATTGGTGTTCCATGTAACTCACTGCCCGGGTGGGCGACCAGCGAACTGGTTAGTTCTGATTGACAGGTTATCGTATTAAATCTGCTGTGACAGCTCGTCTCCGATGGGGACGTCGGCAGGCGACGATTCTCGGCGAGCGGACGGGAGCCGGCCCCCGAAACGCCAGCCTACACTCGTCGGTCGGTCGAACTGTCCCGTCGACGACCCAGTGAACGCGGCTGGTAACCGAGGACCGAGGCGATGGTCGGCCACCGTCGTGTCCCCGTCAGAAGCAGGCGTCGAGGTCGCGGTCGGCGACGATGCGCCGGAGTTCGGCGGTCGCCGCCTCGTCGAACCGCATCGGACGACGCCACCACGGCCCCTTCCCCGAGTCGCTCGACAGGTCCGTCACGAGGCGGTTCGCGTCGGTGCCCGCCTCCCGCCCGGAGAGCGGCACCGCGCGTTCGAACAGTCGCGAGTACTCCTCGTCGCCCAGTATCAGTACCTCCGCGTCGAACTCCTCGCGTCGGACGTGCGCGTTCGTCCGGAACGGCGCGCGCTCGGCGTCCTCCATCGCGCGGTACGCCTCGCCCGTCACCGCGTCGCGGGCGAGACACATCGCGCCGACGAGGTACGCACCCCAGCGCGGGGACTGCCACCACGACGGCTCCCCCTGCTGGCCGAGCGTCGCGTAGAAGTAGAGCCAGTCGCCCGCGTCGAGTTCCGACAGCGGCCGTGCCTTCACGCCGTGTTCGTCGCCGTAGGTGTAGCGTTCGCCGCCCGCCTCGGGGAACTCGGGGTCGAAGTGCATGGGCGTCTCCGCGACGCTGCTCACGTCCGTCTCGACGTCGAGGTCGGCGTACGTCGGCACCGCCTCGCGGGTCGGTTTCGACTCCGGGATGGGGAGGTACTCGAACGTTCCGTCGGGATGGATCGGCCCCCTGAATCCGGGCTGGTTCGTGTTCGCCGCGACGTTGATGGCGACCGCTCGCGGGTCGCGCCGGGTGTCCCCCGGCGTCTCCTCGTCCATCACTCGCCCTCCGCTGGCCGGAACCGGAGCAGTCGGTCGTCGCTCTCGCTCGGACTGCCGCGGCCATCGCGGTTGCTCGTCGTCGCGTAGAGGTGGCCGTCCGGCCCGATGCTCGTGGTCCGCAGTCGTCCGAACTCGCCCTCGAACAGTCGCTCGTCCTCGACCACCTCGTCGTCCTCGTCCAGGCGGACCCGGTGGAGGTGGGTCCCCGAGAGCGTCCCGAACAGCAGGTCGCCGCGCCACGCCCGAACCGCGCCATCGGTGGGGTAGACGGCGAGGCCTGCGGGCGCGATGGTCGGCGTGTAACTGGCCAGCGCCGGGACGAACTGGTCGTCGTCGCCCGACTCGACGCCGCGGACGACGGGCCAGCCGTAGTTGCCGCCCGCTTCGAGGCGGTTCACCTCGTCGTCGGTGTCCGGGCCGTGTTCGGTCTGGTAGAGCGCTCCTCCCTTCACCGCGAGTCCCTGCGGGTTCCGGTGACCGTAGGTGAAGACGGCGGGGTGGCCCACGTCGGGGTTGTCCGGGTGTGGCTCGCCGTCGAACGCGAGCCGCAGTACGGAGCCGTTGAGGCGTTCGGGGTCCTGCGCGAGGTCGGCGACCGTGGCGTCGCCCGCGGTGACGTAGAGCGCGCCGTCCCACACTAGCAAGCGACCGCCGTCGTGGTACCTCGCGCCCGGTATCCCCTCGAAGACGGGTTCGAAGTTCCAGTCGTCGTCCGTGTCGTGGCGGAGCACCCGATTCCGCGTCTCGCCGTCGGCGGTGTACGTCTGGCAGGTGAACGCGATACTCTGGTCCTCGGGGTGGAGAGCGAGACCCATCAGGCCGCCCTCGCCCGTCGCGCCCGTCGAGGTGAGGTCGGCGAGCACGGTCCGCTCGCCGTCGCGGAGGCGGACGACGCGTCCCGGCCGTTCGGTGAGGTACACTTCCGCTGGGTCGTCGCCGGGGAACGCGACTCCCCAGGGGACGTCGAGGCCCGTTGCGACCGTCTCGGCGACGACCCGCTGACCGTCGCCTGCCGTCGTGGTGACGGTTCCGTCGGTACCGGTAGCACCGTCGGTGTCCGTCGCCGTCGGTCCGGGGTCGGTCCCTCCGTCGATACCGGAACAGCCAGCGAGTCCGGCGAGTACGCCCGTCCCGGCGACCCGGAGGTAGGTCCGCCTGTCCATAGTCGACGTTGTCCCGTGCGGGGAAAAGTCGTCCGTCGTCGCTCGCTCCGCTCAGCGTCGGTGCGGGCGCTCGTGCGGGTCGACCGGTCCGCCGACGTCGCGGCCGAACTCGTCGAACACGTCCAGGTCGTCGGGCAGGTCGTAGGGAATCTCGCGGTCGGACTGGTGGTTCGGCAGGCTGCCGTCCTCGGGGACCGGTTCGGCGACGTCCTCGTACCCCGGTTTCACGGCGATGGAGCGCGCGGGCATCCCGACGACGACGTGGTGGGCGGGCACGTCGCCCTGGACGACCGCCCGTGCGCCGACGACGCTGTTCTCGCCGACGGTGCAGCCGGCCCGGACCATCGCGTCGTAGGTGACCCGTGCGTCGTCCTCGACGACCGTGTGGAAGTTGCTCACCTCCGTCTGGTCGACGATGTCGTGGTCGTGGCTGTAGATGTGCGCGCCGTCGGAGATGGAGACGCGCGACCCGATGTCGAGGCGACCCCGGTCGTCGAGGTGGACGTCGTCGTGGATGACCGTGTTGTCGCCGACGGTGATGTTGTGGCCGTAGGAGAAGGAGACGTCCTTGAAGATGCGGAGGTTCTCGCCCGCCTCCTCGAACAGGTGGTCGGCGAGCATCTGGCGGAACCGGAGGGCGAAGTCGACGTTGTCGGCCATCGGCGTGGCGTCGAACTGTCGCCAGAGCCACTGGAGGTGCTTCGAGCGCCGGAACCGCTCCTCGTCCTTCTCGGCGTAGTACTCCGACTCGATGGTCGAGTTGCACGGGTCGTACCCCTGCAACCGGACGCGCTCTGCGGGCGAGACGTCGCCCCCCGCCTGCCACCGTTCCCACGCCTCCCGGTCCCCGTAGAGGTCGACCAGCGTGTCCCGGACCACCTCGCACGTGTCCTCCGGCCCCGACAGTCGGTCGTCCACCTCCGTCAGGAACGCCTCCAGTCCCTCCTCGGCGTCCGACGGTAGCGAGACGTGCCGTTTCGTCATGGAACCGGATTGGGACGGTGCGGCCATAGGGTTTCCGTTGGGCACATCTGCGAACCCAACGACGGGGCGGGTGTCGACAGTCACTCGATGCGGTCGCACGCGGTGGCGCCGCCGACCACCCGACCGAGGCGACGAAGCGCGCGTCCGACGCCGCGAGAAGCCAACCGCGGCTGATAAGTTCTTCAGACCGCTAGCTTCGGACATGCACTACCGGACGCTCGGTGACTCCGGCGTAGAGGTGAGCGAGGTCGGCTTCGGCGCGTGGGTCGTCGGCACCGACTGGTGGGGCGACCGCTCCGAGGACGACGCCAAGGAGATGATCCGCTTCGCACTCGACCAGGGCATCACGTTCTTCGACACCGGCGACGTCTACGGCCACGGCCGCTCCGAGGAACTCGTCGGCGAGGCGCTCGCGGACGTCCGCGACGAGGTGACCCTCGCTACCAAGATCGGCTACGACTTCTACGACAACCCGCAGGCGGGCCACGGTGAACTCCCGAAGGAGATGGACGCCGACTACCTGCGCGACGCCTTCGAGCAGTCGCTGGACCGTCTCGACACCGACTACGTCGACCTGCTGCAGCTCCACAACGCGAACGCCGCGGAGGTCGACGACGAGGTGCTCGAACTCCTCGACGAACTGCGCGAGGAGGGCAAGGTCGACGCTATCGGGTGGGCGCTCGGCCCCTCTATCGGCTGGCTGGCCGAGGGCGAGGCCGCCGTCGAACACGACTTCGATGCCATCCAGACCGTCTACAACCTGTTCGAGCAGGTGCCGGGCCAGCACTTCCTCGACACCATCCGCGAGCACGACGCCGACACGAGTCTCGTCGCTCGCGTCCCGCACTCCTCGGGCCTGCTGAACGAGCAGGTCCGCCCCGACACCGAACTGGAAGAGGGCGACCACCGCGGCTTCCGGCCCGACGAGTGGTACGAGACCGGCTGGGAGAAGCTGGAGAACCTGCGGTTCCTCGAACGCGACGGCGAGCGGACGATGGCGCAGGCGGCCATCCAGTGGCTCCTGAGCCACGACGAGGTGGCCTCCGTCACGCCGACGTTCCGCACCCGCGAGGACGTCGAGGAGTGGGCCGCCGCCAGCGAGACGCCGCCGCTGACGCCCGGCGAGGTCGAACGCGTCGAGGAACTGTACGAGCAGAACTTCGGCGTCGACCGCGACGACGGGATGGACGCGCTCCGCTCGTCGGTCGAGGGGAAGGACCTGGAGGGTACCGGCATGCAGTGGGCCGGTCGCTGAACCGTCGTCGCCGAGCCGTCTAACGCCGCGCTCTCGCGCATCTCTGTCTCACCGGTCCTGTTCGTCACGACCGACCAGCGACGCGACTCCCGAGCGAGTGTCGGCCCTATCGGACGCGGCAGAGCGCCGTCACGGCCAGCTGAGCCCCGGCAGGCGCGAGAGGACGCCGCCGTGGGCGAACGGTGAGTCGTGGAACGTCAGCAGTTCCGGGGTCCCGAGGTCGTCGAGCAGGTCGACGAACGCCGTCCGACCGACGCCGCTGTCGTAGTCCGTGACGCTCCACGGCGGCCACAGCGTGAGGCGCTCGAACCCCCGCGTCGGGTCGTGGCGGACGTAGACGTCCGCGAGGCCGTCCCGGCCGACGAGACAGAGGTCGCCGTCCGCGACCCGGAGCGCCTCCGCGAGGTCGGCCCCCGCGACGGCGTCGAGGTCGTCGCGCTGGACGGCCTCCCAGACGGTCCGACACGCCCGCTGGTCGGAGCAGTCGAGGAGGAGTTGCCGGACGGTCGAGTCCCCTGACATGGGCGTCCACTGGGACGAGACCAGCATAAACCGTCGGGTCGGTTCGGTAGCGACGCGAGACCGGGCGACGGACCCGGTGCGACGGCGACACCGACGGCGGCGAATCGGGTGACGACTCGGGGTCATCCTTTTTACCACGGGCGTGGGAGGGAGACACATGAAGTTCGTCATCGCCGGCTACGGGCGCGTCGGGATTCGGACCGCGGACATCCTCGGCTCGGAGGGCCACGAGGTCTCCATCGTCGACAACGACCCCGAGAAGATAGAACGCGCTACTTCGGAGGGGTTCGACGCCTACTTCGGCGAGGGTGACGACGAGGAGGTGCTCCGCGAGGCGGGACTGGAGACCGCGGACGCGCTGGGTGGGCTGACGGGCGACCTGAACGTCAACCTGAGCGCGTGCGTCATCGGCGACGCCTACGACTGTCGGACGGTCATGCGCATCGACGACGACTACCACGCCGACATCTACGAGAAGTACGCCGCGGAGGTCGACGAGGTCATCTACCCCGAGCGACTCGGCGCGGCGGGGGCGAAGACGGCGCTGCTCGGCGGCGACTTCGACGTGCTCGGCGACCTCACCGAGAGCCTCTCGGCGGCGAGCGTCGTCGTCGACGAGGGAGCGTCGGTCGTCGGCCAGCGCGTCGTCGAGGTGGACGTGCCCGACGGCGTGCTCATCTACGCCCACGGCAGCGCGAACGAACCGATGACCATCCCGCTGCCCCAGACCGAGATCGGCGTCGGCGACGAGGTCGCGTTCATCGCCGAACCGGACCTCGTCGCGTCGGTGCGAGCGCAGTTCAGCGGCGAGGAAGCGGCCTGAAGGCCGCGGCGCGTCGCCGGTGACCGACGCGGTTCTGGTCAGAGGAGCGGGAACGCCGTAGACACTGATTCGCGCGAGTCGACACTCCGACGGGGGCGTGAAGGTGAAAGGGAGTCGACGGTGGAAGGGGAGTCGAAGGTGGAAGTGAACGGCGCGTGCCCGTGACGCGCCCAGGGACGTTGTGTGCCCTGTAAACGCCGGGCGCGCGGTGGGGAGGATGGGGACGAGACCGCAGCGCGCGCCCGGTTCGGGCATACACCGGTCAGGACTTAAATCCGCGTCAGACGCGCGTATGCCGCTTCTCAGTCGACGCACGAACCGCACGACGACGCTGCCGCGAGCGGGGAGTTATTGGGGCGTGTGTGCCTCGAACTGTCAGACGTGTCATACGAGTGGGGGAGATTGAAGCGACCGCCCCTCGACGTCGTCGTATGCACGGTACTGGTGCACCGGTAGTGACGCCGTTCGACGAGTCCGGAGCGGTCGACGAGGCCGCGCTGCGGGAGACTGTCGAGTGGCAGGAGGCGCGCGGTATCGACTTCCTCGTCCCGTGTGGCTCGACGAGCGAGGCCCCGCTCATGACGCCGGACGAACGCGCCCGCGTCACCGAAGTCGTCTGTGACGCCGCGAGCGGTCCGGTGCTGGCGGGAACGGGCCACGCGGGACTGGCCGCGACGAAGGACCAGACCGAACGCGCGTCCAAGGCGGGGGCCGACGGCGCACTGGTCGTCACCCCGTTCTACTTCGACCACGGCCCCGAGACGATGCGCCGTTACTACGAGGCCGTCGCCGACGCCAGTCCGATTCCCGTCTACCTCTACAGCGTCCCGGTGTTCACGGACGTCGCGCTCGACCCGGACACCGTCGAGTCGCTGGCGACCCACTCGAACGTCCACGGGATGAAGGATTCGAGCGGGGACATCGGGACCTTCCAGCGCCTCCGGGACCGGACGCCCGACGACTTCGACCTGTTCGTGGGGAGCGGGAGCGTCTACGCGCCGGCGCTCGACGCGGGGGCCGACGGGAGCATCACGTCGCTCGCGAACCTCGTCCCCGAGGCGGCCAGCGAGGTGTACGAGACGCACGCGGAGTACGGGGCAGAGGCCCGCGAGCTGAGCGCGGCGCTGGTCGAACTGAACGTCGCCGTCACCGAGACGTACGGGATACCGGGGCTGAAGGCGGCGATGCGCGACCGGGGCGCGCCAGCGGGCTACCCCCGGTCGCCGTTCGAGGACGTGGACGACGAGACGCGAGAGCAACTGACGGAACTCGTCGACGACGTCCTCGTGCTGGTCTGAGGCGGGTCGCCGGAGCCGTCGTCCGACCGTCGTTGCGACGTCACCGCTCGGGTGCGGGCGTCGCCCGCGTCGCCGTCGCCTTCAGCGTCGCGACGACCCGACTCCCTGGCTCCAGTCCGAGTCGGTCGACGCTGTCGACGGTGACCAGTGCCGCGAGGGTAGGCTCTTGCTCAGCGTCGCCGTCCGTGTCGTCGCTCGCTTCGCTCTCCACGTCGCCGCTGTCAGTCTCCGCCTCGACGGAGACCGTGACCAGTGCGACGGCCTCGCCACGGTCGACGCCCGTCACCCGCGCCTCGAACCGGTTGCGTGCGCTCGTCCCACCCGCTGCGGGAGCGTCGTCCGGGGCGTGGAGCGTGACGCTGTCGGCGCGAATCGTGACCTGCACGCGGTCGGTCTCCGGTGCGAGCGCCCGCATTCGCCCGGCGGCCGTCTCGACGGTGGCGAGTTCGCCGTCGCGGTCGACGACGCGGCCCGTCAGGATGGTCTCCTCGACGGCCGCCGTCCCGGAGAGCGCGCTCTGGAGTCGGTCGAACCGGGCGAGCAGGTCGCGGGCGTTCTCGGTGAGGTGACTCCCACCGCCGCCGGCACCGCCGCGCTGACGCTCGACCAGCGGCCCGAACGCAGCCTCCAGGTCGTCGAGTCGCTCGTGAGCGCGGGCGTACGACCGGCCGAGGGCGCTCGCCGCGGCGTTGAGCGACCCCTGCTCGTCGACCGCACGCAGGAGCGTCGCGTCGCGCTCGTCGAACGTCGTCCCGGCCTCGCGGAGTCGAGCGTCGAACCCCGGGTCCATGGCCGAACTGCGTCGTCCTGGGGGAAAAACCACCCGGCGCGACCGACGGGCCGGGGTGGCTGTCGGCCCGCTGCCGACGGTCAGTCGTGACTGTCGGCCCGTCGTGACCGTCGCAACCGTTAAGCGACTCCTCCGAGAACCACCGATATACCGATGAGGGAACAACGGACGGCGACCCGTCGCCGCGTGCTGGAGGCGGCCGGCACTGTGGGCCTCGCGAGCGTCGCCGGACTCGCTGGCTGTCTCGGCGGTGCCGCGCCGCAGGGTGAGACCGAGAGTCTGGCCAGTGGAGCCGGGACGGGGTCCGACAGTACGAGCGGCCGCGGCGGACGGGACTCGCTGACCGTGTTCCACGCCGGGAGCCTCTCGCCGCCGTTCTCGGCCGTCGAGGACGCGTTCGAGGCCGAACGCGGGGTCGCGGTCGACCGCGAGCCGAAGGGGTCGGTCGGGTCGACGAAGAAGGTGACCGAGCAGGGCCGTTCGGCGGACGTCCTCGGCGTCTCCGACTACCGGCTGCTGCGCGACGTGCTCGTCCCGGAGTTCGGCGACTGGTACGCCATCTTCGCCACGAACGCCCTCACCATCGCCTACACCGACGACTCGACCGGGGCCGACGAGATCGGTCCCGACAACTGGTGGGAGGTGCTCGCCCGCGACGACGTCACGTTCGCCCACAGCGACCCCGCCGTGGACCCGAACGGCTACCGGTCGGTGATGGCGATGCAACTCGGCGCGGTCGAGTTCCGGGGCGAACGCCTGTTCGACGAGTCCACCTCGAAAGCACTCCGCGAGAAGGCGCTCGTCCCCACCGGAACCGAGACGGAGCTGTTCGGACAGCTCCGGTCGGGGAAGCTGGACTACGCCTGGCAGTACCAGTCGGCGGAGGCGAGCCGGGACGTGAACACCGTCGACCTCCAGCCGGCGGTCGACCTCTCGGAGGCATCAGCCGAGTACGCCGACCACTACGCGAACGCCGCGGTCGAGGCCGGCGGCACCACCTACACCGGCGCGCCCATCGCCTACGGCGTCGCCGTCCCGGGTACCGCCGAGGCTCCCGACCTCGGCCGGGAGTGGGTCGAGTTCCTCGTCTCGGAGCCGGGACGCGAGATACTGGCCGAAAACGGGTTCTCGCCGGTCGCCCCGGCCGTCGTCCCGTCGTCGGTCGAGGGCGCGGTCCCCGAGAACGTGCTGGCGCACGCCGAAGCGCGCGAGACGCTCGGCCCGCTCCGGTTGTGAGATGAGACGGACGGCAGCGCCGACGAGGTGTGGGAGATGACCGCGACGGCCACCGGGAGTGGTGGGGCGGGGTTCCTCGGTCGCGGGTCGGTCGTGCTCGGCGTCCTCGCGGTCCAGGTCGTCGCGTTCGTCGCGGCGTACGCCGTCGACCGCCCGACGCTGTACGCGCTGTTCGCGCTCGGGAGCGCCGCCGCTCTGGTCGGGGTACAGGCCGGGTGGCGCGGGTTCGCAGCGGCTCTCGTCGGGACGGCCCTCGCGGGCCTCGTCGGCCAGCAGTTCGGGAGCGTCTGGATTCTCGTCGCGGGTCCGGTCGCACTGACGGCGGCCGTCGGGCCGACGCTGGCGGGCGACGCGTGGCGCGGCCTCGCGTTCGCCGTCGGCGGGACGGCCGTGCTCGCCGCCGCCGCGTCGCTGCTCGGGTCGCTCGTCCTCCTGGTGGCCGGCCCCGTCGTCCTCGCCGCGACCGTCGTCAGCGTCGACGGCGAGTGGGTCGGCGTCGCCGGGGCGACCCTCGGCACCGTGTTGCTCGTGGCGCTCGGACTCCCGCTGGCGCTGTTCGTCGCCGACCAGAACCCCGACCTCGTCGTCGAGCAGGCGCTCGACCCGGCGGTCCACACGATGCTCTATCTGACCGTCTACGCCCCGCTGCTGGCGGCGCTGTTCACGCTCGCCGTCGGCGTCCCGCTGGCGTACCTGCTGGCGAAGGGGTTCCCCGGCCAGAGCCTCGTCGAGACGCTCGTCGACCTCCCGCTGGTGGTTCCCCACTCTGTCGCGGGACTGCTCGTCCTGTTCGGCTTCGGCGAGGGGGCGGTGTTCCCCGACCTCCCGATTCTGGGGGCGATGCCGGGGCTGATTCTGGCGATGGCGTTCGTCAGCGCGCCGTTCGCGGTCAACGTCGCCCGCGAGGCGTTCGAGTCCGTCGACGCCCGACTGGAGTACGCCGCGCGGGTCCACGGCGCGTCGGGTGCGGACGCGTTTCGGCGCGTGACGCTCCCGCTGGCCGGTCGGGGCATCGTCACCGGCGGCCTGCTGGCGTGGGCGCGGGCGGTCTCCGAGTTCGGCGCGGTGGCCGTCGTCGCGTACAACGTCCGGTTCGACTTCCCTCTCCCGATAATCGGGACGCGGGAGACGAGCAGCCACGCGCCGGTCTACGTCTTCCAGACGTACACCGGCGGGTCGCTCGCCGAGTCGAACGCGGTCGGCTTCCTCCTGCTCGTGGTGAGTCTCTGTCTCTTCCTGGCCGTGCGGTGGCTGGCGTACGGCGGCGAGAGCGCCGCGTCGAGGGCGATGCCGTGAGCCTCGACGCCACCGTTCGGACGACGTTCACCGCGCCCGGTGCCGAGCCGTTCGTCGTCGACGCCGACCTCACCGTGCCGGACGGCGAGACGCTCGTCGTCCTCGGCCCCAGCGGGAGCGGGAAGACGCTCGTCCTCGAGACGGTCGCCGGCCTCCACGAGAACGGCGGTAACGTCGCACTCGACGGCCGCGACCTGACGGGCCTGCCTCCGGAGAAACGCGGGTTCGGCTTCGTCTTCCAGGACTACGCGCTGTTCCCGCACATGACCGTCCGGGAGAACGTCGCGTTCGGGACGCGCTACCGCGACACCGCACGCGACCCCGACGACCTGCTCGACTCGCTGGGCGTCGCCCACCTCGCCGAGCGCACGCCGCGGACGCTCTCCGGGGGCGAAGCCCAGCGCGTCGCCCTGGCCCGAGCGCTCGCGGTCGACCCGCAGGCGCTCCTCCTCGACGAACCGCTGTCGGCGCTGGACGTGCCGACCCGCGAGTCACTGCGCCGGGACCTCGCGGGCGTCCTCGACGGCGTGACGGCCGCGTACGTCACCCACGACCGGACGACGGCGCGGGCGCTGGCCGACCGCGTCGCCGTGATGCGCGACGGGAGGGTCGTCCAGACGGGCACCGTCGAAGCGGTGTTCGAGCGCCCCGCGACGTCGTTCGTCGCGCGGTTCACCGGCGCGAACGTGCTCCCCGCGTCGCTGGTCGGGGATGGCGACGAGCAGACCGGAGGCGAGTCGCGGTCGGTCGCCGTCCGTCCCGAACACGTCCGTCTCGACGGTGGCACCCTGAGGGCGACGGTGCGGAGCGTCGTCCGCGAGGACGGCGCGACGCGCGTCACGCTCGCCGCCGACGGCGTCGAGTTCGCCGCGTACACCGACGACCCGCCTCGGGTGGGGGCGTCCGTCGGGGTCTCGGTCCCCGAGGAGCGACGCGTCGTGCTGGACGACGCCTGACCCTCGCGTGCGGTGCCGACGGGCAGACCTGGCGTGCGCGGACGACCGGAGTGACTTTTCCTCGGGCCGTCCCAGTGAGCGTATGGAGTCGTGGGCGGCGCTGTTCGAACGGGCGGCCGAGTTCGGGGTCGACGAGGGCGAGGTACGGGAGACGCTCGACGCACTCCGGGACGACGATGAGTGACGAAGCGGCCGGTGCCGGTGAGAAGAGCGGGCCGCCCGAGAGCGTCCACGCCACCCGCGTCGTCGCGGACGCCGACGTGCTGGCGGCGGACCTGCTCGTCGGTGGGCCGTCGCGGGAGGCGCTGGACCTCGTCAGAGCGCACTCGTGGGTCGACCTCGTGGCGAGCGACGCGCTCCTCGCCGACGCCGAGGCGGTCGTCGCGGACCTCGCCGACGGGTCGCTGGCCGCCGACTGGCGCGAGCGGTGTGAAGACCTCCGCGTGGTCGTCGACCATCCCGACGGCGACCACCCGGCCGTCGCCTCGGCGCACCACGGCGACGCCGCCCACCTCCTCTCGCTGGACGAGGGTCTCCAGAGCGCGAGGGCGGGAGCGGCTATCCACGCTCACGTCGAGACGAGCGTGAAAGCGCCCGACGCGTTCGTCGCGCTGTTCGACCCCGAGTCGCTGTACCCGGCGCTGTTCGACGCGCCGTATCCGGGGCCGGACCGCGACCCGCGAGGGTAGTCGTCCCAGTTCGCTCCGGTCGCTACCGTTCGGCGTAGAACTCTGCGAACGTGGCCAGTGCCCGACCACGGTGGGAGATGGCGTTCTTCTCGGCGGCGCTCATCTCCGCGAGCGTCGTCCCGTCGTGCTCGAAGATGGGGTCGTAGCCGAACCCGCCCTCACCACGTGGTTCGACGATGCGCCCGCGGACTCGCCCCTCGAACAGTTTCACGGGGACGTCCCCGGCAACGACGGAGTCGGTGGTGCTGGCCGTCGCGCGGTCGTCGGCCGAGAGGTCGTGACCCCGTCGGTCGCCGTAGTCGACGGCGTCGGGCGTCGCCGCGAAGTCCTCGCCGTCGCAGTACGCGATGGTGCACTTGAACTGCGCCCGTGGCGTCTCGCCGGTCTCTTCGGCCCGGTCGCGCGCGAGGTCGCCCACTCGCTCGACGCCCAGCGTCTCCTCGACGTACGCGGAGTACGGGCCGGGGAAGCCGTCGAACCCGTCGACGAACAGTCCCGCGTCGTCGACGAGGACGGGGTCACCGACGTGAGCGTACGCCTCCCGCGCGCCGCGGGCCGCGATGGGCCCGAGGTCGTCGGCCTGGACCTCGGTGTAGTCGAAGTCGACCGCCCGGACCTCGTCGAGGTACTCCTCGGCCTCGCGGACCTTCCCCTCGTTCGTCGTCACGTAGTGGAGCATACGCGCCCTGCGGTCGGGGGGAGAAAAGCGGCGTCGATAGCCGACGCCCCCGACGCGGTCGACGTGCGCCGGGACGGTTCCCGCCGGCGGCGACGCTCGGCGGTGGCCGGTGGTCGACGAAGTAGAAGTACAGCGACGTACGCGTTCGGTCGCGTCCTGCCCGTCTCTCGGCGGCGTCAGTCGACGATGACTTCGACGGGTTCGTCCTCGGGCATCTCGTCCTCGCCGCGGCGCTCGGTGTACAGGAGGACGCCGGCGACGGCGAGGACGACCCACGCCCGCCAGTTCGAGAGGTTGAGGGTGTAGCCGATGCCGAACGGCTTCTCGACCAGCATCCCTTCGCCGGGCTGCCAGTACGAGGAGAACATCCGTCCGATGCTCGGCCGTTCGAAGTTGTACGGGACCCCGAATATCTCGCCAGTCTGTGACCTGTCTGCCATGGCGGCGTTACGGTGGGCGACGTTAAACCGTTTGCCACGAGCGCCGCGGGCGACGACCTACTTATTCACGCGTCACCTCTATAGGGTATGGCTGCCCGCCGCCGACGTTGGCTGGAGTACGCCCTCACTAGCATCGGCTCCCTCACCGTCCTCCTCGGCTGTCTCGGACACGCACTGACCGCCCGTCTCACCCGAATCCTCGGCCGGGACGACGACTGCTGGGTGTTCGGCGCACGGCGGGGGAGTGGGTTCGTCGACAACAGCCGCTACCTCTTCGAGTACGTCGCCGAGGAGCGCCCGGAGGTACGGGCGGTGTGGCTCTCGACGGACCCCGAGACCGTCGCCACCGTTCGCGAGCGAGGCTACGAGGCGTACCACGCGCGTTCGCTCAGGGGACGCTGGCTGACGCTCCGGTCCGGCTGTGTCGTCGTCACGCACGGTCTGCGCGACGTGTCGCTGGCGCTGACCGGCGGCGCGTTCGTGGCGAACCTGTGGCACGGCGTCCCCCTGAAGACCATCGGGTTCGACGCGGAGCTGGGCGAGCAGTCCTGGCTCCGCCGCCGTGCCCACCGCTTCGTCGCTGCTCGGAACGACCTCGTCGTCTCCCCGTCGCCGATGGCCGTCCACCAGATGGCGACCGGGCTGGGGGTTCCCCGCGACCGGGTTCGGGTCCTGCCGTACCCGCGCTACGACCCGCTCGTCGTCCCCGAGGCGGTGGAAGGGGGCACCGTGGACGCCGACGCCCACGAACGCCTCGCGGAACTCCGTGCCGAGGGCCGACTCGTCTTCTACGTCCCGACGTTCCGCGAGGAGGGAGCGGACCTCGGCGAGCGCGTCGACTTCGCCGCGCTGGACGGACTGCTGTGCGAGCAGGACGCCCACCTCGTCGTCAAACCCCATCCGTACGAACGGCTCGACCGAGCCACCGACCTCGACCGGGTCACGGTGCTCGACGCCGTGGACGACCTGTCGGCGGTGCTGCCGTTCGCGGACGTGCTGCTGACCGACTACTCGTCGGCGTTCGTCGACCACCTCCTCCTCGACCGACCGCAGGTGTTCTACGCTCCGGACCTCGACGAGTACCGCGCGGAACGGGGGTTCTACTACGACTACGAGTCGCTCGTTCCCGGCCCGGTCGCACCCGACGACGGGGAACTGGTGACGTCGCTGGAGGAGGCCCTGACCGAGGACCCGGACGCCTCGCGACGCCGTGCGCTTCGCGAGACGTTCCTGACGGACACCGGCGTGCGACCGTCGACGGTCGTCTTCGCGGCGATTCGGGCCGGACTCGACGACGGCGTGGTTACATAGCGCTCGGTACGTCACTCGACCACAGCGCTGGGACACGTAGTCGAACGTACATTAGATGGAGAAGATTAATATTCTGGACGTGTAAGGAGACACCAGATGCAGCGAGGCCGCTCGACGGCGGTACCGGAGTCGGTGGGAGAGTCCATCGCCACCAGCGGGACGGACGTCATCGCCCACCGTGGGTTCGCGGACGTCGCCCCCGAGAACACCCTCGCGGCGCTGGAACGTGCCACCGCGGCCGGGGACGAGGGACGACCGGCGATGGTCGAACTGGACGTGATGCCGTGTGCTAGCGGCGAACTCGTCGTGTTCCACGACGCGACACTCGACCGTCTCACGGACCCGCCCGCGGCGCTCGCCGGCCGGTCCGTCTGGGAGACGCCACTGGAGACGCTCCGCGGCCTCGACGTACTGGACAGCGGCGAGCCGATTCCACTCCTCCGCGAGGTGTTCGACGTGGTCCCACCCGACGTCGTGCTCAACGTCGAGTTGAAACACCCCGGCGTCCCGCCCGGGCCGACCGGTATGCTCACGCCGGAGGGCGTCGACCGGGAACGGGCACGCTGGCGACCGTTCGTCGAACGGGTCCTCGACGTCGCCGCCATCCACGACCACGACCTCCTGGTCTCCTCGTTCTTCGAGGGAGCCATCGCGGCGGTCCGGGACGTCGATCCGTCGGTTCCGGTGGCGAACGTGTTCCACGACGCCATCGAGGAGGGGTTCACCGTGGCCGACCGCCACGACTGCGAGGCGGTCCACGCGCCCTGGAACATGATCTACGGGACGCCCATGTTCAACGAGGAGTACGTCTCCGGACCGTTCGACTCCATCGACCTCGTGGGTCGCGCCCACGACGACGGGCGGGCGGTGAACGTCTGGACCGTCGAGACCGCAGAACAGGCCCGCTCCCTCCGCGACGCGGGCGTCGACGGCATCATGGTCGACGACCCGGCCGTCGTCGCGGAGAACTGACGCCCGGCCGGCCCGCCAGCTTTCGACACCCCGCCGATTCTCATCGGAGTCATTCACGAACGTTGTGTGGGGACGGGAACTGTGAGCGAGTATATGGAGATTGTCTCCGGATTTCCTGCCTTACTCCCGAATCTGACTCTCATCAGCGACTGATTATATCTATTTCTACGAATTCTCTATATAGCTGTATAGCAGGCCATATGCCTAAGGATACACATCCGTTTCGTCCGGGTGGAGGACGAGACCACACATGAACCACGCCGTCATCTTGGCCGCGGGTATCGGCTCGCGGCTTCGACCGATCACGTTGAGTGTTCCGAAGGGGTGCGTACCGGTCGCCGGGCGGCCGATTCTCGCCCACCAGCTACACGCCTACGCCGACGCGGGCGTCGAGAACGTCACCGTCGTCGCGGGCTACCTCGCCGACCAGACGCGGTCGTGCTGCCGGGCCGTCGCCGAGGAGCGCGACGACCTCTCGGTGAGCGTCGTCGAGAACGAACTGTACGCCAACACGAACAACCTCTACTCGCTCAACCTGCTCAGAGAGCGCCTGGCGGGCGAACCGTTCCTGCTCAGCAACGGCGACGTGGTGTTCGACCCGGAGGTCGTCGAGCGACTGCTCGCGGCCGACGGCAAGTCGGCCATCGCCTGCGACTACACGACGTACTCGGGCGAGGCGATGAAGGTGACCGTCGACGAGACCGACCACGTCGACCACATCGCCAAGGACGTCGAGCGAGGGGACGCCCACGCGACCTCCATCGACCTGTACCGCTTCTCCGGTGCGTTCTCGGCTCGCCTGTTCGACCGGGCCGAACGGCTGCTGGACGCGGAGTACGACGCGTGGACGGAGGTGGCCATCGACGACCTGCTCGACGAGTCGGCCGTCGTCCCGGCCAGTATCGGCGGGTCCGACTGGGTCGAGATCGACGACCACGACGACCTGCAGGTCGCGGACCGGACGTTCGGCGACGTCGCCCTCGACACGTTCGAGGCGGTGTTCTTCGACCTCGACGGCACGATCTACCTCGGCGACTCGCTGGTCGACGGCGCCGCGGAGGTCGTCGAGACGCTCCGCCGACGCGGCGTGAGCGTCTCCTTCCTGTCGAACAACTCCTCGGCGTGGAAGGACGACTACGTCGAGAAACTCGAGGCGCTGGGCATCGACGCGACGACCGACGACGTGGTACTGTCGACGGACGGCGTCATCGCCTACCTCGACGAACGGGACGCGGCCGAGACGTACGTCGTCGGCACCGACGCGATGCGCGACGCCATCGCCGACAGCGGGGTCCCCCTCGCAGCAGACGCGAGCGACGACCCGGAGTACGTCGTCGTCGGGTTCGACACCGACCTCACGTACGAGAAGGTCCGGGAGGCGACGCTCGCCATCCGGAACGGGGCGGAGTTCCTCCTCGCACACGGCGACACCGTCTGCCCGACGGCGGAGGGGTTCGTCCCCGACTGTGGCGCAATCGGTGCGCTCGTCGAGACGGCCGCCGGGCGCCCCCCGAAGCGCGTGTTCGGCAAGCCCGACCCGGAGATGCTGACGCACGTCCTCGCCGACGAGGGCCTTGACCCCGAGGACGTGGTGGTCGTCGGCGACCGACTGGAGACGGAGATTCGCCTCGCCGACACGCTCGGCTGTTCGTCGGTCTGCGTCCTGACGGGCGACGCATCGCGCACGGACGTCGCCACGAGCGAGGTCCAGCCGTCGGCGGTGGCCGTGACGGTCGGCGACCTCCGCGACTCGTTCCGAGGAGCGCCCAGGAGCGACGAGCGCGGTGAGTCCGTCAGCTACACCGACTGACGGCTCGCGTTGGAGGAGGGTAGACGTCGAACCGTTCGTCTCTTCTTACTGATACCGGCCACGGCCCTCGACGTCCCGCAGCTGCGCGAGCACCGCCTCGCCCGCGTCGCCGCCCGCCTCGCGGTACGCCGTCTCGAACGCGTCGAGCAGCGGCGCCGGTTCGTCGGCCGTCCCGACGACCGACCCCTCGAACACGTGGAGGTCCATCGCGTAGTCCTCGGCGTCGTCCGAGTGGTAGCCGAGGCCGAAGTCGACGAGCCACGTCCGCTCGCCCGTCCCGCCGTCGGGGTGGGTGCCGTCCTCCGCTCCCGTGCCGTCCGTCGGTCCAGCGCCGTCGGCCGCCGGGACCCTCACGTTCCGCGTCGTCGGGTCGCCGTGGACGAGCCCGGCGTCGTGCAGCGTCGCCAGGTGCCGACCGACGCTGGCGACGTGCGCCGGGTCGAGTCGGCCCGCGAGGTCCGTCCCGCCCACCCGTTCCATCGTGATGGCGGCGTCGCGCGGGTCCACGTCGCGGACGACGGGCGTCGAGACGCCCAGTTTGCGGGCGTCGTGGAGGAGGCGGGCCTCCGCCCGCGTGCGCTCGCGGCGGAGGCGAGCGTCGAGCGACGGGTGGCGGTACGTCTTCGGGTTCCGTGATTTTTCGACGACGTCGCCGAGCGTGACCGTCGCCTCGGCTCCGCGCTGGGTGGTCCCCTCGCGGAGCGCCGCGGTCCGCGACACGTCCTCGTCGCTGCGCCAGGTGACGGGCACGTCGTCGGGCCGCCAGTTCGGGCGCACACGGGAGTCCTCGACGGCAGTCGTGTCGCCCGCCGCGGCCATCGTCGCGCCGAGGACGGCTATCATCCCCGCGTTGTCCCTGAGGAACCGCGGCTCCGGGGCGTGGAACGACGCGCCGCGCTGGTCGCACATCTCGGAGAGCATCTCGCGAAGGCGACCGTTCTGGCCCACGCCGCCGCCGAGGACGAGTTCGTCGCTGCCCGTCAGCGACAGCGCCCGCTCTGCCACCTCGGTGAGCATCCCGAAGACGTGCTCCTGCAGCGAGAAGCAGACGTCCTCGACGGGTACTCCCTCGTCGACGGCCTGCTTCGCGGCGGACATGATGCCGGAGAAGGAGAACTCCATCCCCTTGACGACGTACGGCAGGTCGACGTACTCGCCGTCTTTCGCCGCCTCCTCGACCTTCGGGCCACCGGGATGCGACCAGTCGAGGTGGCGGGTGAACTTGTCGATGGCGTTGCCGACGCCGGTGTCCATCGTCTCGCCGAGCATCCGGTAGCGGCCGCCGTGGTAGCCGAGCAGGTGGGCGTTCGCGCCGCTGGCGTTCAGACAGACCGGCGAGGAGAACCCGGCCGACGCGCGCCCGATCTCGAGGTGGGCGAGCATGTGGTTGACGCCGACCAGCGGCACGTCAAGTCGCTGGGCGACGGTCCGGGCCGCGGTGGCGACGATACGGAGACAGGGGCCGAGCCCCGGTCCGCGAGAGAACGCGACGGCGTCGACCGGCGGACTCGGCGACTCGTCACCCTCCCGGTCGTCGGGTGCCGTTTCGCGGGCGTGGTCCAGCGCTTCGGCGACGACCTGCGGGACGGCCTCGCGCATGTGTTCGGCCGCCTCGCGCGGGTGGATGCCGCCGCTCTCTGGTTGGTAGGCGTCGGTGAAAATCCGCGTGGCGTCGGTCCCGGTGTCGTGGACGGCCGCGCTGGCCGCCCACGCGGTGCCTTCGATGCCGAGGACGCGCACGCTCCCTACTCGTCGTCCGTGTTCCACTCGGTGTAGCCGCACTTCCCGCAGTGGACGCGGTCGGAGTGCTCCGCGAGGAACGTGTCGCCACAGCGCGGGCAGGTCTGCTTGTCGGTGGTGCCGTCGTCGTTGTAGTAGGTGTTGCGTGCCATCTCAGGCCTCCTCTGCCTCGGCGTCGCCGTCGGCGTCCTCGTCGGCACCGATCTTGTTGCGGTCGAGCATGTACTCCTGCTCGACGTCGCTGGCTGCGTCGGCCGTCTCGTAGACCTTCGCGTAGCCGGCGGTCTTGCGCATGCCGAACTTCGTGTCGAGTTCGTGGACCACGACCTCGTCGGCGTCCTTGTTCAGTTTCGCGGCGAGCGAGTCGCGCACGGAGAGGCGCGACGGGGTCGCCTCGTCGTGGACGACCTCGAAGCGCACGTCGGAGCGGTGCAACATCGGGTTGCTCTCCTCCGAGATGACGTTGATTTCCATGGTTACGTTGTTCGACAATGCTCCTGTCGCGGCTAAAAGGATTTCGAGTCGGATAGCCCGCGAGGAGGACGGCCCTGCCAAGACGGCGACGCCCTACAGGAACAGGCGGATGTCGTCCAGCACGTCGTTGTCCTCCTCGTCCGGCAGGTCGAGTGTCGCGGGGTCGCGCCACGCGGCGGTCCAGTCGTGCCCGGCCTCCGGGTCGAGGTCGGTCGAGTCGACCGGTGAGGCGGCGAACACCACGTCGTGACTCGTCGTCTCCTCGCCGTCCTCGGAGCGATAGGTGCAGCGGCGAACCCGGCGGACGTCGTCGATGGTCGCCTCGACGCCGGTCGACGTCTCGACGATGTCGCGCGCCCCGGCCACGTAGTCGTCACCGGGGTCGACCACTGTGTAACACAGCGCCGGGAGGTCGACCGCCTCGTGTTCGAGGAGGCAGACGCGACCCGCATCGTCCGTGAGGCCCGCGATGGTCGTCCCCGCGGCGGACTCGAACAGGTCGTAGTGGTGCTGGTGGACTTCGGGGGATTTCTCGACGTACTCCACGTCGTCGCGGTCGCGCAGGGTCTCGGGGTCGGTGAGTGCGTCCATGGTGCGTGCGGTCACTCTCGACCCAGCCAGAAGTCGCCTGGAACGGCCGTCGAGAGCGCCGCCGCTATCGATTGCGTCAACTCGTAGAAGTATCCTCCGATTTTGTTTCGTCGGAGTTTTCTATGTAATAATTCGGATGCTGCCCACTTAACCGTTCCGGCGAGTGGGGGTCAGAGTCCGAGGACGTCGGCCGCACCGTCCCGGTCGCCCTCCATCTTCGCGAGGAACTCGCGCATCGCGGCACGGGTGTCCCCGTCGACGCGGACGTGGACCATCCCCTCGTCGGGTTGGCCGTAGACGACGCTCGCGCCGTCCGGTGCGACGGCGATGGCCGGGACCGCCGCGAGGTCCTCCTCGCCCTCGACGAGGATGAGCGTCGAGGTGTCGGTCTCCAGTGCGTCGGCGAGCGCCGCGAGGAGGTCCCGCGAGAGGGTCGCCGCGGGGTTCTCCACGTGGACGACGCTGTCGAACGCCTCGCTCTCGACGCGTTCGTCGGCGGGCAGCTCCGCCCGTTTCGTCTGGCCGTCGACCAGCGCGACGTCGGGGGTCGTCTCCCGCAGGAGGTGGTTCGTGACGACGTCGCCGACTGCCACGAGCGGCCGCCCCGCGTCGGTCAGCAGTTCCGCCGGGTCGGTGTGGAGCGGGCCGACCGGCTCCTTCAGTTCCGTCCGCAGGGCCTCCGGAAGCTGGAGCATCGTCAGGCCACCTCGGCCCGGTTCGTCCGGACGGCGGTGGCGCGGGCCACGGTCAGCGCACCTTCAGCGCGTACGCGCCGGGTTCGGTCACGCCCATCTCCTCGGCGATCTCGGAGCTCTCGGGGTGGGCGATGACGACGTAGCCCGCCCAGTCCTCGGTGAGCGAGGTCGAGCCACAGACCACACAGGACTGCTCCTCGCCGGCGTCCTGCACGCGGTGACACTCGCGGCAGACGAGTCGTGTCGCCATCCTCACTCACCCGCCGTGGCTTCCTGCTCGCGTTTCTCGCGGAGCCAGCCGTGCTTGCCGAGACCCGGCTGTTTCGCCGTCAGGCCGATCTTCGAGTCCCGCGGGTTGCGCTCGTCGATGCTCTTGGTGACGATGCGCGCCCGGACGGCGTCGCCGACGCCGAGCGTCTGGTTGGACTCGCGGGAGGCGAGCTGCTGGCCCTCCTCGTCGAACGCGAGGTACTCGTCGGAGATCTGGGAGACGTGGAGCAGCCCGTCGACGGGACCGATGCCGACGAACGCCCCGAAGTTGACGACCTCGACGACCTCCCCGTCGACGACCTCCTGCATGTCTGGGTCGAACGTGATGGCGTCGAACTCGGCCTGGTAGTAGACGCCCGGCTTCCCGGGGAGGACCGAGCCGTCGCCGATGTCGACGACGTCGACGACCGAGACGACGGAGCCGACCTGTTCGTCCATCCGGCCTTCGAGCTTGTCCTGCAGCAGTTCCTTCACCAACTGGTCGGACACGTCTGCGAGGAACCGTGGCGGCACCTCGACCGTGTCGCGGAGTCTGACCCTCTTGTACATGTTCAGTGGGTTGCGAGTTTGTTTCGGCCCCTTATACCGATTGCCTTGCCGGGAAGACGGTCACGGAGGGGGCCGTCTCTCGTGACCACGTACGCCACCGCGTCGCGCTCGGCCAGTTCGACCAGCGCGTCGTCGGCGTAGTCGGCGTCCGTCTCGACGACGCTACACCGCTCGACGAGGTCGCGGCCGACCGACGCGGCGGTCGCCTCCTTCCCGTTGCCGTCTGCGAGCTTCTCGAGTTCCATGACCACCGCACGCGGCGCGACGAGGTCGTACGCGCCTGCGCCGACGATGCGGTCGAGTTCGTCGAACACGCGCACGTCGCACTCGACCGGCATCATCAGCGCGCTGGTGTCCATGGCGACCTTCATGTCCCGTGTTCGTCCGTCACTCGGTGAGCGTCCCGACGCCGATGAGTCGCCAGCGCGTCCCCACGCGGCGGTTGATGGCTATCTTCGCGCCGACCTCGGCGCAGACGGGTCGCTTGAGGTTCACCTCGGCTTCATCCTCGCGAGCGCTCGTCACCGCGCCGACGGTTGTCGACGTCCCGACGGTGAGCATCAGCGGCTCGCCCGTCGATATCTCCTCGATCTCTTCGCCGTTGTCGAGCGGACCCTGTCCGCTCGACCCGCCCGCGGAGCCCTGGTTCACGCTGCCGACGAGTCGGTCGAGCAGTTCGACGTCCATCGTGAAGGAGTTCCACGTCGGCGGGAGACTGCCGGGCGGTCCGGCGACCTGCCCCGCCAGCGCGTCACCCTTCGTCAGCGACGGGTCGAGGCCCGTACCGACGCCGAGCAGACCGCCCGGTCCGACCTCGTCCACGATGTCGCCACCGGCCTGGAGCGAGCGGACGGTCGTCCGAATCTCGTGGTACTCGGCCTGGCCGCCCTCCTCGATACGGCGACCCGGCTGGAGTTCTATCTCGTCGCCCTTCTCCAGGCGGCCCTCGACGAGACTCCCTCCGAGGACGCCGCCCATCAGGTCCTCGAACGTCGTGCCGGGGCGGTTGATGTCGAACGAGCGGGCGACCTGCATCCGCGCGTCGGCGTCCGGGTCGCGCTCGGGCGTCGGAATCGCCTCCTCGATGGCCTGCATGAGGAGGTCCATGTTGACCTCCTGCTGGGCCGAGATCGGCACTACGGGTGCGTCCTCGGCGACGGTGCCCTCGACGAACTCCTGTATCTGTTCGTAGTTGTTCCGGGCCGTCTCGCCGTCGACGAGGTCGACCTTGTTCTGTGCGATGACGATGTTCTCGATGCCGATGATGTCGAGCGCCATCAGGTGCTCTGCGGTCTGTGCCTGTGGCACCGGTTCGTTGGCCGCCACGATGAGGACCGCGCCGTCCATCATCGACGCGCCCGAGAGCATCGTCGCCATCAGCGTCTCGTGACCGGGAGCGTCGACGAACGAGACGGTGCGAACGGGTTCGCTCTCCTCGCCGTTGTCGCACTCCTCGTCGACGGTGTAGCACTCCGGTTCGTCCATGCCAGGGCACCGACGGAACGTCGCGTCCGCGTACCCGAGGCGGATCGAGATTCCGCGCTTCATCTCCTCGGAGTGCTGGTCGGTCCACTCGCCGCTCAACGCCTGCACGAGCGTGGTCTTGCCGTGGTCGACGTGGCCGACCAGACCGATGTTCACCTCCGGTTGTCGGTGGTTCCCTGTCATATCGAGAGTAATACCGTGTAGTCCTGTCGTCGCGGATTTAAAGTTGCTGTTCTGGGGACCCGGCGGGTCCCCAGAATCAGTGAGACGAACGACAGTGAGTCTCACGTGATTCACGCGAAGAGCGAGTGGAACGAGCGATGAGTGTGAAATAGACCGGTCCGTAGAGCAGCCAGGACCGAAGGTCCCGCCCCGTTCTGGGGAGCGACCGAGCGAAGCGAGCGAGCGACCCAGAACCAGCGAGACGCGCCCGCAGGAGCGCGTCTCGCGCGGTTCCACGGAACGAGCGAGCGAAGCGAGCGAGTGACGTGAGCGTTGTCACGACACTCCCCAGAATCAGTGAGACGAACGACAGTGAGTCTCAGGCGACACACACGAAGAGCGTGAAACGAGCGATGAGCGTACGTCAGCGAATCGGTGGTTCGATAGCGTGATGAGAGCGACCGAGCGTCTCGCGCGCGATACCCGTGAGGGAGCGACCGAACGAGTGGCAGTGACTGTCTCAGTCAGACGACTTCTCGTCCAAGCCGTCGACGACTCGCGCCCCGGACAGGTCCACGTCGGAGAGCGAGTGAGACGGCCGTCGAACGCCCGTCAGACACCTCCACAACGCCTTTCACGGCGGTATCCGAGACGGCGAGTATGCCACCGCTGCGACCGCTGGCAGTGTTGCTCCTCGCCAACGTCACCGACGTGGTGGGCCGGGAGGAGGAGGACCTGCCCGGCGAGGAGATACCCGTAAGCGAGGAGTGACACGGCGACGAACCTGACCGAGACGTTCACCCGAGCGGACAGAAGAACAGTTTAGTTGGTCGGGCTACAGAAATGTAGTTCAGATAACAGCTTTTGTCGGGTACTGCGTACGCCTACCTGTATGAGTGCCCCAATCAGTCTCTCGGTCGCGGTCGGCAGCGAGCGTGGTACCGCCTTCGAACGGCGGGTCGTCGTCCCCGGTCAGGTCGTCGCGGCGGCCCTGCGGCTCCTCCAGTTACTGGCGGTCCTGCTGGTCCTCGTGGTCGCGCTGGCGGTCGTTCCGCCCGTCTTCGTCGGCATCGTCGCACTGGCGCTGCTGTTCACCCTTCCCGCCGTCGTCGCGACGCTGTTCGCCCGGTGGGCGGGTCGGCTCTGAGGGCGTCCACACGGTTTTTCTTCGACTCACACCAACGAGCGGTGTGCGCGAGTTCGGCTTCGAGATGCGCCTGTGTGCCCGGCTGGAGAGCGAGGGCCACCTCGTGAGTCGCCAGCTCGGAACCGGCACCCGGAGCAGGCGCATCGTCGACGCCGTCCTCGTCGACCCCGGCCCGTCGTTCGAGGAGCGGACACGCATCACCGACGCGACGATTCCCGCGGCGGCCATCGAGGCAGATGTGGGGACCGGCACGGCGCGCTACTGGCGGGACGTGCTCGACGACTACCACCCCGAGTTCGCCCGCGAGGTGGTCGAGGAGGCCGTCGAGGCGGGCTTCTTCGAACGCGAACGCCGGGGCGGCCGCGAGTACGTCCGGCAGACGACCCGCTACCCCGGCGACTGGTTCTCGCGACTCGTCGGCGTCGAGAACAAACCCGACCTCTCGCGACCGGGCGACCTGGAGACCCAGTTACGGAAGGACGTCTCGCTCGGCCTGCTGGACGAGATCGTGCTCGCGACGGCCTCGTACGTCACCGGCGCACACCTCAACCGCATCCCCGAGGAGGTCGGCGTCTGGCGCGTCGACCCCGACGACGGCCGGTACGAGGTCGTCCGCGAACCGACGCCGCTCGACCCGAGCGTGCCCGGCGTCGAGGTGGTCGAGGAGGGGCGAACGGAGACGCGCGTCGAGGTCGTCGACGCCGCCGAGAAGGCACGCCTGCGCCGTCGCGTCGCCGAGCGTGCCTACGGGAAGGGCTGGCGCGTCCCGGTTCCGGACTGCCCGCACGTCGAACTCCAGACGGTCGGCGGCGTCGGACCGGTACCGTTCTGCACGCGAGAAGAACGCGTCGTCGGCCCCGGTCGCGGCTGCCCGTGTGCCGAGGGCGTCCGCGACGTCGCACTCGACGACTACCGGGCGGCGACCTCGCCGTGGGTGCGCGACCCGCCGGGTGTCGTGCGACGGCAGTCCGGGCTCGACCGATTCCGCTGAGTCGTCCACACGGCTCGGGGGGAGAGGAGCGCCGTGAGGGAGAGCAGCCGTCGGCTACCTGACCGTCGAGACGTCGTACTGTTCGAACAGGTCGCGGGTCCGTTCGTCGCGATGGGCGTTCAGGACGCTCACGCCCGTGACCGACGCACCGGTCTCCTCGACGAGTTTGCACGCCGCCCACATCTGTCCGCCCGTCTCGATCCAGTCGTCGACGAGGAACACGCGGTCGTCCGGGCCGACGAGCTCTCGGGCGAGTTCGAGCGTCTTCGTCTCGCCGGAGTAGTCGGTCAACTGCCGTCGGTGGAGCTCCTCGTCTCGCAGCGGGAACTTCCCGCCCTTCCTGACCGGGACGAACCCACAGCCGAGGTCACGGGCGACTGCCGACCCGAGGACGAGCCCGAGCGCCTCGACCCCGCCGACGTGCGTGCAGTTCCCCGGCGCGGGTCGCCCGAGGTCCGTCACGAGGTTGTCGAACGCCTCCGGGTCGGCGAACAGCGGCGTCACGTCGTACCGACCCACGGCGTCGGTGTTCAGTCGACGGTGGTAGTACCCGTACTCCATACTGCCCTCTCGCGCTCGACCGTAAGGTTCGTTTCGGCCACAGAGGGGCGCTCGACGGGAGGAAACGGCAGTTCTCGCCGCAACGCCACCCCTACAGCGTGAACTGCTCGCCGTCGACCGCGACGTCCTCGGCGAACGCCTCCTCCGGCGTCGGGAAGTGCGAGACGTGGACGAGGCGGTACGTCTCGGGGGCGAGTTCCGCGGCCAGCGCCCGTGCGCCCTCGAACGTCATGTGCTTGGTGCCGAACGTCCGCGGCGTCCCGTCGTCGTCCTCGTGGGTGCCGCCGTGGGGGTGGTACTCGCAGAGCCGCGCGGGGACGATGCCGTCGACCAGCAGCAGGTCGGCGTCGGCGAGTTCCGCCCGCGAGTCGTCGGGGACGGCGTAGGAGGTGTCGCCGCTCACCGCGAGCGTCGCGCCCGTCTCGGGGTCCCGGACGGTGAGGCCGTAGCAGACCAGCGGCGGGTGGTCGACGGGGACGAGCGTCACCTCGAACCCGCAGGTCTCGAACGTCTCGAACGGCGACTCGGGATGGACCGTCACCCGGTCGAGGTAGTCGAACTTGCTCGACACGGTGTCGGCGACGCTCTCACCGGTCGCTGGGTCCGTCTCGTCGGCGGCGTAGACGGGCAGCGAGTCGAGCAGGCGGTAGGCGTTGCCCAGGCCGTCGAGGTGGTCGAAGTGGATGTGCGATATCACGGCCGCGTCCGGTAGGTCGACGTCGTCCCGGAGGAACTGGTGGCGGAAGTCCGGCGAGCAGTCGACGAGGAGCGACTCGCCGGTGCGTTCGTTCTCGACGTGGACCGAGAACCGAGAGCGCTCGACGTCACGGCTCCTCGCCGCCGAACAGGTGTCGCAGTCACACCCGACGGTCGGGGTCCCCGTCGTGTCGCCGGTACCGAGCAGCGTGACCTCCACGGTCAGTCGTCGGCGTGGTCGTGGGCGTGTTCCTCGTCGGCGTGGTCGTGCGAATCGTGGTCGTGCGCGTCGTCGTCCGAGTGGTCGTGGTCGTGACCGTCCGCGTCGACGCCGTTCCCGGCGATGAGGTCGGAGCTGTCGTCCATCATGTCGAGGTTCTTGAGGTTGTCGCGCTCCTCGAAGTCCGTGACGGCGTCGAGCAGGTCCTGCTGGGTGAGCGTCGTCCGCTCCTCGGTGAGCGCTTCGAGCACCGCCTCGCGGAGCACGAGTCGGAGGTCGCTGCCCGTCAGCCCCGACGTCTCCCTGGCCAGCGCATCGGGGTCGAAGTCGACGATGTCCATCTCGCGGGTGATGACCCGGAGGATGTCCGCACGCATCTGGTCGTCCGGCTTCGGGAAGTTGACGATCTCGTCGAACCGCCGCCACGCCGCCGAGTCGAGCTGGTTCGGGTGGTTCGTCGCCCCGATGAGCAGCACCTCGTCGCGGATGAGCGAAATCTCGTCGATGGACTTCAGCAGCGTGTTGACGGCGCGCTTGATGGCCGCGTGCTCGTCGGAGGAGCGCGTCTTCGCGACGAAGTCGAACTCGTCCATGAAGAAGATACACGGCGACAGGCGCTTGGCGACCATGAACGCCTTGTCGACGTTCTTCGCCGTCTCGCCGAGGTACTGGCTGGTGATCATCGACAGTTTCACCTCGACGAACGGCAGGTCGAGTTCGTGCGCCAGCGCTCGGGCGATGGAGGTCTTCCCGGTGCCAGGCGGGCCGACGAACAGCAGTTTGCCTATCTCGCGCAGGCCGATCTGGGCGAGGTAGTCGCGGTGTTCGATGGCCTTCACTATCTTCCCGATCTCGCCCATCTGGTCGTCGGTGAGCACGAGGTCGTCGAGGGTCATCTCGACCTCCTCGGGCGCGCGGACCTCCACGAGGTCGAGCATCTCCTCGTCGTCCTCGTCGAACATCTGGTCGAGCAGGCTGTCTATCCACACCCGGTCGGCGTGGACGGGGCGGTTGTTCGCGCGGGCGGCCTCGTAGTCCACGTCCTCGAACTCCTCCTCGAAGTACTGCGCGAGCGTCGGGTTCGCCATGAGACGCTCGTCGTCGGCACGTTCGGTGAACCACTTCTCTGCCATCCCCGTGTCGGTGAAGCCGATGGTCCCCGAGAACTCCTCGCGCTCGGTGAACATCAGGTCGGAGACGGCCTCCCACGGGTGGGCGAGGTCGGTCGCCTCGGCGACGGCCGTCTCGGAGGTCGAGAGCGGGCGTTCGATGCCGCCCGGTGCGGGGCGGCCGGTGGACTCGTCGGGCGTCGCGTCGGCGCTCCAGAAGGCGCGTCGATACGACGGCGGCAGGTCGCCCGGGTCGAGTTCGCGGTTCTCGCTGTAGACGTGCGCTGTCAACAGCAGTTCGACGACGTCGAGCGCCGGGGCGGTCATTTCCCGGAGAGTTACGTCTTGACCGCAATAAGACCGTCGGAGAGCGCCTGTCCTGCCGCCCGCACCGAACTCCTACACGTCGGCCGCAGCCGCCCTCAGCCGTACACCGGGTCGTCGAGCGACGGATGCCCCGACGACGCACTCAGCGACCCGTCCCCCGACGACGGGTCGAGTGCGTCGAAGACGCGCGACTCGACGTCGGCGTACTGCTGCCAGTCCTCCCGGACGAAGACGACGAACTCGCTGGAGTAGCCGTAGCGCTCGAACGTGTGCTTCTCGTAGCCGTCGAGGTACTGCTCGATGTCCGAGGCGTTCCCGCCGTCGTTGCCCGACCGGTTGGCCAGCGTGATGACGACGGGCGGGAGCGCCGACGGGTCGGTACGGCCGACGTCGTTCGCGCGGTGGCGACTGGTGACGCTGACGCCCGGCGAGCCCCGCCCCTCGGCGTACTGCTGTTGCTCGATGTACCACGCCATCGGGAGGCGGTCGAACCACTTCCCCGTGTTCCCCGGCTGGTTCGCCTGCGACTCCCGCGCCATGAAGAACTCCTTGCCGAAGTAGAGGACGTCCGTCCCCGCGTTCTCCCGAGTGATGGTCGCCACCTCGCCGTTCAGCAGCGTCTTCATGTCGCCCGTCGACGACTGGGCGTACTGGACGAGCTGGTTGTTCGTCGACTCGTGTTCGGGGACGTACACCTGCGTCCCGGTGGCGTAGCCGACCTGTGCGACGACGAGCAGGCAGACGATGGCGGCCAGGGCGACGCCCTCCCGGTCGTCGTCCGCGAACGCCTCCGCGCCCCAGCGAGCCACCAGCGCGAGGCCGACGGCGGCGGGGATGGCGAGGGCGACGACGGCGTGGACGGCCGCCCAGGGTGCCTTGATGTCCGTGGCGATGGGGTAGCCGAGCACCGAGAAGACGCCCCAGAACACCCCGAGCATGACGAGCGGCCGCGGGCCGCCCCCGCGGTACCGGTCGGCGAGGGTTCCGACCACCGCGAGCGCGGACACCGCCAGCGCGCCCGCCTCCATCGTCTTCAGGTAGTGTTCGAGGTACGGCAGGAACGGGTGGTCGTGGCTCTTCCCCCACTGGTTGGCGAACGACTCCCACGCGCCGAACGTCGCCTCGTCGAGGACGGCGACGAACGGGCCGGGGTCGCCGCCCACGAGCGACCCGAGCGACGAGTACAGGTCGAGGCCGCCGGCGCTGTACGGCGGCCCGTACCCGCCGCCACGTGGCGCGTAGAAGAACACGATGACGACGAAGAACCAGAGGACGAGTCCGACTGCGACGACGAGTGCCCGGCCGCCCCACCGGTCGATTCCTCCGAATCGGTGCCGGATTCGCTCGTCGTCGTCTTCGCTGATTCCGGCCACGCCGCGGCCGAGTCGAGCGAGCGTCTCCCGCGCCCGGACGCCGCGAGCGCGGTCCCTGAGGAGCATCGCGTCGAGGAGGAGGACGCCTGCGGCGAGCCAGCAGACGGGGTAGAGCAGCGCGTTCTCCTTCGCGGTCAGCGCGAGCGCCATCGTCCCGACGGCGACGAACAGCCAGCGAACGCGGCGCGTGTCGTACGCGCGGACGAACCCGCCCAGCGCCACGAGCATGAACGCCGCGACGAGCACGTCGCTGCGCATGAACCGCGAGTAGTAGAGCAACAGCGGGTTGAACGCGAGCAGAGCGGCCAGCGCGACGATTTCGGAGTCGCGAAGGCGCGTCCTGAAGAGGAGCGCCGCGAGCGGCATCGTGGCCCCGACCAGCGCGACGACGAGGCGCGCCGAGAAGTCCGTCGGGCCGAGCAGCGTGAACAGCCAGCCGTCGACGATGGGGAGGAACGGCCCGTGGATGATGGCCCGGTACTCGAACGTCCCCGTCTCGGCGAACCGGAGCGTCCAGTACGCGACCCGCGCCTCGTCCTGGTGGGCGATGCGGTTCCCGAGCCAGACGAGGCGCGCGACCAGTCCCACGACCACGATGAGGCCGACGGCGAGGAGCGCCGCGTTCGCGGGCAGTCGGTCCGTGATGGCTCCGTAGCGGTTCTCCCGGGTCGTCGCGGTGTCCGTCGCCATCGTCAGGGGTCACCTCGTGGGAGGGCCGGGGCGACAGCGGAGGGGACGTCTATCATGCCAGACCGTTTCACTCACCTCGGCAAGAATCCTTCTACATACCGTGGGTGCTCGGTTCGGCCGTCGCTGCGCGGACGCGACTCGTCTGCGCCGCGCCGACTGCTCGCTAACCGACCGGGTACCGACCCGGTTGCTACGAAGAAAGCTATACGTGGCATCGGACCGATAGCTCCGCCATCGAGACTGTCGGATGCCCGTGACGGCGGTCCTCGTGAGCGACCGACCAGTCGACAGCCCCTCTATGGCAGACAGAAACCGAGCGCTGCTCCTCTCGACCGTCAGCACCCTCGTCATGCTCCCCTGGTTGCTCGACGGCGTCGTCGACACCAGCGAGTTCGGACTGCTGGTCCCCGGCGTGCAACTCGTCGGCGGGCTGGTGATGGTCGCTATCTCGCTCTCCCTCTTCCGGGACGCCTTCGCGGACGACTCGTCGCGCTCCGAGCGCTGAGTCCCGAGTAAACTCCGGACGAAACAGCCGGAGTTCTGCCGCAATTTAAGTGTGAGACTCGCCTGCATTCCGGTATGGCCGACACGACACCCGTCGTCGTCAGAGCGTATCGAACTCCCTTCGGGAAGGAAGACGGCGCGTTCGCCGACGTGCGAAGCGAGGACCTGTCGATCCCGCTCATCGACGAGATTCTGGCCGACACCGGACTCTCCGGTGACGACGTCGACGACCTGATGTGGGGCTGTGCCCAGCAGCGAGAGGAGCAGGGCAACAACATGGCGCGCATCATCGCGCTCCTGTCGGACCTCGGCGAGTCGGTGCCGGGGACGACCATCAACCGCTGGTGCGCGTCGTCGGCGCAGGCCGTCGCCGGAGCGAGCGACGCGATTCGGGCGGGCCAGCGCGACGCCATCATCGCCGGCGGCGTCGAGAACATGTCGCGGGTCAAGATGGGCGCGAACACCCAGATGCACCCGCGGATGAACGAGGACTACAACCTCGCGGCGCTCCAGATGGGGATGACCGCCGAGGAGGTCGCCGAGCGCTACGACGTCTCCCGCGAGGACCAGGACGACTACGCGTTCCGGAGCCACCAGCGCGCCAGCGAGGCGACCACGTCCGGTCGCTTCGACGACGAGATCGTCCCCGTCGAGACCGAGGAGGGCACCGTCTCCGAGGACGAGGGCATCCGTCACGACGTCTCCCGGGAGAAGATGGACGAACTGCCGACCATCTTCAAGTCCGACGGGAGCGTCACGCCCGGCAACGCCTCCCAGATCACGGACGGCGCGAGTGCCCTTCTCGTCACGAGCAAGGCGTTCGCCGAGGACCACGACCTGGAGGTGCTGGCCGAAATCGGTAACAACAGCGTCGCTGGCGTCGAGCCCGAGGTGATGGGCATCGGTCCCATCCCGGCCGTCGAGGACCTGCTGGAGCGCTCCGGCCGCGACATCGAGGACTACGACCTCGTCGAACTGAACGAGGCGTTCGCCAGCCAGTGTCTCTACTGCCAGCGCGAACTCGGCATCGACGACGAGAAGTACAACGTCAACGGCGGCGCTATCGCGCTGGGCCACCCGCTCGGCGCGACCGGTGCCCGCCTCCCGGTCACGCTCGTCCACGAGATGATCAAGCGCGACGCCGAACGCGGCATCGCCACCGAGTGCGTCGGCTTCGGGCAGGGCATGGCCATCGAGTTCAGCCGGTAAGGCCTCGCTCCGACGCCTGCGCTGTCGCTCGCGACGACGACCATCACCGCCCTTCTTCGAGCGAGACCGTCGAGCGCCACCGACTGCACCACCCGCCGTCGAGCGCCACCGACGACCGACACGATTTTGTCACCACTGGTGGCTGAAACATCAATGCCCGACCGATTCACGTAAAAACGGCCTCGAATGCGCGGCGACCCACTCAATCACGGCCCCTGCGAGGTGTCGGGATGGTGCGTGACCACACATGACGAAAGTAGAGGACGCCACGCGGAACCTCCGACTCGACCGGGACGCGAAGGCACAGCAGTTCTTCGAACACGGCGTCTACAACCACTGGGACCCCTACCACGACATCGCCCAGGAGACCATCGAACGGGACCGTCAGACACTCGTCGACTACGACATCACCGAGGAGGAGTTCGAGGAACTGATGCTCGCGCTGGCGCTGTTCGGGGCCGGTGAGGAGGCCGTCACCGAGGACGTCGCCCCGCTGCTGCTCGCCCTCGACGACGTCGACAAGCAGATGTTCGTCGCCTCGCAGATATACGACGAGGCGAAGCACACGCAGTTCTTCGACCGAATCTGGCGCGAGATTATCGTCCCCGCCGCGGAGGCCCACGGCTTCGACGTGACATACCCGACGAACCAGCGCTTCTTCAACGACGAGTACGTCGAACTGTTCGACCGGACGGAGACGGCGATGGAGCGCCTCCTGACCGACGACACGCCCGAGAACCGCGTGAAGGCGTACTGTCACTACCACCTGGTCGTCGAGAGCGTCCTCGCCCAGACGGGCTACTACGGCCTCCAGTCGGCGCTGAGCGACCGCGGCGACGACATCGCTGTCGGGGACTTCCCGAACTCCGAGAGCGTCGTCACCGGTATCGGCTACATCCGCGCCGACGAGGGCCGTCACGTCGGGTTCGGGATGCACGAGATTCGGACCCACGTCCACGACGACGGCGTGGACGAGCAGGTCGTCCACGACACGCTGATGGACCTGATGCCGCTCGTGGCGAACACGCTCAGTCGGTTCGGCGCGGCCGTCGACCCCGTCGCCCTCGTCGACTACTCGCGCACCAGGTTCACCCGTCGGATGGAGGTGCTCACGGACGCGGAGGCGGAGATTCCCGACATCGAGACCCTCGTCGACCTCGACACCCAGGACTCCATGGCCGCCGACTGACCGCTCGACGGTCCTCCTTCGACCGACGCGCACCGCTCCGCTACCGCTTCGGCACCGCTGCTCGCGTCGGCCCTCCCGTCCACTGGCGGAGTGGGGCGTGTCGGAACGAAACGCCGAACTACGTCGGCCGAGAGACGATAGCCGTGCAGCAGTCCCTCCTCGACCCGGCGCGACGACCCGTCTCGCGGCGCGCGTTGCTCGCCGGGACGGCCACGGTCGCGTCCAGCGCGCTCGCAGGCTGCGCCGCGCTCGGGAGCGACGACCCCGTCGAGACGTACCGGAGCAGCCCCGACTGGCGGTTCGCGCGCCACGACACGTACAACAGCGGACACGCTCCCGTCGAACTCGGCAGTCCCGACGAGCGCTGGCGACTCTCCCTCGACGGGGCCGTGCGGACGGTGACGCTGGTCGGCCCCGACGGGTTCGTCGGCACCTCGGCCAGTGCCGAAGACGGCCGTTCGTGGGTCGGGAACGTCGGCCTGGGCGACGGCACGCGCTCGTGGACTCGCCCCGCCGACGGGCGTCCGCTCGGCACCGCCTACACCCACGACACGCTGTACGTCGCCACGCGCTCGGACGCCGCCAGCGGCGTCGCCACGGCGTACGTCCCCGAGGACGGGGAACTCCGGTGGCACGAGGACCTCCGCGCGGCGAGCGGCGCGCCCGTGGTCGGCGGCGGACTCGCGTACTTCCCGACCGACACCGGCCTCCGCGCCTGGTCGTCCGGCGAGGGGACCGAGCGCTGGCGACTGGCGTCGTCGGCCGCGACGTTCGCCCCCGCACTCACCACGGACGGCCTGTTCGTCGCGGCCGCGGACGGCCCCCTCGGCGCGTTCGACGCCGACGTGGTCGACGAACTCCTCTCCGACGCGGACGCGCCCACCCGTCGGTGGCGCTCGGACGTCGCCGCCGTCACGCCACCGGTGACGACGGACGAACGGGTCCTCGTCGGCACCGCGGCCGACGAACTCCGGGGGTTCTCCCACGAGGGCGACCCGGTCTGGACCGAGTCGCTGCCCGGCCGCCCCGCGCCGCCCGTCGACGCCGACGGGACTGCGGTCGTCGCCACCACGGCGTCCGACGGGGTGGCGATTCGAGCGCTCGACGTGGGTTCCGGCGACCGGCGGTGGGAGCGCTCGCTCGACGGGTCGCTCGCCGCTCCGCCCGTCGCCACCGACGACGCGGTGGTGCTCCCGGTGACCGGCGGCGAGAACGGCGAGCGACACTCGATTCGGGCGCTCGCGGTGACGGACGGGTCGTCGCTGTGGGAGCGCCCGCTTCCGTCCCCGGCGAGCGCCATCGCGGTCAGCGACGACGCACTGGTCGTCGGCACCGAGCGGCACCTCCTCGCGTTCGGGTCGGAGTAGACGGACGACTGGAGGAAGGGACGGAACCGTTATCGGCCGCCCGCGACAGCCTCCGATATGAAACTCTCCGGCTACGACCACGCCACCGGTCGGCACTGTGGCTCGACGTCGTTGGCGAACCTCGCGCGGTTCTACGACTGGGGGCTGGACGAGGAGACCTGCTTCGGCCTCGCCTCCGGTCTCGGCTTCACCTTCTTCGAACTCGACGACTCGCCGCACCGCGCGTTCATCGGCCGCCCGCTCTCGCTCGAACGGGCGTTCTTCCACACGCTCCAGATTCCTCACGAGGAACACGAGGGCGGCGACTGGGACGAGACGTGGGCGGACGTCCGCGCTCGCCTCGACGACGGCCACCCGGTGCTGCTGTTCGCGGACATCTACGACCTCGACTACTTCGACACCGACACCCACTTCGCACCTCACTCGCTGCTCGCGGTGGGCTACGACGACGAGGGCGTCTACCTCTCCGACAGCGAGTTCGAGGAGGTGCAGCACCTCCCGACTGACCGCCTCCGCGCTGCCATGTCCTCGCGGGCGTTCGTCCCCCTGAAGAACCGCTACCTCACGGTCACGGACCCCGAACTCGGCACCGACCTCGACGTCGCTATCGAGGAAGCGACCGTCGAGATGGCCCGCTCGATGCTCCGCCCCGGCGGCGGTCGGTTCGACCCCGGTCCGGTCGGCGTCCACGGCCTCGCGGGCATCCAGCGCCTCGTCTCCGACATGGCGTCGTGGACGCAGCTCCCCGACCCGGCGTGGACGGTCCGCTTCGCCTACCAGAACGTCGAACGGCGCGGGACGGGCGGCGGCGCGTTCCGCGGCCTCCAGCGCGACTTCTTCCGGACCGTCGACCACCCGTTCGGCGACGAGGTCACCGAGGAGATGGCGGCTATCGCCGACGACTGGTCGGCCGTGGGCGCGACGCTGAAGGACGCCAGCGAGGCCGACGACGGCGGGGAACTGCGCGACGGCATCGACACGGCGGCGGGGGAGATTCGACAGCTCGCCGACCGCGAGGCGCGGCTCTACCAGTCGATCCTCGACGCGACGAACTGAGCGCTCGACCGAGAGAGGCGCTGTTCTGTGGTACTCGCTACTCCCGTCCGCCGCCGGTCCAGGGGTTCTGTCCCGGCGCGCCGGCCGTCTTGTAGACGCCGCGAGCGGTCGCGACGGCCGTCCCCTCGCCGTCCTCGACGTCGACGGTGACGGTGGCGACGTTGTTCCCGTTGCGGGTCACCTCGGCCTCCGCGACCAACCGCTCGCCCGTCGCCGGCGCGAGGTAGTCGATGCGCATGTCGATGGTCGGCGTCACCGTCTCGTTGAGGTCGACGACCGCCGCACCCCCGATTGTGTCCGCGAGCGAGTAGGCGACCCCACCGTGGGCGATCATGCTGCCCGGATTCGAGGAGTGCTCGTCGCGCAGGTCCACGTGGCCGACCGCGTGGCCGTCGCCCACCTCGTCGAGTTCGATGCCGAGGTGGTTGGCGAACGGAATCGAGTCGAAGAAGGCGTCGACGATGCTCATACCCGGTGCTCGACCGGTGTGCGCAAGGGCGTGTCGGAACGCCGGAAAACGATGGACGGGTTGTCCTCGGTCGGGGCGCTCGCCAGCCTCACTCGGGGTGGCAGAACGTCATCGCCTCGCGGACGGAGTTCCGGTCACCGATGATGGTGATGCGGTCACCGTACTCGAGTTCGTAGTCGGCGTCGGGCACCTGCACGTCCCCGTCGCGCGCGACCAGCGCGATGAGACAGCCTCCCGGAAGCTCCGGCCCGACCTCCCGGACCGACCGGCCGACCAGCTCCTCGGAGGTGACCTCTATCTCCTGGACGTCGCCCGTCTCGCCGATACCGGAGGTCCACTTCGCCAGCGCGGGGCGTTCGATGAGGTTGTCGATGGACTGCGCGGTGGCGGTGGTGGGGGCGACGGTCCGGACCCCGAGGTCCTCGAACGCGTCGACGTTGTTCGCGTTGTTCACGCGCGAGATGACCGTCTCGACGTCGAACCGCGAACTGGCGAGCTGGGCGACCAGCAGGTTCACGTCGTCGTCGCCGGTCGCGGCGACGAGCGTGGTGGCCTTCCCGGCCCCCGCCGACTGTAGCACGTCGATGTCCGTGCCGTCACCCTGGAGCACCGTGTGGCCCTCGTTGCGGGCGATTTCGAGCATCTCGACGTCCTCTTCGACGATGACGACGTTCTCTCCACGGTCTTCGAGGCGGTCCGCGAGCGCACGGCCCACGGTACCGGATCCGATGATGATTGCACGCATTGGTATGATATCGAGGTATTCGGCGATGTAGCGGGCGAGGCCGGCCTCGAACACGACCGTCGCCATGATGACCAGGAAGACGGTGCCGACGAGCAGCGTGGCGGCCGCGTCGAGCTGTGCCGCTTCGGCCGCGGTGCCCGCGATGTCGCCGGCTCTGATGCCCTCCGCCTCCGCTCGCAGTTCGACCGCGAACAGCGTCGCCACGGACGCCGGGATGATACCGCGCGGGCCGACGAAGCTCATGAACAGCTTCTCGCCCGTCGTGAATCGTTGACCGACGGTCGAGACGAACACGAGCAGCGGCCGGATGACGAGCGCGACGACGGCGACGACGACGAGTCCGCCGATGCCGAGGTCGATGACCTCCTGTGGCTGGAGCAACGCGGCCAGCGCGATGAACACGAACGACAGGACGATGAGCGTCACGTCGCCCTTGAAGTCGGTGATGTCCTCCTCGTAGGGCAGGTCGACGTTGCCGAGCAGGATACCCGCGGTGGCGACGGCGGGCAGTCCGGCCTCGGTGGCGAAGTAGTCCGCCGCCCCGTAGGCGACGAGCGCGCCCGCCAGAACGAGCAGCCGGGCGTTCTGCGGGGCGTTCTGGGGCGAGAGGTCGACGTACCGGATGGCGTAGTACAGCACCCCGGCGACGAAGACGCCGACCAGCATGCCGATGCCGAGCCGTTCGACGAACCCGGCGACGATGCCCCCTTCGCTGGCGTGCCCGATGACCACCTCGAAGACGACGATGGCGATGATGGCCGCCGTGACGTCGTTGACGATGCCCTCCGTCTCCAGGGCCGCCTCGACGCGGTCGCGGGCCGGGACGACCTCCAGGATGGGCGCGATGACCGTCGGCCCGGTGGCGACGAGCAACGCACCGATGAGGAACGAGATGTCCCACGCCGCGTCGAGTGCGTATCTCACGACGATGGCCGTCCCGACGAGCGCGATGACCGCGCCGACGGTGACGAGTCTGATGGTCTCGCGCGGCGCCTCCCGGAGTTTGTCGATCTTGAGGTGGAACGCCCCCTCGAAGACGATGATGGCGACCGACAGGCCGACGATGGCCGACAGGCCCTCGCCGAACGTCGCCTGCGAGACGATGGGTTCCTCGAGGACGAACCCCGAGATGGGTCCGAGTATCAGCCCCGCGACGATGAGGAAGATGATACTCGGGATACGGAAGCGGTCGCCGAGCACTTGCGAGACGACGCCGAGTGCGATGATACCGGCGACGAGAGGGATGAGTTCACTGGCCACTGTTGCGGGTCCTCGCCGGGGACGTGGGGCGCGACTACTAAACTCCCACCGGTTCCGTCGAGCGATTTCGACCCACTGCCGACGACAGAGTGGTCGAACGTCCACCGACAGTACGGACTGCCCCCGTTCTGTCGTCCCATCGCCCGTGAAATATCCCCTCGAACAGTCGACTCGTTGGCATGCTCCTCACGGGGCGTTCCACTTCCCGCTCGGTTGTACGAGGGTCTCACTCGCTCCGTCCGTGACTGGCGGTCACGAGAGGTACGGTCACTCCTCGCGCTGGTCCAGGTAGACCAACACACCGTCGACGTTGAGTCGCGTCTCCAGTTCCGACTGCTCCTCGCCCCACAGGTCGGCCGTGTCGGCCCGTTCGACGAAGTGGTCCGCGACCGCGTCGTCGTCGTCGAGGCGTTCGCGGGCCGCGCGAATCGACTCGACCCACGCCTCGATGGTCTCGGCGTACTCGTCGAGGCGGTCGGCCGTCGGTGCGGGGCCGAAGTGACCGTAGAGGAGCGTCTCGGGGTCGATGTCGCGGATGGTCTCGACGTCCGCGAGCACCTGTTCGAGGTCGAAGTTGACGGGCGGACTCGTCGGCTGGACCTCGTCGCGACTCGGGGCGTAGATGCCCGCCGCGTCGGCGGTGAACACCGCGTCGTTGGTCGGGTCGTGGTAGACGACCTGGTGTGGGGCGTGACCCGGTGCGTGGTGGACGCGGAGTTCGTGGTCGCCGAGGTCGACCACGTCGCCGTCGGTGACGACGGTCAGTCGCTCCTCGTCGATGGGGAGCGGGTCGGCGTAGTGCTGCCAGCGCGCGCCGACGACCTGTTTCGTCCCCGCGACGAGGCGCTCGGGGTCGGCGAGGTGCCGTGCGCCGCGTTCGTGGACGGTGACGGTCGCGTTCTCGCACTCGCGAGCGAGGTAGCCCGCGCCGCCCGCGTGGTCGAGGTGGACGTGCGTCACCGCGATTACGGCGAGGTCCTCCGGGGCGATGCCCACCTCGGCCATCGCGTCGAATATCAGCTCGCGGTTCGCGCCGGTGCCGGGGTCGACGACGGCCGGGCGCTCCGCGTCGAGGATGTAGACGCTGCCGTACTCGGGCGTCCCGTACAGTCCCACGTCGACGTAGTAGAGGTCCTCACAGCCGCCCGTCTCGACTTCGCGGAGGTCGCCGATTGCCATACGTGGGTCTTGCTTGTGGCCGTGAAAAGTCAGTCGCCTCTAGCAGTGTGGGTCATCACTGGTCGAGTCGTTTTCGACGGCAACGCTGTGACTACCTCGAAAGCCCTCAACGGGAGGACTCGCGCGCCCCACGCTGCGCGCGCTCCCTCGCCATGCTCGGTCGCGTGCTTGCGGGGTCGGGCATAGTCCTCCCGGTTCGCCCTTTCAGTCCACCAGGGCCAGCACCGCGCCTACCGTTCCCGTCGGCCGCGCCTGAACGCGCGGCCAGCCGTGGTGCTGGGCCGGGAGCACGTCCGCGAACGAAGTGAGCGGCGTGCGACCCGGGGAAGGGCAGGGCTGCCGTGTCCGGGTGTTCCCGCGAGCGAAGCGAGGGGGAACTCGCTGGACGAGTGGAACGAGTCCAGCGTGGGACTGAAAGGGGCCGGCGTCTCGACGCTGGCGCGGACGGGTGAGCACCGCAGGGAGCGAAGCGACCGAGGAGCGCGCCCGCCGCACCGAGTCGAGATGCCGGGGGCTTTCGAGTTGTTCGCAACCACTCCGTGTAGAGCGCCACCCGAACGACCGACACGCGCTCCAGACACTGCTAGTCCCGACCACGGATGCGACACGCCTTTTGCCGGACCGGCAGAACCCGAGACTATGCTCAGCAGACAGTTCGTCCGGGAGAACCCCGACGTGGTCCGCGAGGCGCTCCAGAACAAGGGCGTCGACGACGTGGACCTCGACCACGTCCTGACGGTCGACGAGGAGTGGCGAGAGCTCAAGGCGCGCGGCGACGACCTGCGCCACGAGCGCAACGAGGTGAGCCAGCGCATCGGCGAACTCAAACGCGAGGGCGACGACGAGGCCGCCCAGGAGGCCATCGACCGGTCGAGCACGCTGAAAGACGAACTGGAGACCGTCGAGGACCGCGCCGACGAACTGGAGGGCGAACTGGAGGCGGCACTCCTCGAACTACCGATGATTCCGGACGACTCGGTGCCCGTGGGGGCGACCGAGGAGGAGAACGTCGAGCGCCGACGCGAGGGGTTCGACGACCTGCGCGCGGTGCCCGACGACGTGGTCCCCCACTACGACGTCGGCGAGGACCTCGACATCCTCGACTTCGACCGCGGCGCGAAGGTGACCGGCGGCGGCTTCTACTTCTGCAAGGGCGACGGCGCGCGCCTCGAACACGCCCTCGTCCAGTTCTTCCTCGACGTCCACCGCGAGCAGGGCTACGTGGACGTGTTCCCGCCGGTCCCGGTCAACTCGCGGTCGATGACCGGGACGGGCCAGTTCCCGAAGTTCGTCGACGACGCCTACCGCCTCGGCGAGGCGAACACCGAGGCGTACGACGACTCGGACCTCTGGCTCTGCCCCACCGCGGAGGTGTCGGTGACGAACATGTACCGCGACGAGATACTGCTGGACGACGACCTGCCCCTCAAACACCAGGCGTACTCGCCGAACTTCCGGCGGGAGGCGGGCGAACACGGGACCGAGACCAGAGGAATCGTCCGCGTCCACCAGTTCAACAAGGTCGAGATGGTGCAGTTCGTCCGGCCCGACGAGAGCTACGAGCGCTTCGAGGAACTGCTCGACGACGCCGAGGAGGTGCTCCGACGACTGGACCTGCCCTACCGTATCCTGGAGATGTGTACGGGCGACCTCGGGTTCACGCAGTCGAAGAAGTACGACATCGAGGTGTGGGCACCCGCGAACGACGAGGACGACGGCCCCGAGGAGGGCGGCCGGTGGCTCGAGGTCTCGTCGGTGTCGAACTTCGAGGACTTTCAAGCGCGTCGTGCGGGCATCCAGTACCGCCCCGAACGCCACGAGAGCGCCGAGTACCTCCACACGCTCAACGGGTCGGGGCTGGCCCTGCCGCGCGTGATGGTCGCCATCCTGGAGTACTACCAGAACGACGACGGCACGGTGACGGTTCCCGAAGCGCTCCGGCCGTACATGGGCGGCCAGGAGGTCATCGAGGGCCACGAACCGGTCGGCGAGAGCGCGCTGGGCAGCGGCGAACGCGAGTAGTCGAACGACGGTGCGCGGTCGTGAGGGGAGCGCTCCGGAGCGCAACGTACCGCTATTACGAACGGTTAAGCGACGGACGGGGGAGCACTCCTCCAGCGACGTGACCGACTCCCGATGGTCGGTCGCCGCTGTGACTCCCACCATGTCGACATCGCACGACGCGACGGCGGACGGGGAATCGGTGTACGTCGAGTACGTGCTCGGCGTCCGAATCGTCGAACTGGACCGGACGGCCCCGGACGGCCCGCGCTATCGCTTCGAGGCCCCACAGCACCAGGGCATCGCGTTCGAAACCTCCGAGATGGCGACGCTGTACGCCGACGTCTACTTCGACGTCAACGGGTTCGAGGAGGCCGGGACGGGCGACCGCGGGGTTCCGCCGGAGATAATTCAGGCCGGCCGGGATACGCTCGCGGCGTACATGCTCACCCAACCGTACGCCGACACGAACTGGGTGGCGTCGTTCTACGGCGTGAAACCCGAGCGCGTCGACCGGTACGTCTCGTGGGTCCGGGAGCGCGCCGAGGAGATCCGCACCGGCGCTGCCGAGCGGGGGATGGAGTAACCCCCGACGTGGGGTGGCTTCGCCACGGAATCGCTTCACATCACGGTGGGTTCTGACCGGTTCGATACTCACCACCGCTGGATGCCGTTTTGCCGTCGTTCGTGACCTGTAGCCCTCCGTCTCTCCAAACCAGGTCGACCACCTGTTGTGCGCCCATCGTCCGCACCGAACTCGTCCGAGACCGTCCGCTGGATGCGGGTTCGACGTACTCGACGCTCTCCGAAACTGACCAGTTGGGGAACGTAGCCCAACGTCGTCTCCGGTCGGAGTCGGAGCGATTCGTGCAGCGCTATATCCCCATTACAAATCTACTTTTACCGAATCTGCGGGGGTCCACGTGCATGGTCGAGTTCACTCGACGGAACCTGATGAAGACGTCAGTCGCGGCCTCGCTCGGGGCGAGCGTGGTCGGGGCGGCGCACGCACAGTCGGACGAGGACGTGGACACCCCTCACGCACCCATCGTCAAGGACGGGACGCTGGAGCGGTTCGCGTGGACGGCACTCGGGGCGGAGGTCACCGGGCCGGAGGTGACGAAGAGCGGATCGCTGTTCTTCAGCGTCCAGCACCCGAGCCGGGGGAACCCGGCCCCGTTCAACAAGGGCGGTATCGGCTACGTGAGCGGCTACGACTTCACCGAGGACAGCGAGTTCGACACGGTCGGCATCCCGAACACGAAGGAGAAGCAGGGCCAGGTGCGGGTCGGCAGCGGCGAGTTCACCGTCCTCGCACAGGAGGGCGACAACATCGGGGACGACCACGACCTCGGCTACCCGGTCACGCCCGACGGCCTCTCGGTCAGCGAGTACGAGGGCTCGCGGTACGGCAACTTCGGCTACAACCCGGACTGCAACCGGTTCGTCCCGACGAACGACGAGGAGACGGAGGGCTACCTGTTCACCAACTTCGAGCAGAGCCCCGGCGACGTCTCCCAGATTCCCGTCTCGCGTGACGACGACGGCGAGTGGTCGGCGGACATGGAGAACGCCCAGAACCTCTCCGACACCGACGCCCTCCGCGAACTCGGCGGGACCCGCATCAACTGCTACGGCGACACCAGCCCGTGGAACACCTACCTCTCCGCCGAGGAGGAGTACTCCCACACGCGGGTCGGCCCGTACGTCAAGACCAGCGAGTTCGGCGAGAACGAGGGGCCGAACCAGCGCGGCGGAGCGCAGTTCTACAACCGCCCGAACCCGACCGGCATCGCCGCGGCCGTCTCGGAGTACTACGGCGAGGACGCGTGGTACCCGCAGGGCACCTTCGCGCTGGCGGGCCTCGAACTGCAGGCGTACTACCTGGGCGCGGCGGCGGTCGGGCAGGGCGACGACGCGACGCCCATCGAGGGGCCGTACCCCAACCCGTACCGCTACGGCTACATCGTCGACTTCCGGGACTCCGACACCGAGGAGCCGGAGGCGACGAAGTATTACTGCATGGGTCGGGCCGCGTGGGAGTGCCCGGACTTCCAGGCCGACGGGCAGACCGTCTACCTCTCCTCCGACGGCGAGAACAAGGGGCTGTACAAGTTCGTCGCCGACGAGCCGATTCCGAGCTACGACGACCCGATGGACGTCGAGGGGACGCTCCACGCCGCGAAGGTGACGAACCAGGACGCCGCCGCTGGCAAGCCGCCCGCCGAGGCCGACCTCGAACTGGAGTGGCTGGCGCTCAGCAGGGCGAGCAACCGCGAGGTCGCCGAGTGGATCGCCCAGTACGACGGTATCGACCAGGTCGACTACCTCGACTCCCACGCCGACACCGACTGGCGGGAGGACATGGAGGCTGCCATCGAGGAGGCTGACCGAGAAGTGGTCGAGAACGGCAACGCCGACTACGTCTCGGACGAGGAGATTACGGAGTGGGCCGAACTGTGGAGCGAGGACCCCGAGTCGACGGTCGACGACCGTGGTCGCCCCGAACTCCGCAAGGTACCGTTCCTGGAGACCCGCGCCGCGGCCAAGGAGATCGGTGCGACCGTCGAGTTCCGCAAGAGCGAGGGCATCGACAGCAAGGACGACGCCGGTCCGGGCGACTACATCTACCTCGGCATCTCCGAGGTCAACACCGGGATGAGCGACGACGTGGGCGACATCCAGGTCGACCGCGTCGACGGTGGCCTGGTCTACCGCGCCGTCATCGAGGAGGACTACGACATCTCCACGCTCGAACCGGTCATCGTCGGCCCGGACGCGACCGACACGGCCGACGTGGCGAACAGCGCGCTCGTCAACGTCGACAACGTGTTCGTGATGAACGACGGCCGCGTGCTCTGCTGTGAGGACGCCGACCAGTTCGGCCGGTCGTACCCCAACGACTGCCTCTACGTCTACACGCCCGACGAGGCGACCGTCGACGAGGGCAGCGACGACGTGGACAACGACGGTGACGGCCACGTCGACGAGGACGACGAGTCGATGCCCGGTCCGGCGAACGACGACCTGGACAACGACGGCGACGGCGCGGTCGACGAGGACGACGAGTTCGGCTACGAGGGCGACGACGGCGAGGACGGAGACGAGGAGTGACGGCACTTCACTGAGCGATTCCCCCGCGGGCTTCCGGCTCCCGCGTCCCCGCGGTCTGCCACCCATCCTCCGTCTCTCTCCCGAGCCGACCCGACGGTGAGGAGCGACAGCACACCACAGCGACGCTGTCTGCAGGGGCCAGCGATTAGTGCGTGCCCGCTGTCGAACCGACGATGAACGCAACCTCGACGGTGAAGGCCGTCGTCGGCGTCGCTCGGGACCGGAACCTGACGCTGCTCGCGGCGGGGTTCGCCTACTACGCATTCGCCTCGGCCATCCCGCTGGTCGTCCTGTTCCTGATTATCGGGTCGATAGTCGGCGGCGAGGCGTTCACCTCGTTCGTCATCGAGCAGGTGGGGTCGTTCCTCTCGGGGAGCGGCGAGGAGGTCGTCCAGCAGGCGCTGTCGAGCGGTGCCGGACGGACCGGTGCGGGCATCGTCGGGTTCCTCCTGGTGCTCTGGAGCGCCATCAAGGTCGTCCGCGGCCTCGACGTGGCGTTCGCGGAGATATACGCGACCACGGAGGACCCGTCGTTACTCGACCAGGTCAGGGACGGTATCGTCACCCTGGTCGGCGTCGTGTTCGCCATCGCGCTGATGGTCGCCGTGGGTGCCGTACTCCGTGGGGCGGCCCTGTCGATGCTCCCCTACCCGAACCTCGTCGGTGCGCTGGCGTTGCTCGCCGGACTCACCGTCGGGTTGCTCCCCATCTACTACGTGCTGCCGGAGACGGAGATGACGGTCCGACGGGCGCTTCCTGGCGCGGCGTTCGCCGCCGTAGGCTGGCTCGTCCTCCAGTTCGTCTTCCAGGCGTACCTCGCCGGGTCCGGGAAGTACGCCGCGTACGGGTTCCTCGGCGCGGTGTTGCTGTTCGTCACCTTCCTCTACTTCGCGGGTATCCTGCTGCTCGTCGGAACGACGCTCAACTACGTCCTCGGTCCGCGGCCGGTCCGGGCCTGAGGCGACGGACGCAGTCCCGTCGCTGACCGACGCGCCCCGCCGACCTACGCTCCTTCGAGGAAGTGCCCCCACGCATTCTTGACGGCGAACGTCAGGACCGGACGACCCTTCGGGAGCGTGTAGAGGTCGCCGAGGTGGTCCGGTTCCCGGACCGTCCCGTCCCTGAGCGACTGGACGGCGGTGGCGAGCATGTCCTCCGACTCCTCGAGCAGTCGCCGCTTGACGGCCTCCCACGTCCTGAGGTCGCAGATGTCGACGGTCTTCGACGCGGCGACGCCGCCGCCGTCGAGCGTCTCGGTCAGCTGTTGAACCGTGATGCCCGCGGTCTGCCGGCCGTGGACGAACTCCCAGAACCCCATCGGCTGGCCGCGGTACTCGGTGAGGTCGCCGTGGTGGTAGCTCAGCACGCCGTGGTCGAGTTCGGAGAGGACGGGACCGACGAGGAAGCCGAAGCCGAACCTGATGGCCACGTCGACGTCGTCGCAGAACTCGTCGACCGTCTCCGCCGGAATCCGCTGTTTCCACCCGTCGACGATGGTCGGGTGGACCGACAGCTCCCGCACCGCGTCGCGGTCGACGAGCGTGTCGATATCGACGTAGCCACGCTCGCGGCCGGTCTCGACCAGCAGGTTGTTCAGCGTGGCGACGGCCGCCCACTCGCGGAGTTCGACGGCCCGCCGGAGCGTCTCCAGGGCCGTCGCGTCGTTCTCGTACTCGTTGTAGACGATAGCGGTCACCTCGACGTCGTCGTCGGCATCGAGGAGGTACGCGAGCGCCGCGGCCTGCCAGTCCCGGACCCGCGGGCCGTTCAGGAGGAGTGCGACGTCCATCTCACTCCACCACCAGTTCCTCGGGGAGGTCCCGCATCGTCCGGATGCGCAACTCGTCTTCCGGGACGGTCGAGAGGTACTCCAGGTACGCGTCGAGCACCTCGAACTGGTGTGCGTTGCTGAGGTCGAACAGGTGACACCAGAGGTGGAGCGCCGTCCCCGACTCGATGGCGCGCCGCGTCGAGCGAATCAGGTAGAACAGGTGCACCCGCTTGCGCAGGTCGAGTGGGAACGGTCGGAACGCGGGATGCGAGCGCTCTCGCTGGCCGACCGGGAGCGACCGCGCGGTCAGCGACGGGTACGTCGTGCAGTACGTCTCCAGGACGCCGTCGACGACGCGCGGCTCCCACTGCGGGTGGGGCGCGGCCGTCAGTTCCCAGAACCGCCCGAGTCGGGACGACGACTCCCTCGTCTTGGCGTACCGGGCGGTCCGAATCCCGTTGCGCCGCAGGACGTGGTTCTCGGGCTGGGAGTGCCGCGGCGGGACGAACGAGGTGACCGGGCCGTCGAGCGCCCCGTGGAGGTCCTGGACGCGTTCGAGTTCGACGTCGACGAGGCCCTCGGCGGCCCGCCGACAGAGGAGGTGGGAGAAGGTGTGAGTACACAGTTCGTGGTCGACCCGCGACGCCAGGATGCGGTCGGCCATGTCGGGGGCGTAGAACAGCGGGTCCTCCTCGACGCCGGTGCCGGGGTCGGCGTCGTACCAGCCCGGCTCGTACGGCCCCTCGTGCGTCCCTCGACAGCGGTCGAGCAGGAGGTGGCCGACGATGTCGAACGACATGGGCACACCGCAGCGCTCGGTCGCCGACAGCAGCCGTTCGAGGTACGCCCGCTCGGGCGTGCCGTCGTCCGAGAGGTGGTCGTCTTTCGGCATGTCGTGGACGCCCCACCCGAGTTCCACTTCGACGCTCATGGTCAACACGCCCGTCATGGCTCCTCCGACCCGGTATCGGATGGGCGAACGGCTCGTCGCCACCCCTCGTTTCGACGCGTGAGTCTCACTATCATCTGAACGACATGACAACACTAGCTCACTTATTCTTGTCGCCAGCTCCGGTCGCTTCGGTCGCGCTTCACCGAGAATGTCGGGTGAGGGGGCTACTCGTGTCAGTGCGTGTACGTTCGCAGGTGGGCGAGGTGGCCCTCTTCCACGGCGAACACGTCGACGAAGCCGAACCAGACGCTCCCGTCGGCACGGCGAAGTCGGCCGCGGACCGCCACCTCCGTGCCTCCGGACGCGGAATCGTCACTACTCGTCTCGTCTGCTGCTTCGCCGTCGAGGACGTACACCGCGTCCAGGTCGTGGCTGGTGTCGGTCTCCGGGCGTTCCTCGCGCATGAACCGGACGAACCGGTCGCCGCCCTCGATGGACTGGTCCGGCCGGTCGTGGGCGAATCCGGGCGCGAGCAGGTCCGCCAGCGCGTCGTAGTCGGCGTCGTCGATGACGCGATAGTACTCGCGGGCGAGAGCGACGGCGTCCATGTCCGGACCTCGGCGCTCGGACACAATAACGGCGGTGACACGCGACGAGCGGGCGCGGACCGTCTGACCGTCGAGCGCGTCGCTTTTGCCGACCCGCCGGGTAGAGAGCGCGTGGACCTGCACGTCCGGTACGAGGGCGACGACGACCCGACGAAGTGCAGCGCCCGGAAACTGGCGCGCTTCGACCTCGCCGCGTTGCACCGCTCGGCGCGAGCGACGCCGACCGGCATCGTGCTGAACCCGTTCGCCGAACAGGCGCTCGCGCCGGGGGACGCGAACCCTCCCGATGGCGACGGCTTCGACGCGCTCGTCGCCCTCGACTGCTCGTGGGAGACGGCCGAACGCGAGGCGTTCGACCTGCGTGGCCGTCACCGCGCGCTCCCGTTCCTCGTCGCGGCCAACCCCGTCAACTACGGGACGCCGTTCCAGTTGAACACCGTCGAGGCGTTCGCGGGCGCGCTCTGCATCCTCGGCGACCGCGAGCACGCCGAGGCCATCCTCTCGAAGTTCCGCTGGGGGCACACGTTCCTCGAACTCAACGAGGAACCGCTCCGGCGCTACGCGGACTGTACGAACTCGGAGGAGGTGGTCGCCGTCCAGCAGGAGTACCTCGACGCCGGCGAGGGGGCGTAACCGTCGAACGGGCCGTGACTGCGGCCGACCCCGCCGACCAACGTTTATCACTCGCGTCGTCGTGTCACGTCGCGTGCAGCTGGTCGAGTTCGCCCGCGACGGGGACTGGTCGGTCGTCGCCGGCGCGGGGCTGTTCGTCGCGCTCGCGGCTGGCGGGTACTACTACAACATCACGTTCGTCCAGCTGGGTCTCGTCGACCTCGGGACGACGGTGGTGGGACTCGACGGCGACACCGTCTCGACCTGGATGGCAGGGTTCGCGCTGCTCACCGTCGCCGTCGCGGTGGCGACCGGGTGGACGATGGACCGCCGGGGCTGGAGTCGGTCGGTCCTCACGAAACTCCGTCTCGTGACGCTCACCGTCGCCGCGCAGTTGCTGCTCGTGGTCGTCGCACCGCTGGTCCGCTCGCCCGCCGGGTTCGGCGCACTCGTCGTCTGGTGTTCGCTGTCGCTCGGCGTCGCCGTCCCCGCGACGTTCGCGCTCGCGGTCGATCTCGTCCCGGTGCCCGACCGCGGGGCCGTCGGGGCGGCGGCGACGGCCGGCGCGTTCGGCATCGGCGCGGTGTACCCGCTGGAGTGGGACGTCGTCGCGTTCAGTCGGGTGATGGCCGTCGCCATCGTGCCTGCGCTCGTCGTCCTCGGAACGCTGGCGGTCCGGGAGAACGCGCTGGTCGCGCGGTGGGACCGCCAGCGGGAACGGTTCGGCGTCGGCAGATTCCGCCGAACCGAGGACGTCACGACCAGGACCTTGACGTTCTGGGTGCTCGTCCTGCTGCTGTTCGGAGCGTTCTTCGTCGACAGTCTGGGGTTCCTGCGCATCGTCGAGACGCCGTCGCTGGTCGGCGGGTCGTGGCAGTCGCCCGACGTCGGTGTCCGGGTGGCCATCGCCGCCAGCCACGTCGCCGGGGCGATAGCCGCCGCGGTCCTCTATCGGAACTTCGGGCGTACCTGGCTGTTCTGCTGGGTGTTCGGGACGTTCGCCGTCACGCACCTGCTGTACACGTTCGCCGTCCGGTTCGACACGGGCGGGTCGGTGCTGGCGATGCCGCTGTTCTACGCGCTGGCGGTGAGCCTCTACACGACGTTCAACTTCGCGCTGTGGGCGGATCTCTCGACGCCCGCGGACGTGGGGCTCCACACCGCCGTCGGCGTCGGCGTTGCCGGGTGGACGGCGACGTTCCTCAGCACGGCGCTGGCGCTCTCCTTCGAGGCGCGCGGCGTCACGCTGCTCGCGCATCTCGAACTGGTGAACGCGCTGGCCGTGGTGCTGACGCTCGTCGTCGGCACGCTGCTGTACGTCCGGTGGGCACTGGCGGGCCGGGAGCGGGACCGGAGACGGGAGGTGCGACAGTGAACCTCACTCCCGTCACCGTGTTGCTCGTCGTCGCCGTCCTGCTGGCGGCGGCCGCGGGCGGCGAGGACGTCGATTCGATGCGCGTCGTCCTCGACGAAGAACACGTCCTCGACGGCCCGACCGAGACGGTGCTCGTCGCCGGCGGGGCGGTGACGACGGACGGGCCGGTCGACGGGTCGGTGTACGTCGCCGACGGCAGCGTCGACGTCGCCAGCACCGTCCGCGGCGACGTGGTGGTGCTGGGCGGCGACGTCCGAATCGCCCCGTCCGCTACGGTCACCGGAACGGTGCAGGCCATCGGCGGGGACGTCACCGTCGCGGAGGGGGCGTCGGTCGGGAGCGTCGAGCGCGGCGTCCCCGCCGAGGAGGCGGGGACGAGTCCGGTCGGCTTCGCCCTCCAGACGCTCGTGCTGGCCGCTGTAGGAGCGCTCCTCGCCGACAGACGGCCGCGACTGCTCGGCACCGTCGGGGACGCCGCCACCACCCATCCACTCGTCAGCGGCGTCGTGGGAGCGCTGTCGACGCTCGCCGCCCTCGCGATGACCGTCCTGCTGGCGTTCACCGTCGTCTTACTCCCGGTGAGCGTGCTGGCGGTCCTCGTCGGGGCCGTCGTCGTCGGCTACGCCGTCGCCGTGTTCGGTGCCCTGCTCGGACGGCGACTCCCCGTCGACAGCCGACCGGTCGCGGCGGCGGCGGGCGTCGTCGGCGTCGAGGCACTGCTCGTCGTCCTCCCGCGTGTCCCCGTCGTCGGGTCGCTCGCGGCGCTGGCGCTCCTCGCGGTCGGCGTCGGCGCGGTCCTGGTAACGGGGTTCGGGCTCCGGCGGTTCGAACCGCCAGCCCTGGAGTGAGTCGGCGGTACGTGGCGTCCACCGTCCGTGGCGGCGCTCAGGCGTGGGAGTCGGCGATGGCGGTCAACCGGTCCCGGACGGTCCACGGCGGCGCGATGTCGTCGAGGTCGGTCTCCAGTTCGAGGGCTGCGAGCGCCTCGCGACCGGCGGTCGTGTCGGGCCGCGAGAGCGCGTGGTAGACGTACGAGAGGCGCAACAGTGCGCGAGCGCGTTCGACGTCGGTGTCCCCGTGAACGCGGAACACGGTCCGGCCCGAGGCGGGGACGAGCGGGTCGGGCGTCGTCCAGTCCGCCTCCACCAGCGGGTCGTGGAGTGCGCGGCCGAACGTCACCGTCACCTGCCCGCCGAACGTCGCCGTCCCGACCTCGCGGGTGCCCAGCGAGAAGACGCGGCCACCGGCGCGACCCGGTTCGACCGTCACGCCGGGCCACCTGCTCACCTCGTCGACGAGGGACTCCATGCGGAGGGACGTGTCTGATTCGGTACGAGAACTCATACCACAACTACGTCGCGAGAGATATTTAAGCTACACTCAGAGAACGGCGGTGAGAGGGCTTCTCGGGCCGGCTCTCCGTCGTCTCGGCAGGTGCCCGCTCTCACCAGCGGAACCCCCGGCCGTCGCCGGGCGAGAGCGGACTGGTCGGCAGACCGTCGGGGACGTCGGGGTCGTTGTAGCCGCCGGGGGCGACGTCGTTCGGGCCGTCGGGGTAGAACACCGACGCTAACCGCTGAATCTGGCCGCGGCCCACGCCGAGTTCGAACTGGCCGCCGCCGTACAGCGTCACGTCGCGGCCGAGCGCGTACTCGACGCTGTCGAGCAGCGACTCGACGGTGCCGAACCGCGAGGGCTTGACGTTGAGCCACGACGGTTCGAACGACAGCGTCCGGATGGAGTCGACGCCGGTGATGGGCGCGTCCCAGGAGATGCGGTCGGCGGCGGCCTCGACGATGGGCCGCGTCTCCTCGGTCAGCGCCGGGTCCTCGATGGTCGCCTCGGGGAAGCCGTCGACGACACGCTCGTAGAGGTCGGCGTCGGGGTCCTGGTCGACCTCCGTCCCGTGGTACTGACCCTTCAGGTCGAGGATGCGGATGGGGTACTCCGCGAGGTCCGCGACCAGTGCGTCGTCCCACTCGCTGGTCGGGTCGAGTTTGAACTCGGTGTCCGGGTACGCGTCGAGGATGGCGTCGAGCCGGTCGGTGCTCGGGTCCTCGCCCAGGCGCGTCGAGACGACGAACCGCATCGCCTGGCTCTCGCGGTCGAGGGCGCTCGCGAGGTCGGTGTCGGCCTGCCGGAGTGTCAGATCGAGCGCCGCGCTCTCGAACGCCCAGCGGCGGTAGTGGTGGGACGCCTCTCGCTCGGGCGGTTCGGGGAACAGGTCGAGGTCGGAGAGGTGCTCGGAGAACGACGCCAGCGTGTACTCGCCCGCGAGGTCCAGGTCGTGCCCGACCAGTCGCTCGTGGTCCTCGGTGTCGTAGGTGACGTCCTCGCCCAGTCCCGTCTCCCCGTCGCCCGACAGCGAGACGGTGGTCGTCGTCCGGTCGAACCCAGAGGAGGTGGCGCGTTCCTGCGTCGAGCGCTCGTGACCCTCGATACGCAACGACAGGTCGGCGAGACGGTCGTACAACGGCATATGCCCACAACGCGACCCGTGGCCTTAACGCTCATCGCCGTCCGCTACTCGCAATCCTTAACCGCGCCGGCCCAGAGAACCGAACATGGCCAGTTTCGAGGAAGCGGAAAACCGGATGCTCAACAAGATGATCTGTATGCGGTGTAACGCCCGCAACTCGCCCGAGGCGAACAAGTGCCGCAAGTGCGGCTACAAGAACCTCCGCCCGAAGGCGAAAGAGCGCCGCGCGGTCTAAACCCACCTTTTATCCACGCGCCGGGGTCGCTCCGCGACCCCGGCAGTGTAAAAGCTGGACCAAAAGGATTCCCTCACCCTCGCAGTCGCTACGCTCCCTTGAGGGATTCGGTCACCCCGCTCGCTCACTGCGTTCGCTCGCGGCAGGGTAACTAGGCGTAGATAACTCGGTCGAGCATGAGGATTCTGCCTCCGAGCTATCGGTGAATACAGTGGCACTCAGTTCGAGCGCTGACGATTCGTCGGCGTTCGCTTTCCACATAGCTACGACGACCCGTCCCAGTAGGCCGCCTCGACTGCGACGTCGGCCACGCCGGTCGCGGCCGCGACCGTACGGTGGAGGCTGCCGGTCGCGCGGGCGGCCGTCGTCGCCGACGTGCGCTCCGGGACGGTGGGAACGCGGTCGGCCAGTCGCTCGCAGGTCGCGGCCGCCCGGTGGGCACGCTGGCGGTCCGCCATCTCGACGGGGAGCGCGGTCCTGACCGTCGTCTCGAGCACCGACCGCGACTCGCGGGAGAGGTCCCCGAACGCCGCCGCCCAGCCCTCGGGCGGCGCGTCCGTCTCGGCGGCGAGGGCGACGAGCGTCGCGGCGGCCCTCGCGACCGCCTGGAGGTGGCCGGCGACCCGTCGGGACGCCCAGACGGTGTACCGCGAGCGAATCGCGTCGTCAGTGTACGAGCAGGGGCGGGCGGCCCGACTCGCGTAGCGGTCGACGAGCGCGAGTTTGGCCGCGATGTCGGCCCCGTCGTCGACCATCAACTCGGCCGTCTCCGGGTCGCCCTCGACGAACGCGTCGGTCGCGTGGCGGTGCATCGACTGGACCGACTGGTGCATCCCGGAGACGACGCGGTCGACGGGGAGTCGGTCCATGTCCAGCAGCACCTGCAGTCGAAGCTCCGTCGGCGACTCCTCGACCGTCTCCAGTCCGCGGAGGCCGCGCGATGCCTCCGCGGCGGCGTGCGTGCAGTCCCCGTCCAGTCCGCCGTCGTCGACGAGCGTGAACTCGTCGTAGCCGAGGCGGTACAGCGCTCGGACAGTCCGGGCGACGGAGGACGGGTCACACGAGCGAACGTCGACGCGTCGGCCGTCGTCGCTGGTCGGGTTCGGGTCGACGACGAGACGTCCGTCGTCGTCCGGTCGGAGCGTGAGCCGCTCGCCCACCTCGATGCCCTGCTCGGCCGCCCACTCCTTCGGCAGCGACACGGTGAACGTGGACCCGCCGCTGAGCTGGACCTTTCGCTGGACCATTACCCGAACTTCCCCGAGATGTAGTCCTCGACGCGCTGGCTCTCGGGGTTCTCGAATATCTTCTCGGTGTCGTCGTACTCGACGAGTTCGCCGCCGGTGAGGAAGACGGCCGTCTGGTCGGAGATGCGGGCGGCCTGCTGCATGTTGTGCGTGACGACGACGACCGTGTACTCCCGAGCCAGGTCCTCGACGAGGTCCTCTATCTTCGAGGTGGCGATGGGGTCGAGCGCCGAGGCGGGTTCGTCCATCAGGATGACCTCCGGGTCGGTGGCGAGACACCGGGCGATGCAGAGGCGCTGCTGTTGCCCGCCGGAGAGGCCGAGCGCGTTGTCGCCGAGGCGGTCGCTCACCTCCTCCCAGAGCGCGGCGCGCCGGAGCGAGCGCTCGACGAGTTCGTCCTCGCTCTCCGAGTCGTCGTCGCCCAGCAGCCGCGACAGGAGGCCGGTGTCGATGTCGCCGTGCTTCCGCGGCCCGTACGAGACGTTGTCGCGGATGGACTTCGGGAACGGGTTCGGCGACTGGAACACCATGCCGACCCGTTTGCGGAGTTCGACGAGGTTCGTGTCGTCGTCGTAGACGTTCTGGCCGTCGAGTTCGACGCTGCCGTCGACGCGAGCGGTCTTGATACGGTCGTTCATCCGGTTGAGACACCGGAGGTACGTCGACTTCCCGCAGCCCGACGGCCCGATGAGCGCGGTGACGCTCCGCTCTGGAATCTCCATCGAGACGCCCTTGAGCGCGTGTTCGTCGCCGTAGTAGACGTCGAGGTCGGTGACCGAGAGTTTCGACTCCCCGGCGAACTCGTACGTGACCCACTCGGGACGGGTCCGTTCGTCCGTCTCGCCGGCGACCGTCTGCTCGGTCGCGTCGCCGGTTCGGCTCGTGGACTTACTCTGTGTGGTGGTCGCCGTCGCCGTCGACGGTGACGCGTCGGGCCGGTTCCCGCCCTGTTCTCGCTCGGTCTCCGAATCGTTCGTCGTCTCAGTCATGGGATAGTTTCCGTCTGAAGTACGTTCTGGTGGCGATGCCGACGACGTAGAACGACAGGACGACGAGCAACAGCACGAACGCCGTCGCCCAGCCGAACGCCATCCCGTCGTCGATGTTGGGAGAGCTGAGCCCGGCCGTGATGGCCGCGTACAGCTGGTAGGGGAGCGCCGAGGAGGGCTGGAACAGCGCCGGGTTGGCGATGTCGATGAACGGCGGCGACGTCACGACGCTCACGTCGAACCCCGAGATGACGCTCGGCGCGTTGCGCTTCGAGGGGAAAATCTCTCCGGCGGTGACGAGCAACAGCGGGGCGGTCTCCCCGGCGATGCGACCGACACCGAGGATGACGCCCGTCACGACCCCCGGCATCGCGGCTGGCAGGACCACGCTCCGGATGGTCTGCCACCGCGAGACGCCCAGCGCGGCGCTCGCGTCGCGGTACTCGTCGGGGACCGCCTTCATCGCCTCGCGGCTCGTGATGAGCACCAGCGGCAGGAGCATGAAGCTGAGGACGAGGATGCCCGCCAGCAGCGACTTCCGGTTGGCGAGTCGCGGGACGAGGAACGCGTAGCCGAACAGCCCGAACACGACGCTCGGGGTGCTCCAGAGACCGTTGGTGGCGACCTCGACCAGTTGCGTGAACCGACCCTGCTCGGCGTACTCCGTGAGGAAGATGGCCGCACCGACGGCCATCGGGACGGCGAGCACGACGGAGCCGACGACCAGCCAGACCGTCCCCATCATCGCCGGGAAGATGCCGGCCGAGTCGGCGAGGAGCGAGACGCCGCTGGTGAGGAACGGCCACTCGATGCCGACGTCCGGTCCGACGTCGAACCCCTGGAACGCCCGCGGTGCGCCCTTCATCGTGACGAACGCGAGCAGGGAGAGCAACACGGTGAGGACGAGCCCCGCGAGCAGCCAGATGAGCAGGAACGCCGCGCGCTCGCGTCCCTGGCTTCCGAATCCGCCGTTGGCCTTCGCGGCGGCCCAGGACGTGACCACGCTGACGGTGACGGTCACGACGGGGACCACGACCGGTGCGGTGAACGACGCCTGGAGGTCCGGCGGCGACCACGTCCAGCCGGCCCCGATGACGCCGGTCAGGAAGACGACCCCGGCGAACAGCGACAGCGCGCCCGCGGGCAGCGTCGACCCGATGTCTTCGGGGGTGAGTACGGTGACCACGGCGGCGACCAGGCCACAGGCGAGCGCGGCTGGCAGCCAGCCGACCAGTCCGAGGCCGACCGTCTGCGAGGCGACGAGTCCCCCGACGGTCGCCCAGAGTACGCCGAACACGGCTGCAGTGACGAGTCCGGCGCTCCGGTCGTGGGACGTCGTCACCACGCCGCTCGCCGAGGCGACGCCGAGGAGGACGACCGCACCGCCGAGGACGGTGAGGAGTCCCCCGAACAGCGTCGGTGCCGCGACGCCGGCGACGCCGTCGTCGAACGGCACCAGTTCGGCGAGCACGACGAGACACAGCGCGAAGGTGAGGACGCTCAGGCCGACGGCGGCCGCCGCGGCCGTCTCGTACCCCGACGTGTCCGAACCGACCAGTCTGCTCCGCGTGTCGGTGCTCACTCGTTCCCACCCAGTTTCCGCTGCATCCGCGCCTCGATGTACTGGGAGGCGATGCTCAGACACATCACGGTGACGAACAGGACGACGCCGGCCGCGAACAGCGCGCTCTCGTGGAGCGGGCGACCGGCGGCGCTCCCGTACTGACTCGCGATGGTCGCGGTCAGCGTGATGGTGTTGCCGAACACGTCGTACAGCGGGTCGGGGAACGCGGGAATCTTCCCGAGGATGACCGTCGCGGCCATCGTCTCGCCGATGGCGCGCCCGACGCCGAGCAGTATCGCGGCGGACAGCCCCGAGAGCGCCGTCGGCAGCGTGACGCTCTTCATCGTCTGCCAGTCGGTCGTCCCGAGCGCGAGCGACCCGCTCTTCATCGACTCGGGCACGCTCGCGATGGCGTCCTCGCCGACGGAGACGACCGTCGGCAGCGCCATGAAGCCGATGACGACGCCAGCGAGGAACAGGCTCCCCTGCCCGGGCAGTCGCAACGTCTTCGTCAGGTAGGGGTTGAGGACGGTGAACCCGATGAAGCCGTAGACGATAGAGGGGATGCCCGCGAGCACTTCGACGGCCGGCTTGATGATATCTCGGACCGACCGGGGTGCTATCTCGCCGATGAACAGCGCTCCGGCGACGCCGAACGGGGCGGCGATGGCCGTGGCGATGAGCGTCGTCACGACCGTCCCCCAGATCAGCGGTAACAGGCTGTAGACGCCGGCTCCCGGCTCCCAGAGCGGGGATTGCATCCGCGTGAGTATGTCCGGGCCCATGTGGGAGATGGCCGGAATCGATTCGACGACGATGTAGACGGTGATCAATCCGAGGATGCCGACCGTCGACACCGTCGCGACGAACGTCAGCGTCCGGGCGGTCTCTGCCTGCCGTGTGACCCAGCCGTAGGCCATGACGACGACGAACCCGAACAGCAACGGGAACGTGTACGGCATCGACAGCAGGAAGCTCGCGAACGCCCCGGCGAGACAGACGAGCCCGACCGCGCTGACCGCTACGCCACCTCTCGTCGCGTTGTCGAGTACCCCCGTCACCCCCGATGATTGATTCGTTTCTGGAACTTCTGACATTGTTGGAAAAACTGCGAGGTCTGTGGTCCGACGCGGACCGCGGGCCTCAGTTCGACTGCGAGGCGAGCTTGCTCCGCTGTTCTTCGATCTCGCTGGAGGGGAGCGGGAAGTAGTTGTTCCCCTCGACGAAGATCTTCTGACCCATCTCGCTGTAGATGAAGTTGAGGAACGCGGACTCGCGCTCGTCCGTGTCCTTCCACGTGTACATGTGGAGGTCGCGGTTCAGGGGGTACTCGGCGGCACCGAGGCCGGGGTCCTCGCCGAGTTCGTACGTGGTCCCGTCGAACGTCAGCGCCACCGCCGGCACCTGGTCGGTGACGAACGCGAGCGCCATGTACGCGATGGCGTTGTCGGACTGCGCGACGGTCGTCTGGACCTGCTGGTTCTGCCCCTGGCGCGTGTCGACGCCGGGCATCTCCGCGTCCTCGGCACCGAGCATGTTGGTGCGGAACGCGGTGTCGGTGCCCGACCCCGTGGCGCGGCCGACGGCGTAGATCTCCTTGTCGTCGCCGCTGTAGCTGTCGACCTCCGACCAGTTCGTTATCTCGCCGCGGTAGATGGCACGCACGGTATCCGCGTCGAGTTCGGTCACGCCGGCGTCGTAGATGGCCTTGCTGACGACGATGGGCTGGCCGTCGCGGCCGACGACGTGGTCGACGAAGTTGCCGAGCACCTCCTCGCTGGCGTCGGGGAGTTCGGCCTCGACCGGCGCGCTGGCGTCCCCGAAGTCGACCTGCTGGTTCTTCAGGGCCGTCACGCCCGTCCCGGAGTGACTGAGACCGACCGTGACCGGGAACGGCGGGTTCGAGACCTCGCCGGTCGTCTCGAACCCGTAGAGGCTCGCCCAGTAGTCGGCGAGGTTCTTGTCGGTCTGGATGTTCGACCAGCCGGGGACCGACCCCTCGCTGTTCTTGCCCCAGTACTCGCCGTCGTCCGGCGGTGCGTTGGAGTTCCAGTAGGACGCGGCGGTGTTGGCGATGGGGTAGACCGTGGAAGAGCCCTCCGCGGAGAGGCGGGAGGCTTCCGCGCCGCTCTCGGTGCCCGACTCCGTGTTCCCCTCTGCGGGGGCGTCGGTCCCTTCACCGCTGGTGGTTCCGGCGGTGTCGCCGCTCGTCGAGTCGGCCGTCGTCCCGTCGCCGTTCCCGTCCCCGCCGGTGCAGCCGGCGAGGCTGGCGAGGCCTGCTGCACTGGCGGTGATGATGAACCGCCGTCGCGATGCGTCCGTCCCTGGACCGTCCGAGTCTGGCGTCATGCAGGCGGGAAAACAGGGTTCCACACAAAGGAGGCTGCTATGAAGCGACTGTACGGGTACCTGTCGCTCGGTGGGTCTGTGCAGTCGTCAGAACCGTACGCCCAGGAAACACGAAACTATAGCACTACTGAGGAGTACGAAGGCGTCCGGACCGCCCTCCCGAGACTTGCGGGCGAGTATCGAGAGTGACCGGTGATTGGGGTCGTCGACGTCGGACGAGCGGGGCTGGCGAGAGGGTTCGCGACGAGAGTGGCGTACAGTGGAGGTGCGGAACGTGCGAGCGAGGCCGCTTCCCTCCACTTCCACTCCGCTGGCGTGCGCCTCAAGTACGTCCGTCTCCTGATTCGACCAATGAGTGACGCTGGTTCTCCGTTGCAGCCAGACCGGCCGGGGAGAGAGCGACCGTTCCGCGTGGAGGCGCCGTTCGACCCGGCGGGCGACCAGCCGGAGGCCATCCAGCAGTTGGCCGACGGCTACCGGCAGGGGATGCGCGAGCAGACGCTGCTCGGCGTGACGGGGTCGGGGAAGACGAACACCGTCGCGTGGACCGTCGAGGAGATTCAGCAGCCGACCCTCGTCATCGCGCACAACAAGACGCTCGCGGCGCAGCTCTACGACGAGTTCCGGAACCTGTTCCCGGACAACGCCGTCGAGTACTTCGTCAGCTACTACGACTACTACCAGCCCGAGGCGTACGTCGAGCAGTCGGACACCTACATCGACAAGGACGCCTCCATCAACGACGAGATAGACCGACTGCGCCACTCGGCGACCCGGTCGCTCCTGACGAGGGACGACGTCATCGTCGTCGCCTCGGTGTCGGCCATCTACGGGCTCGGTGACCCGCGCACGTACGAGCAGATGGCGCTGCGCCTCGAACGCGACCAGTCCATCGACCGCGACGAACTGCTCAAGCGACTGGTCGACCTGAACTACGAGCGCAACGACGTCGACTTCACGCAGGGGACGTTCCGCGTGCGCGGCGACACCGTCGAGGTGTTCCCGATGTACGGCCGGTACGCCGTCCGCGTCGAGTTCTGGGGCGACGAGATAGACCGGATGCAGAAGATTGACCCGCTGGAGGGCGAAGCGAAGGGCGAGCAGGACGCCGTCCTCATCCACCCGGCGGAGCACTACTCGCTGCCCGAAGACCGGATGGAGGAGGCCATCGCGGAGATAGAGGACCTGATGCACGAGCGCGTGAGCTACTTCGAGCGCTCGGGAGACCTGCTGGCCGCCCAGCGCATCGAGGAGCGCACGACGTTCGACGTCGAGATGATGCGCGAGACGGGCTACTGCTCGGGCATCGAGAACTACTCGGTCCACCTCGACGACCGCGAACCCGGCGACGCGCCGTACACCCTGCTCGACTACTTCCCCGACGACTTCCTCACCGTCGTCGACGAGTCGCACGTCACGCTCCCGCAGGTGAAGGGACAGCTCGCGGGCGACAAGTCCCGGAAGGACTCGCTCGTGGGGAACGGCTTCCGCCTGCCGACGGCGTACGACAACCGCCCGCTCAGCTTCGAGGAGTTCGAGGAGAAGACCGACAACCTGCTGTACGTCTCGGCGACGCCGGGCGACTACGAACGAGAACAGTCCGAGCAGGTGGTCGAACAGATTGTCCGCCCCACGCACCTCGTCGACCCGAAGGTCGACATCTCGCCCGCCGACGGACAGATAGACGACCTGCTCGACCGCATCGACGGGCGCATCGAACGCGACGAGCGCGTCCTCGTCACGACGCTCACCAAGCGGATGGCCGAGGACCTCACCGAGTACCTCGAGGAGTCGGGCGTCGCGGTCGAGTACATGCACGACGAGACGGACACGCTCGAACGCCACGAACTCGTCCGCGGCCTCCGCCTGGGCGACTTCGACGTCCTCGTCGGCATCAACCTGCTCCGGGAGGGACTGGACATCCCCGAGGTGTCGCTGGTCGCCATCCTCGACGCCGACCAGCAGGGGTTCCTCCGCTCGGAGACGACGCTCGTCCAGACGATGGGACGTGCGGCGCGGAACGTCAACGGCGAGGTGGTCCTCTACGCCGACGACACGACCGACGCGATGGCCGCCGCCATCGACGAGACCCAGCGCCGCCGCGAGATTCAGCGGGAGTTCAACGAGGAACACGGCCACACGCCGACGACCATCGACAAGGAGGTCGGCGAGACGAACCTCCCGGGGAGCAAGACGGACACGGAGAACGTCGCCAACGTCGACCCCGACTCGCCGGAGGAGGCCGAGGAGTACGTCGCGGACCTCGAACGACGGATGGAGGAGGCGGCCTCGAACCTGGAGTTCGAACTCGCCGCGGACATCCGCGACCGCATCCGGCAGGTGAGCGAGGCGTACGAACTCGACCGCGAGGAGGAGAGCGTCCCCGCACCGGCCGAGGAGTTCTGAGGGGTCGACCGAGCAGGCTCGTCAGTCCTCGCCGTCGTCGCCGTCGTCACCGTCGTCCGCGCTGCTCTCCTGGTTCCCGTCTCCGCCGTCGCCGTCGCTGTTCTCGCCGCCGTCGCCGTCGCTGTCCTCGCCGCCGTCGGTCGCGGCCTCGGCCGACCTGATGTCCTCCTCGTCGAGTTCACCGTCGCCGTCGTAGCCGTCGTCGAGCAGTTGCTCGCGAGGCGTCGTCCCCTTGTCGTCGACGTACATGTCGGCGTACCCCTTCTCCATGCGGATGCCGTGCCACTTCACGCCCCACTCGGTGAGGTGGGCGACCGTCTTGTTGGCGGCCTCCCACGGCCGGGCCGTCCAGACGACGATGGTGTGGCCGGCGTCGTACTGCTGGTTCACCCAGTGGACCATCTCCTCGTCCGGGTTCGGGTCGTCCGTCGTGCGGTCGTCCTCTTTCCCCTCGGTCAGCGTCGCGTCGAAGTCGACCGCGATGTGCTTCTGCTCGCTCATCTTCTGTCGAGTGCCTCTCTCGGCCCGTACATGAGTCTGGGGCAGGCGTAGCGTGCAACTGGTTCCGCCCACGCTCAACCGAGCCCGTCCACTAAGACAAATTAAGTTGTACTACTCCAACCAAGCTTGGCAAACTTTATGGACGGTCACGGGCAGGAGGGAGACACGGCAGACGCCGTCTCGGTGTCGAGAGACCGCCGGAGACGGCCAGTGGCGACACTACCCATGAGTCAACACACCACCGACACCGACGAACGCGACGAACTGCGCTCGGTCATCGACCGGGCACGTACCGACCACGAGGCGGTCGTCGACGACACGGCGGCCGCCGAACTCGTCGACGCCGTGGAGCGGAACCTCCCGAGGGACGCGGACGCGGAGACGCGAGACGACGCCCTCGTCGATGCCGCGAGCGCTCGCATCGAGCGGGACCCGGCCTACGAGCGAATCGCGGCGCGGGTCGCCCGCTGGCGCTACTACCGTCGCCTGCTCGGCGAGGTCCCAGAGGACGACGCGGCGCTCGCCGCCGCCTACGGCGAGTCGTTCCGAAGCCACGTCGAACGCGGTATCGCGGCCGAACGCCTCGACCCCCGGATGGACGAGTTCGACCTCGGTGTGCTGGCCGACACGCTCCGGCCCGAACTCGACGAGCGACTGGGGTACGTGGCGATGGAGACGCTCGTCCAGCGGTACTTCCTGCGCGTCGACGACGAGCCCTCCGAACTCCCGCAGGTGTTCTGGATGCGCGTGGCGATGGGCCTCGCGCTGGCGGAGGACGACCCGACGGAGCGCGCCGTCGAGTTCTACGAGGCGATGGCCCGTCTTCGGTTCGTCCCGTCGACGCCGACGCTGTTCCACGCCGGGACGACCCACCCACAGCTCTCGTCGTGCTACCTGACGACGGTCCCCGACGACCTCGACGCCATCTTCGACGCCTACGGCGAGCACGCGAACCTCTCGAAGTGGTCGGGCGGCCTCGGCACCGACTGGACGCCGATTCGCGCCTCGGGGGCGACCATCGAGTCGACGGGCGTCGACTCCACCGGCGTCGTCCCGTTCCTGAAGATATCGAACGACGTGACCGCCGCCATCAACCGCTCTGGGAAGCGCCGCGGCGCGGCGTGCGCCTACCTGGAGTGCTGGCACCTCGACTTCCCGGCGTTCCTCGACCTGCGGCGCAACACCGGCGACGAGCGCCGTCGCACCCACGACATGAACACCGCGGCGTGGATTCCCGACCTGTTCGTCCAGCGGGTGCGAGACGACGGCGAGTGGACGCTGTTCTCGCCCGACGAGGTGCCCGACCTCCACGAGACGTACGGCAGCGAGTTCGTCGAACGCTACGAGGCGTACGAGGAGCAGGCCGACGCGGGCGACATCGAGCAGTTCGAGCGGGTCGACGCCGCCGACCTCTGGCGGACGATGCTTACGCGCCTGTTCGAGACGGGGCACCCGTGGCTCACGTTCAAGGACGCCTGCAACGTCCGCTCGCCGCAGGACCACGCGGGCGTCGTCCGCTCGTCGAACCTCTGTACCGAGATCACGCTCAACACGTCGTCCGAGGAGACGGCGGTCTGCAACCTCGGGTCGATCGACCTCTCGCGGCACGTCGTTCCGGCCAGCGAGGACGACGAACCGGCCGGAGCGGTCGGCGACGCTTCGCCGACCCTCGACCGCGAGCGCCTCGCCGACACCGTCGAGACCGCGATGCGGATGCTCGACAACGTCGTCGACCTGAACTTCTACCCGAGCGAGAAGGCCGAGCACTCGAACATGCGCCACCGACCGGTCGGCCTCGGTGTGATGGGGTTCCACGACGCGCTGACGGACCTCGGCGTCCCGATGGCGAGCGAGGAGGCGGTCGACGTCGCGGGCGAGCTGCAGGAGCGGGTCGCCTACCACGCGATTCTGAACTCCTCCCGACTGGCCCGCGAGCGCGGCAGCTACGAGAGCTACGAGGGCTCGAAGTGGGACCGCGGCGTCTTCCCGCAGGACACCATCGAGCGACTCGAAGCCGAACGCGGCGAGTCGGTCGCCGTCGACCCCGAGGAGTCTCTCGACTGGTCGGCGGTCCGGGAACACGTCGCCGACCACGGGATGCGCAACTCGAACACGATGGCCGTCGCGCCGACCGCCACCATCTCGACCATCGCCGGGACGACACCCTCGGTCGAACCGCGCTACTCGAACCTCTACGTCAAGTCGAACATGTCCGGCGAGTTCACGATGCTCAACGAGCGGCTCGTCGCGGACCTGAAACGCGAGGGCCTGTGGGGCGACGGCATCGTCGACCGGCTGAAGTACCACGACGGGTCGATACAGGAGCTATCGGAGCTCCCCGCGTCGGTTCGGGAACTGCACCGGGGGGCGTTCGAGATAGACCCGCGCCACCAGATCCGCGTCGCCGCCCAGCGCGGCGTCTGGATCGACCAGAGCCAGTCGCTCAACGTCTTCTTCCCCGGAACAGATGGTTCGGTCCTCGACGACGTCTACCAGCGCGCCTGGGAGTCGGGGCTGAAGACGACATACTACCTGCGGACGCTCGGCGCGAGCCAGATAGAGAAGTCGACGCTCGACCTCTCGGAGTACGACGACACGCAGTTCCGGGGCACCGGGCCGGGGGCGGACGGGGACTCGTCTGCCGCCAGCGACGACGCCGACGCGAGCGACGAGTCGGGGAGCGACCTGCCGAGCGTCGAGGACCCGACCTGCGACGCCTGCCAGTAGCGACGCCCGACCAGCACAGCCACCGACCACCACGCAGCACCTCACACCACCGCACACATGCCGATTCTCGACACCGACGGAACCCACGACCCGAACAAGATACTGCCCATCGACTACGACTGGGCGCGCGAGTACTACCAGGCGGGCGTCGCCAACAACTGGACGCCCGAGGAGATTCCGATGGGCGACGACGTCGACCAGTGGACGGGCGACGCCCTCTCGGACGCGGAGCGCCGACTCGTCGAGTGGAACCTCGGCTTCTTCTCGACGGCCGAGTCGCTGACGGCGAACAACGTCGTCCTCGCCGTCTACGACCACGTCACCGCTCCGGAGTGTCGCCAGTACCTCCTCCGACAGGCCTACGAGGAGGCTATCCACACGGACACGTTCATCTACTGCTGCGACTCGCTCGGATTCGACCCCGACCACCTCTACGGGATGTACGACCGCATCCCCGCCATCGAGGCGAAGGACGACTTCGTCGTGGACCTGACCCGAGCGGTCGACGACCCGTCGTTCACCGTCGAGACGACCGCCGACGTGCGCGAACTGCTCCGTGACCTCGTCGGCTTCTACGTCGTGATGGAGGGCGTGTTCTTCTACGCCGGGTTCGCGATGATGCTCGCGCTGAAACGCCAGGGGAAGATGGTCGGCGTCGGCGAGCAGTTCGAGTACATCATGCGCGACGAGTCGCTGCACGTCAACTTCGGCGTCGACCTCGTCGGGCAGATTCGCGCCGAACACCCCGACGCCTGGACCCCCGAGTTCGGCGAGGAGGTCGTCGACCTCGTCACGGACGCCGTCGACCTCGAACGGGTCTACGCCCGCGAGGCGTGCCCGCCGGACGTGATGGGGATGCACCCCGAGAGCTTCGAGGAGTACGTCGAGTACGTCGCCGACCGCCGCCTCGGACAGCTCGACCTCCCCGAGCAGTACGGGACGGACAACCCGTTCCCGTGGCTCTCGGAGTCGGTCGACCTCAACAAGGAGAAGAACTTCTTCGAGACGAAGGTCACGGAGTACCAGAGCGGAGGGTCCCTGGAGTGGTGAGCGCCGACGGTCGAGGAGACGGCGGCCGGGGAGCGAACCTCGCGGCGGTACCCGAGACAGCGACGCTGCTCGACTCGTACACCGAGATGAGCGAGATACTGATGCCCAACCACACGAACAACCTCGGCCGGGCACTCGGCGGGTCGGTGCTCCACTGGATGGACATCTGCGGGGCCATCGCGGCACGGCGGTTCGCCCGCCGACAGGTCGTCACCGTGTCGATGGACCACGTCGACTTCCTCGCGCCCATCACGCTCGGCGACGTCGTCACCGTCGAGGGGTACGTCTTCGAGACGGGCAGAGCGAGCATGGACGTGCGCGTGACCGTCCGCGCCGAGCGCCCGGCAGCAGGAGAGCGCCGTGCCACCGCAACCTCGTTTTTCACGTTCGTGGCGCTCGACGCCGAGGAGTCACCCGTCGAGGTGCCGCGTCTCGACTGTCCGGACGAGCGCCAGCGAGCGCTCAGGGACCGGGCACTGGACCAGCGGACGGCGCGACGGCGGGACCTCGCCGTGGAGTAGCGTCGGGACCGCGACTCAGTTCGATTCGGTCTCGGTCGTCTTCTCGACTGCCTCGTCGACCTCCTCCTCTATCTCGATGGTCGTCATCTCGACGTCGGACTCGATGCCCGCGGCGATGTCCTCGACGTCGTTCAGGCCGAGCATCTCGGTCGTCTCGGCGTCGAACTCGTTCGAGTCGAGCGAAACGGGCATCCCGAGGTCGCTGCCCGAGAGGTGCTTGCCGTAGCGACCGAGCAGCGACGTGAGTTCCTGGGGCAGGACGTACGTCGTCGACGGCGACTTGCCGATGTCGGTCAGCGTGTCGAACCCCTTGTCGATGATGGCGCGTTCGCCCATCGACTCGGCGCTCTTCGCGCGGAGGACGGTGGAGATGGCGTCACCCTGCGCTTCGAGGACCTGCGCCTGCTTCTCACCCTGCGCGCGGATGATGTTCGAGGTCTTCTCCCCCTGTGCTCGCTCGACGGCGCTGACGCGTTCACCCTGAGCCTCCAGAATCATGGCGCGGCGGTGGCGCTCGGCGCTGGACTGCTGTTCCATCGCGTCCACGACGTCGCCGCTGGGCATCACCTCGCGGACCTCGACGGCCTCCACCTCGACGCCCCAGCGGTCGGTCGGCTCCTGCAACTCCTCGCGGATGAACCGGTTGATGTCCTCGCGGCGGGAGAGCGTCTCGTCGAGTTCCATGTCGCCGATGGCCGCCCGGAGCGTCGTCTGGGCGAGGTACGACGTCGCGCGGCGGTAGTGGTCGACGCCGAGGAACGCGCGTTCGGCGTCGACGACGCGGACGTAGACGACGGCGTCGGCGGTGACGGGCGAGTTGTCGCGCGTGATGGCCTCCTGCCGGGGCACGTCGAGCGTCTCCGTGCGCATGTCGAACTGGTAGGTCCTGGAGATGAGCGGGGGGACGAAGTGGAGGCCGGGGTCGAGGAGGCCCTGGTTCGCGCCGAACACCGTCAGCGCGCGCTTCTCGTACGCCTGCACGATCTCGATGGAGTCGATGAGGAGGGCGAGGGCGGCGAGGACGAGGGCGATGCCGAGCGCCGCGAGTCCCGAGACGGGGAGGACGTCTGCGAGACCGGCCGCGGCGACGACACCCGCCACCACGAGGAGGTAGCGACTCCAGCGCGGGACGGGGCGGTCGCCGCCGTCGCCGAACCCGGTGCCGAGGTCCGTCGACCCGGACGTCGACCCGTACGAACGCGAAGACGAGGACTGCGCGGAGGCGGACCTGGAGGAGGAGGACTGGCGTTCCTGCAGGCTCTCTCCCTCGGCCACCATCTGGCCGAGTTTGTAGAAGAGGCTGTCGCGGGACCCACTCATACCCTGACTTTCGTTGACGTACACCTAAGCGTTTCGCGCCGTCGAGTCGTCGCGTCGCCCGAGTCGTCGCCCCACCGTTACGTCTCGGGGCGTATCGAAGTCGTGGAACGGTGCGCGCTCGACCGTCGAGAGGACGTCGAGGGCGGCGGCGGCCCCGTCGCCCGCCGAGATGACCGCCTGCACCTTGTCCTTGCGCGTCAGCCACCCGACGGCGTAGACATCCTCGACGCTGGTCCGGCCGTTCCGGTCGACGAGGACCGTCCCGTCGTGGTCGAGTTCGCAGCGCAGTTGTGCGGCGAGTTCGCGGGCCTGACCCGTCGCGAGGACGAGGTAGTCGGCGGCGTAGGTGCCCGTCTCGGTGACGACCACGAACTCCTCGCCGTCGTCCTCTACCTCGACGACCCGTTCGTCGTGCCGGTGGACGCCGACCGCGTCGGCCTGCTCGCGGGCGGCGTGCAGAAACGCTTCGCCATCCACCGAGTCGATGCCGAGGTAGTTGAGCAGGTGCGCGAACCGGAGCGCCGTCTCGCCCTGGTCGAAGAGACTCGTTTCGAGGCCGTTCTTCGCGGTGAACAGCGCCGCCGACAGCCCGCCCGGTCCACCTCCCACGACGACCACGTGCGACATGCGTGAGGTTCGGTACCGTCGAGCATAAGCCCGCGCTCGACGTGTCTCGGTCATGGACGTCGTGTTCCACAGTTCGAGTGGCGACAGCGCCGACCACAGCCACGTCCTCGCCAACGTCCGGAACCTGCTCGACGACGACACCGTCGCTCTCGACGAACTCGCCGTGGTCCTCAACGGCGAGGCGGTCCGCGCGGTGGTCGCGGGGAGTTTCGTCGCGGACGACGTCGCGACACTCGCCGACGACGTGCGGTTTATCGCCTGCTCGAACTCGCTGGCGACGCGGGACATCGACCCAGGCACGCTGGTCGAGGGCGTCGAACGCGGGAGTTCGGGCGTCGGGACGGTGGCGAAACTGCAGGGCGCGGGCTACCACTACGTGAAGGTGCCGTAGGGAGACGAGAGAACTGCTACAGCCGCTTCTTGAGCGTCTCCGCCGTCTTCGCGCCGACGCCGGGGACGCTCGTCAGGTCGTCGTGACTCGCCGAGCGGACGTTCTCGACGCTCCCGAACCGTCGGAGGAGTCGCTGTCGCGTCTCCGGTCCGACGCCGGGGACGTCGTCGAGGACCGTCTTCACCTCGTCGCGGACCTGCTGGTGGTACTGGACGGCGAAGCGGTGGGCCTCGTCGCGAACCCGCTGGAGCAGGTGGAGGTGGCTGGCGTCGCTCGGCCAGTCGAACTCGCCGTCGGGCGTTATCACCAGCTCCTCGCGCTTGGCGAGGCCGACGGCAGGGACGTCCCACCCGGCGTCCGCGAGCGCCTCGCGCGCCGCGTCGAGTTGTCCCCGCCCGCCGTCGATGAGCAGGAGGTCGGGCGTCGGACGCTCGTCTCGGCCCTCCACGGCGCGGGTCGCCCGCCACGAGACGAGGTCGTACATGTTCGCGTAGTCGTCGTTGACCTGTTCGAGGCGCTTGCGGCGGTAGTCGGACTTCTCGGGTGACCCGCCGACGAAGGTGACGTCCGACCCGACGACGGCCTTCCCCTGGGCGTGGCTCACGTCGAACCCCTCGATGCGCTCGACGGGGCCGAGGGCCGGGAACGAGCCGCGAAGCGCGTCGCGCAGGTCGCGGGCCTCGTCGCGCATCCCGACCGCGGTCCGGGCGTTCTTCAGCGCGAGGTCGACGAGCGTCGCCTCGCGGCCCGTGCCGGGCACCCGGACGGCGACGCCCTCGCGTTCGAGCCAGTCGGTGACCTCCTCGCCGTCCGGCCGCTCCGGCAGGAGGAGCGCGTCGGGCAACTCCCGCTCGGCGTAGTACTGCGGGACGAACGCCGAGAGCACCGTCGCCACCGCCTCGTCGGCGTCCGGGGCGTCCATGACGTGGCGCTCCCGGTCGACCAGCTGGCCGCGCTCGCTGCGCAGGCGGGCGACGGTCGCCCGGTCACCCTCGACGGCCACCCCGAGCACGTCGACGGTCCGCTCGCCGCCGCCGGGACCGCTGACGGCCGCGCTCGCACCACCGTGGAACGCCTCGACGGCTTCGAGGCGGTCCCTGATGTTCGCCGCTCGCTCGAAGTTCTCCTCCTCGGCGGCCTCCTCCATCGCCCGCCGGAGCGGGTCGGCGAGCACGCCCGTCTCGCCCTCGAAGAAGCGGTTCACGGACTCCACGTCCGCGAGGTAGTCCGCCTCCCCGATTTCGCCCGTACACGGCGCGGTGCAGAGGCCGATGTCGTGGTCGAGACACGGCCGCTCGCGCCCGCTGAACTTGTGGTCCGAACAGCCCCGGACGCCGTACGTCTCCCGGAGCGCCTTCACGACCACGTCGACGCGGCCCTTGTCGGTGTAGGGGCCGTAGACGGTCGCCGAGTCGTTCGGGTCCCGGGTCACCTCGATGCGCGGGAACTCGTGGTCCGTGAGCTGAACGAGCGGGTAGGACTTGTCGTCCTTCAGGCGGACGTTGTAGCGGGGCTGGTGGCGCTTGATGAGGTTCGCTTCGAGGAGGAGCGCCTGCGTCTCCGTGTCCGTCATCGCGAAGTCGACGCTCGCCGCGCTCTCGACCATCCGGCGAATCCGCATCGAGCGCGGGTCGGCGTACGACCGGACGCGGTCGCGTAGCTCGACGGCCTTGCCGACGTAGAGTACGGTTCCGTCGTCCTGCAGAAACTGATAGACGCCCGGTTCCCGTGGGAGGTCACCGGCGCGCCGGCGCACCGCAGTCCCGTCCATCCGTCTCGACTCACGGGCCCGAGGGGTAAGAGGGTGACGAGTCGCTAGCAGGATTGGCGTGGGGTGAATCAGAAGGCTATGGATCCGAGGCATCTGGTGACGACACCTCGAAAGCCCCCGTGTTCTCGTCGCCTACGACTCGCTGCGCGCGCTCAGTCGCTGCGCTCCCTCGCGTGCTTACGTCGTCACCAGAAGCCGTCGGCTTCTGGCTGGCTCGGCCCCTTTCGAGGTAGTCGCAGCAGTGTCTCTCACAGGTACGAATCCCCAGACTGCCAGCGGCCCAATCGCTTTGTCGAATCCACCAGTCGAGCGACGCATGGACGACCCGACCGAGAATCACCGAACGAAGCCACCAGACTGGACGGTCCAGTGGTCGCGGTCGGTCGGCACCGACGCGACCACCGTCGGGTACGACCGCCTGACCAGACCGGACGGCGAGACGACGGGTCGCGGGTGGGTCGACCGTCGCCCCTCCGTCGCCGTCGTCGCGCGGTACGAGGGGCAGGTCGTGTTCGTCGAGGAGTACCGCCCGCGACTGCGCGAGACGGTGTTGACGTGTCCAATGGGCGGTGTCGAGGGCGATGAGTCGCTGGTCGAGGCGGGCCGCCGGGAACTCGGAGAGGAGACGGGGTTCACGGCCGGGAACGTCGAGCTGCTGTCCGAGCACTACCCCGTCGCGTGGCTCCGGTCGACGCGAGGTGTCGTCTTCGCCGACGACCTCGCGCCCGGCGAGCAGCGTACGGACGACGACGAGTTCGTGGACGTCCGCCTCGTCCCCGTAGAGGACGCACTCGACCGGGCACGCGAGGGGTCGCAGACGGCGTGGACGCTCCTCCCGCTGTTGCTCGCCCGCGAGAAGGGCTTGCTGTGAGGAATCGCGTGGTCCGACGGTGTTCGGTGGGTCGCCGTCGCCGGGAGCCCACAGCTACAAACGACCGCTGTGTGTAGCGCCGAGCATGAGCGAGGACGCGACGGGCGGGGGAGCGACCGACGGAGCGGACGACGAGACGGTCCAGCTGTGGCTCGCCGAACGCGACTACGACGACCGGAACCTCGTGACGCTCGTCTACGCGACGCCCGACGGCGAGCGCTACCAGCGCCACGAGCGCTCGGCACACCTCCTCTCCCGCCAGGGCGTCAGCGCCGCGACGGCGGCCGACCCGTCGGACCTCGAACCCGTGGACGATGAGGAGACGCGTGACCGGTACGCGGGAGAGGTCGACCGGATGCGCGAGCGCCACGACCCGGACGACGACGTCTGAGCGGCCCCATCTCAGTGGCCCGTCTGAGCGGCCGACCGCTGCGAAGTCCGGCGGGGACGACCCGTCGCGGTGAGCCGCCGGTCCTGTCGGAACCGTCACAGCTGTGCGCTCGAAGTAGGGATGTCAACAGTCCTCGGAGTAGCAACGGTTATGAAGAGAGACTCACAATCCTGCGCGTATGCCCGCTATAGATGTCAACGGCGTCACAAAGCGATTCGGTGGCGGCGTCACGGCCCTCCGAGATCTGGACCTGACGGTCCACGAAGGGGAGATATACGGCTTCCTCGGCCCGAACGGCGCCGGGAAGTCGACGACCATCAACATCCTGCTCGACTTCATCCGCCCCACCGAGGGGTCGGCGACGGTGCTCGGGATGGACGCGCAGGCCGACTCGAAGGCCGTCCGGCAGCGCGTCGGCGTCCTCCCCGACGCCTACCACGTCTACGACCGACTGACGGGTCGGCAGCACGTCCAGTTCGCCATCGACTCGAAGGAGACGGGCGAGACGCCCGACGAGATGCTCCAGCGCGTCGGTATCAGCGAGGCCGCCGATCGGAAGGCCGGTGGCTACTCGAAGGGGATGACCCAGCGGCTCGTGCTCGCGATGGCGCTGGTCGGCGACCCCGACCTGCTCGTCCTCGACGAACCGTCGACGGGGCTGGACCCGAACGGTGCCCGCGAGATGCGCCGCATCATCCAGCAGGAGAACGACCGCGGGACGACCGTGTTCTTCTCCAGCCACATCCTCGAACAGGTCGAGGCGGTCTGTGACCGCGTCGGCATCCTGCGCGACGGCGAACTCGTCGCCGAGGACACGATGGAGAACCTGCGTGCGAACGTCGGCTCCGGGTCGACGCTCACGGTCACCGTCGATCAGCCCAACGACCGCGCGGTCGAGGCCGCGAGCAACGTCGCGGGCGTCACCGACGTGACGGTGCAGGGCACCGCCATCGTCGTCTCCATCAACGACGCCTCGAAGACGGAGGTGCTCACGGCCATCGAGAACGCTGGCTGTGAGGTCGAGGACTTCACGACCGAGAAGGCGTCGCTCGAAGAGCTGTTCGCCGCGTACACCGAGGGTGGCCGCGACGGGCTCCGCAACGGGGTGGCGACGTCCGGCCAGACGAGCGAGACGGAGGCCCAGCGATGAGCTGGACCGCCGTCGCGCGCAAGGACTTCCAGGACTCCATCCGCGTCAAGTGGTTCTGGGCGCTCGCCGCGCTGTTCGTCGTCTTCGCCGGCGGGGCGGCGTACCTCTTCGCCGAGGTGATACAGACGGGTGGCGAGGCGACGGGTCTCGGGTTCATCGCCCTCCTCAGCAGCGCGACCGGACTCCTCGTCCCCATCATCGGGCTGATGCTCGGCTACAAGACCATCGCCGGCGAACGCGAGTCGGGCAGCCTGAAGCTCCTGTTGAGTCTCCCGCACACCCGCGCGGAGGTCGTCGCCGGGAAACTCGTCGGCCGAAGCATCGTCATCAGCATCGCCATCCTCATCGGCTACGCCGTCGCGGTCGCCATCGGCCTCGCGCTGTTCGCCGAGTTCGTGGTGACCGACTTCCTCATCTTCACCGGGCTGTCCATCCTGCTCGGGTTCGCGTGGATCGGCATCTCGCTGGGTCTGTCGACGGCGACCGCGAGTACGTCGCGCGCGGCAGCCCTCGCGTTCGGCTTCTGGATGGTGTTCGAGTTCCTCTGGGGGCTGCTCGTCTCCCTGCTCGTCTGGGCGTCCAACGGCTTCAGCGGTGGGCTGTTCATGACCTCGATGCCCGACTGGGCGCTGTTCCTCAACATCCTGCCCCCGACGGCCTCGTTCAGCAACGCCAACGGCGTCATCTCCGAGGTGCTGGGGACCAGCGGCCAGAACGCTCCCTGGTTCACCGAGCCGTGGTTCGGACTGGTCGTGCTGCTCGCCTGGATCGTCGTCCCGGTGGCGCTCGGCTTCCTCCGGTTCCGCAGCAGCGACCTCTGAGCGCGGCCAATTCCCACGCCCGCAGATACGTTTTTCACGCGACGGTCCCGACCGCCGATATGATTCGAGTAGCGAACTGTCTCTCGACGGGAGGCGGCGACGGATGAGCGGCTGGCAGTCCGTCGCCCGGAAGGACTTCAACGACGCGCTCCGGTCGCGGCGGCTGTTGACGCTGGTCGTCGCCTTCGTCCTGTTCGTCGTCGGCACCGAGTACCTGCTCGTGGAGGTGCTCGGGGGTGACGTCACGTCCGCCGACGCGCTGGTCGGGTCGCTCGTCGGCCCGACGGTGGTGCTCGTCCCGCTCATCGGCCTCGTGACGGGCTACCGGTCCATCGCTGGCGAGCGGGAGACGGGGAGCCACAAACTGCTGTTGAGCCTGCCGCACTCGCGGCGCGACGTGGTCCTCGGGAAACTGCTCGGTCGGAGTCTCGTCGTCGGCGTCGCTATCGTCGCCGGGTTCGTCGCCGGGGGCCTCCTGGCGTTCGGACTCATCGGCGGGTACGAGGTGACGCCGTTCGTCCTCTACTTCCTCGTCACCCTCCTGTACGCGACGGCGTTCGTCGCGCTCGGCGTCGGTATCTCGGCGGTTACCGGGTCGACGAGCGTCGCCGTCATGGCGAGTTTCGGCGCGTTCGTCCTGTTCCAGTTCCTCTGGCTGTTCGTCGTCGGCCTCGTCCGGACCGAACTGTTCCCGAACGCCTCGGCCGCCGTGTTCGAGGTGACGCTCCGCCTCAGCCCGCTCATCTCCTACGGCGTGAGCCTCGACGCTTTCGTCATGGGCGGCGCGGGCGGCCCCGAGTTCTACCAGGGGGGCTGGTTCGCGCTGTTCGTGCTCGTCTGCTGGGTCGTCGTGCCCCCCGCGCTCGGCTACCTCAGATTCCGCAGCGTCGACCTCTGAACAACTCCGACCACCTACACTTTTGCCAGGCCGGCCACCACGGTCGGGTATGGTCCCCACACGAAACCGCCCCGCCAGCGGAGGTGGACGGCCGTGAGTGGCTGGCAGTCGGTCGCGAAGAAGGACGTACAGGACGCCGTCCGGTCGAGACGGTTACTGGCACTCGTCGCCCTCTTCGTCCTGTTCATCGTCGTCGGTGAGTACCTCATCGCCGAGGTGTTCATCCCGTCCGGTCAGGAGGTGACCGCGGACAACGTCCTCGGAAGTCTCATCGGCGCGACGGTGCTGCTGGTTCCACTCATCGGCCTCGTCAGCGGGTACAAGGCCATCGCGGGCGAGCGCGAGAGTGGCAGTTACAAGCTGCTGCTGACGATGCCCCACTCGCGGCGCGACGTGGTCCTCGGCAAGTTCCTCGGCCGCGGCGCTATCGTCGCGACGGCCATCGTCGCTGGGTTCGTCGCCGGTGCCGTCGGCGTGTTCGTGCTCGCGGGGAGCTTCGACGTCGTTCAGTACGCGGTGTTCTTCGGCATCACCCTCCTGTACGCGCTGGCGTTCGTCGGTCTCGGCCTCGGCATCTCGGCTGCCACCGGGTCGACCAGTATCGCCGTCATGGCCGGGTTCGGCGCGTTCGCCTTCTTCCAGTTCCTCTGGGTGTTCCTCGTCGGGCTGGTGAACGACGAACTGTTCCCGAACTCGAACCCGGAGCTCCTCGAGGCGCTGTTCCGCGTGAGCCCGCTCATCTCGTACAACCGGGCGATTTCGTCGTACGTCTCGCGGGCAGGCGCGGGCGACGCGCCGTTCTACCAGCACGGCTGGTTCGCACTCCTCGTCCTCGCGCTGTGGGCCGTCGTCCCGCTCACGCTCGGCTACCTCCGATTCCGCAGCGTCGACATTTGAGCGGGTCTCACGGCTCCGAACCTTCTTCACCGAGAACGCGGCCAGCGGCACCGTGACCTGACCATCGACACCGGACGGTCAGCGGGTGCGGGGCACACCCCCCGGCGGCGGGAGCCGTGCGACGACCCGTCCGGTGAGCGCGTGCCGTCGCCTGTTCGCCCATCCGCACGTCACCAGCAGCCTCGGCTACGCCTCGCCGTCGACGTCGATACCGTACTCTTCGCGGAGCAGGTCCTCGAACTCCGCCTGGGAGAGCACGGGGACGTCGTTGGCGTCCGCGTCGTCGAGTTTCGACTGGCCCGCGCCCTCGGCGGCGACGAGGTAGTCGGTGTTCCCCGAGACGCTGGAGGTGGCGTTCGCGCCGTAGCGTTCCACGAGGTCCTGCGCCTCGCCGCGCGTCAGCCCGTCGAGCGACCCCGTGAACACGAACGTCAGCCCGTCGAGTGCCGCGCCCGTCTCCACGGCCACCTCCTGGGGAGAGACGCCGTGCTCTCGGAGTGCCGCGATGACCTCGCGGTTGCGCTCGCTCCCGAAGAACTCGCGTATCTCGTGGGCGACCGTCTCGCCGACGTCGTCCACCTCCCGGAGGGCTTCCTCGTCGGCCTCCATCACGGCGTCGAGCGTGCCGAAGGTCCGCGCCAGCGAGCGGGCCGTCGTCGGCCCGACCTCGGGGACGCCGAGCGCCGTCAGGAAGTCGTCGAGCGGTGGCGCTTTCGCGGCCTCCAGTTCGTCACGGAGGTTCCTGGCGCTCGTCTCGCCCCACCCCTCCAGCTCCGCCAGGTCCTCCTCGTCGAGGTCGTAGAGGTCCGGGATGGACTCGACCAGTCCCGTCTCCACGAGCTGGTCGAGTTTCTGCTCGCCCAGTCCCTCGATGTCGAGGCCGCCCCGCGAGACGTAGTGCTCGATGGCCCGCCGCAACTGGGCGGGACAGGCCAGTCCGCCGGTACAGAACGCCAGCGGCCCGTCGTGTTCGACCGCCGAGTCACAGACGGGACAGTGCTCGGGGAACTCGAAGTGCCCGTCGGCGTTGTTCTCGACCACCTCGGCCACGTAGGGGATGACGTCGCCCGCCCGCTCGATGCGGACCTTGTCGCCGACGGCGACGCCGAGGTCGCGTATCTGGTCGGGGTTGTGGAGGCTCGCCCGCGAGACGGTGACGCCCGCCACGTCGACCGGGTCGAGCAGCGCGACCGGCGTCAGCCGCCCCGTTCGCCCGACCTGTACGACGACGTCCCGCAGAATCGTCTCTTCCGTCCGTGCGGGGAGCTTGTACGCGTAGGCCCACCGCGGCGCACGCGAGGTGCTGCCGAGGCGGTCGCACTGCGCCAGGTCGTCCACCTTGATGACCGCACCGTCCACCTCGTAGTCCACGTCGTCGCGGTCCGCGACGAGATCGTCGCGGTAGTCGATGGCCCCCTCGATGTCGTCGACGAGCGCCGTCCGGTGGTTCGTCTTCAGCCCCCACTCGGGGAGCCGGTCCTGCCGCCCATGTTGGGTCTCGAAGTCGTACGTGGAGTCGAGCACGTCGAAGAAGAAGCAGTCGAGCGGCCGTTCGGCGGTCACGGAGGGGTCGAGCTGTCGGACCGTCCCCGCCGTCGCGTTCCGGGGGTTGGCGAACGGGTCGTCGCCGCGTTCGACGCGTTCCCGGTTGTACTGCTGGAACGCCTCGCGGGGCATGAATATCTCGCCCCGCACGGCGAGGAACCCCGGGTAGTCGCCCGTGAGTCGCAGTGGTATCGAGCGTATCGTCCGGACGTTCGCGGAGATGTCGTCGCCCTTCTCGCCGTCGCCGCGCGTCGTCGCCCGGACGAATCGGCCCTCTTCGTAGACGACTTCGACGCTCACCCCGTCGAACTTCGGTTCGCAGAAGTACTCGACCTCGCTGGTCGTCTGGGGGGCGCTCTCGTCGTAGTCCGTGAGCGAGGCCTGCCCGTCGCTCCCGCCACTGTCTGTCCCGTCATCTTCGCCGTCGTCACTTCCGCTGCCCCCTCGCGACAGGCCGAGTCGGTCGTGGACGCGCCGGTCGAACTCCCGGACGTCCTCGACGTCGCCGCTAGAGTCGATGGAGCGCATCGGCGCGACGTGCTCGACGGTGTCGAACTCGTCGAGCGGTTCCCCTCCGACGCGCTGGGTCGGCGAACCGTCGGTGTCGATGTCGAACGCCGATTCGAGGGCCTGCAGGCGAGAGAGCAGAGCGTCGTAGTCTCGGTCCGGGATGACCGGGTCGGCGTCGCGGTAGTACAGTCGGTCGTGGTACCGGAGCGCCTCGCGCAACTGCGCGGCCTGCTCGCGGGCCGTCTCGTCGTCGATGTCCTCCACCGGGTCGAACTCGGTGGCGGGGTCCTCCACGTAGGGGTTGTCGGGAGCCTCCCGAGCGTCCGCACTCATTGGACGTGGCTTGGTGGTAGGCGGTAAAAATCCCGCTTCTTTCCGGCTAGGAGTCGGTGGCCGGGACAGAGCGGGTTGCTTCACGGCAGGAGCCGCAAACACCCCGAAAGCCCCGGCACTCTGGTGGTCGCCGGGCGGCTCCGCCGCCCGGCTGCAAGCGATTCCTTCGGAATCGCCCTGCCTGCAACTCGCTGCGCGCTTCGCTCGCTCCACTCGCTCCAGTGCTTGCTTCGTTTCGGCTCACCAGAGTGCCGCCCCTTTCGAGGTGGTCACAGTGCCGTCCTCGGGGACCACCTGGAAAACACAGACGTACCAGACCAAATGTCAAAGCAATCCTAGGCGAGGTTTGCGAGTGAGCAGACGTTTATCCGCTCGCCGTCCAACCCCCCACCATGTCCGACGACTTCCTGCTGCTCAACCCCGGTCCCGTGCCGCTGTCGGAACCGGTCCGAGCGGCGATGGACGCGCCGATGGTGTCCCACCGCTCGGCGGAGTTCGAAGCGACCTACGAGCGCGCACAGGACGGCCTCGACGAGATATTCACCGCCTCGACGCCCTCGGGGGAGTCGACCGGCGAGGGCACCTCGCTCATCCTCAACGGGACGGCGACGATGGGGATGGAGATGGCCGTCTCGAACCTCGTCGACCCGGACGACGAGGTGGTGTCGCTGGTCAACGGGAAGTTCGGCCGCCGGTTCGCCCGCATCGCCGAGCGCTACGCCGACGTGACGCGTGTCGAGGCCGACTGGGGCGACTCGCTCGACGTGGACGCCGTCGCGGAGGCCATCACCGACGACACCGCGCTGGTGACGCTCGTCCACAACGAGACGTCGACGGGTCTGCTCAACCCCGTCGAGGCGGTGGGCGACCTCGTCGCCGAGCACGACGCGCTGTTCGTCGTCGACGGCGTGACGAGCATCGGCGGTGACGAGTTCCGTATCGACGACTGGAACGTGGACGTCGCCGTCACGGACGGGCAGAAGGCGCTCGCCGCACCGCCGGGTATCAGCGCCGTGTTCGTCACCGACCGCGCCGCCGAGCAGGCGGACGGCGAGCGCGGGCCGTTCTACTCCGACGTGGAGTGGCACCTCCGGAAGGCCGACCAGCACCAGACGCCGTTCACGAGCGCCGTCCCGCTGTTCCGGTCGCTCGCGGTGGCCGTCGAGGAGATCCACGACGAGGGGATGCCCAACCGCATCGAGCGTCACCGCCGCCAGTCGGAGGCGTTCCGCGAGGGGTTCGCGGCGCTGGGGCTGGAGGGGTTCCCGGAGGTGAGCGGTCCGACCGAACTGTCGAACACGCTCACCGCCATCTCGCTGCCCGAGGCGATTCGCGGCGACGAGTCGAGCGCCTTCTTCGACGCCGTGAAGGAACGCAACGTCAGCATCTCGGGCGGGCAGGCCCACCTCGGCGGCGACATCTTCCGCGTGAGCAACATGGGCAACCTCACCGCCGACCAGATAGCACGCGGCGTGCGGACCGTCGGCGAGGCACTCGGTGACGTGGGCGTCGACTGCGACCCGGACGCGGGCGAGGCAGCGGTCCACGACGTGCTCGACGACTGAGCAGTTCAGTCCCTGGCGAAGGGGTCGTCCTCGCGGCACCCGTCCCACTCGCTGTCTCCAGTCGGAACGCGTAGAATCGCCGTGAACCAGTCGCTCGGCAGGTGAAGAGAGCGGTCGGAGTACACGACACGAGTCGACGGCACCGACGGGTTCGACGCTCGACCGCTACGGTCAGTCCACGGCACCTGCCAAAGTCGGTTTCGAAGTCGGACGGGGCCGGTTGCGAGCGGACACGTTCGTGGGCGGACGGTTCACGAACCGTCGCTTCAGTTCGTCGCGTCTGGTCGTCGTCCTCGGGCCGTTGCTCTCAGGCCGTCGCACGTGGCCTGTCGAGGTCGAGTCGTGTGAGTGCTGGGAGCGCCGCCAGCGCCAGCGCGACTTCGAGGCCGCCCACGACGACGAACGCGAGGGTGTAGCTGAACTCGCTCGCCAGCACGCCCCCGACGACGATACCGACGAGGAAGCCGAGCGACCCGACGACGTTGTACCCGCCCATGGCGACGCCCCGTTCGTCGGACCGGGCGAGGTCGGTGACCAGCGCCATCGTCGCGGGCGCCATGAACGCCCCCGTGACGCCCGTGGCGACGAGCGCGAGCGCGGCCAGCGGGACGGTCGGCATGAACACCACGCTCACGACGACGACGCCGTACAGCGTCGACCCGAGCGCGATGGGGATGCGCCGACCGATGCGGTCGGAGACGACGCCCATCGGGTACTGGAGGAGGGCGAACGGCGCGAAGAAACAGGCGAGGACGAGGCCCGTGGTGGCGGCGTCGAGCGCGAACTCCTCGCGGAGGTAGACGGTGCCGACGAGCGCGAAGAACCCCGCCGTGAGGCGGTCGATGAACCCGAAGGCGTAGGGGAGCGCGAACGCCGGGCGGTCGCGGGTCAGCGAGAGCGCCGCGAGCAGCGTCTCCTCGCGGTCGCCCGCCTCGGGAGCGGGCGTGTCGCCGCGGACGAGGAGGACGACGAGGCCGGCGAGGGCGAGCAGCGCGGCGGCGGCGACGACGGGTGCGAGCGGGTCGACGCCGGTGAGGCGGCCGCCGACGGGTGCGCCCATCGCGGTGCCGAGACCGATGGCGATGCCCGCGGCGCCCATGTTGCGGCCGTGACCCCCCTTCAGGTCCATCAGGGTCGTCATCGCCAGCGAGAACGCGCCGATGGTGAACGCGCCCTGGACGAACCGGACCACGAGGACGGTTCCGAACCCGGTCCCCGACGGCAGCGCGGCGAGGACGAGGTAGCCGAGTGCGCCGCCGAGTGCCCCGGCCGTTATCAGGAGTATCCGCCGCCCGAGGCGGTCGGAGAACGCGCCCCACACGCCGGCGAACAGCACGAACCCGGCGAACTCGCTGGCGAGGAACCACGTGCTCGCGTCGAGGTCCGTCTCCGCGCCGAGTGCCCCCACGAGGTCCGTGATGCCCGGATACAGCAACACCTGCGCGAACAGTACCGCGAAGACGGTTCCGGCGAGGACGACGCGAGCGCGACGGGTGGACACGGTGGACGTAGGGCCTGCCCCCATCTAACGGCGTCGGATAGCACCCACCGGCGCCGCGATTGGGGTCGCGTGGCCCCTGGACTCGATGCACTCCTCTCCCTCACCGAGTATCTCACTCGTCTTTCAATACTTCGTGATACTCCGGGCGCAAGACGAGTGTCTCAGCGGCCGTGAGACGGATGTTCTCCCGATACTGTCATTTTTTGATGGGAACAACATACTTGAACTCGTGAATAGTTCTACTCGAATGTAGGATTTAATCCCTGTACTTTTGTGAAAGCGGAAATTGAAGGGTGGTACTCTCTCCGAAGAATGACTATCTCGCCAGGTATTGGGACGTCTACCACAATTTATTTACCTCAGACAGCACCCGCTTGCGTCGAGACATGTCGGAGCGAAACAGTGCGGACGAGGAGTTCGAGAGTCACAACTATGCGACAACCAATGACACACCATCGTCGGGCGACGACGAGAATCAAGGGGGCCGGTTCGGGAGTATCGACCGGCGACAGTACCTGAAGCTGGGGGCTGCGACGGCGGCCGGTGCGGTCGCGTTCTCGGGGCGGTCGACGGCGGAGACGCGAGACGGCGTCTCGTTCGACCGGGTGGTGAACGCGGTCGACGACCTGGGGATGGACCCCAACGGCAACGAAGCGATCGACAGCGAACTCGACAGCGCCTGGGGTTCCGGGACGCTCATCGAGTTCCCGCCGGGCGAGTACCTGGTGACGGAGGAGCACGGCTACTACAACGACGACAACGTCGGCATGGTCGGCACGACCGGCGACCGCTCCGACGTCGAGTTCGTCTTCCCGACGGGCTACGAGCAGCGGTTCCTGAACGTCCGGTTCGGCAGCGACTGGCTGTTCGGCGACTTCACGATCCAGCAGAGCGACGACTGGGAGACTGGCGTCGGCTGTTCGTTCGCCCCCGACGGTGACGCGACGATCAAGAACATCGAGGTCGCCGGGAACAACCCGCGGAACACCTACCGCAGTCTCGCGCTGAACGTCTACAGTTCGGACGGCGAGCTGACCCTCGACGGCTACGTTCGCACCGGCGCGAGCGACGTCGGCGACTACCCGAGCGGGACGCAGGCGCTACTCATCGACCCCTCCAACGAGGGGACCATCTACATCCGGGACGCTCACATCGAGAACGCGGGCGAGAACGGCATCTACGGCAGTCGCAGCTCGGGCGAGGTCCGTATCGAAGACAGCTACTTCGCCAACAACGACATCGCCTCGGTCCGTATCGCGGGCGACGGCTCGTACGTGAAGGACTCGACGTTCGTCGTCGACATCGACGACGCGGACAACCGTGGTGACTTCGACAACCCACGTGCGCTGTGGATCGAGTCGGGCCCCCACGGCTACACCGGGAGCTCCGTCGAGAACTGCGACTTCATCCTGAAGTCGGCGGACCACTGTGACGGCCTCGTCCGCATCCAGCCGACGGCGGGCGACGTCGACATCGAGAACTGTCGGTTCCAGAACGAGACCCGGTTCCCGACCGTGTTCGCGGAGGAACCGGACGACATCTCCGGAAGCGGTCCGGTCACCGTCCGGAACTGCAGCATCACCGGCGGTGCCGCGAACCCGCGACGGGCGGCCATCGAACTGATCGGCCGCGACGGCTCGCTGGTGAGCGACTGTTGCATCTCGATGGACGGCGAGCAGAACGGCGTCACCGTCCGGAACGCGAGCAACTGTACGGTCCGTCGGTCGACCATCGACGTGAACGGCACGGCGCTGTACACGCCCGGTTCGAGCGTCGGCACCGGCTCGCTCTCGTACAGTGGAAGCTGCCCCCTCCCGAGCGACGACGGGGCCGGCGCCGGCGGCGACGTCGGCGGCTCCCGCGGGGACTCCGAGGAGACCAGCGATTCGGAGAGCGGCGACGACGGCTCCGAGAGCAGTGACGACGGCTCGGACGGCGGCGACGACTCGGACGACGCCGAAGCCCAGACCGCCGACACCTCCGGTGGGACGCGGCGACTGGTGCTCACGGGCGACGGGTTCGCACCGTACGAGTTCTCGGTCAGCGGCGACCTGGAGTTCGACTCCCGGTTCGGGACCGAGGACAGCATCGACGGCTCGACGGCGAGCGGCTTCCTCGTCGGCGGCACGGACGGCTACGAGTTCACCGGCGACATCACGTCGTTCGACGTCGAGGGGTCGGCGACGGTGCGCCTGGACGGCGAGACGGTCGACCCGTCCTCGCTGGGCGACGGGTCGAGCGGCGGCGATTCCGACTCCGAGTCGAGCGAGAGCGAGTCCGACGACTCCTCGAGCTCCGACGGTGGCTCGTCCGGGGGCATGCACGCCCTGACGCTGTCGGGCGACGGTCTCGCGCCGTACGAGTTCTCGGTCAGCGGCGACGTCGGCTTCGACCCGACGTTCGGGACCGAGGACCGCATCGACGGTTCGACGGTGACCGGCTTCCTCGTCGGCGGCACCGACAAGTACCAGTTCGACGGCGACATCACGTCGTTCGACGTCGAGGGGTCGGCGACGGTGCGCCTGGACGGCGAGACGGTCGACCCGTCTTCGCTGGGTGACGGGAGTTCGGGCGGGTCGAGCGGCGACGATTCCGACTCCGAGTCGGAGGAGTCCGACTCCGAGTCGAGCGACTCCGACGACTCGTCGGGGGCCGACGGGACGCTCGGCAACGTCCTCATGCTCAACTCCGACGACTTCGCGCCGTACGACATCGAGGTCAGCGGCGACATCGCGTTCGACCCGAACTACGGTACGGAGGACTCGCTCGGCGACGGCAGCGCCAGCGGGTTCCTCGTCGGCGGCACCGACGTCTACCGGTTCTCCGGGGACATCACCGGCTTCGAGTACGAGGGCAGCGTCGACGCGCAGCTCAACGGCGAGTCCGTCGATCCGTCCTCGCTCGGGAACTGAGACGCGGTCGAGACGCGGTCTCTCACTCCTCTCGCTGTTTCTCTCCGTCTTCGGTTCGCTTCCGTCCAGTGTCGACTCTCTGCCGGCTCCTCAGCCGCGTATGACAGTGATTCGCAAGACAGCAAGCGTTGCCGTAACTGTGGGTTATTTGTCTTCGAAGACGTATGCACGATAGACATGAGAAACGACGAGACCGGGCCCGGTGGGGCGGGTGACACCGCCGCTGGCTGGGGGTTCGGGACGCGCTGCGTCCACGCGGGCGAGCGCGGCGGTCCAGCCACCGACGCGGCGGCGACGCCGCTGTACCAGACCACCTCCTACGAGTTCCCGGACGCCGACACCGCGGCCGACCGGTACGCGCTGGCCGACGACGGGAACGTCTACAGTCGCGTCTCCAACCCGACGGTCGCCACGCTCGAACGCCGACTCGCCGACCTGGAGAACGGGACGGGCGCACTCTGCACCGCCTCCGGGATGGCGGCGTTCGACGCGGCGACGCTCGTCCTCGCCAGCGCGGGCGACAACGTCGTCAGCGCCTCGTCCATCTACGGCGGCACGCACGCGTATCTCACACACACCGCCAGCAGACGGGGCATCGATGCGCGGTTCGTCGACACGCTCGACCCGGAGGCGTACGCCGAGGCCATCGACGAGGACACCGCGTACGTCCACCTGGAGACCATCGGGAACCCGTCGCTGATAACGGCGGACATCGAGGCCGTCGCCGACGTGGCTCACGAACGCGGCGTCCCGCTGTTCGTCGACAACACGTTCGCCACGCCGGCGCTCTGTCGACCGCTCGACCACGGCGCGGACCTCGTCTGGGAGTCGACCACGAAGTGGATACACGGCGCGGGCACGACGCTCGGCGGCGTCCTCGTCGACGGGGGGACGTTCCCGTGGGGCGACTACCCCGAGAAGTTCCCCGAGGTCGGCGGCGAGAACCCGGCGTTCCATGGCGTCCGCTTCTCGGAGCGATACGGGGACAGGGCGTTCGTCGAGACGGCCCGCCAGCGCGGGACCCGTTCGCTCGGCGACTCGCAGTCGCCGTTCGACGCCTGGGTCACCCTCCAGGGCCTCCAGACGCTCGCGCTGCGGATGGAGCGCCACTGTTCGAACGCCCAGCACGTCGCCGAGTACCTCGACGACCATCCCGACGTCGCGTGGGTGACCTACCCCGGTCTGGACGCACACGAGACGCACAGCGCCGCCACACGCTATCTCGACGGTGGCTACGGGGGAGTCGTCGCGTTCGGTCTCGAAGGCGGCTACGAGGCCGGCAAGCGCCTCTGTGAGGACGTCGAGCTGAGTCGCTTCCTCGCGAACATCGGCGACGCGAAGACGCTCGTCATCCACCCCGCCTCGACGACCCACGCGCAGTTGACCGAAGCGGAACAGCGAGCGTCGGGCGTGACGCCCGACCTCGTGCGGCTCTCGGTGGGTATCGAGGACCCGGAGGACGTCGTGGCCGACCTGGAGGTGGCGATATGAACGAGCGCGTCGACCTCGGGCAGTTCGAGTTCGACTGCGGCCAGTCCATCGAGCGCCTCGAACTCACCTACGAGACGTACGGCGAACGGAACGCCGACGACTCGAACGTCGTCCTCGTCTGCCACGCGCTGACCGGGAGTCACAACGTCGCGCAGAACCCGAACCGGGCGCTGACCGACGGCGGTACCTCGCCCGCCGACCAGGCGACGGCGTGGTGGGACGACGTCGTCGGCCCCGGCAAGACCATCGACACGCGCGAGTTCTTCGTCGTCTGCGCGACGGTGCCGGGGTCGTGTTACGGCTCTTCGGGTCCCGCGAGCGTGAACCCCGAGACGGGCGAGTGTTACGGCACCGACTTCCCGCCGGTCACCGTCGGCGACTGGACGCGGTCGCAGGCCCGCCTGCTCGACCACCTCGGTATCGACCGCCTCGCGTGCGTCCTCGGCGGGTCGGTCGGCGGCATGAACGCGCTCGACTGGGCGCGACGCTACCCGGACCGCGTCGACCGCGTCGCCGCGATCGCCACCGGCGCACGTCTCGACGCCCAGTTGCTCGCGCTGGACGGCATCGCCCGTCGCGCCATCACCACCGACCCCGACTGGCAGGACGGCGACTACTACGGCACCGGCCGCGAACCCTCCGAGGGGCTGGCGCTCGCCCGGCAGCTCGCGCACGTCACCTACCTCTCGAAGGACTCGATGGACGACCGGTTCGGCCGCCGGAGCGCGACCCGCGACGAGGGGCAGGGCGCGTCGTTCGCCAGCGACCCCGGCGCGTCGTTCTTCCCGTACCGGGACGTGGAGTCGTACCTCGACTACAACGCCGACCGGTTCACCGACCGCTTCGACGCCAACGCCTACCTCTACCTCACCCGCGCGATGGACGAGTTCGACCTCGCGGCGGGCTACCGCGACCTGGCGGACGCGTTGTCCGCGTTCGACGGTGAAGCGCTCGTCCTCTCGTACACCGGCGACTGGCACTTCACGGCCGCGCAGGGCGAGCGCATCGCCGAGGCGTTCCGTTCGTCGGGCACGAGCGTCGCCCACACCGTCGTCGACTCGGAGTACGGCCACGACGCGTTCCTCGCGCACCCGGAGACGCTCGACGCGCCGCTCCGGGACTTCCTGAGCGACGGCGTCCGGGGCGGTGCGGTCCGCGACGACGGCGCGGAACACGCGGGCGACGACGAGCGCCCCCGGTTCGCGCCGGTCCACGCGAGTCTGTTCGGGCAGGGGTAGTTCGGCCGACCCGAAGCTCCGGAACCTGTTCTCACCGGATTACCGCAAGAAGACGACCGCACCGACGCCGACCACGACGGCGGCGGCGTACGCGGGGTGACCGGCGAGCACCTCGCCGACGAGGGCGAGCGGCACCGTCTGGAGGGTCGTCCCCGGTTCGGTCACGGTCCGGACGCGTACTGCGAGCACCCACATCGCGGCGACGGCCATCACCGCTCCCGAGAGGACCAGCGGGCGGTCGTTCAGCCAGCCGAGGACGCCCCCGACGAGTCGACCGGGGAGGGCGACGGGGTTCATGGTCGAGCCCACGATACGTAACAGTATAAGAACGCGTCAGACGGACGGCAGACGGCGTGCGGGGCGGAGATTCTCCCGTGGGGCTGCGACGAGCGAGTCAGGCCCGTGTCGGCACCGGGAGCGAGTAGGTGACGCCGGTGGCGTTCTCGGAGTACTCCCAGAGGCGGCGTGCGGCGTCCTGGTCGTGCGAGCGCTCGCTCGACTCGACGCGCTCGGGGCCGCCGCGCATCTCCATGAACCCGTCCGGGCCGTAGTACGCGCCGCCGACCACGTCCGGGGCCGTCGCGGCGTACAGCGTCGGGAGCACGCCCTGCTCCGCCGACTGGGCGAACAGGCGGTTGGCGAGGTTCATCAGCAGGCCGCGGAGTCGCGAGCCCTGCATCTCCGGGGCGCGGCCCTGGAGGTTCGTCGCGGCGTAGCCGGGGTGGGCCGCGACGCTCAGCGCGTCCGCGTCGCTGGCCTCGAAGCGGCGCTGGAGCTCGTAGGCGAACAGCAGGTTCGCCAGTTTGCTCTGGGCGTACGCGCCCCACTCGTCGTACTCGACCTCGCCGTGCAGGTCCCCGAAGCGCATCTTCCCGCGGGTGTGGACGCCGCTGCTGACCGTCACGACGCGAGGGTCGTCGGCCGCCAGCACCGAGTCGAGCAGGAGACCGGTGAGCGCGAAGTGGCCGAGGTGGTTGACGCCGAACTGCATCTCGAACCCGTCTTCCGTCTCGCGACGGGGGATCGCCATGATGCCCGCGTTGTTGACGAGGACGTCGAGGTCGTCGTGTCGGCGCTCGAACCGCTCGGCGAACGAGCGAATCGAGGCGAGGTCCGCCAGGTCGAGTTCGAGCAGTTCGAGCGAGGCGTCGGGCGTCTCCTCGCGGACGCGGCTCGCGGCGTCGCGGCCGCGGTCGGTACTGCGGCAGGCGAGGACCACGTGGGCGTCCGCCGCCGCCAGCGCGCGACTCGCCTCGAAGCCGAGACCGCTGTTCGCACCCGTGACGACGACGGTCCGCCCCGACTGGTCGGGGATGCGGTCGGCGTCCCAGTTCATCGCTCACCCGTCAGTGTTCGGCGTGGCTGGAGGTCCATACGTACCGTTCGGATGGCTCGACAAATAGCGTGTCGGCCTGCGGTCCGGCCTTCCCGGCCCCGCCGACTCACAGCAGGCCCCGCTCGGCGAACAGGTCGTGCAGGTCGGCCATCGACGTGACGACCGTGTCGCAGGCCGGTTCGACCGCCGGTTTCGGGTCGTAGCCGACGGCGAGGTCGGCGACCTCCAGCATCGGGAGGTCGTTCGCGCCGTCGCCGACGGCGACCGTCTCCGACATCGACACGCCGAGGGTGTCGGCCAGGTCGCGGAGGGCGTCGTCCTTCGTCCCCTCGACGAGCGGTCCCTCCACCTCGCCGGTGAGCTTCCCGTCCGCTATCGGGAGGCGGTTGGCGACGATGCTGTCGACGGCCGCACCGTCACGGGCGAGGGCGGCCTCGACGCCCCGTTCGAACCCGCCGGTGAGGATGGCGACGTGGTGACCGGCGTCGTGGAGGGCGGCGACCACGTCCGCCGCACCGGGTCGCAACGCCACGTCGCCGAACGCGCTCTCGGCGCTCTCGGCGCTGAGTCCCTCCAGCAGGGCCGTTCGCTGGCGGAGGCTCTCCGCGTAGTCGAGTTCGTCGTTCATCGCCCGCTCGGTGATGCGGGCCATGTCATCTGCGGCACCGACGCGCCGTCCCAGCAGGACGGTCATCTCGGAGTCTGATAGCGTACCGTCGAAGTCGAACGCGACGAGCATACGCGCCGGTTCGGCGGCGGGGGCCATACCTACGGCGGTCCGTGCAGTTCCTGTCGACGGGACCGGCTGCCAGCGACCGCAATCGGGACCGCCTACCGGACCGGTCTGGACAGGCCGACGAGCGGCGCGCTCACCCGTCGTCCGTCGAATCCGTCTCGTCTATCGAGTCCACCAGGTCCATCGAATCCGTCGCGTCGGACGCGTCGGCGGACGTCGACGCGGACGCTTGTGGGTCGTCGTACAGCGACACGCTGCCACTGCCGGTGATCCTGACCACCACGTCGTGGTACGAGAACGCCACCGACTCGACGTTCATCGCCCGACTCTCGTCGTCCAGCAGGTGGTCGAGCGCGTCCCAGTCGACGCGCTCGCCGAGGGGTGACTCGTGGGTCAGGTCGACGTCACGCGTGCGTTCGATGAGGTCGACGACCGTCGTGAGCAGTTCACCCTCACCGGGGACGAACTCGCTCGTCGAGAGCGGGTCGCCGTCGAGAGGGCGTTCGGACGGGTTCGACGCAGGGCCATCCATTCATTTCAGAATGAAGATTCTCGACACAAAGCAGTTGGCCCAAACTGATTGGGTATCGAAACAGTCCTGTCGGCCGAGCGGGGTCATCGACCCTCACATCTGTGGCTCTATCGGACGACGGCTCGGTACGCCACGAGGTGGCGGCCGCGAGGTGACAGGTACCGCCCCGCCCACGCAAGGTTGGCTGGCATCGCAAACGGTTATTCGCGGGCACCGTGAGGGTGGTGCATGAAGGTACTCGTCACGGACCCCATCGCGGACGCGGGTCTGGACCGACTCCGCGAGGCGGGGTTCGACGTGGTGACGGCGTACGACGCGGAAGGCGACCGACTACACGAGGCGGTCAGCGACGCCGTGGCGCTCATCGTGCGCTCGGGCACCGAGGTGGACGCCGAACTGCTCGACGCCGCGCCGGACCTCGTCATCGTCGGACGGGCGGGCATCGGCGTCGACAACATCGACATCGACGCCGCCACCGACCGCGGCGTCATCGTCGCCAACGCCCCCGAGGGGAACGTCCGGGCCGCCGCCGAGCACACCGTGGCGATGGCATTCGCCGCCGCCCGCTCCATCCCGCAGGCGCACGTCCGACTCAAGGACGGCGAGTGGGCCAAGAGCGAGTTCCTCGGGACGGAACTCAACGGCAAGACCCTCGGTATCGTCGGCCTCGGCCGGGTCGGCCAGGAGGTGGCGAAGAAACTCGGCAACATCGGGATGGACCTGGTCGCGTACGACCCGTACATCAGCGAGACGCGCGCCGACCAGCTCGGGGCGGAGCTCTCGGACCTGGAGACGGTCCTCGACCGCGCGGACTTCTGTACCGTCCACACGCCGCTGACGCCCGAGACGGCGAACATGCTCGGCGAGGAGCAGCTCCAGCGACTGGAGGGCGGCTACCTCGTCAACTGCGCTCGCGGCGGCATCGTCGACGAGGAGGCGCTCGCGGCGGCCGTCGCCGACGGGACGCTCAAGGGCGCAGCTCTGGACGTGTTCGCAGACGAACCGCTCGACCCCGACTCCCCGCTGCTCGACGTGGACGAGGTGGTCGTCACGCCCCACCTCGGCGCGTCGACGGAGGCCGCCCAGGAGAACGTCGCGACCAGCACCGCCGACCAGGTCGTCGCCGCACTCAACGAGGAACCGGTCATCAACGCGCTCAACGCGCCCTCTGTCGACCGGGCCGCGTTCCCGCGCATCCGACCGTACATCGACCTCGCCGAGACCGCCGGGCGCATCGCCGTCGGCCTCTACGACGGCCGTATCAACGAGGTCGAGGTGGAGTACGCCGGCGACATCGCCGAAGAGGAGGTCGACCTCGTCACCGCGAGCGCACTTCGAGGCGTGTTCCGCCCGCTAGAGAGCCGCGTCAACACCGTCAACGCGAACCAGATCGCCGAGGAGCGCGGCATCGATGTCACGGAGTCGAAGACCTCCCAGTCGGACGTGTTCCAGTCGCGGGTGAGCGTCATCGTCACCGACGGCGACAGCGAGGTCCGCGTCTGCGGGACGCTGTTCGCGGGCGACGACCCGCGCATCGTCCAGATCGACGGCTACCGCGTGGACGCCATCCCCCACGGCCACATGCTCGTCGCCCGCAACCACGACAAGCCCGGCGTCATCGGCCTCATCGGCACCGTCCTCGGCGACCACGACATCAACATCGCCGGGATGTTCAACGGCCGCGAGACCATCGGCGGCGAGGCGCTCACCGTCTACTCGCTCGACAGCGAGGTCCCCGAGGACGTCGTCGACGACATCGAGTCCGACGAGCGCATCATCCGCGCGCAGTATCTCGACCTGAACAACGAGGAGTAACCCGCCTCCTCTCCACGACCGGGACTCGTTCCACTGCGAACGTTCACGTAGAAAGCGGCGACCACCGCCGTCCGTGTTCTGACGAACCGCTGCGAGCGGTCTCACGGGGCAGCACGACCTCACCCCGGAAGGGAGTTCGACACCGCCGCTCGCAGTCCGCCGCAGGTGTCGGCTGTTCGACTCACTCCTCGTCGTCCCAGACGAGTTCGATACTCAACGACGCATCACAGGCGACGTCCCGATCGACGCTCTCGCTGTCTCCCTCGTCGCTCCCGTAGCTGCGGCAGCGACCGGTCTCCAGTATCTCTGCGACGTAGGCGGGCGAGCCACAGCGCGGACAGTCGAGGTAGTGGCCGTCGTCGTCCTCGTGGAGCGAGTCGGGTTCGAGTTCCATCCGGGCGGGTGCGGCGTCTCCGTCGATGTCGGTGCTCATGCTACTGGGGACAGCAGAACCGGGGATAGCCGTGTGGCCTGCAGGGTCACGCCGGGTCACCGACTGGACCGACGAGCTACGGCAGGCGACGACGGAGTCGCCCGACGATGCTCGACGACCGTCCTTCGAGGTGCGCCAGCACCGCGTCGGTGTCGTTGGCGACCGGTTCGGGGTCGCTCCCGGCGGCCGCGGCCGCGTCGGGGTCCTTCAGCAGGTGCCCCGTCGTGAGACAGACCACGTCCTCGCCCGCGTCGACCACCTCGTCCTCGCGGAGTCGGCGGAGGCCCGCCACGCTCGCGGCGCTGGCCGGTTCGACGCCGATACCCTCGGCCGCGAGCGCCCGCTGGGCGTCGGTTATCTCGTCGTCGGAGACGGCGACGGCCGTACCGTCGGTCTCGCGGATACCCGGCAGGGCCTTCGGCGCATTGACCGGGTTGCCGATGCGGATGGCCGTGGCGATGGTCTCCACCTCGTCCCAGCGCCGCACCTCGTCGTTACCCTCCTCGACGGCCTCGACCATCGGCGCGGCTCCCTCGGCCTGGACGCCGGTGAGTTTCGGCACGTCGCCGGGGGCGAGCGCGTCGGCTTCGACGAGTTCGCGGAACACCTTGTACAGCGCGGCGGTGTTGCCCGCGTTACCCACCGGCAGGACGATGCGGTCGGGGAACCTGCCCTCCTCGGCGTAGAACCGTTCGAGAATCTCGTAGCCGATGGTCTTCTGACCCTCCAGTCGGAAGGGGTTCAGCGAGTTCAGCAGGTACGCCTCGTCGCGGTTCGCGAGGTCCTGCACGATGTCGAGACAGGAGTCGAAGTTCCCGTCGACCTCCAGGATGCGCGCGCCGTGGAGGGCCGCTTGTGCGACCTTCCCGGCGGCGACCTTCCCGGTGGGGAGCAGGACGAGCGTCTCCAGCCCCGCCCGCCCACCGTACGCCGCCAGTGCGGCGCTCGTGTTGCCCGTCGACGCGCAGGCGAGGCGGTCGACGCCGAGTTCCTGGGCGACGCGGACGCCCACGGTCATCCCGCGGTCCTTGAAACTCCCCGTCGGGTTCATCCCCTCGTGTTTGATGCGGAGGTTGCGGACGCCGAGGTCCTCCTCCAGTCGCGGGGCCTCGTACAGCGGCGTGTCGCCCTCGGGGAGCGAGACGCCCTCCTCGAACGGGAGCGCTGCGCTGTATCGCCAGACGCCGAGGCTGTCGCCGTCGGCGACGGTCGGGCGGGCGGTGTCGCCGTCACCGTCGCCGAAGTCGGCGAACGTCGGGTACTCCTCGTAGCGCGCCTCCAGCAGGCCGCCGCACTCGGAACAGGTGTAGATTACCTCCTCGAACGGCGCGAACGTCTCGCCGCACTCGATGCAGGCCAGCCAGACGCCGTCGTCGGCCGTCTCGGGCGTCTCCGTCGAGAGGTCCAGGTCTGCCATTGGCGCACCTGCGAGGGTGCGGACCAAAAAGCGGCCGGTCCGCGCGGGTTCTGCCGCGCCCGGCGAACTACTCGCCGTACTCGTCGATGCGGTCGTGAACGTACGCCGACCACTCGTCGAGCGTCTCGTGCATCATCCCCTTCGCCTCGTCGAGCGGCGTCGCGGTGTACTGGTAGACGTGGCCGCCCCCGTCGAGGAGGCGGCGTCGGCGTTCGGCGAGGCCCTTCTCGCGCAGCGTCGACAGCGATCGGTTGACGTTCGAGCGGTCGCGGTCGACCACCTCGGCGAGTTCGGCGACGGTCGTACCGGGGTTGTCGAGCAACGTGAGGTACGTCTCGGACTCGTGGTGCTGGACGCCGAAGACGCAGGCGAGGACGTCGGCGAACGACGGCGCTTCGTCGACCATCAGTTCGCGGAACTGGTTCGGACTCGGGTCCGGGTCCATGAGGGGGAGTACGGTCGAACTGTGGATAAATCCACGTTACGCGTCGGCCGCGTAGCCGTTCTTCACGATGCAGGTCCGCATCTCCTCGGCGGTGGGGTGCTTGTGGAGGCGCGTCGGCGTGTCGCAGTAGTACGTCTCGCCGTCGAAACGCAGCGTCACCTCGTGCGGCTCGTCGAGGAAGGTCGTCGTGACGACGATGCGTTCGCCCGCTTCGAGTCGTTCGAGCAGTTCGTCGGTGCTGTACTCGCCCGCGTCCACCGTAGTCGGCCCACCCATCGTCCGTACTGAGGAAGCGACGACCAAGAGTGTTCGTTCGGGGGCATGGTTCACCGTCCACACGGCGACACGATATCAGTGACATGCCCGAATTCGGACCAGAGGAAGGCTGAATACCTCGAACAGCGTATTGTGTGTCGCTATGGCTTCAACAGCACGCACCCCAGAGACCACGATAGTAGAGTCCACGACCACGCAGAGCCGGTGGCTCGGCTCCATCGGTGACGGCATCCTCGCCGGCGTCGCCATGGGCGTCGTGATGGCGTTCGCGATGCCCGAGATGCTCGACGAGGCAATCCCCGCCCTGTACGGACAGGAAGGGGCGCTCGTCGGCGTCACGGCGCACCTCGCACACGCGGCCGTCTTCGGCCTCCTGTTCGCCGCTATCGTCCGATTCGGGAACCTCTCGCGGTACACCGACGACGTCACGACCAGCACGGCGCTCGGCCTCGCATACGGCCTCGTCCTGTGGATACTCGCCGCGAGCGTCGTCATGCCCGCCTGGCTCGACGCGATGAACGTCGCTGGCGCACCCGCCATCCCGACGTTCGACACGATGTCGCTCCTCGGCCACGCCGTCTTCGGCGTCGTCCTCGGCGCGCTCTACCCGTACCTCAAGCGGTACTAGAACGACTTTTTCGGACCGCAACGCGACGGAGAGCGCCGCGTGCGGTTCAGGAGTGGTGTACGGGCAGGCTATCCACTACCTGTTACTACGCCGTCACTGGTCGAGCAGCCACGTCAACAGCGCCTTCTGGGCGTGCAGGCGGTTCTCGGCCTGGTCCCAGACGAGGGAGCGCTCGGACTCGATGACGGCGTCGGTTATCTCCTCGCCGCGGTGGGCGGGCAGGCAGTGCATCACCGCCGCGTCCGTCCCGGCGAGCAGGTCCTCGTCCAGTTGGAAGCCGCCCTCGGTGAACGTCTCCAGCTTCGCCTCCCGCTGGTCCTCCTGGCCCATGCTCACCCAGACGTCCGTGTAGCAGACGTCCGCGTCCGCGACGGCCGCCGCTGGGTCGTCGGTGACGGTCGGTCGCGCGCCGAGGTCGGCCGCGCGGTCCAGCACCGCATCGTCGATGCCGTACTCCGCGGGTGTCGCCACCGAGACGTCCAGTCCGGCCAGCGCGGCCCCGACGACGAACGACTGGGCGACGTTGTTGCCGTCGCCGACCCACGCGACGCTGGCGTCGTCGCCGAACCGTTCGCGGATGGTCAGCAGGTCGGCGAGCGTCTGACACGGGTGGGCCGCGTCCGTGAGGCCGTTGACGATGGGGACGGTGGCGTACTCGGCGAGTTCGACCACCTCCGCGTGGTCGAACGTCCGCGCCATCACGACGTCCACGTAGCACGACAGCGTCCGCGAGATGTCCTTCCCGGGTTCGCGTCCGCCGAGGCCGATGTCGTCGGGACCGAGGAAGACGGCGTGACCGCCCAGTTGCGTCATCCCCGTCTCGAAGGAGACGCGGGTGCGCGTCGAGGGCTTCTCGAACACCATCGCGAGCGTCTGGCCCGCGAGGTAGCGATGCGGCGTCCCCGACGCCTGCGCCGCCTTCAGCGCCGTCGCCCGGTCGAGTATCTCCGTCAGTTCGTCGGGCGAGAGGTCGTCGATGTCGAGCAGGTGGCGCGGCCCGTCGCTCGTCGCCTCGTCCGCGCTCTCGTCGGTCGAGACGCCCATCACGCGTCACCTCCGAGCGTCTGGGCGACCGATTCGAGCACCGCGACCGAGCGGTCGAACTCGGCCAGCGGGAGGCGCTCGTCGGGCGCGTGGTCGAGGTCGGAGTCGCCCGGCCCGTACGTCGCCATCGGGCAGTCCCACGCCTCGGCGTAGAGGTTCACGTCGGCCGTCCCCGTCTTGCGCAGCAGACGCGGGTCGCCGCCCGCCTCGCGGATGGCGACGCGGAACGCGCGGGCCACCTCGGTCCGGGGGCTGGTCATGACGGGCGGGATGGCGTCGTGCCAGTGGACGCTGCCGCCGTTCAGTTCCCGCTCGACGCGTTCGCGCACGTCGTCGGTGGTCATCGCGGGCGGGACGCGGAACTGCACGTCCATCGTCGCCTCGACGGCGAGGCCGTCGTCGCTCGTGCCGCCCTCCACGCTGGTCGGCTTCGGCGTCACCTGCTCGAAGACGGGCGACCACTCGTCGCCCTCGCCGGGTTCGAACGCCGCCTCGACGCGCGACCACCACTGGAGCGCGTCCTGGATGGCGTTGTTCTGCGGGCGTGAGGTGTGGCCCGACTCGCTGGTGGCGACGTAGCGCCCCGCCAGCAGACCGCGGTAGCCGAGCGTGATGCCGTCCCAGCCCGAGGGTTCGCCGTTGACGAGCGTCTCGGGGGCCTCGCGGTCGGTGACGAGGTGACGCGCCCCGCGCGAGTCCGTCTCCTCGCCGACGACGCCGACGAACGAGACGCCGGTGTTCACCGCCGCGACGGCCATCGCCGCGAGCGGTCCGGTCGCGTCGACGCTCCCGCGACCCCACAGTTCGGGGCCGCCGTCGCCGTCGTCCCCTCCGGCGGTTTCACCGCCTTGGTCTCGGGACGACGAAGTCGTCCCGCTCTCCTCGACCCGGACCGGAATCTCGCCGGGCACCGTGTCGACGTGGGAGGTGAGGAGCACCGCGTCGTCCGCGGGTGCGCGAACGTTGCCGACCTCGTCCAGCCACGCCTCGCGGCCGTGGTCCTCGAAGAACGCCACGAGCAGGTCGCACGCCTCGCGCTCCTCGCCCGACACCGACGGCGTCGAGACGAGCGCCTCCAGCAGGTCGCGTGCCTCCTGCTCGGAGACGCCCGCGTCCGTCGCGCACTCGGAGGAGGCGTTCACCCCATCACCTCCGCGAGCGCGTCGACGACCTGTTCGCAGTGCGCCTCCTCCACGACGAGCGGCGGGAGCAGGCGCAGGACGGAGCGGCCCGCCGGGAGCGCGAGCACCTGGTGGCTCATCGCCAGCTTCGGGAGCAGACGGTTCGCGCCGCGTTTCACCTCGACGCCGACCATCAGGCCCGTCCCGCGCACGTCGCGCACGTCGTCGCCGATGGCTCCCTGTAGCTCGGTCAGCAGGTGGTCGCCCATCGAGGCGGCGTGGCCGGGCAGGTTCTCGTCGACCAGCACGTCGAGCGTCGCGTTCGCCGCCGCGGCGACGACGGGCCCGCCCGAGAACGTCGAGCCGTGGGGGCCAGCGTCCTCGGCGACCCAGTCCTTGCAGAGCGTCGCGCCGAGCGGCAGACCGCTGGCGATGCCCTTCGCCGTCGTCAGGATGTCGGGCGTCACACCGTGGTGCTCGCAGGCCCAGAACTCGCCGGTGCGACCGAGCCCGGTCTGTATCTCGTCCATCACCATGGCCGCGCCGTGGTCGTCGCAGGCCTCGCGAACGGACTGGAGATACCCCTCCGGCGCGGGGTTGACGCCTCCCTCGCCCTGCATCGGTTCGAGGATGACGGCGGCCGTCTCGTCGTCGACGGCGTCGGCCATCGCGTCGCCGTCGCCGTACTCGACGAACTCGACGCCGCCAGCGACCGGTTCGAACGGGTCGCGGTACTTGTTCTTCCACGTCGTCGCCAGCGCGCCCATCGTCCGGCCGTGGAACGCACGCGTGGTGGCGACTATCTTCGAGCGGCCGGTCGCGCTCCGGGCGAACTTCAGCGCGGCCTCGTTCGCCTCCGTCCCCGAGTTGCAGAGCCAGACGTTCTCGCAGTCGCCCGGCCCGAGCGAGGCGAGGCGCTCGTACAGGCCGTCGCGCACGTCGACGGGGTACGACCCCTGGACGTACAGCAACTCCGCGGCCTGCTTCTGGATGGCCTCGACGACGTCCGGGTGGCAGTGGCCGACCGGCGTGACGGCGTACGACGCGCCGAAGTCGAGGAACTCGGTATCCGAGTCGTCGTAGAGGTGGACGCCCTCGCCGCGGTCGATGCGCAGCGGTTTCTCCGAGAAGACGAAGCCGCTCACTGTCCGACCTCCGTCGCCTCAGTGGCGTCGTCCGTCGCCAGCGCGCCGGGGAGTATCGTCGTCCCGGCACCGTCGAGCGCACCGCTGACGGGTGCGTCGGCGTTCGCGTCGCCGACGACCACGCTCGACGCGCCTCCCTCCAGCGCCTCCGTCGCCGCCATCACCTTCCGGGTCATGAACCCCTCGGCGGCGTCGGTGAGCACGTCGTAGTCCGCCGCGGAGTCCACCACGTCGATGACCGAGTCGGGGTCGTCGAGGTCCGCGAGGACGCCCGGCACGTCCGTCAGCAGGACGAGGTCGGCGTCCAGCGCCCCCGCGACAGCCGCCGCGGCGCGGTCGGCGTCGGAGTTGACCGCCAGCCACTGGTCCTCATCCTTCGCCAGCATCGGAACGGTCACGACGGGCGTGTAGCCGCCCGCGAGCAAGGTGTCGAGGAGGTCGGCGTCGACCTGCTTCACGGTCCCCGAGTGGTCGCCGCGGCGGATCTTCTGCTTCCCGTCCTCGACGACGCGCACGGCGGACTTCCGGGGACCTTTCAGCAGGCCGCCGTCCACACCGGAGAGACCGACGGCGTTCACGCCCGCGTTCTGCAGGCCGACGACGAGGTCGGTGTTCAGCTTGCCGGGCAGCACCATCGAGAACACCTCCATCGTGCGCTCGTCGGTGAACCGCCCGACGACGCCAGACGGCGTCTCGACGTACTCCGGGTCCTCACCGAGCGATTCGAGGGTGTCGTCCACCGCCGTCGACCCGCCGTGGACGACGACGACCTGTTCGCCGTCCGCTACGAGGTCGGCGATGTCCTCCAGCGCGCCCTCGGGGTTCACCGCCCGAGCGCCGCCGATTTTGACGACCACCGTCATGCGGCGGCCACCTCGGTACGGGTGGGACTGGAAGGGGCCGCGCTCTGCACGAAGCACGACGACGTAAGCACTGGAGCGAACGAGCGTAGCGAGTGAGCGAAGCGCGCAGCGAGTCGCGCGAGTGCAGAGCGCGGGGGCTTCCGAGCCGTCGCTGTCGTTTCCCACTCAATCGCCCGTCCACTCAAAATCGTATCTGCGTTGAAAGTCATCGAGATCACCTAGGGCGCACCTACGGGGTGCAGCCCTTGGAACTCCAGCCCCGCCGTCTCCTCGACGCCGAGCGCGATGTTCGCCGCGTGGACCGCCTGGCCCGCCGAGCCCTTCATCACGTTGTCGATGGCCGAGAACACGACGATGCGGCCGTTCCGGGGGTCGAGTTCGAAGCCGACCTCTGCGAAGTTCGTCCCCGCCACCGCCTTCGGTTCGGGGTAGCGGTAGACGCCGCCACCGCCCGAGACGAGGCGGACGAACGGTTCGTCCTCGTAGCGCTCGCGGAACGCGCCCCAGAGGTCGCCCGTCGTGACGCGCTCGTCGGGGAAGACGTGACAGGTCGCGCTCGCACCGCGCACCATGTCCACGGCGTGGACGGTGAACGCGACGCGGCCGACGAACTGCTCTATCTCGGCCTCGTGGCGGTGGCTCGTCGGCGCGTAGGGACGCACGACCCCCGAGCGCTCGGCGTGCGACGAGGCGGCTCCGCCGCCCGCGCCGCCCTCCGAGGAGCCGACCTTCACGTCCACGACGGGTCGCTGCGACCCGAGCATGTCGCCGTCGGCGAGGGGGAGCAGGCCGAGCATCGTCGCGGTGGCGTTGCAGCCCCCCGACGCGACGAGGTCCGCACCCGCCAGCTCCTCGCGGTTGAGTTCGGGCAGCGCGTACGTCGCGTCCGCGAGCAGCTCCGGCCGTTCGTGGCCGTCGTACCACTCGTCGTACTGGTCTTCCGTGTTCAGCCGGAAGTCCGCCGAGAGGTCGACGACGGTGTCCGCGGCGTCGCGGAACTCGTCGATACGGTCCATCGAGACGCCGTGGGGCGTCGCGGCGAACAGCACGTCCACCGATTCGAGGTCCGCGGGGTCGGTGAAGCGCAGGTCCTCACCCCGCAGGTTCGGGTGGACGTGGCCGACGGTCTTGCGGGTCGCCGACCGACTCGTCGCCTGCTCGACCGTGAACTCGGGGTGGCCGGCGAGCAGACGGAGCAGTTCTCCACCGGCGAACCCGCTGGCACCCACGACGCTGGCGGTGAGCGTCACGCCGCTCCCTCCGTCGCACTCCCCCACCGCATCACGTCGTCGCCTCCAGTTCGGCCAGTTCGCCGTCGTCCTCGTCACCGTCGTCCCCCTCGGCCGCGACGCGGGACTCCAGCCAGTCGACGACCGCGGCGGGGACGTCCACGTCGACGGCGTCGTTCAGCGCCTTGAACTCGACGGTGTGGTTGACCTCGTGGACGGTGTAGCCGCCGTCGTCGCCCGTCTCCATCAGGTCGACACCCAGCAGTCCACCGCCGACGGCCTCGCTGGCACGTTCGACGAGTTCGCGCGCCTCGTCGTCTAGCTCGAACGCCTCGGCGTCGCCGCCCTTCGCGGCGTTGGTGAGCCAGTGGTCCGACGAGCGGGTCATCCCCGCGACGGGTTCGCCGTCGACGGCCACGACGCGGATGTCGCGGCCGGGTTTCTCGACGAACTCCTGGACGTAGAACACCTTGTGCTCGTAGTGACCGAGCGTCGCCTTGTGTTCGAGGATGGCCTCGGCGGCGCTCCGGGAGTCGAGTTTGGCCATCAGCCGGCCCCACGAACCCACGACGGGCTTGAGGACGCAGGGGTAGCCGAACTCCTCGATAGCTTCGAGGGCGGCGTCGGTGGTGAACGCCACCGTCGTCTCGGGCGTCGGGACGCCCGCCGCCGACAGCGCGATGCTGGTCTCGGCCTTGTCCGCGCAGAGCGCCGCGGTGTCGGCGCTGTTCACGACGGGGACGCCGTAGTGGTCGAGGAAGCGCGTCGCGTACTTGCTGCGACTCGTCGCCAGGCAGCGGTCGACCACGACGTCGCAGTCGGTCAGCTCCTCGGGCGCGTTCGACAGCGAGAACTGCTGGTCGCGCACGTCGATCTTCGTCACCTCGTGGCCGCGCTCGCGCAGTTCCGACAGCAGCAGTTTCTCGTCGCGCCGGATGCGCGAGTAGAGGATGCCGACGTTCACGCCGACTCCTCCGTCGAGGCGTTCTGGTCACCGAGTCGGGTCCTGCTGGCGTCGCTCACGTGGGTCGCGAGCGAGCCGGTGGGAGTGCCGTTCGTCACCGTCACTCCCCCCAGTCTTCCTCCAGTTCGGGTGCCACGTCGAGTTCGACGGGGTCCGTCGAGAGGACCTCCAGTTCGGCACCGCAGGTGTCGCAGTCGAGTATCTCTCCGGTCTCAACGTCGTCGGGCAGGGCCACGTCGGCCCCGCACTCTGGGCAAGTCGTCATCGTAGCTACGACTCCGACGACGATCTACTTAATTCCATCGAACTTGTCAGCGCAATTAATAGACGGAACGGCCGCTAACAGCCTCGGGAGAGCGTTCGGCGGCGGTCGCGTCGGCAACGTATCATGGGTGTGGTAGGTCAGGTCCGGCCGGAGCCGGCGGCTTCGGGAGCGGTCGCGGAACGGCGTGGGCGGTCGTCGCCGCGTCGCTGGACCCGGCGACGAGCGTCCCGCGAGTCGTCACGACCTCAGACATACGCCGTCACCTCCTCGCGGAGTTCGTCGTTCGCCGCGTTGAGCGACGCAGTGAGGTCGTCGAGGGTCGCCTCGTCGGTCGCGATTCCGTCGCTCACCTCGTCGAGGTGTGCGCGGACCGTCTCGGGGGCGGGGCCGCCGAGCGAGTCGCGCGCCGCGACGTTCGAAACGGGGTCGAGCGCCGTCTGGACCGCCTCCTCCGAGACGTACGTCGAGAGCGGTTCGTCCAGCACCTCGTCGGCGGCCGTCGCCACGGTGTCGTAGTCGGGCGTACCGCCGTCTTCGGCGGCCTCCGCAGCGAGCGCCAGCACCTCGTGGGCCGTCCTGAACGGCAGGCCCGACGCCGCGAGCAGGTCCGCGACGCCCGTGGCGGTCGAGAACCCCTCACCCGCGGCCGCCTCCAGTTCCGCCTCGGGCCAGTCGGCGGTCGCCACCGCGCCGGCCGCTACCTCCGTGGCCTCGGTGACCACGTCGACGCTCGCCCAGACGTGGGGCGTCGCGCGCTGGAGGTCACGGTTGTACGCGCGCGGGAGGCCCTTGAGCGTGGTCAGCAGGCCGTCGAGGCCCGCGCTGGCGTCGCCCGCCGTCGCCCGGACCAGTTCGAGCGTGTCGGGGTTGACCTTCTGGGGCATGATGGAGGACGTCGAGGAGTACTCGTCCGCGAGGTCCACGAGCCCCCTGTTGGCGAAGACGACGAGGTCCTCGGCCAGTCCGGAGAGGTGCGTCGCCAGCGTAGCCAGCGCCGACGCCGTCTCGACGAGGAAGTCGCGGGTCGCGCTGGCGTCCATCGCGTTGTCCAGCACGCCGTCGAACCCGAGCAGTTCGGCGACGCGGCCGCGGTCCACGTCGAACGTCGTCCCGGCGAACGCGGCCGCGCCGAGGGGCGACTGGTTCGTCCGGGCGAACGCCTCGAACAGGCGCTCCGTGTCGCGTTCGAGCGCCTGCTGGTACGAGCAGACCCAGTGGGCGACGGTCGTCGGCTGGGCGGGTTGCAGGTGCGTGAAGCCGGGCATCACCGTCTCGACGTGCTCCTCGGCGACGGTCGCGAGCGACTCGCGGCAGACGAGCGTCGCCTCGATGGCCTCGACGAGGTCCTCGCGCAGGCGGTAGCGGATGCACGCCGCCACCTCGTCGTTGCGCGAGCGGGCGGTGTGCATCTTCCCGCCGACGGCTCCCACCTGGTCGATGACGGCCGTCTCGATGGCGGCGTGGATGTCCTCGCCCTCGGGGAGGCCGTCGTGTTCGCCGACCTCCACGACGTCGAGCGCCTGCAGGATGGTCGCCGCCTCGTCGTCGGTCACGACGCCCTGCTCGGCGAGCATGACGACGTGCGCGCGGTCGACGGCCAGGTCGGCCTCGAAGATGCGCTCGTCGGCCGACAGCGACGAGAGGAACGACCGGGCGGGGCCGCCGCTGAAGCGCTCGCGGCGGACCACGTCCGAGTCCCCTCCCGTCCCCGTCATCTCACTGGTCCCCGTCGTCGGTGCCGCCGTCGGTGACCGCGTCCACCGACTTCGCTTCCTGTTGCTTCGCCTTCGCACTGTTCGCGAGGCGCGTCTGGAACCCGTGGTACTTCGCGACGCCCGTCGCGTCCTCCTGGGCGATGCCGTCGACGGTCTCAGTGTCGAACGACGCCGCGGACTCGGAGTACGTCGCGTACTCGCTGTCGCGGCCGACCGGACGGCACTGGCCGCCCTCGAACTTCAGCGTGACCGTGCCCGTCACGCGCTCCTGCGTGCTGGCGATGAACCCCTCCAGCGCGTCGACGAGCGGAGCCATCACGAGGCCCTCGTAGGCCTTCTGGGACCACTGGGCGTCGACCTGCTGTTTGAACTGGCGCTCCTCGTGCGTCAGGACGAGTCCCTCCAGCGCCTCGTGTGCGGTGAGCAGCGCCGTCGCGGCCGGGTGCTCGTAGTTCTCGCGGACCTTCAGCCCGAGCATGCGGTCTTCCATCATGTCGGTGCGGCCGACGCCGTGCGCCCCGGCGACCGAGTTGAGGTGCTCGACGAGCGTGACGGGGTCCATCTCCGACCCGTCCACGGCGACCGGGTAGCCCTCCTCGAACGTTATCTCGACGAGTTCCGTCTCCGCGTCGCCGGGCGTGTCGGTCCACTCGTAGATGTCCTCGGGCGGGACGTAGTTCGGGTCCTCCAGCGCGTCGCCCTCGACGGAGCGACTCCAGAGGTTCGTGTCGATGGACCAGTCGCCGCCGTTACCGCCCTCGACGGGCAGGTCGTGTTCGGCGGCGTACTCGGACTCCCAGTCGCGGGTCAGGCCGAGTTCGCGGACGGGCGCGACGACGTCCAGGTCGGAGGCGCGCCAGACGGCCTCGAAGCGCAACTGGTCGTTGCCCTTCCCGGTACAGCCGTGGGCGACGGCGTCACAGCCCTGTTCGAGCGCCACGTCGAGGATGGACTGGGCGATGACGGGGCGGGCGAGCGCCGTCCCGAGCGGGTAGCCCTGGTAGTCGGCGTTCGCGCGGACGGCGTCGAGACAGAGGTCGGCGAACTCGCTCTTCGCGTCGACGACGTAGGTGTCGACGCCGAGCGCGTCGGCCGTCTCCTCTGCCTCCTCGAACTCCTCGGCTGGCTGGCCGACGTCGACGGTGACGCCGATGACCTCGTCGTAGCCGTACTCCTCTTTCAACAGCGGTACGCAGACGGTCGTATCGAGCCCGCCCGAGAAGGCGAGCGCGACGGTGGTGTCGGACATTGGTGGTGTGGGGTGACGTGGGATGTCGTGGGGTGCGCCGAAACCTCGGCGCTAGGCGGTTGGAGACTGGGCGACGGTCGGATTGAAAATGGAGTTAGTGGGCCAGGAGGCCCGGTCGCACTCGTCGCGGAATGGCACCGCTCGCGGCCTGCGTGCCGAGGGAACGGTGAGTCGTCATTACCAGCACGAAACGACGCGACGGACATAAACCTGTCTCGTCAGGCAAGCGCTGCCCCGGCGTGTGAGCACCCCACACGACGGTTCGCGGCGTTTTTGAACGTGCGTCCAGTGTCTCTCGACGTGTACAGTCTGAACGCACCGATTCCGACCGCAGCCGAGACAGTCGTGCAGGAACTGCAGACCGACCTCCCCGCCGACTGCCGCCCCCGCGACCGCCTCACGCTCGTCGTCAAGCGGGTGGGCGAGGGCGAGACCGACCACCGGGAACTCGCCGCCCGCTGTCGCGACGCGCTCTCGGGGGAACCGCGGTGTGCGGCCCGCGTCGCGGGAGTCGACGTCTTCGACGCGGACGACGGGGGGCCGGTACTCCACCTCCGAGTCGACAGCCCCGGTCTCCGGGCGCTCCACCGTCGGCTCTGTCGCGCGTTCGACCCGGTCCCGGTCATCGAGGGCGAGGACTACGTCCCGCACGTGACGCTCGGGCGCGGCGGCGACCCCGACGCAGTACAGCGCTTCCGTGAGCGCTACGACGGGCAGGTGGACCCGGTCGAGTGGACCGTCTCGGACCTCCTGCTGTGGTCGAACCGGTGGCGCGAACCGGTCGCGACGCTCCCGCTGGGTACGTGAGAACTCGCCGAACGTACGTGCCGAACGTAGGGTCTGTCGGTCGCGGCGGCGACCCACTCATGGTCGCGGCGGCGACCCGTCCCACGCCTCCATGTCGGAGTAGAAGTTGAGCATCGCGAACTTCAGCTTCTCGGGTTCGATATCTATCTGCTCGACGCGCTCCTCGGCCGGGAACGCCTCCTTGACGCTGTACTTCTTCATCTCGCGGCGGGCGCGCTTCGTGTAGCGCTCGTCGAGCAGGATGCGGACGCCGAAATCCTCCGGCGAACGCACGACCCGGCCGAGCGCCTGTCGGGTCTTGCGCACAGTCGGCACCTCGACGGCGTACTGCCAGCCGACGTCCTTACCGGCGAAGGCGTTCTCGTAGGCGTCCTGCACCGCGTCCATCCGGTCGTCGAGGTGCGGGTACGGGACGCCGACGACCACCACGGTCCGGGCGTCGTCGTCGTCGAAACTGACGCCCTCGGCGAGGGTGCCCCACAGCGAGGTGAACAACACGCCGTCGTCGTCCGCGGTGAACCGCTGGCGCAACTCCTCGGCGCGTTCGCCCGGCCGGTCGAGGTACCGGTTCGCACTCACGTCCGGGTGCGACCCCAGCAGGTCGTGGTAGCGCTCGGCCTCCCGGTAGCTGGGGAAGAACGCGAGAGTGTTCCCCGGCGTGAACCGCACGGCGTCGGCGAGCGCCGAGGCGACCTGCGTCTGCGTCTCGCGCTCCTCGCGCTTCGAGGCGAACAGCGCCGGGATGTCGACGGCGTACGTCCGGCGGCGCTTCTCGGGGAACACCGCACCGTAGGCCATCTCGACGGGACCGTCGGTGTCGCTCTCCTCCGTCCCGTCCGCCTCCGCCTTCGGGGTCGGGTCCCCGTCGTCGCTCCCGCCGTCCCCGTCGTCCGTCTCACCCACCGACGCGCCCGACAGGCCGAGGACGTCGCCGAGGACGTCGAACGGCCTGAGCGTCGCGCTCATCAGGACGCTCGCGTGGAGTTCGTCGAACAGCGGCTCGGTGACGCGCCGCGGGATGCAGGTGTACAGTTCGGCGCGGCCGTAGATGGCGTCCTCGGCGTCCGTGGCCGTGCCGCCGTCGGTGGTCACGCTGTCCTCGCCCGCGTCACCACCGACCGCCGCCCGCTGGCCGTCGCCAGAACGCTCTGCGTTCTGGCTGCCTGCCGAGGATTCCTCGGCATCGCCGTCGCCCTCGCCTCCGGCGTCGAACCGACCCGGCCTGCGAACGGAGACGACGGGGTACTGGCCCTCCTCGTCCGAGTCTCGGAGCCAGTCGTCGACGAACGTCGCCGCCTGCAGCACGCGACACTCCTTGCGGGTCCGCGTCTCGCCCTCCTTGTACGCCTCGTGGTACTGGCGGTCGAGGTCCTTCCCGAGTTCCAGCGCCACGTCGAGGTCCTCGTGGATGCCCTGGCCCGTGTAGGCGTCGAGGAACGCGAGCGTCAGGTCGTCGCGCCCGCGGTCGTTCGTGATGGAGAGGTCGTACCAGTCCTCGTCGACCTCGTCGCGTTCGCCGTAGGCCAGCGCGTCCTCGTAGGTGCGCCGGAGCGCCTCGCGGAACGCGCTCACGACGTTCTCGGCGGGCGGCACGCGCGGGTCGGCCGTCTCCTCCAGCTCCCCGAGCGCGCTGTCGAGCGTCGGTTCGGCCAGCGCGCGCGTCGCGTGGTCGCGGGCGGCGTCCTCGACGTTGTGCGCCTCGTCGAACACGCACACCACGTCCTCGGGGTCGCGGCCCAGCCACCGGAAGAACTGCTCGCGGATCATCGGGTCGAGCAGGTGGTGGTAGTTACAGACGACGAGGTCCACCCCCTCCATCCCCTCCTTCAGCAACTCGTAGCCACAGAACCCCTCCTCGTGGGCGTGGTCGTATATCTCGTCGGGCGTCCGCACGTCGTCGAACAGCCACTCGTAGAACCCGTCGGTGTCGCCGACGAGGTTCTGCCGGTAGTACTCGCAGATGGACTGGTCGCGTAGCTCCTCCAGTTCCGCCTCCAGCGCGTTCATCTCGTCCATCACGGCCTGTCTGCTCGCGGCCGCCTCGTCGGCCGCCGCGCCGCCAGTGCCCCCCGACTCGGCACCGTCGCGGGCCTCGTCGAGCAGGTCCTCGCTCGTCGCGCCGAGTTCCGCCCGCTCCTGTTCGACCTCGACGACCTCCTTCGTCGTGTCCCGGAGCGCCTGGCACTCCTCGTAGCCCACGTCGATGTGGCACATCGAGGACTTCCCGCGGAAGACGACCGTTCTGATGGGTTCCTGTCGCGTGATGGCGCGGGCCTCCTCGATGAACTGGCGGGTCTGCTGGTGGACGTTCGTCGTGATGACGATCGTCTTGTCGGTCCGGCGAGCGTGTTCCAGCGCCGGCGCGAGCGCCGCCAGCGTCTTGCCCGTGCCGCAGGCCCCCTCGAACAGCACGTCACGGCCGTCGTCCAGCGCGCCGGCGATGGTGTCCATCGCCTCCCGCTGGTGGTCGTACGGGCTCCCGTACGGGAAGAAGCGAAGGTGGTCCGACGACGACTGACTCACTACGAGAGGGTTGCGCGCCCGCGGCTAAAATCCCTCGCTCCGTACGGTCGGGTACTCCGACCGGAGTCGAAGGACGCTCCGTACGGTCGGCTACCACGTGGGGTCTCGAAGAAAGCCGCGAGCGGTCGGGGGCGAGTCGAGCGATTCCCGGTCGGAAGCCGCTCAGAGTTCGTTCAGCTTCCGGAGGAGCTGGCCCTTGTACTCCTCGTCGCTGCGCATCCCCTTCATCTCGATGACGTTGCGTTCGAGCTTGTCGAGGGCGACGCGGAACGCCGACTCAGCGCCGTACCCCTCGCCGCTCCCGGCGACCTGGCCGTGGGTCGTCCGGAGGCGGATCTGACACTGGATGAGCGGCGTGCCGCGGAGTTTCTCGCGGTGCTGGTGGAAGCGCACGTGGGCGTGCTGGACGCTCATCTCCTGGTACTTCTCGGCGACCTGCTCGATGCTCTGGCGGATGTTGTCCCGCGTGAGCGTGTCGAGCACGTCGATGTTGGTTATCTGGACGTCCATGTGCTCCTCCTCGGTGTAGGTGAGCGCGCGGAGCACGTCGGTCTTCGTGAGGATGCCCGCGACCAGCGAGTCGTCGTACTCGGGCGTGACGACGAGGCCGGCGACGTCGTGCTCGAACATGAGTTCGACGGCCTCCTTCACGCTGTCTTCGAGGTCCGTCGTGATGACGGGGCTGGACATCTCGTCGTAGACGGGCAGGTCGAGGATGCGCTCGATGTCGCCCGCGCGGTCGCCCTGCGTCGCCTTGTCCATGTTCCGGACCGCCACGTCCACGATGTCGTGGGTGGTGACCATCCCGGTCAGCTGGCCGTCCTCGTTGACGACCGGCAGTCGGGAGACGCTGTTCTCGCGCAGGAGGTTGATGACCCGACCGATGTGCGTGTCCTCGTCGATGCTGACGACGTTGTCGGTGTATATCTGATCGACCGTCAGCACGTCGAGGTTGTCGATGACGGCGTGCAGGATGGCGTCGGCGTCGACGATGCCCCACAGGTCGCCCGCCTCGAACACGGGAGCGACCTTCGTGTCGCCCTCGACGAGCATCCGGGCGACCTCGCGGACGTCGGCCGTCCGCTCGATCTTGGGGGCGGACTTCACCATCGCGGCGGCCTTGGTGTCGTCCTCGATGTGTGACTGGAGCAACTGCTGCTGGGTGATGATGCCCGAGTAGTCGCCGTCGTCGGTGACGATGACGCCCTTCGGGTTCTCGTGCTCGAAGATGGAACGGACCTTCGAGAGTCGCTGGTTGGCGTCCACCTCGACGAACTCCTCGGCCGCGATGTCTGCGATGTCCATTGTGCTCTCCTTGGGTGTTCTCCACCCGCGTTTATGAAGCTAGGCCGCAAACGTGGCAAGCACACAGGACTATCGGTGTCGCGACCCTCCGTTCGACATGGACATCACCGTGTTCGGCCGGTACACCTACCTCGTCACCGAGGTCGCGTGGGCCGTCGTCGCGCTGGCGCTCGTCGCGCACGCCGACGCGTGGCGCGCGGCCGCCAGGACGACGCTCGTCCTCTACCCCTTCGCGTACGCCTGGGACTGGTACACCCTCGAAGTGGGCGTGTTCGAGATTCCGCTCCGGACCGGTGTCGAACTGCTCGGTATCCCCATCGAGGAACACGTCTTCATGCTACTCGTCCCGACGATGGTCGTCGGGGTCCACGAGACGCTGCGGAAACGCGACCGCGACCGGGAGGTGGCCGCGACGGACCGAGACAGGGTCGAGGCGGCGACCGGTGTCGAGACGGAGACGGACGGCGTCGAGGCGGAGACGACGCGGTCCTCGGCGGAGAAGCGTCAGTCGTAGCGCGTCGTGGCGACCGGTTCGTCCGCGTCGACCGGTTCCGAGGCGTCCCGGGCGAGACCGAGGACGCTGTCGACGAGACCGGCGTGGGCGAACCCGAGCGGGTAGTTCCCCCGGTGTTCGCCGTTCATCGGGTCGATCTCCTCCGCGAACAGGTCGAGCGAGGAGGCGCGGCCGAGGATGTCCTCCAGCACCTCGACGGCGGCCTCGCGGCGCCCGGCCTTCAGCATCGCGTCGACCAGCCAGAACGTGCAGAGGACGAACGCGTGGTCCTCCCCCGACAGGCCGTCCGGCCCCTCGTACCGCTGGACGAGGCCGTCGTCGACCAGCAGTCGGTCGAACACCGCGTCGATGGTGCCCTGCACGCGCGGGTCGTCCGCCGGGAGGAACCCGACGAGGGGAATGCGCAGGCAGGCGGCGTCGAGCGCCTGGTCGGCCTCGAACGACCGGACGAACGCGTTCTGGTCCTCGCGGAACCCCTCCTCGCAGACCGTCTCGTGGATGTCGGTCCGGGCGTCGAACCAGTGGTCGGGAACCGGTTCGCCGCGCCCTTCGGCGATGGTGATGCCGCGGTCGACGGCCGCCCAGCACATCACCTTCGAGTGGACGAACTGCTCCGGGTTGCTCCTGACCTCCCAGATGCCGTAGTCGGGCTGGTGCCAGACGGCGCAGACGTGCTCGACGACGCGCTTGAGGCCCGTCCACTCCTCTTCGGTGAGCGTCACGCCCGCCTCGACGAGTTCGCTCGCGCTCAACAGCAGTTCGCCGTAGATGTCGATCTGCTTCTGCTCGCGGGCGGCGTTGCCGATGCGGACCGGCTGCGAGTCGCGGTAGCCCGAGAGGTGGTCGAGTTCCAGTTCGACCGTCCGGTCGACGTCCTCGACGGTCTCGGCGTCGGGTCGCGACTCGACGGCCGTCTCCTCGTCGAGGGCGTCGAGGTCGTACAGCGGGTGGAACAGCACCTCCTCGTTCGCCGGCCCGTGTTCGCGGAGGTAGCTCAGCCACCAGTTGAGGTTCGCCCGTGCCGCCGCCGTCGCTCCCAGGCGGGCCAGCGAGCGCGCCACTATCGACGAGTCGCGCACCCAGTGGAACCGGTAGTCCCAGTTCCTGACGCCGCCGACGTCCTCGGGGAGCGATGTGGTCGGGGCGGCCGCGATGGCTCCCGTCTCGGCGTTCGAGAGCAGGCGCATCGTCAGCGCCGACCGGACCAGAAGGTCTCGGTTCGCGCCCTCGATGCCCGCGAGCGTCCCGACCCACTCGCGCCAGTGGGCGATCGTCGCGTCGAGCGTCCGGCGGCAGTCCTCGCGCGTCGGTCGCGGGCCGTCGCCCTCGGTGAGGACGAACCAGCGCGACTCGCCCTCGGTCAGCGTGACGGTCCCCGTCGCGTCGCCGTCGCTGACGTCCAGGTCGGCGTCGGTCCACAGCGTGAGCGTCTGGTCGCCGCCTGTCACGCGGTAGCCGACGATGCCGCCTTCCGACAGGTGGCCGTTCGTCGTCCGCGACTCCGAGACGCTCTCGATGGTCGTCTCGCCGCGGGCGTAGTCGAACCGCGGGTGGAACTCGATGCTCAGCGTCTCCTCGGACTCGGTGCAGGTGACGCGGCGGACGAGCGACCGTTTGGTGAGGGTGTCCGACCGGACGACTGCGCGCGGGGGCATGAAGTCGGTGAGGCGCAACGTCCCGTCGTTCCCTCGGAACGTCGTCTCGAGGACGGGCGTATCGGGGATGTAGTCGTGATTCGACTCGAAGTCTCCGATGGGACGCAGGCAGAAACACCCGCCCACGTCGATATCGAGCAGCCGGGCGAACACGCTCGACGAGGAGAGGCGGGGGAACGGTAACCAGTCGACGCTACCGTCAGGACCCACGAGCGCGCACGTCTCGCGGTTCCCGACGACGCCATACGACTCTATCGAGCGGTACTCCATTACGCGACCCTAGGCGATGGTCGTTGAAAGTAGTGTTCGTCCAAACCGACGGTAGCTGTCCCCTAACTGATGTGAATCCGGTCGAATCGTCCGGGCCACCGACCGGCGACCGGTCGGTCCCCCGTGTCGGGTCACTGTTCGCCCGGTATCGTCGTCCTTCGCCGGGTGCGTCGCTCGGTGGAGTCAGGAGCGGTCCGCTCTACGGTAGGATGAAAAGTGTGCCAGCCCTTGCGGATACTGGCGGCCACGGAACCGGCAGAGACTGGGAAACCGCTGGTATGGTTCCGTGGAACCGAGGTGCGCCACCCGCCTGAGCACGCGATGAACGGGTTCTTCTCTCCCCGTCTTCGATTTCGATGACGCGCCTCGTTCACTCGAATACGCCATGTGTACTTATACCTTGGCGTTCGAACATCGAACGTCTCTCTGAACTGGCTACTCAGTCACATAGTGGCCTCGAACGCGGTATTTTGTGCTCGTATGTATCATTCTACACCTGCTTGATGGTGCCTACGTTCTAGTACAGCGCGAACCCGTCGGGAAAAATATATTTGTGGGAGAGAAACTATATGTCGTGACATTCAATTGGTGGGACAGATGGGGAGATACGAACCGGACGTGCTGCCGAAGAGCGTCGCGTACGACCTCGTCGCCGTGAAACGTCGGCGGATCGTGGTCTCGGTCCTGCTCGACCTCGCCGACGAGGTGCCTCTCGTCGACCTCGCTACGCAGGTAGCGGCCCGAGAAGACGGCGTCGCCGAGTCCGCGGTCACCGAAGAGACGCATCGGGCCGTCGCCGTCTCGCTCAGACACCACCACCTCCCGACGCTCGACGACGCCTCCGTCGTCGAGTTCGACTCCGAACGGAACACCGTCGTGTCGAACGACTCGCTCGACGACCTCGAACCGCTCGTCTGAGGTGTCCGCGTCGCTCCGGGGGCGGTCTGGCGGCCGCGGACGAGGACTACTCGGGGTGGAGTCGTGCGACGACCACCGTTCGGTCGCTGTAGACGGTCACGGCACAACCACAGAACTCGAAGGAGACACAGCCACTCCCGTTCACCGGCGTCCCTGCCGCCACGAACAGCCCATCGAGGGCGTCCGGGTCCATCACGTCGTACAGCGCTTCGGGGAGGTGCAACGGGTCACGGCCGGTCGCTTCACCGACCGCACGGACGGTGGCGAGGCTCCAGGGCTCCCCCTCTCTCATCTCGTACCGAAACTCCGTCGGTCGACCGACGTCCCCGGGTGGGGAGTCACTGTTCATCTGTTCGAACCTTCTGCTTCTATCGTTTTCGTACTATCACATCAATATAATCTATTCTGCGACTCTGTTTAAACTCTAGAAAAAGAATGACGCTCGAATCGGAGTATCATCCCTTGCGACGATTCGAGCGATTCGACGGAATCGATTCACCGGGTAGCGGCCCACCCACCCCAGTCCAGTGGGTCCCTCCCGCCCCGTTCTACCGGGCTCTTCCCCGCCTGACACGATGGCTCTCGGATGGAGTCGACGAGGTTCGGCCCGGACTACCGACGAGTTACCCCCGACGTATGCCGATTCACCGTCGGGTAACTATGCGAGGCGACGATGACGGCTCCGACACCCATGAGTACCGAGACGGAGCGCATCGAACGCGTCGGGTACGTCCTGTGGGGCGTCGTGCTGGCGACCGTCGTGTTCGGCGGCCTGGCGGTCGCGAGCGGCGCGCTCGACGCCAGTAGCGGCGGCCACGCGTCACCGCCGACGACCGGCGACGACGACACCAGCGACGGGACGGACCGTGCCGAAGCCGAGGCGGAGTCGCGCTGGGGTGTCCCGGTGGAGTTCGAGGTCGACGACGACGTGCCGTCGTTCGACTTCGCAGTCGACCTGCCCGGCGTCGACGTCTCGGGTGAGAACGTGGGCGACCCAGACGACCCCCAGTCGGTCGCGGTCGACACCGACGCCATCGACGACGGGGTGGCTCGGAACGCGGACTCGGGGCTCTGTGCTATCGGGCTGAACGAACCGAACCCGTCGGGCGTCGCAGTGAGCGTGGACGGAAACGGCTCGGCCAGCGCGTCCATCGACCCGGCACCGGACGAGACCACCGACGGGCCGCGCGAGCGCCCGCAGTCGGTGGTCGACCGCTGTACCGACGACGAGTGAGTGGGCAATCGTACGTCGGGTCTGAACCGGAACGAGGGGCGAGCCTCGAACCCCGCTGCGCGTTCGACGTCCGAACACGACGATTCGACTCGTCGCGTCGGCGAGGCCGTCGAAGAGTCCTCCACCTCTGCGGGGGACGGCGTGGCGTCGGTTATCGCGCGGGTCTACGACCACACTGACTGCGTGCCCCGAACGTACCTGCCGACTGCAGAAAAGGTGATGCTCGAGTAACGCTATCTGTGGTGTCGGTGATTGAATGTCTGCAACGAAAGCATCAGCCGACGGATTAGAAGACGATCTCCCCCTGAAAGAGTTCATTCGTGCGGTGCAGGCGGAGCTAATCGAGTCGGAGAGCGAGCGCGAGGAATCTAACATCCCACCCCTGTTCAAGGTCGATTCGCTGGAGATCGAGGCGTCCGTGGTCGCCTCGAAGCGAGTCGAAGGGAAGGGTGGCATCGACATCCAGGTCGTGTCACTCGGCGGTGGGGGTCACGTCGAGGAGCAGTCTGTCCAGAAGATCAAACTCACGCTCTCCACCGTAGAGGCGGAGGATATCGAGCGGTACGAGCAGCGACTGGAGGAGATGCAGCAGGAAGCGCAGACGACTGGAGGAGGCGGAATGCTGGTCAACGACGCGATCGTCAACGGGTTGCTCCCGGCACCCACGCCCGAGCCCTGACGAGCAACACTCCGCTCCGCGCCGAGCGCTGGGGGAGGTTACTATCGCCGGCCCTCGGGTGACTCTCGTCCAGACACGGTGTGGTTCGTCCAGACACGGTGTGGTCGTCGGTGACGCCTACGTACCTCATCGCTTCGCTCGCGGTCGTTGTGACGTGAAGAGTGGGTTGGGACAGATTCGAACCTCGGTCGGACGTGCTCGCTTCGCTGCGCGCGACCTCTCTGGTTCAAATCTCCCGTGCCCGATTTCGGTTCCACGGACTCCTCGCTCCGCTCGTCGTTTCGTGGAATCAGAAGTGGGTTGGGGCAGATTTGAACTGCCGACCTCCTCCATGTCAAGGAGGTGTCATAACCAGCCTAGACCACCAACCCTCGCATTATCGAGTATCCCACGGGGATACTTGAACCTTTCCGAACGGTACGGCGGTGCGTCCCCGTGCCGTGGGACGGTTTCGCGGCTCGTTCGGTCGCTCGTCCGTCCCCGACTCGACGACAACAGGGTTAAGTCGATGAACACTCTTGTACATCACAGACCAACAACGCTCATCGACTCACCATGATGGACTACATCGAACGCGTCACGGACGGCGCGGACCTGACACAGGCGGAAGCGCGCGAGGCGTCGACGGCGGTGTTCGACGGGGCGACGGAGGCACAGATCGGGGCGCTGCTGGCGGCGCTTCGCGCCAAGGGCGAGACGGAAGCCGAGATCGCGGGGTTCGCCGAGGGGATGCGCGACGCCGCGCGGACCATCGACCCCGACCGGACGCCGCTGGTCGACACCTGCGGGACCGGCGGCGACGACTACGACACCATCAACGTCTCGACGACCAGCGCCGTCGTCGCGGCGGGCGCGGGCGTCGCCGTCGCCAAACACGGCAACTACTCCGTCTCCTCGAACTCCGGGAGCGCGGACGTCCTCGACGAGGTGGGCGTCGACATCGACGCCGAACCACCGGCCGTCGAGCGGGCCATCGAGGAACGCGGCATCGGGTTCATGCTCGCGCCCGTGTTCCACCCCGCGATGAAGGCGGTCATCGGCCCGCGGCGCGAACTCGGGATGCGGACGCTGTTCAACGTCCTCGGGCCGCTGACGAACCCTGCCGGGGCGGACGCGCAGGTCGTCGGCGTCTACGACCCCGACCTCGTCCCCGTCCTCGCCCGCGCGCTGGCGAACCTCTCGGTCGAGCGCGCACTCGTCGTTCACGGCGACGGTATGGACGAGATCTGCCTCCACGGCGAGACGGTCGCCGCCGAGGTCCGCGGGGACGACATCGAGGAGTTCACGCTCACAGCCGCCGACCTCGGCCTCGACAGCGCCCCCGTCTCGGCCGTCGCGGGCGGCACGCCCGAGGAGAACGCCGCCGACCTCCGCGGCATCGTCACCGGCGATGTGACGGGGCCGAAGCGGGACATCATCCTCGCGAACGCGGGGGCCGCTATCTACGTGGCGGGTGAGGCCGACTCGCTGGCCGACGGCGTGGCGCGTGCCCGCGAGTCCATCACGTCTGGCGCGGCCGCCGAGAAACTCGACGCCCTGCGTGGCACGACGGTCTCCCCGTGAACGCGATGACGCGCACCAAACTCTGTGGTATCACGTCGGCGAGCGACCGCGCGGCGGCCGTCGCCGCGGGTGCGGACGCCCTCGGCTTCGTCGTCGACGTGCCCGTCGACACGCCGCGGGAACTCGCGCCCGGCACGGCCGCGGACCTCGTCGCGGACGTACCGCCGTTCGTCACCACCGTCCTCGTGACGATGCCCGAGGCACCTGGAGCCGCCGCCGACCTCGTCGAGACGGTCGGGACCGACGTGGTCCAGGTCCACGGCCTCGACCCGGCCGCCGTCTCGGACCTCGCGGCGACCACCGACGCCCGCGTCGTCGCCGCGACGGACCTCGACGGGGACCACGCGGGGTACGCTGCGGCGGCCGACGCCGTCCTCGTCGACTCGGTGGACGACGACGGTGCAGGCGGCACCGGCGAGACGCACGACTGGACTCGCACGCGCGACCTCGTCAGAACGCTCGACGACGAGTACGGCACGCCCGTCGTCCTGGCTGGCGGGCTGACGCCCGAGAACGTCGCCGAGGCCGTCGAGACGGTCGGACCGTTCGCCGTCGACGTCGCCAGCGGCATCGAGGCCGCGCCGGGCGAGAAGGACGCCGAGGCGATGGCGGCGTTCGTCCGCGCCGCACGAGGTGACGAGACGTGACCGACCCCTCGGCGGACGCCGAGGGTGGGGCCGACGCAGCCGATGCCACCGCCGCACTCGACTGCTCGCGCGAGCGGTTCCGGGAGCTCGCCGGCGACGGCGAGGCCGTCGTCCACGCGACGGCGACGCTCGACGTGGCTGTCGAACCGCTCACCGCCTACGCCGCGCTCCGGGCGGCCCGCGATGGCGACTACGGCTTCCTGCTGGAGAGCGCCGAGAAGGTCGCCTCGTCGGACCCGAACGGCGCGTTCACGCCCTCCGAGGGCCTCGCGCCCGAGTCGGAGGAGGCGACCCGCCACGCCCGCTACTCGTACGTCTGCGTCGACCCGGCGGCGGTGGCGACGGTGGGACCTGCCAGCGGCGTCGAGGTGTTCGACGACCGGTACGCCGACCTCGGACTCGACGCCGGCGTCGCGGACGCCACCGACGGCGACGCCGACTCGCTCGACGAACTCCGGGCCGTGCTCCCGGACGTACCGACGCGCGGATTCCCCGAGAGCGACCGCCAGCGACTCACGGGCGGCCTCGTCGGCTTCCTCACCTACGAGGCGGTGTACGACCTCCACCTGTCGGAGGTGGGCGTCGACCGCCCCGACACGGACACGCCGGACGCGCAGTTCGTCCTCGCCGACCGCGTGCTGGCGTTCGACCACGCGACGGACTCGCTGCAGGTCGTGTTCACGCCGCTCGTGCGCGAGGACGAGGATGTCGACGCCCTCTACGACGCCCTCGTCGCCGAGACCGAGCGCGTCCGGACGGTGCTGACCGACGCGACGCCGCCCGACCTCGGCGGCTTCGTCCGCCACGACGAGCGTGCCGGCTCCCGCGAGACGTACGAGGAGGCCGTCCGCACCGCGAAGGAGCACGTCCTCGACGGCGACGTCTACCAGGCGGTCGTCTCCCGCGAGCGCGAACTGACGGGCGAGATCGACCCGCTCGGCCTCTACGCGTCGCTGCGGGAGGTCAACCCCTCGCCGTACATGTTCGCCCTCGACTTCGGCGACCGACGACTCGTCGGCGCGAGCCCCGAGACGCTCGTCTCGGTGCGGGGCGACCGCGTCGTCGCCAACCCCATCGCCGGGACCTGCCCGCGCGGCGCCTCGCCCGTCGAGGACCGCCGTCTCGCCGGCGAACTCCTCGCCGACGAGAAGGAGCGCGCCGAACACACCATGCTCGTGGACCTCGCGCGAAACGACGTGCGGGTCGTCTCCGAGCAGGGCAGCGTCCGCGTCGAGGAGTTCATGAACGTGCTGAAGTACAGCCACGTCCAGCACATCGAGTCGACGGTGACCGGACGTCTCGCCGACGACGCTGACGCGTTCGACGCGACCCGCGCCTCGTTCCCCGCCGGAACGCTCTCGGGCGCGCCGAAGGTCCGCGCGATGGAACTCATCGACGACCTCGAACCCTCGCCTCGCGGCCTGTACGGCGGCGGCGTCGGTTACTACTCCTGGACCGGCGACGCCGACGTGGCCATCGTCATCCGGTCGGCGACGGTCGAACGCGCAGGTGACGCTCGCGACGGCCACGATACGGTCACCGTCCGCGCGGGTGCGGGTATCGTCGCCGACTCCGACCCCACCAGCGAGTACGAGGAGACCGAGTCGAAGATGCGCGGCGTGCTCGCGGCGCTGGAGGCCATCGAGGACGCTCCCCTCGACGACCCCGAGGTGCCGCGATGAGCGTCCCGCGGACCCGGACGACCGACCGCTCGCGCGTGCTGTTCGTGGACAACTTCGACTCGTTCACCTACAACCTCGTCGAGTACGTCGGTGACTACGCGGACACCGAGGTCGTGCGCAACACCGCGTCGCTCGACGACGTGCGCGCGTACGACCCGGACGCCGTCGTCGTCTCGCCGGGGCCGGGCCACCCCGAGAACGACCGCGACGTGGGTGTGACGATGGACGTCCTCCGCGAGGTCAGTCCCGAGGTACCGACGCTCGGCGTCTGTCTCGGCCTCGAAGCGGCCGTCTACGCCTACGGCGGGACGGTCGGCCGCGCGCCCGACCCGGTCCACGGGAAGGCCCACGCCGTCGACCACGACGGCGAGGGCGTGTTCGCGGGACTCCCGTCGCCCCTGCGCGGTGGCCGGTACCACTCGCTCGTGGCGACCGAGGTGCCCGACTGCTTCGACGTTACCGCACGCACCGACGACGGCCTCGTGATGGGCGTCCGCCACCGCGAGTTCCCCATCGAGTGCGTCCAGTTCCACCCCGAGAGCGTGCTCACCGAGCGGGGACACGACGTGATAGCGAACTTCCTGCGACTGGCGACGGCGTAACCGGAACCCACCGCTCCAGGCCTCTTTCGACCGCTCCCGTCCTCGCCTCGCCGCTTCTCTGCAGCGTCCGTCAGCGAGTGGACTCGGGTCCTCCCGACGACCACACGACGACCCGGTGTGCCAGACAGGGCTATCTCCACCGAGCGACTACTCGTCGTGGTATATGGTCACTACCACCACTGTCGCCGAGGCGAACGTCGAGACCCAGCGACGGCTCGTCGCCGAGGTCTGGAACGACCGGAACCCGGACGCAGCCCACGAGTTCTTCGCCGAGGGATGCGTCGCCTACGACCCGACCGCTCCCGAGGCGATACGCGGTCCCGAGGGGTACGCGGCGTACGTCCGGGACACGCTCCGCGCGTTCCCGAACTTCCACGTCGACCTGCACGCCGTCGTCGCCGACGGGAACCGGGTGATGACCCACTACACGGTCTCGGGGAAGAACGACGGTCCGTTCGGCCCGCTGCCGCCGACCGGGCGGTTCGTGGAGATGGAGGGGATGTCCACCGTGCGCTACGTCGACGGGCGAATCATCGAACTCCGGGAGTTCGTCGACACGGCGGCGCTCCGCCGACAGCTCGGGCTGTCGTTCCCGGCGGTCCTGCTCACGCTCCCGCGACTCGCGCTCCGGGAGGTTCGGCGTCGACGGTAGCGTGCGGTGGTGTGACGCCCTCGCCTAGGGGAACAGCGCCGCGACCTCCGGCACGCCGGCCATCCAGAGGACGACGAGTGCGACGAGTGCGACGAGGGCTACCTTGAACGCGACGCGGAGGGCGAGTCTAGCGACGAGCAGGACGACGACCAGCGCCACCACCGCGACGAGGAGGTCCGGCGCGGCGACCGGTCCGAACAGCGAGGTGACCATGTGGCCGCTTGACCGACGTCGGAGATAAATCCGTCGGCGCTCGGGAATGACTCCCCGTCGAACACCCTACGCTTTCGACTCGAACCCTCGTCCACTGGTGCGGTTTTCTCGTCGCGGTGGCACTTTCACCGTGGTCCAACAACGGTTATACTCGGGCCATTCCTGTCTCCACTTGTGCGCCGTCGGTCGCTCGCAATCCGGCCGACGGCCCGGACACACCACACTGAATCGACCAGCGAACTCTCCGAACAACGCCGAACCGACCAGCAAAATCTCCGGACCCGATGGGTTGAACTTGCTGGACGGTAAGCACTCGTCGTTACCGATGACTGGACTCACTATCACGCCGACCACCGTATCGACCGCCGCGGGGGGCCTATGAGCAAGGCCGACCTCTCCGCGGACGAACTCGTCTTGCCCGTCAAACGCACGGACGGGGTGACGCTCGCCGACCGGATGACGAGCAACGCCTACGACAACATCCTGCCCGCGCGCTACCTCCAGCGCGACGCCGACGGCGAACTCGTCGAGACGCAGGAGGACCTGTTCGTCCGCGTCGCGAAGAACGTCGCGCTCGCCGAGGCCGTCTTCGAGGCCGAGAAGCGCGACGAGACGGTCACCGTCACGCCCGCGCAGTTGAAGCCCGACCACCCGCGACGCGACGAACTCGCCGCCGATGTCTTCGGAGCGGGTACCACCGCCGACACGGACACCGAGACCGACCTCTCCGTCTACAACGTCTCGAAGTTCGCCTACGACACCGTCGTCCCCGAACTCGACGACGAGATTCGGACGCACGTCGAGGACGTCCGCGCGGACTTCCAGGAGGCGATGGAACGGCTCTCGTTCGTCCCCAACTCGCCGACGCTGATGAACGCGGGCGGTGAACTCCAGCAGCTCTCCGCCTGCTTCGTCGACTCGCCCGAGGACGATCTGACCGACATCCACCAGACCGCCAAGGAGGCTGCCGAGGTCTTCCAGTCGGGCGGCGGGATGGGCTACGCGTTCTGGCGACTCCGGCCGTTCGGCGACGCCGTCGGTTCGACCGGCGGTATCGCGTCGGGTCCCATCACGTTCATGCGGACGTTCGACCAGATGTGCGAGACCATCGCGCAGGGGGGCACCCGGCGCGGCGCACAGATGGGCGTCATGCGCGTCAGCCACCCCGACGTCATCGAGTTCATCCACGCGAAGAACAAGGACGTGAGCCTCGCGCACTGCCTGCGACTCAACGACCCCGACGACTACACCTACACCAGTTTCTCCGAGGCGCTGGAGGAGGCTCGCGGCCTCATCGACGACGACGGCCGCGTCCCCAAACACCTCCGCAACGCCGTCGAGGGCCACCTCTCTAACTTCAACATCTCCGTCGGCGTCACGGACGAGTTCATGGACGCGCTCTACGAGGGCGAGGAGTACGTCTTCGAGAACCCGCGCACGGAGGAGCCACACGTCGCGACGCCCGAGACCAAGGAGATGTACTCGCGCTACGGTCTCGGCGAGTACATCGAACCGGGCGAGGTCATGTCCATCCCCGCCGACGTGCTCTGGGACCGCATCGTCTCCGGCGCACACGAGAACGGCGAACCGGGCGTCATCTACCTCGAACGCGTCAACAAGGAGCACTCCTTCGACGTCGAGGAGCACCCCGACCACCGAATCCTCGCGACGAACCCGTGTGGCGAGCAGCCACTGGAGGAGTACGAGGCGTGCAACCTCGGGCACATCAACCTCTCGACCATCGTCGCCGAGGACGCCCCCGACTGGCGCGTCTTCCGCGAGAACCACGACGGCGACCTCGACTCGGCCGTCGAGGCGTTCCTGGCGGAGGCCATCGACACCGAGGAGTTCGACCGTCGCATCGAACTCGGGACGCGGTTCCTGGAGGACGTCGTCACGATGTCGGACTTCCCGGTCCAGAAGATCGAGGACAAGGTCCGCGCGATGCGGAAGATCGGACTCGGCGTCATGGGCCTCGCACAGCTCTACATCCAGCTGGGCATCCGCTACGGCAGCGACGAGGGCAACGAGGTCGCCCGACAGCTGATGACCCACATCAACCACGGCTCGAAGGCCGCCTCCCACGACCTCGCCGAGGAGCGCGGCCCCTTCGAGGACTACGAGGACTCGAAGTACGCGAACCCCACGCAGTACCGCGAGTGGTTCGAGCACCAGACCGGCGAGTCCGCCGACGACTGGGCGGACGGCTACCCGATGCGCAACCACAACACGACCACCATCGCGCCCACGGGGACCACGTCGATGGTCGGCAACACGACGGGTGGCTGTGAGCCCATCTACAACGTCGCGTACTACAAGAACGTCTCCGACGACGTGCAGGGCGACGAGATGCTCGTCGAGTTCGACGACTACTTCCTGCGCACGCTGGAGGCCAACGACATCGACGCCGAGGAGGTCAAGCGCGAGGCCCAGGAGCAGATGGCGACCAACGAGTTCGACGGCGTCGAGGGGCTGGAGACGGTCCCGAACGCTATCGGCGAGCTGTTCGTCGTCACCGCCGACCTCTCGGGCAAGCAGCACGCTGCGGTCCAGTGTGCCTGCCAGGAGGGCGTCGACTCCGCCATCTCGAAGACCTGCAACTTCCCGAACTCCGCCTCGAAGGAGGACATGGACGAGGTGTACCGCTACATCTACGACCACGGCGGGAAGGGCGTCACCGTCTACCGCGACGGCACCCGCTCGAAGCAGGTGCTGACCACGCGCGCGGACAACGCCGAGTTCGCCGACGAGGAGGAGGCCGCCGAGGCCATCGTCTCCCAGATCGAGGAGGTGTTCGGCGGCCTCGACGGGTTCCTCGACGACGAGAACGTCCGTGCGGCGCTCGACACGGAGGTCGACGCCGTCATCGGCGGCGCGGCCGCCCCGGACTACGCCGAGAAGCAGGCCCGTCCCGACGTGCTCCACGGCGTCACCCAGCGCATCGACACGGGCTACGGCAAGGTGTACGTCAACATCAACGAGGACGACCACGGCCGCCCGTTCGAACTGTTCGCGAACATCGGTCACTCCGGCGGGTTCACCAACTCCTTCACCGAGGCGCTGGCGAAGGTCATCTCGACGGCCCTGCGCTCCGGTGTCGACCCAGAGGAGATCGTCGACGAACTGCAGGGCACCCGTAGCCCGAAGGTGGCGTGGGACAAGGGCGAGCAGATCCAGTCCATCCCCGACGCCATCGGGACGGCGATGCGCCGCTACCTCGACGACGAGATCGACAAGCCGTACCCCAAACAGCAGAACCTCACCGAACTCGCGGAGGGCGACGCGGACGCACCCGAAACCGACGGCGGGGTCGCCGCCGAGGCCGGTCTCGCCGCCCAGGACGACACCGCCACCGACGAGAACCAGGACATCACGAAGGACCTCATCGCCGCCGGCGAGAGCCCCGAGTGCCCGACCTGCGGGTCGATGTCGCTGTACATGAGCGAGGGCTGCAAGACCTGCCAGTCGTGTGGCTGGTCGGAGTGCTCGTAAGCTGAACTGAGGCGTCTGGACTACACTTCTTCCCGTCTTTTACGAACCTCCCGAGCGGTAGTGCTGTCTCGTCTCGACTGCCGTTAGCGGTGGCTGGCGCACGCCGCCGGTCGGTCTACTCGCTCTCGAAGGCGACGACGCCGTGCTCGGTCTGGACGTACAGTCGACCGCCAGCGACGACTGGCTCGCCGACGGCATCCGGTGGGAGGTCGTACGTCGCCTGTCGCTCGCCACTGGCGAGGTCGAAGACGCGAAGTGAGGCTCCCTCACGACCCCACTGTGTGTGGGTGAGGTAGAGTCGGTCGCCCGCGACCGTCGGTGTCGAGTACACGTCGCCGCCTCCCTCGTCCTCGCCCACGAACTCCCACCGCTGGTCACCCGTCGCGGTGTCGTAGGCGACGACGCGGTCGGGGTCGACCCCGTAGAACCCGACGCAGGTGAGGACGACGTCGTCGGTCACCGCGCCGACGGTGAACTCGCCGCGGTCTCGCCCACTCTCGTCGTCTGTCGTTCCGAGGTCGTGCTCGACCGACCAGACGGATTCGCGTCGGTCGACGTCGAACGCATCCAACCGCGTGTGGAGTTGCTCCTCGCCGGTCGGTGTGAGCGTGTAGAGTCGCCCGTCATGGAAGGGAACCGTCTCCTGGGTCGGCTGGGTGCTGCCCCAGCGCCGCTCACCCGAACGGGCGTCGAACGCGAGCAGGTGGTCCTCACCGTCGCCGGCGAACTGGCCGTAGTAGACGTCGTCCGGGCCGACCGTCGCCATCCACGGAATCGAACCAGCGACGTCCTGAGCCCACCACTGTTCGCCGGTTCGAGGGTCGAGTGCGGCGAACCGGCTCTCGTCACGCTCGGCGAGCGGTTCCGAGACGTGGACCAGACCGTGGGCGGGAACCGCCGTCCTGGCCTGGCGGAGGTCGAACCGTTTCGACCAGAGAACCTGACCATCGGCAGCATTGAGGGCGTAGAGGGTCGTTCCGTCGTCACTCGTGGCATCCACGAAAACCGTTTCACCAGCGACTGTGGCCTGTGGGCCGACGATGGCGGCGTCGTCCCCACCCTGCACGAAGCGCCATCGCTCCGCACCGGTCCGTGCATCGATGGCGAGGAGCCGAATCGGAAACCGTCGGCCGTAATCGACGACCTGTGTGAGGTACACCTGTCCGTCGGCGACGACCGGTGTCGCCTGGTGGCCCACGTCTCTGCTGTCGAATGACGCCGACCACGTCCGCTGGAGTGGTCCGTCGGGTGCGGCCTCGGCGGGGGCCGCGTTCGTGTTGGCGGCGTCGTAGTTCGGCTGTGGCCAGTCGGTCGGCTCGTGGAGGAACGGGACTGGTGCCTCGGGCGTGGACTGGTCGTCGCCGTCGTCGTCGGAGAACGACGGCACGGAGCTACACCCGGCAGTCAACGCGACACCGCACGTCGCGAGCACCTGCCGGCGGGAGGGCGACATAGGGTCGCCTTCGTTTGGGGTAGAATAAGTCTGTGGACTGACGAGTCCGCCCGACTACTTCACCGTCACGTACGTCAGGAACGTCAGCGCCAGCGCCTGCAACCCGCGCAGGAGGGCGACGACCTGTTCGACGCCTGGGTCCATCGCGTACAGCGACTGCATGCTGAAGAAGAAGTAGACGGCGACTGCGTTCTCGACGAACATCACCGCGCCGAACGCGACGAGGCCGGCGACCATCCCCGACCGGAACGTCCGGTAGTTGCGGAGCCAGATAGCGGTCAGCACGCCCAGCAGGAGGAGGTTGACCCCGGCGAGGGCGGTGGCGAGCAGCATCCAGGAACCCATCTCGGCCATCAGATGTGCTCCGTGATTGCCTCGAAGCGGTCGCGGTGGCGTTCGAAGCGGTCGGTGAGGAAGTACAGTTTCCCGTAGTCACCGCCGCCGGTCTCGACGACGTCGTGTTCCAGTAGCATGTCCAGGTGGTGTCGAACGGTGTTGTAGTCCACGTTCAGGCACTCCGAGAGCTGGTTGGCGTTGCGGGGGCGCTCGGAGAGGGCTCGGATGATGCGCGCCCGGTTCGCGCCGCCGCGGGTCCCGACGAGCAGGTACCAGAGTGCCTTCTCCATCCGTCAGTACGGGTCGCTCGCGTCGTGGTAACTCCATCGGTCGTGAACAGAGCGCTGTCGGGCGCTCGCGCTCGGTAGCACCTGATCACGGCGACACCGTCTTGGTGACCCACCCGGAGGGGCCGCTCGGGAAGGACTGCTCGCGCTTCTCCGGTTGCATCGTCCCCTCGCCGTCGTACGCCCGGACGACCACCTCGTGGTCGCCGTCCGGCGGGTCGTAGCGGTAGGCCCACTGCCGCCAGACGTCCTCCCCCGGCAACTCCTCCGAGAGGCGCGCCTCGGACCACGACCCGCCGCCGTCGGTCGAGACTTCGACCTTCGAGATGCCTCGCGTCCCGGCGTAGGCGTGCCCCGCCACCTCGATAGAGCCGTCGTCGTCGTGGTTCGTGACGTGGAGCTTCGCGACGGTGTTGACGGGACCGGTGCCGTGCCAGCCGCGTTCCTCCCAGTAGCCCGTCGCCTCCTCCTCCAGTATCTCGAGTTCGGTGAGCCACTTCACGTTGATCTCGCCCCAGTGGCCGGGGACGAGCAGTCGGGCGGGCGCGCCGTGTGAACGGGGCAGGGACTCGCTGTTCATCGCGTAGGCGATGCGGGCGTTCCGGAGGGCCGACAGCGGGAACTCCTCGTAGAAGCCGTCCTCGGCGCGGGCCATGACACAGCAGTTCTCGTCGCCGACGCCGACCTCGTCGAGCAACGGGGCGACGGGGACCGTCTCCCACAGTGCGTTGTCCATCTTCTTGCCGTTGAGGCCCTCGCCGACGCAACGGAGCGTGACGAACTCCGGGCTGGAGTCCATCGCGCGCAGGTCGTCGTAGTCGTAGCTGACCTCCTCGGCGACGTTACCCGTGAACGTCAGCGTCCAGGTGTCGGCGTCGATGGTCGGGTCGACGGCGTTGATATCGACGTTGTAGAACGAATCGCTCACCAGCGGTTCGAGCCCCTCGACGTCGAGCGACCGTTCGCTCGCCTGCGCGAGGAGCGTCTCGGTGTCGGCGCTCCCGGCCGGCTCGGACGGTCCTGCGGCTCCCCCGCCCGCCCCGTCGACGCCGCCGAAGCGACTGCCGAGAGTGACGCCGAGGGCACCGAACGCGAACGCGGCGGCCAGCGCGGCGAGTGCGCCCCGTCGGTCGGGGTCGACGCCGCTGGTCCCTGCTGTCCGTCCTGTCGGTCTCTGCTGACCCCCTCGACCGTATCGGGCGTACAGGTCCACCGCGCCGAGGACGACGGCGACGGGCACCGCCGCGCCGAGCGACGCGAGCGGTGCGCCGGTCACCAGCACGGCCCCAGCACCGACGACCACCCCCGCGGCGAGCGCCCCGACCAGCGGCGGCGTGCGTCCCGCGACCAGCAGTCCGCCGAGTGCGAGGGCCGCGACGACGCCGACGACGAGCAGCGTCGCCGTCAGCAGGCTCACCTGCTGGCCGAGGCTCCCGAGCGTCGTGATGGCGAACGTGACGACCGCGCCCGGCATCGCCTGCGACAGGGCCGACTCGACCGGTGCGACGACGTAGCCGGTGGTCGACCCCGCGACGGCGTACGACCCGGCGACGCCCGCGACGCCCGCCGCGAGGGCGACGCCGACCGCCGGGAGAGCCGCTCGTGTCCTCCGCGCGTACTCGTTCATACCCGACCGGAGGCCAGGCACACCTAAACGGGTTGTCCGAACTGGTTCTAGAATTGGACCCGAATCCCAACCGTGAAGCGACTCGCGGCGAACTGCGACGCATGAGCGAACGCAGTGGTCGGCCCTGTCCGTACTGCGAGGCGGCGATGTTCAAGCGCCACTGCAAGTACGTCTGCCCGAACCACGGCGTCGTCGTGGACTGCTCGGACCCGTTCGTCTGAGCCGTCGTCGCTCGTCTCGCTCTCCGCTACTGCTTCAGCTCCCGCCGCTCGTCGGCGCTCCTCCGACTACTCCGGTGCTCCGGTCGTGAGCTGTCGGTACACCGGGCCGCCCAGGAGCAGTGCGCCGACGGCGACGCCGCCGACGACGAGCGGGAGTCCGGCCGACAGGCCCTCCGTCGTCAGCGACTCCATCGAACTCCCGGCGAGCAGCGCGGCGACGACCCACGGTAGTTCCCCCAGCGCCGTCCCGACGAGGTACGGTTCGAGCGCGACGCTGGAGAGGCCCGCACCGTACGAGACGACGTCCGTCGGGAGCGGTGCGAGGCGAGCGACGACCACCCCGCGGGTGTCGCCGGCCGTCTCGAAGCAGTCCGCGCCCGCGTCGCCGACCCACCCGAGGACCCCCTCCGTCGGGCGGTAGCGCCGCGCGAGGAGGTACGGGAGGACGCTCGTCCCGACGGCGACGGCGACGCCGAGTGCCAGTGCGGGCAGGCTGAGACCGAGGACGTAGCCCACGGCACCGACCAGCGGCGTCATCGGCCACGCGACGACCGGCCGGAGGAGGGCGAGGCCGAGCACCGCGAGCGCGAACACGACGGGGTCGGCGGCGACGCCCGCGACGGCGTGCAACACCTGCTCGGGCGAGACGACGAGCGAGGCGACGGCGACGACACCGACGGCCAGCGCCAGTCCCGTCAGTTGCCGCCGCGTCGCCGGTTCCATACAGTGCGGTTCTACGGACCGGGTAAGTCCCTTCTGGTCGTCGCACTCGTCTGCACTCTGTCGTTCCCTCGGTCCTCGCCCCCGCTCGTCGTACCGTTTAAGCGGGCGGCCACTGTATCGCCCTCCGTGAGCGACGAGACGGTCGAACTCGGCGTCCAGCTACTCGAACGCCTCGAACACGAGGAGCTGTCGCTCGCCGAGGTCGTCGACCGTCTCGAGACCATCACCAGCGACCCGACGACGACGCGGACCATCCTCGACACCGCAGAGAAGCGCGGCATCGTCGACCGCGAGGACGGCATCATCCGACCGACCGGCGGCCGATTCCTGCGGTTCCAGAGCGAGGTCGTCGAGAAGAAAGGCGACTTCACCTGCAGGCGCTGTGGCGCGTCCATCTCGACTGGCTACTTCATGCGCCTCCAGGCGGGCGAACACGGTCCGTTCGGCTCCTCGTGTATCCGGAAGGTGACCGGTCGGGAGTCGTGAGCGCGGCTCTCGGTCCACTGCTGTCACGAAGAGAGCCCACGACGGCCGACGCTGACTGTCTGTAGTGTCGCGAGGCCCGCGTGGCCGGACCGCTCGCCGGACGCGCGTCGGGAAAGCGCTTCCACCTTCGTTCCCGTCCCCATCCTCTCGCGTGCCGAACGAGCGGGTCCGGCCGCTACTGTACAACGTAGCGACATAAGTTTTGTTCCCGCAATACTTGCGGAACAGAATACACGGCGTAATTTATTTACTGCATATAGTTTTGAGCGGGAACAACCCATCTCGCCCGTCGTCAGCGGCCCTGGCGGAGCTCCTCGATGAGCAGTTCGAGGGTCTCCTGTTGTCGTTCGATGAGTTCCGTCTGGTGCTCGACGGTCGCCTCCAGCGCCTCCAGTCGTTCGAGCACCTCGTCGTCGTGGACCGCCGTGCCCGTGACGCCGTTCGTCTGCGCGGTAGCGGTGCTGGACGACTGCTCGCTCGCCCGCCGTCCGGTCGGTCCGTCGTCCGAGTCGTCGGTGAGGAGCGGTTCGACCGTCCGTCCGGCGTCGCGTCCCCCGGCTTCGGCGGCGTCCGACTCGGTGTCGCTTCCGTCGTCGTCCCTGTCCTCGCCCGCTCCCCCGCTCTCCGCCTCGGTTTCGTCGGCGTTCTTCGTCCGGAGGGCGACCAAAGAGTCGACGCCGTGGTAGTCACAGAGCGCCCCTTCGAGGGTCTGTCGGACCGTCCCGGCCTGCTCGTTCGGGGTCTTGATTCGCTGTGGCCGACCGTCGACCGTGAGGACGAGTTGCGTGGCGACGCTCCCCTCCTCGACGCTCAGGTCGGTCACCGCCGAGAACGGGTACGACTCGTACTCGGTGTCCCAGAGCGCGGTCCCGATGTGTTTGACGACACGGCCCTCGGTGACGACGAGCGTGAGCTCGCTGAACCGGTACACCGCCAGCATCGCCTCGTCGTCGGCCGTCTCGCCCGCGGCGCGGAGGACGCCGTTCAGCAGCGGCGAGAGGACGTCGTCCAGACGCTTCGTCGGGACGGTGAACTCCTCCTCGCCGGTGAGCGAACTCGTCGCGATGGTCGTCTTCCGGCGACCCTCCGTCAGTTCCACGCGGTCGACGTCGTGTGCGATGGTCTCGACGGCTTCGTCGCGGAGCAGGCCCTCCGCCCGGTAGATGAGCGTTCGTGTCGGCGTGACGACGAGGCGGTCGTCGCCACCGAGGGGGACCTCCGCCTCGACGGGTTCGCCCTCGCACGCCACCGCGAGCAGACTCGGGGTTTCCATGCCACCGCCTCCGTCTGATATCTTATAAATCCCTGGGGGAAGATGGGAAGAGTCAAGTGCGAAACGGGGAAACTCGGAGACGGGCCGGGTGGCTTAGCTGGACATAGCGCCGCACTCATAGGGTTCACACTCGCGCGGCACCTAGCCCGCATCCCGCGGGGTCTCGCCGACCCCGCACCTGGGACATGCGGAGATCGTGGGTTCGGAGCCCACCCCGGCCACTACTCGTTTCGTCGACGGCACTGACTCCCGAGCAGTCGCTCCACGTCTCGCTCTGCACATTCATATCTGAACGCTGACGGTTGCGTGCCGCGATTGCCATCCGTCTCGTGCGGCGAACCGAACGGCCGCATCGCGGTTTCGGTCTATCCACACGCTGAGGCGCGAAATATACCTCTGATTACTTATACTATCGGCTCCAAACAGTTCTATGATGGGTGATGTATCGACGTTGTTCGAACTGCTCGCCTCTGAGACCCGACGTAAACTCCTCGTGATGCTGTGTGATACGGAGTCCATCGACGTATCGAACGGCCTCCCGATGCGGTGTACCGCGGCCACTGCCTCGTCGCCGACGACCCAGCGGACGGCGTCGTCGCGCGACATCGAACTGTACCACGTCCACCTGCCGAAACTGGAGGCGGAGGGCGTCGTCGAGTGGGACCGGACGGTCGGCTCGGTCTCGCGGGGCCCCGAGTTCGACGCGGTGGAACCGACGATACGACTGCTCGCGGAGAACGAATCGACCCTCCCCGGTCCGTTCTACTGACCACGCTCGGAGCGGCTCGACGGAAGCGACGACTCTCAGAGGAGTGAGCGACGCGTCTGCCGGTCGACACGGTCCGCTAGAGTCGTCACAGTACCGGAGCAGTCACCAGAAACCGACAGTTGGTCCTGACGGACGAGGGAGGGACCCCGCTGGACGGGCGCTCACGCCCCTGGGACGCCCAGTGCCTCGAAGCCGACCAGTCCGGCCGTCGCCAGCAGCCACAGCAGCCCCACCGCGACGAGCCACGCGACGACGCCGATAGCCGCCGCGGTGACCCACCCGCCCGGATACTGCCAGTTGATGAGCGTCACCCAGACGACGAGCCCCAGCAACGGGGCGAGCACCGGTATCCCCGGTACGAAGAAGACGACGAGCGCCCACACCAGCGCTCCCGCCAGGGCCGTGATCGCTGCCCGAGTGTAGCCGGTGTCCACGTCGACCACGAGCATCGCGCCGAGGTGGATGGCACCGACGCCGATGACGAGGTTGACGACGAACGCGAGGACGGAGTCGGCGAGTGCGGCGTCGCCTCCCGCCTGCAGGAGCGTCACGCCTCTCGCCCTCCTGTCAGTCGTCGCATCGTCGCGTTCGCTACCCCCCCGCCGCCCGCCGTCGACCTTCTATCGCGAATCATCGATACGACGTGGTACACGAGCGGGGGGACCAAGGGGCTACTGCCAGCGTTCACAGGCGACCCCGTCCGCCGTCGGCCGGTCGGCGTCCTGTCTAGCGATTTGACTATTGGTTCTATCTTTCTTTATTAATTCAAGATTAAATATCTAAAATCTATTCAGTAAAATTGATTGTATGAGCGGGCATGGGTAAAATCGTCATGTCCGATACCAAGGTCTCGACGTTCCTGGCAGAGCACCCGAAGATGACCGGCGTCCTGTTCACGACGCTCCTGTTGCTGTCCCAGTCGGGGGCAGTGTCCGCGGCACAGTGTGCCAGCAACAACGGTCCGTAATCGACTCGACCCGATTCAGTCGAGGCGCAGTTCGTCACTCCAGCCCAGTTCTCCGTCGAAGTTAGTGGGCGTCCGTTCGCTCTTGAGGTACTGGAGGAGTTCCTCGCGGTCGACGACGGACTGCACGAACCGCCCCGAGTTGAGGTAGCGTGTCGTGTCGTCCCCGATGTTCGGTGTGATGAGCGTCCCCATCCCGAACGTCGCGGTCGGGTAGCCGTAGATAGAGAGGTCGTACCGGCCGTCCGACCGTCGAGCGATTTCGTTTCTCACCGGCGTTCCACTCCGACTGTCGGCGATCTGTAGCTGTGCGTCGCCGAGGACGGTGTACTGGCGACCGGTGATGGTGTCGCTCGAGATGATGTCCAGCGCCCCGGCCATCGAGAACCCCGCGTTGAGGAGCCGTGCGAGCGTCCGGCCGACCCGCGTCGCCGGTTCGTTGCCGACCTCGGCCAGGGTGACGACGCCCGCGATGGCTCCCTTCTCGACGAGTTCCATCCCCTGTTCGAAGGAGCGACAGGCGTTGAGGACGAACGCGCGTGCTCCGACGTAGTCGAGCGTCGTCGCGTCGAGACGGCCGTCGGCACACTGCATGCCATCGTCGTCGACGTGGCCGACGTAGTGGACGAAGTCGTAGTCGTCGGCGAGCACCCGCGCCAGTTCCGAACCGGTCAGGTCCTCGAACATGTCGATGTCGAACGCGACGAGTTCTCGCAGGCCGTAGAGGTCGCGCACGTCGGTCTCGGCGCGCATCTCCGGGGAGTTCGAGACGACGGCCACCTCGATGGCACCGCTCGGCTGGGCTTCGAGCCGACGCTTGCACGCCGCGACCGTCGGCTTCGACGCACCCATCGGGACGCCGTCGCCGACCCACGCGTGCTCGATGGTGTCGGTGGGTTCGGGCTGGACGACGGTGACGTCGTCGTCGAACGGGGTGCCCTCGGGACGACGGACGCTGCCGCGTGCGACCCCGCCGTCGGCGCGGTAGAAGTCGCTGATGGCCTCCGACGGCCCCGTCGAGTCGGTGGCGAGCGTCGGTTGCGGGCAGCGGACGCGCGCGAGGTCGGCCGTCGCGAACGGGAGGTGGACGAGGTTCTCTGTGGTCGGCGTGAGGTCGACGGTCGACTTCCAGGTCGGAATCGCCGGTTCGACGACCTCCTGTGGCGTGTCGAGGTACGCCTGCAACTGCTCGGTGAACGGAGCGTCGTACAGCGACGCCACGTCGAACGGTAGGTCACCCTCGACGAGCCGTCGGGCGTGGAGGTCGACGGGGTACAGCCCCTCCGTCCTGACGATACAGTCGAGGGTGAACAGTCGTTCGAGCGTCCGGTGGACGGTCCGTTCGAACCCGCCGTCGCCGTCGAGCGGGTACGACCGACCGCCGACGCGCAGTCGCGGCTCGGCACCGATGGCCACCACGGCGTCGGTGTAGTACGCCAGCGGCGCGACCGGGAACAGCGAGGCCACGTCCGGCGGCACCTCGATCCGGACGGGGCCGTCTCGGCGTTCGGCCTCCGGTGGCGCGTCGAACGTCTCGCCGAGTTCCAGCAGTGGCGGGTGGCCCCGGAGGGTCGGCCACGACCGTTCCGGCGAGGTCGTCTTGAGCGCCGACCCGAGACAGGAGAGCGCGCGGGCGACGTCGTCCGGCCGAGCGGTCGTCGTCACCGTCGTCGCGGGGTACTCGTGCATCGAGCGGATACCGAGCCGGACGTGGTCGGTCCCCTCTACGAGGAGTCGACGCCCCACCTCGTCGGTCGTCGAGCGGAGCGCACCGTCGACGGCGAGGTACGTCTTGACGGCGAGGGCGGTCACCTCGACCACGTACTCGCCGTCCGGGAGGTCGACGTCCGTCCGGTTGACACCCTCGGCGACGACCTGTCCCTCGACGTCGCGGACGATGACGTTGACGTGTTGTGGGATGCGGAGGGCGGTAGTGTCGAGGCGGACCGCCACGTCGACGGGGAACACGAACCCCTCGGGCGTACTCGGTTCGGGACTGACCGGCGTCGGCGTCTCCAGCCGCGTGGTGACGCCCTGGATGTCGTCGGCGACCTCCACGCCCACGGGGTCGTCGATGGCGGTGACGGTCAGATAGCGAGCGCTCACACTGGCTCTTCGACTCCCCACCTATAACAGCATCCACTCGGTCGATTCGTCCGAGTCGATGAACGACCACCGCTGCTCCGGCGGGAGGCCGTCGCGCTGCCGGAGGTCGATGCGGGCGTCGAACGCGGACTGGAGCGTCCTCACCGTGGGTGCGGCGGTCGGACCGGCGACGTGACAGTGGTACATCCCCCGGTGCTCGCGCACGGCGGCTCCGAGCGACCGAACGACCCGACCACATCGCTCCGGACCGTAGCGGTCGGTCAGCGTTCCGAGACCGACGAGGCCGACCCGGAGTTCGGCGGGTGCGAACGCCCCCGGCGCGTCGCCCTCGGCGTCGATGGCGGCGAGCGTCGCGGCGTGGAAGTCGGCGAGCGGGTCGACCGACGCGTTCAACGGGGCCGGTTCGGCGCTGGCCGTGGCTCCCGACCGGAGGGGGTCCGCGTGCTCGACGACGGTGACCCGGTCGTCCGTCGGCGTGACCGGGTGAGGGAGGTACTGCGACGGCGAGGAGTCGTCGGCCAGCGCGAGGACGCGAGCGCGCTCCTCGGACGGCGACCCGAGCAGTCGGCGCGTCTGCTGTGCCCGGACTGCGCGTCCCACCTCTCCCGTGACGAGGAGGCTGGCTCCCTCGCGTTTGAGCCGCTGGAGGGTCGCGGCGACCGCAGGCGACCCTCCGTCTCCTGCTCGCGGCGTTTCGTCCACAGTGGTAACCCAACGACAATTATTAAATAGCTAACGTCTGATACGCTGCGGGCCAGCCACACTCGCGGCCTCCCTCTCCTCTCTGGCTCTTGGATTTATGGTCGGGCCGTGAGTGTCTGGAAACGATACATGGAGCCGTCACTGCCAGTGAGAGGCACCGTACGTCGAACCGAGCGGCCGTTCCGGACCACTCGTCGGTCGGAGGCGGACAGATGAGTACGCTACTCGCGTTACAACAGGACGGGAGCGAGTCGGATGGGTTCACCGTCCCGGAGACGCCCGCCGAGGCGCTCGACGCGTTCAGCGGCGTCATCACGGCCGCGGGGAAGTTCCTCGTCGCCTTCGTCGTCGTCTACCTCCTGGGCCGGTTCGTCCTCGTCCCGCTGACGAAACGTGCGATGAAGGCCCGCGGGTTCAACGCGACCATCCGGAGCCTCGCCGACGACGTGCTCTCCGCGGTCGTCCTGTTCGCGGCGCTGGCCATCGCGCTGACGCTGGCGGGGTTCGGCACGTTCCTCGCGGCGTTCGCCACCATCGGCGGTGCGCTGGCGCTGGCGGTCGGCTTCGCCGCGCAGGACCTCATGGGCAACTTCGTCGCGGGGGTGTTCATCCTCAAGGACAAGCCGTTCGAGGTGGGCGACTGGATAGAACAGGACGACCTCGTCGGCCGGGTCGAGGACATCGACCTCCGGGTGACGACCGTCCGGACGTTCGACAACGAGAAGATAACCGTCCCGAACTCCGAACTCGCCGACAACCCGGTGAAGAACCCGGTCGCGTACGACAAACTCCGGCAGAAGTTCGTCTTCGGCATCGGCTACGACGACGACATCGACCACGCCCGGCGGGTCATCCTCGACGAGGCGAGCAAGCAGGGGGAGATCCTCGACGACCCCGCGCCCGACGTGCGCGTGACCGAACTCGCCGACTCGTACATCGGCCTCCAGACGCGGTTCTGGATGGACAACCCCTCGAGATCGGGGTTCACCACCATCCGCTCGGACTTCGTCCAGGCGGTCAAGGAGCGCTGTGACGCCGAAGGTATCGACATGCCGTACCCCTACGTGCAGGTCGTCGGCGGCCTCGACGTCGAGATGGACGGCGAACTCGCGACCCAGCAGCTACAGCCGTCGGCCGACGACTGACGGCGTCACTCGCCGTCGGCGTCGGACTTCCGTGACCACGGCCGTCCTAGACGGTTTTCCGTCTCGACACTGGTCAATCCGGGAGGGAGAACGGACTTTGCGGCACGCCTCCCTGTTCCCCCTGTGAACCGCGACACCGCGCGCCGGGTGCTCGCCACCGCACTCCCCGAGCGTCGCGTCGAGGCGCTCGCTCCGACGGCGACGGGCAACACGAAACGGACGTTCCTGGCGACGCTCGACGGCGCTGACCGGGTGGTCGTACACCTCCATCCCGCCCCCGAACACCTCCGCCTCGAAGCGGCGCTCGCCCACGCTATCGCCGCCAGGACGTCCCTCCGCGTCCCCGCCGTCCGCGCGACCGGTCGCCTCGACGGGGCCGGCTACCTCGTCGCCGACTACGCACCCGGTGTGGACCTCCACGAACGGTTCACCACGCTCCCACCGGACGAACGGCGGTCCGTCGTCGCCGCGTTCGGTCGGGCGCTGGGGACGCTCCACGAGACGTTCCGCTTCACGGGACACGGCCGACTCACGCTCGACGACCAGGAGGACTGGGACGACAGGAACGGCCGGGAGGACCGGGTGGACCCGCTCCCCGACGGTCACCGCCTCACCGTCGCCGACCCCCAGTCGTGGCCGTCCTGGTTCGACACCCTTGCGAACGAGGGTCTGGCGGCGCTCCCGGACTCGCTGGCTGACCAGCGCGGCCGGGTCGCAGCGGCGCTCGACGACTTCTCACCGGACGACGCACCCGCGACGCTGTTCCCGTGGGACCTCCGCCCCGGCAACGCGCGGTACGCCGAGGACGCCGGCGAGAACGTCGACGCCGACCAGAGCGCCGAGGACGCGACTGTCGACACCCCCACCGGCACTGCGGCCGCCGAGCGCCTGACGCTCATCGACTGGGGCGACCCGCTGACCGCCCACGCCGAGTTCTCGCTGGCGAAGGCGGAGTACGTCGTCGTCGACTGGTACGCGCCCTCCCCGGCGCTCCGGGCGGCGTTCCACGACGGCTACCGCGAGGCGAGGACGCTCGCGGCCGACTACCGGGCGGCGCGTCGCCCCTACTACCGACTGGCGGCCATCGTCCGGACGGCCGTCGACGCACGCGGTGTCGTCACTCGACCGGGCTATCCCGAGCGTGACGGCGACCAGGCGATGGCGTTCCACCGCGCTCATCTGGACCGCGTGCTACGGACGCTCGAAAACGAGTAGTCGTGGTTCGTGGCCGAACGCGGTCGGTCGCGGTCGGTTCAGTCGCGGCGTGCCAGCAGCGCGGTCGCACCGAGTGCGACGAGCGCCGCGAGGACGCCGAAGCCGGGTCCGCTCCCGTCCGACGTGTCGTTCCCCTCGCCACCGATGACCTGTGCGGTCCGCGTGGCGTTCTCGCCAGCGGCCGTCGTCCCCGTCTCGTTGGCGGGTGCGCCAGGCCCGGCGGCCGGTGCCGAGGTGGTGTTCGCCCCACCTTCGCCGGTCGCCGTGTCGTCGGTGGTCGCGGACTCGCTCCCGGCCGTGGAGTCGGTCGTGTCGCCGCCGGTCGCTGCCGAGGTGGTCGCGTCGGCCTCGTTACTGTCCGGCGACTGGTCGATGGTGGACTGCTCGGTGCTCTCTGTGCCGTCGGACCCACCGGCGTCTCCACCGTCGCCAGCACCAGCGTCGCCGTCACCGGCTCCGGCGTCGCCGTCTCCGCTACCGTCCCCGCTGCTACCGTCGTCGGTCGGTGCGGCCGTCGTCGGTGCAGTGGTGGTCGGTTCGTCGGTGGTCGGTTCGCTGGTCGGCTGCTCCGTCGTGGGTTCGTCGGTCGTCGGTTCGTCGCCCACGAGCTGGCCGTCGCCGGTCCGCGGGTCGGTCACGTAGTACGGGTCGAACCGGACGTTCGAGACGCCCGACTCCGACCCCTCGCTGACGCTGTCGCCGCTGCCGTCGGCGAGTCTGCCCGTCGCGGGGTCCTCGACGTTCCCGGAGGGACCGCTGTCGGCACCCCACCAGTTCTCGCGGGCGTCGACCTGCCCGCGCTCGGCGCTCACGCCGTTCCCGTTGCCGGCGATGATGGTGTACTGGATGGTCGTGGACTCCGGCATGGACACACTGATACCGTTGTTACCGTTGTTCTCGACGGCGCTCCGGTCGACCGTCAGCGAACTCGAATCGGTGACGATGCCGTCCCCGTCGTTGTTCGAGACGGTGCTCTGTTCGAGGACGATGTCCGCGTAGAGGCCCCCGATACCGTTCGCGTTCTCGGTCACGTCGACGCTGCTGAGGGTGACCTGACTCTCCTCGACGAGGATACCGTAGTCGTTGCCGGTCGCCGTTGAGTCGCTGACCGTCGCCTCGACGGTCTGGCCGAACGTGATACCGCGCTGGTTCCCGCTGACCGTCACGCCGTCGACGCTGGCACCGTAGGCGTCGACGAGGTCGATACCGTTCGTCCACCCGGTGACCGTCACGTCACCGATGGCGACGTTCTGCTGGCCGCGCTGGACGAGGATGCCGGTGTCCGCGCCACCGGCGTTGTCGACTGAGTGGCCGTTCCCGTCGAGCGTCACGTCGCCCGCCGCGATGGTGAGGCAGGCCTCCCCGGAGGCGTTCGCGCCCACGTCGCTCGTGAGCGTGTACTCCCCGGCCTGGTCGATGGTCGTACAGGTGTCGATTTCGTTCTGTGTCGACTGCTGTGCGGTCACAGCGGCCGACGCGGTGGGTACCGCGACGAGGGCGACGACGAGTGCCAGGATGGCGACCCGCCGCCCGTGCGAGACTGTCATCGTCCCTACTGAGCTAGATGGATGCTTCGTTACCCGGGCGTTTCAATCGAAAGGCAGCGCACAACCGACGTGGAACGGACGGTGAGGCTCCGGTTACCACCCCGGTTACGTGCTGCCGTTTCACCGGCAACAGTTTCCGGATTGACGAGTTCGCTTCGGGTCGTTGTCAGGTGAATCGTATCGTCTCGCTACCGGGGTCGACGACGACCCGACCACCGACGGGGAGGGGGACGGTCGGGTTGGTGTGACCGAAGTCGAGGTCGAAGACGACGGGCGCGTCGGGGTTGTAGCGCGCGAGTTCGCCCAGGATAGCCTCACGCTGTTCGCGCCGATAGCGCTCCCGTCGCTCGTTCGACGGGCGTTCGAAGCGGTTCCGGGTCTGTGGGCGGCCGACGAGCACCGCGTCGAACCGTTCGAGCAGGCCGCGTTCGCCCATGCACATCAGCGTCTGCCGGACCTGCTCTGCGCGGGGGAGGTCCTCGGCGGTCTCCAGGGCGAGCACCTGGCCGTCGAGTCGCTCGGGCGCGGGGAGGTAGCGGTCGGTCGCCAGGTGCCAGTCGACGATAGCGAGACAGCCACCCCACACGCGGCCCGTCACTCGCTCGGTCCCACCTGCCCACGTCCAGTCGGGAGCCGGTTCGTACTCCGGGGTCGTCTCGGCGTACTCCGGGTTCGACCACTCGATGGTGTCGTCGGTCCAGCGCGGGGCGCCGTCGAGGTCACCCAGCGTCTCGTCGAACAGCGCCCGTCGCAGGTAGCGTTCGGTGAACGCCGGGAGGCGACCGGGCGCCCCGACCTGGTTGAGCAACTGGCCGCCGTTGTACGAGACGACGCCCTCGCGCCAGAGGAGCAGCTGGAGGTTCGTGTTGTCGCTCATCCCGAAGAAGCGCGTCGGGTGCTCGCGCAGCACCTCGGGGTCCAGATATCGGAGGACGCGTAGCTGGTCAGCCCCGCCGATGGTGGCGAAGACGGCCCGAATCTCGGGGTCGCGGAACGCCTCGTGGACGGCCGCCGCGCGTGCTCGCGGGTGCGCCGAGAGGAACTCGTCGCCCTGCCGGGCGGTGGGGTGGACGACCGGGTCGAGGCCGAACCGGTCGCGGAGCCGGTCGAGCGCCAGCGAGAGGACGTGTGGCGCGCGGCGCGCACCGCCGCTGGAGGGCGCGACGACGGCGACCCGGTCACCGGCGACGAGGGGAGGCGGGGTGCGGAACTCCATGCGACGGATTCGCAGAGGCTGCGGAAAGGCGTTCGGGGAGCCGTGTCACCGTGTGAGAGTTCGGCGATGCCGGTGGTTCGGCGCGCCGACGCGGCGGCCGTGGTGGTTAAGCACCAGCGACCGTTCCCTCGGAGCGTGGACCCGACCGCCGTCCGTTCGCTCGCCGTCACCGTCGACGACGTGGTGAGCGCCGCGGAGGCCCGACGGAACGGTCGTCCGGTCGTGTTGCGAGCGACGCCGCCGTTCCACGGCCGGATGCGGGCGCGCCTCCACGTGGCGACGCCCGACCGCACCGAGCCCCCGGCCGGCTGCGGCGCGTGGGTGGTCACCGACCCCGACGCGATTCACGTCGACCCGTGGGCGCTGTTCGACGCGGACGCGCCCCCGTACCCGACCACCGCCGAGACGGAGGACCGCCTGCGGGCGAACGATGGGCCGTTCAGCACCGACGCGCACCACGACTACCACGCGACGGCGGTGGCCGCGTGGCGTCGCGCCGTCGTCGACCACCTCCGCGACGACCTCCAGCTCTCCACCGCCGACGGCGCCAGGCGACTCCGGGTCGGCAGACTCGGCTGAAGTGGCCGTGGGCCCGTCTCCACCGGTGAATCGGCACTTAACTCCGGGTTGTACGGCCCCTATAACGCGCCGTGGGAGACGGTGGCGCACGTTGACGGCTTCGTTCGTCCGTCTCGACGACGACAGAATCGACTCGGCGAGAGTGTCACGAAAAGCGACGAGAGCGGGCGATAAAAGTTCTAACCGTCTCTGGGCGCTCCGTGAAAGGTCGGGTATCATTGTCTTCCGGGGTGAAAAGTCATGAAATACGACGAACGCTCTGCGGGCTATAAGCCCTCACAGGATGAGGTGAGGACGAGTCCCCGATGTCAACCGAAACGCTCCGTTCCGAACCGACGCGGACGCCCTCCCTCCCCGTACAGTACCTCAGAACGACGGCGCGGACGGTCTCGGCCATGGCCTTCTGGCTCGCGGTGGCCCTGCCGTTCTGCTACCTCCCGCTGCTCGCGGGCGGTCTCGACTCCCTCTCGACGCAGTCGACCGTCGGCGCCCTCCTCGCGCTGAACGCGGTCTGTCTCGTCCTCGGCCACGCACACCGCCGCGACGGGGACGGGGACGCGGCCCCTGGCGACGCGGCCCCCGTGCGCGACGACTGAACCCGTTCCGGTCCGGCCTGGACGCTCCTCGACCCCCTCCTCTCTTCGTGGCCGAACGCCCGTCGGTGTGACCGTCGGTCCACCGCCGAGCGGTCCACCGCCGCGACTAAGACCCATCCGCACGACGGCGGCGGTATGGACCTCGATACGGTGCCGCTCGGCCGAACCGGTACGACCGTCTCCTCGCTCTCCTTCGGGACGTGGCGCTTCGGCCGCGAGACCGACGCCGGAACGGTAGAGGTCGAGAAGGGCCAGGCGTTCGACCTCCTCGACGCCTACGCCGACCACGGCGGGAACTTCATCGACACGGCCGACATGTACGGCGACGGCCTCAGCGAGGAGTGGATCGGCGACTGGCTGGCGAACCGCGACCGGGAGGACTTCGTCGTCGCATCGAAGGTGTACTGGCCGACCCGCGAGGACGACCCCAACGGTCGCGGCATCGGCCGCAAACACCTCCGACGGCAGCTCAAACACATCCTCCAGCGCCTCGGAACGGACTACCTCGACGTGCTCTACTGTCACCGGTTCGACGACCAGACGCCCCCGGAGGAGTTCATGCGGACGCTCGACGGGTTCGTCGACGACGGCCGGGTGAACTACCTCGGCGCGTCGACGTTCGAACCGAACGCGTGGGAGGTCGCACGGGCGAACGAGATTGCCGACCGACGCGGCTACGAGCCGTTCACGCTCGCGCAGCCCCGCTACAACCTCGTCAACCGCGAGATAGAGTACGACTACGTCGACATGTGCGAGACGTACGACGTCGGTATCTGCCCGTGGTCGCCGCTCGCTGGCGGGTTCCTGACGGGCAAGTACACCCGCGAGGCGGACATGCCGGAGGGGACCCGCGGCGCGGAGTCGAGTCGGTTCGCCGAGCGCTACCTGACCGAGGAGAACTTCGACGCCCTCGACGTGGTCCGCGAGGTGGCCGACGAGGTCGACGCCACGCCCGCACAGGTGAGCCTCGCGTACCTCCAGCACCACCCGCAGGTGACCGCGCCCATCGTCGGCGCGCGGACCGTCGAGCAACTCGAGGAGAACCTCGTCGCGGACGACGTGACGCTCGACGACGACCAGTTCGAGCGACTGGCGGCGTCGAAGAACGTCTCGTTCATGGACTGACCGTCGGACCTCGACTGCGCGTCGTCCCCCCGGCGGACGACACGTCGGTCGCTCTTCTTGGCCCTCCTCGTCCGCCGTCCTACACCTCCTGAATGTTCGACCGGGCTAGCTGGACCGTCTCCTCGTCCAGCGTCAGGTCGGGGTGTGTCTGCTGTGCGTGCGCTTCCGCCTGCGCCATCACCTCGTCCTCGCTCTCGCCCTCGATGGAGGCGTCACAGCCGTCGACGATGCATTCCAGTCTCTTTGACATGTCCGGTGCCGGGTTGGGTAGTCGGTCGGTTAACGGTGTCGTCGGTCATCACGGAACACAGTCACCCTGCGGGGTTGGTCTGGTCCGGGGTGAGTTACGCTACCCTCGCGTCGTGGCCGGTGGAAGGGGTGCCCGATATCCAACCTGTTAAACCGACCGCCGACCGATTCGATTCCATGCAACTGGGCATCGTCGCGCAGCGGGACAACCCACGAGCGGCGGCGCTCGCGGGCGACATCAGCGATGCCGTGGCGGCGGAGGTGGTGGTCGACGACGCGACCGGCGCGGCCATCGACGCGTCCGGCGTCCCCGTCGACGCGATGAGCGACCGCGACCTGGTGGTGAGCATCGGCGGCGACGGAACGTTCCTGTTCACGGCCCGCGGCGCGGGCGAGACACCCGTGATGGGCGTCAACCTGGGCGAGGTCGGGTTCCTCAACGTCACGGCCCCCGAGGACGCCGTCACCGCCGTCGAACGCGTCGTCGACCAGTACCGGCGCGACGAGATGCCCGTCAAGGAACTCCCGCGGGTGCGGGCGACGGGCGAGGACTGGGCGCTCCCGGCGTCGCTCAACGAGGTGGTCGTGATGGGCGAACGGCGCGGCCACGGCGGCGGCGTGGAGGTCGAGGTGCGCGTGGACGGGTCGCTGTACTCGGGCGGCAGGGCGGACGGCGTTCTCGTCGCCACGCCGACCGGGAGCACCGCGTACAACCTCAGCGAGGGTGGGCCGCTCGTCCACCCCGAGACATCGGGCCTGGTCGTCACGGAGATGTGCGCGAGCGAGGGGATGCCGCCGCTCGTCGTCGGCCCCGACAGCGACGTCGTGGTCCGCGTCGACGGCCCGGACCGGGCCGTCGTGGTCAGCGACGGTCGACGCGTCCAGGAGGTGACGCCGCCGACCGACGTGACCATCCGGCGGTCCGGGACGCCGGTGCGCATCGCGGGGCCGGACCTCGACTTCTTCGCGGCGCTGGCGAAACTCGACTGAGCGGAGACGAGCGGCCGGGACCGCTCGGCGACCGCGGCGTCGGCGTCGTCACTTGCCGCTATCTCGGATTCCGACGGTAAGAAGCCGACAGAGTGTACTCGTTACTGGTCTCGGCGTTGGCGCTTTCGGAACCCATAACAGACTGGCAAGCCAACTGTATATTAATGAGCAAACAGCTACCGGACGTCCAGGCGACGAGCCCGGACGTCACGGTTGGGCTCAATCGCGTCGGTGTGACCGGCGTCGAGAAACTCGTGAAACTGGACCGCGACGAGCGACGGCCCATCGTCTTGATGGCCGAGTTCGAGGTGTACGTCGACCTGCCGTCGTGGCGGAAGGGCGCCGACATGAGCCGGAACATGGAGGTCATCGACGAGACGCTGGAGCAGGCCGTCAGCGAGACGGCCTACCGCGTCGAGGACGTCTGTGGCGACGCCGCCGAACGACTGCTCGCGAAACACGAGTACACGACCGAGGCGGAGGTCCGGATGGAGGCGACGTACGTCACCCACGACCGGACGCCCGCGTCGGACCGCGTCACGCAGTCGACGGCCGACATCATCGCCGCGGCGACGGCCACCGACGACGGCACCCGCGAGACGGTCGGTGCGCGCGTTACCGGGATGACCGTCTGCCCCTGTTCGCAGGGCATGTCCGAGTCCCGTGCCCGGACGACGCTGGAGGACCTCGGCGTCGAACGCGAGACCATCGACGAGTTCCTCGACCAGGTTCCACAGCCAGGACACTCCCAGCGCGGGCACGCGACGCTCACCATCGAGGCCGACGGCTCGCCCGACGTCGACCTCACGGACGTCATCGACGTCGCCCGCGACTCGATGAGCGCTCGCATCTACAACCTCGCCAAGCGCCCCGACGAGGACCACATGACCTACGAGAGCCACGCCGACGCGAAGTTCGTCGAGGACTGCGTCCGCGCGATGGCAGACGGCGTGGTCGAACAGTTCGAACACCTCCCGGACGACGCCATCGTCACGATGAAGCAGTCGAACGACGAGTCCATCCACCAGCACAACGCCCACGCCGAACGCGTCGCCGAGGTGGCGACGCTCCGCGGCGAGGTCAACGGGCACGACGAGAACTGACGGAAGACGCTCGGAATCGGCCGTCTGGAGGCTGCTGCGCGTTCTTCACTCGCTCACTTTCACCCCGCTAGGCGCGCGTTCATTGCCGGTCGTTGCCAACTCCGACTGCCGGGGAGTCCCCGGCGGAGCGCACCATGACACACGCTATCATCTGGTTCGACGTACCGGCAGAGGACCTCGACCGGGCGGCCGAGTTCTACTCGACGGTGTTCGACACGGAGCTACAGGAGGCGAGCGACACGGACGAACCCTACCTCATGTTCGCCGTCGAGGAGGGCGAGGTCGGCGGCGGCCTGTTCGAAGCGGGCGAGATGACGTTCGGCGGTGGCGACACCGTGTCGTTCGACCCCGGCGAGACAGGGCCGACCGTCTACCTCACCGTGACCGACGCGATGAGCGACGCACTCGACAGGGTCAGGAGTGCAGGTGGTGAGATCCTCGTCGGGGCGGAGGACATCGAGGGCGAGTCGATGGTGTACGCCATCGTCCGCGACACCGAGGGCAACCGTATCGGACTGATGGGCGACCACTGAGGAGGCCCGTCGGCTATCGGTCAGCTGTCTTCAGTTTTCCACCGCCATCCAGTTCGGACGCTCGGAGTCTGCAGAGGCAGTGCGATGGTGGCGTCACACACAATCGTTCCATCGTACCCCGAGCGAACGCAGTGAGCGAGCGGGGTGACTGAACCACCGAGTGAGCGTAGCGAACGAGGTGGTGAGGGAATCCTTTTATCGAGCTTTTACCCTGTGGGGTGAGCGAGCCGGGCGAGACGGCGAAGCCGTCTCGCTGGAAGCCGGCGGCTCCGCCGCCGGCGACGAAGCGAGCGAACCCCCACTCGTGGATAAAAGGTCGTTTAGAAGCTCAGCGGTTCGGCTCCAGCCCACCGCGGTTCGAACTCGTCGCGGATCTCGCCGGCGAACTCGCGGTCCTTGAGGTCGATCATGGCGAACGTGCCGTCCGAGTGGAGCGGGTGGGGGACCTCGATACAGGCCTCGACACCGTCGATGACGGTGAAACTCCCCGTCACGTCGTCGCTGGTCCGACAGTCGAACTGGTCGTGTGGCGACAGCGAGTTCCGGTAGCGCTGGCCGACCGACTGCGGGAGGTCGTCGATGAGCTGGGGGCGCATGAGGAGCGAAATCTCGACGCCGCGGTCGAGCGCGCGTTCGAGTTCTCGGGCGATGCGCTCGCCCAGGTCGTTCACGTCGAGGCCCTGGGAGAACGTCGAGGCGACCATCAGGATGCGGTCGTCCGCGGCGGCCAGTCGCTCCACCATCAGGTCCTGGGTCTCTCCCGGCCCGACGGCGGCGGTCCAGAAGCGCTCCTCGACCGTGTTCGCAGTGTCCAGGCTCCCGACGAGGTCGTCGACGATGCCCTCGTACTGGGTCTCCTTCTCGGCCAGTTCGCGCTTCTTGTCCTGCAGGAGGCGGTCGAGCGCGGTCTCGGGTTCGACCGCGACGTACTTCTTGGGGCGGGAGGCGCTCTGCGAGCGAACGAGGTTGTACTGCTCGATGCTGTTGAGCACGTCGTAGATGCGGCCCATCGGCACGTCGCTCACCTGCGACAACTCTTTCGCGGTTGTCGGCCCGGTCGTCAGGAGTGCACGATACGCTCGTGCCTCGTACTCGGACAGACCCAGGTCGCGGAGGCTAGCCATTACACGTTCCACGGACCCATCTACCAAAAACGATTCGGGAGTTTAGTTCAGTTCGGGAACACGACGCTGGAGTTCGGCCGGTGTCGTGGCCGTCGCGTGCGTCCCGTTCGCGGTGATTCGAGCGAACGGTGCGTCGCCGTCCTCGGGGTCGCCGTCCACCGTGGCACCGGGGACGACGACCTTCTCGTGGTCCGCGACCCGGAGCGCCGCGCGGTGGAGGTCGCTCCCGGCGTCGCTCGTCACCTCGATGGTCAGCGGCCGGTCGACGACGCGCGCCGCCGCGGTGGCGTAGCCCGCGACGTCGACGCCCATGCGGTCTCGCGCCCCGGCGAACGCTTCGAGGCTCTCGCGGGCCGTCTCGCGGTAGCGCTCTTCGCCGGTGAGGACTGCCAGGTCGACCAGCGCGTCGGCGAACTCGACGGTGGTGTCGATGGGTCGGAGCGGCCGGTCGAGCAGGCCGAGCGCGTCGTCCGCGGGCGGACTGTCGAGGAGGCTCCCGTCGACGAACAGCGTCTCGACGGTGCGGTCGGCGACGCGGCGTGCGGCGTCGACGTACCGCTCGTCGCCCAGGACCTGCGCGGCGGTCGTGAGCGCGCCACAGGGGCGGGCCTGGTCGCCGATGAGGAACGTCGGGCCACCGTCGTGGTGAGCGACGACACCGTCGGATTCGAGCGTGTCGAGGACGGTGTCGAGCGCTGTCGCTGCGTACCGGCGTGCAGTGTCGTCGTCGGTGTACGCGTGGTACCACAGCAGGGCGTCGACCGCGAGCGCGTTGCGGTCGGCGAACGCCGTCGCGTCGACGTGGGGTGCGTCCGCGTCGCCTCGGTCGTCGACCGGGCGTTCGAAGTAGTCGTCCTCCCCGGACTGACTCCCCGCGAACGCGCCCGTCGGCTCGGTCTCTGCCGTCACCCCGCCGTCCGTCGTTTCCTCGTCACTATCGGTCCAGAGCGTCGTCGTGAGGTAGCCGACAGCGTTCTCGGCGACGTCGCGGTACTGCTCGTCGCCCGTGTGGAGGTAGGCGTTGGCGAACGCGCGGAGCAGGGCGGCGTTCTCGTCGAGCAGGCGCTCGTAGTGGGGGTCCGACCAGTCGCGGGTCGTCGCGTAGCGGTAGAACCCGCCGTCCGGGTCGGCGAGGTTCCCGGCGACGGCGTCGAGAGTGCGGAGCGCGCGCTGTCGGTCCCGCTTGAGCGCGAACTCGACGGTCCGCGGGAGCGGGAACTTCGCGTCCGTGCCCCACCCGGCGAACTGCTCGTCGAACGAGTCCTCCAGCTGTCCCGCCATGTGGGCCTCGACGCGGTCGTCCAGCGCGCCACGTGGCGGGTCGGGGTCCTGCAGCGCACGCGGGACGCGCCCCGTCTCCGCGCCGCGTTCGGTCCACACCTCGCGGACGCGCTCGACCACCGAGCGCAGGCCCTCCGGGTCGAGGTACGTCGCGCCGGTGACGAGTCGGCCGTCGGGCGTGAGGAAGACGAGCGACGGGAACCCGCCCATCTGGTAGCGCTCGCGGACCGCGGGCTCCCGGTCGGCGTCGACCCGGACCGGGACGAACGCCTCGCTGACGTTCGCGGCGATCATCGGACTGCCGAACCCCTCGCGCTCCATCCGGTCACACCAGGTACACCACGGCGCGGTCAGGAACACCGCCAGCGGCGCGTCGCGGTCCCGTGCAGACGCGAACGCCTCCGGCCCCCACTCGTACCAGTCGACGAGCGACTCGTTGGTCATGCGTCCGAGTCGGGTGGCGTCCGTCGAAAGGGTTCTGACTCGGGCGGTCGTTGCGACCGTCGTTCTCCGGCCCGGAGACGCGGCAGGCCGGAACACGTTTGCGTCCGGACGGACTATCGTGGCCCATGGGAATGCTGCGTATCGTCGGGCTGTTGCTGCTCATCCCCCTCCTCGACGTGCTCGTGCTGCTCGTCGGCGTGCGGCCGATTCTCGGCCTGGTACCGACCGTCGCGCTCGTCGTCCTGACGGGACTCGTCGGGCTGTTGCTCGTCCGCGCCGAAGGCCGTCACACGGCGCGGCGCATCCAGCGCAAACTCGCCCGTGGGTCGCTCCCCGAGGACGAACTCATCGACGGTGCGTTGCTCGTCGCGGCGGGCGCGTTCCTGCTCACGCCGGGGCTGGTGACCGACTCCATCGGGTTCCTGCTGGTGTTGCCGCCGACGCGCTACCCGGTCCGCGTCGCGGTCCGACGGTGGGTCGTCCGCCCCTACGTCGACGCGAAGACTGGCGGCTTCGCCACCGGGCAGGTGTACACCAGCGGGTTCCCGGACGACGACGACCCGTACGACCTCGACGACGACGAGTACGACGTGGGTCGGAGTAGCGGGAGCGACAACTGAAACCGGGCGACGAGAGACAGTCGACGCTGCCGAAGCGACACGCTTAATTGTATCTCGCCGGTATCCCGAACTGCGCCCTGACGGGTCGATAGCTCAGTTAGGTTGAGCGCTCGGCTGATAACCGGGAGGTCCGCGGTTCAAATCCGTGTCGACCCATCCGGTCGCCACCCGGCGACCGAACCGAAACGGGGCGTACCTCCCCAGCCATTCAATCTCGGACTCGCACTTCGAGGAGCACCTGCGTCGATTCGTACCGGTTCTGTTTCGTTTCCCACGCCGTTCTGTACGACAGAACGTAGTGACGGTTCTTCGGTCGGGAGTGGCCACGAACGCTGAGTCTATCGGTTCGCGACAATTGACACTAGGCTTATGGGTCTGGACTTCTCAGAGAAGTTACACGCACGGCTCCGGTCCGGTCACAGGTGGGTTTCCGAGATGTGGGGATGCGGAACGTGGCCCGTCGAGTAGCGTGGGCCACTGCCCGGCCGGAGCGGTGCGTGTTCCGACTCTCGGGTGCGACGTATTTAACTAATGTCCGGGATTCGCGTGAGTGTGTCCGTCCCATAGGGATAGGTAAGACTGTATTATCGTCCTTAACTAGCCCGAAGTGCGCCGCTCGTCCGACGACGAGGACGCAGTTGCTGGACGTGTCGAGAGGAGTGCCGCCAGTGCATTCCGGGCACTGGCGGTACACACACGGGCCGTCGGGGCCTGTCTGGAGCGTGTGTGGGTCGAGACGTGCCGCCCGTGAGCATGAACGGGACTCGTCCACCTTCCTTCACTGTCGGTCCCGAGGGAGCGACGACGTCTCTACCATCGACTCGCGGCGCACCATACTTAATTCTATTGACAACTATAGCGACCGGGTACCGTCTACTGGCCGTGACGCTCACCGAACGGGGGACTCGCTACGCGGTCGTGAACCGCTGGACCATGTCACGCGAGAGTTCCTCCTTGGAGAAGACCGTCACCACGTCGTCCGGGCGGATGGCGGTCTCACCGCGCGGCGTGATTATCTGGCCGTCGCGTTCGATGGCGACGACGAGGAGTCCGTCGTCGAGCAGGCCGTCCTCGTTGGCCTCCTCGAGCGTGTGGCCGGCGACCGGTGCGTCGGACGTGACGGTCACCTCGACGACCTGCGCGTGGCCCGCGAGACTGATGAAGTCCGTCAGCGAGGCCGTTCCGTGACCGTTCTCCGGGCCGAACGGCGCGTAGGGTTCGATGTGTTCGCGCTGGAGCAGGTCCTCGCCGTCGATCTCCAGGTCGAACGACGCGATGGCCCGCGAGATGCGCGTCAGGTCCTCCATGCTGGTCCCGACGGCGACGACGTGGAGGTTCCGCTGCCCGGTCATCACCTCTCGGACGTTGACGACGCCCGGAATCTGGCTCACCTGCGCGGCGAGTTTCGCCCGCTCCGGGACCGGGACGGTACAGACGATGAGGTTGGTCAGCCGCTTCTCGACCCGCTCGAAGTCCACGTTGACGTGGTAGCCCGTGATGATGTCGTGCTCTTCGAGCTGGCGGATGCGGTTGCGGATGGTGCCCGGCGAGACGTTCATCTCCGAGGCGATGTCGGGCGCGGAGGTGTTCCGCGCGTCCTCCATCAGCCGGTAGATGACTCGCTTGTCTATCTCGTCGAGTCGATAATCCATAGACAAGAGAGCAGGGGTCCGGTACTAATCCTTTCCACTCACAGTCTCCTCGTCACTGCTCGACCGGTCCGAGCGAGGCCCAGTGGAGGTGCGTCGTCCCGTCGGGGTGGCGCTCCTCCGTGACGTGATAGAGGAACGGCCCGTGCGGACAGTCCGAACAGCCCTCGGCGCAGGGCTCTCGTTTCACCACTTCGGTGTACGCCTCCCGCTCGGTGACCTCGACGAACTCCTCGCCCGGTTGCGGTTCGAGGTGTGTCGACACCGGGTCGTGGAGTTCGTCGAGCCGTCGTCGGCAGTACTCGACGAGCGTCCTGACCGCTCGCTCGTCCAGTTCGTCGACGCTGGTTCGCAACTCCTCGGGGACGGTGGCGGTGGTCGCTGTCTCGTCGTCATCGTCCATAGACCCGGTACTCGACTCACCGCCTTAACTCCCACCCCGAATCGCGGGATATTCTACTGCTAGTGTGGGGAATCGAGTTCTAAATTCCTCTTTCGATATCTGAGGAGGATGTAGATACGCCTCCAGCAATAGATCGGGATGCTGCCTGCCCGCTGACCGACACCGAGGGGCCCGTCCTCGGTGAGCGTGCACTTGGTCGCCATCGACCGGCCGGACCCCGACGCCGCTGGCGTGAGGCCGCGGTCAGCTAGGCCGTCCCGGCGTCCGAGTGCGCGGCGGAGGGTACCGTCACCACTGGGACCGAGGCAGTCTGGACGACGTGCGCCGCGACGCTCCCCAGTACGAGGCGGTCGAGGCCGGTTCGTCCGTGTGTGCCGACCACGACGAGGTCGACGCCGTGGTCCGCGACGTACTCGACGATGGCTTCGTGGGGGACGCCCTCGACCAGTTCCGTGCGGACGTGGACTCCCGCCTCGGCGGCCCTGTCGAGCACCGACCGGAGCGCTCGATACCCCTCGTCCTCCACGAACTCCCGGAACGACGAGCGCGCGTATCGTCGCTCGACGACCGATATGGCGTGGAGCGTCGCCTCGTACTCCGCCGCCAGCGCGACGGCGTGCTCGACGGCCCTGGCCGACCCCGGACTCCCGTCAGTCGCGACGAGGATATCGGCGTACTCCGTCGTGGGGTCGCCGCGCTCGGTGGCCGTCTCGTCGGATTCAGCGCGGAGCGTCAGCACCGGTACCGGGGAGGCTCGAACGACACGCTCGGTCGTACTGCCGACGAAGAGGCGACGAATGCGGGACGTCCGCCGTGGTCCCATCACGACGAGGTCGGTCGCCGTCTCCTCGATGGTGTCGAGGACGACCTGTGCGGGGTGACCGTGTCGAATCGAACGGACGACCGATATCGTCGGCGAGCGCTCCTGAGCGAGCAGTGCGAGGTCGTCGAGCGCCGCGTTCGCCTCGCGTTCTGCGTCCTCGTAGACGCTCCTCCAGGCGTCGTCGTCCGGGAACTCCGCCTCCGAGTAGCCCAGGTCGACGACGTACAGCGCGTGGACCGACGCGTCGAACCGCTCGGCGATGGCGAGTCCGTGTTCGAAGGCCGGCGTCGTCTCGGTCGACCCGTCGGTCGGAATGAGGATGGTGTCGTAGGTCACGGTCACTCACGACGTGTCACTACGCGAGCCGGTCGCTTGAGTCGTGTCGAACGGTTCCTGACGCTCGGTCTCGGAAGGAAGTCGCTTCGTCCCGTCCGCGGGCGCAGCGAGCACTGCCCCCCTAGACAGCTAGGCGGTACTGATTCCTCGTTGGGGGACCGACACGTTGCTGGCGGTTGTCGGGGAGTTGTCAGAGGCACCCACCGTCCCCCGCTCGTCGCTCCTCCTCGCATCGACCGGTCAGTACCTGTGACGACCTGTTCCGCACCGACGAGTCACGTCCCTATCACCGCGGTCCAGCACCCCCGTCGGCGACTCCTATCGGCGACCGTTCGGCGTCTCGGTCCCCCCGACGCCCGCACCCGGTCGCTCGGGCCGCTCGCCGAGTTCGACGGTCACCGTTCGCTCCTCGCCGTCCCGGAGCACGGTCACGTCGACTGCCTCCCCGGGCGAGGCCTGGAGCGCGAGGTACGACGAGAGCTGCTGGCGGGTGTCGACGGCCGTCCCACCGATGCCGACGACGACGTCGCCACCCGTCGGTACCGCCGCACCGTCGACGCGCTGTCGGCCGTCGCTTCCCTGCAGGGCACCGTCGGACGGCCCGCCGCCGAGCACCCGGTCGACGTAGACGCCGCGCGGTCGCTCCAGCCCGTTCGCCTCGGCGAGCGCGGGCGTCACCGTCGCCAGCCCGACGCCCACGTAGGCGTGGGTGTAGTCGCCGTCCTCGACCAGTGCGGGGACGACGCGACGTGCGAGCGCCGCCGAGATGGCGAACGCGATGTTCTCGCCGCCGCCGGAGTTGATGACGCCGGCGACCCGGCCGTCGAGGTCCACGAGCGGGCCGCCGGAGTTACCGGGGTTGACCGCGGCGTCGGTCTGGACGGCGTCGGGGATCGTGTAGCCGTTCTGTGCCGGAATCGACCGGTTGACGCCGCTGACGATGCCAGCCGAAGCCGACCCGTCGAACCGCCCGAACGGGTTGCCGATGGCGACGACCTCCGTCCCGATGGCCGGTTCGTCCTCGCGGAACCGGAGGTCATCGGCGTAGTCGGGCCGGTCGTCGACCTGGACGACCGCGAGGTCGCTGGAGACGTCCGTGCCGACGACCGAGGCCGAGCGCCACTCGCCTCGGGAGAAGCGCACCTGGACGTCGGTAGCATCCGCGACGACGTGCTCGTTGGTCACGACGTACTCGTCCCGGAAGACGAACCCCGACCCCTGTCCCTCGCCGCTGGCGGTGGTCACGTTCAGCAGGACGACCGACGGCATCGCGTCGCGGTACACCTGCGTGTACGGGCTCTCGCTCCCGTCCGCGGTGCCGTTTCCGGCGTCGGTCGTTGGGGGCTCGGTCGCGCTCTCGTTCGACTCCTGGTCACCGAGGACGCCCGAACATCCGGCCAGTCCGCTGGCGGCGGCGGTCGCGAGACCGCCGAGGTAGCGCCGACGCGAGAGCGAGCGGTCACTCATCGCTCGCCCTCCAGTCGCCGTTCGTCACGGTTCCGTCCCTGCGTCCGGGGGTCCGTCCGACCGGAGAGCGGTGCGTCGACTGCGTTCGACCGTCGGCTCGTGAGTCGCTCCATCGTGGGTGGAGGTGGGGGCTACGCGGGGAAAGGTACCCGAGCGCGACTAGATTCGATGAAAACGCCCCCGTCGAGCCGGTGGTGCGGTCGGTCGCCCCGGCGCGACGCCTCACTGGTACAGCGAGTAGACGAGCGCCAGCAGTCCGAGCGCGACCATCGTCGTCTGGACGGTCTGGAGTCGCAGCAGCTCCACCCCGCCGAGGACGTACGAGCGCCGGACGACCGACTGGTAGAACGGGATGACGACGCTCCCGGCCGTGAGCAGCGCGAACCCGACGGTGGCGGTGCGGAGCGACCGTCGCTCCTCCCGGCGGTAGGCGAGGTAGCTGACGGCCGCGAGCGCGCCGCCGACGACGAGCAGGAGGAGGGTGCTGACGGCCGTCGTCCAGAGTTCGGGTGGCTGGGACATGGGGGTGCTCGGTCCGTTGGGTGACGCGCCGCGTTCAGTCGGAGGGCGCTTCGAGGTCGTTCCAGAGGTCGCCGAACCGGTCGACGACGTCGAGTTGTCGCCGGACGGTGGCGAGGAACCCCGACTGGTTGAGGTCGAACCGGACGTAGTCGAGGTTCGTGCGGTACACGGTGTAGTGGTTGCCGTCGGGGTCGAGTTCGGTCCGCTCTTCGAGCATGCCGAGGTCGACGAGGGCCTCGACGTGGCGGTAGACGGTCGGGAGCGAGACGTCGCAGTGGTCGGCGAACTCCTCGGCCGAGAACTGCTCGGACGCGGCCGCCACGAGCATCTCGCGGGCGTGCGCGCTGCAGAGCGCCGCGAACACCTCGGCCGACTCCCGCTCCGTGCTCACACACGACTCGGACTCCGGCGTGCACAATATGTCTGTCCCTCCGGGAGGTTCGGAGGTCGAGAGGCATCGGACGGGCGGCCTGCGGCGCGGTCCGGACTACTCCTCGCCCGGTTCTGCGTGGCCGGACCGCCCCGACCCACCGCCCTCCTGGCCGTCGGCGACGAGTCGGAGCGTCGTCCCCTCGCCGTCGCTCTGGGTGCGCGTCACCGTGTACTCGCCAGCGGTCAGCCAGTCGGCGTCGACTTCGAGCAGGTCGCGGGTCGGCGTGTCCCAGACCGTCGCCGAGACGCCGTCGGGCGACGGTTCGGGTGACGGCTCCGTGGGTGGAGACGGTGCGGGGGCCCCACCGTGGCCGACCGCGGCGCGGTAGTCGGCGAGTCCGGCCCCGTCGCGTGGCTGGTCCTTGATGTCGCGGGCGGTCTCCTCGAACGCGGTGACGATATCTGCGGGGGCGGCGTCGGGGTGGACGCCGAGGTACTTCGCGACCATCCCCGCGACCTCGGGTGCGCTGAACGACGTGCCGGAGGCCTTCACCCAGCGCCCGGAGAGCTCCGTGCCCATCGTCGTCCCGTCGGCCTGCGCGAGTCGGTTGTCCTTCCCGATGGCGGTGACGTCGGGGTTGTCGCGCCGTGGGTTGTACGAGGAGAACTCCGCCATCGTCCCGTCCACGGTACACGCGCCGACGCTGAACGCCCGGTCGGCGGTCGCGGGGCTGCCGCCCTTCTCGCCGCTGTTCCCGGCCGCGACGACGCCGCGGACGCCCTTCGCTATCAGTTCGTTGTGCGTCCTGTCGATCTGCTCCGAGCGTTGCTGTGCGCCCCAGGACATGTTGACGACGTCGTACTCGCCGGTGTTGTTGTGGAGCCACTCGTACGCGCGCATGATGACGTTCGTCTTCGTCTGCCCCTGCTCCCCGAAGATGCGGAGGGAGACGAGGTCCGCCTCGGGAGCGAGCCGGGTGACCTGCCCGAGCACGGCCGTCCCGTGCCCGACGGCGTCGCCCCTCCCGCTCCCGGTGACGTCGACCTGCTCGATGGTCGCGTCGCTGAACACGGGATGGGAGGTGTCGACCCCCGAGTCCATCGCCACCACCGTCACGCCGCTCCCGCGCGCGCTCTTCGCGGGGACGTCGTGGAGCCGTCGGACGTCCTCGATGGTGGCGACGTCGTCGGGGTTCTCGCTGACGTACTCGGGTTCGAGACGGAGGGTCGCCGTGTGGTTCTCCTCGATGCTGTGGACCCGGTCGTCGGCTTCTAGCACCGACGCCGCCTCGGCCTCGGTGTCGTACTCGACGAGCGCCGCCGACCCCCAGCGGCCGAAGTCGTAGGTCTCCTTGACGGTACACGGACAGTCGTACAGGAACTCGGGACGTCCCGTGACGAGGATGATGCGTTCGGCCATAGTTCACTCTGGGTCGGCCGCCGGCTACCGGTGACCGACCTCGCTATTGGTTCGCGCGACGTTGTGTTAAACCAACCGACCAGATAGCTGATTGTTCGATTCGGCTATCGTCTCGTCCGTCATCGCCCACCTCCGAACCGGTCCGACATCGACCGGTAGGGCGGTCGGTTGAGCCACCTGTCTAGCACTCCCGCTGGGCACCGCCAGTTTTTATCTGACGACTTCGATCGCGAACCTCTTTTTCATACACTTATAAACATCTTCGAAATCACTGCATTTATCATATACACACGAGACGTTTGAGTGTCGACAAATGCTCCTACGTCGGTTCTCGTCGCACGCCGATTCGTTCGGAACGACTCCTAGCTCCCAGTGCGCGTCATGAGCACTATCGCCCGTTTCGCGATTCCTGCAGACCAGTTCGCGCTGGGTGACGTCCTCGAAGTCCGACGGGGAATCAGAGTCCGTCTCGAATCGATGATTCCGACGGGCGAGGCGACGATACCGTACTTCTGGGTCCCGACTGACGACGCCGACGCCGTCGACGAGGCCCTCCGAGCGTCAGAACTCGTCGACGACGTCCGAATCCTCGACCAGACGGACACGGAGACCCTCTTCCGGGTCGACTGGTCCCGAGCGGTCGACGGTCTCGTCGACATCATCGAGCAGTCCGAAGCCGTCATACTGGAGGCACAGGGCGAGGGAGACGACTGGTCGTTCCGGATGCGGTTCCCCGAGCAGGAGGACATCTCCGAGTTCTACCAGACCTGTGTCGACGCGGGACTCTCCCCGAGACTCGAAGAGATCAACAACCCGCGCTGGCAGAACGACGACGGGTTCGGCCTCACCGACGCTCAGCGCGACGCACTCGTGACGGCGCTCGACGCTGGCTACTTCGCGGTCCCCCGGAAGACCACCCTGCAGGAACTCGCCGAGCAGTTCGACATCTCGGACACGGCCTTCTCACAACGACTCCGACGCGGGCTGACGAAGCTCCTCTCGTCGACGATGGGGGAAGAGCCCCGCCTGTCCGTCGAAGCGGAAGACGACGATTGAGGTCGGTCTCCTCGATATCCTCGCTAGTACTCGTGAGGGCCGGTCGGCTGCAACCAGTCAGTTTATAAGGCATTGACTTCTATACCGAATACGACGACAGATGCCATCGGAGCCTGGCAGTACGTTTCTGGCCGGAGCGACCGGCTACGCGACCCCCCCGACGAGACGTCGGTGTGCGGGTCGACGGGACAGTCGCTCTCGGTGGCGGGTCCACCGATGAGCATCTTCGCCGAGTTCTCGCTCCCGGTGACGGCGTTCCCACCGAGCAGTCGACTCACGGAGGACCCCGACATCAGCGCGGAACTCGAACGGATCGTACCGACCGGGAGCGTCACGCACTACCTCTGGTTCGTCGGCGGTGAGTACGACCGTGCTATCGAACACCTCCGGACCGACGCAGAGGTCGAGTCGCTGGACGTACTCGACGAATTCGACGACCGTGTGCTCGTTCGTATCCACTGGAAACGCCTCCAGATGCCCGTGTTCGACCTCATCGAGGAGACCGGGGGACTGCTGGTCGAAGCGACGGGCACCGCGGCAGGGTGGGACGTCGCCCTCCGATTCCCCAGTCAGGATGCCCTCGCCCGCTTCTACAGCGAGTGTCGACAGCGCGGTATCACGCTCGAACTGCGCGGCATCAACGAATCCGGGTTCGGGGAGCAGGACGGCGACTACGGACTGACGTCGGCACAGCGCGAGACGGTCGAGGCAGCGTTCCAGGCCGGGTACTTCGAGGTCCCGCGACAGACGACGCTCGCTGCACTGGCCGAGGAGCTCGGCGTCTCCGAACAGGCGGTCTCCGAACGCCTCCGTCGCGGCCTGCTGAAGTTCCTCACGGCGACGTTGAAGGCGCCGGACTCCCACTGAGCCGGTCGCCGGACCGTCGGTACCCACTCTCAGGACCGCCCGAACGCCGCGACCCGGTCGGTAGACCGGTAGTGGCCATCGATATCGAAGGCGAAGTCGGATTGCCGTCACTCGGCGACTGTTAGGTATGGGGAGGAGACACACGGCCAGTTCGAGAGAGCTGACCGAGGAGGAACGCACTGCGCTCCGAACGGCGCTCGAAGCGGGATACTTCGCCGTCCCGCGCCGCATCTCGACGGTCGAACTCGCCGAGTGCCTGGAGACGTCCAGCAGTACGCTCGTCGAACGACTCCGTCGAGGGACGGCGAAGCTCGCTGTCACCCAGCTCGAGACAGACTGACCGGGCGACGAGCCTGGGGCTGAGGCTGCCACGAGCGTGAGCTCCGCGGCCGCCGTTCTCGTCTCTGTCGCCTGCGAGGAGGGTTCGGCTCGTGTCGGACCCGTGCGTCGCGGGGGTCACCACACCGGTCACGACGCGTTCGAGCGTGCCGACGACGACGCTCGGTTCGATGGCCTCGCCAGTTCTCCTCACCAGACCGTCTCCGTTCTCGTCTCTCCAGACACCGACGCCGACCATCCCGGCACCGTCGACCCCGTGTCTGTCTCCGCACGAGGGACGTAATTTATATCTCTCTTACTTGGGCATCGAAGGTATTTTAGTCTGGAGCACGTACGTCGCCTCAGGAAACCCAGATGAGTGTTATCGCTAGCATCGAGATCGCAGCCGAGGATTTCAGCTTCGGCGGAGCGCTAGCTGCAGATACTGGTCTCCGGATTCGACTCGAGCGGGTCGTGCCGATGGGGTCGACGTTCATCCCGTACTTCTGGGTGGAGGACGGCTCCATCGAGCACATCGAGCGGTCGCTCGAATCCGACGGAGCCATCGAATCGGTCGACGTCGTGGACTCGCTGAACGGCGAGTCGCTCGTCCGGGTACGGTGGGAAGAGGACCTCGACGGACTCCTCGACGCGATGGTCGAGACGGGTGCGGTCATCCTCGAAGGGACCGGCGAGGAGGGCCGCTGGACGTTCCAGTTCCGGTTCCCGGACCACGACGCACTCACCGACTTCTACCGACAGTGTATCGACCGGAACATCCCGCTCGACCTCCAGAGCGTCCACAACCCCGGTCTCCCCGAGAGCATGGGGCTGGGACTCGGCGTCACCGACGCCCAGCGAGAAGCGCTGCTCTTAGCGCTCGACAGGGGCTACTTCGACGTTCCGCGTCGAATCAACCTCACGGACCTCTCCTCGGAGATGGGCATCTCGGATACGGCGGTCTCCCAGCGCATCCGACGTGGTATCACGTCGATTCTCGCCGCGACCCTCCCCGAGGCCGACGAGGGGTCCCACTGAGCGGTACGTCGATGGCCGCCCCCGCCGTGCCTTCTCCTCTCTTCTTTTAAAACAGAGACCTTGGGAACCGCCGCGTTATTTATGTCGCTGCCGTGCGTGTCGTCGTTGGCCATGCTGCCCGTACCGACTCGACTTCGACCCGTCCAGTCGTCGGCGCACTCCCGCGCCCGTCACGCCTCGACGCCGTTGGAGGGACTGACCGACCCGGTTCTCGAGACGCGACCGTCCGAAGCCACGCCACGGAGCGCTCCTCGCGAGAGCGTTCGTGCCTCGGCGAGTTCATGACCGGCGACCCGGAGGCGGTCACGACCCGCGCGGAGTTCCAGCAGCAGTTGACGGCGCTCATCGCCGCCGCTGTAGCGAACGACGTGAGGGTGAGCGGGGCGTACGACTGCTACGCCGAGACGACGAACAGCCACTACGACGTACAGGTCACCGAGGTCGTGTCCCGCGACTCGTAGACGAACCGGTCCCCGAGACGCACTCGGAGCGCTCTGGTCCCCCGAAGTGTTCCGAGGCGGTGACTGTGTCTCGTCTCTCTACAAAGACATATGTGGTAACATACCATCGTATACGATGGTGCTTAAGTAGCGGTCGGTGGGTCCCGCGATTCGAGAGCACCACAGCGGCCGGGCGAACGAGCGTCCGAACGCTCGGGAAGGTGGAATGTGAGTGCGGTGCTGCGCGGCGGGTCGCCCGACGCGGCGGTCCGATCGGCTGTCAGAGGCACTGACGATGTGAGGCGTGCGGCCCCTCGCCTGGCGCGCGTCGGGACCGCTTCCACTCTCACTTCTCGACTCACTTCTCCGTAGCGCGCGTGGTGTCGCTGTCGTCGCCGTCGACCAGGTTCTCTCCAGCACGTCGACGACAGCACCATCGCTCGCTGGTGGTCAGATGTCGGGCGTGTGAGGATGTGCTCGATGGTTCGAGCACGGGGCTCTGTGATGAGTTCGCGTTCTGTTTCCCTTCTCGATGGTCGTGTATTGTTGGGCCTACCGGTCGTCGTACCGTGTGATGTACGTTTCTCGCAACCAGTAACTCGCCTTCGTGGACCTGTGTAGACTGTGGGTTAGCTGACGAGACGGCTCTCTCGACTGTCGTCGCTCGTGAATCGCCACCCGACGGAAAGTATTGTGTAATCGTGTCGATACGCGCAGTGAGGGAGTTATCAACCAAATACCATAAACCTCTTGATGTTAGCATGACCGACGAGGAATCAGCGGTGTCCCGCAGGGCGTTTCTCGCGACTGGTGGCGTGGCACTCGGTGGCAGTCTCCTGAGTACCGTCGACTCTGGACTCCCCGGCGAGGGTCCGACGGAGTCCGGACCATCGACGGCCACGTCGCAGACGACGACCGAGACCGAGACTGTGGCGAGCGGCCAACCAACCGACACGCCGACGGAGACACCCGCTCCGGGCGAGGTCGTACCGCCGTACCTCGGCGCGTTCTTCCCCGACGGCGACCTGGTCGACGACATGAGCGACCTCTCGCGGTGGTCCGGCGAGGGCACCGTTCGCGCCGACGAGGCCGCCCGATTCCGCGGTGACCAGTCCCTGTACTACGAGAACGAGGGAGCCGTCCGGCTCACGGGCGACTACCACGACGACCCCATCGACCTCTCCGGGCGGGCGCTGTCCGTCGCGACGTGGTTCGGGGAACCGAAAGGCGAACAGCCGACGTTCTCCATCCGCGCCCACGCTCCCGACAGACACAACACGGTCACCATGCGGACGTCCTGGACCGGGAACAAAGACGCCCGGTGGCAGCGACAGGACCTCGCAGTGAGCCAGGTCGACGGCTCACCCGACCTCTCGACCGTGACACGACTCGACGTCGGCGCGTGGGCGTCGGGGGCGACGTTCGAACTCCACCTCGCGGACATCCGCACGCACCCGAAACCCGAGACGGGGAAGTTCGTCTTCCTGTTCGACGACACCCACCGCCACCACTACGACGACTACTTCCCCATCCTCCAGCGGTACGACTACCCGGCCATCGAAGCCGTCGTGAAGGAGTACGTCGGTCGTGGCGACCGACTCACCGTCGCCCAGATTCACGAACTGCGCGACGCGGGGTGGGACGTGTGTAACCACATGGTCGACCACGAGAACGTCACCGAACTCTCCACCGAGGAACTCAGGGCGAACATCGCCGAGATGGACGCGTTCTTCGAGGACATCGGTGCCCCCGAGGGGAAGGCGTTTGCCATCTACTGCTTCGGCGCGTATGACGGTCCGAGCCTCGACGTGATGGCCGAACACTTCGACTTCGTGTTCGGCGGTGGTGGCCTCGGCAACTACGACCTCACGAACCCCGGCGTGGTCGCCTGCGACGGCATCGACGACAACGTCGAGCGTGGCTTCGAACTCGCTACCCACGCCGCGGAGTACCAGAGCGTCGGCATCCCGACCATCCACGACCTGGAGGTGGAGCAGTTCGAACGCCTCGTCGAGCACGTCCATGACCTCGACGAAGCGGGGAAATCGACGTCGTGACCGCCTCCGACCTCCAGTTACACCGTTATGGGTAACTTGGGGTGAGCTACGATGTCAACTTCGGGTATTCCAGGCTGTTGATGTCCTCTTCGCCGCGAACGGCGCAATTCTCTCATAGAATCAGAGAGAGTGCGAAACCTGTGGGAAACGCATATATATTAGCAAAAGTGACTATAACTGTAATGGATCATTCTCCCCAAAGGACCAGAGCACAGAGTGAGGTACTCGGATTCGTGTTACTCGTGGGGATGGTCGCGGTGGCAGTTACGACGATAGTGGTCATCGGAGGCGGTGCGATGGATGATCTCACAGAAGCCAGTAATGCCGAGAACGCTGAAATCATGATGTCGCAGTTCGACTCACAGGTGAGTGCAGTCTCTCTAGGGGACAGCGACCGGCAGTCGTTCACTTTCAGTGGGGATGGCTCAGCAAGTGTTGATGAGGGTGCAGGAACGATCACCGTCACACAGATCGGCTGTGGGTCGTGCTCACAGGAGATTCTCCACACACATCTCGGTGCGGTCAAGTATATGACTGGGTCGACGACAGTTGCCTATCAGGGTGGGGGCGTCTGGCGAACGGACGGTCAGCACACAAGGATGGTTTCGCCACCGGAGTTCCACTACACGTGGCGGAATGACCCTTCCTCAAACCCGACGCTGACCTTCCCTGTCGTCAGTATCACTGGCTCTGAGCCCCTCTCGGGACCTGCAACGATTTCGAAGACCAACTCGAAATCGCTGTTCCCGGGCGACGACGCTGCGCAGACCAATCCCCTTTCATCGGGAAGCATTGAGGTCGTCATTCAGAGCGAGTACTACGAAGGCTGGGCAACGTATTTCGAGGAACGGACGAGTGCAGAAAGCGTAGACGTCGACGATGAAAAGCAATTAGTCACAGTCATTCTCTCGGTACCGAATAAGAGTCGGGAAGTCGCCGACGGCATCGCAACCGCTGACCCGACGCTCAAGATTCAGGGAAGCGGCGGCGTCGACAGCTATGACTCCTCGGTAGGCTCCTATGCCGCGACGAAAGGGGAGGAGGGCAGTGTCTTTGTCGGGAACGGGCTGAAATACTCCGGAGGGAGCACAATCAAAGGCGACATGCGCATTAACGGTGATTTCGATGCCGGTGGCGGTATCGATGTCACTGGCCGTCTCATCGTCAACGGCGATGTCACATTCGGTGGCGGGTCGAAAATCGACAACGAGGTCATTGCCGATGGCGACCTCACGTTCTATGGGAATTCTATCAACGCCCCTGTGACCATCGCCGGGGACATCTACACGAAAGGCGGTTCCAATGTGAATGGGGAGATTACTGCCGGTGGCGACTTCGATTGGGACGGGAATAGCATCAACGACAATGTCTACCTCGGTGGTGCGTTCAATCCTAAGAGCTGGAACGAGCCACCGGCTGGGACGGTCCACGAACACTACGCTGCGCTTGACCTCAGCGCAGTCGATGAGGCAGCTGACCTCACGCCTCCTGAGATGACTGCAATTGACCCGACGATTGAGGCACGTGTCGATGCCTACCGGGCGACAAACGACAACACAGGGTCAGATGCCAGTCGCATCGAGGCAGGGCACTGTGCAGATGGGTACTCGTCGTGCACGCTCACAGCGGGAACGTACTATTTCGACGACTTCGAGTTGCAGAACGACGACATCACGTTCGACACGAGTGATGGACCGATCTACATCGCTGTTGATGGCGAAGTTAGCTCTACAGGATCGGCGAGCGTTCAAATCACGGGATCTGACCGGGTCCACCTCTACACGACCGGCGACACCAAGGTAACGAGTGGGACGACCTGGAAGAGCGATGACTCACGTGGTGACCATCTCTGGCTGTATGGGTCGAGTAGTTCGACGGTGAAGATTTCGGGTGGAGCCACCTTCTATGGCGTCGTCTACGCCCCAAGTAACGAGGACATTACCGTCACTGGTGGCTCGGATGTCTATGGCGCGCTCGTTGGGAGCGCAAGTAAGGTCACTGGGGACTCGGCAGTCCACTACGATATCGTGTTAAAAGATCAGAAACCGGACCTCGTTGGTGGTGGTGGCGTTCCGCTGACGTACCTCCACATTAGCCACAATGAAGTCGTTGTCAAGAACGCAAACTGAACGACCTCACCAAACTCGTCTCCAAACACCTCTCCATTCCAGCCATCGCCAAGAGTGGTTCTATCCACCCCGGCAAAAGGAGTGGATCACTGGTGTCTTCGAGATATGACGATAGCGATGTTGAGCGACCGACGGTAAGCGGGCTCGTGTCCACCCTAACCCGATTGATTCACTTCTCGATTCAACCTCACCTGCGAGATGTGCCTGCGTCATGTGATTAAACCGACGATTAATCTCTATTTGCACCTCGGCAGAATACGTTAGCGATACTATAGCTTTGGTGGGATAGTCCTGAATCCCATCTATGGGGGAAAGCATCAATTATCCAAGCCGTCCATCGGACACCGGAATGCAACCTGGCTGTTCTGGCTTAACGGCCGAGACACCAGTCGCTACTCCGCCCAGTCCAACGATACTCCCAGCGTTCGATTCTCACTGCGGATGGACACCCTCGGACCTCCTGTGGTTTGTTGATGGGGTCTTTGAGGTGGTTACGACAGTGAATCGGATCGTTCTCTCGCGCAAATCAGTCTCCATTGAGATTGCATGTGCCCGAGGAATCTACCACGTCACGACGCGCATTCGTGGAACTACATACAACCATCACCAGGCCACGACACTTCGGACAGCGTTGGCTGGTGTCCGCCGTGATCTCAGCCGAGAGCAACTCTGAGCGAATTGAGTGAAGCGCACTGATCACAGAAAGCCGAGGAGAAAGCCCACAGCTTCAATCGTGGGAGAAATCACTTGGTCGAGAGCTCGATTCCCCAGTGCCTGACCGCCTGCTGCAGTACCTCTGGTGACTACTCCCACGACTGAAGTCGTGGGCTTCCCTCACTGAGGGTTAGGCCCACGTCGTCTGGGGAGTTCGCAGGTTCCATCTCACCGTTAGGTCCTTCGAGTACGACCTGCGTTTCGGGCTGAGCCACAACAGCCCCCACCGTCGATAGCGGACTCTGAATGTTCTTACCGACGGCTCGTTTGCCGATGTTCGTCGCACCATTCTTGTCGCCGTTGTCGTCCAGTCCACAGTCGTGGCACTCGACACGCCCCTGCACTTCCCGCGATGTGTTCTGCGACCCACAGCGCCAGCACGTCCGCGACGTGTCGTGTTCTTGCACCGGCAGACACTCCCGCCCATCGAGGAGCGACTTGTATGTGAGGATGTTCGCCATCTTCGCGTACGGCATCTTGTGGGTCTTGTCGTTTACGTATCGCCCCTTGTCGTTGTCGAAGCGCAACCCCGTCATATCACCGAACACGATGACGGCGTTGCGCTCCCGAGCGCGAGCGACGAGTTCGTTCGCCACTTGGTGCAGTTCGTGTTCGACCGTTCTGGATTCCTTGTTCCCGAGGCGTTCGATGACCTGCGCTCCCGAACGCACCTTCGCCTTCCCGATTGACTTGCGGAGTTGCTTGTAGTGTTCACGGACGCGACGGACTTCTGCACCGTGGAACTGTGTGTTTCGGTCGGAGAGGAACGTGCTGACCGAAATCCACTTCGCACCCATATCGACGGCGAGTACGTCGTCGTATTCGTCTGCGACGGCCACAGACCGTTTGCAGACGACGTGGACGTACCACTCGCCGTCTCGGTGGACAAGTTCTGAGTCGCGGATGCAGTCGTCGGTGAGCAGGTGCGTGTCCTTCTCGGGGACGCGAACGGGCACCCAGATGCTATCTCCGCGTTCCTTCTCGGGGTTGTAGACGGGGAGTTTGAACCACCACGACGAGAGCACGGTGTCCTCGTCGTGTTCGATGGTGATGCAGTCGTTGCGGAGAACGACGGGTTGCTCGGTATCTTCTCCCGGGTTCTTGTTCGAGCGGACTTTGCCCGCCTGTTGTTTGGTGGCGGAGTAGAGGTTCGCGTCGTCGTTACCGTGAACGGCGTCTTGGAACGCGGAGTATTCGCGTTCAACGAGTCGGGCTTTCCACTCGGTGAGTGAGTGGAGTTTGACCCGTACCGTGGTGGTGACGTCTCGATGCATCGTTATCGTCCAGTCTGTGCATTGATGTACTCCTCGATGGTCTGACTCGACACTTCGCCTGCTGAGGAGACGAAGTACGAGCGCGTCCACAGCGAGGGGAGGCCGAAGTCGAACTCGTCGCGGAGGTTGCGCGAGGTGTAGCCCTTGACCTGCTGGATGATTTTGTTCGGGGCGAGTTTCGGGTTCCCCGTGATGAACAGGTGTACGTGGTCGGATTGGATTGCCAGCCGGAGGATGTCGAGGTCGAGTTCGTTGGCTTTCTCCTCGATGAGTTGTTCGAGGCGGTCGGCAACCTCGTCGGTCAGCACCGGCTTGCGGTACTTCGGGCACCACACGAAGTGGTAGTGGAGGTTGTGAACCGACGTTCGCTCTCGACTGTACCCCCGGGGCATACTGTTAGATAAAACCTATCTATATTAGATATTGCGATTTCATCAACCCTCGGTCGGCTATTGAGGATGGTTTGTGTCGTGTGTGGTCGGATTCATCCCACGACTGAAGTCGTGGGCTTTCTCCTCGATTTCGTGTAACGCCAGCTGGCCTCGAAGAGTTCTTCCGAGAAGTCGGGATGGCCGCTCAACGGCGTGAGACACCACCGCCTGCGGAACCGGATGCCGCCGCACTGACTGCGGCCGCAGCGCCGTACGGCCTCGACATCCTCGGCCCCCTCCCGAGATAACTCGACAACGTGCGTTCTGCCCTCGCACTACTCGTCGAAGTGGTAGGAGACCCTCCGCTGGTGTGCATCCTGTCAGTATGGTCGTGCCGTAAACTGTCTCGGTGTCAACACACGAGCCACTGCCGGCTCCGCTAGAAGTGCCCGACGACGAGAACCTGCCCGCACACTCGATACGCACGACCAGCTCTCAACAACGGACTCGTGAGTAGTATTCCGACTCGGCGAAGCCCTCCTCCGACAGATGGTCTGCCACGGTCGGTGACAGATATTCCTCAGCCTCGGGGGTTGACCCTACGTCACCGCCTGCAGACAGCCACCCGCCCTCGGTGTGGCCCGTCTCGTCGGTGAACTCGGTCTGGCCGACGACGTTGTGCAGCAACTCGTGTGTCACCGTATTCACGCGAAGGCTGACGCTCCCTTCAAGGATATTCGAGCGATACTCCCCCTCGACAAACGAGAACCGACCTGGTGTCTCTCCGAGCCCTGCAATGCCCTCACCAGCGATTTCGCCGACGACGCTGAGGTGGTACGAACACTGGCGCTCACCCATGTAAGCGCGTGTGTAGTAGCGCTGTTGATAGTCTCGCATCTCGCTGCCCGTGGTGAGAACCGGTTGCTCCTCGAGGGCCGTCTCGACGAGGTGGATGTCAATGCCCGCTGAGCCATCGGGATTCGAGACTGGCATCTCAGCCCACACCTCCCGGAGGTCTGCCTTCTCGGTCTCTGTGAGCGCCTCCACATCAGTGGCGTAGCTCACCTGCACGTAGAGGTCTGTTCGCAGTGGATCTGCCCCCGGGAGGTCCGCGCCTTCGTCCGTCCGCTGTTTGACCTCCCACCCATCGCCCAGTCGGTCACCGTCAGTGTCCCATGCCCATGGGTCGGTCCCGAGTGCTCGTTCTCGGTTCGAGGAGAGCCCGTCACGGTCAACGTCGAGCTCGCCCACGAGGTGGTCGACCTCGTCGCCGAGCGTCTCAGGGACCGAAACCACCCCCAGTCCGACCACAATCGCGACGAGGAGTGCGCCGAAGAGCGTCACGAGGAGTGCGTATCGGACGAGTCTCCGGACGACGCTCCCGATTGACTGTATGCTCTCGCGCCAGGACCAATCGCGTCTCACTACTAGACCTTCTAGGTGACCGAGGCAGGTAGCTTTCACGCTGGGTCGGCCGGGAGTGAGAATTCCACACGACTCGCAGTCCGTCACGAATCATCGGCTGCCCCTCCTGTTACTATCGAGACTCCGAGAATACAGACAGGCGCATCAGGCTCGGCAGCGTCGATGCTTGAATCGAGGCCCTCGAACCCATGAGCAGCCAGGCCACCGTGACGGTTGCACTCGTGGACGAACCCTCACCCGACGACTCTGCCACCCAACCGTCGGCCGTCAATACGCCTCCATTGTGGGCCGACTGTCGACGCGGCCAGAATCCCGCTCAGGATGCGCTTCTAGCAGTCTACCGACGAAACGCACGTAGAGTACTTAATCACGCTTTTCAGATAGCATCAGACACTTTCCGACGGCCCACGAATGTATATTCACGTGTCAGAGGGTCTGTCAACCGGTGCTCCACTCTGGAGGAGTCAGTAATGTCGGAGGATAAGCAATCGCTCTGGAGGGGACAGGTGGGCGGTGGAGGCGTCCTCGCCGAGCGACTGCTCGAGTCACTGGGTGAGTCGGAGACTGGTTCTGTCGAGGGATACATACGATGACGACGGCCACAGCCTCAGACGGACGTGGAGAGACGCTCGACTCCCCGCACGGATGGTTGGTCGTCGCGCTCGGCATCTGTATGCTCACGCTGATATGGGGGACTGTCTTCACCTTCACTGTCTACGCGGACCGACTCGCAGCCACCTTCACACTCTCGGAACTGCAGGTCTCGTCCGTCTTTTCGATCACCACCTCCGTGTTCCTCGCCGTTGGTGGACTGTTCGGTATTTTCGCGGCTAGATTCCCACTTAGGCCAGTCCTCACAGCAGTCGGCGTCGGTCTGACTGTCGCAGCGTTGCTCCTGCAAGTCGTCACCTCGTATCTCGGTGTTCTCGCCGCCTTCGCGCTGCTCGGTATGGCGGGTGGAACTGCGTTCACGATTATCGTCTCGCTGGCTCCGCAGTGGTTCGACACCTACCAGGGACTCGCGACCAGTGTCACGATGACTGGTGTCGGCTTGGGCCCGCTGGTACTGCCATTTGCGTGGCTTTGGCTCTTCAACCGGACCGGCTTCAGGACGTCACTCGCCACCATCGTCGGTGTAATGGTGGCCATCGTGTTCGTCTCGAGTCTCTTCTATCGTCGACCGGCCGGCCCTGCGCAAGCAGGGGAGACTGTGGACACAGCGTGGATTCGGAGGAGAGTACGCAATCCTCGATTTCTGAGCACGGCAATCGGATTTCCCCTCGTGTTCGTTTGGTTCTACGTCCTGTCGGCACATCTGGTCAGTATCCTCACGACGAACGGTATCGACGCCGGCGTGGCCGCGGCTGGCATCAGTGTTATCGGCGGTGTCAGCGTGTTCACTCGTGTCGGGGGTGGGTTTGTCGGCGACCGAATCGGCCAGCGTGCGACGTTCCTGATGAGTGCTGTCCTCGCCAGCGTGTGCGCGCTCTCGCTGCCGTTCGCTCACTCTCGCCTACTCGTCTACGGCACACTCTTCGGCTTGGGTGTCGCCCTCGGCCCCCTCGCCTCGCTCTGGTCGCCGATCATCCTGACTCGGTTCGGACAGGAGAACGCGACCGCGACGGTCGGCTTACTCAATATCTCGATGGCCGGATTCGCACTGCTCGCACCACTGGCAGTCGGTCCGCTCAAACACATGACTGGGGGGTACGTCGTGCCGCTCGTCGCACTGGGTGTCGTCACTGCCCTCGGAGCAGGCCTCTTCGGCTGGGGAACGACACCCGTCGGCAATCGACCAGAGAGAGGACGTTGACCCCGAACAGGGGTTGTTGAACGAATAAGCGGTACAGAGGTGAAGTACCACGGGGACAAGCCCCGTGGCTTCACCGTTTAGGGACCGCACCGCGCCCGCAGGCGAATTTAGTTCCCCTCGGCCTCCCGCTCGCGCGGTCGGCTGGAATCAACACCCGAACGCTCGGTGCGTCCGTGAGGGTCGGGCCCTCCACCAGCCCCCGATAGTACCCGTCTTACCGCCATTGGCGGGTGTTGAAAGATACCACATTTCCTGTCCGAACGACCGCTTCACGTTACGGTCGTTAACGCCCTTTACGGTCGTTAATCGCCCTACAATCCTCCGTTAGGTAACTGTTCGTGTCGGCTTCACCCTCGGGGTCAAGCCTTGAGGCACTCGCCTGGTTTATCTGTAGATGCTCAGGCGGGCCGATTGTGAAAATCGCTCGCCTTCCTGTTCGCCTGGCGTCGCATCGTGTGTCTCCCTTCCAGAACCGCTGCGGTTCACTACCGTGGAGCGTCCCGTGTGTAGGGACAATCCCACAGAGTAACTACAAATTCTGGCCCCCCATTTGTCCGTTCATGTCTCATCGAGGCAGATCAACCGCGACGAACCGTCACGTAACACCGGTAGCGAGCACGCGAGGAGTCGAGCAATGAGCGAGCAAGAACTGACGGATTATCTTATCCTTCGAGAGATTGATCCACCGGTGACACACGCCGAACGTGAACGTGCCAGCGAACGGTCGATCGCGGCCCTGGAAACAGTGCGAGATGACGGTGCGGACATCGATTGGGTACAATCGGAGATAATGACCAACGAAGACGACATGGTAACAGGAACGTTCTGTCACTTCAGGGCAGAATCGGAAGAAGCACTCTACGACCACGCAGACTGTGCGGGGATTCCGGTGTCACGGGTCTTTCATCGTGGACCGTTCGTAGACGGCCCGGATCAGTAGGAGAGATCTCACACACTCAGTCTCTACGTGTCAGCGTCGATTGCCTCCCGAAGCGCCTTTGGATGGAACCGATTCAAGCGGGTCGCTTCGCTCCAATATGATTCGAAGAGTGTCTCTGCCCACGCACGTGCTGTCGGTGTGTCGATATCGATAAACGCCTGGGGGACTCCCGAATCTTGGTCGCGAATCCCGATGCCGATACAGGAGTCGAAGAGAACGAGTCCGAATGGGAGAGAATCGTGCAACCGCATCCGTAGGTAGTCGCTCGCGCAGAGTTCGACGCACTTCCGCGGGTAGTTCTCCATGATGTCCAACGCGATGTCGGGTTGCTCGATGACGTCTGTCACCAACCCGTCGAGCACTCGGCCGTGGATCTCATCCATATACGTCGGGGCAACGGCATACGAATCGAACATGCGTAGCGTCTCGGTCTCTTCGACCAGTGAGACGAACCGAGCCAGCGGGCCGAATGGGTCACCGCGCTCTGCTGTCGTAACCGTCGCGTCCGAGAATTCCTCGATGGGGCACTCAGGTTGGACGCTGGACACGACCTCGAACAGTGGGGCGAGTCGGTGAGCGGTCTGCATCTCCGCTTCGAACGTTGCAACGATCTCTGCGACTACCTTGCCGAACTCGGTGAGTTCGTACTCCCCATCGACTCGCTCGATGAGGCCCCTCTCGGCAAGTGTGGTGGTGTTCCGATGGGCGGTCGATTTCGAGATGTCGAGTCGGTGCTCCAGGGTTCGTCGGTCGAGGGCCCCCTCACGCAGGGCCGAGATCATCGATGCTCGCTTGATGACCTCGACCCGGAGATCGGAACCGTCCGGGAGATCTCGTACCATAGACGTGGTTGTTGGTAACACTATACAATAATTTCTACAGCCAGTGGTCCGACTTCTGACGAAGGTTCCAGCATCCCGTTCGGCTATATTTCGACAGGACAGATATCTTAACGCCCCGTACCAAACAAAAATGGCAACCAGTGAACTGGGTTGTCTTCAGGCCGATCGCGGTGACTCGGCTGGTAGATTCGTTCCGCGAGTCTAACACCGACGCTCCTACCAGATTGCGTGCATATCGTCCCCTGACCTGCTGAATATAGAGGGTGTATCCAGCACGGGTACGTACGGCGCCACCTGTTGAGGGAACCTCATAGCAACCGGCAAATCGGCCGGCAAATGGAGTCGTCTTGACCGCTGAGCAGAGACGGTACATTCGGTGGTAGAGTCGCTCGGTCGGGTATTTACTCGTCCGTGACGATGACTGCACCGCGCATCCCGAACTCGTTGTAGACCTCTCCTCCGATGCCGTTCACCTTACGGGGTGCTCCGTGAGGCGTGCAGTAGTAGAGGTAGTTGCCCGGCTCGTCGAAAATGTGAGAGAAGTCCGGGAGGACGGGGCCACCTGGGGAGGCAGTTCCTCCCGGGTAACGGTATCCACTGTTGAACAGTCCGTCCAACGAAACCACGTCGTGAGGAATCGGAATCGGGTACTCTGGCCACACCCAAGTGACGGTCGTCCCAGGGGTGACCTTGATGGCCATCGGGTTGAACGCGACTGGCGCCACTTCCATCTCTTCGAATCCTTCGATTGGTATTTCGACGTTCGTTATCGCACCGCTGAGCACTTCGACAGTGTCCTGCTCGGTCATATCGACGACCCCGTCAGCCCAGATAGGCGAGGGCTTATACAGGGCTTTCTCGTTCAGGAAGGCCCCGATTCCGTTCCCGTTGCCGAAGTTGTTGCCCTTCCGCTCGGGCTTGTCTGCAAGCGCGGTACCGACGCCAACAGTCGTGAGCAGCGAGAAGGCCCCTGCGGTCTTCAGTACGTTACGGCGACTGATAGTTGGAAATTTTGATTGCTGCATAATGTACGACTTCGAATGTAGTCACGCCCCAGTAGTATGCTGACCATATGAATGTATATGTGACAACACTTAGCGCAGCACTGTTATCACCACCGAACTTGGAGGGGTTGGCCACTCCACTGATGGACTCACGCTCTCTGTCTAACAATAGCGGCAACCGATGCGACCGGTTTCTTTCGCGGTGAGTCGCGGTGACTCAGTTGTTAGACGTGTGCTGCGAGTGTAACAGTTGTATCTCTTCTAATTTCACAGAAAGCTTATCGCTCGAACGTTTCTGTTCACCGATATAATGGTCCGTTCACGGTCCCGGCGTCGTGCCCTCTTCGCGTGTGGAACGGCGCTCACAGCGCTCGCGGGCTGTGTGACAGACTCGCGCTCCACTCCTGAGACCGCTGAGCCGAGCCCCACTCCTGAGACAGCCACTCCGCAATATGACGTGCCAGTTCAGAACCTCCTCATCACGCCATCGCTGGTCGTGGCCGGTGACGACTCGATTGGTGTGGAAGGAGCCCCCTCCGAGCAGTTCGTCGTGGTCGACGTATCGGACAGAGGACTAGCATCGTCGGAGGACCAGTCGTCACCCAGCGACTCGACGTACCGCCTCGTCACTGGGTCGGCGACGTACGACCCGGTCGTCAACGGTCAGCCCGGTCGTATCGACGGGTATAGTGGGGCCTTCTGGCCACAGGTCTACGAGGGTCTCAGGAACCAGCCGGTCGTCTTCGCCGTCCCGAAGCCGCTCGACGCCAGTTCGGTGTCGTTTCACTGGCAGGGTGGCGACTACGCGTTCGGGGACCAGCTAGTCCAGTGCCTCACCCGACCGCCGACGGCATTCACTGTTCGTGAGTTCTCCGCCCCGGACACGGTCGCTGATGGAAGGGAGATAACCGCGATGCTCGTCGTGGAGAATACGGGAGACCACGACGGGACCTTTGTGGGGGCGCTCAACCGCATCGGGCCGGAAGTCGCGTACACCCCGGTCACAGGCATCTGGCTGGACATCACGGCGGGAGAACAAAAGACATGGACGTACTCGTACACGCCGACACCGTCGCCGAACGTCGAAGACCCACGAATGCAGTACGTTCTGGAAGTTCGTGACGGGCGAGAGGACCTCAATATCGACATCTCCCGAGATTCGTAACACTCACGCTCTGCGTCTCTCGAACGGGCCGAGTGAGCGATGCGTGCCGCGTGTGTATCAGTGTAGTAGAGCCGTTCGATTCTACGAGTCAGTATCCGGTGGAGTAGCAGTAGGCCATATATCTAAACAAGAGCGAAGTTCAGAATATAATTAACATTTGGCATTCTATGGGTCAGCACTTGCACCTACCACCAGTCCTCCTCGATACCGTCCTACACGACACTGACCATCACCCAGTTCTGATCCGCCAACAACGTATTCACACTATCCAATATCCGATTCACTCATTTCATGTGGTTAAGACAACATATAAGCCGCTGCCCAGAGTACAGTAACGGCGGACGTACGGACCGCAACGAAGAGGAGATGAGTACCACAACGCAGGAACCAGGATCATCAGCGAACCCACCCGGGCCCACTACAACTGGAGGGACGGAGGATGGAACATCGCTCGCTCGATTGTACCTACTCTCTGGACTAACTATCATCGGTGTCGTCGCACTCCTCATTGGAGTCGCCATCTTCGTGCAGATGACGGGCATCGTCTCATTTGCTCCCACCATCAGCATTGGTGACCTCTTCACCGGGCTGTCACTGATTGCAGGCGCCATCATCGCACGAGCGGAATATCGACGTGCAAAGAAGGCAGCTCAAATCGGCCATACAACTGACCTCCTGACAGAACTCTCGACGAACGATAGCCTGTTCGAATCACTGACAGCTGTCTACCACATGGACGGCGCTGCCGTCGCCGCCGCATTCAAACACGATAGTCTCGACCAGTCACAACTGGAACACATCGTTCGCGTCTTCAATTACTACAATTTCGTCGCCAACTCTTGTTCGGCTGGATACGCCAACAGAGACTCGATATTTACCCTCCGTGGTGAGGCCATGTGGCAAACCTACACCAATTACTATGAGTTCATCACCGAGGTGCGTAACCAAAGGGATGATCAGACGGTTTGGTGTGAGTTCACCGCGCTCGCGGAAGCGTACGGCCGAAAAAAAGGAAAGTCCCTTCCTGCCCCATCACCCAGTAATGACTCACTCCCATCTCCGATCTAACCACCGCCGCAGTGACCGAACCACACGCTCACACCGTACCGATTCCCCCGATCCACACTGCTAGTGACGATCACCTCCGTTCTTCTCTCCGAACCCACCAGAACGAACTGAACCACGCCCACCCCCGGTCGCCCCCCTTAATCTCACTAACAATCACGCCCTAGCCGCCACAATTATATTGGACCTTCATCACATCCGTGACTCCCCACGACCCCCACAACCCCTGAAACACCAGATAACGCCCCATTAAGCCCGTCTCTGCAATGTTTAAGGCGGAGATACTCTTCAACAAGTGAAAGTTAGGAATTTAGGATAGACTTATATTCTCCCAGTCATACAGGTGTAATTGAAGCGAACCCGACGCTCAGGACAACGGTGACACAACGCCCGGTGGGATGACCCACCGCGGCGATACTCGCCGCGCATCCGCGCACTCCGAGCCACTGCTGTGGCTCACGTGGAGGTGTGGCAGCCCGACTCCGAGCAAAAGTTCGCGACAGGTACGACAACATGATTCAGAAACTCAAAGCGCGGTTCGACGCAGACGATAGGGCAGTCAGTCCTGTCATTGGTGTGATTTTGATGGTTGCTATTACTGTGATTCTGGCAGCCGTCATTGCTTCAATGACGCTCGGGCTTGGGAACTCTGTGAGCAACACTGCCCCTAACGCCCAAATGTCTGCAGAATACGACGGAACTGAACTCACGATAGAACACAAAGGCGGAGAGAAGCTGAAATCGGGGGAGACCGAAATCGTCGTTGACGCAGACACTGAAGAGACCTTTGGCCCCGATGGAAGTGCTGAAGTAGGCGTTGGTGACTCCATTACTATCACTGCAGGGACTGCTGGAGCTAACTGGCAGGGAACTACGGTTGCAAGCTCAACTTCCGTTGCCATCAGTAGCGACCAGACGATATCGGTCACAGTAATCGACACAGAGAGCAACCAAATTATCTACGAAACTGAGATTGATGTCTGAATGATTCAAAAGATAATCGGACAGTACAAGACCGAAGATAGGGCCGTGAGCCCTGTCATTGGTGTGATTTTGATGGTGGCTATTACAGTGATCCTGGCTGCCGTCATAGCATCAATGACGCTCGGCCTTGGGAACTCGGTGGGCAGTACAGCGCCAAGTGTGCAGATGGACGCAAATGTAGATGCTGGTGACGGTGTCTACGACGACGACGACTCTGACGGAACCGATGACCAGAGTGCAACAATTACTTTGGAACACAAGGGTGGAGAAAGTCTAGATTCGGATAGAACGGAGGTCGTCGTTGAAGCAAATGGCGAACGATGGGTGTTGACAGGAGACGGAAGCTCTCAACTCTCTGTTGGTGACAGCTCTACCTTAATGATGGTGTCCAAACTTGACACTGTACCTACGCCTAGTGAGTATTCAACTGAACTCTCACCAGGTGGGAGTTGGCTTGGTTCTGCATCCGCTTCAGTAGATGCTAATCCCATAGATTCGCCATCTGATGTCCCGGAGATCGCCTCAGGAGACACTGTCTTAATCAAGGTCATTGACACCGGAAGTGACCAAATCGTTTATGAGACAGAGATAGACGCGTAAGCAGTTCCATCTGAACGAATTTCTCGATTCGTTCTTATCTTGCCATAGCGGGCACTTCCCCACGATGCTGCCCTACCGTGGCTCTCATTTTTCGAACGCTAGCTAACGAGCGACAGCCCTGTAGAGGGCTACCGACTCATCCTGTTCTCCCACTGGACGTGGCAGGACCGACAGAGCGATACGAGGTTCTCCAACTGATTCGCCGTCCCGAGTGAGTCGAACGTCCGCACCTTCTGCAGATGGTGGACATCCAACCCTTGGCCGTACTGAACGCGATGCTCGTGGTCGGTCATCTCGCAGTTTTCGTCCTGGCACACCCAGTCGTCGCGCTCGAGTGCTTTGAGACGCTGAGTAGCCCAGTTGACGCCGTATTCGACGGTTCCCTCAACCGTGCCGTGTTCTTTATTAATGCTGAGGCCCGCCGCCTCGACTGCTTCGTTGTGCGACCCGAAAGCACGGATGTATGGCCAGATGGAGTACTCCCCGAGTTCGTTCACTTGGTCGAAGGTGGGAGTGCGACCCAACTCCGTGGCGAGTTCACGCAGCGCTCTCAAGAGGTTCTCGTCGGAAGTGGCCTGACTCCGCCCTGCATTGGGGTCCAGCCCCGCCGCTTCCAGTGCAGTGCCCCATGTTCCGAACTCCCGATAGTAGGGCCTATGGCAGTACTCACCACTCTGGTTCATCTCCTCCTGTGAGGGTGGTCGACCCACATCTTCGGCTAACTCAACGAGCGCAGAGAGCAACGCTTCCCGTCCAATCTTCCGCGTCGTCTCGGTCCGTTGTTGCAACCCTGCGGCCTTCCGCGCTGCGGGCCACGACCCGAACCGTCGATGATACGCTGAGGCCGAAAACCTGCCATGCTCGTCCATATCGGCCATACGCGGCACCCTTTCAACCTCTTCAGCAACCCTGCGCAACTCCTCTATCAACTCCTCCTCTGGAACCGTATTCCGGTGATTGGGACCCATCCCAGCCGCTTTTAGAGCATCGTTCCAACTCCCAAACTTCGTATAATACGGCTGACCCGAATATCGACCCTGTTCGTTCATCTGCGTGCGCGTGGGCGTTCCACCGACCTCTTCAGCCAACTCACACAACGCTTCGATCAACTCGTCTGCAGAAATCCCGGACATTACCGAGTGTCTCCCTGTCCTATTATTTCAACCTGCGACTCGACTGCGCCCTGGGGCCGTTCTACCGTGTTGTTGTGTTGCTGTGCTCCCTGCTTACTGGTGTGCAATTCGGGCACGCCCTGTCGTGCCCGACGATAAACTCGGGGAGTGAGCAGTTGGTGACGAGAGTGAGCTGAGCGGGTTCGTTGAATACTCGACGTCTCACTCGCTGGTAGACATCAACTGTTACATCAACATCCAGCAAGTGGTGGTTTGGTCAACACCACTACAAGCGAAGTACCCGAATATGTGAAACAGATGTTATATACTCGACCGCCGTAATTCATACTGAACACAACGGTTAGAAGACGCAGCTCACGTGGAGGGTATATCTAGAACGTTGGAGCGTCCTAGCAAACCCCAAGACGTACCTTCGATTGGTGAGCCCGGGAGTGCTGTCATCACTACTCCGGTCGAATCACCCCCCCGCCGTTGTGTGGTCTACAGTTGACCATTCTCTAGGAGAGTGGGACTGTACTGGGCTGCGTTTTCCTCGTTCCTATTGATGAGCATTAGCTGGTAGTTAGTAGCCGACGTTCACCGTTCCCAATGCATCAGCGATGTTCGGGTACTCATCGGTCACGTTTTCGATGACCTGGTCTCGTTTATCAGCAGCCACGGCGGAATACTCGGAGGGTGTCTCTGGACATACCCCACCTTCCGACCATGCGACAAATCGGTCCCGAGGAAATTCTCCGCATGTGTTTCGAATCGTGGTCGGGCTATAAGGAATTTTATCATAGAAGCCTTTTCTCGCATTACTCCACTGGTCGTGATTGCGAGTACCCCGGAGAGTAATATCAAGGCGGATTGTCTCCACCTCGCTACCATCTCTCTGATCAATTTCATATTCGATTTTCGCAAGCCGATGTGAGAGGAGGGTCGCAAGCAACGCTGTTGGATAGTACGAATCGAGCTGTACGCAGTTCGTCATTGCAAATTCCTGGTTGAGGCCGCTCAGTGCTCTATAGACATGAACAGCAGTACTTTCATTACCACTGTCCATGATAATTGCGTCACTCTCAGCAGAGAGGTCTGAGACGAGCAGTGCCGACTGAATCGCTCGTATCTTAACTTCGTTAACGGTCTGTGGCTTATGAGTCTCGAATCTGAATGCCTGAATATGATCTTCAAGATTGGGGAAACGCTCTCTCAGAATCCTTACCAGCTCAATATAGTATTCTGGGTTATGTGAGTCGAAGTGCCCCTTGTTATTCATATTGAAGAAGCGTAGTTCGGGGGGCTCCCCGCCAACATTCAATTTCGCTTCAATCATTGCGTCAAATATCTCTAGCTCTTCTTCCCGAGTTGCCTTGACCCCTACAGACACAAAGACTCTGCTGTCGGTCGCTTCTTCTGGATGAGAGCTTTGAGCCAACATGATCGAGGTGTCAGTATTGAATCTTCCATCTGGACTCTCAAACGACTCCATGAGATATTGTAGTCTTGTCTGAATATCTTTTTAACTACTCTTCTCGGAGTAATTCTTGTTCTTTTACCAATGAATCACTCCGTACAGAAATTTGGGTCTCCAGTTTGTCGATAGCGAGCTTGACATCATCATTCATCAGTGGAATACCTTTCTCGTATACTTCAAACGACGAACAGAGATAATTGAGAAAATAAATGCCGTCTTCGACTCGCCGTAGACTCATGCTCTGTTCTCGAAGGTCTTCGAGTAAACCTTTCACATCACCCGCATCGCTTTCGTGAATCATTCTGTATTCGACACCATCAAGTATATTCCTCGTAGCTCGATTTTTCGAATGTAGGTACTTCGCCTTCAACGCTTTGACAAGTAGGTCTGCCCTCGCTAATGATTCCAGTTCTCGCTCAATCTGCTCGGCCTTGTTTTTCCGTTCAAACAGCTCAATATTACGTTCGTATTCCCGCTCAAACAGTTCTTTGTCACGCTCGTACTGTTCATCGAACTTCTCTTTGTCACGCTGATACTCTTCGTCAAACATTTTTCGTGTCCTGTAGGCCTGCCAAATCGTGAGCAACACCAGAAACACCGTCGCAACGCTGGAGGAAATCGAAACAATGTCTCGCGTCCCCGCGGTCTCACCTTGCAAAAATAGCTGGTAGCCGGTCCAGCCCAATATCAGAATCACGATCGTGAACGTGACAATCGGAATCCAGAAAATCAGATCTTTAGCCTTCATCATGCAATCCTCAGACTACTCTGGTCATGTCAACGATTAAATGCACTGTTGGTTCAGGTTCTCAATCAATCGATTCTATCTTCATCATTGACCGAGGCCATCTTCGATATCTTCGGGGCGTTGGCGAACGTACGCCGGTTGTCGGGTGGAGTCCCCACTGAAGTAACCCTCGCTCTAGAACTTCCAAAGGTCCGATTGGAGGAACTGCTCATTACGTCGTCGCCCCTCAGTGACGATGTAAATCATCGTCTAGACACAGAGATACTGCGAATCGCGGAAGATACTTGCCCGCCCACACCTGCGTTCTCAACATCTCCGATATAATCGGAAACAATAATGAATCTCGAAGCCCGCCTTGCTGCGATTGGTCCCGCATTTCAGGTGACATGGAAGAGTACCGAGGTGCGAACGGTGACGATGGCCGTCGTCCTCGGTGAGTTATTGGTCCGCTGGGTGCTCATCTGGCAGACCACCCCCGTGGTCGCCGTCCTGTGCCCGCCCGTGTTCGCCGTCCTCGGGGCAGCGGCGGCCGTCTCGCCTGCTCGTGAGGCGCTCGGTGACGCTGCTTTCTCGCAACTCCCGCCCTATCGGGGTCGACTCCCTTCGTTGATTGCGCTCTCGGTCATTGGGCACGTTCTCGCGCTGCTGGGTGGGCTTGTGCTGTTCTTCCTCGTCGATACGCCTGTTCGGTTCATGTTGTACGCACTGGCCCGGGGTGACCTCATTTCGGCGGGGGTGGTGGCGGTTGGCCCGCTCATCGAGATTGCGATTGGGACACTTCTGGTGTGGGTCATCCCCGGTATCGCGGTGATTCGGTGCGTAGAGGGTGAGTCACTCACTGTAGCGCTTCGGAACGCACTTGCGGTACTGTTCGACACCCCACGAACCGTGGTCGTCGGGATGGGATTCAACGGCTATCTAGCGCTGGTTGGTGGGTTGTTGCTCGTCGTGTTCTTCCAGACGAACTCGAATCCCGTGTTTGGCAACCTGCGCTATCATTACCGGATTCAGTCGCTGTTTCTCACGGTGCTCCTCGGTGGGGTTGCCGTGGTCGTGCTTGGGTTGGGGCTCGCCGTCTCGGTGTCGTATTTCGTGAGCCAAGTTCCACCGCGACCGTCGCCCACACCGCTCCCATCGACGGGTCGGCTCCTGATCGCTGGAGTCGTCGTACTGTCGCTCGCCGCTGGGGCAGGCGCGATACGAGCAAGCGAGACGCGGCCACTGGGAACGGGAACGACGCCGTTGCCTGATGATGCAGACCGGATGTACGCGGCAGCGGTGTCGAACACGTTTGCTGGGGGTTACGAACACCGTGCGGTCACAATCGAGGACGGGGCCGGATCGAATAGGTTGTGGCAGGTAGATCGCCGTAACCGGCAGGTCCGCTACACGTGGTGGGAAGAAGGTGAGTCAAGACCGACCGGAGTGACCGATGGCTCTGTCTCCTACGCGACGATGGGGTTGTACGCACCGGGGTCTGAGTCACCCTTCAGGTTGGGGTCGTGGACGGTGATGGAGGTTCGAGAGGCAGACATCGCGCCTGGATACGCTGCTGTTGACGACGAGCGCCTGTCACTCGCGAACCGTCGGTTAGCGCCGATTGACGCCGAGGGGTGGACTGTCATCGACCGGTCTGCAGAGACGGTGATGCTCGAAATCGACCTGCAGCGCCACCTGCTTCGGGAGACGTACGGCTACACAGATCACGACCTCCAACCGGTCGAGACGGGTGACGGTCGAACGTTCGTTATCGTCGGGTCTGAGACCGGGGCGACGGTTCACGTACAGGAGACGACCGTCCGAGTGGTCGTCGACCGCGAGACGGGTGAACTCCGCTCTGGCACACAGACTGTTGACGTTCGTATCGAACACGACGCTGGGGAGACGTCGACGGCTCGTACAGAACGGCATCGACGGGTTGTCTCACACTCCTTCCAGACCGAGACTGACGTCACACGTCCGGCCGACCTCGGACCCGTCCGCCCAGGAGAGTGGGTGTGGAGACTCCTCGCGTACTGATTCAGTGTGTCCTGTGCAGTCGAACGACGGACGACATCACTGTTCGCCCTTGTCTCCTGTCCGAGGATGGCTCCGATGTGCCGAGTCCCGAGCAGTGGTAGCTGTGGGCGGACGCTCTCTGCAAAGCTGTTGTCCGATGGGTGAGGGTTAGGACCTGTCGTGCCCGACGATAAAATCAGGGAGCGAGAAGCGTGCCCGCCATCAACTCGTTGCAGGAAGTCGTTGTAGTCAACTGCCGTAGCTATGAGCCTCTCCCGTCCGATAGCACGTCGCGTGGGAATACCGAAGTCCATGAAAGCACTCAGATCAGTGGTTCCAACAGTCTCACCACAAAGAATATGCTACGGACTACTTGAATTGTCAGTATGAGAACCAGACGGTCCCTGCTCACTGTTGCGATTCCCCTCCTTGTCGGTGGTTGTCTCACCGACATGCCCGCGACTGACTCCTCAGAAACGTCCTCAACTCCCGAGTCGACCGGGGATGCCCCCTCCACGAGTGATCAACCGACGAGTAATCAACCAACTGACGGTCTGTCTACGCCGGAGTGCGTGCAAGGGTACACGGTCTCGCTATCTGCGTTCGCTCCCACCAGGCAGTTTCCCACGACGTTCCGCCCGTCTCAACAACGGCTTCTCGAGCGAATCATCGCTGAAGACGGCGTTGCGTTGCAGACGTACGGTCGGCCGCCACTCCGGGATGGACAGTACGCCGAGCACGAAGCAGCCTATTATCACGTTGAGGTCGATCGATTGGGGACTGAAGAAGTGCCCGGCCGTCTCGCCGCCCTCTCGTGGGAGAACGGGCAGACTGCACCTGCAGGCGAGACCGCCATCGCCTATTCGAATCTTCCTGCAGTCGACCAGCGTGCCCTCGACCTGTTGATACACGGCCCGGAGTATTCGCCGAAAGGGCTTCCCACACAGCGTCTGTCCGTTTCGGATGCTCCGGCACCTTATCCAGACGGCATTGATGACTCGACACTCGTCGGCGCAGGGACGACGTGGGTGGAGTGGGATGACCGGGTGTATGATATCACCATCTCTGACGAAGCGGAGTCACTCACTCGCCGAGGATACGACTACAGCGTAACGCAGGTTGCCACATCCGAAGCGGAGTTCCAGGAGTTCGTTGCCGACAGGTACCTGATAGCGCTCGATGACCTCTCGAGCGAAGAGCGGTCTGTCCTCGACAGAGCAGTGGACGCTGGCGAGGACGATCACTACGAAGACTGCAACGAGCCCTCACCTGGGTACACACAGTTGCGGCAGCGAATGAAGAACGAACGTGGGCTCCCGAATCCACAGAGTGGCTGGTACGTTACCTACGAGGGTGAGCGGTATCTACTCGACATTGGTGAATGGGTCGTCTGAGTCGTTGGTTAGGGCAGATCCTTGGGCGCTCTGAAGGATGCACCCTCGAGGGATGCTGCGGTAATCGATAACGAATGAAATCGTGTCACTATTGATGTGGTCAGTTGCTCGTGAGAGGTCGCCCTATGGTGCCTGATGATAATGCGGGTCGTGATTGCGATACCAAAGAGCGTGATGTCACTTTTCGTACGTTACGAGTTCGACATCCGAGGAGGATTCGAGGGCGGAGAGGACGCGACTGAAATCTTTCTCGTTGGCAGAAAGCACTGACTCGCTATGGACGAGGTCTGTTGCGGCGATGATGACATCAAGTGGCCCGACTTCGTTCCCTTCTGCGACGAGGCGGCCGTGTGTCTGGCCTGCGGTCTTCATCACTTGGGTGTCGGCATCGAGAACAGGCCGGTCGTCAAGTACGGCCTCGATTTTCTCGCGCCGCTCATCGGGTTGGTCAACACGAGCGATGCTGTGGTGCAGTTCGAAGAGCGTCACACTCGAAATGAACTGCGGTTCAGCGGTGGCTTCGAGGTCATCGAGCGCTGCCACGGCCCCCTCTTGACCGGCCATCACGTCGATGATGAAGTCAGTGTCGAGTAACACGACTCAATTCGATGTGAACCGGGCAGCGGTCTCATCGAGATCATCCTGGGTTTGCTTATCGAGGTCCTCGAGATATCCCCGCATCTCCTCGGCCTCATCATCGGAGAGGATACCAACGAGTTCTCGTAGTGACCGTCCGCCCGCGAGGCGGTCGATCGTCTCAACGAGCGATTCGCCCTCGCGCTGATGCGCCTCGACGCGCTCGTAGACATCGTCGGGGAGTCGAACCGTCTTGCTCATGCTGACCCATTGGTGTCCCGGACCAAAAACACCCGGTCGCGTGGTGCCTCCGACCGTTCTATACCACTAATTCGCCTGTTCAACGTACGCGTCTGGGTGTCTCCGGCCATGTCGTATGACACCTCGATTAGCTTCTCCTCGGAAATCCCGAGCCAGTACTGATGTTCCCCCTGTCCTGGTAGTCCACCCTGCAACTCGACCGCGCTCAGGGGCCGTTCTGCCGTGTCGTTTGACTGCTGTGCTCCCTGCGTACTGGCGTGCAATTCGGGCACGCCCTGTCGTGCCTGATGATAAACGAGGGGTTAGAATCGACGCGAGACACGTGGGGACGATTCAGTACGTCTCGGTACGACGGTTTATTCCCCGCAGTCAAGAGATGCACTCTCTCTGGTGAATGCCCGGAAGCGAAGCGTACGTCAGTGAACCCGATTTGATCCGCCCGGTGGTCTCCAGGCCACGTGAGCCATCATTCCTGACAGAGTGCTACGGCCAGGGGAGTGAGCCTGTCTTACGATCTGTCCTCAACATCGGTGGCTGTAGTCGGAGGAGACGGAACTCTTTTCAATAAGATAGACAAGTTGAATGTAACCTCCTCCCACATGGACTGTCCTGACTCAATGTACTCGTCCCCCTCCGAGACAAGAAATGGCGTCTGAGCACTCATCCCCGAATGTTCTGTTGGTAGTCCTGGACTCCGTCCGGGCGTCGAGTACGTCGCTCCATGACCCCGAATTGACGACGACACCGACGCTTGCGTCCCTCGCGGAGTCAGCGACGGTGTTCGAGCAGGCGCGAGCGCCAGCGAGTTGGAGTCTGCCAAGCCATACGAGTATGTTCACGGGCGTTCCTGCCCACGAACACGGCGTCAACGCGGTGAAAGACAGCCTCGAGCCGGGAAACACCGTGTTCGAGGAACTGTCAGAGGCGGGCTATCAGACGGGCGTGTTCTCCAACCTTCCCTGGCTAGTGAAGACGGACAATGGGCTCAAGAGCGCCTTCGACCACGTTGGTGGGAAGGACAACGTGTTGTTCCCCAGTGCGATGGACCCGAACACGTTCGTCTTGGAGCACGGGACCGGCCAGTTCAGCGACTATCTAGAAGCCTGTTTGCGTAGTGGTCGGCCGGTTCGCTCATTGCTCAACGGCGTCGCGCTCAAGGCCAACTCGGATTTCGGGATCCTCCCCGGTCTCTCGAACGACCACCCGACGGACCAACCGGTTATTGACCGGTTCGATGCCTGGCAGTCGTCGGTCGACGACGCTCCGTGGGCGGCGTGTATCAACCTCCTCGACGCCCACACTCCATTTGCGCCGGTTGAGCGGACGGAGGCGACAGACGAGGACGTTGAACTGGCCACTGATATTGGAGACTACGTGTGGGATTTCTACTCCGAGCGTCTTCCGTGGTCCCAGCTCGAGCAGATGGAGCGACTATACCGCGATAGTATCCGGCAGGTCGACGCATTGGTCGACAATCTGGCTCACCTGCTCAAGCGGCGTGGTGAACTGGAGAACACCTTGCTCATCATCACAGGTGACCACGGGGAAGCGTTCGGTGAGGAAAGTGAAGTCGTCCCTGACTGCCCTGTCGCCAGCCATGGCCGATTCACCCATGAGGAACTCCTCCATGTCCCACTGCTGGTCAAGGCACCGGGACAGCGCGTCGGCCGTCGTGAGTCGAGTCTCACGAGTCTGGATGCCATTCCAGACGCTGTTCACGCAGCGCGAGAGGGCACGTCTGTCGACGAGGCCCTCACTTCGGGTAGGATAGAGACTGCCTTCGTCAGGTGGTCAGACCGCCAGTTCGCGGATGTTGACGACCTCGATACAGAGCTCCTCGGTGAACTTGAGACGCCCGCCCACGTCGTCTACATTGATGAGGTGCCCGCAAGCGTGGTTGTGGAGGCAGAAGGGAGAACGCCGATTGGCGAGTGTTGACACCCGAACCAAAAGCGTTTGAGGCGCCGTGACGAATGGACGAGTAGCTATTCGGAGTTCGCATCGATAACTGACTCCAAGACAACGTAACTGACATCTTCGATTACAATGTCCAGAATTCAACCGCACGGTTCACCTACACCTCTCAATGGATCCCCGAGCCCACTAGGCCCAATCCAGAGTGAGTTCAGGCGGCTTAACCAGTTCTTGGGTCTTCTGTTCGAAAACCCAGAGGAAGAGCTCCAGGACCTCACGACTGATATTCTGGCGCTGGATGAAAACGAGCGCTTCACCTCGTCTCTCGAGCTGGTGCACGAACGACTGCTCGGAGAGGACGGGGACATCGAAACCATACAAGCGATTGCTCCGAATGTGAACCCTGAGCGGATTCAGCGGTTAATGGATGTTGTCCTCGGAGAGATCAATCAGGGCCTGTACGGTCTCATCGACAGTCACCGTAACGCAGAGATTCCGACAGCGTTGCTCGCTGCGTTCGTCGCGCTCGCTGCAGGGATAGACGAACTCGACAGCGATGCACTGAGTGACGATAATGAAGAGCAAGTCCTCTCTTCGATGGTGGCGCTCTTTTGCCGGCTTCAGCGTCTCGTCGATGCCGACGAGACGAGCGATGAGTCTGTACGAATTCTCATCCACGATGTCGGAGCAACCCTGTATTACGTCGATAAGGCACTGGACGATGAGTCTGACTTTCCATCCCCTTCTGAGACGGATTTTGAAACACTCCGTGCATCTGTCCTCGAATTCGGAGCTGCGGTTGCCTACGCTAACATGCCGATTTCGATTGGCAGGGGTGCGGAACTAGCTGACTGCTCTCGTTTTGAATTTGAATCGGTTCTTGAGGATCTCGATATTGAGGTTCGTCGAGGACCGTCTTCCGTCGAAGAATTGCACAACGATGGTACTGGAATCCTGAATGAGTAGGCCAGCAGGGTTCATCCTCGATACAAACGTCCTCTCATCGTTCTACGCCGTTGACTGGCTGTCCAACCTATCGTTCTGGCATCCCGAACGCATGCTCTGGTCACCAGAACGTGTCTGGACAGAGTTCACAGCGTACCACAACGCGGAGCAACCGTCCTGGCTTGAGATACACGATGTCGCTCTCGAAGACGTAGAGGTGGAGGATCCAATGCGGCTGGCCACGGCTGACTGGGCATGTATCATTCTTGCAGAGACGATGGACGATGGCTGTGTCGTGACGAACGACCGGGCGATGCATGATGCAGCAGAGCAACGAGATGTCTCCTATCAGTGGGGGACGCAGTTTCTTCTCAGCACCTTTCATGGTTGTGGCATCTCTGAACTTGAGCTATCGGCTGGTCTTTCTGAATACACCACTGACCTTGGGTTGACCGACCGCGTCGTTGCAGAGGTCAAATCAGCCGAGAAATAAGTGGAAATCAACGCTCCGAGAGGGGGAGTCGTTCAAAGGACATTACTTGGAATGAGGCGCTACGCCCCCGTCCTCAATGAGCGAACGGAGCGGCCGAATAGGATGGAATCAAGCGGCTGGTAGTCGCTGATCGACTCGAATCCGCTCGAACTAGGGCTGATTTTCATAATCGGTTTCCGTCTATCGATTATGGGTCTCGAAACCGGCCATTGTATTCGCCTCTCGTCCCGCTACTGTCTACCCCGGTTGTCCTGAACCGGGCAGCGAGCGTCGCTCGCGGCCGTCTGGCTGAAACTGGTGAGGAGTGGAGCTGGTTCCAGGTCGGGTGATTCGGTGTTCATACTCAGATTCGCGGGCGTAGCGTCGTTTCTGGCCCGTATGGCGCGTTCTGCGTTCTCAACGGCCCGGTCATAATCGGGCGATTCCTCCGCAAGAGACCTGCAGCAAGCTGTGTATGAGCGGTTCAGTGTGTGGTGACCAGAGACGGAAACCTGGTGTTTGGAGGTCCCTTGGGCGCTCAGACGGCCACTGCGTGAGTTCGAGGAGAGCATCGCTGGTGCTGTCTCGGGCAGCTGTGTTTCATACTCGGTTGCCGTCTGGCGATTCTGGGTGTCTGGAACTGCGCTCATTCGACTGTCTGGTTGGTTATGAATCGTTGCATTGCGCTCAACAGGTGATAGCGGCGCGCTCCGTGCTGTCTGACTCGTCGCAGGAACACTCGTATTCACGCCATCCGGGGGCACCTCCTGGTTCATAGTTGGCTCACACGGGGGCTCTTGCGGGGGAAAACACCGATTATGATGATTCGACCAACGGTGGAGCGACCACGAGAACGATGCTTGAGAGCACTGGAGCCGCGACACCGAGTATGAACCCTGGCGGCCATCCCCTGCGGTACAGATTGGCGGGTGCCCGCTCGTTGGGCACCCATTGATTCCCGCGTCTTTAGGCGCGGGAGGAGGTCAATACTTTGACACTCCACCGCCTGAGATTAGATAGGTATCAACAACGCACGAATAGTAAAATCGTAATTAGTAAAATCCACGTTTAGATAACCGACGCGATTATGCTGAGTGACCTCGAACGACGTGCATGGCCACGCCGCATTTTGTGAACCGGGAAGAGGAACTCACGCTGCTCGAATCGCGGTTTGGGAGTGAGAGCGCGGAGTGTCTCGTCGTCTACGGACGCCGACGACTCGGCAAGAGTGCACTCGTTCGGGAAGCGATTCGAGACCGCGATGATGCGGTCTACTGGCAAGCGACTGAGGAAACCGCCGATGCACAGCTCACGAACTTCGTCGAGACGGCTGGCGAGGTGTATCCACAAGTCACGGACATCCAGCGCGATTGGGAAGCACTCCTTCGAACGCTCGGCAGAGAAGACGCGGTCGTCATCCTCGACGAATTTCCATACCTCATCGCATCGGATGAGGCACTCCCATCGAAGATTCAGCGCGTCTGGGACCTTGACCTCGAAGAGACAGCGATGACACTGGTTCTCGTCGGGTCGTCGATTAGCGTCATGGAAGAGAAGGTTCTGAGCGGTGGCAGCCCACTGTACGGCCGCCGGACTGAGACAATCGACCTTCCACCACTCACGCTCGATGAGTCCCTCCCGTTCTATCCAGAGACGGAACCGGAAGCGGTCATCGAGACGTGGAGCGTGTTCGGCGGGACGCCGTACTATCTGCGTGCGTTGACCCCATCGGAATCACTGGCAGAGAACGTTCAGCGACACATCCTTTCTGAACATGGCGTTCTCCACAACGAACCAGAGTTCTTGTTGCGAACAGAATTTGGGATTCGTGAGCCCCAGACGTACTACACGATTCTGCGGGCGATTGCGCGAGGAAAACGAGCGGCGAACGAGATTGCGGATTTCGCCGGGGTTGAGTCGAACGTGTTAGGAACGTATCTCGCGAAGCTCCGACGACTTCGACTCGTTAAGCGAGACATCCCTATCACGGCGGACCCAAACGCGACACGGAAGAGTCGGTATCGACTGACTGAACCGCTGTTTCGGTTCTGGTTTCGCTACGTCTATGCCCAGGAAGCGACACTCACCCAACTCGGTGATGCAGCGTACGAGCAGGTCGTTGCCCCGACGTTTTCGGAGTACATGGGGCCGATGTTCGAAGTCGTCTGTCAGAACGCACTCCCCTCGCTCGTGTCGAAAACCTATCGAGGAATCGGCTATTGGTGGCACAAGCACCACGAACTCGATGTCGTCGGCCTGGCGAGGGATGGGACCCTCGTCGTCGGAGAGTGTAAGTACACAACTCGGGAGATGACCGAAGGGGACCTTGCAGACGTAGAACGAAGCGCAGCACAGGTCAGATGGACGCCACCAGCCGGTGGGGACCCAGAGTACCACTACTGCTGCTTCAGCCGGTCAGGGTTTTCTAACGGCCTCGAACAGGTTGCTGCCGAGCGTGAGAACCTCTCATTGTTCACACCCGCCGATATCGTCGGGAATCCACCAGTAGAGGAAAGAAAGTAGTGAACGATGTCTGTTCGGCCGTCGATAGTCGAGGGCCCTACGACGACGTTGAGAAGGTCCGGGCCGTAAACTACCCCACCCTACTTCGCTCGTTCGAAACCGACCTCGCTCGTTGAGGGTGTCGTCAGAACGCGTCGCGTTCTGACTGCTAACCAGAACTCGGATATTTCTGGTGATGGGGCTTTCGCGTGGACTCCCGTTCTATGCCGTCGAGTGCTCGCTGGCAGGGGGAACGTACTCCCCACTCACGTTCAGCGTCCCGCGATTCAAGCGCACGTCTACAGGTGCGCCTCCGTCGTCTGCATTTTGCCGACGGCGGAGATACTTCCAACCGATGTTTTTCGCCGCGTTGTAGTCCGCGTGGTTCTCGTAGCCACATTTCTGACAGGCGAACGCCTCACCAGAGCGATTATCGTCGTGGGTACACCCGCACGTCGAACAGCGTTTCGAGGTGTTCCGTGGGTCCACCTGCACGACTTCGAGGCCGTACTCGGCGGCTTTGTACTCGACGTACTCATAGAGGCGACGGAACGCCCAGACGTGTTGCCACGTCGCCTCGGGAATGTTCTCGCGGATGTGCGTCAAATCCTCGAAGACGATGTGCGAGCAGTTGGTGTCGAGGGCTTCCTCGATTAGTTCGTTCGATACCGTGTGCAACTGTATCTCGAATCGACCTGTCTCTTTCCGACCGACCGATTCGATATTCTCGTGGGCGTGTCGAGAGCCACATTGCTGAAGCGACCCACGACGCTTCTCGTACTCTCGACGCCAGTGGTTAAACTCGTCTGCTGACCAGAATCGCCCTGTCGAAGCAACGGCGAGGTTGTTGACACCCAAATCAACACCAAGGACTGTTCTTCCTCCCCGCCCTACTCGTTCCCGTCGGTCGCTCCTTGAGGACGGGGCCTCCACCTCGGTTTTCTGGTGAAGCCACGGATTGTCCACCGTCCACGCCTCCGGTCGAGATACGGGGGGCTCCCGCTGTGTTGTCTGTGACGCTGGCGAAGGTGTAGGACGAAGCGTACCGAAAGAGGGTCTCGAATGGGCGGTCGGGCCATCACAGTCGTGTGCGAGTACTGCACATTCTAATAACGGCAACCCGGAGTGATCCACAGGCACTCATGATGGCCAGCATAGATGAGTTCCACACATGGCTTCAGTCCCCGGTAGAACACCTCGCAAACGGATTTGTGGATATGGGATGGCGTTCAGGGACACTCTGAGGGGTACTGTGGGGTGGAGCGACTCGGCGGTGGTGACCCGGCTGAAACGCTGTCTTCATGGCCCAGAAGGGTTCTTAGTATGGAATCGGGATGGTGGCGATCGCCCCTTGATTCACTGTTGTCGCTCTCCTCGACACGAACCGTGCGCTCAATATTCCACACTTGGGTGCCGTGTGGCGATTTTGCAGTTGGGAAGCTGGTCGAGTGAGTTGAGACGGACCCACTATGTAGCTGGCGAAATGCGAGTGTAGAATGCTTGAAACGGCGCTCTCCTTGGCGTTTGCCGGTCGCGACAGTACTCGAGCGTCGCCACTGAACGCCGACTATAGAGCCCGCTGTGAGTTCCACACATGGTCGCAGTAGGGCGATTTTTCAATTGTGGTGCCCTGGTGCGTTAGGCGATCGTCGCCGAATTCGAATCGCTCTACAGCCTGAATTCGAGGGGTTCACTCGACTGCCAACCGTGGCGCCTCTCTTGCCTCCGCTGGGGCAGTAATCGAGGGCGATGAATAGTCCACAATCCACTCTCTAGAGTCTTCTACCGGAGACTACGGCCATGTGTGGTACCTGCGGTCGGACTTCGGTCTGCTGCGTTGCTGGTCGGTTGTCACTCCCATGGATGCGTCCGTCAAAGACGTGCGCACTTCGTACAAGGCTGACCCTCCCCTGAACAAGACTTCACAGGGATCCATCGATGTGATGAGGGAGACGAGTCGGGCCATGTGACGGGCTTCTCGACCAACTCTGGCCAAAACGAAGATAGCAATGAAGATAGGCGGTAAGCCTACCTCAAGGAGCGAGCACAGCGAGTGGGTAGGGTAGTTCACACCGGTGGGTACGACGCTTCGTCGAGGACGATTCCGTCTTCGTTGGCGACCAACACGGTGTCGGGATTGCTGTTGTTCAACACTGGACCACCGAAGTCAGCGTAGAGCGTCGACTCGGTGTCCTCACCGGGCCCGTTCCGGACCGTGACCGTCTCGCCGGGGCCGAGGGTGAACTCACCGAAGGTGTAGTTCTGACTTCCCGCTTCGAAGCTGAGGATGAACCCCGAGAAGTCGATCGTGGTGTCACCCGTATTTTTCACCGTCGCATACTCGTTGTTGAGGTCGCCGTCCTGGTTTGGTCTGATGTCTGCGATTTCGACGGCGGTCTGCTGGGGTTGGGCGGGCCGTTCGGAGGCCAACGTCGCACCTGGCTCGCCGGCATCAGTCGTGAACGACGCGACCGTGCTCACGGTGGCTTCAGGCTTCTCGACCGTCGAAACGACACGATAGTCGGTCTGCCACTGCTCAGGGGTGATCGTACAGCGGACGTACCCTCGGTCGTCGTTGAAGAATCGCTGCCAGGGCTCACCGAGTGACGGCCCGTACTGTGTGATACCGGACCCATCGCCGAACGAGGATGCCGAGGTGCCGACGTACTCGGTGCCGACCGTCTCCGAGTCAGGATTCGAAAAGTCGGCTTTGAGATTGTACGCGTAGTTCCGATGGACGTCGCCGGTGATTACGACCGGATTCAACTCAGGATCGTCGGCCATGACACCGAGTAGTCGCTCGCGGTCGGCTCGGTAGCCGTCCCATTTGTCGCCGCCACCGAAGTCCTGGACGTCTGGATTCGGGTTCTCATCGGTCGCCGCGAACGGAACTTGATTCGCCAGCACGTTCCACTGGGAGGTGGAGTCGGTCAGCCCATCGACCAACCAGTTTTCTTGTTCATCGCCGAGGATGGTCCGTCCAGGGTCGTCGGCTTCCTCGGCAGAGTAGACCTGGTCGTCGCGGTACTGCCGCGTGTCGAGGACGTTGAACTCGACTAAGTCTCCGAACGTGAACCGTCGATACAGCGGCAGGTTTGGGCCCTCGGGCATCCGCGAGGGGCGCAACGGTTGGTGTTCGAAATACGCTTGATAGGCGTTTGCCCGGCGTTCGAGGAACTCCTCTGTCAGGGCGTTGTCTTCAGACGTCGCATCAGCGTAGTTGTTTTCGACCTCGTGATCGTCCCACGTCACGAGCCACGGGAAGGCGGCGTGGGCGTCCTGGAGGTTTGGATCCGTCTTATACTGTGCCTGCCGGATTCGGTAATCGCTGAGATTCTGAATTTCGCGTGGCGGCTCGTGCCCGCGGCCGAACACGCCCTGGCCGCCGCCTTCGTAGATGTAGTCCCCCAACTGGATGGCCAGATCAAGGTCTTCATCAGCGAGGTGGTCGTGAGCGGTGTAATACCCGAAGGGGTAGTTCTGACACGAGGTGAACGCGAAGGTGAACTCGCTGACATCCATCCCCGGCTCAGGAGCGGTTTTCGTTCGTCCGACCGGGCTCCGGTCGGAGCCGACTTTGAACTGATAGTAGTACTCTGTGTCGGCATCCAGTCCTTTCACGTCGATGTGGACCGAATGGCCGTATTCAGGACGGGCTTTTGCGGTGCCTTTTCCAACGACCTGGCTCATCGCCTCGTCGGTCGCTATCTCCCACTGTACCGGCACCTGGTGGCCGGGCATTCCACCGGCTTCGGTGAGTGGTTCTGGTGCGAGGCGCGTCCAGAGGACAACGGAATCCGGTAGCGGATCACCAGAGGCAACGCCGAGCGTGAACGGGTTCTCGTGTTGGGGTGCCTGTCCGCCGTGTTCCTCTGCAGCAGCGACCTCAGTCCCTGATGCACCGAGACCGGCGACTGTAGCGGTGGTGACTGCCTTTCGAAGGAATTCGCGTCGGGTGTCGTCGAGTGGGTGGGCTGAGTGGTCGTCCACACCTCATTTCGGGCCGGTAACATGGATGAATTTATATATTTTTAGTATTTACTAATCGAATTAGAAATTGGTTATATAGTCGGCTGTGGAGAGGAACCCTCTCCAAGGGATTGCGAGCAGTACCGCATGGGACGGGGCTGCTGTTCACACTACTCGAGGGCGATCCTCGGGAGGGGATTCTCCGTCGCTGTGGCTGCAGTGGGGTCTAGTGACGGAGCCAGTTTACGGAGACACAAGGAGGAAGCTCGACCCTTCAGAGGCGGGTAGTTGACAGCATAAACACCGTTTACGCCCCGGCAGCCCCGGCGTCCACGCCGGGAAGGATGTCACTTGTGACCGCGACTCGCCCTGTGGAGGTCACGAACCTCGGTCATGCCATCGACGTACGCCTCTAAATCCACTGAGTTCGTAGTGAACGTCTTCTCACGGAGTGACTGGTATTCTTCCTCCCAGTTGTCCTGGAAGCTCTGTTCGATGGCCGCCTCATGGATGCGTTCGATGAGCTCGTCATCGCTGACGTCTGGTGACTCCAATTCGTCTATACTGACGACGTCATCTGCGATGGCTTTCACGACGACACCTGCGGTGTAGTCGCCTTCGCGGAGTTCGCGTTCCCACGTCGTGACCCAGTTTCCGATGCGTGCGAGGCGCTGGGCGTCCCAGACGACCTCCCGGAGCTCACCGATGTCGGTCGCGGCGAACGCTGGTGAGTGCATGATGTCGATTGCAGCGTAGCTGAACATGGTCATATTGTGCGGGCCGTACGTGTCTGTGCCACGTGGAGTAGCGGCCTCCGGGGTGTCGTTGATGAGCCACCCGTAGTCCATGGCGTTGATCGCCTGCCGAAGGTCGAAGTGGAACAGGGTGACGAACTCGTTGTACCGCGGGGCCTCAAGGAGACAGTCCTCGAAGGTATGCCAGACGCTTTCGGTAAAGGAGAGGTAATCGGTGTTGACTCCCTCCCGCCCGTAGTCAAGCGGTGCGTCGGAAAAGGGGAGTCGTCGAGCTTCGTCGAACGTGGTTTGTCGTCGTAGACGTCGGCGAAGTCGTCGAGCAGAGTGATGTACATCGTGAGGAGGACTTTCTGCTCGAGAACCCGTTCAGTGGAGGCGGCAGGGACGCTGGAGAGACGGATTGGTGGGAAGACGGCATGCAGCCACTTCCAGATGTATTCATCACGGTGGCCGATAGTGGCGTTGTATTCCTCGGTGAGTTCGGCCACGCTCGGAGAGAGGATGATGCAGCCAATATCGGCCTAGCTGGTGGATGTATCGGCTTCTGACTGTGAACTACCAGCTTTGGGACGTTATTATTGGGGCCAACGAACGTCAAACAGCCCACTCGAAGATGATGAGCGACTGAGCGCTACTGATACTCACGGTGGGTCGAGTTGAGTTGTGAAAGAATGTTGTGATGTAACTACTATCTCTGAGTATATATTGGGTTTGAGACTGTGACAGTGCCATTAGTTAGGGTTATGTGTCTTGTTAGGCCAATGTGTGGCGTATGGTACTGGATGACGTGGACGAGCTCAATGCAACCGTCCAAGACGATGTGTTTCTCATCGAGATTGGTGACCTGAACGAAGCGGTTCACAAGGGGTTCGGTGAGGCGTTCCGGGCGGCCTACGAGGCCGACACTCGCGTTGTTGTCGTAACGGGTCAGGGAGAATCGTTCATGGGGCCGACGGAGTACGACCCCAACTATCTCGAGATGATGAAAGACCTCGACTACTGGCGTGACAACACCATGCGCGAGGCCGAGGAGATTCTTGAGAGCATGCTCAACGTCGAACAACCCATCATCGCCAAGGTCAACGGCCAAGGTGCACACAGCCTCGGTGCTTCCATCGCCCTTACCTGTGACCTTATTATTGCTGGTGACGGGGCCTCGTTCAGTGACCCACATGTCTCCGGGTTCGGCGTGCCTGCTGGCGACGGTGGGTGTGTGATGTGGCCCCGACGCATCGGTCTCACTCGCGCCAAAGAGTACCTCCTGACGGGCAAAGCCATCCCCGCAGAGGAAGCTGTCGAGATCGGCCTCATCAACCGGGTTGTCCCAGAAGAAGAACTCGATGACGAGGTCGATGAACTCGTGGATACTCTCGCCTCGTCCGCCCAGAACGCTGTTCGATACACCAAGAAAACCCTGAATCAGTACGTCCAGCACGACATGAACCTGACGTGGGGGTACGGCGTCGCTCACGAAGTCGTCTCTGGAACCGCTGACTTCCACGAAGGTATCGATGCTGTCATAGAAGGACGCGAACCGGACTTCCCCAGCGGACGCTAACGAACCAACCCCTCGTGGGTAATTACTCCCTCACGTTTCGCCTACAACGCCCCCTCACTCACTAAAACCAACCATGACTACGGTCTGCCTCGAAGCTGCGCTCAACGGTCCGTGGGGAACCGACCAGCAACCGAACAGCCCGATTCGTATCGACGACTGTATTGAGCAGGGTATCGCGTGTGCGGAAGCTGGCGCTGCTATCATCCACCTCCACTCCTACGATACCAGTGGCACTGAACACCACGATGCGTCCATCTACACGGACATCATCGACGGCATTCAGCAACACGTCGACGCGATAGTGTACCCGAGTATTCCCCTCCTCGGAAAACCGGGTGTCGACGGCATCACACCCACCGAACGGTTCGCGCACCAAGATGAACTCGGTGAGATGGGATTGCTTGAGTGGGCAGTTGTCGACACTGGTAGCGTCAACTTCAGCACGTACGATGATGTCGAACAGGACCAACTCGGGTTCGTCTATCAGAATCCAGAAGCCCACATTCGCGAGGGCCTCACCGTTTCGGCCCGGCACGGCGCGAGACCCTCTTATGCAATCTACGAGCCAGGGTTCGTTCGGTTGGGAGCAGCCCTCCATCATCGCTATCCGACGCTCACCCAGCCGCTCTACCGCTTCATGTTCTCTGAGAAGTTCACCTTCGGGTATCCCCCACAACCGTACGCATTGGAGAGCTATCTGACGCTACTCGAGGACGTTGCCCCCGAGGCTCCCTGGATGATATCCGGACTCGGGGTGGACATCACTCCCCTGATTCCAACAGCGGTTGAACGGGGTGGCCACGTTCGGGTCGGGCTTGAGGATGCGCCGCTTGGCTCACCAAAACCAAATGTAGAGGTAGTGAAGGAAGCCCGTGAGAAGGTCGAAGCCAGCGGCGGGACTCTCGCAACACCGAGCGAGGTTCGAACCAATCTCTCTTGACGTCTTATCACGGCTTCAGCAGCGGGATTCCCGACCATACCGCGGTTTGGGATGTTTGGGGTTTGTAGCCACCCGGCATGGGCAACCACTGGCTGCGCAACTCACGTCACTGCAGGAGTCGCTTCAAGATCAGCAGCTCCTCATCTTCAGAGATACTCGCCGACTTCAGACAGGCGTGGACGACCTTATAGATGAGTGCTGAATCGTCGAAGACGACAGTCGTGCGCGCTGCTTCGCGTTCGGTGAGGGTTGCGACGTCTTTTTCGAGTATGGCGACTCGGGCCAGTACCTCGTCTAATGACGGGGTCGGATCGGGCTCACTGGATACTATAATTGTGGAAAAGACTATCACCATTCAATGAATGATACATCACAATGAGCGTGAAAGGATGTCTGACAGCAACTGACGATTCGAGTGGGAGGCGATGGGCTGCGTAGTCTGTGGGTCGCCTGCGGGGTACAACCGTGCCGTCGTCGACACGGTCTTCGATGACGAGATTGGGGGACTCTGTCTGCAGTGTGAACAGCGGGTGTTCGATCCGAGTCTTGTCCCCGACCGAGAAGCCTCGCCTGGGGCGTGTTGGGTCTGCCGGCGTGATGGGTTCTACGCGTTCCCACAGTGGAAACCGTACAGCCAACAGGATGGTAGCGAAGTCTTGTGCAACGTGGATTTCAAGATCGATCAGGAGACCCTTCGACTCTGTGATGAACACTTCCTGTGGATCAAGCAGCATGGTCTGCGCGGGAACACAACGCTGCGCCCTCGGGAAGACTAGTGAACTACCCCACCCTACTCACTCGCATGTGCTCGCTGTTTGAGGGTGTCGCCAGAACGCAGAGCGTTCTGGCTGCTAACCAGCAGTCACGGACTTGGTGATAGGGCTTGTCGGTGACTCGGTAGGCGTCGGCGTTGGCCACTCTTGATGAGAAAAATGCCTGTCAAGACAAAGGAGTCCCGACGTCAGGACTAGAGACTGACTCAGCTAACGAGATTCGACCTGCTGAGTAAACCAATCATAGTACGACTCCAGTGCCTGCTGTCCAGTGTCCGATATCGCGTAGTAGTTAGTGCGCCTGTCGATATTCCCTTTCTCGACGAGTCCCTCGCTGACGATGACGTCGAGATTTGGATAGAGCCGTCCATGAGTGATCTTCTGTTTTCGCTGCTCCTCGAGGTGGTTTCGTACCGTCTGGCCGGATGGCTGGTCCAATCCCTTGATGACGGTCAGGAGGTCCCGCTGAAACCCCGTGAGCCGATGCACTGTTTGAGCAGACCCGTCTGCTGGTTCGCCAGCCGTATCCTGTGAATCAACCATACTGACTCCTTTTCGTGAATTAGTATTGTTATCCACCGCAAACAGCCCAGTAGGGCCCCCTTTCTAACAGCGGCGCTGCAGACTCGCTCTGCTGCCGACACGCACTGGAGTGCACACCACTTCCAGTAGGGCCTGCAGATGGCAGGAGACCGGTGAGAATGAGTTGGAGTGGCATCGATGCGTGGCTCCCGATGAGTGGGTGATGCCGCCGATGAGGGAATAGCTCAGAAATCTCCGAGCAAGACGGCAATCGGTGTCAGGTGGTTGTGGCCATCACTTATGGCTCACCTCCTGAACGACGAGGTTTGTGCCTCGTTGCTACGCGCTAATCCGATGGTTGGACATCGAGGTCAGCACGCGCGACAGCGTCGACGGACGCCAGTGCGAAGGGCTTCAGTCCACCGGGTTCGGGCTGTTGGGAGACGAGATAGACCGTATATTTCGTACCGGGCCGGTAATCACCGGTGACCGTTGCGACGGCCTCGCCATACTCCTTGATGGTAATCGTCTTCTCTGGATCGACCTCAAGATAGTCAGTCGAGTCGCCGAACGTCGCCTCTTCGACGAGTGTCTCACCACCACTCATCGAGCCGTCGAGATTCGTCTCGCCCCCGGCAGTAATCTTCACGGGGCCTGCGTCCGGGAGTGCGTGGACGAACCGGACCTTCGTCTCGTCAGGCGCTGGCAGTTGATTTCGGCCGTAGCTGGGGCCCTTCTCTCCTTCATTATCGACGAGTGGCAGTGCCTGGACGGGGGGTTCGTCATACCCCTCTGATTTCGCCTCGCCGACAGCAAGCAATGTGTAGTTGCGTCCGGCTTTGAACTTCTGACGTTTGATCTCGATGATCGGGTTGTCTTTCTCGCCGGCAGGGGTGATTTTGATACCGAGTGTAATCGCCGGAATATCGGCGTACTCGGCGGGGATGTTCGGGCGAATCGACCCGTACTTCAGGTCCGTGTTGATGGGCACCTCGCCGAGACTCTTATACTGCGGTAAGTAGGCGTAGACGTCGACCGGTTGTGCATCGGGGATGAGATGTCCAAATCGAACCCGGGCGGTCTTGATGCCGTTCCCTTTTGTGAGCCCGTTGACCATCCCTTCTCCTGGACCCTTTCCGTTACCGTCTCCCTGGCTTTGGGCAGCGACGACCCCTGCACTGCCAACACCAGTGATTGCCCCGGCCGCGCCGAGCAATTTCAGAATATCGCGTCGAGTTGAATCTCCCATAATTCAGGAGTAACATCCCACTCACGGGTCTTAGTTTCTAGCAAACATTATCTCGAAATTTAGTTCGCTGCTGTGACTTAGTGCTCGCTGGAACTGTGACGTGAGGTCTGTGTTCTCTCGGTTGGTATGGTGTTCCTTTCGATTATACTGTTTGTTAATATGCCAGGTTGGGGGTAACATTTGAAGGGGTCTCCTTCGCACAAATCGTCGGTGGTCTGTACACTGTCTAGACAGTTCTAGGGGCAGTTCAGCAGGGGTATTTGAATGCTGGCCTGCTGATTTAGGCATTCTGAGCGGTGAATTCGGTGGGTGGACTGGTTGTATCGTGGATGGCGATACTGCAATTCGTCTCCTCCGATGTCCCCGGGGGTCGAATCGGATAGGGTCTTGTACTGGACCGCGAAGTCAGCGCTGTAATGGGGGCTTACTCGCCTCCGATTCCGATGGTACCACGGCCGACGACTCCGACCGACGTCCCTGTTCGATTGCGCGAGCGAGACCAGTGGGTCTGCTGGCGTGAGCAAGAGCGCGACGGTCGATCGACGAAGGTTCCACTCAACCCACAGACAGGGAGGTTCGCCTCGACGACTGATTCGTCTACCTGGCGTTCGTTCGACGATGCCTTCACAACAGCCAGTACTGAAGATCTCGGTCTTGGCTTCGTCTTCACCGACGACGACCCGTTCGTCGGCGTCGACCTGGACCACTGTCGGGTTCCAGCAACCGAATCGATCCAGTCGTGGGCGCGGACCATCGTCGACCGCCTGGACTCCTATACAGAGGTCAGCCCATCGGGGACTGGCGTGCACGTCATCGTGGAAGGAACGCTCCCAGGGAGCCGGAATCGCCGAGACGACGTGGAACTGTACGAGACGGGCCGCTTTTTCACCGTGACCGGGGCTCACCTGAACGGAACACCGGAGACAGTTCACCAGCGACAAGGTGCACTCGATGTTGTCCATCGCGAGCACGTCGCCTTGGACGACGAAGAGTCGGACTCGTCTGAGGACTCGCAGGAACCGTGGCCACCACGAGAGCCGCGGGATGGAATGTGACACCATCGCCGCCACGAGCGAGGTGGGTTCGTCGGCTGGTTTCGGGACGAGTCGATAGAACTCACCACTCGCACTCGACAGTGCCCCGCTCAGCGCGTCGAGTGCGTCTGTGGCTTGCGGCCCGCAGGCGACGGCGCGTGTCGCCACGTCGAACGTGTGGCGCGTCTCGGCTGCCCGAATCCGGTCGATACGTTCGAGGTGTGTGGGCTCCGTCTCTCGCTCCGTGATCTGCTCGCCGGTAACGCCGAACAGGAAGTCACCGAAGCGCTGTCCGCGCGTGTCGCGGTTCTCTTCGAGGTCCCAGCACCGAGCGTCCGCCACGGCCGTCCAGTCCGATTTCGCCGTGACGAGTGTCTGGTAGACGACCGTGGCATCGATGTTCGCGAGCGCGTCGACTGCGGATGTGAGAGCGGTCTGGGCGTCTGAGTGGTCGTCTTCGTTCACTAGCGGACGGAGTCCCGTCTGCCAGTCACTGGAGCGAGCCCCATGGCCCTCGTACTCGACACCAACGAGTGAGTCCTGGTTGAGGGGAACCGGTTCGACGCCATCGGTTCGTGTGAGCGCGTACTGCGAGAGGGCTTCCCGGAGAATTGGTTCGACTCGGTCAAGCGTGTCCTCCTCTGCAGCAACGTGATACAAGCACTCGCCCTCGTGGACCATGAGTCGCCAGTCAATACTGGAGTCTTCGAGGACGCCGTGACATCGACTGAAACACCGGGCGATGGCTGGATGTGAGAGGGAGTCTGTCGTCGGCTCGATTTCGATCGCTGGGTGTACTGACCACGAATCGAACGTCTCTGCCGGTTGTGAGTCCTCTGACGGCACGTACTGCGACCGCCAGCAGTGCAGTGTGTTAACTCCATCTGGTGTGACTTGATTCGCGTGGTTTCGATGTCCAGAACGAGTGATACCACCGATTCGGTGTCGGAACTTTCGACGGATTTGAACGGCCGATACTCGTGGGGTGACTACTCAAGCTCTCTGAACCACAAGTAGATGGCCCGATACACTTGTGGCACACGTCGCTCGCCCCGCCCATTCGAGCACCCCCGAGCGTGGGTCTATCGCCCCTCTGATTGTTTACTGCCGGAGAAGAAATATCACGTCCGCACGGTCTACGAGAGACACAGAGCGTGAATCTAACAGGAGTACCGGTACAGTATCCTTCCGGGATTCTTCACATCAGACGGCCACGCCAGTGTTTCCTACCTCGATCACTTGACCCCCTTAGACCAATGGGTCAACATCGGTGATGTGTGCGCCTCGTGAGACCGTCTGGGCCGTCGTATCGAATGAAACGATGTCCTCGTCGGCAAGTTTCGGAAGGTCACGATGCATCAGTGCAACCTCCATCTGCTCGTAGTCCGTTTCACCAGTCATTGACGACCTATCGACCATTCGAGTCACGACTTTGCTCGCGAGGAGTTCGAGTTCGTATTCGCTATCGTCTTCTGAGAGAATATCGACGATCACTCGTCGTCGCTCAGTCGCCACGGCCTCGAAAGCCGCGTTTTTGGAGATCTCGTCCGGTTCGTACTCACGCATACTGTCACTAACTAACGTATCACAACACGCTAATTGTTTCGGTTAGTGTTCTCTCCGAAATATATTACTCACTGGAATCCAGAGAAATCACGTGAGCGAAAAGTATGGATGACGCTGCTCCAGGTCAGACCGGGTCGGCTGAGCACTACACATACGATATTGGGCCAGAAGATCCGATGAGTGCAGCGATTGTCTATGCAGCTGCTGATGCCCTCGATTGTGATCCATTAGCGATGCCCGAGTTGCTGTATGATGCCGTCAATGTGGATGCTCTTGACGCAATGTATCCTCGTGGCGGTCACAAGCACTCCGATAATCCGTCAGTCTCGTTTCGTTACTGTGATCTCTCGGTTACCGTTGATGGTGACACAGTCGTATTGGATGCGACGACCACTGTCGACCAATCTGATGGCTAATCGCTGCTGTGTCTCGAACTGCGTCGATTGCCGGTACTGATAGACTGAGAGCGTGGGTCTATCGAACCGAACGGTCCCAGTAATTGAGGATATCGCGAATCTCCTGCCAGACGGTGTTCACACAGAAACAGTCGCCTCTACTGGAGCCCTATTGATGGATACGTCCCGAGTGAAATAGGGGTTGCATTCATCCGTTCGTCGAGGTCTACGGTTTGGCTTCGAACACGTGATTCAGCGGCGTCTCGGCGGCCCGACGGAATCGGGTGAACCCCCCGTCGGTAACGACCTCTCTGATAGCTGCTTCACCAGCCTGAGCACCCAGTACGCGCTCACCTTCTTGATCGAGTGCACACGGCGTACAGGCTAGCGTCGAGATCGAGTAGGCAGCTCTTCCCATTGGGTTGAGGTTGTCTTCTACTGCATCGCTGGCGGCGAACTCGACGAGCATCCACGTGCCGTCGTCGGTGAGCGTGTCGCGGATGTGTGCCGCTGCACCCACAGGATCACCCATGTCGTGAAAGGCGTCGAACGTGGTGACGAAGTCGTATCTAGCGCCGTCGTAAGACTTGGCGGTCGCCACCTCGAAGCGTACGCGGTCACTGACGCCGGCGTTCGTGGCTCGCTCGCGTGCCGCCTCGATAGACGCCTCGTGGTAGTCGACGCCGACGACCGTCGATTCGGGGTACGCCTCGGCCAGCAGAATGGTGGATGCGCCGTGGCCACAGCCCACGTCGGCGACGCGCCCACCTGCTCGAAGCGTCGAGTCCACTCCGTCGAGCGCGGGAATCCAGTTGTCGGCGAGGTTCGCGGCGTACTGTGGTCGCCAGGAGCGCTCGGTCGCGTCGAACAGGTCTACGTCGTGTTCGTGCCAGCCCACCCCCTCGCCCGTGCGGAACGCCTCGGCGAGTTGGGGTTCGATCTTGGCCGCCGAGAGTGCTACCTGGAAGTTGCCCGCCATGAACGCCGGGCTGTTCTCGTCGACCAGCACGGCGGTCTGTTCCGGGGTGAGGCTGTAACGGTCGGTCTCAGGGTCGTAACTGACGTACCCGCCGGCGGCCTGCGAGCGTAGCCACTCGCGGACGTACCGCTCTGCCGTGTCGGTCTCCTCGGCCAGTCCGGTTGAGGTGAGCGGGCCCGCGTCAGCGAGCGTCTCGTATAGGCCCAGCCTGTCACCGATGACGACAAGTGGTGCATGCGCCGTCGCTCCGACGTCGTTGAGGGCAGTCTGTACGTGTTGGTTCAGTCGTTCTTCGTCGAGTGTCATGGTCGGTCGTAGTCGGTGTTGTGGGTTGGTGAGGTCCCATACCCGGTGAGCGACTTCGTCTACAGCGACCGTATAGGCATTTGGTGGAACCGTTTCACACCGTGCAACACGTGCAGTTTCCAGCGTTATTCCTCGCACAGGGCAGAATCGGGTCGCTTCGAACCACCCATTCCAGCAACTGGTTTCGGGACTGTAGTTCTCCAGTGCACGGAGCACCTCGCCATCGATCCAACGTCTCGAGATCGCTGTACTACTTCTCCGCCTCAACGGATTCACGGCCGTTTTTGAACTTCGACGTGGTGAGTCGGACCGACGCGTTTCGATACTCGTCGAACATCTCCGTGAGCCGAGCGACGAAGGCTGGATGGTCCGATTCGATCACTCCGACGTTGACGTCTCGATCGTCGGCGACGATGAGGTACGCCGTTCCGTCATGAGTGCCACCCGGCGGAACGTCGCCGTCGTAGACGTACACCGTGGAGTGATCGGCGACGACGATGTCCTCGAACTTGTCGGCGTATGGAGACGCCATCACGGACTCGATTACGTCCGACGTGGTCACCAGTTCAGACGTCTGCGAGCCACCCACGACACCCTCGTGTCTGGCTTTGACGCACGACTCGGGGAGTCTGTCTGCAAGCGTGTTCGTCCAGTTGGATTCACGCTCGATAGCCAGGACGCGGGCCACTGGTGCCATCGGGTTGTCGGGGGTCGCCGCCGTGATTCTAGCTCCAGTCAGGATATCGAGGTCGACCTCGGCGTCTAGTTTCTCCAGTGGGAACCACGGAAGCAAGTCTCGTAGCTCACTGGCGGTCGACATCCGTTCGTACAGGTTGACGAACGTACTCGCGACGTACTCTCCGAGCGGCGTCAGCGCGTACCGGGTCCCGTCCCTCGTTATCCACGCGCGGCTCTCGAAATCACCGAGGAGGCGGCTGATAGTGGCTTTAGAGGCTCCGGTCGCGCTCCGTAGTTCCGCCCTTGTTTGCGGGCCTGCGACGAGGATTTCGAGCGCGGTGAATCGATTCTGTGAGTCCGCCAGAAAGCGGATGTCATCGAGGGGAGTGAACATACGAACCACGACGACAGATCGTTACATAGCTGTATTCACAGTAACCGAAACGTGAATAGGATACTCTGTACATCGGCTGGTGGAATAGTCGATTGGAAAGCGCCGTAGTATTAGACCCGCAGCACACGTCGCTCACTCGACCTGTTCGATACACTCAGAGCGTAGGTGTATCAAAGAGAGGCTCAAGCCCTCACGGTTCTGCCAGTTTCGTCGTGGCTGCATACAGGGGGGCGAGTTGGTTACAGCGAGAGAGGCCAAATAGTCCGCTGGCAGTGATTCGGAGTACGCTTCTGGTCTCCTCACGGGCGACTCTTGGTACTCTCCAACCGCTCTATAAGATGTTCCACGACGTATCTCGCGTCTTCACCGACGCCGTAGAGGAGGCCCGATCCACGTGTGTAGAGCCAGTGGAGGCCGACAAAGTACAGTCCCGGCGTATCGGTAACGCCTCGTCGGTGCATCGGATACCCGAACTCGTCACGGTCCACGGATTCGATCCACGAGAAGTCTGCTTGGTAGCCGGTCGCCCAGACTATGCTCCGAACGTTCGCCGCGGCGAGGTCGAGTTCTGGAACCGATTCGACGGCAATTTCGTCGGGAGCCGGTAGTGTGAACTCTGGCTCAGGGGCGTCCATGTCGGCCGTCTCCAGGAACTGCTCGATGCCCTCGACGAGTTCGACGTAGAACCGGTAGGCGTTACGGAGGTTCTCTTCTACGTCGTCCGCAAGATGGATTCGGCCGTCCTCGACGCCGACCACTCGTCCGAGCAGGGTCATCCCATCGTCTGCGAGTTCGAGGAGGTCGATCTCTCGACCTCCATCTTTTCCCGAGACGTACGCCGACGGGGCGAACCGGGCAGCAGGTGATTCGAGGTCGTCGACCGTAGTCTGGAAGCCACCCATCATCTCCAGCCAGTGCCCGACGTCCCGCCCACGATAGCGACGTGGAAGCTTGGGTGCAGAACTCACCGAGAGGTAGACGTCACGAACGCAGTCGTGGAGTTCCGAGGCGATCTGCGCGCCGGATTGACTGGACCCAACCACAAGAACGGGACCCTCGGGAAGCGCGTCGGGGTTGGTGTACTCGCTGGAGTGTAGTTGGTGGACTGCCGTAGGGACCTCGTCCGTGATGTCGGGGATTCGGGGTTCTTGAAACGATCCTGTCGCCACCACGACGTTCGCCGCCTCGTAGGTCCCGTCCGTCGTTTCGATGATGAATCCGGCGCTGTCGGATCGAACCGCTGTCACCTCGACGCCGACTCGTACCGGGAGGTCGAACCGCTCGACGTACTCCTCGAGGTACGCGATTACCTCCTCGCGTGAGAGGAAGCCCTCCGGGTCGTCACCATCGTACGGAAACCCAGGGAGTCGATTCCACGAATTCGGGGTGACGAGCGTGAACGAGTCCCAGCGTTCGGTCCGCCACCGCTCACCGACACGATTTCGTTCGAGGACGACGTGGTTACATTTTGCCTCTGTCAGATGGAAACTCGTTGCCAGCCCCGCCTGTCCCCCTCCGATGACAACGACATCGTAGTGAGTGTCCATTACATGGTCCAACACGCCAGATTAGGCGATGAGCGTTGCGCAGGTCCGTACGGTTGTGAGATCGCAACCTCGACTGTTCGAGTCGAGTGGTTGTTGAACGCGCCCTCTGTGCTCGGCGCGACGAATAGAATCATCTCGTAACTGATAGCTGGCTGGAGATACACACGCCGCACGCGTCGCCCACTTAGCCCGTTCGAGATGCGGATCGCCCACCGGGTGCGCGGCGGGTTCGAACGGTCGGGCATCGAAGCGAGAATCGTGGACAGAGTGAGTGCGGGCGTGGACCTGCAGGCAGCCGTCCTCGACACACTCGAGGAGGTGAGAGCGACACCAGGAGCCATCGTCCCTGTCGACGACATCGGGAGCGTGGTTCGTGGTAAGGTGGACGTTGAGGGTCGAGTCGTGGAGTTGTGGACACCCTCCCATCCATCGATTGCGCAGGTGGGGTTGCTCGAAGACGAGTCGGGGACGGTCAAGTTCACCAGTTGGGCGAGGAGCAACCAGCCCTGGCTGGCCGGAGGCGAGGTGGTCCGGTTCCAGAACGTCGCACGGAACTGGTATCGAGGACGCGTCTCGGTGGCGCTGACGGGCTGGTCGCGGGTCGAGTTCCCAGGGGTGAGCGCGCAGCGACTTGGATAGCGGGCACTGCGGCGTTCTTTTTTCTTACTCCCATTACCTACCCCACCCACCGCTCCCGTGGCTTCGCCACGGCAGCCACAACCGGGTCGGTGGGATGAGATTGGTAGGGTGAATAGTCGTGCGATCAGGAGATACGACCGGTGGGTTCAATGGAGGAGCGAAATCCGGTGGAATCAGCCACCCCAGAGATTGCCGGTATTGGTAGACAGAGAGCGTGGGTCTGTTACAGGATGTATGCAACGACACAGGGTCGCTCAAGAATGACCTCCTTCACGAATACGTTCGGTACCATCGCCGATGTACTCGTTATCAGTGGCGCACTCACCGCAGGATTTAGACTGTACGAACAGACGACAAATAGATGCACGACGGGGATCGGTCTACATATCACCCAACTCCAGCCAAACGAGACGGTCAACGACACACATCGACAGACGTTCGGAAACCTCTCTGCAGCGCAACAAGCTGTGTCCCGTGACGAACTTCCGGTCGACGAGTCTGTCCGTGCTGAAGAACCCGGAACGTTCGATGAATCATCAGTACCGTCGTACCGTACCAGGATGAACAAACTATATCGGGCACGTTGAGCACTCGGACTGCCCACCAATCGGTCGGTCGTCTCTCAAAATTGGAAGAGGAGCGATTCGAGCCGGTAGTATCGGAGCGGCTCTCGTTGGTACCGTACGAGCAAGTCGGTAATCGACTGTTTTCAAACCCGACAGGTGTCCGCTGACGAGGTGGTATCTCCCACACTCAGCGAGCCGTCGGTATGACCGCTTCGTCGATTCAGTAATAACAGTAGATAAGCTCTCGTCCTGTGTTGAGAGAGTCGCTCGATGAGAGAGCTCACGAACGCGAGGACATCTGGCCGCCCTGCTGGCGGGATTCTCAAGTACTACCTGTACAAGGCCACGAAGGGTGTCGAGTTCTATCGGCCGATCATGTATCTCTTCTTCCTCGCACAGGGACTCTCATTCACGGAGATAGCGGTTCTCGAGGTCATCTATAATCTCACGACCTTGCTCGGGGAGATACCGACTGGATACATTGGAGACCGAATCGGTCGGCGTCAAAGCCTGCTCGTTGGGACGACGCTAATCTCTGGCACGCTCGTCGCCATTGGATTCGCCGACTCGTTTCTCCCGTTGGCTGGACTGTACGTGGTATGGTCGATGGGCTATAACTTCCGCTCGGGTAGTGAGGACGCGTGGCTGTACGACACCCTCTCTGACGAGGATTCGACCGACAACTTCGCCCATATCCGTGGTCGTGGCGAAGCAGTGTCGATGGCGGTTGGTGTCGGTGCAGCGGTTCTGGGAGGGTATCTGGGGAGTGTCGACCTCTCGTATCCGTGGTTCGTCGCCGCGGGTGTGACCGGGTTAGGTATCGTCGTACTGCTAACACTCGACGAACCAGAGTCGTTCGAACAGGAGCAATCTGACGAGCTGAGCCTTCGCCAGACGGTTGGTATCGTCGGCGATGTCCTCGGTCATCCAACGCTCCGGGCGTTTCTCCTGTACTACTACGTCCTCTACGCGGCCGTTTCGTACCTCGTGTTCATATTCTTCCAGCCGGTGTTTCAGACAGTCGTTCTCGACTTTGGTATCAGTCAGTCGCTCGTTGAGTCACTGCTTGGCTGGTTTTACGCCGCCTATAGCCTAGTCGGAGCGCTCCTCAGCTACTACACAGGGGCGATCAAGCGGACGATTGGCCTTCAGACGTGGTTCATGATTTTGCCCTTTGCCGTTGGTTCCACGCTCGTCGCCATGTACGTCATCCCGGTTCTGGCGCTCCCGACGTTCTTGCTGATCCGGGGGCTCTCTGATGTCACCCGGTCGCTCGCTGGTCAGTACATCAACGACCGAATCGACTCGCTCGGCCGAGCGACCGTTCTGAGTGCGATGGCGATGGTGAGCGGATTAGCAGTCATCCCATTCCAGCTTGGAAGTGGCCTCATCTCTGATACTGTCTCGCCACTGTTCGCGCTGGGTATCGGTGGAATCGTTCTCCTCGTCGGGTCGACCGTTATCCTCCTCTGGGAAACCCCCGTCACCGATGACCTGCCAGACTCTCGTCCCGAAGATCGACGACAGCAGGAAGAGCAAGTGTGACCGCTGAAATTTGAAACGGGCCCAAGCGAGTCGGGAAAATGGCAGGGTAACGAGTGGTGTTGGCCAGTATTCGCCCTCTGAAGCCCCCGAGTAATGGAAGTGTCACACAATCTAGAAGGTGCGGACGAAGACGCTGGACCGACTCCTTAGCGGAGCCAGCCCAGAAGCTTGTAGTCGTGGTCGGGGGTGTACGTCCGGAACAGGAGGCTGTTCGAGAGCACCGACACGCTGGAGAAGGCCATCGCACCGGCCGCGAGCACTGGCTGGAGCAGGCCGAGCGAGGCCAACGGAATCATCGCCGTGTTGTATCCGAGTGCCCACACGAGGTTCTGTTTGACCTTCGAGAGCGTCGCATCGGAGATACGAATCGCCTTCACGACGTCGACTGGGTCGTTCCGCATCAACGTGACGTCCGCAGCCTCGATTGCGACGTCCGTCCCCGACCCGATGGCGGTTCCGACGTACGCAACAGCGAGGGCCGGAGCGTCGTTGACGCCGTCACCGACCATCATCGCGCGTCGCCCGTCGTCCTGAATCGACTCGACAGCGTCGGACTTGTCTTCGGGGAGCACCTCGGCCCGGACGTTCTCACGGGGGATGCCGACCTGCTCGGCGACGGCGTGTGCCGTCCGCTCGTTGTCCCCAGTGATCATCATCACGTCGATACCGCGCTCATGGAGCTGGCTGATGGCGTCTTTCGCACTCTCCTTGACCGTGTCCGCATTTGCAACCACGCCCAGAAGTTCGCGCTCATAGGCGACGAGCATCGCCGTCTTTCCCTCGTTTTCGAGACGCTCCATCGTCTCCGACGCGGGAGTGGGGTCGATATCGTTGTCGCGCAGGAGCTTCCGGTTGCCAACGAGAACCGCACTGTCACCGACAGTGGCCCGAATGCCGTGGCCAGGGACGTTCTCGAAGTCGTCCGGATCGGGTATGTCGATACCACGGCTTTCGGCACCTTCGACGATGGCCTGTGCGAGCGGGTGTTCGCTGCCACTCTCTGCGGTTGCGGCGAGCTGGAGGACGTCCTCCTCCGAAAGCCGGTCACGGGCGGTGAGTTGGCCGCCATCCGTAGCCGCTTCGCCACCGTCAGTGACAGGTCTACCGCTGTCGTCGAGCACGACCACGTCAGTCAGCTCCATCGCACCCTCAGTGAGCGTCCCCGTCTTGTCGAAGACGACGGTGTCCACGTCCTTGGCGCGTTCGAGAATGTCGCCGCCTTTGAACAGCACACCGTTCTGCGCACCGATGGTGGTACCGACCATCGTCGCAGCAGGGGTCGCCAGCCCGAGCGCGCAGGGGCAGGCGATGAGCACCGCACTCGCGAAGACGACGACTGCGAATTCAAAGACTGAAATCGACCCTCCAGCAACTTCGGGGCCACCGGCGACCAGACCCCAGAGTGGAAGCGACTGGATGAATCCCGCCAATGCCTCGGGGAACAGGTACCAGACGACCCCCCACAGTAGCGCGTTGAAGATGACCGCGGGAACGAAGTACGCGGAAATTCGGTCGGCGAGGTTCTGAATCTCTGGCTGACGCGACTGAGCGTCCTTGACCGTCTGGACGATTTGTTGGAGCGCCGTATCGGACCCGACCTTCGTCGCTTCGATGAGGAGCACGCCATTCTCGTTGATGGTCGAGCCGACGACTTCGTCGCCCTCGCCCTTCTCGACAGGGACGGATTCGCCGGTCACCATCGACTCGTCGACAGCCGATTGCCCGTCGACGACTCGGCCGTCGGTGGGAATCCTCTCACCAGGACGGACCTTCATCCGGTCGCCGACCTCGACGTCTTCGAGGGGAATCTCCTGCTCGTCTCCGTCGTCATCGACGACGGTGGCCGTTTCGGCTTCCATCTCCAGTAGCTTCCGGAGCGCATCGCCAGCCTGGCCTTTCGAACGGGCTTCGAGGTAGTTCCCGAGCGTGATGAACACGAGGATCAACGCCGCGGTGTCGAAGTACATCCCGCCGGCGATGAGTCCTGCGAGGACGGCGACGGAGTAGACGTACGCCGTACTCGACCCGAGTGCGATGAGTACGTCCATGTTGGCGCGACCGTTCTTCACGAGTGCCTTGTAGGAGTTCTTGTAGAAGGGCCAGCCCAGAATGAGTTGGACGGGCGTTGCAAGAGCGAACTCTACCCACCCGAACTCGACGCCGAAGACCGTCTCGGGGACAATTCCACCACCGAGTAGGAACTTCTCGACGAGGAAGAAGAGCATAGGCGCCGACAGGGCTGCACCGAACAGTGTCAATCGACGTTGCCGTCGAATCTCCTCTCGCCGAGCGGCATCGCGGGCGTCCTCGTCCGAACCTCCTTCAGTCGACTCCTCACGTACGGGTGAGTACCCAGCGGCCTCGATGGCATCGTACAGCGCCTCGATTGACGTGTCTGCAGGATTGTAGACGACCTGTGCCTCATCTGTGGCGTAGTTGACGGTCGCCTCGACGACGCCTGGCGTCCCTTCGAGTGCACTCTCGTTCGTCTCGGCACAGTTCGAACACGTCATATCGGTGATTCCGATGCTCACCGACTCCGAGACCACGCCATACCCCGCGTCGTCGATTGCGTCGTAGATTGCACCGAGCGATACCTGATCGGGGTCGTACTCGACCGACCCTTCGTCAGTGGCGAAGTTGACGTTCGCCGTAGAGACACCATCGAGAGATTCGACAGCGTCCTGGACGGAACCTGAACAGTTTGCACAGGACATCCCCGTGATGGTGAGGTGAGCTGTTCGCTGACTCATTGATTCCTACTAGGGGTTCCTCCTTTTCACGAATTGCTACTTCGAGAGTGTCGTTTTGCGCGTCGTATTCTTACGAGAACTAAGCGAGCTGGGCGAAGCCCCTCACACCTCGGCGTCGAACCGTTCGTAGCGCTCTTCGAACCGAGAGCGACACGACGGACAGCAGAAATGATAGACGCTCTCGTCAAGCCGTCTCGATTCACCCTCGCTATCGACGGTATTTCCACACTCGGCACACGACAGAGCGAACTCAGTTCCGTCAATCGACGGTGTCCACTCGACATCATCCACGAGCGTGACCGAGTAGTCAGTCGTCGAGCTGTTCTTGAAGAATCCGTTAACCCAATTTCTGATGTTCTGGGCTTCTGACCTGCCGTAGAACCACAGTTCACCGTTGACCGTGACGAAGAGGTGTTCTACTCCTTCGGCGTCGGCGAGACGCGCACGAAGCTGTTCGGTTTCCTCTCCCTGTGGCTTCACGCGAACGAACACAGGCACACCAGCACGCAGGATTCCGCGGTTGACGTCGATCGTGAATCGGTTGATGACACCGGCTTCCTCTAAGCGCTTGACTCGATCGGAGACGGCTGGTCCAGAGAGGCCGACGGTTTCTCCAATTCCGCTGTACGGCCGCCGGCCATCCTCTGCCAACAGCGAGAGGATCTCTAAATCGGTATCGTCTAACTCGCGCATATCTCTATGACTTTGAGCCACCCGCTCATTACTGTTGTCAGCATCTCGCTAACGAATGTAAAGTTTCGATGGCCCAGTACACTAGCCCCAAAGCAACAAACCACATAGATGACCCTCCCGTACTTGAGTATGGAATGACTCAGACCATCACCGTCGAAGGAATGACGTGTGGACACTGCGAGCAGACTGTCGAAGATGCCCTCAATGAAGTCGCTGGCGTTACCGATGTCAGCGCCGACCGCGAGGCCGAACAGGTGAGCATCGAAGGCGACGCGGATACTGATGAACTCGTACGCGCCGCGGAAGATGCTGGATACACAGGTCACGCCTAATCAGGAGACCTCGACTCAGGCGCGAACTGCTTTCTCCCTCGTCTTTTGACCAGATACCCTCTATCAGTGTTTAGTACCAAACCTGATGGCTGAGATTCGTCGCGGTTTTTGACAATCACGGAAGCCCCTGTACTGGTCGATAGGGCGGACGCCCTTTTGGCAAGAGTCCTGAGTATGTTTTATCTGGCTGGAATTATCCTCTCCCGTATGTATGAGGCGACATTCGAATTCCAGGCAGACGGACTAGTCGCCGCACTCTCTCGAGAGTACGACGCTGCTATCCAGTTGTGGTGCAATGAGCACTGTGACTTGTTGTATGTCCGGTCAGAACGGATAGATGATTTGCGCTCGGAGCTGGATGAACAGGTTGGACTTCAGGAGTCTATTCTGGAGGGTAATCAACTCGTCACAGTGACCGAGCAGTGTCTGCGTCAAGAAGAACAGACACTCGTCGAGACTCATTTAGCGAATGAGGGGTGCCTCTCACTGCCCCCGCTAATCTACGAAAGCGGCCGAAAGCAGAGCAAGGTTCTTGCGCTCGACCCGGCAGCGCTCACTGCTGTGTACAATAGTCTCAGACAAGAAACACGAGTCAATGTATTGGCCAAACGAGAGATCAACGGACTCCATCCAGAGGTACCCATTCTCGGTCTGGACGATGTCCTTCCCCGGCTTTCGGCCCGACAACTCGAGACGTTCCGAATCGCTCATATGCAGGGCTACTACGAACTTCCGCGTGAGACGACCACTGCTGAGTTAGGCGATGAATTGGGGGTTAATAGACGAACCGTAGAAGAACACCTCAGACGTGCAGAAAATAAAATCGCCGCCGCGCTTGCAGACCACCTCACACTGTTGCAGTGAGTGACCTATGCGATAGCATATAAAGAATTGCGCGTTTGGAAGGGGTATCTTTATCTACAACCTATGGTAGATGTGAGTCATACCCATGGAGAATAGTATCACCCGCAGGACATTACTGGGGGCAGTCGGGGCAGGGGGGTTCGTGAGTATCGCAGGATGCGCAGGAGATTCGGGGGACGGCGGTGGCAACGATGACCCGTACAGTAGCGAGACGACTGCGGGGGATGGGCAATCGACTGATAGTAGTACAGATGACACTTCGACGGCAACTGGTGGATCGGCGAACGTCGCCTTGTCGATGGACCCGACCGAAGGGGTCTGGCAGGTGTACGGAGGTGTGAGCCCGTACTACACGAACATCCTCGAGCCACTCATCTGGGTGAGCGAGAAGATGGAGTTGGAGCCGTGGCTCGCGACGGAGTGGGAAGCGACCAACGAGACGACGTGGGAGTTCACGCTCCGAGAGGGCGTGAAATTCCACAATGGGGAGGAGCTCGTCGCAGAACACGTGGTTTGGTCGTTCGAGCAGGTGCTCAACGAATGGTCGTACGCCCCTGGGTGGCTCCACGTCGAATCAGGCAACGTGAATGCGCTGGACGAGTCAACCGTCGAGTTCGAGACGACCGACCCATTCCCGACGTTTCCCGGGACGATTGCACACAACATGATCGCGATCCAGCACCCGGACCGGAGTCGGGAGAACACCGAACCGATCGGGACTGGCCCGTACCAGGTCGAACAGCGTACACAGGGGCAACACGTCCGGACCTCGGGGTTCGACGACTACTGGAACGGAACGCCGTCGCTGGACGAGTTGACGTTCAGTGTCATCACGGACCCGAACACACGCGCACTCTCCCTCCAGAACGGGGATGTGGACGTCGCGTTCGACCCACCGAAGAGTCGGGTCGACAAACTCGACAGCAACAGCGGGACGAACGTCACCACGCAGTTGTCACCTGGTGCAGTGTACGTCGGCTGTAACATCTACAAAGCGCCGATGGACGACCCGAAGCTTCGTCAGGCGCTCAACTACGCGACCTCTCAGTCGGACCTCGTCGAGACCATCCTCTCGAACATCGGCGTGCCCGCGAAAGGCCCGGTTGCCGAGAGTATCTTCTGGTCTGCCCACGAGAAACTCCCTGCATACGAGCGTGATACGGAGAAAGCCAAGCAGTTGGTCGAAGAGTCCAGCTACGACGGCGAGGCGCTCCAGTTCCACCTCTCGAACCAGCAGGTCGACGGGGAGCTACTCGCACAGGCACTCCAGCAGTGGTACGACGAGATTGGCGTCACCGTGGATATTCAGGTTACAGAGGAGGCAAGCTTCGAGGATACTGTCCGGTCGGGAGAGCCCCACCTCGTCTTGGAGTCCTCTGGGACGAACAGTGGTGCAGCGGACTACCTGATCTACGAGACGTTCCACTCGGAAGGAGACGTGAACGAACGTCTCTACAACGAGGAGGGGACTGGCATCTACAATCTCGGTGAAGAAGTCGACCAGCTCATCCAGGCCGGGTTCCAGACGGGTGACCAGGCCGAGAAGGAACAGAAATACGAACAAGCACTACAGCGAATCATGGAAGAGGCAGTCGTCGTTCCCATCAACTACTCGGAGTACATCGTCGCTGCCTCCGACGGGATCTCCTCGATGGACCTCAGACCCATTCCAGAGATGACTCGCTGGACTGGACTGAAAGTCGGCCAGTAATCTCTACACATCAACACTTCGTAATGTACCAATTTGTTGCGCGGCGCACGGCAACCATGCTGCTCGTTCTGGTCGGGGTGTCGATTCTCACGTTTCTTTTGTTGTTCCTCACACCGGGCGACCCGGCTGAGACGATTCTTCGCCAGCAGATGGGCGGACGAACACCGTCGCTCGAAGCAATCGAGCAGTTTCGCCAGAGTGAGGGACTGAACCGCCCGATACCGATCCAGTACGTGGACTGGGTGACCGACGTCCTCCAGGGCAACCTCCGGGAGTCCTACTATCAGGAGACGCCAGTGAGTACGCTCATCATCAACCGGATTCCTGCCACGCTCGAACTCGCTGTCGCCGGAATGGCGGTTGCTCTGACGATTGCGATTCCGACCGGAATCGTCAGTGCCGTCCACAAAGGAAAGGCCCCTGATTACCTCAGTCAGTTCGCTGCGCTAGTTGGCGTCTCGATGCCGAACTTTTGGCTCGGATACATCCTGATCATCATCTTCTCTCTCCAGTTGGGACTATTTCCAGTGGCGGGAGTCGGCGGCCTAGAGTCCCTCGTCCTGCCAGCGATAACGCTCGGATCGGGGATGGCCGCAATCGTCACTCGGTTAGTCCGCTCCTCGATGCTCGAAGTACTTGACGAGGAGTACATCGACACGGCCCGGTCGAAGGGCCTGAGAGAACGCATCGTTATCTACAAACACGCACTCAGAAACGCGCTTATCCCGGTCGTGACCATCGTCGGACTCCAGTTCGGCTACCTGTTGAACGGCGCTGTCATCGTCGAAATCGTTTTCCAGCGACCGGGGTTGGGGGCACTCCTCATCGATGCGATTTTCGCACGCGATTACCCAGTTGTTCAAGGGCTCGTCCTCGTCATCGCTGTCATCTTCGTATTGACGAACTTCGTCGTGGACCTGACCTACCGCTACATCGACCCACGAATCTCGTTCGGAGGTGAGAGTGCGTGAGTAATCAAGACACTACTACGAAGCAGTCGGTCATCGCGACGACCCGTCGTCGCTACCGTTCGGTGAAGAACTCGCGGCGGCTCGGCCGCTTCCTCAGCAACCGTCTCAACGTGGTCGGCTTGCTGTTCGTCAGCGTGGTCGTTCTCTCGGCGATCTTCGCACCGGTGATTGCACCGGAGGGACCGAACGAGCAGGACCTGTTCAACCGTCTCGATTCGCCGTCGGTCGACCATCCGATGGGGACCGACCAACTCGGCCGCGACGTCCTCTCACGGCTGCTCTACGGGGCCAGAATCTCGCTGCAGATCTCCCTCGCCGTCGTCGCAATCACGCTCGCTATCGGAACGGCGGTCGGCCTCGTCGCAGGCTACGCAGGCGGGTGGGTAGACGAAGCGTTGATGCGGTTCGTCGACATCTTACTCGCCTTCCCAGGGATACTACTGGCACTCGTCATCGCGGGGATCCTTGGCCCGAACCTGACGAATATCATGATCGCCCTCGCGGTGGTCGGGTGGACGCAGTACGCCCGTATCATTCGTGGGAGCGTCCTGAGTGTCAAACAAGAAGAGTTCGTAAAAGCGGCACAGTTGATGGGAGTCCCACGCAGGCGCATCGTCCTTCGGCACATCCTCCCGAACGTGGTGACGCCGGTCATCGTCCTCGCGACGATGGACATGGCGTACGTCATTCTGGGAACGGCGGGGCTGTCGTTCCTGGGCCTCGGCGCGCAGCCACCGACACCAGAGTGGGGAACGATGCTCTCTCAAGGGCGGAACTTCGTCGACACCGCGTGGTGGGTCGTCAACTTCCCCGGACTCGCCATCATGATCACCGTCCTCGGGTTCAACCTACTAGGGGATGGACTACGCGACGTTCTCGACCCGCGCGACATGGGTGACGTCGAAAACAAGGGTATGTGAAATGAGTGAGACACTACTGGAGGTCGAAGACCTCCACACGCGGTTTGCAACGAGAGAAGGGACAGTCCACGCCGTCGAAGGCGTATCGTTCAGCGTCGATAGGGGTGAAATCGTCGGGGTCGTCGGCGAGAGTGGTTCGGGGAAATCCGTAACGGCTCGTTCGCTCATCCGCCTCGAAGACCCCGGCTACATCGAGCGGGGTTCAGTTCGGTTCGATGGCATCGAGATGACTGACGCCGATGACCGCACGATTCGTCGCGTTCGTGGCGATGGGATGGCGATGGTGTTCCAAGACCCGATGGAGACACTGAACCCCGTGTTCTCGATCGGGGAGCAGATCGTCGAGTCCATCAAGGTCCACGAATCGCCCGAGAAACAGCGGTTGCTCGACTACCTCAACGTTCCCCTGTTCAGTAGCAGGGGGAAACGGAGTCAGATGCGACAGCAGGCTATCGACCTCATGAGCGAGGTTGGAATCCCGCATCCCGAGACGCGTGTCTCGGCGTACCCCCACGAGTTCTCGGGCGGGATGCGCCAACGCGCGATGCTGGCCATCGCACTCGCCAGAGAACCCGACCTCTTGATCGCCGACGAGCCAACGACAGCGCTCGACGTGACGATTCAGGCCGAAATCCTCCAGCGCATTCGCGACCTCAACGAAGAGTTGGGGATGGCCGTCCTGATGATCACACACGACCTCGGTGTGGTCGCCGAACTCTGCGACAAGGTCGTGGTCATGTACGGTGGTCAGGTGATGGAAGAGGGGCCCGTCGAAGACGTGCTGACGAACCCGAAACACCCGTACACGGAATCACTGCTCGGGTGCATGCCACAGACGTGTGACCGAGGGGAGCCACTGAACGTCATCGAAGGCAGAGTCCCGTCGATGGTCGGTGAACCCACTGGTTGCCCGTTCGCTAGTCGATGCTGGTGCTCGTCTGAGAGCTGTACTACCGGGGACCTACCGACAGAACGGGTTGGAGAGGACCATACCTCGCGCTGTCATCACGTCGAAGAACTCAGCGAACCGATGGAGGCCGACCAGTGACACGGCCTATCGTCGAGATCGACGACGTCGTCAAACGATTCCCTGTCGACGATTCACTCTTTGCGAAGCTCCTCGGTAACGACACGTACGTCACTGCAGTCGACGGCGTGTCACTCTCTATCGAACCCGGTGAGACGCTCGCGTTGGTCGGCGAATCCGGTTCTGGGAAGTCGACGCTCGCCAACTTGGTCACCGGCCTTCACGCACCGACAAGCGGGACGATACGATTCGAAGGCGAGGCTGTCGGAGAGGCAACCACCCGAGACAAAGAGACCCTCGCGGCCATCGGAATGGTGTTCCAGAATCCCCGTGGGAGTCTCGACTCTCGACACACTATCGAGCAGATAATCGCTGAACCACTCAAGGCCCGTGGCTGGTCCGCATCTGAGCGTGAGCAGAAAGTCGAGTCCCTCATCGAACGGGTGAATCTCTCGCAGGCATATCTCTCGAGACATCCCCACGAACTCTCGGGCGGTGAAGCCCAGCGGGTTGCTATCGCTCGAGCCATCGCTCTCAACCCGCGATTGATCGTTCTCGACGAACCTGTGAGCGCCCTTGACGTGAGCGTCCAGGCCAAGATCGTCAACCTGCTGATGGAGCTTCAAGAGGACTTGAATCTGACGTACCTGTTCATCGCGCACGACCTCAACGTCGTCGAGCACATCGCAGACCGGATTGCGGTCATGTACCTCGGCCAGCTCATGGAACTCGCCCCGACGGAGGCACTCTTCACACAGACGAGCCATCCCTACACGGAGACCCTTCTCTCTGCGATTCCGAGTGTCGACCCGACGACCCAGAAAGAGCGGGTAATCCTCGATGGAGATATCCCGAGTCCAATCAACACGCCTAGCGGCTGCGTGTTCCATACCCGTTGTCCACTGGCAGACGAGCAATGTGCGACTCAAACACCAGTGCCCGAGGATATTGGAGAGTCCACTTCGTGGTGTCACTATGCCACCGAATTTACCAATGATGAGAAACAGATTGCAGGGCGGTGAGCGATGAATAACGACGATTCAGAGGCCACAGAAGGTTCGATAGAGCCTGCTGAGGAGGCCCTCCCACCAGAGAAACTCAACTATCCCGAATTCGTCTTCGAAGAAGGGGAAATCGATGCCGACGGCGGGTTCGACCTCACACAGGGGATGAAGAGAGAGGAGATGGTCTCGTGGCTTCGTGACCTCGCGGACGGGCTAGAGAGCCACGACGTCGCCGTCGAGTCGCCGGATGGTCACGTGACGTTTGGCGTCGGGACCGGCGACGTCAGGATGCAGTTCGACCCCGACGAGAACCATCGCGGGACGCTTTCTGTCGAGTTCGGACTGAAGGCCAAAGCGATGTTCGTATCGGACGACCCAACGAGCCGAAAAACCGGTGCGCGTGGGAAGACGGGGTTCATTCCACTGTCGATGCTCACAGACGACAAGCCACCCGAGTCCTACAGATGTTATAGTTGGATTCGGGACCCGACAGACCCGTAGTCGGTTCACGCAGACTAGTCGACTCCTTTGAGAATGGGATCCCGAAGAACATCGCCAACAGGGCGTAGGTGAGCGACGAGAGATGAGAGTCCGACTGTCGGTGCTAACCACCCTACTGGAGCGATCCCATCGATCAACGTCGTCGTGATTCTTTCCCCGACTGTAATATTGCATTCTTTGAAGTAATGGGATGCAGAATTTATTCCATCTCTAATACTTTCCCTCCAGAGGCTCTGTGTGGTGAGGACATCATCGCCTTATCAGGGAGGCCGATCTCACCTACCTCCCCGAGTTAGAGGAAGTCGTTGACGTTGAGGCCGCCACTCTCGCCGTGGCCGCCGTCGCCGCCCTCGTCGGGGTTGGCCTCCTCGTAGGGTTGGAGGAGGACGAACCCGTCGGGGGTGGCGAACTCCAGCTGGAACGTCTCACCCGACGAGCGCCCGAGGAAGCTCTTGACGTTCAGGTCGTGGTTCGCACTCGGGGAGACGTTCGCACTCCAGGCGACCGTCGCGTTCGGGTCGGTCCGGACCGGCGTCGGCACGACGAGCGGTTCGCCGTGGGTCGTGATGGCGATGTGGCCCGGTCCGCTGAGGTAGACGTTGAACAGTCCACCGGAGGACGCACCAGCGATGGAGTTCAGCATCTTGATCTCCCAGCCCACGGTGTCTTCGAACGCGAGGACGTCGTTCCCGTTCACGCTGATCTCGTCGTCGGCGTCGAGGGAGAGAATCTGGACCTCCTTGCCCTGGTCGGCGAGATAGAGGTGCCCGGCTCCCGACGCCTGCATCATCACGCCGCCTTCGCCCGTCACCTTTCGCTTGAGCATGCCAGTGAGGCCGCTGCTGGCGGACTTGCGTTCGAAGGCGATGTCGCCGGTGTAGCCGATCATCGACCCCGCCTTGCACATGACGCTCCCGTCCAGGTCGACGTCGAGGAGCTTCGAACTCTCCAGTTCGAACGTTTCGACGGTCTCGCGGGGTTCGTGCGACGCCACGAACTCGTCGAGGTTCATTCGCACCCCTCCACGTCGGCGACCGAACTCGCCCGCGGCTCTGTCCGGGCCCTGCCCGGTGTCGACTCGGCCGCTCGTCCTGTGGGTGCAGTTCCGTCCGTTACGGCCATCGAGAGTGTCGCGTGTCTCATAGTTCACTCCGCCGCTCCCGTGACTACCCACCGGTCGGAGCGGACCGCTCCCCCGATCGACTGTCACGTAGGGCGGATAGTGACAGGGGAGGGGGAGACCAATTATAGTCGACTATCGACCCGTGTTCACGCCGTGAACAGCGTGTTCGACCGGTCGCCGACCTCCTCCTCGAAGCCGTGGAGTCGCCCACCGCCGCACTATCGAGCGCTCACGCTCCCACCGCGCTCGCCGACTCGATAACCGAACTGGAGTGGCCTGATTGCCGACTGTCATCTGTCGAACCCCGACGTGTCACCCCCCTCGATGGTACCCCGGTCTGCCCGGAGATGACAACTTTAGAAGTTTCTTCCCAGTATTCTCCTGGTTTATGACTGGGGCGTCGGAGGACTCTCGCGACTACAGAGAGAAGAGTGCAGGTGAAGTCGGCGGTGCAGCCGGCCGTTCGTGGAACGTATCGAATGCACGAGGGGCGCACAGTCCATAAATTCACGATATGAGACAGTTAAAATCGAAACGAGACGTTCGACAGTATATACGCTCTTCTATTTCCGACTTGACCATCGGAAGTTCGAATTCGTCCTAAAAGATTCACTTCCGGATTCGGTGGTGCGTACTGCCGACGCTCGTCTCGAACCGCACCGGCGAGCAACTGCTCGTTGAAGCCGACGAACGGGTCGTCGATTGGCTGCTGAACACGTTCCGACACCTCTCAGACAGTACTCTACCCCTGGAGCCAATCGTGGCCATCGGTGCCAAGAGTGCGAATGCCGCTACCGCGACGACCCGGCCGCCCGACTCCATCCATGACGCGATCGCCGATAGCGACCGACTCATCTCGCTCTGCGAAGCAAGCGAGCAACTATTTATGAACACAAAGCCTGGGTACTGTCGATTCGGAGGCCGGGGAGGACCACCACGCCTCAGTTCTGAGCGTCTCCGACGTGGGGAGTCGTCACCCAGGGACATCGCTGAGTGGTGAATACCTCACCGTGATTCGAACCGCTGAGACAGAAGAACGAAGCAGCGGTCGATTGGAGGTACCGACTGGGTGGCAGTGCTCAGCGACACGTTCCACGCCCCCGAGGATTCCCCCCGGCGAGAGGCGGTGAACGACGCCTCCAGTATCCCGACCGGTGCAGCGGTGCCGTGGGGGTCACGCGTCGGTGCGCCGAGCGGGTCACTGCGCGAGGTATCCCCCATCGACGACGAACGACTGGCCGGTGACGAAGCGGGCGTAATCCGACGCCAGGAACGTCGTCATCGCACCGATATCCGCTGGGGTGCCCAGATAGGGGAGTGGCGTCTGCGACTCGAACGCTTCCCGGCGCTGTTCGTCGGCGAGCGCGTCTCGGGTCAGTTCCGTTTCTACCACGCCTGGGCAGACTGCGTTGACCTGAATCGGCACGTCGGCGTAGTCGAGCGCGAGCGACCGCGTCAACGATACGACGCCGCCCTTCGACGCGACGTACGCCGGCTTCCGGCGCTGGGCGACGAACGCGAGTTGCGACGCCACGTTGACGATGCGCGGCGCAGGACTCTCCTTCAGATACTCGACGGCGTGGTGTGCACCGTTGTAGACCCCCGTCAGGTTGGTGTCGAGTACCGCCTGCCACTCCTCGGGGTCGGTCTCCACCACCGACCCCTCGTGGGAGATGCCGGCGTTGTTGACGAGCACGTCGAGACCGCCGTAGGTGTCGACGGTCGTCTCGACGAGTTCGGCGACGTCGTCGCCGTCCGCGACGTCCGTCTCGACGAACTCCGCGTCTCCTCCCTCGGCGCTGATGCGCTCGACGGTCGTCCGGTCGGCGTCGGTCGGGGGGTCGCGCGTGACGTCGGCGACGACGACCCGAGCGTTCGATTCGGCGAGCGTCGTCGCGATGCCGCGACCGATGCCCGCGCTTCCACCAGTGACGATAGCTGTCCGGTCGGAGAGATCGATGTGCATCCTCGACGGTACCAGCGCGGCGAGCGGTCGAAAGCTTTGGGAGGCTCGTCGGTCTGCGGTCTGCAGCCGTGGGAGTCGTGAGGAGTCACAGCAGCGGTGACGAACCGCGGGGGCCGAGCCACGGAGTCCGGCGCTCGCGCTTATCCCTGCAACTTGGCGCGCGTGTAGGGTTTCAGTCCGCCCTGTTCGACGATGGACTGGAGGAACTCCGGCAGTGACTCCGCCTCGTACTCCTCGTCCCGCGTGTGATTGACGATGGTCCCGGTCGCGAGCTCCATGTGGATGTCGTCGCCGTCCCGGATGCGTCCTGCCTCCGGGCTGATGAGGACCGGGAGGCCGAGATTGATCGCGTTCCGGAAGAAGATGCGGGCGAACGACTCCGCGACCACTCCCGCGACACCGGCCCCGACGAGCGAGAGCGGGGCCTGTTCGCGCGACGACCCGCTGCCGAAGTTCTCGCCACCGACGACGAACGCTCCTGGTTGTACCTCCCGGGAGAACGCCGGACGGAGGTCCTCGAAGGTGTGCTCGGCTAGCTCTCCGGCCTCGCTGGAGACGATGAACCGCGACGGGATGATCTGGTCGGTGTCGATGTCGTCGCCGAACACCCACGCACGGGCGGGCTTCGACGGGTCCTGTGCATCGTCGGTCATGGCCGAGCCCCCTGGGCGAGTGCCACGTCGTCGAACCGCTTCGTCTCGACACGGCGCGGGTCTGTAATCTCACCGTACAGTGCCGAGGCGCCGACCGTCGCCGGACTGGCCAGATACACCTCGGAGTCCATCGACCCCTCGCGACCGGGGAAGTTGCGGTTCGCGGTCGCGAGACAGACGTCGCCGTCCCCGAGGACGCCCTGGTGGTAGCCCGCGCAGGGTCCACACCCGGCGCTCTGGACGACCGCACCGGCGTCGACGAATGTCGTCAGGACCCCCGTTTCGAGCATCTTCTGGTAGACGGCGCCCGACGCGGGGACGACGACCATCCGCACGTCCGGTGGGAGTTCTTCGCCCTCGATGATGTCGGCGACGACCTGCATGTCCTCGAATCGGCCGTTCGTGCAGGTTCCGACGAACAGCTGGTCGACCGCCGTCCCCTCGACCTCGCCGATGTCGACGGCGTTCTCCGGGTTCGACGGGACCGACACCTGCGGGGCGATCTCCTCCGCACGATAGCGGTGGACGGCCTCGTACTCGGCGTCCGAATCCGAGTGCAACGCGGGGTCCTCGACGTCGATGTCCGGTGGACTGCCGGTCTCGGCTTCGAGGTATCGCGCGGTCCGCTCGTCGGGTTCGACGATGCCGGCCTTGCCGCCCATCTCGATGGCCATGTTCGTCAGGACGAACCGCTCGTGAATCGGGAGGTCCTCGATAGTGCTCCCGCCGTACTCGGCCGCCATGTACGTACAGCCCGCGAACCCGACGTCGCCGATGAACTTCAGGATGAGGTCCTTGGCGTAGACGGCGTCCGGGAGGTCACCCTCGACCTCGAAGCGCTTCGTCTCGGGGACGCGAAACCAGAGTTCGCCGGTCGCCAGCGCCGTCCCGAGGTCTGTCGACCCGACGCCGGTCCCGAACGCGCCCAACCCGCCGTAGGACGTCGAGTGGGAGTCGGCACCGATGACGAGGTCGCCCGGTCCGACGTGGCCCTCCTCGACGAGGACCTGGTGGCAGATGCCGTCGCCGACGTCGTACTGGTGGGCACCGTGTTCGGCGGCGAACTCCCGGAGCGCGTTGTGGTTGTTCGCCGCCTGGACCCCGTCGGCGGGGGCGTGATGGTCTATCGTGAACACCGTCTGCTCGGGCGCGAACAGCGACCCCTCGCCGTCGGTCACCTCGTCGAACGTTCGAAACGCTAGCGGTCCCGTGATGTCGTGGGCCATCGCCACGTCGATGTCCGCCTCGACGTAGTCGCCAGCACGAACGTCACGCCCGGACTTCTCCGAGAGCTGTTTTTCCGCGAAGGTCTTCCCAGTCATGGTCGAATCGTAGCCGTGTTCCGGCCGGCCAACGGGCGAGATAGTGTGTGGGGAGTCATCAATCGTTCGCCTCCTCGACTGTCTCCAGCACGCGCTCCACGGTACCGCCCATGAGCACGTGACTCGTCGCGCCCAGCCCGAGTGCCTCGCTGACGTGGTGAGCGACCGCCTCGACCCGGTCGGGGTCGGCGCTCGTCTCGATACCCATCGCCGTGAGCATCTGGACGAGGTCCTCGGTCGGCGTGTTGCCGACTCCCGCCATCCCCTCTGGAAGCACGACCCCTCCACCGAGGCCACAGACCGAACTGTCGAACCGGTCGACCCCGGCCTGCATCGCAGCGAGCGTGTTGGCGAGGCTCATCCCGTTCGTGTCGTGGAGGTGCAGTCCGTACGTCGTGTCCGGCCAGCGCTCCATGATCGTCGAGAACAGGTCGGTGACCTGAACGGGGTTGGCCAGTCCCATCGTGGTCGCCAGCGTCACCTCGTCGACGCCTGCCTCGACCGCCCGTTCGACGACCCGTTCGGTCGCTGCGGGGTCGATGCGGCCCTCGTACGGGCAGTAGAAACTCGTGCCGATGCCGGCCTCGACGGTCACGTCGGTCCCGTCGGCGAGGTCGACGATAGCGTCTACCTCCTCCAGGATGTCGTCGACCGTCATGTTCTGGTTCTTCCGACTGTAGCTCTCGCTGACCGTGATGAGCGCGTTCACCTTGTCGACGTCCGCGTCGAGCGCCCGTTCCATGCCGACCGCGTTGGGCACGAGCGCCCGGTAGGTCGTGTCTGGGTTCCGGTCGATACGTGCGGCCACCTCGTCGGCGTCCCGGAGCGTCGGGACGGCGTCGGGGTGTGTGAACGAGGTTATCTCGATCTCGTCGACGCCGGTCGAGGAGAGGCGGTCGATGATGTCGACTTTCTCGTCGGTCGGGACGAACTCGTCGAGCCGCTGGAACCCGTCGCGCGGGAGCATCTCGACGAGCGTGACGTCCTCCGGGAGGTCGAGCGCCACTCAGATCACCTCCTCGTCGACGAGGTCGGCGATAGTCGCGTCGTCGTACCCCAGGAGCCCGCCGTAGACGGGTTCGTTGTGTTCGCCCAGGCTCGGGCCCAGGTGCCGAACCTCACCCGGCGTCTCGCTGAACTTCGGGAAGGCGTTCTGCACCGTCGCGTCGCCGAGTTCGTCGTCGTCGACGGTGACGAGGGCGTCTCGGGCGCGGTACTGTTCGTCCTCGAAGATGTCCTCGACGTTGTAGATGGGGGCGATGGTGGCGTCCGCGTCGTTGAACGCCTCCAGCACCTCCTCGCGCGTGTGGTCGTCCATCCACTCCTGGATGATACGGTCGAGTTCGTCCACGTTGTCGAGACGAGCCTCGTTGTCGGCGAACCGCTCGTCGTCTTTCAGGTCCGGTCGGTCGATGGCGTCGAACACCCGCATCGCGGTCGGTTGGGCGCTCGCCGAGATGGCGACGTACCGGTCGTCGCCCGTCGGGTAGACGTTCCGCGGTGCCGACGACGTCGAGCGGTTACCGGACCGCTCCTCGACCGTATCCAGCTGGTCGTAGCGCAGGGGCTGTGGACCGAGCAGCGAGAAGATGGGCTCGGTGAGGCTCGTGTCGATGTACTGACCGCCGCCGTCGTGGACCTCGCGGTGGTACAGCGCGAACATGATGGCGAACGTCGAGAACAGGGCGGCGACGCCGTCGGCGAGCCCCGTCGGCGGCAGCAGGGGCTCCCGGTCGGGGTAGCCGTTGAGATACGCGAACCCGCTCATCGCCTCCGCGAGCGTCCCGAACCCGGGCCGCTCCGCATAGGGGCCGGTCTGTCCGAACCCCGAGAGCCGGCACATGACGAGGTCCGGATTCAGCTCCGAGAGGCGCTCGTAGCCGAGGTTCCACCGTTCGAGCGTTCCGGGCCGGAAGTTCTCGACGAGGACGTCAGCCTCCGAGACGAGGTCCTCGAAGACGACCTGTCCCGCCTCGACGCCGAGGTTCAGCGTGACCGAGCGCTTGTTCCGGCCCAGGTACTTCCACCAGAGACCGGTCCCGTCCTTCTGGGGGCCGAACTGGCGCAGGTGGTCTCCCGTCGCTGGATGTTCGACCTTGATGACGGTCGCACCGAAATCGGCGAGGAATCGGCCGACCGTCCCCGCGGAGATCATCGTCCCCGCTTCGACGACCGTCAGGCCTTCGAGCGGTCCGTGCGCTGCATCTTCGTCCATCGTCGTCTCGATTCCGTTCATACGGTACTCCTCCTCGCGTCGTGGCAGGCTACTCGCGGAGCGGCTCCGGCGGCAGCAGACTGCGTGTGTGATGTGATGTGGTGCATCGGTTGGCGTCGTCGTCTTCGATCGGTCGACGGGGTCCGTGCTGTTGTCGCTCAGATGGGGCGGTCGATGTGCGTTCCGTGGCCGGCGTCGCCGACGATCTCACCGTGCTCGTAGGCCACCTGGCCCTTCACGACGGTGTGGGTCGGCCACCCCGTCACCTCCCGGCCGTCGTACGGGGAGTAATCGGCGGCACTCTTCAGTAGTTCGGGCGTCACCTCCCTTTTCTCGTCGAGGTCGACGACGGCGAGGTCGGCGTCGCTGCCCACCCTGACGGTGCCTTTCTTCGGATAGAGGTTGAACGCCTTCGCCGTGTTGGTCGACGTCACCTCGACGGCACGCTCCAGCGAGATGCGGCCCTCGTTGACGCCCTCCGAGAGTATCAGTGGGAGCATCGTCGCCGTACTCGGGAATCCGGGGAGGCTGTCGGGGACGTCCTGGCCGATCTTCTCCTCGGCCATGTTACAGCAGTGGTCCGTACCGATGCAGGAGATGGTCCCGTCGGCGACCCGCTCCCAGAGCGTCTCGCGGTCTTCCGCGGAGCGGACCGGTGGGTTGACGTTGTGACGTTCGTCGGCTTCCTCGCTCGTGAGCGTCAGGTAATGCGTGCAGGTCTCGCCGGTGAGCCCCCAGCCGGCGTCCTTGAGCGTCGCGAGTTCGTCCGCGGTCTGGCCGGAGGAGACGTGGACGGCGTAGAAGTTCTCGCCGTAGTCGTGCTGGCGGGCCAGCGCCGCCCCGGAGATCATGCTCTGGGCCTCGGCGTACCCCGGGAACTGCTCGACGAGGGCGTCGTAGTCGCGGTACTCCTGGTCGTCATCCAGCTCCGTCTCGAGGTACGGGTTGTCGCCGAGCGAGTTCGTTATCTCGACGTTCTCGGAGTGGTAGCCCAGCGTCGTCGGGACGTCCTGGTCGGCGAGCGCCTGGATGAACGCGTCACCGAAGTCGTCGCGCATCTCGCAGTCGACGCCGAACTTCTCGGCGGCGCTGTACTTGTAGTTCATGTACCACTTGAACGTGGTGATGCCCAGCTCGTCGACGATGTAGGGGATCTCCTCGACGTGCTCGAACGACAGCAGTCCCAGCGAGAAGAAGTAGTCGTGGTAGTAGTTGGGTTCGGCCTGCTCGAAGTACTCACCCATTATCTCCTCGTACGACCCCGGTCGCCGGAAGTAATTCCCGATGGTGGTCACGCCACCGACGAGGTCCGACTGGGATTCGCTCTCGGCGTCCTCCGCCAGCGTGCGGTAGATGCCGTGGTGCGTGTGTGGGTCGATGGCTCCTGGGAGGACGTGCTTGCCGTCCGCGTCGATCTCGCGGTCGCCCTCGACGCTCCCCGGACTGGCGATTGCGCTGATGAGACCGTCCGTCGCCGCGACGTCCGCCTCGAACGTCCCGTGTTCCGGCGTGACGACGGTACCGTTCCTGACGACGAGGTCGTGGGTCATGGTTCCTCCAGTGTCTCGACGTACTCGCGGACCTCCTCGGTCTCCAGGACCTCGGCGTACTTCATCCACATGTCGAGGAGGCCGATCTTGTGCGACGCCTCGATACGGTCGAAGAGACACTCCTGGGGTAGAACGACGCCGTACCCGTGCTGGGTGGCGTCGACGACCGTCGCCCGGACGCACCCGCTGGTCGAGTTCCCGACGACGATGAGCGAGTCGTGCTCCCCCTCGGTCAACAGGTCGTCCAGCTCGGTGTCGAAGAAGACGCTCGCGTACGTCTTGTCGATGACCGTCTCGCCCTCCTCGGGCGCGACGGGGTCGACGATGTCGAGGTCGGGGTGGTCCGGGTCGTCGTAACTCGACGGCACGACCCGACTGTACACGACCCGGAGTCCCTCGTCGCGCGCGAAGTCGAGGAACGGGTCGATGTGGTCGATGGCGTCCCAGGCGATCTCCCCCATCGCCGTCCGGTACTCCTCGACTGCATCGAGGATCGGGACGTCGTCGCCGACGATGAGTCGCTGCATGTCGATGACCAGTACCAGCGGGTTCTCACCGAGCCCTCGTGACTCCCACGAGGACGCTCCCTCCTTGTCGTACCCGGCCGCCGTGATGACGGCCTCGTCCCGCTCGGAGAGCAGGTCCTCCCAGATTCGCTCTGTCATTGTCTCACACACGGCTGCGGTGCCCACTGGCATAAATTTTCGTCACTCCTGCCGCGATGGGTCGGGTTCTCGTGGTCGAGTGCGGCCGACCCACTACGGCGACCTCGACCCCCTGCTCCGCTATCCGGACCGCTCCGGCGCGAAGGTCTCCAGGGTACGCTCGACCCACTCGTCGTCGGTCCCGGACGGCGTCCGGACGATAGGCAGGTCGACGCCCAGTGCACGAAGCTCTTCCAGTTCGTCGCGCGCGGTCGTCGGCGTTCCGACGAGGCCGACGACATCGAGAAACGACTCGGAGAGTTGGCCCGCGGCGGCTTCGGTCGTCTCTGCCTCGCGGGCGGCCTCGACCTCGTCGCCGAACCCGGCCTCCTCGGCGACGCGGGCGTAGTATCCGGGGATGTCGCGGAGGTAGTACGCCACGTGGTTCGCGGCGGCCTCGTAGGCGACGGTCGGGTCGTCGTGGACCGCCGTGAGGACGTACATGGCCACGTCGATATCAGCCGGGTCGCGGTCGGCGCGGCTCGCCCCCTCGGCGAGCCACCCCGTCGCCTCCTCGAACCGCGACGGTGGGTAGAGGTTCGGCAGCCACCCGTCGGCCACCTCGCCCGTCAGTCTGACGTTGCCCGGCCCGAGCGCCCCGTTGTAGATGGGAATCGACGACCGCTCGGGTTCGAACGCCTCCCAGAAGCTGGTCCGGTCCGGGCTGTAGAACTCTCCCTCGAACCCCTCGGCCTCGCCTCGGAGGTATCGCCGGACGAGTTCGACGTACTCGTGGAGTCGTGCGAGCGGTCGGTCGAACTCGACGCCGTGGAACGTCTCGACGACTCCCGGGTGAGCGACGCCGAGGCCGAGGATGGCACGGCCACCCGAATGCTCGTCGAGCGTCGCCGCCGCGGCCGCCAGCGCGGCCGGCGTCCGGGAGAACACGTTGACGATACCCGTCGCCAGACCGATCTCGTCCGTGTGGACCGCCCACCGCTCCAGTTTACCGAACGCTGTCTTCCCCTGCCCCTCGGCCGCCCAGACGGAGTCGTACCCCAACTCCTCCGCGCGAACGACCTGCTCCGGGTCGTCGCGGAGCGCGAACAACACCCCCGTTCGCTTCCGGTCGCTCGTCACGCCAGTCCCCGGATGCTCACTCGGTACGCCCATCGTTCACTCATCAGCGGTCTCGTCTCGACCATGTCATGGAGTTGCACGCCTCGGCGTGGTAAAGCTGTCGCGCCGCCCGGCCACTCGCGAGTGAACCACTCCGACGGTCGCTCTCGACGGTCTCGCTCCTCCTCGTCCCGCCAGTCGAACCTCCGAACGTCGTCGCTCGGTCACCCCGTCGAGTGAACGCCGCCGTCGACGACCAGCGACTCCCCCGTGACGTAGCTCGCCAGGTCGCTCGCGAGGTACAGCGCCGCGTCGGCGACATCCTCTGGCCGACCGAACGCGTCGAGCGGAACGCGTTCTCTGAAGGCCTCCCCCGCTGCCGTGTCGATGACCTCGCTGTCCTCACGAGTCATCGCCGTCTCGATGACGCCGGGGTGGATGACGTTCGCCCGGACGCCACTCGGGCCGAGTCCGTCGGCCAGTGCGTACGTCATGAGCCGAATCGCTCCCTTCGACGCCGAGTAGGCGACGTAGTCACCGACCCCGTACAGCCCCGCCGTCGACGAGAGGTTCACGATGCTTCCCTGCCCCTGCTCGACCAGCCGTCGCGCGGCGGCCTGCGACCCGAAGTACGTCCCCTTCACGTTCGTCTCGAACACGCGGTCGAACTCCGCCTCCTCGGCCGTCAGGAACGACTCGGCGTGGAAGACGCCGGCGTTGTTCACCATGACGTCTATCTCGCCGAACGCGTCGGCCGCTGCGACCGCCCGTTCGAGCGCCGCCGGGTCACGCACGTCGCACTCGACGAACGTCGCCCGGCGGTCGGTCTCCTCGCGGATGTACTCGTGTGTGGGGCGACCCGTCTCTCGTGGCTGCTCGCGCAGGTCTGCGACGACGACGTCTGCGCCCTGTTCGGCGAACCGTGTGGCGATAGCCCGACCGATTCCACTCGTGGCACCGGTGACGACCGCGGTCTGGCCGTCGAGTAGGTGGTCCATGCGACCACGTCGCAGTGTGATGGGTTGACCGTTTCGCCCCGCGACCGTCCGGAGTGCCGTGTGCGAGGGCGTACCAACGCTTAAGTTGGTACCTCACATCTGCCGTGTCAATGGCACCGCTTCTGGAGACCACCGACCTGGAGAAGACGTTCGGCGCTCTCGTCGCGAACGACGGCATCTCACTCACCGTCGACGCGGGCGAGGTCCGGGGAATCATCGGACCGAACGGCAGCGGAAAGTCGACGTTCTTCAACACGGTCACGGGCTTCTACACCGCCGACGGGGGGACGGTCACGTTCGATGGCGAGGACATCACTGGCTGTTCGTCTCACGAGATCGCACGCAAGGGACTGGCACGGACGTTTCAGATCGTCTCGCCGTTCGAGAACCTGACCGTCCGGCAGAACCTGCTGGCGGTCCACTCGAAGGGGGTGCGAGTCAGCGAGGACAAACGCGAGCGGGCGGACGAGATTCTGGAGTTCCTCGACATCGCTCACCTCGCAGACGACGAGGCCAGCGAGATGAGCGGCGGGCAGCAGAAGCTCCTCGAACTCGCCCGCCTCCTCATGCTCGACCCGAAGTGCATCATGCTCGACGAGCCGACAGCGGGCGTCAACCCCGCCCTCCAGGACCGCATCCTCGACCGACTCATCGCGATGAACGACCGCGGGACGACCTTCGTCATCGTCGAGCACGACATGGACCTCATTCGAGCGTTCGCGGACACGGTGACGGTGTTCGACCAGGGCAGAATCATCGCGGAGGGGACGTTCGACGAAGTGACCGCGGAGTCGCGAGTCCGCGACGCGTATCTGGGCGTCGAGAGCGACCTGAAGGAGGTGCTCGGATGAGCACCGACTCCGACCCGACGACCGACGCCGAGGACCGCCCGACGACCGGGACGAGCGACCAACTCGTCGTCGAGAACGTCGTCACCGGGTACGGCAATCACGAGATCATCCACGACGTCTCCGCGAAGAGTCACGAGGGGGTGACCTGCATCTTCGGACCGAACGGCTCGGGCAAGTCGACGCTCATCAAGGCGATGGGCGGCAAGCTACCGCTGTGGAGCGGACGCAAGCGCATGGGCGACCGGGACCTGACGGACGCGAACGCGAGCGACATGGTCGACGCCGGCGTCATCACCGTCCCGCAGGACGGCGGGCTGTTTCCGTCGATGACCGTCCGAGAGAACCTCCTCATGGGTGGGCACTCCGTCGACGACGACGACCTCGTCAGCCGTCGGATGGATGAGGCCTACGAGGCGTTCCCTATCCTCGAGGAGAAGACGGCTGCGAAGGCCACCTCGCTCTCGGGCGGGCAGCAGATGATGCTGAGCTTCGCCCGAGCGATGGTGTCCGGAGCCGACGTGTTCCTGCTCGACGAACCGTCGGCAGGACTCGCGCCGACGCTCGTCGACGACGTGATGGAACAGGTCCGTACCCTCGTCGACAGGGGCGTTCAGGTCGTCCTCGTCGAGCAGAACGTCAAGACGGCCCTCCGCGTCGCCGACCACGTCTACATCCTCGCCCAGGGGCGCACCCAGTTCGACGGGCCACCCGCCGACCTGGCCGAGGAGGACGAACTCATCGAACTGTACCTCGGCATCAAGTAACTCCCTCATTCCTCTGTACCGTCGCTCTGAACGAGGTGTAGCGATCCTCCTCGGCTATCCTAACTCTCCGTCACCGGATCGAAGCAGTTCGAAGAGCGTCGTCGAATCCGCAGGACCCTCTCGGGTCGCGGCCCACAGGTCGTTGGCGGAGTCGGTGCCCAGCACGGGACCGACGAGGTCGGTGAACTTCTCGCGGACGACGCTCTCCTCGTACGGCCGTTCGGCACCGCCGGCGGCGTGAACGACCTTCTCCGAACGCGTCGAGCCATCGGTCGTCGTCACGGTGACTCGTGCGGAGCGCTGGTCGGGAAGCCGGTCACGCATCTCGTCGGTGGCGACGACCTCGACGCGGTCGGCGAGTGCCAGCGTCGGTTCGTCGATGGCGTCGGCGACGAACGCCGGCTTTCCCGAGGTGCCGTGGACGAGGCGCGTCGCGACGGCGAACGGCACCGAGAACTTCGCCTGGAGCGCACTGCTGGGTCGGGTCTCGGTGAGCGCGGCCGCCGCGGGGTAGGTCTCGACGCGGACGCCATCGACGGTAGCCGGATCGAGTCCGCTCTCCAGCAGCGCGTCGACCGCGTCGATAGTCGGGTGGGTGTACCGACAGGCGGCGTGTCGTTTGAAGTACCCCTGCGTCACCTCCCACCGCTCACCGAGGTCGGCCCCGAGCGCGTCGCGGTCGACCGTCCCCTCGACCGCGAGGTCGAGGTGTCTCGCGATGCCGTCGTCGACCCCCGAGAACCCGGCAGCCGCGAGGTCGGCGGCCAGGAGCCCCGAGAGGTTCGCTCCCCCGGCGAACGCCTGCCGAACGGTCGCCCCTTCCGTGGCTGCGGCCATCAACGTGTGCTGGGCGTCCTTCGCGGCGATTCGAGCCGCCTGCTCGACGGTCGCGGCGTCGTACCCGCGATTCACCGCGACGCCGACCGCCGCGCCGACCGGGCCCCAGACGCCGTGCGGGTGGTAGCCCTCCGCCAGTGGCTGACAGGCTCGACCGGCCCGGGCGGCCGCCTCGTACCCGGCAACGAACGAGACGAGGAGGTCGTCACCGGACCCGTCGTCGACCTCCCAGTCGGCGAGCAGCGCCGGTAGGACGTGAATCGCGGGGTGGCCGGCGGCGTACTTGTGCCCCTCGTCCAGTTCGAGCACCGTCCCCGACGCGCCGCCAGCGAACGCGGCGAGATAGCGCGACGTCGTCGCGTCGTGTCCGACGACCGTCGCCGACCCCGGTGTCCGCTCGCAGGCACCGTCGACGAACCCCCGAACGTCGGGGTCGGTCGAGCCGCCGACCATCGCTGCGACGGTGTCCGCAACCACCAGTCGGGCGTGCGAACGGACTGGTTCCAGAACGTCGTCGAACGAGAGAGTGGCCGCGAAGGTCGCCAGTTCCGTCTCGGCGCTCATGCGTCGCCCTCTGTCGTGGTCGAATCGGCGTCACCCGCGACCGACTCGGCCACGAACTCGCCGACCAGGTGTCCCTCGGTGAGCGCCGTCATGAGGTCCATCCCTGGGATGTAGACGTTGGGGTCACCGCCTTCGAGGCTCTCGGCGGCGTTGCCGCCGGCGTAGAGGTTCTCGACGACCGATCCGTCGTCGCGAACGACTCGCATCCGCTCGTCGACGACGATACCCTGTCTCGCCTTGACGTACATCGGCTGTATCTTCGCCGTGTAGAACGGCGGCGTGAGTTCGTGAGGGTAGGCACGCCCGTACGGGACGTCGGCCGCGTCGTCGGTCGCCCGGTTGACGGTCGCGATGGTGGAGCCGAGCCGGTCGCCGTCGAGACCGTAGCGGGCTGCGACCTCCGCGACGGTGTCGGCCACGTCGAAGCAGTCCTCGTCCAGCAGGAAGGAGAACTGGTGGTTCGTGAGCGGTTCGTCGAGGAACAGGTCGACGATGGACCCGTCGAGGACGATGTAGCCCGTCGCGTCGGGCTGGTCGAGGAGGTGCATGTCCATGACCCGGTAGGGGACGTTCCCGCAGTCCATGAACCGCTCGGCGTCGTCGTTCACGATGATAGCGCCGGCCTTGACGAGTTCGTTCGGGAGGTAGACGCCTTCGGGGACGGTGAACGGACCGTGCATGTCGTACAGCGGTTCGTCGAGTCGCAGCCCGAGTTCCTCCGCGATTCGAAGCGCGTCGCCGGTGTTCTCACGGGTGCCCCAGTAGTCGAGCCCGGCGATCTCCGGGACGCGCTCGGCGATGAGTTCCGGGTTGGCCGCGAACCCGTCGCAGGCCAGGAGGACGTGGTCGGCGCGAATCATGTGGGTGGTCTGGCGGCGCGGGACGGCGGTCGGGTTCTCCTTGGAGGCGACGCCGATGACCGCGCCAGTCGTCTCGTCGCGGAGCAGCTGGTCACAGGGGAACTCGGTCCGGACGTCGACGCCGCGTTCCACTGCCGCCTCGTGGAGGGCGTCGGTGACGGGTTTTCCGGCCCGCGGGATGACGCCGTCGTCGCGGACGGGGTAGTGCGTCCGGTGGACCCGGTGGCCGGCCATCTCGAACCGGCCGGTGTGGAGGGTGAGGTCGGCTCCGATCTCCTCCCGTAGCCAGTCGAGCGTCCGACCGGAGTTCCCGGCGACCGTCGTCACGAGCGTCCGATCGAGCGTGTACTGGTCGGCGGACGACTCCGTCTGCTGGGCGAGGAGGTCGTCGTAGAACGCCTCGGCCGAGTCGTCGATGCCGCGTTCTCGCTGGAGCGACGAGTCGACACCGCAGATCTGACCGGTCGCCACTCTGGCTTTGCCGCCGATGCGGTCGGCCTTCTCGAGGAGTACCACGTCGGCGTGGACGGCCGCTGTCGCCGCTGCCGCGAGGCCACACCCGCCCCCACCGACGACGGCGAACTCCGTCGCCGCTTCCCAGTCGACCAGTTCCGGGTCGACGTCTCGAACGAACATACGTGCACCTTGTGACACGCTCGCATAAGCGTTAGTGGAACCGAAGCTCCGCAGCCATCCCAAACCAAGATTTATGTGGTCTCCGCAGAGAGGTATGGGACAGAAGTCCATGTCAAGGGATAGCAAATATAGCAGTACCAGCAGGCGACAGTACATCGCAGCCCTCGGCGCCGCGGGGCTCGCCGGGTTAGCAGGGTGTGCGAGCGGAGAGGACGCCACTACCACGGAAGGGGGGAACGGTGGCGGTGGCGGTGGTGGCGGCGGTGGCGGCAACGGCACTGGCACTACCACCGGCACGACCGGCGGGAGCGCCGAGGAGGTCGTCATCGGTGCCAACGAACCGCTCTCGGGGAGTCTGTCGCGAGCCGGGTCCGCGATGGCGCGCGGAGCCGAACTCGCGACGATTCACGTCAATCAGGGCGGCGTCGTGCCCGGGTTCGACGAGGGGGGAATCCCGAGTCTCGACGGGGCGACGCTCGCGCTCGAACGAGGCGACAACGAGGGGACACAGGAGCTGGGCGGTGAGGTCGAACAGCAGCTCATCGACGCCGGAGCGGTCGCCATCACGGGCTGTTACTCCTCGCCGGTGACGCTGTCGGCGGCCCAGATCGCCGAACGCGAGCAGGTCCCGCACGTCATCGACGTCTCGGTCGCCAACCGTATCCTCCAGGACCGACAGCTCGAATACGGCTTCCGCGTCTCCCCGAACGCAGACCGTTTCGCCCAGAACTACGCGACGTTCATGCCGGAGATGGCACGGGCGAACGGGGCGACGATGGACACGGCCGGGCTGGTCTACCTCGACAACGCGTTCGGGCAGTCCATCGCCGAGACGCTCCAGGCCCAGCTTCCGGAGAACGACGTGGAGGTCCTGTTCGCCGACGCGTACGCGTTCGACCAGGGCAACCTCTCCACCGAGGCGACGAAGGCGAAGCAGAACGACCCCGACGCCCTCGTCTTCACGGGCTACGGCAACGGTGGCATCAAGATGATGAACGGCCTGCAGAACGTCGACTACCGCCCGTCGCTCCTGACCGGCTGTTCGACCCCGACGTTCACGTCCGAGCAGGTCATCTCGGAGATCGGTTCGTTCGTCGACGGCGGCTTCGGCAACAACTACGACTTCGATCACAACCTCGACTGGACGGAGACGATCTTCACCGACTACGAGTCGGAGTTCGGTGACCCGCTCAACGTGATCCACACCTCGATGAGCTACACGGCGGTCATCGTGATCGCCAACGCCATCGAACAGGCCGGGTCGACCGACCCGACGGCGATTCGGGACGCGCTCAGCCAGGTCACCGTCGAACAGCACCCGGCTGCCATGGGACCGGTCACCTTCCGCGACGACGGCGAGAACGAGAACAGTCTGGCACCCATGCTCCAGGTTCAGGAGGGGGAGGCAGACGTCGTCTACCCCGAAGAGTACGCACAGTCGAGTCCGCAGTTCTGAGCCGCTGTCGACCGTTGAGCAACTATTAAATAGCCCTTCCCCCATCGTAGAGCTATGTTACGCATTGTCTTACAGAGCGACTTCCTTGGACCGATCCAGGACTTTCTGAGCGACGTGGCTGCGCTCGACCCGCTGATACTCCAGCTGGCGGTCTTCGGTCTCCTGCTGGGGGGTATCTACGCGCTGGCCGCACTGGGTCTCACGATGATCTTCGGCGTGATGGATATCGTCAACTTCGCACACGGGTCGTTTCTCGTTCTGGGGATGTTCTCCTCGTGGTGGGTCGCGACGACGTTCGGTATCTCTCCGTTCATCACCATCGGGGTCAGTGCGCTCTTCTTGCTCCTGGTCGGGGTGGTCGCGAGCGTACTGACCATCGAACCGATAATCGAGGAACCCGCGGAGAACCAGTTCATCGTCACGCTGGGTATCTCGTTCATCATCGTCGCACTGCTCGAGATGCAGTTCGGCGCCCAGTCGCGGTCACTGGGGCTCCAGTTGGGCTCCTACCAGTTTCTCGGTGCGCTCATCCCGAAGGCCCAGCTGTACGCGCTCATCATCGCGGTCGGCGCGATCGCCGCGTGCTGGGGGTTCCTCTACTACACGAAACTCGGGCGGGCCCTCCGAGCGACGGCCGACAATCGCGATGCCGCCTGGTACATGGGCGTCGACGTCCCCCGTGTCGACCACCTCACGTTCGGTCTCGGTGCTGCGCTCGCAGGACTCGGCGGCGGCGCTATCGTGCTGTTCTCGCCGTTCGACCCGTTCGCGGGTGAGAGCTACCTCGTGACGGCGTTCGTCATCGTCATCCTCGGCGGTCTCGGGTCGTTTCCCGGCGCGCTCGTCGGGGGTATCATCATCGGCTTCATCGAGGTGTTCGGCAGCTATTACCTCCCGGGGACGGTGTACCAGGTCGTGATATTCGGACTGTTCGTCGTGTTGCTCTACCTCAAACCGACCGGGCTGTTCGGTGAGGAGGAGGTCGAACGATGAGTTCCGAGCAGTCGTCGCTCGGGAGTATCCGGACGGTCTACGACCGGGTCGACGGCTGGCGCTACGGCTCGGTCCTGAAGCTACTCGTCGTGTTCGGTATCCTCGCGGCGTTGCCGCCGCTGCTCGACGTCTACGTGTTCGGCATCGGCCTGGGGTCGTTCATCAGCACCAACATCCTCATCGTGACCCTGGTGTACGCGACGGCCGGCCAGGCGTGGAACATCATGTCGGGCTACACCGGCTACTTCTCGTTCGGACACGCGGCGTTCTTCGGCGTGGGGGCGTACGCGACGAGCAAGCTGAGTGTCACGTTCGGCATCAGCCCCTGGGTCGGCCTCCTCGTCGGGGGAGTCGTCGCCGCGCTGGTCGGCCTCCTCGTCGGGTATCTGAACTTCCGCTACGGGTTGCGGGGTCACTACTTCGCGCTGGCGACGTTCGCCATCGCGTTGCTCCTGCAGGTCGTCGTCCGAAACATGGGTGAACTCGGCGGGGCCGTCGGTATCTACCGGCCGTTCCCGAGCGACTACGGTGCGGAGTTCGGTCTCATCGCGATGCAGTTCCGGGATGCCACGTCCTACTACTACGTCATCTTCGGATTCCTGGTGGTGGTGACCGTCGCCGCCTGGCTGATCAAGCGCTCGCAGTACGGGCTCTACCTGTTCGCGATTCGCGAGAACGAGGAGGCGGCAGCGAGTCTCGGCATCTCACCGTTCCGCTACAAGATGTTCGCCATCGGTACCTCTGCGTTCTTCACCGCGTGGGCTGGCGCGTTCTGGAGTATGTACGTCGAGATCATCCGCCCGTCGACCGTCTTCGGCATCAATCGGAACGTCCAGATCCTCCTCCCGTCGGTCGTCGGTGGCATCGGGAGCGTCGGCGGGACGATTCTCGGCGCGTTCGTCGTCTTCCCACTCGGCGAGGCGCTGCGTCTCTCCTTCCCGGACACGCCAGGCCTCGACACGGTGGTCTACGGCGGTGCACTGGTGCTCATCGCACTGTTACTGCCGAACGGCCTCGTCTCCCTCGGCGGGGTGTTCGGCCGGGACAGCTCCGACGACGAGGACGGGGACAGCGCGACGAACGACGAACGGGCTCCATCCGACGACTGAGCGAGTCGGTGTCGTGTCGCGGCCATCTGCCTCTTCGTGGTACCGCCGTCCGACGACCACTACGAGACCGACGAGCCGAGCCGGCTACTCTACGACGCCGTCGACGACGAGGTCGTTGTGGACGACCATCCGCTCGACCCGACCGTCGGTCACCTCGTAGACGTCGACGAAGCGAACGCCGTCGAACCGTTCGCCCTTCGAGTCGACGCCGTAGAGGGTCCCGAGGCAGACGACGTCCTTTCCCGAGACGACCCAGCGGTCGAACTCCTTGTCGGCCCACTCGTACCGCGACGAGAACCAGTCGAGCATCTCGTCGGCGGCGTCCGGCCCCTCGAAGCGAGCGGCGGGAAGCGTGATGACCGCCGTCGGGGCGAACAGTTCGCGGATGGTCCCGCGGCGCTGTTCGTCGGCCATCCGCTCGAACAGTTCCTCGACGACCGCGCGTGGTGTCGACGCCATACTCGTTCTCACTGTGGAGGTGGCTAAACTGTTGCTCCAGTCCGACCCGCTGGAGGCGAGTTCCCCGGTGAGGTAGCTTTACGGCGCCCCCGGCCGACGTGTGCTGTATGGCATCACGTAACGACAGCCCCCCGACTATCGAGGAAGCCGACGGTGAAGTCGTCACGGCCGACGAGGTCGACTGGGCCGTAGAGACCGACGTCCTCGTCGGTGGGGGCGGTGGCACCGGTCTCGTCGCCGGACTCGCCGCTGCGGAGAACGAGGCGTTGACCGTGACTATCCTGGAGAAGTCCGGGTCGTTCGGCGGGAACACGTCGCTATCGACGGGGATGATTCCCGCAGCCGGGACGAAGCTCCAGCAGGCGGCCGGCATCGAGGAAGCCCCCGAGGACATGGCCCGCGACATCCTCGAGAAGAACGGGTACGCCGCGGACGAGGAGCGGGTGCACCACCTCTGTCGGGAGAGCGCCCCTCTGATTCACTGGCTGGTCGACGACTGGGGTATCGACCTCCACCTCGTGAACGACTTCAAGTACCCCAAACACTCGGAATTCCGGATGCACGCCCCTCCGGGGCGGAACGGCGACAACCTCGTCTCTCAACTCGTCGACCGGGCGGAGGCGACCGAAAACGTCGAACTGCTCACCGACGCGCCGCTGCGGAAACTGGTCACCGACGACGACGCCGTGGTCGGCGCCGTGACGGGGAAACGGCACACGGAGGCGGTCGCCGCTCGTGCGGTCGTCCTCGCGACCGACGGGTTCGCCGGGAACCGGCGAATGGTCGCGAATCACTGCGAGGAGATCGCCGACGCTCTGTACTTCGGGTCGGACGGGAACACCGGTGACGGCATCCGCTGGGGTGCACAGCTGGGCGGGGAGCTGTCGTGTATGGACGCCTACCAGGCGCACGCTACCGTCGCTCACCAGACGGGGTCGCTGTCGACGTACGCGGTCGTGATGAACGGCGGCATCCTCGTCAACGAGGCGGGACGGCGGTTCGGCGACGAGACGAAGGGCTACTCCGCCTTCGCCGTCGACGTCCTCGAACAGCCCGAGGGGCTGGGGTACGAGCTCTTCGACGCCGACATCTTCGACCGGCTCGAAGGCGAGTTCGACGACTTCGACGAGGCGGCCGCGCTGGGCGCGTACGCTTCGGCCGACGACGTCGCGACGCTAGCCGAGGAACTGGGGTGTGACCCGGCGGAGGCGACGGCGGCCGTCGAGCGGTACAACCAGGCCGTCGAAGCGGACGAACCGGACGAGGTGGGGCGGACCGACGGTCGGTCGACGCTGGAGGCGCCGTTCTACGGCGCGAAGATCACCGGTGCGCTGTTCCACACGCAGGGCGGACTGTCGGTCGACGAGCACGCGCGCGTCGTCCGGACCGACGGGTCCGTCGTCGAGAACCTCTACGCGGGCGGTGGGGCGGCCGCAGGTATCAGCGGTCACGGCCCCGGCGGGTACCTCAGCGGGAACGGACTGACGACCGCCCTCGGCTACGGCCGACTCGCGGGCGAGCACGTCGCGGAGACGCTATGACGCGCGAGCCACCGGAGCCCGTCCGGGAGTGGGAGGCCGCAGTGTTCGAGTTCCTCGATGCCCCGGTGCCCGAGGAGGTGCTCGAACACGGCGCGAAGACGGTCGCCGACGTCCTCGCCGCGACGGTCGCGGGGAGCGCGGCCCCGCCGTACCGTGAGACCTGGGCGGCGATGGACCTCCCGGCAGGACCCGCGACCGTCCTCGGGACCGACCGGACGACCGCTCCGATGCAGGCGGCGGCTCTCAACGGTACCGCGGCCATCGTCCAGGAAGTCGAAGAAGGGCACAACACCGGTGGACACGTCGGCTCGGGTATCGTCGTCGGCGGTCTCGCGGTGGCGGAGGCGACCGACGCCAGCGGTGAGCAGTTCGTGGAGGCGTGTGTCAGAGCCTACGAGGTCTGTGCCCGTCTGGAGGAGGCGCTGTTTCGCATGAAGGGGCGCATCAACGACGCTGTTCCCTGGTTAGTCCGCAATCCGCACGCGACGTGGACCGTCGTGGGGCCGGCGCTCGCAGGTGTCCTCGCGACCGGTGCGGACACCGCGACGGTCCGGGAGACGTTCCGCCTCGCGGCGAACCGCGCCGTCGTATCGATGGACGACCCGTACGCGAGCGGGCCGCCGTCGCGGAACCTCACCGCCGGAGCGAGCGCGAGCGTAGGCGTACTGATGGCTCAGCAAGCGCGGGCGGGGATGACGGGCTCCGGTGGGGTCATCGAGGCCGTCTACGACCCGTTCGACGACGACGAGGCCGACCCTGGGTGGCTCACCGACCGATTCGCCGACCTCGGGGAGCGCTGGGAGTCGACGTACAACTACTTCAAGCCCTATCCGTCCTGTCGGTACACCCACCCGCCGCTGGACGCACTGCGCGACGTCGACGGCGTCTCACAGTTCGACCCCGACGACATCGACCGAATCGTCGTCGAGACGTACGCCAACGCGGCAGAGATGAGGCGACAGGACCCTGATACCCTCACTGGGGCCAAGTTCTCTATCCCCTACGTCCTCGCTCGGTATCTCCAGAGCGGCGAGGTAACGTTGGAGCACTTCGACCCCGAGAGCATCGCCGACCCTGCGGTCAGGTCGCTCGCCGAGCGCGTCGAGGTGCGAGTCGACAGCGCGTTCGAGGCGGCGTTCTCCGAGGACTGGGGTGCGCGGGTGACCGTCGAACTGACCGACGGGTCTCGCCACGCTGCCGAGCGGACGTACCCCCGAGGCGACTACCGCGACCCAATCGACGACGAGGCGTTCGACGAACGGCTCCGGACGCTGCTCGCCTGGGGTCTCCCCGACGCTGCGGTTGCCGACGCACACGACGCGCTCAGCACACTCCGTCGTTCAGCGGTCAGGGACACGGCTACAGCACTCGCTACCGACAGTTGAAATAGCGTTCGCAATTAGCGAACACAAGCGGTACTCCTTTGTCGTCAGTCACCCAATCAGAGACAACCATGTCCAGACCCCCCGAATCCGGGCCCGCCACGGTGAGCGCGACGGAGACGTCGTTCGCAATCATCGAACAGCTGTCCGAAGTCAACGGCGCTGGGGTCTCCGAGCTGGCGACGGCACTGGGCCGCTCGAAGAGCAACGTGCACAAACACCTCGTGACGCTCCGGGAGCTCGGGTACGTCACCAAGGACGAGGACGACACCTACTACGTCGGACTCCGGTTCCTCGGACTGGGCGACCGGGCACGCGCTCGGTCGTCGTTCTATCAGGTGGCGAAGGACGAGACGGATTCGCTCATCGACGAAGTCGGCGAACGCGGGCAGGTGATGGTCGAGGAGGACGGCCGCGGTATCTACATCTACCAGGCGACGACCGACCAGGCGGTACAGACCGACTCACACATCGGAACGGTCGTTCGGTTACACGCGACAGCCGTGGGGAAGTCGTACCTCGCGTTTCTCGACGAAGCGAAGCGTGAGGAACTTCTCGACTCGCTCGACCTCTCCGCAGTCACTGACGGTACGATCACCGACCGCGAGACGCTGGAAGCGGAACTGGCGACGATTCGCGACCGTGGAGTCGCGTTCAACAACGAGGAGCGAACGGTCGGAATGCGAGCCGTGGGGGCTCCGATACTCACCGACCAGGGCGGTGTCATCGGGGCGATCAGCGTCTCGGGCCCGACGACGCGTATCAACGGTGACTGGTATCGGGAGGAGATCCCACAACTCGTCCGGCGGTCCGCTCGGGTCATCGGGCTGAAAGCGACGTACTCGTAGCTGGACCCACCGCCAGATAGCCTGTGGTGGCCCGAGACACCAGTCACCCTCGACGGTCCGACGACGCCGTAGCACTGAGAGTGGGGTCTAGCGTGCACTCCCGGCGGAACTACGAACGTACGTTCGCAATGTCCGAACAGCGTTCGCGGATCGACGGCGCTGGAATAACAGAAATATGTTTGTTATTCGAACCGCGAGGGGATGGACGTATCCGAGTGACAGGAGGTCCTGGCGACCGTCCGCAGGAGGTATCGGGTCGGCGGGAGGATGGAAGGGCAACCCTCCGTCCGAGACGAACCGAACCAATGCAGAAGTAATTGCTCATAACTGTACCGACTCCGACGCTCAGAGAGCTGGTGTCATCGAGTTATCTCGGGCGGGGGTGTTCCAGACCGACGACTGGTGGCGTCGGACGTTCAGAACAGGCGTCTGATGTGCAGGTCCGAGCGCTCGATGACACGTTCGTCGAGCGAGAACTGCTGGACGGGAGGTGGATTGCACCGAGCAGCGTCGAGTCCGCACTCATCGGGGTACCGCTCGCCGGACGCCTCGAACTCGTTCCTGTGTCCTGCTGCGAGGTCCGGCGGTCTATCTGGGCCGAGTCGCATCTCGAACCGCATTTTCGACCGGTCCGCCGTCGAATCGTGCGAGTCAGTCGTAGGCCGTCGTCCGTGAGCCGCCATCTCCCTCCACACTGTCGGTGAGCTACCGTACCGATGGTCGAGCGCCAGTAAGACGGTCATCTCGACACGAGAATCGGTCTGGTCCAGGGCGCTCCGACGACCCCTCTCCGATAGACGATAGACAGCGGCCAGTACGCGCTCGTTGGTCGAACCATTCCGTGTAATCACTTCTGGTGCGAACCGTGGGTCGGCGCCCGGCGTCTGCGAACGGTCGCGAAGCGTCGGCCCCGACTGGGGGTGACTCGGTCGCCGCGAACGCGAAGCAGCGTCGTTCTTTCGCCGTGGCTTCGCGCATCACGTCCGCTCCAGCGAGTGACCAGTGGGGGACCGCTGTGACGTAGTCGGCGTGGAACTGTGGACGGGTCTCCTCGCCGTAGAGATACGCGGGCTCGGAGTAGTGGGCGACCGGACGGATATCGCCCCACGTCGCCGCTGCCCGCTCGAACGCCTCGCGATACGAGAGGCCGCGACTCGCGAACTGGTGGTGGTAGTCGAAGACGACCGTGACGGGCGCTCGCGTCGAGCGAGCAGGCGGGTACGCTGACGCTGCCTCGGTCCCAGAGCCGACGTGACTCGTGGGCCTGCGTGGCCCCACTCGCTCTACCGAGTCGGTAGCGACCGACGGAGGTGCCATTCGCCATGACTGCTTCCGTCGAAACTCGCGCTGCTGGGGGCGGGGACGACCGGGGCGGCGAGTCTATCGCGATGACAGCGCCCGTCGAGACGACCGGCACTGACCAGGTGACGATGTCGTTGAGCGACGTCTCAGGACGGTACTCGAAAAAACGGTATCGAACCAGCGGGAAACTCCCCGGTTTCTCCGCTACGACGCGCCGTTCACGCCTCCCTGGTTCCGGACGAACGAGGTCGGCGTCGCGGTGGACTCCGACAGCGTCCGACGCGCGCTCGGAACCCACCGATTCTCGATGACGATACTCGGCAGCGAGCATTTATCTACGGATATCCGTAATCCACGGCTATCGAGGGCCAGGACGACGACTCGGGTGGTCGTCACTGGACTGGGGGAACACCACGTGCTCACTCAAATTACGATCAAGTGTGTCGAGTGCGATCGAACGTACCGAATCGAAGCGTGGTCTGACGGGCACATCGACGCTCCTGGACAGAGACGGTCCTGCCCGTGTGGCAGCGCCACGTTCGAAGTGGTCGAAAGCGACGTGAAAAGCTCCTGACGGGTGACTTCGACCGATTGGAAGCGGCGGTTCTGGAAGCGCTGCTGAAGATAGTTAGTAGTGGTAGAAGCGGATCTCGTCGATGGCCTCTCCTGGAAGTGATAACGTCTACGAGATACCCTCACCGGCGTCAATAAACGCCGGTGGAGGGTGAGGATTCCTCGGGCGTGATGCAGCCGGCCGTCGGCTGTTCGGTCCCTGTCTCGGTCGTGTTCAGTCGTCACCGACGGCGAACTCGGCGACCGTCGAGTCCGGTGTCGGGGGCGGCGACGGAACGAGTCGCTCGCGGATGCCCGAGCGCAGGTAGGCGAGCAGCGCCCACATCAGACAGCCCAGCCCAGCGCCGGCAGCCGGATACGTCATCCCCATCGACCCGAACATCAGCGTCTTCACGAAGAGGCCTGCCGTCGTCAGACCAGACGTCGCGAGCGGGATGTGTGCGTGTCGGTCGCGAATCGTCGGGAGAACCGAGACCGTCAAAACGAGCGTCACTGCGGTGATAATGTACTCTTGCCACATTGATATCGAACCTCGCTGCACCCAGAGAGCACCGAACCGAGAGGAAGCGAAACCGGGCCGCGATATCTTAACTCTGGTTCGAGCAAATATATATCTTAAGTTGTGAATCCGTGAACGATAGGCCGTCTCACGGGAGAATCAGACACGGACGCACAGTGCTGTGGGGATGACTCGCTCTCGTCGTTCGGGCCACAGAGGGTGCGGGTATAGCCGAGTAGACAGAACACGAGGCGAGTCGCGGACTCGCCCCGTCCCCGAACCAGCGGGCGGCAGGCCACCACTCGCTGGCGCTGACATGGTATGCGGTACTCGGCCGAGCAGGAGCATCGAAATCGCTCCACCGACCGGTGGGTCGGTGACGGGACGCTGGGCGACTGTCCAGTGGGGTATATGACCTCCGCGGTGAACGTCGCGTGAGTGCAACCGGAATTTGTCCCACCTGAAAGCCCACTATACGTGGGCGAGTCGGCCCAGACGCGGTTCCGACGACCGCCCCTCTCTGGCACACAGACTCCCCGGGCCGGTCACGCCACGGTGGGGACGGCGTACCGGCCATCCTCTCGTTTCCTCCGGATCCTCGCTGGCGACGGTGATCGTACTCCGCATCCTCCGCTCCCACGGGAGACGTTCAGAGAGCATCCGAACGAGGAGACGGTCGGCCACGGAGTCGTCTCGAGCCTCGGCGGTCTGGGTCTCTACGAAGCGGGCGGCACGACTGGCGATACTAGTCGCGACCAGTTGCTGGTCGAGGCAAGCATTGACGTATTACGTCTATCGAGAATATCGATGTTGTATGTCGAGCGATACGTCTTCGACGACCGACGAGACGCTTCCCGGACCGATGAGTGACGACGGTCAGTTCGCGATCGACGCTGTCGCGGACGACGATCAGCAACTGGCCATCCTGCGGTGGCTGGACGACAACGCGCCGGTCTCCGAAAAGCAGGTCGCACAGCGAGTGCGCGCCTCTCCAGTCGCGGACCTCGACCTCGGCGAACTGCTCTGGCTGTACCGACGCCTGGGCTTGCTCACGCGAATCACGCGTCCGGATGGCCCGTACCTCGATACGACGTCGACGGTCGAATCGATGGTCTCACAGCCGTCGACCGAACAGGGCGAGCGATCGCGGTCCATCGGGACGACGCCCACTGACCGTTGGGCCCGCGACCTGAGTTGACTGGAAACAGTTTCGGTCAGAGCGACGTGGCTCAGAGGAACCGGGCGCCCGTGCTGATAGACGCGGGGCGTGGACGTGCCACTCGCTCCGCGGTCGGCGACTGGGGAGCTTCGAACCGTGAACTGCCACCGAGGGCTACATCGTCAGTCGTCGTCGGGGGCTGGAGTCTGACCGCCCTCCTGGTCGGAGGACGCCCGGTCACGGACCCCATCTATCAATATAGATGGTGTCACTCTCAGAAATAATACTCGCTCGGCAATGTTTATCTCGTACATCGGGTGAGTTGCGTGTATGACCGTCAGCAGTGAGACGCTCCTCCGGGACCTGGAACGACTGGAAGCGTCCCTCGGTCGGTTTCCGACCGCCAACGACGTGATTCGAGATGGTCACCACTCGGTCAACACCTACTACAAGCGCTTCGGTCACCAGTGGCGAACGGTCGAACAGGCGTACGACGACTGGACGGCGTCGGGTGAGTCTCCCGTCGAAGCCACCCGGTTCGACTGGCGGTCGCTAGAGGGCGCTGCGAAGGACTGATTCGCTGGCGCACTCGGTCTCCCACGTCGCTCCCTTAGTGAGTGAACCGGCCGTGGACGGAGTCGGCCGTCGACTCTCCGTGTCGGCTCTGCACGTCCTCGTCGCAGTTCCCCGTCGTTCTCCTCGGAACTCCTGTACGAAGAGTAATGTGAACGCTGCCGTTGTTTGGAATACAGCTATCCGCCGTGCCGACCTGGCTGCTCACGGCGTATCGGTCGAGCACCCGTCGTGTCGGTCGTCGGGTGGACGAACGTACAGAGACGAGCGGCCCGAACCGTATGTCGATAACCGTAACCATCCACATCTCCCACGACCGGCTCGCTCTCGTCCCGACACTCGGTAGGCTCGCGGACGTGACGATGGAGGTGATTCCACACGGCAACACCAATCCGGGGGCGACGGTGTTCCCGTTCCGTATCGACTACCCCGACCCGGAGGCGCTCGAAGCGGCACTGGACGACGACCCGACCGTCGAGGCCTACGACCTGATCGACCGGACCGGCGACCAGAGTATCTACTACATCGAACACTCCGCCGAGACGAGACTCATCAGCACCGTCGTCACGGACGTGAACGGGTTCCTGCTCCACACCGAGACGACGGGGAACGGCTGGTTCGTCCGACTCCTGCTCCCGGACCGGAGCGCGCTCAACGAGATCTGGAACTACGCCTCCGACCAGGACATCACGCTCGACATCATCGAGATATACGCGAACGAGGACGCGGGGGGCGAGACCTCCTACGGACTCACCGAGCACCAGCGGACCGCGCTGGCGCTGGCGTACGAGCGCGGCTACTTCGAGGAACCGCGAGACGTCTCACTCGACGACCTGGCGTCGGAGATGGACCTGTCGTCGACGGCGATGAGCGGTCGGCTGCGGCGAGGCATCCGGAACCTCCTCGCGGCGACCATCGCGGAACACGACCACCACGAGTGACTCGGCCGTCGACGGAGGCGTCGTAAAGCGCGTCGTTCCGAGACCTGTCGTTCCATCCGGGGGTCCCTCGTGGCTCTCCGCACGGCCGAAGCGGCTACTGCCGACCGCAGAGCGGACGACAATCGACCGCCACCGCTACCGGGTCACACGGCTGTGGTATTGACTAGCATAAAAACACCATGTACTCTCAGCAACCTCGTTTATTAGCGAGTGCAGGGGACTCTCTCAGGTATGTCAGACAACACAAAGCACCCCAACTACCCCAGCGTAGACCAGTCGGACAGAGTGCTTCCCCGGAACCTCCGCCAGAGCGGCGACCCCGGCATCGAGATGCTCGTCTCGACCCGTGTCAGGAAGTCCCCGTTCTTCCACAAGTCGTACAACGAGGAGGGAGCGTGGCGGTGTACCGTGTACAACCGTATCTACCACCCCAGAGGACTCGTCAAACCGGAGGACGGCGGCGCGATGGCGGAGTACGAAGCGCTCACCGAGGCGGTGACGCTCTGGGACGTCGCCGTCGAGCGCCAGATTCGGGTGAAGGGACCGGACGCCGAGGCGCTCACGGACTACGTCATCACGCGCGACGCGACGGCAATCGACCCGATGCGCGGGAAGTACGTCATCCTGTGTAACGAGGACGGGGGCATCCTGAACGACCCCGTGTTGCTCCGCGTCGCCGAGGACGAGTTCTGGTTCTCCATCTCGGACTCGACGCTCATGCAGTGGTTGCAGGGCGTCAACGTCGGGATGGACTTCGACGTCGAGATCGACGAGATCGACGTCGCGCCGATGCAGATTCAGGGACCGCTCTCCGAGGACGTGATGGTCGAGGTCGTCGGCGAGGAGGTCAGCGACATCCCGTACTACGGGCTGATGGAGACCCAGGTGAACGGCTGTGACGTCATCGTCAGTCAGACCGGCTTCTCCGGCGAGAAGGGGTTCGAGATCTACGTTCGCGACGCGATGGAGAACGCCGAGCGCGTCTGGGACCCCGTACTGGACACGGTCAAAGCTCACGGCGGGATGCAGATAGCGCCCGGCCACCACCGCCGAATCGCCGCGGGCATCCTCTCGTGGGGCCAGGACATGGACCACGAGACGTCGCCGTTCCAGGTCAACCTCGGCTATCAGGTCCCGAGCGAGAAAGCGGGCGACTATATCGGCAAGGAGGAACTCGAACGACAGCAGGCGCTCATCGAGGACGGCGAGTACCCGTTCTCGCTGAAACTGGTCGGCCTGAAGATGGCCGGCGAGCCGATTCGCGACTACGCGCCCGACTTCTGGCTCGTCTCGGACCCCGAGACCGGCGAGGAGTGTGGCTACATGACCTCACCGTGGTGGAACCCGGAACTGGAGACGAACATCGGCCTCGGGTTCGTTCCGGCCGAGAAGCTCCAGGCAGAGACCGATTCGGCGCTGAACGACGAGATATACGAGGAGGACCTCGACATCGAGTTCGCGGTCCACCTCCCCGACGAGTACGCCGAGACACCGGGCGAACCGGTGTTCGCGACCGTCGCGGAGGTGCCGTTCAAGGAGTCCGTCAATCCGAGCGCGAGAGAGCAGGCGAAACTCGACGCGCGACGGGACGCGAACGACGACTGAGCGAGTCGAAGTCGAGAGCCACCTCGATTCCCCGCCGATTCCGCTGGCAGTTCGTGGCCGCTCGTCTTCAGGACGATTCCGAGTTCAGGACGATTCCGAGAGCCGTTCGCGTCGCCACGCCTCGGTGTCGGCCGTCTCGTTGAACGTGTAGATGTGCAGGCCACCGATGCCGTACGCCTCGTCGTCCGCGTACGGGGCGAGTCCGTCGACGAGGTCGTCGGGCGTGTACGCTCCCCGCGAGCCGACGAGCTGTCTGACGAACCCGAGGATACCCGACGTCTTCTTGAGGAACTTCACCGAGTCGCCGACGCCGACCTTCTGGGAGATGGTCAGCAGCCGCTGGTACTTCAGCACGCCCGGAATCCCGACCTCTATCGGTAAGTCGACACCTCGGTCACGGACCACTTCGATCCAGTCGACGATGGCGTCCGGGTCGTAGCACAGTTGCGTGACGACGTACGTCGCGTAGGGTTCCTTCGCCGCCATCGCATCCGAGAGCGTCTGGTCGTCGAGGAACCCGTGTCCCTCCGGATACCCCGTGATGCCGACGTGGTCGAAGCCGTACTCGGTCTCCTCGAGCGCTTCGAGCAGGTCGAGCGCCGACTCGAACTCGCCGACCGGTTCGTCGCGGTCACCGCCAGGGACGAAGATATCGGTGATGCCGGCGTCGGTCAGGCGTCGAGCGATGTCCTCGAGGTGGTTCTGGTCGGTGACGTAACGCGCGGCGATGTGTGGCGAGACATCGAACCCGGCGGCGGCCGCCTGCTCGGCTCGCTCGACGGTGCGCTCGATACCGAGCTGCGGCGACGTCGTGATGGCGATGGTCGCGTCGTCCGGGAGGTACCGAATCTCGTCGTCGAAGCTCTCGAACGGCATCAGCTCGAACCGCGCGTTCGTCAGGAGCGTCCCGACGCCCGTCGTGTCGGCGACGGACGACGTCTCCAGCGACATGATGGGTGGAGGGAGGAGACGTTGTATCATCGTTCTGTGGGTGGGTCAGCGAACCCGTTTATACCACCGAGCGGCTGTCGCTCGGTCGTGTCGTCTTCTCCGCGATACGTTCCAGCACCTCCTCGGAGGAGGTCTCCCGCCTCGGGTCGTCGCTGATACGGTGCACCACGAACTCCAGGAGGTCGAACTCGCCGAGTAGTCGTCTCGTCGTCCGTCGGTCGAGCCCGAGGCGCTGCTGGACCTGGTACACCGTGACCGAGGCACAGACCGCGGCGACGAGGTCGTCGAGCGTGACGCCGTCGGGGTGCGAGACGGTCTCGTCGGCGATGCGCTCGAAGCCGTGTTCGATCACCGCGGTGTCGACCGTCTCCTCGTCGGTGGTCGCGCCGCCGTCGACCCGGTCGTCGGTCTGCCGGTCGTCGGTCTGTCGGGCGTCTCTCGCCGTCGTCTCGTAGGAGACCGCCGTGTGGACGCCCGCGTCGATCATGTACCGGCGGACGGTCTCGGTCGAGACGTCCATCTCGACGTATCGGTTCATCTCCGCGAAGGTGTCACAGGACTCGTAGAGCCGGGTCAGGAAGGCGGTGTCCTCGTACGGCGGCAGCGTCTCGTCTCTGACTGTCGCGAGTCGCTCGGCGATGGCAGGGTCGCGGTCGTCGTCACCGCTCGGTGCTGGGGGGTCGTCCGCGGACGAATCGTCCTCGGGCGGGACCGTCACCGTCTGGGCTCCCGCCGTCGAGGGTGGTGTCTCCGCCGGACCGCCCTCGGAGGGGTCGATACACAGGCGCACGGTCAGCACGACCCCGTCGTCGGTGACGACCGTCTCCTCTACGCGTGTGTCGACGGCGTTCGCCGTCGCCTCGTCGAGACCGTCGAGCATCGGGGTCGAGAACTCGATTCGAACGCCGTCCGGTCCGGTCGGTGTCGCGGTCGTCGGTTCGAGACGAGCGCCGGTGTCGCTCCCGGGGGCCGGACAGAACGAGACTGGGAGTTCCAGCGTCGCTTCGAGCCGACCGGCCGCCGTGTCCGTCGTCCGTACCTCGACGTTCTCGACCGCCTGGCCGTGCGACTCGTACTCCTCGACGACTCGAGAGAGGATATCGAACGAGGGGCCGAGTCCCACAATCATGCTACTTCATGACACGTTGTGGAGGATAAGGATAGATGCTGACTATCGAACCCCTTCAAGACCACCCGGTGCGGGCGTCGCGTCGCCCGTCACTCCCGCTGTGGCGGTCGAGACCCGCCCGCTCGACCGGTACGGTGTCGGATACGTCGAGGAGTCGGCCGAGGGTGGCAGTAACTATATTGTCACACCTGCGGCACATCCGAGGGAGATTCATGAACCCAACCGAAAGCCTTCCGACGGACGCGTCTACGGTCGTCGTCGGTGCCGGTATCGTCGGCTGTAACGTCGCCTATCAGCTGACGGCACTCGGCCGAGAGGACGTGGTGGTGGTCGACCAGGGACCGATGCCGACGACGGGCGGTTCGTCGACCCACGCGCCGGGCATCATGTTCCAGACGGCCGAGGAGAAGATCCTCACCAAGTTCGCCGACTACAGCCGCCAGCTGTACTCGACGCTCGAAGGGGCCGACGGTGAACAGGCGTACCGCGAGGTCGGTGGCATCGAGGTCGCCCGGAGCGACGAGCGCATGGACTTCCTCCAGCGCCGCGTCGAGAACGCGCTGGCGTGGGGTATCGACGAACCACAGGTGCTCGGCCCGGAGGAGGTGGTCGAGCACCTCCCGCTGGTCGACCCCGAGGCGATTCAGGGGGGGTACTACTCCCCGACCGACGGTCAGGCGTCGGGCGTCGTCGCCTGCGACGCGCTCGCTCGGGAGGCGATGGACCGGGGTGCGACGTTCGTCCCCCACACGCGAACCGAGGACGTCGAGGTCGGAGCCGACGGGGTCGAGGCGGTCGTCACCGAGCGCGGCCGCATCGAGTGCGACGAGGTGGTCGTCGCGACGAACATCTGGGCACGCCAGCTGGGCGAGACGTTGGGCGTCCACCTGCCCGTCGCACCGGTCGAACACCAGTACACGATGACCGAACCGCTCGCGGAGCTCGCCGACAACGCCGTCGACGTCACCGACCACCCGCTGTACGAGAACTACGAGAACGTCTCGGGCGAGAAGGCCGAGCGACTGCTCGCGGCTCCCGACCGGCCCATCCTCCGCGACCAGGACAACGCGATGTACTACCGGACGCACGGGGACTCCTACGGTATCGGATCGTACAACCACGACCCGGTCGTCCCGAACCCCGAGGAGCTCGGCGGCAACGACCCCGACGGCAACCAGGCGTCGGTACACGACTTCACCGAGCGGTTCATGAACGAGGCGACACATCCCGACCGCCCGGACAAGGCACCGCGCCAGGCGAGCGACGAACTCATCCCCGCGACGGCCGGGAAGGACCTGGAGTTCAAGTACAACGGGATGTTCGCGGAGTCGCCCAACGGCCTCCCCGTCATGGGTCCCGTCGAGGGGTACGACGGGCTCTGGACGGCCGCAGCCATCTGGATTACACACGCGGGCGGGGCGGGGAAGGCCCTCGCGGAGTGGATGGTCAACGGCACGCCCAGACTCCCCGACGGTCCCATCGACCTCGCACACGCCGACGTCAACCGGTTCGACGAGCACGAGGGGAGCTGGGAGTTCACCCGCGACATCGGCGGCGAGCAGTACCGTATCGTCTACAACGTCATGCACCCGAAGTGGGTCTGGGAGGACACGCAGCGGGACATTCGGCGGACGCCGATGTACCACGTCCACGAGGAGTACGACGCCGAACTGTGGGCTGAGGCCGGGTGGGAGGTCCCCCAGTGGTTCGAGTCGAACGCCGACCTCCTCGAGGAGTTCGGCGACCGCATCCCCGACCAAGAAGGGTGGGAGGCGACGTACTGGTCCCCGCTCGAAGGCGCGGAGGCGCTGAACGTCCGGGAGAACGTCGGGCTCCACGACATGACCTCGTTCAACAAGATCGAGATCGTCGGCCCGGACGCCGGCGAGTTCGTCCAGCGCCTCTGTACGAACGACATGGCCATCGACGTCGGGCAGGTGCGCTACACGCTCATGTGCAACGAGTCCGGCGGCGTCCGTGCGGACGTCACCGTCACCCGGACCGACGAGGACCGATATCTCCTGCTGACGACCGGTCGCGAGGTGGGGAACAACCACGTCGCGTGGGTGCGCGAACACGCCCCGGCGGGCGTCGTCGTCACCGACGTCACCTCCAGCCTCGCCGCGATGGTCTGTACCGGCCCGAACGCTCGCGACGTCCTCTCTGAGGTCACGGACGTCGACCTCTCGGACGATGCGTTCCCGTTCTTCACGAGTCAGGAGTGCTTCGTCAGGAACGTGCCCGTGACCGCTCTGCGCGTCTCCTACGCCGGCGAACTCGGCTGGGAGCTGTACACCCCCTCGGAGTACGGCGAGACGCTCTGGCGGTACCTGCTGGAGGCGGGCGAGGACCACGGACTCCGACCCTACGGCAACGGCGCGCTGAACGCGCTGCGCATCGAGAAGGGGTTCCGGCTGTGGGGCGTCGACCTCGACACCGAGCAGAACCCCTACGAGACGGGACTGGGGTGGGCCGTGGACCTCGACACCGACTTCATCGGGAAGGAGGCCGTCGCGGCGGCCGCCGACGGCGACCGCTCGAAGCGGGTCGCCTGCATGACGCTGGACGACCCGGAGGCCGTCGTCCTCGCCGACCGGCCCGTCCTCGACGGCGACGACCCCGTCGGCTACGTCCACAGCGCGGAGTACGGCTACACCGTCGGGGCCTGTGTCGCCTACACCTACCTCCCGCCCGAGTACGCCGAGCCGGGGACCGAACTCGACGTGCGCTACGAGGGCGACCGGTACGCGGCGACCGTCCGCGAGGAACCGCTCGTCGACTGACCTCGGTCGGCCGCACGACCGGCGTCTCCTCGTGTGTCGATTCTGTCACGCTGTGGTTCGTGGACGCGTCGAGGTGCAGTCGGGCCCCCGACAGAACGCAGTCGGCCGACCGTCGAGGTACTGACCGAGAAATGCCGCGTCGGCGCTCCTGAGGCGTCTTCGACACCGTTTCGTCGTGAGCGCCGGCCCGCCCGCCGGAGTACTTAATATTCCGAGCGTTCGAGATTGTGACCGATTGACATGAGTTCTGGCGAGCTTCCATCCAGTGCCGAGACCGTCATCGTCGGTAGCGGGGCGGTCGGGTGTAGTGTCGCGTACCACCTCTCGGAACTCGGTGCGCAGGACGTGGTCGTCGTCGACCAGGGACCGCTGCCGGTGACCGGCGGGTCGTCGGTCCACGCGCCGGGCATCATGTTCCAGACGTCGCCCTCGAAAGTGCAGACGAAGGCGGCTCACTACACGAGTCGACTGTTCTCGGAGATGGGCGTGTACGACGAGGTGGGCGGTATCGAGGTCGCTCGGAGCGACGAGCGCATGGACTTCCTCCAGCGCCGCGTCGAGAACGCACGCTCGTACGGATTGCCGGACCCGCAGTTGCTCGGCCCCGAGGAGGTGGTCGAGCACCTCCCGCTGGTCGATTCCGACGAGATTCTCGGCGGCTACTACTCGCCGACCGACGGTCGCGTCGACGGTATCGGTGCCCTCCAGTGGTACATCGAGCACTCGGACGCGACGTTCTACGGCGACACCGAGGTGACCGACCTCGTGGTCGAGGGTGGGACGATTCGAGCGGTCGAGACCGACCGTGGACGCATCGACTGCGAGCGGTGCGTCGTCGCGACGAACAACTGGGGCTACCAGACGGGCCGTCTCGCGGGTATCGACCTCCCCATCGCCCCGGTCGAACACCAGTACGTCGTCACCGAACCGCTCGACGAACTGTCCGAGTACGGCAGTTCCGTGGGCGACAACACCACCGACCTCGACGTGCCGGGGAACCGCGACATCCAGGAGTTCATGAGCGAAGCCCCCACGCAACCCGTGGGCCGCGACCAGGACCACTCGCTGTACTTCCGCAACCACGGCGACGCCCTCGGGATGGGGTCGTACAACCACGAGTCGCTCCCGGTCGACCCCGAGACGATGGGGGCGAACAGCGAGGACCGCCAGGCGTCGGTCCGGGAGTTCTCCCGACGACACTGGGAGCGGGCGACCCACCCCGACCGGGACACGTCGGCGAAGCAGGCGTTCGACGAACTGCTGCCCGCCAGCGTCGACGCCGAGTACGCCGTGACCGAGAACGGCATCTTCGTCTTCACGCCGGACGGGATGCCCGCCGTCGGACCGACCGCACAGGTCGAGGACCTCTGGAGCGCGCTCGCCATCTGGTGGACCCACTCCGGGGGGTACGGTCGCCTGGTCGCCGAGTGGATGGAGAACGACGTCCCGCGCCTCCCGTCGGGGCCGGTCGACGTCGGCGGTATCCACGTCCGCCGGTTCGCACCGCACACCGGGGAGAAGGGGTACTTCGTCGACCGGGGTTCGACCCGGTATCGGCAGGTCTACTCCATCGTCGAACCGCGGTGGCAACCCGAGGACCACCGCGGCCTCCGACGGAGTCCGTTCTACGACCAGCAACGCGAGTTGGGTGCGAACTTCGTCCAGAGCGGCGGGTGGGAGAGCGCCCAGTGGTACGAGTCGAACGCCGACCTCGTCGAACGGTACGCCGAGGAGATTTCCGAGCAGGACGGGTGGGAGTCCATCAACCGGTCGCCCATCGAGGGGGCGGAGCACCTCCACACCCGCGACGCGGTGTCGATGTTCGACATGACCTCGTTCAGTTCCATCGTCGTCGAGGGGCCGGACAGCGGGGCGTTCCTCCAGCGCACGTGTAGCAACGACGTGGACATCGACGTCGGACAGGTCCGCTACTCGCTGCTGTTGAACGAGGGCGGCGGCATCCTCGCCGACGTCACCGTCGTCCGACTGGACGACGAGCGGTACATGGTGACGACGGGCGGGGGGAACTCGCCGGGCATCCACGGTACCTGGCTGAGGGAACGCGCTCCGGACACGGTCTCGGTCACCGTCGAGGAGGGCGCGAGGTCGACGGTCGGCCTGTGGGGACCGAAGGCGCGGCTCCTGTTGCAGCGCTGTACCGACGCCGACATCTCGAACGGAGGTCTGCCGTACTTCCGGGCGAAGCGGCTCTACGTCGGCGAGGTGCCCGTCGTCGCACTGCGGGTCTCGTACGTCGGGGAACTCGGCTACGAACTGTGGGCACCGGTCGAGTACGGCCAGCGCCTCTGGGAGACGCTGTGGGAGGCGGGTCGTGACCTCGACGTCCGACCGATGGGCGGTGGTGCCCTCGAATCGATGCGACTGGAGAAGGGCTATCGACTGTGGGGGACCGACATCGACACCGACGCGAACCCGTTCGAAGCCGGTCTCCCGTTCGCCGTCGACCTGGACACCGACTTCGTCGGGAAGGCGGCGCTGGAGGAGGCCCGCGAATCGGGCGTCGAGAGCCGAATCACCCCCATCACGCTCGACGACTCGACGGACATCCTGTCGAGCGGGCGTCCCGTCTTACACGACGACGGCGAGGCCGTCGGCTACGTCCAGGCGGCGGACTTCGGCTACTCCATCGGGGAGTCCATCGCCTACACCTACCTCCCGAGCGAGGTGGCCGAGGCGGGGACGGCCGTCCAGGTCCTCTGTGAGGGGGTGACCTACGACGCGACCGTCCGCGACGAACCGCTGTTCGACCCCGGACGGGACCGTATCCTGCGATAACGAGGGACGGACCGACGACCGACATCGACACTCGGCCCAGACGACCGACACCCGGCACAGACCACTACCCTCGACCACACCACGACAGACTCATGCCACCGACCGACGCCACCGACGCACCCGACCTGCCCGTGACGTACCGGGACATCGAACGAGCACGCGACCGCCTCGACGACGACACCGTGGTCAAACAGACCCCCGTCGAGACGAGTACGTCACTCGGTGCGCTGGTCGACGCGGAGGTGTTCCTCAAGATGGAGCATCTCCAGTGGACGGGGTCGTTCAAGACCAGAGGCGCGTACAACAAGATCTGTCAGGACACCGACCGTGGCGTCGAGTCGTTCGTCGCCGCGAGTGCCGGAAACCACGCGCAGGGGGTCGCCCTCGCCGCGACGAAGTGCGGGGCGTCGTCGACCATCTACATGCCGGAGACCGCACCGCAGGCGAAGGTCGACGCCACGCGAAGCTACGGGGCGACGGTCGAACTCGTCGGGAAGGACTTCCAGGAGACGATGGCGCACGCCAAGGCGGCCGTCGAGGAGACCGACGCCGAGTTCGTCCACGCCTACGACGACCCGGACATCATCGCCGGACAGGGGACGCTCGGCACCGAACTGTACCACGGCTGTCCGCACATCGACACGGTGGTCGTCCCCATCGGCGGCGGCGGCCTCATCAGCGGTGTCTCGACGGCCATCAAGCACCTCTCGCCGGACACTCGCGTCGTCGGCGTTCAGGCCACGGGTGCGGAGACGGTCCACGAGAGCCTCGAGAAGGGGATGCCGGTCACCCTCGACGAGGTGGACACCATCGCCGACGGCATCGCCACGGGCGGCATCAGCGAGACGACCCTGCGCATCATCGAGCGGAACGTCGACGAGGTCGTCACCGTCACGGACACCGAGATAGCGCAGGCCATCCTGCTGCTCCTGGAGCGGGCCAAGCAGGTCGTCGAGGGGGCGGGCGCGGCGTCGGTCGCCGCGATACTGAGCGACTCGCTCGACGTGTCGGGCGAGACCGTCGTCCCCCTCCTCTGCGGCGGGAACCTCGACATGACGAGACTCCAGACTGTGTTGGTTCACGCCCTGACCGCCCGCCAGCAGATACTCAGACTCCGGATCCGGATCGACGACCGGCCGGGGACGCTGCAGGACATCGCCGGGACCATCGCCTCGTTCGGGGCGAACATCCACGACGTGCGCCACGACCGGTCGGTCGACGACCTCGAGATCGGCGAGGCGTATCTGGTCTTCAGGGTCGAGACGAGCGGGGAGAGCCACGCGGCGGCCATCGTCGAGGCGGTCGAATCCAGCGGCTATAGCGTCGAGAACATCGCGACGACCCTCGAGACGTAGGCAGTCGGACGGGCGGAGTGCGGAGCAGTCGGGTCAGCGGGGTGAGACGACACTGGCCGCGACCGGGTTCGACCGCCGCTCGCGCCCCTCGCTCGTGGCAACATATAACATGGGTCATTTAGAACTACGAACAGGTGTCACGGATGTACCAACATATACTGATACCCTACGACGGGAGTGAAGAGGGGCTTCGAGGAGCGACGCACGGTATCGAACTCGCGAGTGCGGTGGGTGCGACGGCCCACGCGCTGTACGTCATCGACCTGCCGGGGGTACCCCGTGCCCTGTCGCTTCGTGACGACGAGGAGCAACTCAGAGAGGAGTACAACGCGTACGCGGACAAGATCCTCGACCAGATACAGGAGGTGGCGGCGGAACACGGCGTCGAGTGCGAGACCGACCGTCGAAGCGGGTCGGTCGCCGAGGAGATCTCCGACTACGCCGAGGAGAACGATATGGACGTCATCGTACTGGCGTCGGCGTACCGCGGCCGAATCGGGACGCTCCTCGGGGGGACGACGGACAAGGTGGTGCGGACGGCGACGGTACCGGTCCTCACACAGCGGATGGGCTACGACGAGATCTGAGGGGGTCTACCGGCCAATCGACGGTCGGCGGCCCCCAGGGACCGACGGCCAGGTGGCGGACAGACGGGCCCGTCCTCGTCGGTCAGTGCGCCACGAAGAACCGCTCCCGGAGGTAGATGACGATGCTGGCGCTCAGAAAGCTGACGCCGGCGATTCCGAACTCACCGCCGGTCATCGCGAGGGCGGCGAAGCCGATGAGGACGGCGGCGACGAGCGCCGCCACCGCCGCCGGAACGTTCACCATGTCTCCCGGTCGGTGACACGACGACATGAAACTGTACGCTCTCCGACCGGTCGCTAGAACAGGTGGCCGAACTCCCAGTGGTACCGACACCGGTGACAGGTCGCCCACTCGGGGACGTCGAACGCGTTGGGGTGTCGGATGCCGTGTTCCATCGCGTCGCCACAGACCGGACACTGGAGTCGCCTGAGCGTCAGGTCGGCGAACTCGGCGGGGGGAAACACCGCCACGCAGCGGGGACAGTCGATCTTCTCGCGAGCGTCCCGCTGGTGGATGTCCGCCCCGCACCGCGGACACGCCAGCCAGGCCGACGGCCGACTGGCCCACCCCGTGTCGCCGTCTATCGTCGTGTTGTGCGTCTCGGGGATAGCGAGGTCGAACTTCGTGGCGTCGGGGTCCTTCCTGAGTGGCCCGACGAGGATGCCGACGAGCCGTTTCAGTTGCCCGAACAACACCCCGAAACGGTCGCTCATCGCCGGTACTAGCAGGGCGGTGTGGATACGCTCAGCGCTCGTCAAAGAGCAAGAGTGTCTCGAAAAATTGATAGTCGTGTTCCATACGTCCACGGCTCTGTCAGAACTCCATGGATTCCTCTCTTCTCTGCCGATTTACCGGTTCATCCTACACGTGGTGCCCGGAAATCACGCGAACACTTATCATACCACGATTACATTTTGGGGGGTGAGGGTGTGTGGCACACTCATACGGCTCCCGGCCGTACTGTGTAGAGCGTCGTGTGCGAGTGGAGTCGTGGTCGCGTCGATGTGCTGTCCGGTCGACAGGGCAGTGGCCTCGACCGGGGCCGTACACGAACGAGCGAACGAGAACGGACACGAGGTCAATGATTCAACTCGACAACGGACGGGCGACAGGGTATCTGTACCGTGGGGTGACCGATGGCGGATAAATCCGATGCGACGGGGGAGATGTCCGAGGGGCTCCAGGTGGAACTGTTCCACCCGGACTCCGACCGGAAGCCGGGCGACACGAACTACCAGGGCTACGGGTTCGACGTCCACCCGATCGTGTTCCCGGTGGCACTACTGATAATCGGCGTGTTCGTCGCGGTGACGATCCTGCTGGGTGAGGGTGCAGGGGAGATGTACAGCGCGGTCAGATCGTTCTTCGAGACGACGTTCGGGTGGTTCTTCCTGCTGGCGGTGAACATCTTCATCGTCACCATCCTCTACTTCGCGTTCAGCAAGTACGGGAAGATTCGAATCGGTGGGGTGGAGGCGAGAAAGGAGTTCAGCGACTTCTCGTGGATGGCGATGCTGTTCAGCGCCGGCATGGGCATCGGGCTCATGTTCTTCAGCGTCGTCGAGCCGGTGTTCTACTTCAACAGTCCGCCGGGCTTCTTCGGGGCGGAGGCCGGAACCGGTGCGGCCGCCTCCGCCGCGATGGCACAGACGTTCTTCCACTGGGGGTTCCACCCGTGGGCCATCTACGGCCTCGTCGGGTTGGGGCTCGCGTTCTTCTCGTTCAACCGGGGGCTGCCGCTGACCTTCCGGTCGATCTTCTGGCCGCTGCTCGGTGACCGCATCTACGGCTGGCCGGGCCACGTCATCGACCTGGTGACGGTGTTCGCGACGCTGTTCGGTCTCGCGACGTCGCTCGGACTGGGCGTGGCGCAGGTCAACGGTGGTCTCGCGTACGTCAGCGGTGACGCGGTCCTCGGTGTGGCATCGATTCCCCAGACGACGTTGATTCAGGTGCTGCTCATCGCCGGAATCACCCTCATCGCGACGGCGTCCGTCGCGGCGGGGCTCGACAGCGGGGTCAAGCGCCTGAGCACGCTGAACCTCTACCTGATGCTCACGCTGCTGGGGTTCCTGCTCGTCGTGGGACCGACGGTGTACATCTTCGGCACGTGGGTCCAGGGGCTGGGGACCTACTTCGGCAACCTGCTCTCGCTGTCGTTCTTCACCGGCGCGCAGGGGTCGGGAGGAGACATCGTCCAGGGGTGGACGATCTTCTACTGGGCGTGGTGGATCGCGTGGTCGCCGTTCGTCGGCATGTTCATCGCGCGCATCTCGAAGGGGCGAACGGTCCGTGAGTTCGTCATCGGCGTGCTGTTCCTGCCCAGCATGTTCTCGACCATCTGGCTGTCGACGTTCGGTGGGAGTGCGCTGAACAACGCGCTCGCCGGCGGTGCCGTCCAGACGCAGTACAACGCGCTCGAGTACGGCGTGTTCGAGACGCTCGGCATGTTCATCGCGCTGAACCAGTACCCGCTCGGTGCCATCTCGGGCATCCTCGCCACACTGCTCGTCATCACGTTCTTCGTCACGTCGTCGGACTCGGGGTCGCTGGTCATCGACCACCTGACCTCCGGGGGCAAACACGACGTGCCACGTGCCCAGCGCATCTTCTGGGCGCTGACCGAGGGGGGCGTCGCGGCACTCCTGCTGTGGGGTGGCGGTCTCAACGCGTTGCAGACCGCCTCCATCGCGACCGGCTTCCCGTTCGCGGTCATCCTGCTGTTGATGTGCTACACGGTGTATCTGGGGCTCAACAACGAGTACGAGATCCTGGAGTCCGAAGAGTTCGCCGAACGCATCCAGGACGTCACCAGGCGTGACGAGGTCGACGTGGTGTCGAGCGGCAGCGACGTGGTGACCGACGTCTCGGGAGGTGGTTCCGGCGCGGAAGGCAGCGACTGACGCGACGACGGCGACCCGACCCCTCCTTCTTTCGACCGACGACCGCGACCGGCGTGAGCCCGCGAGCGACTGCTGTCGCGGTCGTCACGGGCCACCCACGCGCCGTCGTCGTGAGGAGGGTCGACGGCTCACCCCGGGGTCGCTTCCGCCTCGTCGGCGTGTATCCAGCGCCGCGTCGGTCCGCCCACGCCGAGGCACGCGAGGGCCAACCAGACGACGGCGGCGACTGCGAACGGGAGGACGAGCCAGACCGTCGCACAGACGAGCCCGACCGCGACGAGGCCGACCCAGGGTTCACGACCGCCGACCGCCGTCGTCAGCCACGCGCCGACGACGACGAACCCGAACCCGGACAGCGAGAGGACGAGCAGACACAGTACGATGAGTAGCAACGTCGCGAGCACGCCGGACGCGACACCAAACCGCGACAGCTGGCTGACCGCGTAGCCGACGAGGAAGACGACCAGCCCGAACGCGACGAGTCCGTAGACGACCGACACGAGGGGGTTCGCCATCGAGGCGTCGACGGCGTCGTCGATGCGACCACCCGCGACGGAGAGGACGGCACCACCGGAGAGGACCGTCGCCACGAACGCGAGCGTCGCCAGAACCGGACCAGAGGCGTCGAGGATGGCGGCCGGCTCGACTGCCTGCACGGCGGTGAACCAGCCGTCGGACCCGACGCCGAACGCGGCAGTGCCAGCCACAGTCATATCTCGTGACTGTGACAGGTGGTGCTGAAAAGCTATCGACCGCCTGCTCCCCGGCCGTCACGCGCCGTCGGGTCCCCGTCTCGACGTCGGCATCCTCGGTCCGTCGGGTTCCGGAAGTGTCGTGGCTCGGTCGGCTCGACCGCACGACGACGACCACATCGTCTCTCGATTCTGGCAGGTGTACCAACGTTCTTGTCGCGGTGCTCGGAAGCTCACTGCGAGATGTCATCACCAGACGAGGTAGCGGGGCCGCTCCCGACGGACTACGAGATCGCACAGGCGACCGAGATGGAACCGATCTGGGAGCTGGTCGAGCCGTGGGGGCTTGGACTCGACGACCTCCAGTACTTCGGCTCGTACACGGCGAAGGTGAAACACGACGCCATCGACCGGCTTCGAGAGCAGGCCGAAGAGCGGCCCCGGAACCTCGTGCTTGTGACCGGGATGACGCCGACGCCGAAGGGTGAGGGGAAGACCGTGACGACGGTCGGTCTCGGTCAGACGCTGAACCACATCGGCGAGGAGGCGATGATAGCGATTCGGGAACCCTCGCTCGGGCCGGTGTTCGGCGTCAAGGGCGGGGCAGCGGGCGGCGGCCGGTCGCAGGTCCTCCCGATGGAGGAGATCAACCTCCACTTCACGGGCGACCTGCACGCGCTCACCTCGGCGCACAACCTCATCGCGGCGATGCTCGACGCGAAGATAGCGCAGGGCAACGACCTCGACATCGACGTCAACGATGTCTCCTGGCCGCGAGCCATCGACATGAACGACCGCGTGCTCAGGGAGACGGTCGTCGGTCTCGGCGGGAAGACCGGCGGGACGCCGCGGGAGAACCAGTTCCTGCTCACCGCGGCGTCGGAGCTGATGGCCGTCCTCTGCATGGCGAGCGGGCTGGCCGACCTCAAAGAGCGCGTCGCACGCATCATCGTCGCCTACGACGGCGAGGGGGACCCGGTGACGGTCAACGACATCGAGGCCACGGGCGCGGTGACGATGCTGCTTCGGGACGCCATCAAGCCGAACGTCGTCCAGACCATCGAGGGAACACCGGCCTTCGTCCACGGCGGTCCCTTCGCGAACATCGCCCACGGCACCAACTCGCTGATGGCCGACAAGGCCGCGTTCGGGATGGCCGACTACCTCGTCACCGAGGCCGGGTTCGGCTCCGACCTCGGAGCCGAGAAGTTCCTGAACATCGTCTGTCGACTCGGCGAGATGGAACCCAACGCCGTCGTCCTCGTCTCGTCGGTCCGGGCGCTGAAGTACCACGGCGAGAACATGTGGCCCGCCGACTACGACGACATCGACGCCGCCGGAACCGGTGCGGTCGAGCGCGGGCTGGAGAACCTCGACAAACACGTCGAGAACCTCCAGAAGTTCGGCGTCCCCGTCGTGGTCGCCGTCAACCGCTTCCCCGACGACGCGGACGAGGAGGTGCAGGTCGTCCTCGACCACTGTCGCGACGACCTCGACGTCCCCGCCGCGGAGTCGACCGTCTTCGAGGAGGGGAGCGAGGGCGGCGTCGACCTCGCAGAACGCGTCGTCGAGGCAGTCGAGAGTGGAGAGGCGGAGTACGCGCCGCTGTACGAGGACGAGGACTCCATCAAGGAGAAGATACACACCGTCGCGACCGAGGTGTACGGCGCGGACGGCGTGAAGTACACCGGCGGTGCCGACCGGGACATCGAGCGGATGGAGGACCTGGGGTTCGGCGACTTCCCGGTCTGTCTGTCGAAGACGTTCCACTCGCTGAGCGACGACGCGAGCAAGAAGGGCGCGCCGACCGGGTGGGAACTCGAGATTCGCGAGGTGTACCCCTCGGCGGGCGCGGGGTTCCTCGTCGCACTCACCGGCGACGTCCTGACCCTCCCCGGTCTGCCGAGCGACCCCGCCGCCGCGGGGATGGACATCGACGCCGACGGGAACATCTCGGGCCTGTTCTGAGTCACCGAGGCGGCCGAGTGTCCCCGTCGGGCGATGGCCGACACGCCGCGTTCCTTTTGTACCACCTCGACGAACTGTATGGTAGTGAATAGCTCGCAAGGCGAAGGGGACGAGCGCGCGTACGAGGCCCTGTTCTACCGGACGGACCGGGTCGCGCTCGTCGAGTGGCGACAGTTCTCCGGGGCGAAGCCGACCGTGTTGCTGGTCGGCGTCGTCGCGCTCCTCGCGTTCGTCACCGGGCTCTCGAACATGACCCAGCAGTCGCTCGTACTGGCCGGGCCGCTGGCGGGCGTCGTGCCGGACGCGGTGGTGTTCGCCCGGTTCGCCGGCGTGCTGTTCGCGTTCCTGTTGGCCCCCCTCACGCTCGGTCTCCAGCGGCGCAAACGGCTCGCCTGGCAGGTGGCTGTCGTCTCCCTCCCGGTGCTGGCGACCCTCCCGCTCGTCACCTTCCAGACGACGGACGTACCGCTACTGCTGGCGCTGGTCGCGGCGTATCCGCTCCTCGTCGTGAATCGGGGCGAGTTCGACCGGCCCATCGAACTCTCGCCGCTCCAGGTCGCGTCGCTGGCCGCCATCGTCGGCGTCGGCCTGTACGGGACGGTCGGTGCCTACGGCCTCCGCGAGCAGTTCCTCGGCCTCGACGACTGGGCGGACGCCGTCTACTACGTCATCGTCACCATCGCGACCGTCGGCTACGGCGACATCACGCCGACGACCCCCGAAGCGCAGTGGTTCTCGCTCTCGGTCATCGTCCTCGGGACCGGCGCGTTCACCGTCGCCATCGGGGCGCTGGTCGCCCCGGCAATCGAAGCCAGAATGGCAGCCGCATTCGGAAGCATGACCGCATCAGAACTCACACTCCTGGAGGATCACGTCGTCGTACTCGGGTACGGCGACCTCACCGCACCGTTACTCGCTCGACTCGCCGACGAGACGTCGTTCCTGGTCGTCACGCCCGACCCGGACGTCGCGTCCTCGCTCACGTTCGACGGAATGAACGTCCTCACCGGCGACCCGACCGACGAGGAGACGCTCGAAGAGGCCCGCGTCGACGTCGCCCGCGGCGTCGTCGTCTGTAGCAACGACGACGCGAGGGACGTGCTCGCCGTCCTCGCCGTCAAGAGCCTCGCACCGGACGTCCGGGTCGTGGCGGCCGCGAACGAGGAGAAACACGTCCCCAAGTTCGAGTCGGTCGGTGCCGACGACGTCGTCAACCCGCTCACCATCGGCGGTCGACTCCTCGGCGCGTCCGTCCTCGGCGCATCCTCCCCCATCGCCGACGCGATGGACGACGACGGGTGACTCCCGGAGGCTCCCGATGGTGGTGACACACCGTTCTCGGGTTCCTGACGTTCGTCTCAGCTGCTAGGAGGATACTTGGCCTCCCAGTGGAAACTGACAGCGTATGAGCGGGAGTGAGGCCGGAGAGACCGGTGGCGTCCTCGCTGGAGTGTTGCTCCCGCTCTGCATCGGGTCGGGGGCGGTCGTCGTCGCGGGGTTCTTCTTCCCGGAGTTCGTCGGCGACGCCGTCGACGGCCACGTCTGGCTGGTCGTCGCGCTGACGTTCTTCGGCTCCGGGCTGGGCTACCTCGCCGTCCTGCCACACGCAGCGACGGCCGGCGAGGAGCACCGGCCACCGGCGCTGCTCCGAATCAGGCGACACTCCGTGCGTGTGACCCTCGGCGAGTTCCTCGCCCGTCACGACCCGGTCGTGCTCGGCGTCCCGGTCGCCGTCTTCGCCCTCTTCTGCGCGTCGCAAGCGCTGTTCCCCGGAGCGACGACGGCCGTCGTGGACGGCGTCTCGAACACCGTCCTCCTCGGTGGCGGTCCGCTGTTCCTCGGCGCGATGTTCCTCGCGGTGTGTTACTGCCTGGTCCTGCTCGTCGGCCCCTGGGGCGACGTGAGACTCGGTGCGCCCGACGCCGAACCGACGTACACCTACCCGACGTACTTCACGCTCGTCTTCACCGCCGGCATCGCCGCCGGGGTGGTCGTCTGGGGGCCGGCGGAGGCGCTGTTCCACTACCGGACGCCCCCGCCGACCGTCGACGCGCAGCCGCAGTCGGCGGCGGCAATCGACGGAGCGCTCACCTACGTCCTGTTCCACTGGGGGCTCTCGGCGTGGAGTGCGTACGCGGTCATCGGCCTCCCCATCGCGTACTTCGTGTTCAGACACGACGCCCCGCTCCGGGTCTCGACGATTCTGGCCCCGTTCCTCGGCGTCGACGGCCTCGACTCGCTGTGGGGTCGCCTCGTGGATACGCTCGCCGTGTTCGCGACCATCGGTGGCATCGCCACGTCCGTCGCGCTCGTGAGCGAGCAGTTCCTCGCCGGCATCACCTTCCAGTGGGGGGTGACGACCGGCCGGACCGGGTCGGTCGTGTTCATCGCTGGGCTGACGCTCGTCGTCCTGCTCTCGTGTGTCACCGGCGTCCACCGGGGCATCCGGCGCATCGCCGCGCTCACCGTCGCCCTGTTCGCCCTGTTCGCTCTCGTCGTGTTCGTCGTCGGGCCGCGGTCGTTCGTCGTCTCGCGGGGCCTCGACGCGGTGGGCGCCTACGCGCTCGGCTTCGTCCCGCTGAGCCTCACCCTGGGAGACGGGTGGGTCACCGACTGGACCGTCTGGAACTGGTCGTGGTGGTTCTCGTGGGCCCCGTTCGCGGGGCTGTTCGTCGCCGCGCTGTCCCGCGGGCGGCGGATTCGGACCGTCGTGGTGACGAGCGTCGTCGCCACGTCGGCGGCGACCATGGTCTGGTTCCTCCTGCTCGGTGGGACGTCGCTCTGGCTGCAACACCGGGGCCGGACGGACGTCCTCGGGACGCTCGCCGACAGCGGTGGCTCCGAGGCGGTGGTGGGGTTCCTGGTGTTCGACGCCCTGCCGCTCGGCGACCTCCTCGTGTTCCTCTTCCTCGGCCTCGTCGTCGTGTTCATGGTGACGTCGGCGGACGTCTCGACGCTCGTCACCGCGTTGCTGGCCACCCGTCGCGGCCTCGCCCCGACGACGGGGAGCATCGTCTTCTGGGGGACGTTCCAGGGTGCGGTCGCCGTCTCGGTGCTCCTCTTGGGGGGCATCGAGACGCTCCAGGCGCTCGCCGTCCTGACCGGTCTCCCGTTCGCCGTCCTCTCGGTGGTCGCGCTCGGCGGGCTCACCCTGACGTTCGTCCGTGAGGAGGGCGGCCACACGTCGCTCGTCGGGCGACTCCTCGCGAAACTCCCATCGGTCGGGTTACACCACGACATCGACCCACCAGACGAGGAGTGAGGTGGCTCCCGCACCACCTCGTCGCGCGACGTTCGCTCACCGGGTCTCGGTCCGGCCACACTCCGGGCAGACGACGGTGAGTCCCTCTCCCTGGTCGCGCTCTCCCTCGACGACGCCCTCCCCGTCGCACAGTCCAGATGCAGACTCACCTGGTGGTCGCCGTGGTCCCCGAGGACGAGGTCACCCGGCTCGTCCGGAAGAACGATACCCCGGCAGTAGTAACACTCGCTTGTCATGGGTTGTCAATCGTGGGTCGTGGTCAAGTATCTGCCCCGTGACCGACACATCGGGCGCGAGACGGTCGTCGAGCGTCGACACTCTCCTCGACCCGACCGGCCCTGGTCTCGCCGGCCTGTCTCGGCGACGCCTCGGCGAACGGACGAGCCAGGTGTCGCCGGGTGACGTCCCCGACTCTGCTGACCGGCGACCGGGCCGCCGAACGGATTCTGTCGACCGTCCGGAGTGACGTGGAGACCCTCCGTGCACACGGCGTCGTCCCGACGCTGGGGACGGTGTTAATGTCGGACGACGAGACGCAGACTCGGTTCATGGAGCTGAAACACGAGCGGTGTGCCGAACTCGGCATCGAGACGAGGCGTCGCGACGTTCCGGCGGACGCGCCCGCGTCGACGCTCTACGACACCGTCCGGTCGCTCGGGGCGGACGACGACGTCACCGCGCTCTTCGTCCAGGTTCCGCTCCCCGACCACGTCGACGGTCACCGGGTCCACTCGCTCGTCCCGATTCAGAAGGACGTGGACTGCTTCGCCCCCGAGAACCTCGGACGACTCGTGACGGGGGAGCCACGCGTCGTCCCCGTCACCGTCCGCGCCGTGGTGGAACTGCTCTCGGCGTACGGCATCGAGACCGCGGGCCGCCACGTCGTCGTCGTGGGCCGGGACCCGACCATCGCTCGGCCGCTCGCGAACCTGCTGCTGAAACGCGGCCCCGGCGGCGACGCGACGGTGTCGGTCTGTCACACCGCGACGACGGACCTCGCCTCGGTGACGCGCCGTGCGGACGTGCTCGTCACCGCAGCGGGCGCACCGGGACTGGTCGACGGGTCGATGCTCGGCGACGGCGTGGTCGTCGTGGACGTCAGTGCCACTCGCGTCGACGTCACGGAGTCAGCGGCGTCCGGTTCCGAATCGAACGGTCCCGGGACGAGGTCCGAGTCCGGTGCAGAGCGGCGGTTCGAACTCGTCGGTGACGTTGACTTCGACAGCGCTGCAACCAGAGCGAGTGCCATTACTCCTGTTCCCGGCGGCGTCGGTCCCCTCACGCAGGCGATGCTCGTCCGGAACGTGGTCGACGTGACGGCGAGGCGAACCGGGGCGTCCGCACTGCTCACGTCGCCCTGACCGACGTCCCGCTCACCGGGTGTTCATCTCGCCGGTCGGGAGCGCACTGCTCAACGCCTCGTCGATGAGTTTCTTCTCGGCCTTGCGGAGGTGTTCGAGGAACGTCGAGTGACAGATGCCGAGTTCGTCGGCGAGCGTCTCGGCGTCGACCTGCCGCGGCCAGTCGAAGTAGCCCGCCTCCTTCGCCAGGGTGATGACCTCCGACTGGCGAGCCGACAGCGAGAGCGTCGGGTCGCCGATGGGCTGGAGTCGCCCGAGGTGGACGTCGCCCAGGTCCCGCAGTTCCGCTATCATCTGCTTGAGCTCCTCGCGGCTGAAGACGATGACGTCGAACGTGCGGTGGGTCCCGTCGAACTGGTTCATCTGCTGGAGCATGCCGTGGTTCGCGCGGATGACCGGGAGCACCCCCGACGAACGCTTGGTGATGACGAGCTGTGAGTCGGGGACGTACTTCACGTCCTGCACGGCGTCGCTCTCCCGGAGGACGTCGGCGATGGCGTCGCGGTGGTCACCGGCGTCCATGACGAACCGGATGTTCTCGTGGTCGATGGTCTCGAAGTAGTATATCGGGAACCCCCCGTTCGTGATGTCGGTTATCTCGCTGAGGACGTGGTCCTCGTCGAGGTTGATGTGGATGGTGGCTGTGAACATGGTCCGTTGAGGGTCAGCGTTTCGCGTCCGTCGGCATCAACGTCGCGCCAGCCGTCCGGTCGCCGTCGGACGGTCGGCCGTCGAGTGGTCCCGGCATGGTGGTCAGGCCATCTGTGCAGTGTCGGCACTCCGGGAGCCGAGGCGGTTCTCGAGGACGAAGAAGCCCACGTTGACCACGGTGGCGACGAGCACGAGCACGACGATTATCGCCAGCATCGGTGCGGTCTGGACGCCCGCGATGTACTCGACGAGGGTGTAGCCGAGTCCGGCCCGCGAGGCGAACATCTCCCCGAGGACGATGCCGAGGAAGGTGAGGTTGAACCCCAGTCGGAGGCCGATGACCAGCCCCGGCAGGATGGAGGGGACGATGACGTGACGGAACGTCTGCCAGCGCGACAGCCTGAGCGAGCGGGCGACGTCGAGGTGCGTCTCGTCGATGGTCCCCATCGCGGACATCGTGAGGATGGCGACGGGGAACACGCCGTGGAACCAGCCGAACGCTATCTTCGAGTCCATCCCGAACTGGAAGACGAACAGGAAGATGGGGAACAGCGTCACCTTCGGGATGGCGTAGGTTCCGAGGACGATGGGCTCGAACACGTCGTGCCAGAAGTCGCTGAGGCCGAGGGCCACGCCCGCCCAGATGCCGACGACGATGGCGAGGACGTACGCGACGAGGAGTTCCGTCATCGTCCGCTCGAACCCCTCGACCATCCACCCCGAACGGATGCCGTCGAGCAGGGCGTCGAACGTGTCTGTCGGCGTGGCGAGGGCGAACCCGCTGACCGACATCGCCAGCACCTGCCAGAGCGCCACGACGACCAGCGGGACGGCCAGTCGCCCGAACAGGACGACGTCGCCGTCGAACCGGAACCGCGAACTGCTGGTGCTCATCCCCTCACCCGCCGGTAGAGGCGGTTCTCGACGTAGCTGAGCGCGCCGTTCATCACGAGCGCGAGGACGACGACGAACAGCATCGCGGCGTACATCCCGCGGACGTCGAAGTTGTTGTAGTTGTACGCGATGAGCCAGCCGAGGCCGCTGTCGGCGAGGATGAACTCGCTGGCGATGGTCCCGATGAGCGCGTAGACGAACCCCAGTTTCAGCCCCGTGAACACGTACGGCACCGACGCGGGGAAGTAGACGTATCTGAGCAACTGCCAGCCCGAGAGGTTCATGTCCCGGCCCGCGAGCACGTACGCCTCGGGGATCTGGCTCAGTCCAGACGCCGTGTTCGTGACGATGATGACGACGCTGAACCCGAACGCGATGAGCAGGATGGGCGCGATGCCCAGGCCGATGAGCGCGATGAGCAGCGGGTAGAACGCGAAGAACGGTATCGCGTAGTAGATGAGCAGGTACGGGTCGAGTATCTGCTTCAGCCACGCCACCTTCCAGAGCAGGACGCCAGCCGAGACGCCGACGACCAGCGCCAGCGCGAACGCGCCGAACACCGCCGCGAACGTCTGGACGATGTGTGGCGTGAGCGTCCCGGACTGGAGCAGCGTCACCAGTTCGTCGACCATCTCCGAGAGCGGGATGAGCGTCGTCGACGAGACGAGACCGAACCGCGGCGCGAACTCGACGAACCCGACGAGCGCGAGGACGACGATGGCCTGTGCGAGTCGGACCTTCCGCGTCCGCGAGAGGCCGACGGTCACGCCGGCCTGCTGGGTCACCTCGGACATCAGTTGTCGGCTTCGGCCTGTTCGGCCTGCTGGGTCTTCTGGGACAGTCCCTTCTTGCTCTCGTCTTTCAGTACGTCCCACAGCTCCCTGACGAGTTCGTTGAACCGGTCGGTCGACATCGTGTCGTCGTCCCGCGGCCGGGGGATGTCGTTCTCGACGATGGTCTTGAACGTCCCCGGCCGGGCGCTCATCACCGCGATGCGGTCCGAGAGCTGCACCGCCTCGTTGATGTTGTGGGTGACGAACAGGATGGTCGCGCCCGTCTCCCGCCAGATGCGCAGTAGCTCCTCGCCGAGGATGAGGCGGGTCTGCTCGTCGAGCGCGCCGAACGGTTCGTCCATGAGGACGATGTCCGGCTCCATGACGAGCGTCCGGGCGATGGCGACGCGCTGGTTCATCCCTCCCGACAGCTCGGTCGGGTCGGCCTGTTCGAACCCCGAGAGGCCGACGAGGTCGATCATCTCCTCGGCGCGCTGGCGGGCCTCCTGCTTGCCGACGCCGTTCCGCCGAAGGCCGAACTCGACGTTCTCGACGACCGAGAGCCACGGGAACGTGCTGTGGTCCTGGAACACCATCCCGATGCGCTCGTCCGGCCCTTCCACGCGGGTGCCCTCGATGGACACCTCGCCCGACGTCGGGTCGACCAGGCCGCCGATTATCTCGAACAGCGTGCTCTTCCCACAGCCGGTCGGGCCGATGATGGAGACGAACTCGCCGCGGTCGATGGAGAGGTCGATACCGTCCAGGGCGACGATGGTGCTGACCCGGTCGTCGCCGAGGCCGTACGTCTTCGAGAGGTCGGCTATCTCGAGCATCGTCAGTTCAGTTGGCTCAGGTCGACGTGCTTCTCCTCGGGGAGGAACGACTGGTCGATGAGCTTCGACCACTCGACGTCCCGGTCGATGAGGTCGATGTTCTTCATCCCCTCCTCGATGGTCTGGAGCCCCTCGACGCTGAACTCGTTCTCCACGTAGTAGTCGTCGGGACCGACGTTCTCGATGGCGGCGGCCATCGTCGCCTTGTCGTACCCGTCGTTGTACGACGCGAATATCTCGGCCATCTCCTCGGGGTTCTCGCGCACGAACTTGACGCCCTTCGCCCGCGCCCGGAGGTAGCCACGAACCGCCTCGGGGTTCTCCTCCAGGATGTTCCCGCCCGCGATGATGCACGTCTGCTGGAACTGCTCGATGTAGTCTTTCGCCCAGAAGACCACCTGCCACTGCTCTTCGTCCTGCTGCTGGGAGCTGAACACGGGGTCGAGGTTCGCCGCGGCCGCGATGGAGCCCTTGTTCAGCGCCGTCAACCCCTCGCTCACCCCGCCCATCGCCTTGAACGACACGTCGTCGGGCGTGATGCCGTCGGCGCGTTTCACCGAGAGCGCCGAGGTGTTCTGCGTGACCGACCCGGCGCTGGTGAACCCGGCCGTCTTCCCCTTCAGGTCGGTGATGTCCTGGACGTCCGACCCCTTTGGCGCGACCCAGTTGATGGTCCCCGGCGTGTTCGTCGCCCCACCGATGATGGTCAGCGGCGCGCCCGCGTAGTAGGCGTTGACCGCCGCCGGCGTCGCCACCTCGCCGAACGCCAGGCCGCCGGTCACGACGTTCCGGACCGTCGTCCCGCCGCCCGACGAACCGACGAAGCCCTCGATGGTGATGCCCTCCTCCTCGAAGTAGCCCTTCTCCAGCGCCGCCTGGTACGGCGGCGAGTACATCAGGATGGGCCAGTGAGTGACCGTCGCTTCCGTCGAGAAGGACGCGCCGCCCCCGCCACCACCGCCGTCGGTGCTCCCGTTGCCGCCGTCGCCGCCACCGCCGCCGTCGTTACTGGTTCCTCCGCCGTTCCCCTCGCCGTCTCCCCCGCCGAGACAGCCAGCGACACCGAGTGTCAGTGCCGTTCCTGTCGCGCCCAGTAGCTGTCTGCGGGTCGTGGTACCCCCGTTCGTGTCACCACTTGACATAGGCGCCGATTTACGCCGATTCGCCTTACGACTTTAACCGACACTTGTGGGGACTTTATCAGAGGGGCCGAGAGTGGGTGCTCGGCGGGTGCCGTGTTCGGACTCGGGTCGGGCGGGACGCGTCGCTGTCCGACTGTCCTCCGAGAACGAGTTCGAACGCAGTTCGACAGACCGGGTCGTCACTCCCGACCGACGGTCGCTCGCGCGAGGTCCAGCGCTCCGTCCAGGCCGAGGGGACCGTGGTCGGCGAGGGCCTCGGTGTACGCCGCGACGGCGTCGTCGGTGACCTCGACGCCAGCCCGGTCGAGCAGTTTCCGCGCGCCGCTGGTCCCGGTCGACGCGCCGAACACGAGTCGTCGTTCGCCGCCGAACCGTTCGGGGTCGTACGCCTCCATCGTCGCCGGGTCGCTGAGCATCGCCGTCGTGTGGATGGCGGACTCGTGCTCGCTGACGGTCTCGCCGAGAACGGCCCGCCGGTCGTCCCACTCCTCCCCGAGCGTCTCCAGCACCTGGCGGCAGGTCGGTATCAGGGCGGACTCGTCCACGCCGAAGTCGACGGTTGCGTCGACGCCCGCGGCCACGACGACCGACTCCAGGGGGCTGTTGCCCGCCCGTTCGCCGAGGCCCGCGACGCTCACGTCGGCCTTCCCGACGCCGGCGTCGGCCGCCGCGAGGACGTTCGCCGTCGCGCAGTCGAGGTCGTCGTGGAAGTGGACGCCGACGCGGCCGAGGTCGACGGCCTCGCCGAGCGTGTCGAGGTACTCGCGGACGCTGCGGGGCGTCCGCGCCCCGACGGTGTCCGCGAGCGTGAGATACTCCACCTCCGGAATCGCCTCCTCGACGGCGAGGACGTCCTCGGCAGGTGTCCGGAAGGCGTCGGCCAGCGTGACGTGCGCCGTCCCGCCGCGGTCGTGGACGTGTTCGACGGCCCCCGCGAGCATCTCGTGCATCTCCTCGCGGGTCTTCCCAAGTAGCCGGTCGAGGTGGCGGTCGGACACCGAGACGAACAGTTCGACGACGTCGGCGTCCGTGTCGAGGACGGCGTCGACGTCGCGGTCCAGCGCCCGTGCGAGACCGATGACTTCGGCGTCCGTCGTCCCGGCGAGTTCCGAGAGGACCCGCTGGTCCGTCTCGCCCGTCGCCGGGAACCCCGCCTGGACGTAGTCGAGTCCCAGGTCGTCGAGCGCCCGCGCACAGGTCAGTTTCTGGTCGGCGGTGAACTCTCGCCCCGGTAGCTGGTCGCCCTCCCGGAGCGTCACGTCCGAGAGGCGCATCAGACGACGCCCTCCGACTCCAGGTCGGCGAGTTCGGACTCCGAGAGGCCGAGTTCCCCCCGGTACACCTCCTCGTTGTGCTCGCCGTGTCGCGGGCCGAGGAACTCCACCTCGCCGGGCGTCCGCGAGAACTTCGGGATGGGCGCGAACGTCGTGAGGGGACCGACGTCGGGGTCGTCGACCTCCACGAAGTCCTCGCGCGCCCGGAACTGCTCGTCGTGGAAGATGTCCTCCATGTCGTAGACGGGGCCGACGATGGCGTCGTGGGCCTCCAGCACCTCGATGGCCTCCTCGGTCGTCCGCTGGCGCGTCCACTCCGCTATCTCGGCGTCCAGCGCCTCGACGTTCTCGACGCGGGTCTCGTTGTCCTCGAACCGCGGGTCGTCGACGAGGTGTGGTTTGTCGATGGCGCGGGCGACCCGCTCCCATATCTTCTGGTTCGAGGCGGACATCGTCATGTAGCCGTCCGCGGTCTCGTAGATGTTCCGCGGGGCGGTGCTGGAGTGTCGATTCCCGTTGCGCTCGCTGACGTACTCCATGCGGTCGTACGCCTCGACCGCGCCGAAGAACAGTCGCCAGAGCGGTTCGGTGAGCGAGACGTCGATGACCTGTCCCTCGCCGCTTCCGCCGCGCCCGACGTCGCGTTCGAAGATGGCCATCATCGTCGACTGGAGGGCGAACTGCGCCGCCGTCAGGTCGGCGAGGCTGATGGGCGGGAGGAGCGGTTCGCTGTCGGCGAACCCGTTCGCGTGCGCCCACCCGGAGATGCCCTCGGCGACGGTGCCGAACCCCGGTTTCTCCGACTTCGGTCCGGTCTGACCGTACCCCGACAGTCGGACCATGATGGCCCGCTCGTTGACCTCGTGGACGTCGTCCGGGCCGAGTCCCCACCGCTCCATCGTCCCCGGTCGGAAGTTCTCGAAGACCACGTCGGCGTCCGCGACGAGTTCGAGCGCGAGGTCGCGGCCCCGGTCGGCGCTCAGGTCGAGCGTGATGCAGCGCTTGTTGCGCCCCAGGGACTTCCAGGAGAGCGACTCGCCGTCCTCGGTCTTCTGGGGCCACTCCCGGATGGGGTCGCCCACCTCCGGGTGTTCGACCATCACCACGTCCGCCCCGAAGTCGCCCATCATCGTCGTCGCGAAGGCCCCGCTGATCATCCCCGACATGTCGATGACACGGAGACCGTCGAGCGGTCCCTGCCGTTCTCGTGCACTCGTCGTCTCCTCGTTCATCGTCTCCTCGTACCTCCCTCCAGCGGAAAAGCAGTTCCACCGACCAGTGTCGGGCGTTTATAAGTCATCGTCGTCGGTAACGTGTGTGTCTGTCTCACGGTGGTCGCGTCGGTCGTCATTCGTCGGTCGTGGTCTCGCGTCGGTCCAGTTCCTCGAGGACGGCGTCCGTCTCCACGACGTCGCCGTACTTCGCGTCGATGTCGAACAGGTTCGCCCGGTGTGGCCCCTCTGCCCGGTCGCCGACGGCGTCGGCCGGGACGATCGTCCGGTAGCCGTGCTGGAGGCTGTCGACGGCCGTCGCGCGGATGCACCCGCTCGTCGTCACGCCCGCGAGGACGAGCGTGTCGACGCGGTCGGTCGTCAGTTCGGTCGCCAGGTCGGTGCCGAAGAAGGCGCTCGCGTACTTCTTGAGGACGACGCGCTCGTCGTCTCGGGGTTCGATTCGCTCGTCGACGGCGACGCGGTCGGTCCCGAGGCGGAGTTCGCGCAGCGCCGGCACCTTCTCGACGAACACGCCCGCGTCGCCGTACGACTCCTCGTAGGCGACGGTCGTGAAGTAGCGTGGAAGGTCAGCCTCGCGGAACGCCGTCAGCAGTCGCGCCGCCTGTGCGACCACGTCGTCGACGTCCGACCCGAGGTTCGACGACGGGTCCGTGAACGCCTCGATGAGGTCGACGACGACCAGTGCCGGTCGCTCGCCGAAGCCGACGCTGCTCGCGAACTCGCGGTTCGCGTACAGTTCCTCCGTGTCGTCGATCCAGTCCATCGGTGGTCTTCTCGGGGGGTGGTGAAGGCTGTTCGGTCGCGGGCGGTGCGCCGGCTCAGCGCCGCTCGAACTCGCGGCGCTCCTCGGCGATGTCCTCGGCGAGGTCGTCGTACTCGGGCAACGGGCCGTAGTCGAACTCTCCGGGCTCCTGACGGGACGAGCGGAGCGTCTCGCGCCGGTCGGCCGTCGCGTCCTCGTCGACGTTCCCGTCGTCGAGGACGACGCCGTAGGACTCGCGAGCCGCGTCCTCGGTGACGAGTCCACGCCGGACCTCCTCGGCGACCACCGACGGGTCCCGGTCGAGTGGGTCGCCGAGTCCGCCGCCGCCCGCGGTCCGGAAGACGAGTCGGTCGCCGGCCTCGACGGCGACGTTCTCCACCTTCGAGGGGAGCGACTCTTCGGTCCCGTCGGTCCGAATCAGCGTCTTCTCGCTGGTCTGGCCGTGGGTTCCGCCGTCGACGCCCCACGGGTACGTGTGCGCCCGGTCGTCCTGGAACGTGATCGCGCCGTCCTCCTCGAAGGTGTACACCTTCGTGATGCCGTGGCCGCCCCGGAACTCGCCGGGACCGCCCGTGTCCTCGCGCGTGCTGTACTCGTCGATGGTCAGCGGGTAGTACGCCTCCTGGTACTCGGCGGGGACGGTCCGGAACAGCGGCCACCACGAGTGGCCGTCCAGCCCGTCGCCACCGGGACGTGCGGGAATCCCGCCGTAGAGGATCTCGAGCATCTGGAACTGGTTCCCGTCCGAGTCCGTCCCGGCGTACACGAGGTTCGGCGAGGTGCCGTAGCTCCCGGCGACGGAGAACTGGTCGATGAGCTTCGAGAACGTCGCCTGGAGCACGTCGAACTGCCGCGCCATCATCGGCAGGCGGTTGCCGAGCGCGGCTGGGTACTCCGGTTGGACGACGGTCCCCTCGGGGAGCGTCACCTCGAACAGGTCGTAGTACCCGTCGTTGAACGTCAACAGCGGGTCGAACGCCATGATGAGGAAGACGCCGGTGAACATCTTGAACATCTTCTCGTTGAGCAGGAAGTTGACCGTCCCCGGCACCTGCTCGTCGGTGCCCGTCCAGTCGAGGTACACCGTCTCTCCCTCGCGGTAGATCTCCAGGTGGAGTTTGATGGGGCCGTTGCCCATCCCGTCGTCGTCGACGTAGTCCTCGAACGTGTAGCGCTCGCCTTCGGGGACGAACTCCTCGATGAGGTCTATCATCCCGTCGCGCGTCCGGTCGAGGATGGCGTCACACGCGTCGAGATACGTCTCCCTCCCGAAGCGGTCGCAGAGTTCCTGGACACGCTCTTCGGCCGTCTTCGTGCCCGCGGCGAGCGCCTTGATGTCGGCCTCGGCGTGCTCCGGGAGGCGGGTGTTGTGCGCGAACGTCGCCAGCAGTTCCTCGTCCAGGTCGCCGGCCTCGTACAGTTTCACCGGTGGGAGGCGCACCCCCTCCTCGAACACCGTCGTCGCCTGGACGGGCATGCTCCCGGGGGTCTTCCCGCCGACGTCCATCAGGTTCCCCCACTGACTGGAGAAGCCCACGCGCTCGCCCTCGTAGAAGATGGGACGGAGCAACAGCATGTCCGGGGTGTGCGAGACGGCACCCGCACAGGAGTACGGGTCGTTGGTGGCGACGACGTCGCCCTCCTCCAGGTCGTCCCAGTCGAACGATGCGTTCTCGATGATGGTGTCGATGGCCGACCCGAACTGTCCCATCACCATCCGGCCGTGGCGGTCGGCGATGAGCGGGAACTGGTCGGACTGCTCGCGGATGACCGGCGAGATGGCCGTCGTCTCCAGCACGCGGTCCATCTCGTAGCGGGTGTTCTCCAGCGTGCTCTCGATGATGTCGAGCGTCGTCGGGTCGACGTCGTGGTCGCCGACGAACTCGGGCGTCTCGGAACTCATCGTCCCTCACCTCGTTCGACCGCGAGGTTGCCGTAGCGGTCGACGGTCGCCACGTGGTCGGGTTGGACCACGACCGTCGAGTCGTCGCCAGTGACGATGGCGGGACCCGGTACCTCGTTCCCCGGTCGCAACGCCGTCCGGTCGTAGATGGTCGTGTCGCGGTAGGCGTCGTCGAAGTAGACGTCGTGGCTCCCGGTGACGGCGTCGCTAGCGTCGGCCTCACCCGGTTCCTCCGCTTCGATTTCGACGCCCTGTACCGCCCCCTTGCCGACGACCCGCAGGTTGGCTATCTCGAGGGGCGCGTCGAGCGAGAAGCCGAACTGCTGGTCGTGCCTCGCCTCGAAGTCGCCCTTTATCTCGGCCAGACCGGTCTCCCGTCGGAGTTCGTCGGCGTCGACCGGGATGGACATCTGGATGTCCTGGCGGTAGTACCGGCAGTCGGCGTAGTAGTCGAACGTGCGGTCCGCCTCGTCGACGCCCTCCGAGGCCAGCCAGTCGGCGGCCGCCTCGCGAATCGTCTCCAGTTCCTCGAAGACGTCCTCGCCGGTCACCTCGTCGTCGGTCCGGAGGTACGTCTCGGAGAACTCGTTCTGGACGTCCGAGGTGAGGAAGCCGAACGCCGACATCACGCCCGGGCCGGGCGGGACGATGAGCGGGTAGGCGCCCATCACGTCTGCGAGGGCGTTGGCGTGCATCGGGCCCGCCCCACCGAAGGCGACGAGACCGAACTCGCGGGGGTCGTACCCGCGTTCGACCGACACCACCCGCAGCGCGCTGTACATGTTCTCGTTGACGATGTCGAGGATCGCCTGTGCCGCCTCCTCGACGGACGTGCCGCGTTCCTCGGCGATACTCTCGACGACGTCGCGGGCGGCCTCTCGGTCGAGTTCCATCCGGCCACCTAGCTGGACCGACGGCGGGATGCGCCCGAGGGCGACGTTAGCGTCGGTCACCGTCGGCTCCTCGCCGCCGAGGCCGTAACAGGCGGGCCCGGGGTCCGCCCCCGCGCTCTCGGGACCCACCTGCAACGACCCGCTGAGCTGGACGCGGGCGATGGAGCCCCCGCCCGCGCCGACCGTGTTGACGTCGACGGCGCGGGACTTGAACTCCCGATAGCCGACCTTCGTCTGGCGCGTCGTCCCCGGTTCCCCGCCCTCGACGAGCGAGACGTCCGTCGAGGTCCCACCCATGTCGAGGGTCAGGACGTCCGGGACGCCCGCCGCCTCGGCGATGGTCGCTGCCCCGACGACGCCGCCGCTCGGTCCGGACAGTGCGAGTTCGACCGGTCGGTGTTTCGCCGCCTCGGTACTCATCAGGCCGCCGTCAGAGCGCACCACGTTCATCGTCGCCGTCGACCCCGCCGATTCGAGCGACGACCGCAGGTCGTCGAGGTAGCCGATGACCTGCGGCCGGGCGTAGTCGTTGATGACCGTCGTCAGCGTCCGTTCGTACTCGCCGTACTCCGGGACGATTTCGGACGATATCGACACCGGGAGGTCCGGGGCCTCCTCGGCGACGATGTCGCGAATCCGCCGTTCGTGCGTCGGGTTGAGATACGAGTTGAGCAGGGCGACGGTCAGCGCCTCCACTCCCGCGTCGCGCAACTCGCCGACCGCCTCGCGGACGCCGGCCTCGTCGAGCGGTTCTGCGACAGTCCCGTCCGGTGCGCTGATGGCTCCGTCGACGCCACGCGTGTCGACGAGGTCGGCCAGCGGGTCGGGTTTCTCCATGCCCATCCACCCGTAGAGCGGGCCGGGCGTCCAGGCCCGTGCGAGGTGGAGGACGTCCTCGTGTCCGGCCGTCGTGAGGAGTCCCACTCGCGACCCGGTCTCTTCGAGGAGCATGTTCGTCACCACCGTCGTCCCGTGGAACAGCAGGTCGAGCGCCGCCACGTCGGTCCCCGCCTTCTCCACCGCCGATTCGATGCCGTCGACGACGCCCGTCGACGGGTTCTCCGGCGTCGACAGGACCTTGTCGACCGTGAGTTCGTTCGTGGCCTCGTCGAACACGACGACGTCCGTGAAGGTCCCACCGACGTCTACTCCGAGATTATGTGTCATATGGTATCGTATGGCTAGACGCTCCACGTCCCTCGGCGTAAGCGTTCTCCCAACTTCTGTCGGGGGTTTATGTGCCCTCACCGGTGGGCTCCGTCCCGTCGACCCGAGATCCGCCAGTCAGGACCCGGTGACGCGCCCGACGCCCGACCGCTCGCCCTCGCGTTCGACGGGTCGGCAGTGACGTCGCTGGTGGACTGCCTCCCGCAGCGGTCGGCGTCTCGACGGCGTTCTCCATCGTCCGGTGGTCACTCCCGTCTGCTCCCGGCCGGATGCGCTCTCGCTCGGCGGACGGTGGCGAACGGAGGGACGGGATGACTGTCCGCGAAGTCGTGTCGGATTCCGGCGTTCTCTGCCGGACCTACGGATGACTGTCTGCCCCTCGGCGGGGTAATCGTCCCTTTTCCGACTATGTACTCGCTACTGCGAGAGTAACTAACGGCGTTCGACGACCTGTCCCTACGATGACATCTGAACTCCCGGGTAGTCCTACTGCCCGGACCGTACCGGACGCTCGTCGCGACGGGCCGAGGCGGAGTTTCTACGACCTGTTCGGAACGCTCCGGTTCGAGGTGCGGGGCGAGGGCGGCCGGTCGACCGCACAGTTTCGCGAGATGTTCCGGGCGTTCGAGACTCCTGCGCCGACTCGGCCGCCGGACGTCGTCGTCGAACGGACGACCGAGGAGGTGGACTGCACGTCGATACTGGGTGGACCGACCGACCACTACGGCTGGACCGGGGACGCGTTCGTCGTCCGGAACGGAGACGAGCACATGCGCGTCGAACCGGGATGGGACCACATCTGGGTCACGCCGGACTGGGAACCGTTCTACGCGGTCTATCCCGTCGAGTTCCGACTCAGGCAGCGACTGGTCGAGGAGGGTCGCGCGCTGGTCCACGCCGCCGGGGTAAGACACGACGGGCGGACGACGCTGTTTCCCGCGTGGCGTGGCGCGGGGAAGACGAACACCACGTTCGCCTTGCTCCGAGAGGGGGCCGAGTTCCTCGCCGACGACCGGCTCTGGGTCGGCGCGGACGGTACCGCACGGGGCTACCCGCTCGCGGTCAACCTCCACCCCCGGAACGCGCGGTCGTTCTCGGGCGTCGAACTGCAGTACGACGGCCTCCAGAGCCGACTGCGGGCGTCCGTCGACCAGCGGATACAGAATCGGTTCGGAGACGGCGACGCCCTGGTCGACACCGCGCTCAGCTATCTCAGCAGCCGATTCGTGGGGGAGTCGGTTCGATACCTCCGCGACGTGCGGTCCCTGTTCCCGCGAGCGACGTCCGTCGACGAGGCGCCTATCGACGATACGGTGCTCCTCGCGACCGACCCGAACGCGAGCGACGTCACCGTCGAACGCGTCTCCGACCGGGAGATGCTGGCGGCGCTACGGGCTATCGCCTACTACGAGTGGAACGAGCGCCTGGGGGAGTACTTCCACGCCTACGACGCGCTGGTCCCGGGTGGGTCGGCCGTGGACGAACTCCACCGGGTCGTCGACGCCGAGACGCGTGTGCTCCAGGAGTCGCTCGACGGCGTCGGGACCTACCGCGTGACGCTTCCCCGGGCGGCGGACTGGAGCGAGAACGACCTCGGCCGGGCGGTGGTGCGCGCGGTCGAGTCGCTCGGTCGGCCGACGGCGACGCCCTGATTTGGGGGTCGTCCCGGCGAATCGTCCGGCCGTGCCGAGGGAACGAGCCGGTTCGCTCGCGGTCGATCGGCAAGCCGCGTGCCCCGGCTACCGGAACGTTCAGCCGTCGTCGGACCCGCGTTCGACGACCTCGTAGAGCGTCTCCCGGTCGTCGAAGTACGCTGGCGCGTCGTGCTCGGCCTCGAAGCGGACCACTCGCTCCAGGGCATCCTGCGGGTCGTTCTCTCCCTCCCGGAGGTCCTCGGCGAGTTCGGTGTAACCCGACGCGAGCCGCTGGAACAGTCGAATCCGCGTTTCGGTCGCCTCGACCTCCGCCTGCCGCTCTTCGAGGCGGGCCTCGTGGCGTTCGACGCTCCCGACGTCGACCGCGTCGTTTCCGGGACTGTCCGTCGAGTTCGGTCCCGTCGGACCGTCCGTCTCGTCGGCCGGCCGCCCGAGACGCGACCTGATGTCCGCCATCTCGTCGTCGATGTCGTCGAGCAGCGCGTCGGCCTCCTCGGTCATCGTCTCGACCGACCCGAACAGCAGTCCGGCCTGTATCCGGCAGTACTCGACGACCTCCTCGACGGCTGGCGAGGACCGGTTCATACCGACCGACCGGCCCCGCCGCGGAAGTCAGTTCCGTCGGCGGCCGAGGCGTCGGGTCGACGCGACCGCCGGCGCGGCCTCCTCGCTCCCGCGACTACGGAGCAGCGACCAGGAGAACGTCTCGCGTTACGCGGCGTCTACGGACGAGGTCGCCGTTCCACCAGGCGTTGCCGCCTGTCGCCGTCGCCTTCGCCGCCGTCGGAGCGCCCAGAGGACGATGACCACTCCCTCGATGCGGGCGACGGTGTACACCCACGGTTTTATCTCCACGTCCTCGCCGTCCTCGACGGCGTAGCCCATCCAGAAGTCCACCATCTTCCGGGGGAACAGTACCCCGACGAGACCGAACAGCACCCAGAGCCCCATCATCGAGACCGCTTCGCCGGCGACCCGATTAACTGTTGCCCGACCGTCACTACTGCTGGTCAGTCGGCGGTTCCGAGGTGCCGTCGTGTCGTGGCCACGTTCCGGCACGGACGGGCACTGTAAACCACCGGGTATCCCCGTGGTCACTGTTAACCCCGAACCGGCCGAGGCTCCGCCAGCTACGTGGGCACGCGCCCCGTTGTCGGACCACAGCCATGTCACGTGAACACGAGGCAGACGGGAGCGAAGGGGTAGCGTCGGACATCGTCGAGAAACACCGGTCGACCGCCGAAGCGGCCGTCCCGGAGGAGGAGTACGGCCTCCTCGTCGGGGGCGAGTGGCGGCAGTCGGCCGACACCGAGACGATGGAGACACTCGACGCGACGACCGGCGAGGTGCTCGCCCGCATCCAGCGCGGGACGGCCGAGGACGTCGACCGGGCGGTGGCGGCCGCCCGCGAGGCGTTCGAGGGCCGCTGGGGCCAGCAGTCGCCCAGACAGCGCTCGGACCTGCTGTTCGAGGTGGCCGACGCGCTGGACGAGGAGAAGCTTCGAATCGCCCGCATCGACAGCCTGGAGATGGGCAAGCCCAACCAGCACTCGGCGTTCGTGGACGCGGAGATCATGGTCGAGCAGTTCCGCTTCTTCGCGAGTCTCGTCCGCAGCGCCGACGAGGGCGGGCTTCCGCCGATGGGAAGCGACAAACTCGCGTACACGAAACGGGAGCCACACGGCGTCGTCGGCCAGATCAGCGCGTGGAACTTCCCCGCGATGTTCGTCGGCTGGAAGATGGCTCCGGCGCTCGCCGCCGGCAACACGGTCGTGTTCAAACCCTCCTCGCGGGCGGCGCTCTCGACGCTCGAAATCGCCTCCGTCGTCGACTCGGTGCTCCCGGCCGGGACGGTCAACGTCGTCACCGGGCCGGGGAGCGAGGTGGGCGACGCCATCACCTCCCACGAGGACGTCGACAAGGCGTCGCTCACCGGGTCGACGCAGGCCGGGACGTACGTGATGCAGAACGCCGCCGAGACCATCACGCCCGTCTCGCTCGAACTCGGCGGGAAGAGCCCGAACGTCGTCTTCCCGGACGCCGACCTGGAGAAGGCCGTCGAGGGCACGGTCCTCAGCATCTGGTTCAACCAGGGCGAGCAGTGTACCGCCGGGTCCCGACTGTTCCTCCACGAGGACGTCTACGACGAGTTCCTCGACCGGTTCGTCGAGCGGACCGAGAACCTCGCGGTGGGCGACCCGCTCGACGCGACGACCGACGTCGGCCCGCTCGTCGACCACGACCACCGCGAGGAGGTGCTCTCGTACGTCGACACGGCGGAGGCGGAGGGGGCGACGGTGCGCTACGGTGGCGGGACCCCCGACGACTCGTCGCTCGACGGCGCGCCGTTCGTCGAACCGACCGTCCTCGAAGGCGTCGAGAACGACGACACGGTGGCGTGCGAGGAGGTGTTCGGTCCGGTCCTCTCGGTCATCCGATGGTCCGACGAGGAGGAGATGATCGAACAGGCGAACGACACGCGGTACGGCCTGGCGTCGGGCGTCTGGACCGAGAACGTGGAGACGGCCCACCGGGTCGCGGACCGACTGGAGGCCGGGACGGTGTGGGTCAACACCTACAACGACCTGTTCGAACCGGTCCCCCACGGCGGGTTCAAGCAGTCGGGGCTCGGCCGCGAACTCGCCCGAGAGACGTTCGAGGAGTACACGCAGACGAAGTCCGTGATGATGAACTTCGGGGACCTCCCCCGGATGGGCTGACCGCACTCGCACGGTTCCCGTAGTGGCTCGTCGGTCGCCGTCGGTGACGTGACACTCGCCACCGAGTTCTAGCGATGCGAATACTTTTCCCGGTGAGTGTCTAGCAGTTCCCATGGTTCACAGCCGAACACTCGCCGCCCTGGTCGTTCTCTCGGTTCTCCTGACGTTCCGGCTGGACAGGCGCTCGTGGTGTCCGGACTGTGAGCAGACCTACGTGCAGTCGGCGGTCAGGCAACGGTGCGGATTCTGTCGGTTCTGACGGGCGTCATCGGTCCGGTCCTCGACCCGAACGAAATCGGACGTGAGGAGGCGTTTTACGCACGCTCGTCGTACTCTACCCGGTGGGATGGCGACCGACGACTACCGACCGGACACCCGACGACTCGCAGCCCTGAGCGACGGCGTGTTCGCCATCGCCATCACGATACTCGTCCTGAGTATCGACCTCCCGTCCGGCTCGGACGCGGGCCCGGTGACGGTCGAGATGGTCGCCCGCGAGTGGCGCGACGCGGTCAGCTACGTCCTCAGTTTCCTCGTCGTCGGTAACTTCTGGACCGAACACCGGCACGTCTTCGACCACGCTACGCACCACACGCGCGACGTCGAGTGGCTCAACATCCTGTTCCTCATGGCGATCGCCTTCCTCCCGTTTCCGACGTCGCTGCTGGGCGACTACGGCGGGCTGGTGCCGGTCGTGTTCTACGCTGCGGTGATGACGACGACGGGACTCCTCCTCTACGCGCTCTGGTGGGTCGTCGCCCGCAACGAGGCGTTCTTCGAGGAGGAGCTGGCCCCCGAACGCGTCCGCTACGACAGGCTCCGCTTCCTCCTCTACCCGTCCGTGTTCGGCGTCTCCATCCCGGTGGCGCTGTTCGTCTCGCTGGACCTCGTCTACGTCTGCTGGGGGTCGCTGTTCGTGTTGACGCCGCTGTTACAGCGCCGACTGCTCGCAGACGGCGGTGAGACGCTCCCGGGCGGGCGATAACTGGGGTGTACGCTCTCGGCGGAACGCTCGAACCCTCGATAGTTAGGCTCGGGGTCTATTGACGTGCCCGTCGTCGACCAATCCGGCACGCAGGCGGTGATGGTCGGCCTTCCCGTTCATCACGACTGCCTGTAGCCGCTTCCGGCAGGGGGATACAGCGGCGCGCTGACGGTACCGATGGACGGGGCTTCACGTCGGTATTCGGTGTCCATCGACCCGTTTCACCTCGCCGCGTCCCCCTGTCTTCGACATCGCCCACGAGCGGCGCGTGGGATTCAGTCCCGGCAGGTCCAGTGCCGGCAGGTCCGGCCTCGACGGGTCGGGGTGTGACGGGGAGCAGCGTGACGAACCACACGATGACGAACGGTATCGCGACGAAAAGGGCGAGTGGACCTCTGTCGGTGGTCGAGGGGCTTCGCGAGAGGCCATCACCCGGTCCAGACGTTCGAGTGAACGCAAAAATACCTGATGGCCGTGGCGTCCGTGGTACGCGTGACCGCACGCGGCGCGTCCCGGTGCCGGTCCGCTCACCGCGCCGTGTCGTACTCCCGTGGCTACACGTGTAGTGACAAGGACTGTATCGTCAGTGGCACAGTATCGAACTGCGGGCTTCGTGAAGGGCTCGCAGAGCGTGTGGCACTACGGACCCCGCTGACACTCTTACAGCGGGCCTCTCTTTCGTGTGGTCTCTCACGGTGAGTCGCTACGAGCAGGTTCCCGTTACCGAACGTTACCCTCGCTCGCTACGGGACGCGGCGGTCGTCGCGTTCCTGGCTCCCAACGCCCTGGCGCGGCGGTCCGTCGTAGAGGCAGGAGAAGTGTTCGTCGCAGAGCCGGAGCGTCGCCTCGTCGACCCGGTAGTCGACCTTGCAGACCCGTCTGCCGTCGACATCCTCGCAGTACGGTTTCCACTCCGGGAGTGCGTAGAACCCGTCGCGGTCGCAGAACGCACAGCCAACCGTCGTCTCCCAGTTTCCGCGGCCGAGGCTGCGGCCGAACTCCCGCTCCTCACAGCGGAAACACAGCCCACCGAGTTCCCTGCCCAGCGCCGTGTCGACGACGGCCCGGTTGTAGCCCGCCTGCAGTCCGCAGTCGATACACTCCGTCACCGACTCGTCCCCTAGCATCCCACCGCCTCGCTCGTGTGCCCGCTCATTCTGCCTCGGGAGAACTACTACGACGGATTAACGTTGCGGGCTTCACTCATTGAGTCGGGAGAAGAGGCGGTCGAGGGGACCTGCTCCACCGTTCCGACGGTCCCGGTCGCACTCGTCCTCGGAAAGCGGCGTCTGCCGAACGTCCGACTCTCGTCAGACTCCCCTAGAAACCCCTCTATTTCCACTGGAGATACACGTACGGCGTGGGTGGTCGGAGACGGCCCGATTGATATCGTCGGGTCGCCAGTTCCCGACATGGACGACTCCGCGCCCGAGTTCGTGAGCGACCCCGACGCCGCGTTCGCGGCCGTCGCCGACCCGACGCGCGTCGACGTCCTCCGGGCGCTGGCCGAACACGTCCGGGAGACGGGCGAGCAGGTCTGCCGGTTCTCGACGCTCCGGAAGCGTGCGGGCGTCGAGGACCCCGGTCGCTTCCGCTACCACCTCGAGGAACTCCGCGGCCACTTCGTCGAGAAGGTCGACGACGGCTACCGATTCACCTACGCGGGCGGCGAGATCGTGGGTGCCATCCTCGCCGGTCGCTACACCGACCACGAGCGCCTGGGACCGACGCCGCTCGACGGCCAGTGCAGCGTCTGCGGCGAGGACATCGCCGGGCGGTACGAGCAGGGCCGCATCGAGGTCGACTGCGAGGCGGGGCACCAACTGTTGAGCTGGCCGCTGCCGCCGAACGCGGCCACCCACGCGACCGTCGCCGAACTCGCCGGGGTGGCGACGAGCCTCGTCCTCCACGCGGTCGACCTGTCGCTGCAGGGCCACTGCCCCCGGTGCTACGGGCCGACGACGGCGCGAATCGAACCGTCCGACGAGGGGGAGATGCCACAGTTCCGGGCCGCCTGTGACACCTGTGCGGGACTGGTCGTCGGCCCCGCCTGGTTCGCGCTCACCGTCCATCCGACGGTCGAGGCGTTCTACCACGACCACGACCGGCCCATCCGCGAGGCGATGCTGTGGGAACTCGCGCACGTCGACTACGAGGCGACGCCCGCCGACGGCGAGGGCGTGGTCCGTCTCTCCGCACGACTGGACGACGAGGTGCTCCACGCCGTCCTCGCCGAGACGGGTGCGGTGCTCTCGACGCGGGTCGAGCCCGTCGAGTAGGTGACAGTCCGTTTATAGAAGAGCCGTTCGCCAAACCCTCATCTACCGGTCCGTGCATCTGGTGGTATGCTGTCGAAGCTCCTCTCTGACGCCTCCGGCGGCGACGGTCGGCCCTCCCCCAGCGACCCCGGACCGGCCGACGGCGACCGGGCCGCCACCGAGGGCTCCCGACCACCGACAGAGACGCCCGACGAGCAGGAGTCCGGCTGGCGGCTCCCCGACCCGACCAACCTCGCGCTGCTCGGCGTGCTCTCGATTCCGGGGTTCCTCGTCCCGGACCTCGACCAGTTGCGCGGGTTCGCGCTATTCTTCCTGTTCGGCTTCTGGCCGCTCGTGGCGATGCTGCTCCCGTCCCGCGAGGAGTCGGGGACGGACTGGGTGCGGACCGGCGACCGCTGGACCACCGCCCGGTTCCTGCTGTCGACGCTGGCGCTGCAGGTCAACCCGTGGGTCCAGACCCAGGCCCTCCGGCAGCTCGCCGGGCACGGGGCCATCTACCTCCGGTACCGGTTCGACCTGCCCGCCCCGGACTCCTTCGACCAGCGGACGACCTACCGCCTGCCCGTCGAGGGCGAGTGGACCGTCGTCAACGGGAGCCACGACCGCTCCGCGTCCCACTCGTGGAGTATCCTCGGCCAGCGCTACGCCTACGACCTCGTGCAGACCGACGCCGAAGGGCGGACCTACACCGGCGACGGCGACGACCCGGCGGACTACTACTGCTGGGACGAACCGGTCGTCGCGCCCGCAGACGGCGTCGTCGTCGCGGCGAACGACGGCCACCGCGATACGCCGCGGACGAAGGGCTGGCTGGACCTGCGCCAGCGCGACATCCGGGGCAACTACGTCGTGGTCGAACACGCGGGCGGCGAACACTCCGTCCTCGCCCACCTCCGTGAGGGGAGCGTCGCCGTCGCGGCGGGCGACCGCGTCGTCGCCGGCCAGCGGGTCGGTCGCTGTGGCCACTCGGGCAACTCGACGGAGCCACACCTCCACTTCCACGTCCAGGACGACGCGTCGTTCTACCGCGGGATGGGCCTCCCGGTGACGTTCTCGCACGTCGCGGTGGCGAGCGGTCCGAAGGAGGAAGTAATCCGGCACGACGAGGCGGCCGTCGCGGTCGGCCAGCGCGTCATCCACGCTCCCGAAGCGGCGTCCGTCGAGACGACGGACTGAGCGACGGGTCCTCGGCGGCGCCCACCGGCCGCACCACAGCTATTTCGCGTCCGGTTCGAGACCTGGGGACTGCGATAGCAGTTCTCGAACGACGGTGTCGAGGGGACCCAGACAACCGGTGAGCCTCGCAGCTCCAGCGACCACCGACGAGAGGAGGGCACGGCGGTTCACGTCCGATAGTTCAGATACGCTGACAAATCCTTTCGGGTGCTCGTCGCTCTACAGGCGAGCGACGAGCGTGTCGGTGTCCTCGATGCCCTCGATGACGTACTCCATGAACTGGTTCGCCGTCGCGCCGTCGACGAGGCGGTGGTCGAACGAGAGGCTGAGGTCGACCCGCGGTTGCACCTCGACCCGGTCGTCCTCGGTGGCGACCGGCTTCTTCCCGACCCGGCCGATGCCCATGATGGCCGCCTCGGGGTGGTTGACGATGGGCGTGCCGTAGGTACGGTGCTCGCCGAACGTCGCCTGGTTCGTCACGGTGAACGTCCCGCCCCGCAGGTCCGCGGCGTCGATGGAGCGGTCGCGGGCCTGCTCGGCGAGGTCGTTCATCTCGCGGGCCACCTCGACGATGGACTTCCGGTCCACGTCCTGAATGACCGGGACGATGAGTCCCTCCTCGGTGTGGGTGGCGAACCCGACGTTGTAGTAGTGCTTCTCGACGATCTCGTCGGTCGTGTCGTCGATGCTCGCGTTGACGATCGGGAACTCCTTGAGCGCCGGCACGACCGCCTTCAGCAGGATGGGCGAGTACGTGATGTGGACGTCGTGTTTCTCGTCGAGTCGCTCCTTCAGGTCCACGAGGTCGGTCGCGTCCGCCTCGAACCCCGAGGTGACCTGCGGGACGACCGACGCCGACCGGGCCATGTTCTCGGCGATGCGGCCACGGAGTCCGGACAGCGGGCGGCGCTCGGAGCGCTCCTCGTCCTCGTCGACGGCGACAGCCTCTATCTCGGTGGTCGGGTGCTCGATGGTGTACGCCGACCCCTCCTCGGCCGCGGCGCTCGCTGGCTGGTCGCCCTCGTCTGTACTCGCTTCGCTGGCACGCTCGCTCTCGTCGCCGCTGGTCTCTGTCTCCCCTGCGCTCTCGGAGAGTCGCTCGTCGATGTCCGCCTGCAGGACGCGCCCGTTCGGCCCCGACCCGTCGATGTCGGAGATATCCACACCCTCCTCGCGGGCGTACGTCCGCGTTCGCGGGGCGGCGAACACCCGCTCTTCGTCCGACCCGGGCGTCTCACTGGTCTCGCCCTCTGCGTCGCCCTCCTCGTCGGACTCTGATTCGGACTCGGAATCGGCCGCCTCGGCCGACTCGTCGGCGTCTGCTGCCGACTCGTCTGCTGTTTCCTCCTCGTGCTTCTCGGGTTCCTCTTCCTCCGTCTGTTCGACGGCCTGCTCTACGTCCTCGCCCTCACCACGCTCGGCATCATCCTCCACATCTTCGTCTTCGGCCGCTTCCTCGTCGGTCTCTGCCTCCTCTGCTTCGGCCCCGTCACCTTCGGCCGCGTCCTCGTCGGACTGCGCCTCCGACTCGTCGGCGTCCACGTCGTCCTCCGCATCCGCTTCCTCGCTCTCGCGTTCGACGTCCTCCTCGTCTTCGGACCGTTCGTCCGCCTCCGCGGCGGCCTCGGCCTCGTCACCGCCGCTCGGCGGCGAGTCGGTCTCGATGACGACGAACACCTCCCCGACCTGCACGGTATCGCCAGCGTCGGCCAGCAGTTCGTCGACGGTGCCCGGACACGGCGAGGGGACCTCCGTCACGGCCTTGTCGGTCTCGACCTCGCAGAGCACGTCGTGCTCCTCGACCTCGTCGCCGGACTCGACGTGCCACTCGACGATCTCCGCCTCGGTCAACCCTTCGCCGGGGTCGGGCAGTTCGAACTCGTACCTCGTCATCGGCGTCCCTCCGCGTCGCGCGGGTCGCCGCCGGTCGATACCGCTCTCTCGGGTGTGGTGGGTCGGTCAGAACTCATAGCTCATCACCGCCTCGATGGCGTCTGCGGCGCGGTTCGCGTCCGTCAGGTAATCGTCCTCCGCGTCGTTGCCCGGGAAGTGAACGTCGTAGCCCGTCGCCCGCTTGACCGGGGCCTTCAGTCGGTCGAGCGCGTACTCGTTGACGAGTGCCGAGAGTTCGGCCCCGAGGCCGAGCGTCCGGCGGGCCTCGTGGACGACCACGCAGCGACCGGTCTTCTTCACGGACTCCAGAATCGTCTCGACGTCGAGCGGCGAGAGCGTGACGAGGTCCACGACCTCGACGTCGGCGTCCACCTCGTCGGCCGCTCGCTCGGCCTGCGGGACCATCGCCCCCCAGGTGAGTACCGTCACGTCCTCGCCTTCCCGGACGGTCCGGGCCTCGTCGAGCGGGACGGTGTACTCGTCGGTCGGCACCTCCTCCTCGATGCCCCGGTAGATGGACTTCGGCTCCATGAACACGACCGGGTCGTCCGAGCGGATGCTCGACGCCAGCAGCCCCTTCGTCTGGTAGGGGCTGCTCGGACAGACCACCCGGACGCCCGGCGCGTGTATCTCGAACGTCTCGGTCGACTCCTGGTGGTACTCCAGGGCCTTGATGCCGCCGCCGTACGGCATCCGGATGGTCATCGGCATCTCGACCTCCCCACCCGTCCGCTTGTTCATCTTCGCGACGGCGTACATGAACTGGCCGAACGCGGGGTAGAAGAAGCCCATGAACTCGATTTCGGGCACCGGCCGGTCGTCGCGCATCGCCATCCCGGCGGCCGCCCCGACGATGCCGTTCTCCGACAGCGGGGTGTCGATGACGCGGTCACTCCCGTACTCGTCGAGCAGGTCGTCGGTCGCCCGGAACACGCCCCCGAGCGGTCCGATGTCGTATCCGAGCACCCGGACGTCGTCGTCGCGGTCCATCTCCTGGTGGAGCGCCCGGTTGACCGCCGTCACGACGTCCATCGACTGCGCCTCCACGTCGTCGTCGCCGGGGTCCCGCGGCGAGAACTCGACGTCGAGACCCGGACCGTGGTCGGCCCACTGCTCGGTGTCGAACGCGTCGCCCGTGAAGTCGGTGAACGGGTTCTCGCCCGCCTGTTCGCGCTGGAACTCCGTGCGCTGGTGGGCCTCGCGCCAGGAGGTGCCGTGGAGGTGGTTGTCGAACATCGTCGCCGGGTCGGACTCGCCGACCGACCGCGCCTCGTCGAGGGCCTCGTCGATGTCGGCGTCGACGTCCTCCTCGATCTCTTCGCGTCGGTCGTCGTCGAGCAGGTTGCGGTGGCCGAGATACGTCGAGAACCGGTCGATGGGGTCGCGTTCGGCCCACTCCTCCTTCTGTTCCTCCTCGTCGCGGTAGAGGCTCGCGTTGTCGGAGGTGTTGTGGTTGCCCATCCGGTAGGTGACGGCCTCGATGAGCGTCGCGCCGCCGCCCTCGCGGGCGCGCTCGACGGCCCGACTCGCCGCGTCGTACATCGCGAGCACGTCGTTGCCGTCGACGCGTTCGTGGGGGACGCCGTACGCCTCGGCCTTCTGGGCGAACGTCTCCGACCCCGTCTGTCGCTTCGAGGGTTCGGAGATGGCCCACTGGTTGTTCTGGACGACGACGACCACCGGGGCGTCGAACACGCCCGCGAAGTTCATCCCGTCGTGGAACGACCCCTCGCTGGTCGACCCGTCGCCGATGAACGCCATCGAGACGGTGTCGCGGTCACGGAACCGGTCGGTCATCGCCGACCCGGCCGCGTTGGTCACGTTCACGCCGACCGGCGTGTAATCGGGCGAGAAGTTGACCGGCGACTCCCAGTCGTCCAGTCCCTCGGCGACCGTCTCGGGTTCCTGCCCGGTCGTCCCGGCGATTATCTTCGCCATCGGGACGTCCCAGTGGACCAGCGCCGAGTTCTGTCGGTAGGTGTAGAACACCCAGTCGTCCTCCTGCAGGGGCGCTGCGGCACCGAGCGCCACGGCCTCCTCGCCGCGCGAGCGGGCGACGAGGCTCGCCTCGCCGCTGCGCTGGATGTCGAGCATCGTGTCCTCCAGCGACCGGGTGGCGACCAGCGTCCGGTAGAGGTCGACGAGTTCGTCGTCGTCGAGCGACGGGACGTCCGCGCCGTCGAGGACGCCGCCGTCGTCGTCGAGCACCTGGTGGTAGTCGGGCGGCGGGTCGCGCTCCGACCAGGTCTCGTCAGCCATCGCTCCCCCCTCGCACTCGGTGGCCGCGACTCGTCGGTGGTTCCGTGCCGGTACCCCCCGCGACAGTCCTCGGTGGTACAGTCGGTGTGGTCATGGTCAGTTCGACCGCCGCTGGTGCGCACCAGTCGTCGAGTGTGTCCCGAACACGCAACCGGGACTGTTGCCGTCAGTCGTTGCGTACGCAAGCGTCGCCCGTGGTGCGGCCGAACGGTGGCGCGTCGATGCGCCTCACGCTCCTTCGGTGTCTCTCACGCCGGGTCGAGCAGAACTCTCCGTTGACCAACTTCCCCACAATGAGCGCCCGCTCTCGCATCACGTTCTCACCGCCGTCGGGTGACGCATGAGGTGGACGGACGGGACGGACTCGTCTGCACCCGTACCGGCTCGGCCGTCCCGGACGGGGCAGTGGATGCCAACAGCGTGTCCGACCGTCGCTCGCCCACGCTCGCTCGAAGGAGGGCCGCTCGACCCAAAAGCGATTCCTGAAACTCGTTTCAGCAAGCGTTCAGTCCTGTTGTTTCCCCCCCGACGGAACTCCCCGGGCTGGACGCTCACCACGGCGGAACGGTCTGTGGTAGCGGAATATTGATGCTCCAGTCCTCGCTACGTGGGGGCAAGCGAACTCCACCGATGTCGTCGCCCCTCTCGGACCTCGAATTCCTCGCCCGCTCGGAGAACCGGGTAGCGGTGCTGGCGGCGCTCCGGGAGGGGGCGGCGACGCGGCGGGACCTCAGAGAGACGCTCGACGTCGAGCGGGTGACGCTCGGGCGCATCCTCGCCGACTTCGAGGAGCGGTCGTGGGCGGTCGACGCCGACGGGACGTACCGCCTCACGGTCGTCGGAGAGATCGTCGCGGATACGCTTGCGGAGGCGGTCGACGCCATCGAGTCGGCGCGCACGCTGGAACCGCTGGTCGGCCTGCTCCCGTTCGAGGAGTTCGACGTCGAGCCGACCCGATTTCAGGGGGCGACGGTGACCGAGGCAACCGTCGGCGACCCGTACCGACCGGTCCGGCGGTTCATGGAACTGCTCGACGGGTCGTCGTCGCTCCGGGGGTACGACACGACGACCATCGCGCCGCTCTACGTCGACGACGTGCGCGAGAACGTCCTCGGCGGGATGACGACGGACGTCGTCTACCTGCCGACCGTCGCCGAACAGCTCGTCGAGGACTACCGCGACGCGGTCGCGGCCGCCGTCGAGGCCGGGCACCTGCGGCTCCGTGTCGACGACTCGCTGCCGTTCGGCCTCGCGGTGTTCGACGACCGCGTCGGCGTCGGCGTCTACGACGACGCGAACGGGATGCTCTCGGTGTTCGTCGACACCGACGACCCAGCCGTCCGCGAGTGGGCCGTCGAGAGCTTCGCTACCCACTGGTCGCGGGCGACTCCGCTCGACGCGTGGGCCGCCGAGTCGTCGTGAGCCTGGCGGGACGCTCACCGACTCCCGCCGTTGGGTCTCCACCGACTACCGCGGCCGGGTCTCGACCGACTCCCATCGTCGTGTGACCCGGACCGAACACGGCGTGAACACCGCTCGTGTCATGAACGCAGTATCTTTATCGTGACTCACAGCCTGCGAGTGGTATCGGTCGGAACGCGGGTGCCAGTTCCTGTGTGGCCGCGTCTCGACGATTCGACCATGAGTGACGACCACGACTCCCCGACGGTTGTATCGACCTTCCCACACCTCTCGCGTCCGGTGGTCGCGGAGGGCTGGCGATGACCCGCTCTCGACTGCTCGCCCTGGTGCTGTGTCTCTCGCTCGTCCTCGCCGGCTGTGCGGGGACGGGTGGGTCTGCCGACGACGGCGCGGACCCGTCGACCACCGGCAGCGACGACGGCGCGGACGCCTCCTCGGGGGGCGACGGGAGCGGTGATAGCGGGAACGACGGGAGCAGTGAGAGCGGGAGCGGCGACGGCGACACCGTCACCGCCTGGGAGCGCTTCTCGTTCGCCGAGGGCGAGTTCTACCAGTTCCGCGTGAACGACGTGCGGAACGACCGCGACGTGCTCCTCACCTGGGACGTCGTCGCCGTCGACGGGAGCGAGGTCACGGCGGACGTCACCTACGACGACGGGACCGCCAGCTACACGTACACCCTGACCGGCGAGAACGCGACTATCAGCACGCAGTTGATACAGGCGGCGATGCAGGAGAACCCCGAGGACGAGGCGGCGATGGAGGCGGCGACCAGCGCCTACGGCTACCTCACGCTCGGTCCGTTCAACCCCATCTCCAGCTACTTCGCGGCTCGGGACCTCGCCGTGGGTAACAGCTGGAACCTCGCTGGCAGCGCGACGGACGGTTTCATGACGGCGAACGTCGAGGGCCGCGACGAGTACGCGGGCAAGGAGTGCTACGTCTCGACCATCCGCGTCCCGGACAACGAGGCCTGGGCGGAGTCGGACTCGAACGAGTGGGTCTCCTGCATCGCCCCCGACGTCGGCCTGTCGCTGTACTCGGCGTACTACGACGCCGAGACCGGCGAACTGACGGCCGAAATCACGCTCGAGACGTACCGCTCTGGGGAGTGAACTCGCCCCGGAGCGTGAACTGGCCGGTCGGGTGAGTTTTCCGACGGACGAGTGTCCCACCGCGAGTCGTTCGTCGCAGCGGTGTCGATGGAACGACCGGGTGATTCGGCCGATGGCTGGGCCTCGATTCAGCTAGGCAAGCACGGCGACATCGACACCGGCCTGCTGGCCGGGTTCGAAACGACTCCGGACACCTCACGCGCTCTCGGTACCGACCGTCCGTTCTGGCGGTTATCTGGTCCGTTCCAGTCGAAACGAGGGGGTTGTGAAGAACCGTTATATACTGTTGCGGTGACGGACTGTCGCACACCGACGACACTCCACGGGGACGATGTATCGCGCTGGACGCTCGCCACGTTTCACGTCGGTCGCGTGTCTCCTCCGAGACGACGGCCGCCGCTCTCCCGCGGGCCGTCTCCCGTCGGTGCCGGTGCGGTGCGTTCGACGCGCTGTCGAGGCCCACCGCGAGCGATACGGGTCGCTTCACGACGCTGGCGCTCCGGTTCGCACGCGAGGTTCGACTCCTCGGGCCGACCTGATGGACGCGACCACCTTCGCGGTCACGTACGACGTGACCGCCGACCACCCGGTGACCGCTATCGACCGCGCGACCGACCGCCTCGCTCGCGCACTCCCTGCCGACGTCGAGTACGTCGTTCGAGGCGAGCGCGTGAACTCGCTGGAGGCGGACGGGGGGGAGTTCGCGGTGACGCTCCTCGTCAGTCTCACCCGCGTCGCGCCGCGCATCCGGACGAATCTCGCCTTCCACGCGTTCTTCCCGAACGCCGATATCGAGGCCGTGTGAGCCTCACACGCATACTTTCCGACCGTACTGACCGACAAGGATATCCGTGCCCACTCACGACACCTGACAACTTCCGTGCCCTCCCTCCCGAACCCTATCAGACTCCTCGTCGCCTTCGTCGGCCGTCTCCTCGTCCGGCTGGGCCTCCTCGACCACGAACGCGCCCGCCGAACGACCGACCTCGCCTGGCCCCGCATCGTCACCGGGCTCGCCCGGATGTCCCGGAGCGCCGTCGACGTGGCGATGGTCGGCGTCGCCCTCGGCGGGACGGCCATCGGCGGCGTCGGTCTCGCCAGCCCGTTCTGGGGGCTCGCGTTCGCCCTCGGCGGCGGCATCGCGGCGGGGTCCATCGCCCTCGTCTCCCAGCGCTACGGCGGCCACTCGCTCGACGGCGTCGGCCAGGCCGTCCGCTCCAGCGCCGCGCTCGTCGTCCTGCTCACCGTCCCGCTCGTCGCCGTCCTCTGGACGTTCTCCGTCGACCTCGTCGCCCTGCTGAGCGACGACGCGGCCACGATTCGCTACGGTGCTGACTACCTCCGCGTCGTCTCGCTGGGCGTCCCGTTCGCGGCGCTCAACCTCATCGGCAGCCGCGTCTTCATCGGCGTCGACGACGCGTGGACGCCGATGGTGTTCCGGTCGGGCGGCGCGCTCCTGAACATCGCCATCAACGCGGTCCTCATCTTCGGGTTCGGGATGGGCGTCGTCGGCGCGGCGCTCGGAACCGTGCTCTCGAACGTCGTCGTCACGGCGGTGTTCGCGGGCACGCTCGTCAACGGCGGGTTGCCCGGTTTCACCGCGTTCCCCGTCAGCGTCGACCCGTTCGGGCGCTACCTCGACCGGGACGTCCTCGGCCAGCTCCTCGACATCGGCCTGCCCGTCATCGGCCGGAGCGGCGTCTGGACCGTCGCCGAGTTCCCCATGCTCGCCATCGTGGGGCTGTACGGTCCTGGCGTGCTGCCCGCGTACGTCATCGCGCGGCGCATCTGGGGGCTGATGAACACCCCCGGCTGGGGGTTCGGGCTGGCCTCCAGCAGCCTCGTCGGGCAGGAACTCGGTCGCGGCGACGAGCGCAGCGCCGAGGCGTACGGCCGCGAGATAATCCGTTTCGCCGTCGCGGTCTACCTGCTGTCGGCCGTCATCGTGTTCGCGTTCGCCGACCCCATCGTCCTCGCGTTCAGCGACGACCCGACCGCCCCGTCGGTCCCCATCGCCGTCTCGCTGGTGTCGGTCGCCTGCGGAGCCGTCGTCTTCCAGGGCGTCTCCGGCGGGGCGGCGGGACCGCTCGACGCCAGCGGCGACACCCGCTGGCCGTTCGTCAGCCAGTTCGTCGGCATGTTCTGCTGTTCGATACCGCTGGCGTACCTCGGCACGACCACCGCACTCGGCATCACCGGCCTCTACCTCGCGTTCGTGGCCGAGACGTCGATTCCGGCCCTCCTCAACTACTACCGCTTCCGCTCGAACACGTGGAAGCGCGTCAGTCGGAGCTACCGGCCGAGCGCCGCGCCCGCCGACGACTGACACTGCACCGCCGCCGACCGCGGCTCGTCGCTGGTCCACGTCGACGGGGGTCCGACCTCAACGGGTGAGTCGGTACGTTCGCGCCCGGTTCTCGCCCTCACTGGCGACGAGGTCGTACTGGATCATCTTCTGGAGGTAGTTTCGGACCGTCCGTCTCGTCATCGGGTCGTCGACGCGCTCTTCGTAGCGGGCGTACAGTTCACCCGCCTGCTGGCGGCCGAACTCGTCGAGCACGTCGTACAGCGTGCGCTGGTGTGGCGTCAGCGTCTCGACGGTCTTCTGGTGGATCTCCTGGCGGGTGTCGGGAATCGCGTCGTCGACCACCGTGTCCTCGATGCTGTCCGCGCCCGCCCTGGTCGCGTCGCGGGCGGCGTTGCGCAGGATGCCGAGAGCGACGCGGGCGTCCCCGGCGGCCGCGTCCGCGATGCGCCTGAGCAGGTCGTCGGTGACGGCCCCCGGTTCCAGTCCCCAGTCCACCCGGTCGCGCATGATGGCGACGAGTTCGTCCTCGCCGTAGTGGTCGAACCGGATGCGACGGGCGCTCTGGAGGCGACTCACGACTCGGTCGTCCAGGTCGACGAACAGCTCCTCCTCGCGGTTGGCGACCAGGATCATCGACAGGTTCGGAACGCGGTAGAGGTCGTACAGCACCGCCGAGTCCTGTAGCTGGTCCACCTCGTCGAGGACGACCACGTAGGGCGGTCCCTCGTACTCGCGCAGTCGGGCGAGCAGTTCGTCGTGTGGCGTCGAGCGCCGGTGGACGTCGATGGTCTGGTTCAGCCCTTCGAGGATGCGGTAGAGCGCCCGGAACCGCGAGTAGTTCTGCCAGCAGTTGACGTACTGGTACTCGATGTCGACGACCGCCTCCCGGAGCTGTTCGACGGTGTACTGGGCGATACAGGTCTTGCCGACGCCGGAGGGGCCGAACAGGAACGCCGTGTCGCCGCGCTCCCCGTCGACGATGGGGTCGAGCGCGTTGGTCAACTGGTTGACCTCGGCGTCGCGATGCTGGACCTCTCGGGGGACGAACTCCGGTTGCAGGACCCGGGCATCGCGTATCATGTCCTACAGGTTCCACAGCGACCGGGATAAACGAAACGGGGTCGGTTCCGATTCTTCCGATTCCCTCGACGCTCGCCACGCCTCCCGGACCGTCCGGGTCGGGCCGTCCGGGTCGGACTGCACCGTCCGGTCGTCACGAGTCGCTACTGTGCACGCCAGTCTGTACCGCTCGGTCTGTCCGCTCCCGCCTGCACCTCTGGTCGTGTCCACCGTGCCGACGGGTCCGTCCGGACGCACCGACCGTCGGTTCCTCGACGTTCGTGCAACAACGATGAGTCGACCGTCGCAGCGACGGGTCCTCGGTGCCCGGTGCGCCGTCCACGTCGCCGTCTCGACACCGGACTGCGGGGCGAGGTCCGAATCCACGTCACGGCTCGTCCCGGACGAAAGCCCGAGCGACCGCTCAGCCGTCCGGTGCCACCAGTTCGACCTCGTGACCAGCGGCGTCGGTGTGGACGGCGGCGAGTCGTTCCGCGAGGTCGCGTTCGGCGGCGCGTCCGCGAAACTCACACTGGGTGCAGACGAGGCGCCACCAACCCTCGTCCATACCGGGTAGTGACCACCGACGGTGATTACTCTTTACCAATCGTCCGCTTCTCCGCTTCCAATCGTTCTTTATCGGACGCCCGTGCAGTGGGTGCGCATGGGTCGGGAGCAGCGTGCGCCGGACGGACCCGCAGCGGGGGGCCGCCGAACGCTACGTCATCGGTCGACGTTCGACCCCACGGGGGAGGAGTCGCTGCTGGGGGCGGTCACCGACGGGCTGTCCGAGGTCGTCGGGACGGATCCGAAGTCGCTCGACCCACCACTCGCGACCGTCGCGGCGTGGGAGGCCCTCGAACGGCTCGTCGAACGACACGCCGACGCCGACCCCGCACCGATCCACTACGTCCAGTTCGACTACCGCGAGTTCGTCGTCGCCGTGAGCGGCGACGGCGAGATCGTCATCTACGACGCCGAGCAGTGACCGGTCCGGGGTCCTCTCGGCGGTGTCTGGGACGCGACCGGCCGGACTCCGACAGGCACAACTCACACCACGGCCGAGTGTCGGCCGGCCGATGACGACCCACTCCGTCCGAACCGGACTCGGCACCCGGTGATGACGACCCCTATGAGTGCCGAGGCCACGTCTCTCTCCACGTAACCTGGAGCGAGCGACGGCGTCACAGTACCTACCGTACTACTCGCGTCGAGACACCCCGAAGCCACAGTCGACGCCGTCTCGCTCAGTAGTCGAGTTCGTCGTAGATACCCGCACCGAGACCGCAGCAGCCGACGACGACGAGGACGACACCGAGCAGCCAGAGCGGTGCCCATCGCTCGACGAGGGACACGACCCAGAGGCCGGCGAGGAGTGTGAGGCCGCCGGCGACGAGGACGCGGACGAACCGTTCCATGTCGGGCTCGTCTGCCGCCGCGCGGATGGATGTACCGACGGCCAGCGCTCAGACCGACGAACGGCGTGGGTCACGGTGCGGTCCTGTGCCTCCGAGCGGCTCTCAGACCGTGGTCGACCGACGATCGGGTTCGCCGCCCGACTGGAGGTCCGCCAGCGTGACGGGCGGGACGTAGGTACCGATTCGCTCGCGCGTCCACCACTCGCCGGTCTCGGCTCGCTCTTCAGGCGTCGTGAACGCGTAGCGATAGCGGCTCACCCGGACTCGCTCGGGCGGGTCGTCCGGGAACGGGTTCTCCCCGAGCAGGGAGCAGGTGCCGTCGTCGCCACGCAGGAGGTCGGCGAGGAACGCGAGGAACCACCGCTGGCGCGGCCCCGGCCGCGGGCGCATCGCCGCGAACCAGAGCTGCCAGTCCAGCCGGAGGTGGTACGGTGCCCACTGCGGTGGTCGCTCGTCCGTCCTCACGGGCTGGCCAGCGAACTCGTAGGCGGTCCAGTCGCCCTCCTCGGGTCGCTCCGCGTCGGTCCCTTCGACGACGAGCTGGTATCGGGTCCGCGTGATGGAGCCGAACGCGCCGTACGTGTTGACGAGGTTGAGCGGGTCGTACGAGGAGTTCATCCGCTGGGTCGTCGAGAGCATGTTCCGGACCGGTCGGATACTCAGCGCCACGACGACGACGGCGACGACCACCGCCAGCACCTCCTGAGGGAGCGGTGTCGGCGTCGTCGCAGGGGCGTCGACGGGCAAGACGGCGGTGAGGACGCCGTCGCTGAACGTCGCGATGGCCTGCACGATGGTGAGCGCGTTCAGCCACGAGAAGTTCCCGGTGAGCATGAGCCACGCCTGGAACAGTATCGTCGCCGTGCCGCCGATGGCGGCGTACGGCTGGGGGGCGAAGTAGAGGAACGGGACGGCCAGTTCGACGACGTGGTTGCCGAGCGTCTCGAACCGGTGGAAGCGCTTCGGCAGGTTGTGGGCGACCCAGCTGCCGGGGTTCGGCATCGGCTGGGTCTCGTAGTGGTAGTCCATGCTGGTCAGGTCCCGCCAGCAGTCGTCGCCGCGGATCTTGATGAGGCCCGCACCGAACATGTTGCGGAACAGCAGCCACGCGAACAGCCAGACGACGACCGTCGGCGGCGCGGCCGACCCGGCCCCGAGGAAGATAGCGAGGAAGCCCGTCTCCAGCAGCATCGACTCCCAGCCGAAGCCGTAGAACAGCTGTCCGGCGTTGACGAACGACTGGTAGAGCGCCCACAGCACCGCCCAGAGGCACATCGACGCCGGAAGCGCCGCCCGGTCCGGGAGCCAGTACGGGACGGCCAGCAGCGCCACGATGGAGAGACCGACGCCGGTCCAGGCGCTCGCGCCGACCACCCGGTCGTCGGGGACGAGGTAGAACAGGCTGGGGCGCTCGCGGAACGAGGCCCGCTCCACGTAGTCGCCGAGGGGGAGGAGACCGTCCTCCCCCGAGAGCGGTCGGAACTGCCGCGCCGCGACGAGGAACGCCGCGAGGTAGACGACCGCGAGCCCACGCTGGAGGAGGAAGCGAACGAGCCAGTAGGATTCGTCCGTCGGCAACACGAACCGGGGTGACTCGCGGGTTCGTGAAAGGGATGTCGAGAGACTGCGGTCGACGCCGACAGCGGCGTCGCCACGCTGTCGGGCGTCGGGCTCGCGTCACGGCGCGACCCTGGTTGCTGAGGCAGGGTGCAGTCGCTTCCGTCTCCCAGTCGATGAGACCCCATGAGCGAGAGACCACACGGCCGGTCGGCCCCCGAGGACCGTCCCGCTCGACTCGTCGACCGCGAGTCGTTCGACGGTCGGTTCCCGGGCCTCCAGGTGCTCACCGAGGACCCGGAGAACGCCGAGATGGCCGACCGCGCGTTCGACCAGTTGCTGACGACCCGTGCGTCCCACTACGTCCGGAGCCACTACCCGGTGCCGGACCTCGACGGCGAGGACTGGACCGTCTCGCTGACCGGCACGCTCGAGGAGGCAGACCTGTCGATGCGGGCGCTCCGCGAGGAGTACCCGACCGAGACGGTCGCCCACACGATGGAGTGTTCGGGCAACGGGCGCTCGGCGTTCGAGCCCGACGCCGAGGGGCACCAGTGGACCGTCGGGGCGGTCGGGACCGCGCTCTGGACCGGGACGCCGGTCTCGGCCGTGCTGGAAGCACACGACGCGGACACGAGCGACGGGATGTGGCTCTCGGTCGTCGGTGCGGACGCCCCCGAGGGCGAGGACGCCTACTGCCGGTCGGTGCCCGTCGAGAAGGTGGCTGACGACGCGCTCCTCGCCTACGAGATGAACGGGCTCCCGCTGACCCCCGAACACGGCTACCCGGTTCGGCTGCTCGTCCCCGGCTGGTTCGGCAACAACAGCGTGAAGTGGGTCGAACGGCTCCACCTCATGGATTCGATGGTCACGGGCGACGAACTCCCGCCGGGGCACGCCCACTACCAGCAGGAGTCCTACCGCATCCGCCCCGACTCCGACGAGGAGGTGACGTACCACGAGACGCTCTCGACGTACGACACGCAGGCGCAACTCGACGGCGACGAGGTGCGCCACGCCTACCTGCTCGACCAGTTGCCGAAGGCGGCCATCGGCACCCCCGCCGACGGCGCGAGCGTCCCGCCCGGCCAGACAACGATTCGCGGCGTCGCATGGGGTGGCGAGGACCCCGTCGAGCGCGTCGAGGTCTCGACCGACGGTGGCGCGTCCTGGGACGCGGCCTCGCTCGCCGACCCGGCGCTCGGCCGGTACGCGTGGCGTCGGTTCCGCTACCGGTGGGACGCCACGCCGGGCGACCACGACCTGCTGGCCCGTGCCGTCACCGCCGACGGCCGGGGCCAGCCGGAACGCGTCGCCGCGCCCGACGAGGGGCCGCTCGCCATCACCGACGAGACCTACCCCTGGAACTACAAAGGGTACGGGAACAACGCGTACCGGACGTACGGCGTCCGGGTGACGGTCGAAGACGACTGACCCGGCTGACTCGGAGTGTCGTCTCCGGTCGTCTCGTCTCCTCCCGGTCGGGTAACCCGTGGTGAGAACGCGTCGTCGCGGCGACTGGCGCGACTGGTTCGCGCCGGCACGCGGACCGGGCCCGACTACCCCGAGACGAACTCACGCCAGTGGCTCAGTCCCCAGTAGACGATGCCGGTCCAGACGAGGCCGATGGAGAGCAAGTAGAGCACGAGCTGGGTCGAGAACACCTCCTCGTAGTACGTCAGCACGTACACCGTCCCCTCGCCGACGAGGAACAGCAGCGTCCCGCCGACCAGCGTCAGGCCGAGCGTCGAGGTGATGATGCGCCGGCCGTCGAACCCCCGACGCTCGAACGTGAACACGAGCGCGACGAACACCACCGACGACCCGAACAGGTAGATGGGCAGTCGGCCGCCCTGCCCGACGACCTGGCCCCTGAGAATCGCGACGATGCCGAGCAGGGCCAGCGTCACCAGCACCGTCGACCCGACGACGAGCGCCACCGCTCGCTGCCTGACGAGCGACGGCACCGAGGGGGCTTCCATTAGCAACTCTCATCGATGACGAAATGATAAAGATTCGGTATCAGAGTTCCGTCACGCTCGTGACAGAACGAATCAACCTTTCGAACGGGAGACTATACGCTTCGACAGAAAGCATTTGTCAGTCGATTCGGAAGGTGTGGTAGACTGGCCGCCCATGGAATCGCTCCCGAAGACCATCCAGGTGTCCGACGACGGCTACTCGCTCCCCATCGCCGACCTGATGACGGGTCGGGGTGCGGCGTTCGGGAAGTCGGGGAGTGGCAAGTCCAACTCCGTCAGCGTCGTCGCCGAGGAACTGCTCTCGCTCGGCCTCCCCATCGTCGTCGTCGACATCGAAGGCGAGTACTGGGGGCTCACCGAGCGGTTCGACGTCACCTACGCAGGGACGCGAGCGGAGGCCGACGTCGCACCGTCGATGGACGTGGTCGACGACCTGGTCGAGAGCGTCCTCGTCGACAACGAGCCACTCGTCCTCGACGTGTCGGGCATCACCGACGCCGACGAGATAGACGCCCTCCTCACGGCGTTCGTCACCCGACTGTTCGAGCGCGAACTGCAGGCACAGAAGCCGTGCCTCCTGTTCGTCGAGGAGATACACGAGTTCCTCCCCCAGTCCGGCGGGTCGGGTAACCTCTCCGAGATGCTCATCACCGTCGCGAAACGCGGGCGGAAGCGTGGACTGGGGCTGTGTGGCATCTCACAGCGCCCGGCCGCGGTGGACAAGGAGTTCATCACGCAGTGCGAGTGGATCGCCTGGCACCGCCTCACCTGGGAGAACGACACGAAGGTCGTCGAGAAGATACTGGGACGCGACGCGGCCGACCGAATCACGACGCTCGACACCGGCGAAGCGCTGCTGATGTCCGACTGGGACGAGTCGCTCCAGCGCGTCACGTTCCGCAAGAAGCGGACGTTCGACGCCGGCGCGACGCCCGACCTCTCGGCCTTCTCCGACGACGACCTGCAGTCCTCCGAGCGAGCGGCGGGGGAAACGCCCAGCACGGCCGCGGCCAGCACGACCACGACCACCACGACGGAGACGGGCGACGGTACGGGACGGTCGACGGAGACGCGGTCGTCCGGCGGGTCGACCGGTTCCGCCACGTCGTCCGCGTCCGGCAGCGACGCCTCGGCGTCGTCGAGGAGCGCGCCGAGCGGCCCGCCCGGGGACGCGTACGAGTTCCTCGACGAGGCGGCGTCGTTCCTGTTGTACCTCGGTGGGGCGATCCGCCGCTCCCTCGGCGGCGGGGTTCGGCGGGCCAGGTCGGCGGTCTCCGAGCGGCAGGACGTGGCTCACGGCGGGCGACGGGAGTCACGGACCGAGGGCGGTCCCGACGATACCGGGGACTACCGGTACGGGACGCTGCTGCTCGTGACGCTGCTCGGTCTCCTGCTGTGCCTTGCGTACGTACTCGGCGGGTTCTGACCGACCTCGACCCGCTGGTCCGGCCATGCTCGACGGCGCAATCGTCGCGTGACGGAGCGGCGAGTCAGGAGTCTCGGTGACGGTACTGGGTCAGTACGAACAGAGGGCCGGCGACGACGGAGGAGAGGACCAGCGAGGCAGCGACGGCGGCGAACAGCAGTTGGTACCGCTCGACCGACCGGGTCGTCCCACTGGAGAGCGTCTCCAGCAGCAGTATCGAGACGAGCGACACGACGACCCAGCCGACGAGGACGAAGTACTCGGGACGAACCCCACGGTCGGGACGCCACTCTCGGCCGTCTCCCGCGTGGTCGAAGAGCCGGAACGCGACCCGCAGACAGGCCCAGGTCAACGCGAGGGCGCCCACGCAGACGGCCAGGTTCCGTACCCCCGCCGAGACGGTCACGCCGCCGACCGACACTCCCGCTGCGACGACGGCGAAGCACACCAGCAGGCAGAGCGGTGACAGTGCGACCCAGTCGACGGCTTCGTGCTGGCCGTCTGCGTCGTCCGCTCGTCGCTCCTGCTGCCTCGACTCGGCCGCGCTCCGCCGACGGTCTCCGTTGCTGTCGTTCACTGTGGTTCACCATCGCTAACCGGGCGGGAGTCCGGGCCAGTTCCACCCACGCACCGCAGTTCGACGGACAGCGATGCCACTGGGCGACGCAAGGCTTATACCGGCGTATGGAGAAACTTCGAGTGTCCTACCACTTCGGTTCTCCGTTGGGCTCCTGATTAGCCTCTGGAGATTTCTCAGAACACCTAATAGTGTTTTTGACAAGGGTGAATGCTGTCGTCTCAATCCCAGAACGTCGACTCTCTCGCTCACGAGGCCCCTGCTCGCCAGATTCGTACCTTCCCGCGGTTACCGCTCCGATAGCCGTGCCAGGTGCGTGCAGGTTCCACACGCCGAGAGCGACGCCCGGTCGAGCAGGTCGCCGACCGACGGTCGATCGACGGGCGTGGCGGAGAGGTCCGGGAGGCGATAGCGGTACAGACCACGACGCTCGCAGTCGTCGAACTGCATCAGGAGGCGAGGGTCACGCCCGTTCACCGGTGGATACGGACGGCCACACCGGTTGGCCTCGAAGTCGAACTGCTCGCGTCGGACCGGGCCGGAGGCCCACGCGTAGCCGCTGACCATCGGGCTGACGACCGCCGCGGTGTCCGCCTCGCGGATGCTGCCGTGGTCGTGGCGGAGGCCGAGCGCGTGCCCGCACTCGTGGAGGAGTATCTGGACCGTCCGCGTCGAGAGTCGGTCCGGGACGACGGCGTCGCTCTCGTCGGGGTCCGGTGCGCGAACGATGTGACGCGCGCCGCCGACGGCCGCGACGTAGGGGATGCCCGCGCCGGTCGGTGCGCGGCGCATCGAACTGTCGGTGACGAGCAGGTTGACGCCGTCGACGGGGTCGACGGTGCCGTCGGTGACGCTCGAGAGGAGACGACGCGGCCACGCACCGCCGGTGACGAGTCGGTAGGCGTTCTCGGTGGGGAACGACGTGACACCGCCGTACGAGACGTCCATCGAGAGCCTGCCGTCGTCGAAGCCGTGTTCGAGGTAGGCCTCGACGCGCCGACGGAGTCCCGAGTGCTGTGCGGCCTTCGGGGTCGCCCACCAGCGGACCTCGATGTCACCGACGAGGGTGGCAGCGACGCCGGCCGACCCGACCGCGCCCGCCGCGCCGAGTTTGAGGAGGAGGCTACGCCGCCGCATCCCGCCACGACTGGCGGCCGCCGTGGCGACGGCCGCAGGCCTGGGTCCACCTCCTCGCTCTAATCATACCGACCGTCCGAACGACGGTGACTTGATTCTGGTGGAGGGGACTCTCAGGGCGTCCCGACACTCCTCGCCGGCAGAATCGAGGTTCGGGAGCCGTCGCTCGCCGTGAGGCGGTCAGCTACGAAAACGTGCTACGTCAGGTCGTTCGACCGGCCCTCGCCGGTTCGTACACCGGGAGCTGTCCCCCGCCGACCTGGACCCACTCCAGTCGGAGTCCCTCGGAGTCGACCAGTTGCTGGACGAGCTCCTCGACCTCGCGCGTCCCGAACGGGACCGCGCCCTCTATCTGCTCGAACGAGGGGGCGACCGGCTCCCGTTCGCAGTGTCGTTCGACGAATCGTCTCACCATCGCCGCGTCGGTACGTGCCTCCATGTCTTACCCATCCCCCCGATGCTCTCGGGTGGTTGGTTGTTCACGAGGAGTCATCGGTAATGACTCTCACGGTTCCGGCGCGGCGTGTGGTGTCGACTCGCCGAACAGTCCGGAGCGTTCAGTTCCGCACCGCTCGGCGGACGTTCTTGGTCTCCCGGCCCACGTGGTCGGTATGGACGAACCAGCGATGCGGTCGAGAGACGCGTTCACCGTCGTCGGGCTGGGGTATCGCGGGGCCAACGAGGACGGCGAGATATCGGCGCTCTGGGCGCGCGTGACCGACTACACCGACGAGTTCGCGGCGCTCGCGACCGGAGACGAGTGGTACGGCGTCTGTACGGAGGTCGACGAGTCGTCGGGGACAGTCTCCTACGTCGCGGGCGTCGCGGCGGGCCCGGACGCGACGGTCCCGGCGGAGATGGAGGCGGCCGACGTTCCGGCCAACGAGTACGCGGTGTTCCCGGTGACGCTGGCCGACCTGGAGTCGGACCTCGACGCTATCTACGGCGAGTGGCTCCCCGAGGCGGCGTACCGCCGGGCCGACGGTCCCGAGTTCGAGTGCTACGGGAGCGCGTTCGACGGGACGCCCGAATCGGAGTTCGAGTACTTCCTCCCGGTCGTCGAGGGGTGACCGGCCGCGACGGCGAGCCCCTGGCGAACCCACGGGTCGTGCGGGCACGTCGTCCACCAGGCGTTCGACGCCCGGCGGTGAGAAGCGGTTCGGGGTGGTCGGCGAGACGGCGAGGTGTCGGTTCGACGGCCGCGTTCAGTCGCTCTCCGCTCCCTGCTGTTCGGGTTCCGTGGAGACGCCCTCCAGTCCGTGGAGGATGGCGTCTCCCGACTCGTCGAACAGGTGGACGCGTTCGCGGTCCATTCGGAGTCGGTGCGTATCGCCCTGGATGTCCTTCGTCAGGCCGGTGTCCGGCGGCGCGCTCAGCAGCAGTTGCGTGCCGCCCGAACTGGTCTTGCCGGCGGCGCTGACCTCCTCCGACCGGTCGCCGAGGACGTAGTAGATGAACACCTCGTCGCCGACCGGTTCGACGACGTCAACCGTCGCCTCGAACGGGTCGGTCGGCGCGGCGAGCGACGCTTCGTTGTCGGCCATCGCCAGGTCCTCGGGTCGGATACCGAGCGTGATAGGATCCCCCTCGGTGACGTCGTATCCGGCGGGGTCGAACGCGACGTCGAGGAACTCGGTGTGGACCGTGTCTCCGGAAATCTCTCCGTCGAAGAAGTTCATGCTCGGCGAACCGATGAACCCGGCCACGAACCGGTTCGCCGGACGGTTGTAACACTCCAGCGGCCCGGCGAACTGCTGGACCTCGCCCTCGTTCATCACCGCCAGGCGGTTCGACATAGTCATCGCCTCCTCCTGGTCGTGGGTGACGTAGACGACGGTGGTGCCGAGTTCCTTGTGGAGGCGCTGGAGCTCCGTCCGCATGTGGACCCGGAGTGCGGCGTCCAGGTTCGCCAGCGGTTCGTCCATCAGGAACACCGCCGGTTCGCGGACGATGGCCCGCGCGATGGCGATGCGCTGGCGCTGCCCGCCGGACAGTTCGTCGGGCATCCGGTCGAGCGTCCCCTCCATCTGGACCGTCTCGGCGGCGCGCTCGACTCGGTCGTCTATCTCCTCGTCGTCGTAGTCGCGCAGTTCGAGGCCGAAGCTGATGTTCTCGCGCACGCTCAGGTGCGGGAACAGCGCGATGTTCTGGAACACCATCGCGATGTTCCGGTCCTTCGGCGGGAGGCGCGTCACCTCCTCGCCGGCGATAGACACTTTCCCCTCCGAGGGAGTGGTGAGCCCCGCTATCATCTCGAGGGTCGTGGACTTCCCACACCCCGAGGGACCGACGAGCGTCACGAACTCGCCGTCCTCGATGTCGAGGCTCACGTCGTTCACTGCCGTTACGTCGTCGTACCGTTTGATCAGGTGTTCGAGTGTTACGTCTCCCATGAGTTACTCCTTGAGCGCCCCCGAGGTGAGGCCGCTGACGATCTTCTCCTGTGCGATGACGACGAGTATCGCGATGGGGAGCACCCCGATGATACTCGCCGCGGCCATGAGGTTGTACAGGTCGGCGTACTGTCCCTGAAACTGCAGGATACCCCAGACGACGGGGGCCCAGTTCTGAGCCTGACCGTCGGTCATCAGGTAGCCGAAGAAGAACTCGTTGTAGACCGAGATGAACGTCAGCACGCCCGCCGTGGCGACGCCGGGCGCCGACAGCGGCATGATGACGCGGAACAGCGCGCCCAGTCGGGTCGTCCCCTCGACGCGCGCCGCCTTCTCCAGGCCGTCCGGAATCTGGCTGTAGAACGTCGTCAGGATGAAGATAGAGAGGGGTAAGAACAGCGCGCTGTAGGGCATCACGAGCGCTCCCGGCGTGTTGAACAGCATCGGACTGGAGACCTCGCCGCCCCCTGGTAGCGTCAGGAACGTGATGTTCCCCGTGAACAGGCGGAACAGCGGCAGCAGGAACGCCGCTGGTGGGAAGTACGACACCGCCAGCAGCAGCAACATCAGCGGTGTGCGTCCCGGGAACTCCAGTCGACCGAACACGTAGCCGGCGAGGCTCGCGAGCACGAGTACGATGACGGTCGTAATCAGTCCGAGCACGATGCTGTTGAGCACGTAGACGTGGAACGGCACCCGTTCGAAGACGGTGACGAACGCTCCCGGGTTGAACCCGTTCGGAAGCAGCCCCACGTTCGAGAGCGCGTCCTGCGGGGTGAGCGCGAGGACGACGAGCCAGTAGAGGGGGAACAGCGTCGTCAGCAGGAAGAAGATCATCGCGACGACGAACATCGCGCGGTAGACCTTCTCGGGGTTGGTGATGGAGTCGTCGACCCAGCGCTGGAACGGACTGGAGGAGTCGGTCGACATCTCAGAACCCCCCACTATCCGCGTCCGCGTACTTGATGACGTACACCGAGACGACCAGTGCGATGATACCCGCCGTCACGAACGCGATGGCGGCCGAGGTGCCGTACTGCCGGGCGCTGAACGTCGTGACGACGAGACACGACAGCGACGGCACCGTACTGCAGCTGGAGACGGTCTCGATGAGGCCGTAGACCCGCATCGACTGGATGGTCCGGAACAGCATCGCGATGATGACCGTCGGCAGGACGATGGGGAGCGTCACCTTCCGGAACATCTGGAAGCGAGAGGCTCCCTCGACGCGCGCCACGTCGTAGAGGCTCCGGTCGACGCTCTGGAGGCCCGCCAGAATGAGCAGCGCCATGAACGCCGACGTCTTCCACACGTCGGCGACGATGATGATGATGGTCGAGTCCACGCTGTTGACCGTCGGCGTCGCCGAGAACACGCCGAGGTTCTGCAGCGGTTCGACGAGGAAGCTGATACCGGGCTGGAACAGCAGGAAGAAGATCATCCCCTGGATGACGATGGGGATGGCCCACGGCAAGATGATGGCCACTCGAACCCACCGCCGTCCGGTGAACTCCTTGTCGAGCACCAGCGCCTGGCCGAAGCCGATGGCCGTCTCCAGGAGGACGCTCACGACCGTGAAGATGAGCGTCACCGTCAGCGCGCTCGTGAACGGCTGGTTCAGGTCGAAGAACGGCCTGGTGAGTTCGGCGTTGATGTCGCCGGTCAGGAGCGCGACGTAGTGGTCGAGGCCTACGAACGCGCCGAGCGGGTCCGCCCCGTACAGGGCGTCCGCGTGCAGCGACATCCAGAACGTGCTCGCCAGCGGCCAGAACGCGATGACCGTCATCAGGAGCAGCATCGGCAACAACAGGAGATACGCGAACTGTGCCTCGCTCAGGTTCTCGAGCCAGCGACTGGAGCGCGTGATGACACCCGTTCGGCCGCTGGTCTGGGATTTCGTAGCCATCTCTCAGTTCTGCCTCCGTGTCTCCGCGGCGCTGTTCTCGATGTCGACGAGCGTCCGCTTCAGGTCCTGCAGCGCCGGGCCGGGTGCCTGCTCGCCGCTGATGGTCGCACTGACGCTCTGGGAGATGCGCGGCGACTCCCGCGGCCAGACGACGCTCACCGGTCGCGGCACCGCGTGCTCACCGGCGTACTTCAGCGTGTCGACGTACCGGCTGACCACGTCGATGCTCTTCGCCTGCTGTGACGTGACCAGGTTCGGCTTCGGCGGGACGTAGCCCATCTCCTCCATCATCCGGAGGTAGAAGCTGTCGGTGCTCATCGCCCGCAGCACCTCCTTGGCCGCGTCGGGATGCTTCGCGTTCGGGTTGAGCGTGACGTTCCATCCGCCGAGCGCCGAGCAGGACCCGCCCATCCCGTCGAACTGTGCCTCCTCCGGCGAGACGCCGTAGGGCATCGGCATGACCCCGAGGTTCTCGCCGAACGCCTCCTCCGCGCCGGCCGCCAGCACCGAGTACGGCCAGTTGCGGTGGGTGACCGCGTCGCCGTCCATGAACGCGCTCAGCGAGGACTGGTAGTTCCACCCCAGCACCGCCTGCGGGGCGATGTTGCCCGGCATCCCGTCGAGGGCGTGCGGGTCGTCCTCGCCGAGGATGAACGTCCGGGCCATCCGACTCGCCGTGACCGACGGTTCGGCGTCGACGGTGACCGGCCGCTCGCCGACGTTGTTGACGAGGTTCTCCTTCGCGCCGAAGTACGACCCGCCCCACGTCGTCATCCACTCGTTGAACGTACAGCAGGACAGCGCCTCGGCGACGGGGGCCTGGAAACTGAAGCCGTACGTGGTCCCCGCCTGCTCTTTCGTCCGTTTGGTCACCTGCGCGAACTCCTTCCAGGATATCGGGCTGGTCGCCCACCCGCTCGGGTCGAAGCCCGCCTGCTCCACGAGGTCCTTGCGGTACAGGATGAGCCCGAAGTCCGAGAAGAACGGGATACCGTGTATGCCGCCGTCCCGGCCGGTCAGTGTCTCCATGCTCGCCTGGAAGAAGTTCTCCTCGGCTCTGCTCGCCAGGTCGGGCATCTCCTCGCTCAGGTTCACCACCTGGTCGCGGACGATGAACGGGATGGTCCACCCGCTGTCCATCCGGAACAGCGAGGGCTGCTCCAGTCCCGCCGCCAGCCACTGGGAGTACTGTTGCTGTGCCGTCGTCGACGGCACTGCCAGTATCTCGACGCTGATGTCTCCCGGAAGCCCCGCGTTGTGGAGTGCGTCGTTGATAGCGTCGGACACGCCCTTCGCCCCCGAGTCGGCGACGAACTGGACGACGGTCCCGCTCCCGCTGGGGCCGGTCACCTGGCCGAGGGTACACCCGGCCAGGCTGGTGGCGACTCCCGTCGCCGCCGCTCCCTTCAGGAACGAGCGCCGCGAACGTCGACCAGTAGAGCTCATCTCAGCCCGTTCCCACGCAGTGTTCTGGGACCGTGGGAGCGTGCCGACAACCGTTCGACGGGGATCGACCGACTCTCTCGCCGGTCCGGTTCCGTCCGACCGACTGTCGAGTCACGGCGTCCCCGGTGAGCGATAGGCATCTCCTCCGTGGTGCTCGACCCGTGCGAATAATCATGACCCTTGCGTGTGAAGGCCGCCACGTCGGTTTCGGGCCGTCTACTGCGACGGCTCCGGCTCCACCGGCCGGGCGAGTTGGGGAGCGTCCGAACCGTCGCACTTCACCCGCCGTACGCGTCGAACGACCGGACCTCGCCGACGGAGGCGGCCGGGTCGGCGTCGAGGTCGTCGGTGTAGACGACGGCAACGTCGGCGTCGGGTCCGAGGGTCACGTGTTCGCCGACGACGGTCTCGGCGTCCGTCGCGTCCAGAGCGACCGTCCCTCCCTCGACGGTACCGACGGTGAACGTCCCGTCGTCCGACCCGACGAACCGTGCGAGGAGCGAAGGGTCGTGGTCGCCACGGCGGACACGAATCTCGGCACCGCTGACGGTCTCGGCGGTCGAGTCGTCGTGGACGTCGAACTCGAACGAGTCGGCGGCGACGTCGCCCGCATGGAGCGCGCCGTCGACCGTGAACGCGTCCGCGTTCACGTCGTCGAACCGTCCCACGCCGTCGACGGTCAGCGTCGTTACGTCCGTCAGGCCGCCGACCGCGACTGTACCGTCGAAGCGTGCCCCGGACGCGACGAGGCTCCCGGCGATCTCGGTCGCACCGTCGCCGTCGACCTCGTGTACGTCGAGGTTCCCTCCGACCTCGGTCGCGCCGTCGAGGTGGACCACGTCGACGTGGACGACACCGGCGACGGTGAGCGACCCGTCGGCGTCGAGTTCGCGGGCGTCCACCCGGCCGCCGACGTCCGTCGCGCCGTCCACCAGTACGCGGTCGGCGAGGACGTCGCCCGCCACGCTACAGGTCCCGTCGACGTCGAACGTCTCGCAGTCGACGTCGTCGAAGCTCCCGATACCGTCCACGCTGACACGCTCGCCACGGTCGAGTTCTGTCATGCTCACACGTGAGTCAGCATATACCTTGAATCTTCGCGCTAGTGTGCGTCGAGCATGAGTATACACGCACAGTTAAGGTATATCGGACGCAACCGGTGGTATGAGCAGGCAGATCCGTATCAGTATCGAGGACGACGAAGTGTTCGAGCGGCTGAAGCGCCGGAAGGACGCGCTGGACCTCTCGTGGGAGGACGTGCTGCGACGGGGTCTCCGGGATAGCTCCGAACCGCCGCGCGGACCGAATCGACCGACCCCACCCAACCGGACGGACCGCGCGAACCGGAGCCGTGACTCCGAGGAGGGCCGGGACGACCACGGCTCCCGTCGAGGTCCGCGACACCCCCACGGGGGGTACCGGGGCCGCTCACACGCACACGGCTCGCACCGTAGTCGGGGACGTCGTCACGGCCGCGAGCACACGCGAGACGAGGTACACGCACACCATGCCCACTCGCCGTTCGCCCCCGAGTTCGGGGAGCGACTCGCCGAGAACATCCGGTCGTCGCTGGAGAGCGCACTCGGTGGGGGGGCGACCGTCGGGTCGTCGGGCGAGTCCCCGCTGTTCGGCGCGATGGGTTCGATAGACGACGAGATAGACCGGCTGGAGGAGGCCGAGGACGCAGTGCTGGTCCTCGGTGAGGACCGGGCCGCGAGCGTCCCGCTCCGTGTCGAACTGCACATCGGTGCCGACGGGATGGACGTCGACGTCGTCGCCGTCCGTACCGGGAAGGACACGGGAGAGATGAACCGGTTCGGCGACGGCGCGCGTGCGGTCGTCGCCAAGCGCCTGGCACGCGGTGACACGGCGCGACTGGAACTCGCCGACGGTGACGAGACGTACGACGTCCGGCCGGACCTCACGTGGGCGCGTGGCCCGGACGGCGTCCCCGTCGTCGCGGACGCGGCCATCCGGAGCGTCGTCTTCGACGAATCCGAGGACTGACCATCCGCGTCCCTCGCGACACCGTCCGCACGGAGAGTCCGTCGTCGGTCACTCCCGTGGTGTCCGCGCGATGGTCTCCGGCGTCGTCACTGTCGAGTCACGTCGTAGAAGCGCCTGCGTCGTCACTCGGGGGAGTGCGACGCGGATGTGAGAACGGTGTCAGTCGATGTGGCCTTCGCGGCGGAGCTGGTCGGCGTCCTGTCCGGAGTAGCGCCACTCGATGTTCGCCTTCTCGTCCTGCCAGTCCCACGGCTCGACGATGACGACGTCGCCCTCGTTGATCCAGGTCCGGTACTTCATCCGACCGGGGATGCGGCCCATTCGGTTCTGGCCGTCCTCGCAGCGCACGCGGACGTGGTTCCCACCGTTGTGTTCGGTGACGACCGCGAACAGTTCGTCGTCGTTGGGCATGCGGAGGTTCCGACGCCCTGACTCCTCGCTCATACAGGTACTACGTGCCGGTACGGGTAAGTCATCTGATACACATGGTAACGAGACTCACGTGAGGTGTTGGCACTCTCTCGGGCAGCGTCCCTCCTTCTCGGACCCGCGAGAGCGTGCTGTCGGTGAGCAGCCGTGGCCCGACGACCCTCGCGTATGACACCTTCGGCGGTGGCTCGACGGCCCCAACGCGGAGAGGTTATTACCACACCCCTCATTACCGAATGCATGCCACACGAGTTCGAATGCTTTCAGGACGGCTGTAACTTCGGTGTCCGCGCCGACAGCGAGGACGAGGTGGTCCACCTCGTCAAAGAACACGCCGAGTACGTCCACGACCTCGACATCGACCGGGGCGCGATCGTGAGCGAGATCGAGACCACGTGACCGCATCGGCGCGATGAGCGACGACGCCTCCGACGACGCTCCCGCCGACGCTCCGGATATCGATGGCCTCGCCGTCGAGGCGGTGACTCGGCCCGACCTCCTCGACGCGCTGCGAGAAGGTGCGATGACCACCGGTGACCTGGAACGGATGCTCGACTGCTCTCGATCGACTGTCCACCGGGCGGTGTCGCTGCTCCGGGAGAGCGGGGCCGCCGTCCAGACCGACGACGGGTACGCGCTCACGGGCGTCGGGCGGAGTGTCGCAGCGGAGACGAGGCGGTACCGGGACCGACTCGGGACGGCGGCGCGTCTCGGCCCGTTCCTCAACGCGCTCCCGGTCGACGCCCCGGAACCGCCGCTCGACGCGTTCGCCGACGCGACCGTGACCGAACCGGACGGTCGCCGACTCCACCCGTCGCTGTCCCGCCTGCGTGACCTCGTCGCGGACTCCGACCGGGTCCGGTTGCTGTCGAGCGTCATCTCGCCGGTGTACGTCGACCTGCTCCACGAGGCCGTCCTCGACGGCGCACGGGTCCAGGCGGTCTTCGACCCGGCAGTGGTCGAGATAATCTTCGAGGAGTACGCCGGCGACGTCCGTGATGCGGCCGACACCGGGACGTTCGAGGTGCGCATCGGCGACGACTGTCCGTTCGAACTGTTCGTCTTCGAGCAGCGGGTCGCGCTCGCCGTCCACGACGAGGCCGGGCACCTCCGGGCGTTCGTCGAGTCGAGCGACGACGACGCGTACGCGTGGTGCGAGCGACTGTTCGACCGGTACCACGACGCCGCCGACTACGCGACGGTCATCTGAGGCGTCCCACCGGCCCACGGTCGCCTCCACCGTTCGCCACGCGAGGGCCGTTCGACGAATCGAACGCGTCCCACGAAAGGAACAGAATCGGCGGTAGAGGCTCCAGCAATGGCTTTTTCAGTATGCAGGCGATATGAACGAATAGGTAGCCGGGCCCCGGAGACGCCCGGCGACGAACTCCCACAATGAGCGCACGCTATCCCGACGACCCGAACGACCAGAACGGCGCCGGCGGTCCCGCCGACAACGACACCACGGTCGACGGCAGGGTCTCGAACGACTCGGACAGCACCGGGGACGAGGCACCGACGAACGTCTGTCAGGTCCGCTACGGCGACGACGTGGGCCGAGCCCTCTGCGTCGCCATCGACGACGCTATCGTCGGTGTCGGCGCCGAGGAGGCCCGGTTCCAGGTCGCGGCGGTCATCGACGTCGAACGAGTGGAACAGCTGACCGACGGGACGCCGTTCATGGTCGCCGTCCCACTCGCTGGGGGTACGCTCGAGATAACCGAACAGACGGTGGTGTACGACCGGCGGTGACCGGCCGGTCGTCACCTCGCTTGCTCTGACTCCGATCCCGTCGACTGCCGACCGACCGGGTTCGGTCGGTCACCCGGCTGCTCCCGGACTCACTCCTCGTCGTCGGGGGTGTCGATGTCGATGGTCGTCGGTTCCTCGTCTACCACCGTCCCCGCCTGCTCGTTCGTCAACTCCTGCAGTGACGTCACTATCGTCTCCGGGTCGACCGTCTCCACCAGATACTCGACCAGCGACGCGCCGACGCGTCCGGCTATCTCGCGGCCGACGAGGCCCGTAACGCCGCCTCCGACCACGCGGTCGGCCAGTCGTCGCGCGACGACCTTCCCGACCGGGCCACCGAGCGCCTCGTGGAGTTGCGCCTCGTCGACCGCCTCCTCGTAGGCGACCCCGTTCTGGAGCGCCTCGAAGTCGACGGCCTCGAACAGCTCTCGCACGACGTCGACGAGCGCCAGCGCGTCGAGCCCCGTGTCGAGGCTGTCGAGCGCGTCGTCGGACCCGGAGTCGTGGCTGCCGGCTGCGTCCTCGCTCATCGGACGTCCACCTCGCTGTGTCGTTCCATGCGGGACACGACCAGCGCGCGACGGATGGGGGCGCGGCTTGCGTCAGCATCCTCCAGAACTGTGCCCGCGTCGGGGGCTCCGCTCCCGCCGCCAGACGGCCGTTCGACGTCGAACGCGGGGCGTGTGTGACTCTCGGGGCACCGACTGCTGTTACAGAGACTGTCGCTACAGCGACTCCGTCTCCTCGACGTCCTCGGCTATCTCGTCGAGGTTCCGCTCCTCGTTCGCCTCCGACTTCCCCTCGGTTCTGCCGGAGAGTTCGCCGTACAGCGCCTCTCGGACCTCCTCGGGCGTATCGTACTCGTCGCGCTGGCTCATGCGGTCGAAGACGCTGCCGAGCGACTCCGTCTCGTTGGGCATGTCGAGTGGCTGGTCGGCGTACTGTTCGGCGAGCTCCTCGTTGCGGACGGGGTACTCCTGCTCGCCGAGGTCGCGCTCGACGTCCTCCATGATGCGCTCGACGCTCTCCGCGCGGTCGTGCTTGCGCTGCTCTGACCGGTCCTGAACGTCGTCTCGGGACATGCCCTCGGCTACGGGTCAGCGACTGAAAGCCGTGTGGGCTGCCTGCACGCGGTGTGTTGAGGGGGAGCACCGACGGTCCCGTCCGAAGAGGGCGACGTGGCGAGTCGAGGTGGTCAGTTCGTCGAGACGATCTCGACGACGTCGCGGTGGTTCAGGTGGTGGCCGGAGCCGATCTGCCGTTTCGAGCGGCAGTCGACGCCGTGGAGGAGGCCCTCGCCGATGTCCGAGTGCAGGAAGTACGCGAAGTCCTCCGTCGTCGCCTCCGGGGGGAGAAGGAAGCAGTCGCGGAGCACCTTCCCCTCGTCGGTGACGACGCCGTTCGAACTGCCGGGGAAGATGGCCTTAACGCCGAGCTCGTCGAACAGCGCCGTCTCCAGCGCCGCCTGCACGCCCGTCTGACCGAACGCGTCCAGGAAGTCTCGTATCTGTTCGAGCCCCTGTTTCTGCTCCATCGAGCAGTCCGCGAGGATGTCGAAGTCGGCCTCGCCGGGCGTGTAGTCGACGACGCCCTGGTCGTCGGCGCTCTTGAGCGCCTTCTCCGCGTGTGCGCTCGCGGGGACGATTTCGAGGTGTTCGTACTCGGGGTCGCTGGTTATCTCCTCGAAGTTCGCCTGCGCCGCGGGCGTGTCCATCTTGTTCGCTGCAACGACCATCGGCTTCGTCCGGATGCGCATCTCGCGGGCGAGTGCGAGGCGGTCGTCGGCGTCCCAGGTCGCCGGGTCGAGGTCCAGGCCGAGTGCGAGAATCACCTGTTTGACCTGGTCCTTGTTCGTCCCGAACGCGTTCATCTGGTCGGCGACGTACTCCTCGATGGCGGGTTCCGTGCCCGCGTACGCGTTCTCGAACTTGTCGACGGCCTTCTCCAGGATGCCGAGGTACCACTGGTCGAGCTCCTCTTCGAGGAAGTCGATGTCGACGCGCGGGTCGTGGCCCTCCGTCGCCTCGCCCTCGATGTCGGTCGTCCCCGAGAAGTCGACGACGTGGACGAGCACGTCGGCCTCGTTGAGGTCCGAGAGGAACTGGTTGCCGAGGCCCTTCCCCTCGTGCGCACCCGGAATCAGGCCCGCAACGTCGACGAGTTTGACGGGGACGAACCGCGTCCCGTCGTCGCAGTAGCCCGTCTCGGGCGTGCAGGTCTCGCCGAACTCGGGGGCGGCGCAGTCGACGCGGACGTACGCCTCGCCGACGCTCGGGTCGATGGTCGTGAACGGGTACGCGCCCTCCGGTACGTCGTTCATCGTCGCGGCGTTGAAGAAGGAGGATTTCCCCACCGACGGTTTGCCGACGAGGCCGATCTTGTAACTCATTGGGCGGGTTCGGCGAGCGGGGTGCTAAGGGGTTGCGACTCCGACTCGCTTCGGTCCGTGTGAACGCGGCGCTCTATTCTGGTGGAGACGCACCAGATGGTCGTCGCCGACGCCCGCCCGACTCGGTCGGACACTCGCCACACAAAATAACTACAGAAGAATCTATATAGAAGAAATCATTCCAAGTCATTTCGGACAGATATTATCAGACCTGTCGGAATACGTCACGGTCGTTGTTGAGATAGACACGTTGGCATGGTACTTCTTACAGGGTGGTTCAGGGCGTGAGAATCGCAATCACTCGTCACGTGTGTCAACACTTCTCAATTCTTATCACATACACGAAATGTTTTTAGTACCTGGGGCTCGTTCTACAGAGTGTGGTCGGGTCGCTCCTGGTGGCCCGGCCCAAGTTGGCACCGAACGGCTCCCCCAACCATGTCACGACAACTCCACATCGACGGCTGGACCGACCCTCGAACGCCCTGCGACACGACGTCGCTCCTGACGACGTTCGCGCTGAGCGCGGTCGTCCCCATCGCCCTCCTGGCGGTGGAGTTCCCCGCGCTCACCGCGCTCGTCGGTGCGACACTGCTCGCGCTGCTGCTCGCCGCCCGGTACGCCGTCCCCGCCGCCGCACGACGGATGGACGGCCGTACGGCCGCCTTCCGCCTGCCCGGTCTCGACACGCAGGTCGAGGTCCGACTCGCGGCGCGACCGAACCGGTAGACCGAGCGACCGCACGACTGCACCGCAGGCGTTCGACGCGCGAGGCGGCCGTCGCTTCGTCGTCGGCAGCGTCGTGACACAGTCCCTCTCGCACGCGACCGGGGCACCCGCTACTGTCATTCCCCGTTCCGGTCGCGCTCGCTTCTCACCCGCCGAGCGATGCGACTCCCGTGTACTCCCACCGACCGCCAGTCTTCGTTGGGCGGCGTCGAGCAGGACCGTTCAGCGCGCGAGCAGTCGCTCGACGAGCGCACGCCCGACGCGGTAGGCGTTCTCGGCCGCGTCGTGGTTGGCGTGGTCGCCCGTCTCGAGGTCGAGGTTCTCCAGGGCCGCCCGGTCGACGGGCGGCCGGTCGTAGTTCGCCACCCCTCGAACCACCGTGTACCGGTCGAGCGCGTCGAACCGGTCCACGGCGACGGCCGTCCCCGCGGCCTCCATCTCGGTGACGCGGTACTCGCCCGCGTCGTAGGCGTCGACCAGCCACTCGGCCTGTTCGGCGAGCCGGTCCCCGTGCCAGAACTCGTCGCCCGAGACCACCGTCCCCCGCGTGACCCGTGGCGGGTCGTCGGCGACGGGCCGGAGGTCGGTCCCCTCGGCGACGTCGACGGCGAGGTCGGCGAGCGTCGGGTCGAGGTCGTAGACGTAGTCGCGCTCGCGCCAGTACAGCAGGTCGATGGGCTGGTCGTCGTCGCTGACCCGGTGTTTCTTGTCCCAGTCGACCACGCAGTCGCCGACACACACCGACCCGAACGGACCGCTGTCGGGTGGCCCGCCGGCGATGCCGACCGTCAGGACGAACGCGTCCGAGCAGTCGACGCGTGGCGAGGTGAACAGCGCGGTGAGCGTCGTCGCGGCGTCGGCCTTCCCGATACCGGTCGGGACGACGCCGACGCCGTCGTCGGTGACGCGGAGCGGAGCGCTCAGGCCGGGGAGCGTGCGCTCGTCGGTGAACTCCAGCCCGTCGAGCCAGGGGCGAAGTTCGAGGCCGATGGCCGGGAGGACGACGACGCGGAGCGAGAGAGGGGCCATACTCGTCGTCGCGCACGGACCGAGAAAACCGTTCGTGGCTCGCCGCTCAGACGAGGTCCGTCAGCGGGTGGAGCGTCTCGAACTCGTAGGTGGGGTCGACCGAGAGGGTGAGGTCGGACCGGTGCTCTCGGCGGAGGAACACCGAGTCGACGCCCGCGGCGTGGGCCGCTTCGACGTCGGTCTCGCTGTCGCCGACGTAGACGGCGTTCTCCGTCCCCACGTCGGCCAGCGCCCGCTCGACGAAGTGTGGGTCCGGTTTCTTGCGCCGGACGTCCTCGACGGTCGGCTGACGGCCGTAGTAGGTGACGAACTCCTCGCGCAGGTCGTAGTGGTCGAGGATGTACTCGATGGTCGCGTGCTGGTTCGAACTGACGATACCCAGGGGCACGTCGAGGTCGCGGACCACGTCGGCGTCCTCGTACATGGGTTTGCGTCCCTCGCGGACCTCGCGTTGCTGGACGGTCGTGTAGTTCGTGTCCCGGCGGTGCCAGAAGTCGGCCGGGTCGAGGCCGTGACGTGCGCACGTCGCCTCCAGTCCGTCGACGGTGACGCGCGAGGCCACCGCCGAGAGGTCGTCGTCGCTCGGGTCGACGTCGAAGTGCGAGAAGGCGTCGCGGGCGGCCCCTCGGAGCACGTCCCAGTCGGTTATCTCGGTGAGCACCCCGTCGTTGTCGAAGACGACCGCGTCGTAGGTCACGCCCGGCTCTCGCCGTGGACTGACAGTCAACCTATCGGATGACGTTCGATTCGAGGTCCCGCGGGAAGTACGTCAGCACCTCGGAGCCGTCCTCGGTGACGACGACGGTGTCGGAGTGGCGGTAGCCCGCGTCGTCGGTGTAGAGGCCCGGTTCGATGGTGTAGATGTGCCCCGGCTCCATGCGGGCGTCCGCCTCGTCGTACTCGGTCGACTCGGACTCGCAGTGGGCGGTCCAGCCACGGTCGACGTACGGCGGTTCGTGGCCGTCCATCCCGATGTTGTGCCCGACGTGGTGCTGTGCGAGGTCGGCGACGCCCTGTTCCTCGAAGTAGTCCGACACCGCCCGGTCCACGTCCGCGAGGAGGACGTCGGGGCCGAGGGCCTCAATGGCGATGGTCTGCGCTTCGAGCATCACGCCGAAGTAGTGGACCTGCTCGTCGGTCGGTTCGCCGACGAACATCGTCCGTTCGAGTTCGGAGTGGTAGCCGTCGACGTTCGCCGACGCGCCCGTGACGAGCACGTCGCCCTCCCGGAGTCGCTGGTTGGGCGTGTGGCCGTGCGGGAGGCGGGTCTCGTGGGCACTGATGAATCCCGCCGTCACCGGCCCGTCACCCCGAACGCGCTCGACGTAGCGACTCCCCAGCGTGTCGAGCATCGCCCGCGAGGCGTCCGTCGACGCCCGCTGGCTCACCGTCGCCGGGTGCGCGCCCGGTTCGGCGAGGTCCGCGAGGTAGCGATGGCCGAGGTTCGCCCACTTCGCCGACTCGCGAACCAGCGCCACCTCGTCGTCCGTTTTCGCCCAGCGCATCCGCGGGACCCACGACTGCGTCTCGACGTCGAGGAACTCGCTCAGCGGCGGGCCGGTGTAGCCCATCGTCCCCGGCGCGCCGTCGGCGTCTGCGAGGACGGATTCCGCGCCCATCTCGCGGACCATCGACGCGGCCGCCTCGACGGGTCGCCCGCCGGGGTAGTCGAAGTAGTGGTGGACCGCGTCGACGCGCGGGTTGTCCTGCACGCGGTCGACCTCCAGTCGCGGGACGGTCAGTTCGCAACGCTCGGGCGTGACGCCGAGGACGACCGGTCGCTCGGTCTGGATGTGCGCGAACCCGGTGAGGTACTCGATGCTCGTCGCGCCGAACCAGACGCCCGCGTCCGCGTCGCTCGCCGCGATGCGCTCGCGGACGGCCGCGAGACGGTCGTCGTACGCCGATTCGGGGAGCCGTGTTGCCATGAGGGAGCGACCCGCGCCCCCGACAAAAGCGTTCCCGCGGACGGTCGTTCCCGGCAGTCAGTCCGCCTCCGCGGTCGCCGACTCGGCACCGACCGACCGGTCGACGACCGTCCGCTCGGGAATCGGTTCGGGGGACTTCGCACCGACCGAGAACAGTCGCTCGAGCCAGGAGAGTTCCTTCGGGTTCGCCTTCGGGACGACGTGGTAGTCGACGGCGAACTCGCCGTCGGTCTCGTGGAGGTGGAAGTAGTTCAGCCGGAACCGCGGTCGATACACGCGAGGGAGGAAGGTGAACGGCGTCCGCACGCGCTGGAGTATCTTCAGCCACGTTCCCGTGTTCAGCACGTATCGGCCGTCGAGTTCGGTCAGCGACGCGCGGTGGGTGTGGCCGTAGACGAACGCGACGACCCGCGGGTGCTCGGCGAACACCTCGCGGGCGGCGTCGAGGTACCGTTCGTCGGGACCCTCCTCCTCGTCGAGCTCCTCGTCCTCGTCGGGGATGAACCGGAACCGTCTGAGCGTCCTCCGAGCGTCCCGCGCGAAGAAGAACAGGGGGACGGCGAACACGAGCGACAGCAGCACGAACAGGATGTTGATGCCGATGACGACGTTCACCGCGTCGCCGACGACACCGAGCGCGGTGAGGTACGTCTCCAGTTCGAGCGCGCGGATGCCCGTGACCGTGGCGGCGACGTCCGAGGCCAGCACGAGCAGACTGACGTAGAACGTCACCAGGAACGGCACCGAGGCGTAGCGGAGCAACGGACTCATCTCCCGGTAGTAGTAGTTCGACGCCATCCACCGGGGAATCTCGGTCATCGGCTGGACCGACTGGATGTCCTTCAGCCAGTTGTACCGCCCCCGGTCCGACAGTCGACCGGCGGTGCTCGTGACGTGCCGGTTGACGAAGTAGCCCGCCGGGTTCGCGTACGGGTTGCCGAAGTCCGGGATGTGGTTGTTCGGGTCCTGTTGCATCCCGTGTTCGATCCAGATCTGTCGGCCGTCGAGGTCACGCACCAGGTGGAGTTCCTGTTCGAGCGTGACGTTGTACGCCGCGAGACGGTCCACCCACGCCGGGTCGCAGGCCAGTTCGTAGTCGTGGTTACCGGGGATGAACGTCACCTCGATGCGCTCGCCGGTCGTCCGCAACTGGTCGAAGAGCTCCGGGTACGACTCCACCAGCACGTCGAACTTCGCGAGTCCGTCGACCTCCGTGAACTCCCAGAGACCGAACGCGTCCCCGAGGACGACGAGTTCCGTCGTCTCGTCCGCGGGGGCCGCCGCGGCGCTCGCTTCGAGGCCCCGGAGGAAGGCGACGAACTCCGACTCGAACTCGCAGTGGCGCAACTGCTCGTCGCCGCCGATGTGCAGGTCGCTGACGAGGTAGTAGTCGGTCGCCATCCCTTCTGACTGCCAGAGGGGTTGGCGCGCCCGGAGCATCAATCTCGCGCGGGAGCCACCGAACCGTGACTCACCGTCCCGCGTGACTACTCGACGACGGTGTTCCGGAGCGTCCCCACGCCCTCGTAGGTGATCTCGACCTCGTCGCCCGGTTCGAGCAGACCGGGGTTCGCGGGACTGCCGAACGAGACCACGTCGCCGGGTTTGAACGTGAACCGCTGGGAGAGGTGGGCGACGAGTTCCTGCGGCGTGAAGAACATCTGTGCGGTGGTCGCCTCCTGTCGCTGCTCGCCCGCGACGTACGTCTCCATCGCCATGTCGCTCACGTCGGCGTCCGTCTCGACGTACGGGCCGAGCGGCGCGGACCCGTCGAACGCCTTCCGGGCGGTGCGGCCCACCTGGTCGAGACAGTCGAGGTCGTTCATGACGGTGTACCCGCGGAGCACGTCGTCGACCTCACGCTCGTCGAGTTCGTGGCACTCCTCGTCGATGACGGCGGCGAGTTCGCCGGCGTAGGTGAACTCGTCGGTGAACTTCGGGTACTCGATGGGCGCACCGGGGGCGAGCACCGACACCGGCGGCTTGATGAAGAAGTCCGGTTCGTCGGGCGTGTCGTAGCCCATCTGCTCGACCTTCTCGCCGAAGTTCCGCCCGACGCAGTAGCAGGCCGTCGGTTCACAGGGTGCGAGCAGGTCGTACTCCGACTCCTCGTACCGGTCGCCGTCGTCGGTCGTAACGCCGCCGTCCTCGTAGCGCCCCGTCCGGACGCCGTCGTCCGTCGAGATGCGGGCGAGTTTCGCCATGGTCGGGTCTCTCGTGGGTGTGTGGTAGGTGTTGTGTACGCGGTTCGGAGCGAGCGAGCGAAGCGAGCGCGTGAGAACCGCGGAACGGCGAGCGGTGAACGAAGTGAACCGCGAGCAGCACGCCGTGAGCGAGCGCGGGGCCCGTCGCAAGGAACGGGCCGCGCCCGTCCGCGACAGCCCTCAGTTGGCGAGGTTCCGGAGGTGGGCCTTCGTGCCGCCGTTCTCGTACAGTGTGCGGTAGTTCGCGGCGACGATGGTGGCGGCGCGCTCCATGTACTTCGGCGACGACCCCGCCATGTGCGGCGTCAGGATGACGTTCGACAGGTCCCACAGCGGCGAGTCGGCGGGCAGCGGTTCGGTGGCGAACACGTCGAGCGCAGCGCCGCCGACGACGTGGTACTGGAGCGCGCTGACCAGCGCGTCCTGGTCGACCACCTCCCCGCGGGCGACGTTGACGAGCACGCCGTCCTCGCCGAGCAGTCGGAGCTCCTCGCGGCCGACCAGCCCCCGTGTCTCGTCGGTGAGCGGGCAGGCGAGCAGGAGGTAGTCCGAGCGCTCGCAGACCTCGGCCAGTCCGTCGGGGCCGAAGCACTCGTCGACGACGCCGTGGTTCGTCGACGGGTCGCGCTTGACGCCGAGCAGGTTCATCTCGAACGCGTCCGCGAGTTCGGTGACGCGCGTCCCGATGGCACCGAGGCCGACGATGCCGAGGGTCTTCTTCATCAGTTCGCCGCCCGAGTAGCGCTCCCAGACGGTGCGGTGTTGCTGGTGCATCCCGGTGAGCAGGCCGCGTTCGAACGCCAGCAGGTAGCCGACGACCTGCTCTGCGACGGGTTCGGAGTGGACGCCCGATAGCGTCGTCAGCGCCACGTCCCGCTCCGCCAGCGCGTCGCGGGGGTAGCTGTCGACGCCGGCCGAGAGCGCCTGTACCCACTCCAGCTCGGGAGCGTCGTCCAGCAGCTCCTCGGGGAACCGGGCGGAGACCACGGCTTCGGCGTCGCGTAGCGACTCGCGGAACGCGTCTTCGGTACGTGGGTGCTCGACCGTCACGGCGGGCAACGCCTCGGCGAGCGCCTCGCGGAGTTCGTCAGCCGCGGACCGCGAGACGGTGTGTGTGAGCAAGAGCCGATTCATAGCGTCGGGTCGCGGTCCCCCACCAAGAGTACTCGGGATAGGGGCCGCCAACGCTTTGACTGTGGGAGCTAGTCACACAGTATGGACAGCCGACACTACCCGTTCGGTGGGAAGCGGCCGACCGTCGACGACACGGCCCACGTCAGTCGGGAGTCGACGCTCGTCGGCGACGTGCGCGTCGGCGCGCACGCGAGCGTCTGGCCGGGGGTCGTCCTCCGGGGTGACGTCGGGCCGGTCGTCGTCGGGCGCGAATCGCACGTCGGCGACAACGCGACGCTCCACGCCTCGACGCTCGGCGAGCGAGTGATGGTCGGTCACGGCGCGGTGCTGAACGAGTCGACCGTCGACGACGGGGCGCTCGTCGGGTTCAACGCCGCCGTCTCGGAGGCGACCGTCGGCGCGGACAGCATCGTCGCGATGGGGACGGTCGTCCTGCCCGGTACCGAGATACCCCCTGGGTCGTTCGCGTTCGGCACGCCCGCGAGCTACGTCCCGCTCTCCGAGTCGGGCGTCGACCCGGAAGCGGTGTTCGAGGACTACTCCTCGGGCGGGTACGCGGACCTCGCCGACCGCCATACCGAACTGTTCGATTGAACGAAGCGCAATCGAGCGGGGAGCAACTCGTTGCGATCGAGTTCGAGTGAGCGGAGCGAGGTCGAGCCAGTGAATTCTCGATTCACGCTGTTCGAGTGAGGGGAGCGAGGTCGAGCCAGTGACTCGGCGACTCAGCCCAGCTCCTCGACGACTTCCGGCGAGTCGTTCGAGGGGTCGTTCACCGCCGTCGACACCGGGTACGCCCGGAACGCGTCGTCGTCGGGGACCGACACCTCGTCGACGCTCGCGCCGTCGAGCCACGCAGTCTCGTCGTCGCGGTCGAGGACGAGCGCCATCCGGTGGTGGTAGTCGGCCATGAACGGCGTCGGCTCGCGGGTGACGACGGTGAACGTCTCGATGGGGTCGGCCTCGCCGTCGGGGCTCCCGCTCGCGAACTCGTCCAGGCCGGTCTGTTGCTGTTTCGGCGTCCACTCCTGGTACAGACCGGCGAGCGCGAACGCCTCGCCGTCGCGGCGGGTGATACGGTAGGGCTGCTTCCCGTTCGCTCCCTGTTTCCACTCGTAGAACCCGTCGGCGGGGACGAGACAGCGACGCTCGCGGTAGGCGTCGCGGAACGCCGGCTTCTCGGCGAGCGTCTCCGCGCGGGCGTTGATGATGCCGTCGTTCTCGTCGTCTGCCCACGGCGGGAGCAGGCCCCAGCGCGACTCGGTGATCTGGTCGGCCGAGACGTCCCGGACGACCGGGAGCGACTGGCTGGGGGCGGCGTTGTACCGGGGGCGGTACTCGAACGTCAGGTTCGCGCCGAACCGGTCTTCGAGGTCGTCGGGGGCGACGAAGAGGCTGTAGCGACCACACATGTGTGCTCAGAGGGGCGAGACGGACAAGAGCGTTCGCTCACCGAGACGAGTCTACCACCGGCGAGGAGTGGTCCGGTCGGTCGCGGGCGGGCGCGGTGAGCCGTTCCCCCCGAGAGCGCTCGCCCGGCGTTCGTCAGAGTCGCCGTCCGCCGTCCGCCCGTCGACCGCGTGGCGTCCGCGCTCCCCCTCGTAGTCCGCCGGTCCGCTTCGCCGGGACGACGACGGTGCCGGCGACGAGGTCGCCGAGGCGCTGACGGCGGCGGCCGACCGTGACGACCGAGCCGACGAGGTTGAGCGACAGCAGGTCACCGACACGGACCAGTTCGCGGAGCGCGGCCCGTCGGTAGCTACACGCGCTGCCGTCGGTCGTCGCCACGACGACGCCGACGAGGTGTTTCCCCACGGTCTGGCCGAACCGTCCCTGTGCTGCGACCACGTACGTGAACCACGCGACGACCCAGAACACGGCCGCCGGGGCGACGTTCATCTGCTCTACCGAGAGCGCCACCGCGACGACGACGGCCGCCAGCGTCACGAGGGCCACGTCGACGAAGAACGCGACGACGCGGTCCCGCAGCCCGGCGTCGGTTCTGACGTCCGGTATCGCTCGTTCGATCCCCTCCATGGTCAGTCCGGGAGAGGTGGATGGCCAAAAACGCTCGGGAGATGTCAGACGGGGGACTGACGCGTGGCGGTCGAGGCTCGGCGTCGACACCCGTCCCGTCCCCGACACTGGCGGCGGGTCGGGACTGTTCAGCCCGCGAACTTATCCCGGATGACGAGCAACGAGGGCACGTGTCACACGACCCGTCGTTCGAGCTACCGGCCCGTCCCACCCGCAACTACTCGCGGACCACCGTCGAGTACGAGGGGTCGGTCGTGTTCGCCCTCTCCCCGGACGGCCGCGAGGTGTCCGACGACGTCCTCGACGGCCTCCTGCTCGACGTCCTCGACGACGGGCCGTACCGCTACGGCGACTGGTTCGACCTCCCGATGCCGCTGTACACCGTCCACGACGACGCGACGGGCGACACGTTCCGCGTGTCGGTCCGCGACGGCACCGTCGAACTGCACGTCCTCCCGGCGACCGAACCGCCCGGACTGGCGGCGCTGTACGACCGCCTCGTCGCCGCGACGGACCACGAGTGGACGGTCGACTGCCGGGCGGAGGACTGTCCCGAGGAGTGAGGCTCGGTCGCCGCGTCGGGCGACGGTCTCCGCGCGGAGGGTCAGGGTGGCGAGAAGAACCGCGACCAGCAACCCCTTTCTCCCCCCGCGTCGACTCGCGTGTATGACTGTCTCTCGCGTGGTCGAACTGGAGGGCCACATCATCGACTCCGGGATGATGCAGGCCTGTTTCGGTATCGTGATGGACCTCGGCGGGGCGTTCGACGTCGAGGAGTTCAGCGTCGGGCGCTCGAAGACCGAGGAGTCGTACTGTCGGATGACCGTCTCCGCGGACTCAGAGGCGACGCTCCGCTCCATCGTCCACGAACTCCACCAGCACGGGGCGAACCCCACCGACCCGAAGGACGCCGAGTTGACCCCCGCTCCCGGCGACCGGGAGGTCCCCGAGGGGTTCTACTCGACGACCAACCACCCCACCGAGATACGCTTCGAGGGCGAGTGGCTGGCCGTCGAGCGCATCGAGATGGACTGTGCGGTCGTCGTCCACCCCGGTGACGATTCGTCGAACGACGGCTCCTGGGCCGAGACAAAGGTGCTCAACGCCGTCGAGGCGGGCGACCTCGTCGTCACCGGCGAGACGGGAATCCGCGTCCATCCGCCCGAACGCCCCCGTGAACGGCGGGCCTTCGGGTTCATGCAGGGTGGCGTTTCCGCCGAACGCCCCTCCGAGTCGACCATCGCGCGCATCGCCTCGGAACTCCAGGAGGTCAAGGACGAGGGCGGGAAGGTGCTGGTCGTCACCGGCCCCGCCGTCATCCACACCGGGGCGCGCGAGGCGCTGGCCGAACTCGTCCGCGAGGGGTACGTCGACATGCTCTCGGCGGGCAACGGCTTCGCCGTCCACGACATCGAACGCGACCGGTACGGCACCTCGCTCGGGATGGACACGGAGACGCTCGACCACCCGCGAAAGGGACACAAACACCACATCTACACCATCAGCGAGGTCATCCGGGCGGGCGGCATCCGCGCGGCCGTCGACGAGGGTCTCGTCGGGTCGGGCGTCATGTACGAGTGCGTCGAGAACGACGTGGACTACGTCCTCGCCGGGTCCATCCGGGACGACGGGCCGCTGCCCGACACCATCACGGACGCCATCGAGGCGCAGAACGCGCTCCGCGAGCAGGCCCACGAGGCGGACATGGTGATGATGCTCTCGACGCTGCTGCACTCCGTCGCGGTCGGCAACTGCCTCCCATCGACGACGCGCGTCGTCTGCGTCGACATCAACCCCGCGACGGTGACGCAACTGCTCGACCGCGGGAGCGCGCAGGCGGTCGGGATGGTGACGGACGTCGGGACGTTCCTGCCGACGCTTGCCGACTACGTGCTGACGCGCTCGTAGCGGTCGAGGCTCCGCTGGGCCTGCCGCACCGACGCCACGGCCGACCCCGAGAGCCTGCGCTCCAGTGTCCCGAGCGTCCGCCGGAACCGCTCCACGTCGGTCTGTCCCCCGTCTCTGGCCACGTCGGCGAGTTCGCTCGCGAGGAACGAGAGCGTCGACCGCGTGCCCACGTCGCGGACGACGTCGGCGCTCGTGTCCAGTTGCTCGCTCGCCTGCCGCAGATAGTGACGGGTGTCCTCCATGTCCGTCACAAAATTTGCCACCGAGTTAGGTAGGCGGTGCTTACCGCTCGGTGTCGAGGGGGACGGCGACGACCGGCCGGTCGGTCGAGAGCAGGACGTCCTGGGCGACCGACCCGAACACGATCTTCCCGGTCGGGTTGCGTTTCCGGACGGCGATGCAGATCTCGTCGGCGTCGTACTCGTCGGCCGCCGCGAGGATGTCCTCGGCGGGGCTGTTGCCGCGGACGAACTGGTGGGTCTCGACCGGAACGTCGATGCCCTCGGTCAGGACGTCGAGCGCGTCGGTCCCGCTCCGAATCTCGTCGGCGTCCGAGTCGTCCCCGCCTTCCTGGGAGTTGACGACGTACACCTCGTCACCGTCGGTCAGGCGACCGCGGAGGTACTCGTTGATCGGTTCGCTCGTTTCGACGCTCTTCGTCGCGACGACGAACGTTGTCATACTCCCCACAACATCCCCTATGGTCATAAACGTCCCCGCCAACGCCGGGGTATGAACGTACTGTTCGCCTCGAAGGACGGACTGGTCGGAGACGTCGCGTGGCGGGTCCAGCGCGAGGGTCACGACGTCCGGTACTGCATCGAGAGCGAGAGCGAGGCCCGAATCGCCGACGGGTTCGTCGAGAAGGTCGAGGACTGGCACGACCACGAGTCGTGGGCCGACCTCGTCGTCTTCGACGACGTCTGGGGGTTCGGCGCGGAGGCCGAACGACTCCGCGGCGACGGCGTCCCCGTCGTCGGCGGGACCGAACTGACCGACCGGCTGGAGGACGACCGCGGGTTCGCACAGGAGGTGCTCGCCGAGGCGGGCGCGGACGTGCTCCCACACCGCGAGTTCACGTCGTTCGAGGCGGCCCGCGACTGGGTCCGCGAGACGCCCGCGCCGTACGTCGTCAAACCGTCTGGCGAGGTCCAGAACGTGAAACGCCTCGTCTACGTCGGCCGCGAGGAGGACGGTAGCGACGTGCTGGACGTCCTCGACGCCTACGAGACGGCGTGGGGCGACCGGATTCGAGGGTTCCAGCTTCAGCGCCGGGCGACGGGCGTCGAGGTGGCCGTCAGCGCGTTCTTCGACGGCGAGCGGTTCGTCGAACCGGTCTGCGTCAACTTCGAGCACAAGAAGCTGTTCCCTGGCAACGTCGGCCCCTCGACGGGCGAGATGGGGACGAGCGCGTTCTGGACCGAGCGCGTCGAACTGTTCGACCGGACGCTCGGGCGCTGTGCGGACCTGCTCGCCGACGAGGGCTACGTGGGTAGCATCGACCTGAACTGCATCGCCACGCCCGACGACATCTACCCGCTGGAGTTCACGCCCCGCTTCGGTTACCCGACCATCTTCGTCCAGGCGGAGTCGATGGAGACGCCCCTCGGCGAGTTCTTCTACGGCCTCGCGACGGGTGACGCGCCCCACCTGACGGTCGAATCGGGCTACCAGGTCGGCGTCCGGGTCTGCGTCCCGCCGTTCCCGTTCGACGACGAGACGACGTTCCGCGAGACGTCCTACGACGCCGCCATCACCTGGGAGGGCGGCCGGTCGGCGGGCACCGCCGACGCGACGAGCATCGACGCCCGCCCCGACGGCCTGCACGTTGAGGACGTGAAGCGCGTCCGCCCGGACGGGACGCCGACGGCCCCCGGCGAGCGTGGGCAGTGGCGCGTCGAGGGGACGTCCGGCGTGGTGCTCACCGTCGCCGGCTGTGGCGAGACGATGCGGGCCGCACAGCGCGAGGCGTACGAACGCGTCTCGAAGGTGGTGCTCCCGTCGATGTACTTCCGCGACGACATCGGCGACCGCTGGTTCGACGGTGGCGGAACGCCGCGAGCGCTCAACACCGAGCGCGCGGGAGACGGGGACCGACTCGCGGCGTGGGGGTATCTGCGGTAGGCCCAGTGACGTAGCGAGTCGCGAGCCTCGCGGCGGGTTCGGTCGTCGTCGTGCTGTCGCTCTGGCACGTCGTCGACGCCGTGTCGGGTGATGTGTTGCGGTGAGCCACTCGACCGGGCGAGAACGGCCGACCGGACCGTTCTGTCAGTCGGATTCTGAAACTCGCCGACAGCAACGCACCCCGGTTCGTAATCCGTCTCCGGCGCACAAAGGCATAAGCCGGTCCCGGCCCTAGTTTACATCCTACGAGGCCCCATGGTCAACAAATCGCAGCTAGCCCAGAGCAAGTCGATTCACCGGCGGACTGGGAAGACCTTCTACTTCGCGACGAGGGTCCTGCCAGAACGGGTCCGACGGTCGACCTACGTCCTCTACGCGTTCTTCCGCATTGCCGACGAGGTGGTGGACGACGAGGACAACGCTCTGACTCCAGACGAGCAACGAGAGCGCCTCGAAGCCATCCGGGCGGCTGCGCTCGGCCACGAGGAGACCGACGACCCCGTGCTCGCGGCGTTCTGCGACCTCCGCGAGGAAACGGGCATCAGCGACGAGGAGGTGAACACCTTCGTCGACGCCATGCTCACCGACGTCGAGAAGACGCGCTACGCCGACTACGGGGAACTGGAGTCGTACATGCGCGGGTCGGCGGCCGCCGTCGGACAGATGATGACGACGCTCATGGACCCCGACCCGGAGGACGAGGAACGTGCTCGACCACGGGCGAGCGCCCTCGGCGAGGCGTTCCAGTTGACCAACTTCGTGCGGGACGTGCGAGAGGACATCCGCGACCGGGGCCGCATCTACCTCCCGCAGACGACGCTCGACCGCCACGACGTCACCGACGAGCAGATCGCGAACGCCGAGTTCGACGACGACGTCCGGGCGGTCGTCGAGGAGGAGCTCCGCCGCGCCGAGGCGCTCTACCGCGAGGGCGTCGCGGGCATCAAGTACCTCCCGGAGGACTGCCAGTTCGCCGTCCTCCTCGCCGCCGTCCTCTACGCGGACCACCACCGGGCCATCCGCCACCACGACTACGACGTGCTCTCGACGACGCCGCAGTTGAGCACGCGCCGGAAGCTCTCGCTCGTCGTCCGTACACGCGCCTACTGGGCGTTCTCGAAGGACCCGGAAGCGGTGTTCGCGCGCGTCAGCGCCGTCCCGATGACCGACGAGCGCCGGTCGGGCCACGAGGCCGGCGGCCCCCACCCGGTCCAGTAAGCAGCGTTTTCTGCCGCTCAGACGCCGCGGCGCTCGTCGCGCAGTGCACCGATGACGTCCTCCCGCGTCACGATACCGACCAGGGTCCCCTCGTCGAGCACCGGCAGGCGGTTTATCGTTCCCGAGAGCAGGTCGAGCAGGCGGTCGACGTCGTCCTCCGGCACGACGGTGACGACGTCCGTCGTCATCACCTCGCGAATCGGTTTGTCGACGTTACGGGCGAAGTCGACGCCGAGGTCGAGGTCCTCCCACGAGACGTCGACGGCGTAGGTCACCGTCTCGGTGAACGGCGGGAGACCGATGGGAATCCAGAGGACGTGTTCGTCGGTCTGGAACAGGCGCACGAGGTCGCCCTGCGTGACGATGCCGACCAGTTCGTCCCCGTCGAGCACCGGGAACCCGTTGAACTCCGCCTTCGCCAGTTTCGAAAGCACGTCGCCCACGTCGTCGTCCGGTGCGACCGTCTCGACGTCTCGCGTCATCACGTCGCGTGCGGTGAGCATGGTCGCCGTTGGTCGTGGCGTCGGGTATCCCTTCTGGTGGGTCTCACGGACCGAGAGCTAGCACGACGGTGGCGCGAAGGGCAGGGGTGGTACGGGGTGACTCGACTCACCGGGTCGGAATCGAGTCGCGCACGTCGAAGTCGAAGCGGTCGGTCCGGACCAGACCCAGGCCGAACAGGGCCGCGACGAGCGCCGCGACCCAGTTCGCGTAGAACAGGTTCACCGCACCCCAGAGGATGACGAAGCTCACCAGGTCGTCGAGCATGAACTCGCAGTCCCGGACCCGACGGAGGAGGCCCGCCCGCGAGAACCCCCAGTCGAACGCGAGCACCGACACGGCCGCCGAGACGACCCAGCCGAGGTAGTTCGAGACGGGGACGCCGTAGTACGGCCCTGGCGGGTCGTACGCCCAGAACTGGACCGAGACGGCCGCCGGGTCGAGGACGAGGTCCATCGCGACGACGGCCGCGACGGCGACGGGCAGGCGGACCAGCGCGCGGTTCGCCCGGTCGCCGAGCAACAGCAGGCAGAGGAGGTAGCTGTTGAGCACCAGCGGGAAGAAGAACACCGGCAGGGCGACGGGAATCACGCCGAACAGCATCGGTCCCAGGTCGATGGTGTACTCGAAGCTGCCGTAGGGCTGGCCCGTCGTCACGCCGAGGTACTCGATACCGTATGCGTAGGCGGTCAGCGCGAGCAGTGCGACGGTCGCCTTCCGGTCGACCAGCGGCGCGACGCCCGCCACGAGGGGCAGGCGCATCACGCAGACGCCGACGAGGATGAGGTAGGGGTTGAACCCGAACGGCGGCGGGAGCAGGCCCTCCGCGCTGGCGACGAGCAGGACGGCACCGACGACGGGGAACACCACCGAGATGGTGAAGCGGTTCTCGCGGACGAGCTGGTCCAGCCGGTCCTCGACCCGGTCGCGGGTCCACTCCCGGTTCGCGGTCGCGCCCTCGGTCATGGATAGATAAGCACCCACAACCCAGCGAGCGTGATGGCCATCCCGACGAGCGTGTTGATGGCGGGGTACCACCAGTACGCCTCGCTCGCGTCGACGCCCGACCACGCGATGCCGAAGACGACCAGCGGGTAGACGCCGAGCACCGCGGCGAAGAACGGGTGGACGAACCAGAACGCGACGGCCGCCGCCAGCCAGCAGAGCGCGCAGTAGGCGTAGGTGCGGCGCTCGCCGAGCACCGTCGCCGTCGTCCGGATACCCGCTCTCCTGTCGGGGACGATGTCCGGGATGGCGGAGAACGTGTGCATCCCCATCGTCCACAGCCACCCTCCCAGCACTGCTTCCCACGGCGGGAACTCGCCCGCGAGCGCGGCGAACGCGACCACAGCGGGGAGGACGTAGAGGCCGTTCGACGCAGAGTCGAGCAGCGGTGTTGTCTTGAACCGCAGCGGCGGGGCGCTGTACTCGACCGACAGCAGGCCCCACGCGAGGAAGGCGACGAGCGCCTCCGTCGGCAGGACGAACGCGAACGGGAGCGCGAGCAGCGCGCAGACGACGACGCTGGCGACGACGAGTCGCCCGCCCTCGTAGCGGACCTCGCGGCCCTCCTTCTTCTCGTTGAACGCGTCGACGTCCGCGTCGAACACGTCGTTGACGCCGTAGAGCAGCACGTTCGCGGGAACCAGGAAGTACGCGAACAGCGCCAGCGCGACGGGCGCGAACAGGTCGGCGGGCGTCGCCGCGGCGTATGTGACGCCGACGACGACGGGTCCGGCGAGGTAGAACCAGAACCGCGGCCGCGACAGGCGCAGGAGGTAGCCGACGCGCGACTCCTCCGGGGGGAGGACGTCGCGAAGGCCGGGGGCCAGTTCCATCACTCGTCCTCTACGAGCGCTGTCGCCGTATGCTCACCGCTGATGAGGCACATCGGGACGCCGATGCCGGGCGTGGTGTAGCCTCCGGCGAAGTAGAGGCCGTCGAGGGCCTTCGAGCGGTGACGCGGACGGAGCAGCGCGGTCTGGCGGAGCGTGTGGGCGATACCGCCCAGCGCGTTCCCTTCGTAGGCGTTGTAGCGGTCCGCGAAGTCGGCGATGGAGAACTGCTCCTCGAAGACGACGCGGTCGCGCAGGTCGACGCCGGTGTTCTCCGAGAGGTCGTCGAGGACCATCTCGCGGTACTCCTCGCGGACGGCGGGCGTGTCGTCCAGCCCCGGCGCGACGGGGACGAGGACGAACAGGTTCGCGTGCCCGTCGGGGGCGACGGTGTCGTCGGTCACGCTCGGCGCACAGACGTAGTACGCGGGGTCCTCGGGCCAGTCGGGGTCGTCGAAGATTCGCTCGAAGTGCGGGTCCCAGTCGGTCGGCAGGACGAGCGTGTGGTGGGCCAGCGGGTCGATGTCGCCCTCGACGCCGAGGTAGAGCAGGAACGCCGACGGCGAGTACGTCTTCTGCTCCCAGTAGTCGTCGTCGTACTGGCGCTCGTGTTCGGGGAGCAGTTCGCGCTCGACGTGGGCGTAGTCGGCGTCGCTCACCACGCGGTCGGGTCGGTAGACGTCGCCGTCGACCGTCTCGACGTGGAGGCCGGACCTGCGCTTCGTTATCTCGACCACCTCGCTGTCGGTGACGAACTCGACGCCCAGCTCCTCGGCCAGGTCGACGATGGCGTCCACGACGACGCCGATACCGCCGCCGTCGCGCGGGTCGTCGTCGCGCCGCCGGGGGTACCAGACGCCCATGTTGAAGTCGACGTGGCTCATGATGTTGTAGAGCGCGGGCGTGTTGGCCGGTTCGCCCCCGAGGAAGACGAGGGTGTACTGCATCAACTGGCGGAGCTTCGGGCTGTCGAAGTAGTCGGCGACGTAGTCGTCCATCGTCCCGACGAGTTTCAGGCCGATGGGTGCGGCCTTCATGACGTCCGGGTCCACCCAGTCGCGCAGGCGCGGCCGGTCGGTGTAGACGAAGTCGTCCATCGCCGTCTCGTAGTGGAGCTGGCTCGTGTCGAGGTAGTCGAGGAGCGCGCCGCCCGCACCCGTCTCGTACTCGTCGAACGTCTCGACCATCGCCTCGACGTCCGGGACGACGTCCATCCGGTCGCCGTCCTTCCAGAAGATGCGGTAGTGCGGGTCGAGTCGCTCCAGGTCGTAGTAGTCGCTCGGCGTCTTGCCGAACTGCCCGAAGAACCGCTCGAAGACGTCCGGCATCAGGTACCACGACGGCCCCATGTCGAAGGTGAACCCGTCCGCTTCGAGGCGGGAGGCGCGGCCGCCGACCTGCTCGTTCTTCTCCAGCAGCGTCACGTCGGCCCCGTCGCGGGCGAGGAAGCACGCCGCCGACAGTCCGCCGAACCCGCCGCCGACCACGACCACCTCGCGGCCGCGGAGGGCGTCTCGTTCGCTCATTGGAGAATCGACGCCCGGAACCGCCTAAAAGGGACTGTTCGGTCCGTCGTCGAACCACAGGTTCCGTCCGCGAGCAGTCACACCACTCTCCGGCGAACTCACCCTACCGACGCCGTTACGTAACGGCCAAGCGACCGCCGCCTCTGACCTGCCCATGGACGGAACCACTGCGGTCGTCACGGGCGCGAGTCGCGGACTCGGCGCAGCGGTCGCTCGTCGATTCGCCGACGCGGGCGCACACGTCGTCGTCTCCGCACGCGACGCCGACGCCATCGAGTCGGTCGCCGCCGACATCCGCGAGGGCGGCGGGAGCGCGACGGCGCTCCGCTCGGACGTACGCGACGAGTTCGACGCCGAACGCCTGCTGGAGACGGCCGCCCGCGAGGGCGAGGCGGGTGGCGTCGACACCGTCGTCGCCAACGCCGGGGTGTACCACGGCGACCCCGGCGACACGCCGCTGGCCGACGACGCCTACAGCGCGTTCGACCAGCACTACCAGACGAACGCCCGCGGCGTGTTCGCCACGGTGAAGGAGTCGCTCCCGCACCTGACCGCCGACGCGCGTGTCCTCGTCCCGTCGGGGAGCGTCGCCCGCGACGCGACGCCGGGGTTCGGCTCCTACGCCGCCTCGAAGGCGTTCGCGGAGGCGCTCGTCCGCCAGTTCGCGGTCGAACTCGACGTCACCGTCGGCGTCGTCGACCCCGGGCAGGTGGCGACGGAACTCACCGGCGGCGCGGGCCGTGACCCCGCGGACGTCGCCGACCAGTTCCACTGGGCAGCGACCGACGCGCCTGCCGAGGAACTGGACGGGCAGGTCCTCGACCTGCGAGCGTGGAGGGGTGCGACACGCTGAGCCGTCTCCGAGGATTTATTAACTACGACATTAGAATTAGTAACGAATGGGTACGACAGAGACGTTCGGTAGCAGGTCGGGGCTCGGTCGACCGTCGTGGGTGGGCGTGCTCGCCGTCGCCCTGCTGGTCGGGGTGTCGGCGCTCGCGGTGACCGCGGACCTCTGGAAGGTGCTGGTCGTCGCGTGGGTCGCGTTCGCGGCGATGGCGCTAGCCATCCCCCTCGGCGTCGCGTCGGAGGGGTCGGTGGGCGCACGTCGACTCGTCTGGGGGTACGGCCTCGCCAGCGGCGCGATGCTCACCAGCGCCGCGGCGTTCCTCGTCCCGCAGGCCATCGGTCTGCACCCGAAACTCGGCGGGTTCGGCATCGCCGCGGGCGTCGTCGTCGGCTTCGGCGGCCACACGCTCGGTCACCGCCTCTCGCACCTGGACCTCCCGTTCGACAGCACGGCGGCCCAGCTATCGGCCCACGCGCTGTCGGCGGGCCTCATCATCGGACTCATCTACGGGTCGATGCCGGGCGTCGGCCTCCTCCTCGGCCTCGCGATCGTCTCGCACAAGGGACCCGCGGGCTACGCCGCCGCCCGGCGACTCGTCCGCTCGGGTCGCTCGCCGTGGGTGATTCTCCTCCCCGCCGCGGGCGTCGGCATCGCGGCGATTCCGTCGGCGTACGTCGGCCTCCCGAGCGTGGACGCCGTCAACGCGGCCGTCTTCGGCTTCGCCGCTGGCATCTTCCTCCACGTCGCGCTGGACTTCCTGCCGCGCTGTGAGGTCGGCAGCGAGGTGTCGGAGGTCGCGGGCATCACCGAACACGACCACGCGCTGCTCGACCAGTTGCGGACGCACGCCGTCGTCTCGACGACGGTCGGCGCGCTGGTGGTGTTCGTCGCCTGGACGCTCCTCGAAGGCGGGTTCTGAACGCGTCACTGGCTCTCGGCTCGGTCTCGTGTCGCGGCGGTATCCGAGTTCCGCCCAGGCTCACCGCGGTTCGGGTCGACCGCCGCTCGGCTCCACCGCCGCTCAGTTCCTCGGCGTCGCCACCCGTTCGCGGACGACGAGGTCCAGCCCGTCTCTCGGGCGGAGCGTCGTCCCGAACGCGAGTGCTAGCGGGTCGCCGCTCGCCGGTTCGAACGACACCTGCTGGGCCATCGTCGCGACGACGAGCGTCAGTTCCTGCATCGCGAACCGCTGCCCGACGTAGTCGCGGGTGCCGCCGCCGAACGGGAAGTACGCGAACGCCGGACCGTCCCACGTCGCCCAGCGCTCCGGCCGGAACGTCTTCGGCGCGGTGAACCAGCGCGGGTCGTTGTGGACGACCCACTGGGGGAGGACGACCGTCGCGTCCGGGGGAACGCGGTAGCCGGCGAGCTCGGTCTCCTCGGCGGCCCTGCGGACCGTCGCGTACTGGGGTGGATACCGCCTGAGCGACTCCCGGACGACGCGCTCGGTGTAGCCGAGGTCCGGCAGGTCAGCGGCCGTCGCCGACTCCGTCCCGAGGACGGCGTCGACCTCCGCCTGCAGTCGGTCGGCGACGCCGGGGTGCGTGGCCAGCGCGTACGCCGTGAACGTCAGCGCGGCCGCCGTCGTCTCGTGCCCGGCGACGAGGAGCCTGACCAGCTGGTCGCGGATGGCCGACTCGTCGAGGTCGACGTCCGAGTCGTCGGTGTGCAACAGCACCGAGAGCACGTCGTGTCGGTCCTCGACACGTTCCTCGTGTCGCCTGGCGACGAGGTCCGCCACCACGTCGTCGAACGCCGACAGGGCCTGCCGGTAGCGGCGGTTCGTCCGCGTCGGCACCCAGTTCGGGACGAGCGGGGTCGCCGACAGCGCCTCCAGCGCCTCGTCGAACGCGTGAACCGCTTCGCGGATGCGCTCGCTGTCGCCCAGGCGCTCGCTCACACGCTCGCCCCGGTCGCCTCCGTTCTCCAGTTCGGAGCGTCGCTGCTGGTGGTCCGCGTCCGCCCCGAACAGGGCGTCGACGAGGACGTCCAGCGTCAGTTCGCGCATCGCTTCGTCGACGGGGACCGTCTCGCCGTCGTCCCACAGCGCCGCCATCGTCTCGGCGTGACGGACCGTCGTGTCGGCGTACGCGGCGACCCGGTCGGCGGTGAACGTCGTCTCCACGACGTTCTGCAGTCGTCGCCAGCGGTCGACGCCCGCCGTCCGCGGCCCGTCACCGAACAGTCCCACGGTCCGTTCGGAGAGCAGGTCGGGCGTGCGGTAAGTCGCGTCCTCGGAGACGAGCACCTGCTCGACCAGGTCAGGGTGCGAGACGACGTAGCGCTCGTCGCGGCCCACCTGCGCCCGGACCACGTCGCCGTACTCGGCGCAGGTCTCGTAGAACCCGCCGGGGTCGCGGAGGTACTGGAGGGTGTTCCCGAGAACCGGCAGACCGTCGGGTTCTGGCGGGTCTCCTCGGCTCATTGCCACCTCCTCGTCGCCCGATTTGATAACAGTTGGCTCTACAACTGTGGGTCAGCCCGACTGGGGACGGACAGGACACCCACCTCTTCGACGAGGGAGAACGCAGGGGAGGAGCGGATACGCCCCGCGACGCGCGCTCGTCCGGTCGGTCAGTCCTCCTTCCACTTGTAGACCGCCTCGGAGCCACAGTCGGGACACCGGTCGGGGAACCCGTCGTCGAGTTTCCCCATCTCGCCACAGTCGTCACAGCGCCACATGATGTAGCCCTCGCCGAACTCGTGTCCGGGTTCGTGTTCCTGCTCGGTCTCCTCGGCGTCGGCGACCTCCGAGTCCCACTCGTCCTGGTCCGTCGAGACCTCGAATCCGCGGCCCGTCAGTTCCACGATGACGCCGAGTTCCTCGCCCGAGTCGTTGTAGACGGTCACGCCCGTCTCGATGGGTACCTGTTCGTCCTCGGCTGACTGCTCTGGGGTCATGTCCGGTGGTCGGTGTTCCCCTCGCTTGACCCCGAGGCCTGCGTGCACTGGGGGGACGCGCTCGTCTCCCGAAGACGGTCTCCAGGCCGACGCTCTCGGCGGTTCAGCTGTAGCCGCGCCACCGGTGGCCACACTCGGTGCACTTGAAGAAGCGCGTCGGCGGTTCGTCGGCGCTCCCGGTCTGCTTGATGGTGTACCACGCCCGGTCGTTGCCACACTGGTCGCAGGTCTCCTCGGCGGTTGGTTTCCCCTCGTCGGCGGCGTCCTCGGTCGTCTCGATGACGTCGTCGAACGTCTGTGACTCGGTGGAGACGTACTTCGCCGCCTCCGCCTCGTCCTTCACGACGCGGGCACCACACGACGAGCAGACCATCTCGCCCCCATCGGCGTGCATCAGCGAGCCGCAGTCGTCGCAGAACTGCATGGCCTCCGGTACGCGCCGGCGGTGGAAAAGTGACCGGGAGCGCTCTCGTCTCGGGCGTGAACCTTTCCTCGCGGAGAGCGTAGTGGAGCTATGACAGACGAGACGCGCGTGACGGCGCACCTGACCGTCGACGTGGACGAGGCGGACCTGTCGCTCGGAACGTCGGCCGTCGAGGACGCGGTGACGGAACTGGTCGGCCCCGGCGTGGCGGGCGAACTCCGACTCACCGTGCGACGGTCCGGAGGGGGCGCAGGCGAGGCCGGGACCGACGTCGCGGAAGCCAGCACCTCGCCAGAGGACCCGACGAACGTGGTCGAGACGGACGAGGACGGCGACGAGTCCGGTCCGTCGGCCAGCGAAGCAGAACCCAGTGACGCCAGCGACGCTGGCAACTCTACCGACGCCACCGACGCCACCGACACCACCGACGCCACCGACGCGAGTGATTCTGCCGACGCGAGCGACTCCACCGGCGACGGCGGAGACGCCGCCGAGGAGACGCCCGGTCCCGCACCCACCGGCTCGCCGTCCGACGAGACGAAGGCCAACTTCGAGGTGTACGAGGACCGCGCCGGGCAGTTCCGCTGGCGACTCGTCCACGACAACGGGAACGTCATCGCCGACTCCGGCGAGGGCTACTCGACCTGGGCTGGCGCGGAGAACGGCCTGCGGAGCGTCAAGCGCAACGCGCCCGGCGCGGCCGTCGAACGCCTCTAGCGCTCCCGGTCACCCCACGTCGATACCCGGGAGCGCGCCCTCGGCGTCGACGAGGTGGTTGACGCTCCCGCGCTCGCCCACGTCGGCGGGGCTGGCGATGGTGGCGTGCGTGAACGCGAGGCCGCGTTCGACGGCCGCCTGCAGGTCGTCGCCGTGGGCGAGTCGAGCCGCGATGGCGCTGGCGAGCGTACAGCCCGACCCGTGGGTCGAGTCGGTGGCGACGCGGTCGCTCTCGAACACGGCCTCGTCGTCGCCCGTGACGAGGGTGTCCCTGACGGTATCGTCGGTGTCGACGTGCCCGCCCTTCAGGAGCGTCGCGTCGGCTCCGCGCTCGCGGAACCCGGCGGCCGCGTCGCGGACGCTCGCGGCCGAGTCGGGGCGGACGCCGGTCACCGCCTCCGCCTCGTCCGCGTTCGGCGTGACGAGCGTCGCCCGCTCGAACAGCGCGTCGTAGGCGTCGACGGCCGCCGGGTCCAGCAGCGTGTCGCCCGCCGAGGAGACCATCACCGGGTCGACGACGACCTGTCCGTCGAAGTCGTCGAGCAGCTCGGTCACCGTCCGCACGATGGACTCCGTGGCGAGCATCCCGACCTTCACCGCGCGGACGTCGAAGTCCTCGGTGACCGCCTCGAACTGCGCGCGCACCTCCTCGGTCGGGAGCGTGTGGACCGAGTCGACGCTGTGGCTGTTCTGGGCGGTCAGCGCGACGCAGACCGACCCGCCGTAGACGCCGAGTCGGGTCATCGTCTTCAGGTCGGCCTGGATGCCCGCGCCGCCCCCCGAGTCGCTGGACGCTATCGTCAGCGCGTACGGCGGGCGTTCCGGCGTCGGTTCGGCTCCCTTCTCGCCACCGTCTACGCCGTGCTCGGAGCCGCCACCGTCGTCGCTCATCGGCCGACCACCCGCTCGACGCGCTCCTCGCCAGTCTCGGGCTCGGTGCCGGCCAGTCCCGCCACCGCGTCGCGGAACGCCGTCTCGTAGCTCGCGGGGCCGTGGTACTCGCCGAACTCCTCCGCGGCGGCCGCCTCGCCGGCGAGTCCGAACGCGACGGTCCCCGCGAGCGCCGCACGGTGGGTGTCCAGGTCGCTCCCGGCGAACGCGGCGAGCGTCCCGCCGAGCATACAGCCGGTGCCGACGACGGTTCCCATCGCCGGGTCGCCCGCGTGGACCTCGTGGGCGTCGTCGCCCGTCGCCACCACGTCCACCTCGCCCGAAGCGACGACCACGGCTCCCGTCTCGCGGGCCAGTGCGACGGCCGTCTCTGCGATGTCGGCGTACTCCCCGACCGACTCGACGCCCCGGACCTCGCCCGCGCTCCCGTCGTGGTCGGCGACGTCGGCCGCGAGCGCGCTCACCTCGCCGTAGTTGCCCTTGACGACGGCGGCGTCCAGATCGGTGACGAGTCGAGCCGCGACCCGCGAGCGCGTCGGGGTCGCACCGACACCGACCGGGTCGACGACGACGGGGACGCCGTGGTCGTTCGCCGCGTGCCCCGCCGCCAGCATCGCGGCCTCGCCCGTCTCGCTGACGGTGCCCATGTTGAGCAGGCACGCCTGCGCCCCGGCGACCATGTCCGCCACCTCGCGTTCGTCGTCCGACATCACCGGGAGGCCGCCCCAGTGGAGGATGACGTTCGCCACGGCGTTGACCGTCACCTCGTTGGTGAGCGCGTTCACGAGCGGCGTCGCGTCGGCGACGGCCGCGAGCGCGTCCGGGACGTCCACGGTGACGCCCGAGGGTGCGGAGCTACTCACCGCCCGGCCCTCCCCGCGGCGACCGCCTCGCCCAACTGCTCGGTCGCCCGCCGCGGGTCGTCAGCGGCCGTGATGGCGGAGATGACGGCGACGCCGTCGGCCCCTGCCGCGGCGACGGACTCGGCGTTCGCGACGGTGATACCGCCGATGCCGACGAACGGCAGGGCCGTCGCCTCGCGGATGGCTCGAACCCGGTCGAGACCGACCTCGGACTGCTCGTCGCTCACGTCCTTCGAGTCGGTGCGGAACACCGCGCCGACGCCGAGGTAGTCCGCGCCGGCCGCTTCGGCGTCTCGTGCCCCCTCGACGGTCGAGACGGACCGCCCGACGATGGCGTCCTCGCCCAGTTGCTCGCGGGCGACGCGCACCGGCAGGTCGTCGTCTCCGAGGTGGACGCCGTCGGCGTCGACGGCGCGGGCGAGGTCGATCCGGTCGTTGACGACGAGCGGGACGCCCGCATCGCGCGTCGTCGCTCGCAGTTCGCGACCGAGGTGGTACCGCTCGCGTGCCGTCGCTCCCTTCTCCCGCAACTGCACCGCGTCGACGCCGCCGTCGATGGCCGCCTGTACCACGTCGACCGTCGAGCGCGCCCCCGAGCGCGCTGCGCCCGTGACGAGGTACGTCCGGAACTGGTGATTCATTGGTTGTAGTCGCCAGTTGTGGCTCGCCACGCAAACGACTACCGGCCGCAGGTGCCGGTCGCTGGCTGGCCGAGTGGCACACCGTCAGCAGCCTGAAGTCCTCGAACCACCTCTAGAGGGCGTCATGAGCAACGCTGGGTGGGGGCGGGTCGTGGTCGTCACGGGTGCGAACGAGGGTATCGGCTACCACCTGTCGAGCGCACTGCTGGACGACGGCTACCGGGTCGCCGGACTCGACGTGGCGAGCGAGGGGTTCCGACGACTGGAGGAGCAGTATCCCGAGTCGGCGCGCTACTACGACTGCGACGTGACCGCGGACGACGACGTCGAGCGAGCCATCGACGCGGTCATCGACGAGTGGGGGCGCATCGACGTCCTCGTCAACAACGCCGCGATCTTCGAGTTCGGAGCGTTCGAGGAGCAGTCCATCGACGCGACCAGACGCGAGTTCGAGGTGAACTACTTCGGCTACACCCGGACGATTCGCGCCGTCCTGCCGCATATGCTGGCCCGGGGGAGAGGCATCGTCCACAACGTGAGTTCCGGCGTCGCCCTCGTCGGACATCCCGGTCTCTCGGGGTACGCATCGACGAAGGGCGCTATCGAGGCGCTCACTCGCTCGCTCCGGATGGAACTGCACGGCACTGGCGTCTCGGTGACGTCGATGTATCCGCCGCTGACGAACACGCGGTCGGCCGCCGAACTCGACTACCCGTCGTTCGCGCTGAACGACCCGGCCGAGGTGGGTCGAAAGCTGGCCGACCGTATCGAGTCGACCGGGCCGGAAATCTACGCCGACTGGCAGACGAGAATCGGGTTAGCTCTCACCCAGCGAATCCCCTCTCTCGCACGGAAGGGAACAGAACGGTTCGTCCCGGCGAGGTGAGCGTGCCCTGACGACGAGACAGGGGACGGTGAGCGACGTGCTCAGGCGAGGAAGACGTGTCGGGGTCGGTCGGTGAGGATGTCGCGACCCCACTGGACGGTGTTGCGGAACGCGTCCGAGCGGAAGAACTCCATGGCGTCCTCGCGGGCGCGCCACTGGCTGGCGATGAACATGTCGTTCTCGTCGGCGAGGTTCACCATCAGGTCCGTCTCGTCGTGGCCCTCCATGTCGTCGAGCAGGCCACCGACGGTCTGGAACTTGTCGACGAACTCCTCGCGGTGCTCGGGTTTGACGGTGTAGAACATCCCCATCGTGCCGAAGCCGCTCTCCTCGCCCGCGCGAGCGACGATACCGGGGAGGTCGGCGAGGAACCCGGCGGCGGTGTCCGCGGCGCTCGACGTCTCCCAGATGCTCACGACGGCGTAGCGGTCGGTCGCCTGCCCCTCGTACACCGAGGTCCGGACGTGGGTGTCGTAGCGGTCGAACCCGTCCGAGAGGTCGTCGACCTCCTCGGTGAGCGTCTCGCCGTCGGCCTCCGAGTAGAGGACGATTGCGTAGACGTCCTCGCCGTGGGGTTTGCCGGCGTAGATGTCGAGGTTGGCGAGTTCGCCGCGGATGTCGTCCTCCTCCGCTGCCTGTTCCGTTCGCGTCGTCGCGCTCGCCCCGCCTCCGAGCGGACCGGTCTCGGTGCTCGTGACGCCGGGCAGGTCGGCGAGGAAGCCGCTGGCGGTGTCGGCGGCGCTGCCGGTCTCCCAGACGCTCACGACGACCGTCCCCTCGTCGGTCGACTCGACGGTCGTGCCGAGGTGGCTGTCGTAGTGCTCGAAGTTCCCGCGCAGGCCGTCGACCGCCTCCTCGACGTCGTCCGCGTCGGCGTCGGAGCGGACCAGTACCGCGTGGGCGTCCTCGGGCGCGTCGATATCGACACCGAGCGCTTCGACGTCCTCGCGCAGACCGTCCTCGACCCCCTCGTCGCCATCGTCGCCCGTCTCGGTGGGAATCTCCTCGCCCGCGAGGAGGGCGGGCAGGTCGCTGGCGGGGAACCGACGGCCGAAGTAGAACTCGCCGAAGTCGGCGTACTTCGAGGAGGAGGGGTCGAAGCGCATCTCGTACAGCAGGTCCTTGATGTCGGTGGGGTCGTCGGCGAACAGCGTCACGCCCCACTCGTAGTCGTCGAGGCCGAGACTGCCGGAGATGATCTGACTCACCTTCCCCGCGTAGCCCCGGCCGATGTCGCCGTGGCCCGCCATGAGGTCGGCCCGCTCGTCGAACGGCAGGTCGTACCAGTTGTACTCGGGGTCCCGGCGCTTGTCCATCGGGTAGAAACAGACGTGGTCGGCGTCGGGGAGGTCCGGGTAGATGCGCGACTCGATGTAGCGCTTCAGCCCCTCGTCCTCGATGTCGCCGTCCTCGAAGTAGTCCCGCGCGGACTCGGAGTAGCCGGAGGCCTCCGTCACCGACACGTAGGACGAACTCTGGGTGGCGTAGTCGGCGAGCGTCGTCTGCTGGAAGCCGCGTTCGAGCGTGTCGAGTTCGCGGGTCGTCGGCCGGAGGTGGAGGACCATGAAGTCGGCCTTGTGGCCGAGGACGGAGAAGACGGCCGTCCACCCCTCGCCGTCGTGGTCGGCGTGTTCGGTGAGGTAGTCGATACCCTCCTCCAGCGCGCGCTGGCGCTTTTCCTCCGGAGCGGCGCGCCAGGCGGCCCAGTTGACCCGTCTGAAGTCGTGGAGCACGTACCAGCCCTCGTCGGTCCGTGGTGGTTCTGGCATACGCGAGCTAGGAAGCGGCCTGACAAGGGGTTTGTGAGTCCGGGCCGACGGTGTCGCCCGACTGTCGTCGGTTCGAACGGTGAGTCGGGCGGCCGTTCGGTCGGTCGCGCGGTCGCTCAGTTCTCGGTCGGCGAGTCCTCGGTGTTCGGCGTGATTTCCACGTTCTGCTCCTCAGCGGTCCTGACCGTGTGACCGTACATGAACAGCGCGACGAAGACGACGCCGCCCACGACGTTCCCGAGGATGGTCAGCGTCTCGAAGACGGCGTAGTCGGCCAGCGTGTACTCCGCGCCGGCGAGCAACCCGGTCAACACCTCGATGTTGCCCGCGACGCTGTGAGGCAGGTGGGCGAACCCGATGGTGAACGTGACGATGAAGATGGTGAACAGTCGGCTGATGGTGTCCTGTGCGGACGTGAGGATCCACGACAGCAGTCCCATCAGCCACCCCGCGAACACCGCGCCCGTGAACGTCGCCAGCGGTGTCAGTGTGATGAACGTGTCGCCGATCTCCCTGAAGGCGCTGAGTTCGATCACGTCGAGTGCGGGGCCAGCGTAGACGGCGACGACGGAGAACAGGGCTCCGCCGACGAGGTTCGTCACGAGGACGACCCCCCAGAGGATGCCGAGTTCCCGGAGCGACGCCCGGTCGGTCAGCACGGGCAACACCGCGAGCGTGGTGTGTTCGGTGAACAGTTCGAGGCGACCGAGGATGACGAAGATGAACCCGAACGTGTAGACGCTCGACGTGACCAGCTTCATCGTCGGCTCGTCCCAGTAGCCGGAGACGGCGGTGTGGACCGCGTACAGCATGAACATCCCGATACCGAGGTCGAGTCCGCAGGAGAGCCCCGAGATGAACTGCCCGCTCATCGGCCGCCGGAGCGCCATCAACCCCTCCTCGACCTGCTGTTCGAGGATGGTGGTGTAGTCCCGTTGCGTGTCGATGGACGGGTCGTTCATGTCGTTCATGTCGTGGGGGTGACCCGGACCTACGACCGTCCCGGCGATACCTGTTGTGCCCGCAGAACTCAGGTCAGCAACTGCGGCCCGAACACCATCAGGACGACGCTGGCGAGCATCACGACGCTCACTGCCGTCGTGATGGTGTTCGTGAGCCGCCTCCCGCCGGGGACCGGCAGCCGCGACACCACCGCCTCCGTCGAGGTCCGCAGGATGTGCCCACCGTCGAGCGGGAACGCCGGGATGCAGTTGAAGAACGCGAGGTTGACGTTGATCCACCCGATCCAGAACAGGACGTTCGCGAGCAGGAACGTGCCGCCGCCGAGCGCCGACAGCGGCCCCTCCACGACGAAGAAGTTCGTGTAGGGCGCGACGAACCCCGCGAAGTTGTACGGCAGTTGGCCGACCGCACCGGCCAGCGGCAGGAACAGCGCCGCGCCGATGCGCGCGAAGAACGTCGCGAGGTCGCCGCCCGTCGCCCCGAGGATGTTGAGGTACTGCTGGGCGGGGTAGGGGTAGACGCCGAAGTCGTCGACGGCGATACCACCGGTGCCCGGCGGGACGGACGCGCCGATGAGGCCCGCGTCGCTGTTCGGGTCCTCCTGCAGCGTCACCCGCAGGTCGTGCGGTTGGCCGTCGACGTACACCGTCACGTCGACGGTGTCGCCGGGACTGGTGTCCTCGCGCACCCGCTGGAACTCCTCGGTGGTGACGACGCGCTCTCCCGCGAATCGCGTGAGGACGATGGAGTGGTCCGTCGCGTCCGTCGGCAGGTCCGCGTCTTCGAGCGCCGTCGCCAGTGCGCCGTCGTCGCTGAGACCGGCGATGTACGCGCCGCCGACCACGTCGAAGCTTCCCCTGTCGGTCTGGACGGTCGCTACCGGGCTATCCCGGAACCCGTCGTAGAACTGGGCGCTCGACCCGACGGACTGCCCGTCGACCGACTGGATGCGCGGCGGGTCGCCGCTCGTGTTCAGGTCGCCGACGACGCTCGGCGTGGTCCGCGTGAGGATGAGTTCGCGCTGGACCTCCACCTGCCGCTCGCCGGAGCCGTTGTCGACGGTGACGGTGATGGCGCTGTCGGGCGTGTCCGAGAGCGCCTGCTGGAGGTCGCCCTCGTCCGAGACGTCCTGTCCGGCGACGCCGACGATGCGGTCACCGGTCCCGATACCCGCGTTCGCGGCGGGCGAGTTCGGCACCACGTCGCCGACGGCCGCACCCGGTGCGACCCCGATGGCGCCGATGACGGGACCGAACAGCAACGCGAAGGCGACGACCGTCACCGCGAAGTTGTTCGTCACGCCCGCCGCGAACATCCGGGTCTGGTCGCCCCGGTCGGCCCGCGCCCGGTCGTCCTCGTCGGGTTCGACGAACGCGCCGACGGGGATGAACGCGAGCAACGCGACGCCCATCGAGGAGATGTTTATGTCTCCGACTCGACAGAACAGGCCGTGGCCCCCCTCGTGGACCACGAGACCGACCAGCAGGCCGAGGATGATCTCCGGGGCGACCGACAGCGGGAGGAACTCGTTGACGCCGGGGATGACGAGGACGTTCTGCGGTTCGGTGACCGCGCTCGGCGTCGGGTTCGTGAGCGCGGTGTACGCCGACAGCAGGACGGCGAAGAAGACGCCGAACATGACGACGAGGACGAGACCGATACCGAAGTTCCCCCACGCCCGCCAGAGTCGTTTCGGGCGAGAGAGTTTATCGAGGAAAATCTTACCGCGCATCGTGTGGATCGTCGTGATGGGGCCGGAGACGCGCACGGACTCGGGGAGGAGGCCGCGGGCGGAAGCGGCCATCACGAGGAGGGTGTAGATGGCGATGCCCGCCAGCACCAGCCACAACGTGTCGACCATTATCGTATCCGAAGAGAGAGGTGGCTATGAGGCTTGTCCCTCGGGCTGGAGACGAACCCATACGTACTGGAGTCCCGACCGGCGACTCCTCGAAAGCCCCCGGACGCTTTCGAGGTCACAACTCCAGCGAGAACGTCGCGACTCGATTCAGAGAACGGTCCGTTACGAACTTACGCTTCCCGACGAAGCCGCTCGACCACGAACGTCCGGTCGAGGGCGGCGAGGAACGGACCGAGTCGCGGTCCCTGTTCCTCGTTCAGGAAGAGACGGTAGCCGAGCGTGAAGAAGTCGCCCACCTCGACGTCGTTGTCGCGGGCGCTCTCGTACACCCGTTCCTGGACGGCCTCGTCGTCTCGACCGTCCGCCTCGATGAACGCCGCGAGCGCGTCGAGCGCGGCGGCCTCGTTCTCGGAGACCTCCACGTCGGGCAGGTCCTCGGCGAGGCGGTAGTTGTACTCGTTGTCCGTCTCCACGGCCCAGGTTCGGGCCTTCTCGACGCGGGCGAGAGCGTCGTCGACGGCCCACGGCTCCGCGTCGTCGGCGAGGTGACCGCTCCGTCGGGCCATCGTCTCGCGCAGGTCGTCGTCGTCGGTCATCCCGAGGACGGCCGCGAAGGTGTACGGGATGCGCTCGACGCCCTCCCGGACTTCGCGTACGCACATGGGGTACGCCCGCTGTGCGAGCGCCCGGTCGCGCTCCTCGACGCTCACGTCGCCGAAGTAGCCGCCCTCGAACCGGTCGAACTCGTCGACTAGCTGGTCCAGCCGGGAGACGTCGAAGTCGCGGGCGCGCTTCGGCTGTTTGGTGAAGAAGTAGCGGAACACCTCGACCTCGAGCATCGAGAGCACGTCGTCGACGGTGATGACGTGGCCCGACGACGAGGAGAGCGCCTCGCCGTTGTAGGTGAACCACTCGTACACCATCGGGACGGGCGGTTCGGCGTCGAACACCTCGCGGACGACGCGCTCGCTGGAGGGCCACGACCCCTCGGCGTGGTCCTTGCCGAACGGTTCGAAGTCGACGCCGAGGACGCGCCACTGGGCGGGCCACTCCAGCCGCCACGGGAGTTTGCCCTCGCGGAACGTCGCCGTCCCCTCGTGGCCACAGCCCTCGATGGTGCGGTTGCCCGCCTCGATGTCCGAACAGCGGTAGTCGACCGTCCGAGCGTCGAGGTCGACGCCCGTCACGTCCTCGGTTATCTTCCCGCACTCGGCGCAGACGGGGTTGAACGGGACGTACTCCTCGTCGACCTTGTCCTGGTACTCCGAGAGCACGTCGCGGACGGTGTCGGCCTTCGCGAGCACTTCGCCGACGACTTCGTCGAACGCGCCCTCCTCGTACAGGTCGGTGTTCGACCGCACTTCGATGGGGACGCCCATCGCCTCCGCCATCTGTTCGAGCAGTTTCGTCTGGTGCGCACCGAAGGAGTCACAGCAGCCGAACGGGTCGGGGACGCTCGTCAGCGGGTGGCCGAGGTTCTTCCCCAGTGCGCCGGGGTTCTCGGTGTCGCCGAGACCGACGATGTCCCAGTCGAGCGTCGAGAGCGTGCGCGGCACCTTGCGCAGTGGGTCCCTGTCGTCGGAGGTGAACACCTGCCGGACCTCGTGGCCACGGTCCCGCAACGCCTCCGCGACGAAGTAGCCGCGCATGATCTCGTTGAGGTGGCCGATGTGAGGGACGCCCGAGGGCGAGACGCCGCCCTTGACGATGATGGGGTCGTCGGGGTCTCGGGCCTCTATCTCGTCCGCGATGGCGTCGGCCCAGAACACGCGGTGACCCTCGCTCGACTCGTCTTCTTCCCCCTCGTCGGCCGACAGCGGGTCGGCGTCGAACGCGTCGCCGGAGTCCGGCGTCTCGTCCGCATCGGAACTCACGGCACGACCTCCGTCCCCTCGTGGTCGCCGTCGGCGATGGCGCGGTAGACACGCTCGGGGTCCTCGCCGTCGAGGACGAGCGTGCGGGTCCCGGAGCGCTGGACTATCTTCGCGCCGAGCAGGTCGATGGGCGCGTTCGACCCCGCGGTCATCTCGATGTCGCCGATGATGTCCACGAGTTCCTCGGTCGCTATCTGGTCGTACTTCTCCGCGTCGGGGTTCTCGCTCGGGTCGGCCGTGTAGACGCCGTCGACGCTCGTCGCGAACACGAGCAGGTCCGCGCCGACGGTCTCCGCGAGCGCCGCGCTGACGGCGTCGGTGGTCTGTCCCGGAATCATCCCGCCGAGGACGGGCACGTCGCCCCGGTGGAAGGCGACGGCGGCGTCCTCGTACCCCTCGGGCGGTGTCGGGGCGGCCTTCTCGCCCAGTGCGGCGATGAGGAGGCGTGCGTTCAGGCGCGTGACGCCGATGCCGACCTGGTCGAGCGCCATCTCGTTTGCGCCGAGTTCTCGCGCGGTCACGATGTAGTCGCGTGCGACCCCGCCACCGCCGACGACGACGCCGAGTTCGACGCCGTCGTCGAGGAGCGATTCGATGACGTCCGCGTACGCCGCGACCCGCCCACTGTCGAGTCCCGGCGCGAGGACGCTTCCGCCGACAGAAACCACTGCTCTCATTGACTGCGGGTAGCTCTGTGCGGCGTTTAAGAGTTGTCAAGGAGTGCGCGGCATGAGTGAGCGAGTGTAGCGAGCGAACGAGCGCCGCGCAGAGGCGAACGGCGACCGAAGGGAGCCGTGAGCGGCGTGGTGTCACGTATGGTAGTCGGACCGAATAAGCGAAACCACTGGTAGCGACCAACGGGAACGAGCGCCGCGCAGAGGCGAACGGCGACCGAAGGGAGCCGTGAGCGGCGTGGGGTGTACGGATTCTGCAGGATGAGCGCGGTTTCGGCTCGTGACAGCTCCTGGGTGTCCACTACAGCGTGACAAACCTCAAGCCGTCGGGCGGGCGTACTCGAACCATGCACGTCGTCTCTGTCATCGGGTCCGACTCGTCGACGCTCGTCGAACGACTCGTCGAGCGACTCGCCGTCGAGGGTCGCGTCGCCACCGTCTCGAACCTTCCGCAGTCGCCCGCACCGGGGTTCGAGGAGAGCGTGACGTTCGGCGGTGCGGGTGCAGGCGTGACGTACGGTCTGGGGGACGGCTGGACCGCGCTCGGAGACGACCGTGACCTCTCCGACGTCGTCGACGACTGCGCGCCGGAGTACGACTACCTGCTCGCCGACGGGTTCCTGGAGGCGGACCTGCCGACCATCGTCGCCGGGAACCGCCCCGAGAACCCCGGTATCAGGGGTCTCATCCTCGCCACCGTCGACGCGGAGACGGCCGACCTGGACGAACTCGTCGACGTGGTCGAGGGGACCGAACCGCACGAGACGCTCGACTCGCTCGTCGCGGCAGTCAAGCGCTCGCCGGACGCCGAACGCTCGGGAGCCATCGCCACGTTCACCGGGCGCGTCCGGGCGAAGGATGACGACGACGACGCCCGGACCGAACTGCTGGAGTTCGAGATGTACGAGGGTGTCGCCCAGGAGACGATGGCGACCATCTCGCGGGAACTGGAACAGCGCGACGGCGTGTTCGAGGTGCGGATGTACCATCGCTCGGGGGTCGTTCGCGACGGTGAGGACATCGTGTTCGTGGTGGTGCTGGCGGGTCATCGAGGTGAGGCGTTCCGGACCGTATCGGACGGTATCGACCGTCTGAAGGACGAAGTACCCATCTTCAAGAAGGAGGTGACCACGGACGAGGAGTTCTGGGTCCACGAACGGTCCTGACACCGTTCCTAAATTATTTCATGGAAAATAACACGGCCATTACACCCGCAGGAGGTAATTAACGCCGTGAAACAGTCGCTGGCCACTCCTTTGATTCATATAGTATATGATAAGAATAAAAAATCGAGAGAGGGTTGTGAAACGTCTAAGAAAATTTGAGAGCTTCGTGAAAGGTCGGCGAGCGCTTTTTCGAACTCGAAATGGGCTGAAGCTATGTTAAGATTCTCTCCGTTATATACTCCCTCCGGAGAAAGCAGGGGTGAGGTCAGAGATGAGCGCAACAGCCCCCTCCCCCCAGACCGAAAGCAAAGAAGACCGACTCCGCTCGTACCTGCGTACGCAGGCCGAGAACGGTGAGATGTACTTCAAAGGGAAGTTCATCTCGGAAGACGTCGGTCTCTCACCGAAAGAGATCGGTGCGCTGATGGTCAAACTCTCCGACACCGCCTCAGACCTCGAAATCGAGAAGTGGTCCTACACGAGTGCGACCACGTGGCGCGTCGCCCTCGCATAGGGTAGCTCGCCAGCTCTCGACAGCCGACCCCCCAGATTCGACACCCCGACACCCCGACACACCCACCCCGCTCGACCGTACTGACACTCCCGACACGTCTCGAATCGGTCCCGTTCTTTCGGTCTCCGACGACACTCACGGGTAGCGCTCCGTCGTTCGACACTCTCAGCGAACGTTCGACGTGGCAGGAAGCTTATCCCACCAGCCACCGTTGCTTGGCGTAGATGGACGAGTTCGAGGAACCGCGTGCAGGCCCTCCCGTCTACGCTCTCCGCTCGGTCTTCCGCGTCTACGAGACCCGACGGGAGGGAGACCGCCTGCTCTACTTCGGTGATCCCATCGTCTCGCCGGACGCCCTCGAACGACACGTCTGGCCACTGTTTCGCGAGGCGGGCTACGAGGTGACCCTCCAGGTTCGGACGGGCGAGCACGTCCTCGTCGCCGAACCGCGCTCGACGGGACTCGACGGCATCCCGTGGACGAACGTCGTGATGGCACTGCTGACGGTTCTGACGACGCTGTTCGCGGGCGTAGAGTGGTACGACGCGACGGTGACGCTCGACGACCCGCTGTCAATCCTTCAGACGTGGCCGTTCGCCGTCGCGGTCCTCAGCGTCCTCGGTATTCACGAGCTCGGCCACTACGCGATGAGCCGCTACCACGACGTGAACGCGACGCTGCCGTACTTCATCCCCGTCCCGACCATCTTCGGGACGATGGGAGCGGTCATCAAGATGAAGGGCCGCATCCCCGACCGCGAGGCGCTGTTCGACATCGGCGTCGCGGGCCCGCTCGCAGGACTCGCCGCGGCCATCGTCGTCACGGCCGTCGGTCTCCAGCTGGAACCGGTCGCGGCCGGGCCGGTGTACGGGCTCGGGGGACTGAACTACCCGCCGCTCATCCAGTTCATCGCGACGGTGACCGGTGGCGAACTCTACCCACCCGGTGGGCGCGTCAACCCCGTCGTCGTCGGTGGCTGGGTCGGGATGTTCGTCACCTTCCTCAACCTGCTTCCCGTCGGCCAGTTGGACGGCGGTCACCTCGTCCGGGCGATGCTCGGGCGACGGCAGGAGACGGTCGGTGCGCTGGTGCCCGCGGGGCTGTTCGGACTGGGCGGCTACCTGCTGTTCGTTCAGGAGGAGACGCTGCAGTCCATCACGCTCTGGTTCTTCTGGGGGTTCGTCGCCATCGCGCTGGCGTACGCCGGTCCGGCGACGCCGGTCCTCGACGACGCGCTGGACCGACGGCGGATGGCCGTCGGCGTGTTCACGTTCGTCCTCGGACTGCTCTGTTTCACCCCGGTTCCGTTCACGTTCGTCTGAGGTCGCTAACGCGAGAACGGGTCCTTCTGTAGTACTCGCCCAGCGAGGGACGACTCAGTGCGTGTAGCCACGGTCCGGGAGCGGCTCACCGTTCATCGTGATGCTGGACTCGGTTACCTCGCCGACTTGCGTCACGGGCGTCGGCGACGCCGCCTGTGCGGCCGCAGGAGCGTCGGTCGTGAACACGAGTTCGAAGTCCTCGCCGTAGTGCGTAGCGAGTTCGCGGCGGTCCGCCTCGTCCTCGGCGACCGCCTCGACTGCCTCGTCGACAGGGAGCGTAGCCGAATCGACGGCGAACCCGCAGTCGCTGGCCTCCGATAGCTGGTGGAGCGAGCGCGCGAGACCGTCGCTGGAGTCCATCATCGCGCTGGCGTGGGGGGCGAGCGCCCGTCCGGCGGGGACCCGCGGAGGGAACTGGAACAGGTCGTTCGCGCGGTCGGGGTCGTCGGGGAACAGTCGAATCGCGGCGGCGGTCCGGCCGAGCGTTCCGGTGACGCAGACCGCCTCTCCGGGGGTCGCGCCCGACCGGCGGACGGGGTCGTCGGTCCTGCCGATGGCCGTCGTCGCGACGGTGAACTCCTCGTGGTCGTCGAGGTCGCCCCCGACGTACTCGGCGTCGACCGACGCACAGACCGCCTGTGCGCCGTCGAGGAACGCGCCGAGTTCGTCGCCGTCGAAGCGCGGGGCGGCGTAGACGGCGACCGCACACCGCGCACTCGCGCCCATCGCCGCGACGTCCGAGAGCGACGCGGCGACGGCCCGCCAGCCGGCGGTGTAGCGCGTCGTGCCCTCCGGGAAGTCGGTGGTCTCGTGGAGCATGTCCGTCGTCACCAGGAGGTCGTCCACGACGGCGGCGTCGTCTCCCGCCGCGGGGAGCGACCGGCCGACGAGCGCGAGCCCGGACCGTTCGTCCATACGCTCTGGTCGAGGGTACGAGCGAAACGCGTTGTGGTTCACCTGCTGCCGGGTCGGCGTGGGTGAATTCGACCCGGTTCGGTGGTTTGAAGCAGCCGACGCTCCCGAATCGAGGTATGGATGTCAACGTGCGAGCCACCGTCGTCGGGTTCCTGGCGGCGCTGCTCCTCCTCGGTGGACTCGTCACGTTCGTCGGTATCGACGCGACGCTGGACGCGTTACGGATGGCGGATCCAGCCATCCTCGCTCTGCTCCCGGTGGTAGCCGTCGCCTGGCTCACCGCGTGGGGGCTCTCGCTGCGAATCGTCCTCACCGTCGTCGGCACGCCGATCTCGACCGCGAAGGCGGTCGGCATCTACACCGCCGCGGTCTTCGCCAACAACGTCACCCCGTTCGGGCAGGCCGGTGGCGAACCCGTCACCGCCTTCCTCATCGCGGACGCGACGAACAACCGCTACGAGACCGGGCTGGCGGCCATCGCGAGCGTGGACGCGCTCAACCTGTTCCCGTCGCTCTCCATCGCGGCCGTCGGTCTGGGCTACTACGCGGCGACGGCGACGCTCGGTCGCCAGCTCCAGATCGCGAGCGCCGCCGTCGCCATCCTCGCCGTCCTCATCCCCCTCGCGGGCTACGCCGTCTGGCGTCGCCGGGACTCCGTCGAGGAGGGCATCACCCGAACGCTGACGCCGCTGGCGGCGGCCGTCACCCGATTCCTGCCGGGTCGGTCGCCGCCGAGCGAGGAGTCGGTCCGCGTGCGCGTCAACGGGTTCTTCCACGCCATCGAACGCGTCGCGACCGACCGGCGACAGCTGGTTCTCGCGCTCGGGTTCGCCACCATCGGCTGGCTGGCCCTGTCGACGTCGCTGTGGCTCTCGCTGTACGCGCTGGGCCACCCCGTGCCGCTCGCGGCCGCACTCCTCATCGTCCCCATCGGCTCCATCGCGTCCGTGACGCCGTTCCCCGGCGGACTCGGAGGTATCGAGGCGGTGCTCATCACGCTGCTCGTCCCGACGACGGGCATCACCGCCGCGACGGCGACGGCGGCGGTCCTCATCCACCGGGTGGCGACGTACTGGATTCCGACGGTTCTCGGTGGCGGGGCGGCGATGTGGTTCGGACTCGACCGGATGTAGAACGTTCGGGAGCACGTTTTTACGGTCCGTCGTCACACGACTGGACGATGCCCTCGTCGACCACGCTCCTCGCGTTCGTCCCGGCCGCACTCGCGCTCATCCTCGCGCCCGGTCCGGACACCGTCTACGTCCTCTCGCGTGGCGTGAGCGGCGGCCGCGAACCGGGTCTCCGGGCGGCCGCGGGCGTGGCGACGGGCGTCCTCGTCCACACCGCTCTCGTCGTGGCGGGCCTCGCAGCGCTGCTACGCGCCGTCCCGGCGGCCTACCGCGTCGTGAAGTACGCCGGCGCGGCCTACCTCGTCGTCCTCGGCGTTCGCGCACTCGCCGAGTCGGCGTCCGGCGGCGATGATGACGACGACGCTACCGTCGCGGCCGACCTCGACGCCGAACCGGCCGGTGGCTACCGGCGGGGACTGCTCGTGAACGTCCTCAACCCGAAGGTGGCGCTGTTCTTCCTCGCTTTCCTCCCCCAGTTCGTCTCGGGCGACGACCCGGTCGGACTCGCCACGCTCGGCGGAACGTACGCGGTCCTCACGCTCGGCTACCTCGGCGGCGTGGCGCTCGGTGCGGACTCGCTGGCCGAGCGTCTCGCGGGTCGGGAGCGAACGCTCGAACGACTCAGCGGTGCGGTCCTCGTCTCCTTCGGCGTCCTCACCGTCGTCGAAGACGCCGTGGCGGCCGTACCCGTTCGACGGTGACCGCGGCAGTTCGGGGCGTCGCTGTGGTGCTACGTCAACTGCTGACACGCCCGCGAACCATCGATGGCCTTAAACGGCGCGCGGGGGAGAGTTGGGGTAATGACGACGTTCTACGACGTCCCGGCCGACGACCTCATCGAGGCCGTCGCCGAGGAACTCGACCTGGAGGAACCGGAGTGGGCCGCGTACTCGAAGACGGGAGTCTCGCGAGAGCTCCCCCCCGAGCAGGAGGACTTCTGGAACGTTCGCGCCGCGAGCATCCTCCGCACCATCGCGAAGGACCAGCCGGTCGGCGTCGAACGCCTCCGCTCCCGCTACGGCGGCAGCAAGCAGGGCTCGACGCGCTACCGCGTCCGCCCGGACCAGAAGACCGGCTCCTCTGGCAAGATCATCCGCACCATGCTCCAGCAGCTGGAGGAGGCGGGCTACGTCCAGATCGCGGAGGGCGAGGGCCGACGCATCAGCGGCGAGGGGCGCGCGCTCCTCGACAACACGGCCAGCGAGGTCCTCGAGGACCTCGACCGCCCGGAACTCGAACGCTACGCGTAACGCCGCCGTAGCCACCGATTCTCTCGGCTCTCGACGCTCCCGAGCCGCTGCTGCCCTCGTTGCTCCTCTTGGCGGTCTACCTTCGACACGGTGGCGTCCGTCCCGCGATACGTGCGCGACGTGGCGTCACGGTTTTGTTTCGGAACCACGAAGGCCCGGACATGCCAGACGAGGACGAACTCGAAGAGCTTCGACAGAAGAAGATGGAGCAGCTGAAAGAACAGCAGGGCGGCGAGGCCGACGAGGAGGCGATGCAGGCCCAGCGCGACCAGGCCGAGGCCCAGAAGAAGGCGGTCCTGCGTAAGTACCTCACCGACGGCGCGCGCAAGCGTCTGAACACGGTGAAGATGTCCAAACCCGACCAGGGCGAGCAGATAGAGCAGCAACTCGTCGCGCTGGCGAAGTCCGGTCGCGTCCAGGACCAGATCGACGAGGACCAGATGAAGGAGCTGCTCCAGGAACTGACGCCGGACAAGCAGAGCTTCAACATCAAGCGGCGATAGTCGGCGCTTCTCTCTCGTCTCTCCTCGACCACCCGTAGCGACCCGCCTGCCACCGAGGGTCGAGCGATCGTCAGCTGACTTCTCTTTCGTGGCGCGATTCGCGCTCCCTCCGGTCGCACTTTCTGAACCGCGCTGCTCACGGGTCGCTCGCGCTCCCCGTTCGCGTCTCCGTGATTCTCACTCGCTCCCTTCGGTCGCTCGTTCCGAATCACGCTCTCCCTATCAGTTGCTTCAAGTACGTCTCGCGTGACCGTCGAGTATGTACGAGCGCATCAAGGGGTTCCGCGACTTCTACCCCGCCGAGATGTCGCCACACCGCGAGACCATCGACACCATCGAGTCGGTGGCGGCGCGCTACGGCTTCCGGGAGATAGCCACGCCCGCGCTGGAGCACGCCGAACTGTGGACCGACAAGAGCGGCGACGACATCGTCGACGAACTGTACGCCTTCGAGGACAAGGGGGGCCGACACGTCACGATGACACCCGAACTCACTCCCACCGTCGCCCGGATGGTCGTCGCGAAGGGCCAGGAGCTCTCCAAACCCATCAAGTGGCGCTCGACGCGACCGTTCTGGCGCTACGAGCAGGTCCAGCAGGGTCGGTTCCGCGAGTTCTACCAGACGAACGTCGACGTCTTCGGCGCGTCGGCACCCGAAGCCGACGCCGAGGTCCTCGCGTTCGCCGCGGACGCGCTGGTCGAACTCGGCCTCGACGCCGAGGACTTCGACTTCCGCGTCTCCCACCGCGACATCCTCGGCGGCCTGCTGGACTCGTTCGACCGCGACGTCGACACCGAGGCGGCCATCCGCGCGGTCGACAAGCGCGAGAAGGTCGAACCGGCCGAGTACTACGGGATGCTGGAGAACGCCGGGCTCACGTACGACGAGGCCCGCGAGTTCGACGACCTGCTGGACGTCGACGACCGGCAGGAACTGGTCGAGTTCGCGGGCACCGACCGGGTCCGCGACGCCGTCGAGAACCTGGACGCCGTCCTCGACGCCGCCGAGGACTTCGGGGCACGCGAGTACTGCACCGTCGCCCTCGACACCGCCCGGGGACTGGACTACTACACCGGAATCGTCTTCGAGTGCTTCGACACGACCGGCGAGGTCGGTCGCTCGGTGTTCGGCGGCGGGCGCTACGACGACCTCATCGAGGACTTCGGCGGCCAGCCGACGCCCGCCGTGGGGGTGGCGCTCGGCGTGATGAACTCGACGCTCCCACTCCTGCTCCAGCGTGCTGGCGTCTGGCCCGAGGAGGCGCTGTCGACGGACTACTACGTGCTGACGGTCGGCGACACGCGCGCGGAGGCGAGCGACATCGCCCGCGAACTCCGCTCGCGCGGCCACGTCGTCGAGACGGACGTGGCGGACCGCGGGTTCGGGTCACAGCTAGGCTACGCCGACGGCGTCAACGCCGAGACGGTCGTCGTCGTCGGCGAGCGCGACCTGTCGAACGGCGAGGTGACGGTCAAGGACATGACGAGCGGCGACGAGACGACCGCACCGTTCGACTCGTTCCTCGACGAGGCGGACCGCCCCACCTACGACGACTTCGCCTGACTCCCCGGACCGTCAGAGCTACCCGTCGGCCTCTCGCTCCCAACGCATGACCGACCGCCGACCGAACGTCCTGCTGTTGCTCACCGACCAGGAACGAGCGGACCTCCTCGCGCCCGACGGCCTCCCCGTCGAGACGCCGAATCTCGACCGGCTACGGGCCGAGGGGACGTGGTTCGACCGGGCGTACACGCCCGTCAGCATCTGTACGAGCGCCCGCGCGTCGCTCCTGACGGGGCTCTACCCCCACGCCCACGGGATGCTCAACAACAGCCACGAGGCGGACGCGGTGCGGACCGAACTCCCGCCGGACGTGCCGACGTTCGGGGAGCGCCTCCGAGACGCTGGATACGAGAACACCTACGCCGGAAAGTGGCACGTCGACCAGCGACGCGGCCCCGAGGCGTTCGGCTTCGAGTACGTCGGCGGGGCCGACGACGTGGGCTACGCCGACGCCGACCTCGACGACGAGATTCGCACCGCCGACGGGACGCTCGTCTCGGCGAGGACGACCCGACCACCCGAGTCACTGCCGGCCGCCCGTCTCGCCGACCGAACTATCGAGATGCTCCAGCGGTGGGCGGACGGTACGAGCGGTGCGGACGGCGGGCCGTTCTTCCACCGCACCGACTTCGTCGGCCCGCACTTCCCGTACGTCGTCCCCGAACCGTACGCCTCGCTGTACGACCCCGAGGACGTCGACCCGTGGCCGTCGTACGCCGAGACGTTCGCCGGGAAGCCAGCCGTCCACGAGCGCTACCGCCACTACCGGGGGGTCGCCGACTTCGACTGGGCGACGTGGGCGGAGGCGGTGTCCATGTACTTCGGGTTCGTCACGTTCATCGACGAACAGGTCGGGCGAATCCTCGACGCGCTCGACGACCTCGGCCTCGCGGAGTCGACGGCCGTCGTCCACGCCGCCGACCACGGCGACTTCGCCGGCGCGCACCGCCAGTTCAACAAGGGGCCGCTGATGTACGAGGACACCTACCGCATCCCGCTTGTCGTCCGACACCCGTCGGTCGAGGGCGGGAGGCGCTCGGACGCGTTCGTCCGTCTCCAAGACCTCATGCCGACGTTCCTCGACTGGGCCGACGCGCCGGTGCCCGACGGCCTCCACGGCCGAAGCATCGACCCCCTTCTCGCGGGCGACCGGCCCGACGACTGGCCGACGTCGGTGTACGCCCAGTACCACGGCGACGAGTTCGGTCTCTACTCCCAGCGGATGGTCCGGACCGACCGGTACAAGTTCGTCTACAACGGCCCCGACCGGAACGAACTGTACGACCTCCACGCGGACCCCCACGAACTCAACAACCTCGTCGACCACGCCGACTACCGGGACGCCGCGAGCGAGACGAGCGACCGACTCGTCGAGTGGATGGAGCGCGTCGACGACCCGCTGTGTGGGTGGGTCCCCGAGACGCTCCCCTGACGGCGACACGTCGCGGGGAGAGAGCAGGTGCCGACGAGGGCGGTGGCCGGACCGCGACTGCCGCGGAATCAGTTCGCTCAAGGCGAGGGATACGCGACTCTCGACCATGCGAGCGTTCCGTGTCGCATACGACGGCACCGCCTTCCGCGGGTTCCAGCGCCAGCCGAGCGTGCGGACCGTCGAGGAGACGCTGTTCGATGCGCTGGCCGAACTCGGAGTCTACGACGCGGAGCGCTTCCGACCCGAGGGGTACGCCGCGGCGGGCCGAACAGACGCGGGCGTCTCCGCCCTCGCCCAGACCGTCGCCCTCGACGCACCGGACTGGCTCGGGCCGAGCGCGTTCAGCAGCGAACTCCCCGCCGAGGTCCGTGTGTGGGCGAGCGCCGACGTTCCGGACGACTTCCACGCGACGCACGACGCGACGGAACGCGAGTACGCCTACCACCTCCACGCGCCCGACGCGGACCCGGACCTCGCCCGTGCGGTCCTCGACGACCTCTCCGGGCCCCACGACTTCCACAACCTCACCCCGGACGACGACGGGACCGAACGGACGCTCGCGACGGCGCTCCACGAGGACGGTCCGTTCCTCGTCGTCGTCGCCCGCTCGGACGGCTTCCCCCGCTCGTTCGTCCGCCGACTCGCCACGCTCGTCGGCGACGTCGCTACCGGCGCGCGTGACCGCTCGTTCGTCGACCGGGTGCTCTCCGAGGAGGACCTGGGCGGCGGCGACGCCGTCGGGACGGCCCCGGCCGAACCGCTGGTGTTGACGGACGTCACCTACCCGGGCGTCGAGTTCGAGCGTGACGAGCAGGCCGTCGCCAGCGCCCGCGAGGTGTTCGAGGGCCGGCGCGTCGAACGCGAGACGGGCGCGCGCGTCGCGGGACGGATTCGCGACGAGGTCTCCGACTAGTCCCAGTCGTCGGGCCAGAGGTCGGCCGCGCGCATCCCGCGCTCCGCGTCGGCCTCGCGCAACTGGTCGGCGAGCGTCCCCGGGTCCACCCGGTCCAGCGGGTCGGCCGAGGCCAGTTCGTCGACGAGCAGTGCCGTCAGGATGGCGTGTTCGCGGACGTCGCGGACGTCGACCTTGTCGCGCGTGTCGGCGTGGGTGTGCCCCCAGCCGCGGCCTCGCTCCGCACCGTCCGGTGGCTGGCTGTGCAACTGGAGCGCCGGGACGCCCGCCCGGACGAACGGCCAGTGGTCGCTGTACGGGTGGGGCTGCTCGGTGACCGAGAGCGGCTGTCCGGCGTCCGCGACGACCCGCTCGGCGAGGTCGTGGACGCCGTCGTGGCCGTGGACGTACGCCCGGAGGTTCCGCGCACGACCTGCGCCGTCGACGTTGACCACGGCCTTCACCGTCGACAGGTCCAGCGAGTCGGCCAGCGCCTCCGCACCCATCAGCCCGGTCTCCTCGCAACTGACGCCCACCAGCCGGACGCGGCAGTCGAGGTCCATCGTGGCGAGGATACGTGCGGCGCTGACGACCGTCGTGATACCACAGCCGTTGTCCTGCGCCCCCTCTGCGATGTCGTGCGCGTCGAAGTGCGCGACGACGACCACCTCCTCGTCCGTGTCGGGGCCGAGCGTCCCGACGACGTTCCGGCTCTCGGCGCGGTCGGTCGTCGCGCTCACCCGGACGGTCGCCTCCGCACCCAGGTCGGCGTACTCGGTGAGCCAGTCGCCCGTCTCCGTCGAGACGCCGACGCCGGGCATCGCCGCCTCGGCGTCGAACTTCAGCGAGCCGGTCGGCGGGAGCTGGCCGGGGACGTGGTTGGCGAAGACGAACGCCTGCGCGCCCGCGGCGGCCGCGTGGCCGAACTTCTCCATCCGGTGGACGAACCGGCCCTTCTCGGGCGGCGTGTCGGTGCTGGCGACGGCGATACCCCCGGCCAGTTCCTCGCCGACGTCGTCTATCTCGTCGGGCGTGCCGTAGCCCACGTCGACGAGCGGCCCGGTGACGTCGCCCGCCGGGGAGTACGGCAGCGCGATGGTCTCGAACGAGCGCTCGACCGGTTCGCCGTCGCGCTCGGCGCGAACCGCGAGTTCCGCGTCGCCGCGCGTCCAGCGGTGCATCTCGAACGGTTCGACCTGGGGGTCGGCGTCGACCGCCTCGAACGCCTCCGAGACGAGGTCGGCGGCCTTCCGCTCGCCGGGGGAGCCGCCCATCCGGTCGCCGAGTTCGGTGAGTCGGGTGAGGAACGTCCACGGGTAGTCGTCGCGCCACGCGCGCCCGAGCGCGGCGTCGGTGTCGTCGTCCATGGACGGGGTTCGACCGTCGGGGGGAAAACTGTGGCCGCCTCGACCCGGCGCTCGGCGCGCCCGGCGACGCGCACTCCGGTGACCGAAAAGCGCGTGACAGCGTAGTGAACCGACGGCGTTAACACGCGTGCAAGCAACTCTCAGCCATGAGTTCGGTTCCCGACCGTGGGGAAGTCGACGAGGAGTACAAGTGGAACCTCGCGGACCTCTACGACGACGACGAGGCGTGGGAGGCGGCCTACGAGGACGCCGAGGAGGAGGTCGAGGCGCTCGCCGCCTACGAGGGCGAGTTCACCGAGGACGCCGCGACGCTGCTCGCGGCGCTCGAACAGTACGAGCGCACGATGCGACTCGTCTCGAACGTCTACTCGTACGCCAGCATGCGGAGCGACGAGGACACGCGCGACCAGGAGTACCAGGCGTTCCAGGCCCGCGCACAGTCGCTGTACGCCAGCGCGTCCTCGGCGTCGAGCTTCATGGAGCCGGAGCTGCAGGACGTCTCGCGGGAGACGCTCGACGAGTTCGTCGAGGAGGAACCCGAACTGGCGGAGTACGACCACTACTTCGACGACGTGCTGCGGATGAAGCCGCACACGCGCTCCACCGAGGTGGAGAACCTGCTCGCCGAACTGAGCGAGGTGACCGGCGCGGCCGGCGAGGTGTACACGATGCTGTCGAACGCCGACATGGAGTTCCCGAGCGTCGAGGGGCCGGACGGCGACGAGGTGGAGGTGACGCAGTCGAACTTCACGAAGCACCTCAAGCACCCGGACCGCGAGTTCCGCCAGCGCGTCCACGAGTCGTTCTACGAGGAGTGGGAGTCGGTGCGGAACGCCGTGGGCGCGTCGTTCAAGAACAGCGTGAAGGCCGACACGAAGCTCGCCGAGGCGCGCAACTACGACACCGCCCGCGAGGCGGCCCTCGACGGGCCGAACGTCCCCGTCGAGGTGTACGACACGCTCGTCGAGACGGTCAACGACAACCTCGACGTCCTCCACGACCACGCCGACCTGAAACGCGAGGCGCTCGGGGTCGACGAACTGCAGATGTGGGACCTCTACGCGCCCATCGCCGACGGCGAGAGCCCCAACGTGAGCTACGAGGAGGCCAAGGAGTACATCGTCGACGCCGTCGAGCCACTGGGCGAGGAGTACCAGTCCCGACTCGCGGAGGGCCTCGACTCGCGCTGGGTCGACGTCTACGAGAACACCGGGAAGCGCTCGGGGGCGTACTCGGGTGGCACGTACGACAGCCAGCCGTTCATCCTGATGAACTACCAGGACGACATCGCCTCGATGTTCACGCTGGCCCACGAACTCGGCCACTCGCTGCACTCCGACCGCACCAGCGACGAACAGCCGTTCGTCTACTCGAACTACGAGATATTCGTCGCCGAGGTGGCCAGCACCGTCAACGAGACGCTGCTCACCCACCACCTGCTGGAGACGGTCGAGGACGAGCAGTTCCGCCGCCACGTCCTCGACGAGTACCTCGAACGGTTCCGCTCGACGCTGTTCCGCCAGACGATGTTCGCGGAGTTCGAACAGCGCGCCCACGAGAAGAGCGAGGCGGGCGAGGCGCTCACCCCGGACGTGCTCGACGACATCTACGGCGACCTGAAGCGGACCTACTACGAACCGGCCGAGGTGGACGACGCCATCGCGCGCGAGTGGATGCGCATCCCGCACTTCTACCGCGCGTACTACGTCTACCAGTACGCGACGGGCATCTCGGCGGCCGTCGCCATCGTCGACCGCATCCGGGACGAGGGCGACGTGGCCGCCGAGGAGTACCGTCGCTTCCTCGACTCCGGCGCGCGGGAGTACCCCCTCGAACTGCTCCGCATCGCGGGCGTCGACATGGCGTCGCCCGACCCCGTCGAGTCGGCCATCGCCACGTACGGCGAGTTCGTCGAGGAGATGCGAGAACTCGTCGTCGACTGAGGGTCGCTCCGTCTGACGGCCGGAATCGTCGGGGACCCAAAGTCACTTTTAGCTCAGTCACGTACTCGGACCAACCACATGTCACGCAGCCCCTCGTTGCCGGATCGGCCCACCCTCGAACTCGATCCGGAGATGTCGCCGTCGGAGCGGCTGGAAGCGCTGCGCGAACACTTCGCCCGCCTCGTCGAGGTCAACGACAAGCTCAGCGACCAGATCGACGCCGCCGAGGAGAAGCAGCAGTCGCTCAGCAACGATGTCGACAGCCTCCAGCGACAGAACGAGACGCTGAAGAGCGCCGCCCGCTACATCGCGACGGTCGAGGAGGTCAACGACGAGGAGGTCGTCCTGAAACAGCACGGCAACAACCAGGAGGTCCTCACCGAGGCCGTCCCCCGCATCCTCGACGAGGTGGAGGCCGGCGACCGCGTCGCCATCAACGACTCCTTCGCCATCCAGTCGGTCCTGAGTACGGAGACCGACGCCCGCGCACAGGCGATGGAGGTCGACGCCAGCCCCGGGGTCACCTACGAGGACATCGGCGGCCTCGAACACCAGATTCGCGAGGTCCGGGAGGCCGTCGAACAGCCGCTCCTCGACCCCGACCAGTTCACCGAGGTCGGTATCGAACCGCCAGCGGGCGTCCTCCTCCACGGCCCGCCCGGCACGGGGAAGACGATGCTCGCGAAGGCCGTCGCCAACGAGACCGACGCGACGTTCATCAAGATGGCCGGCTCCGAACTCGTCCAGAAGTTCATCGGCGAGGGCGCGCGCCTCGTCCGCGACCTGTTCGAACTCGCCGGGGAGCGCGAACCCGCCATCATCTTCATCGACGAGATCGACGCCATCGCCTCGAAGCGCACCGACTCGAAGACATCGGGCGACGCCGAGGTCCAGCGGACGATGATGCAGCTGCTCTCGGAGATGGACGGCTTCGACGACCGCGGTGAGATTCGCGTCATCGCGGCGACGAACCGCTTCGACATGCTCGACCGCGCCATCCTCCGCCCCGGCCGGTTCGACCGCCTCATCGAGGTGCCCGAACCCGAACTGGAGGGTCGCAAGCGCATCCTCGAGATTCACACCGGCGAGATGCCCATCGACGACGCGGTCGACCTCGAAGCGGTCGCCGACATGACCGAGGGGTTCAGCGGCGCGGAACTCGCCAGTCTCTCGACGGAGGCCGGGATGTTCGCCATCCGCGACGGCCGCACGACCGTCGAGATGCAGGACTTCGAGGACGCCTACGGGAAGGTGAGCCACGAGGACGACACCAGCGGGACGCCCGTCGCCTTCCAATAGCACGTTTTTCTTCTTCGGGTGCGCTCGCTCACTCGCGTTGCTCGTTCGCTCGCCGACCACTCCTCGAAAAACCTGCACTAAAAAGGCCGCTCGCTCGGCTTCGCCTCGCTCGCGGTACTGTGGACTTGTTTCTACCGCACCGCCAACAGCACTGCTACCGCCCTCGCTGGCTCGTCGTCGCCGAGTGTGCGCCACCGTCGCACCGTTCGCGCGATGCGAAAGGCGTTACCTCGTCCTGCCGCTACTCCCGGCCGATGGGAACGATTCGGGTCGTCTGGGGCACCGCCAGCGCACCCACGGCGATGTCGTCGTACGACGCGGCGCTTGCGGACGCGGGCATCGAGAACTACAACCTCGTCTCGGTGTCGTCGGTCATCCCGAGCGACGCGCACGTCGAACGCGTGGGGACCGCCCCGGACCTCGGGCCGGTCGGCGAGCGACTGACCGTCGTCGAGGGGCGTTCGACGGTCGAGGACGGTCCCGCCGCGGCCGGACTGGCCTGGGCGACGACCGAGGACGGCACCGGCCTGTTCTACGAGTCGTCCGGTCGAGCGGGCGAGAGCGTCCGCGAGGAGGTTCGGGCGGGCCTCCGGGCCGGGATGGACCTGCGTGACTGGGCGTTCGTCGACGAGGGCTGTGAGGTGGTGACCGCCGACTCGGGCGACGGGTTCACGACGGCCGTCGTCCTCGCGGTGTACGGCCGCAGTTCGCCGTTGCTCTGAGCGAGCCGACCCCGTATGCTTTAAGACCTCGCTCCACTTCTCTCTCCGCGAATGTACGGCAACGCACCGTACGCGGGGTACGAGGGAGAACCGCCGTCGCCCGAGGCGGTCGACCGACTGCGCCGCGAGACCGAAGGAGTGGCCGCCCTGACCCGTGACCTCCTCCCCGACGAGTTCGTCGTCGGGTCGGACCTCCGGCAGGGGATGGAGGGGCCACAGGGGACCGTCGCCGTTCGACCGCCCGTGGGGGACCTGGTACGGACTGGCGTGAGCGCCGACACGACCGACGAAGAGCGCACCGGACTCGCACACGAACTCGCCGCCGGGGCTGCGATGCAGGTGAAACAGGCGGTCAACGACATCTCGCCGACGGCCGGCTGAGCGCTGGCCGACCGGAGTTCGGAATCGTGCAGCCGTTTCCCCGCCGTTCTCAGAGCAACAGCCCGTTCTGGAGCAGCGAGACCAGCGCCGTCACGGTCACCACGCTACAGAGCGTCGAGACGAGCACGACCGAACTGGCGAACTCCGAGGCGAGCGTCGCGTCGGTCTCGCCGAACTCGACGAGCAGGATGAGCGGCGTCACCGCCGCGGGCGTCGCACATTCGAGGACGAACACCGCGCCGACCGTCCCGTCGAGGCCGAACCCGACGCTGTTGAGGCCGAGGGCGACGCCGAGCCCGACGACGGGTGCGACGAGCAGTTTCAACCCCGTCGACAGCGAGACGACCCCGAGCGACGAGCGGACGTCCGTCCCGACGAGTTCGCTGCCGAGCATCACGAGCATCAGCGGGATGGCGGCGTTGCCGACGAGTTCCAGCGTCGTCATCAGCGTCCCGTCCTCGGGCGGGGCGACCCCCGCGAAGCGAATCGCGATGGCGACGACCACCGCGTAGACGAGCGGGATGGTGAACACCTGCCGGATGGCCGTCGCCCCGACGTCGCCGCCGCTCCGGGCGGCGATGTAGACGCCGTGCGTGTAGACGATGACGCTCTGGGCGGCGAGGTAGAGCACGGCGGTCGAACGGCCGACGGCACCGAATGCAAACGCCGACAGCGGGATGCCGTAGTTGCCGCAGTTCGGGTAGACGCTCGTCAGCACCGCCGCGCTCAACAGCGGTTCCTCGACGCCAGCCAGGCGGACGACGGCCTCGACGAGGACGACCATCACGGCGAAGAAGGCGACGATGCCGACGCCGAGCGAGACGAGCGTCCCGCCTTCGATGTCGGTCGTCAGCAGGCTGTGGAAGACGAGCGCCGGGGCGAAGAAGTAGACGACGACGGTGTTCAGCGGGTCGACGTCGAGTCCCTGCGTCCGGCCCAGCAGGAAGCCGACGGCGGCGATGGCGACGACCGGAGCGATGGCAGAGACGAATATCGACGCCAGTGACACGGTTCGTCCGATGAGCGACGGCGTTAGAAACGTTCCGGGATGGCACGACCGCTCGGCGAGAACGAAGCGTCACGGGCGCTACGGAGAACGGCTACCGTGGTCGTCGACGGCCGGCGCCCGTGGTCCGCCTACTCGGAGTCCGGCGGGTCCACGAACAACGCGTAGCCGACCATGCCCGTCGCTGGCAGACTGCCGCCCGCCAGTCCGAACACGAGTGACAGCGAGCTCACGACCGCTGCACACGCGCCGAGGACGAGCGTCAGTGGAATAGCCGCTAACACGACGTCGTGTCGGCTCGACGCTTCGCTCTCTGACATGGTGTCGGTCGGCTACGAAACGCACCTAATTAAGAGTAATTACTGGCGTGGGCAAGGGGGTTCTCACTTCCCCCAGAACGGGTCCACCTTCCGGCGTTTCTCCAGGTACATCGACAACGCCTCCCGTTCGTCGGCGGGGATATCCTCCTTCAGCTCCTGTTCGAGAATCTTCGCGTGCTTCTCGGGGAGTTCGGCCCAGAGTTCGTCGCCCTCGTCTATCTGGCGGCCGACCGTCGGGCCGTCGATGGAGACGGAGACGCGTTCGCCCGCTCGGGCCTCGTCGACGTCCTCGCCCTGACTCTGGATGGCTTTCAGCGTCCCGATGCGGTTGGGGTCGTTACCCTGGAACTTCGCGGCGGGCGTGTTGCGCCGGAGCGTCCCCGAGAGCACCTCGACGCCCACGACGGCGGGGCTCGACTGGCGGAACACGTGGTCCTCGAGGATACGGAACCGACACGGGCGGCGGATCTTGTCGAGGACCGCCGACTGCTGTTCGCGCTCCATCTCCTCGACGAACTCCTCGTACTCGTTGATGAGCTGGTAGATGACGTCGTCCTCGAACAGGCGGATGTTCCGGTCGTTCGCCTCGCGGCGCGCGTCCGGGAGGACGTCGACGTTGAACGCGAGGATGACCTCGTGTTTCGTCTCGTCGGCGGTGGAGGCGACGGCGATGTCCCGCGGTGCGACGTCGCCGACCTCGGCGCGGACGATGGGAATCTCGGCCTCTTCGAGGGCGTTGGCGATGGCCTCCAGCGACCCGAGGGTATCGGCCTTCACGACGACGCCGTTCTCGGCGGTGTCGACCTCTATCTCCGCGAGTTCCTCGCGGACCTCCTCGATGACCTCTGCTTCGCTACGGTCTCGGACGACGCGGACGGGCGCGCCCGCCAGCGCGTCGTCAAGGTCGGGTGCGGCGATCTTCACCCCGGCGGCGGCCGACACCTCGTCGACCTTCTCGAAGCGCTTCTCGGTGCGAATCTCCGCGAGCGGCTGTGGCTGGAGCAGCGCGCGGACCTCGGTGACGATGGGGTCGTTCTTCGCGCCGACGACGACGGTGTCGTCGGTCCGGATGGAGCCGTCGTACAGCACCACGTCGAGCGTCGTGCCGAAGCCGCGTTCCTCCTTGACTTCGAGGACCGTCCCCGCGCCGGGGCCGGTCGTGTCGATGGACATCTCCTCTTTCATGTAGCGCTGTGAGAGGCCCATCAGCACGGCCAGCAGGTCGGGGACGCCCTCGCCCGTCTCGGCGGAGACGGGGACGACGCCGATGTTCCCCCGGAAGTTCTGGACGCGCCAGTACATGTCCGCCGAGAAGTCGTTGTCCGAGAGCTCGCCGATTATCTCGTAGAGCTTCTCGTTGAGCGTCTGCTCGGCGCGGTCGGACTGCGCTTCGAGGGACTGCTGGATGGGGGTGTCGGGCTGTGGGTTCCACCCCGGCGTCGTGTCGACCTTGTTCGCGGCGACGATGAACGGCGTCTGGGTGCGTTTGAGGATGTCGATGGCTTCCAGCGTCTGTGGCTGGAACCCGTCGTTGACGTCGACGACGAGGACGGCGATGTCCGCCAGCGCGCCCCCGCGCGAGCGGAGCGTCGAGAACGAGTGGTGGCCCGGCGTGTCGATGAACAGCAGGCCCGGCAGGTCGAAGTCGTCCGGGTCGACGAGTCGCCCGGCGATGTCGGAGATGGTCGCGAGGGGGACGGCGGTGGCCCCGATGTGCTGCGTGATGGCTCCGGCCTCTCCCGACGTGACGGCCGACCCGCGTACCTTGTCGAGGAGGCTGGTCTTTCCGTGGTCGACGTGTCCAAGGACCGCGACGATGGGCGTTCGTAACCCGCCACCCGCGTCCGTGGTGGTGTCCGTATCAGACATGGCGAAGAACTCTTGGTGTGAAACTGCCGGTGGTTCCGGTTAAGTCTTTCAGAACCGGAGCGAACCCTGCGCACACGTCGCACAGCCGTCGGTGCCCGACGCGGACGGTCACTCGACGGTGAACGACGCCTCCATCCCGATGCCCCGGTGGACGCTGCAGTAGTAGCTGTACTCCCCCGGCGTGTCGAACGTCTGGCTGTAGGAGAACCCGGCGTCCTGCGTATCGGACTGTCCGCCGGGCAAGTTCTCGAACCCGCCGCCCTCGGGCTGAGAGTCGACGAGCACGTTGTGGCCGCCCTGCTCCCACTCCCACGTGACGGTCCCGCCGCTGACCAGCGTGAACGACTCCGGACTGAACCGCGCCTTCCCGTCCGCCCCGACGGCGACGGTGACTGACTCCTGGGGTTCGCTCGACGTGGGGTCGGCAGTGCTGGTCGCAGCCCCGTCGGTCCCCTCCGGGGTGGCCGTCGTCGTCTCGGCCCCACCGTCGGTCGTCGCCATCTCGCTGGTCGTCTCGTCGGTGGTCTCGGGTGCCGTCGTCGTGGTCGCCTCGGTGGTCGCACTCGGCGCTCCGGAACCGTCGGTCGGCTCGTCGGCTCCGTCCGTCGTGCCGTCCCCGCCGTCGCCGGTACAGCCAGCGAGACCGACCGCGCCGAGCAGTGCCGCCCGTCGGAGGAGGGTCCGTCTGTCCATACGGTTCGGCGGGTGGCGGCATGCATGAACCTTGGCCCAATTCGGACCCGAGACCGCCGTGCCCGCGCCGGATTCCCGACCGACGCGCGTCGGACGACGACACGACCGTTTATGTGGGGTCGCTCCGCAAAGGGTGGTATGGCCGAGCTACTCGCCGAGAACCTGTCCGGGAAGGACGTCATCGGCTCCGACGGGGCCACGCTGGGACAGCTCTACAACATCACCATGGACCTGAAGACGGGCGAACTCCACGACCTCGTCGTCGACCCCGAGGAGGGCGTCCGCGACGTGGGCTTTCGCACCAACGACTTCGGTCGCTACCTCGTCCCCGTGGGGAACGTGCAGGCCGTGAAGGACCACATCGTCATCCGCAGGTAATGCGCGTCCTCGACTCGTCGGTGTTCATCAGGCAGTACGACGTGGACGGACCGACCGCGACCATCCCCCGCGTCCGCGAGGAACTGAACGAGGAGTCGGGCCTCCGCTTCGACGCTCTCGAAGGCGGCGGCATGGCGGTCCACGCGCCGTCTCCCGAGTCGGTCCGGACGGTCGAGAACGCGGCCGACCAGTCCGGCGACGGCCGGGAACTCTCCGAGACCGACGTTCGACTCGTGGCCGCGGCGTTCGAACTCGACGCGACGCTCGTCACGGACGACTACGCGATGCAGAACGTGGCGAGTCGTCTCGACGTCCCCACCGAGACCGTCGGCCGGGAGGGAATCACCGAGGAACGGGAGTGGCGCTTCCAGTGCGTCGGCTGTGGCCGGACGTTCGACGAGGACAAGGAGCGCTGTCCGATCTGTGGCAGCGAGCTGACCCGAAAGCGCTAGTCGATTCGCTCGACACGGTCGAGACTGTCGAGACCCGCCGCCAGCAGCTGCCGGAGGACCGCCTCCTGCGTCATGTCGAACTCGTGGGCCAGGCGCTCGATGGCGCGCGCCTGCCGGTCCTCGCAGAGGAGGGTGTACTTCCGCATATACTAGTATTAGGAACAGTCCGTAATAAATACTGGTCAGACGGCCGTCCGCCGCCAGTCAGACCGGTCGCAGTCGGGCGAATCCCACCAGATGTCTCAGAACACGCCCGTCGCCTGCCAGTAGGCGAGGAGGAACTGCAGGGCGTTGTAGAGGCCGTGGACGAGGACCGGAACGAGCAGGTTACCGGAGTATTCGTACAGCGCCCCGAGGAACACCGCCAGGAACGCGACGATGGCGAGCGTGGCGACGAGGCTCGGCAGTGGCGTGCCCGCGTAGCCCCAGACGTGGATGGTCGCGAACAGGACGCTCGCCACGCCGATGGCGACGGCCGGACCGAACGACTGCCGGAGCCAGCCCTGGACGAGTCCCCGGTAGAGCAGTTCCTCGCCGGGGGCGACGACGAGCACCGACAGCGGAATCAGGTAGAGGAACAGCGCCGGGTTCTCCCGCCCCGAGGTGACGATGCTGCTCTCGGCCGTGTCGATGCCGAGTGCACTGTAGAGGAAGTCGAACCCGAAGAACGCGCCAACGAGCAGCGCGAACCCGAGGAGGACCAGCGCGAGGTCACGGCGGGTCGGGCGGTGGACCCGGAGCAGGTCCCATCGGTCGACGAGGTGGAAGAAGAGGAGCGTGCCGCCGACGAACGTGACGCCCTGGACGGCGATGGTGCCGACGAGCGTGCTCGCCATCGGGTTGCCGGTCACCTCGACACCGCCCGCCTCGACGAAGGTGGCGACGAGCGCGGCGACGATGTTCCCCAGCGCGTACCCGCCGAGTGCCAAGAGCGTCGCGGCGACCAGTACGTCTCTACCGTCGTATGTGTCCCGTACCGACCGGTCGCTCACCGTATCGCCCCCGACGGTGTGCCAGTCATGTCTCTCCGTTCGGTCAGGGTCGGGTTAGGTGTTGCGCGCTCGGTCGGCGTTCGGTCGGCGGGTTCGGCGGGCCGCGACACTACTCCACGAGCAGCCGTTCCTTCTCCGCGACCGCGTCGGCCTCCTCGAACGTCCCGCCACCGAGCAGGCCACGGGCGGCGCGCTTGCCCCACTCGACGGCCGGTTGGGTGAACGTCTCGACGCCCATCAGTTCGCCAGTCAGGACGCACGCCGCCTCGAACCCGTACAGCAGTTCGCCGACGCTCTCGGCGTCGAGTCGGTCCACCTCGACGCGGACGTTCGGCAGGCCCGCGGCGGCGAGGCTGGCCTCGGTCGCCTCGAACTCCGCGTCGAGCAGGTCCCCCAGCGACGACCCACCGAGGTACGACAGCCCGTCGACGTCCGTCTCGGGTATCGGGACGGTCGGCCCCTCGCGCGTCCGCACGAACGTCACCTGCTTGTCGTGGCGACCGGCGCGGTACAGCTGCAACTGCGAGTGCTGGTCGGTGGCACCGAGCGCGCGAATCGGCGTCTGACCGAGGCCGTCCTTGCCCAGCGACTCGGCCCACAGCTGCGCGAACCACTCCGCGAAGTACTCCAGGTCCTCCGAGTAGGGAATGCAGACCTGCTGGGTCGCGCCGCGCTGTTCGAGCGCGTACGAGACCGCACCGTAGGCGTACGCCGGGCAGTCGAAGAGGCTCCCGGCGAGCGACTCGCGGCCCGCGCGCCCGCCGGCCAGCAGCCCCTCGACGTCGTGGCCCTGGATGGCCGCCGGGACGAGACCGACCGTCGAGAGCGCCGAGAACCGGCCGGGGACGCCGTCGGGAACGTCGAGCGCTGGAAGGTCCTCCTCCTCGGCGAGCGTCCGCAGTGGGCCGTCGGGACCGGTCGTGACGACGGTGCGCTCGGTCCAGTCGACGTCCTCGTCCTCGTAGGCGTCGCGGACGACGAGGAAGTTCGCCAGCGTCTCGGCGGTGGTTCCGGACCGGGAGACGACGTGGAGGGCGGTGTCGGCGAGCGGCAGGTCGTCGAGCAGTCGCGCCGCGCGCCGGGGGTCCACGTTGTCGAGGACGAACGTCCCGGCGCTCCCCGGACCGAGCGCCCCCGAGACGGTAGCTGCGCCGAGCGCACTCCCCCCGATACCGACCGTGAGGACGGCGTCGACGTCGAGGTCCGCCACCGGCTCGACGGCCGACTCGATGGCGGCGGCGTCGGTGTCTGCCGGGAGCGCGAGCGCGGCGTACCCGAACTCCCGGTCCTCGATGCCGCGCTCGATGCGGTCGTGCGCGTCCGCGACCCTCTCGTCCAGTCGGTCGAGCGACTCGCGCGAGACGCCCGGCGTGGCGACCGACGACAGCGCGTTCCCGATGTCGACGTCCATGCCGGAGCCTCACCCGCCCCGTACATAAATCCGGCATCGTTAATCGACGCCGACCCGTCGGTCGAGTATGAGCGAGACGGCTCAGGAGCGCGCGGGTAGTGACGAGGAGCACACCTACTCCGGGCTCTTCGGCGCGTTCCCGTACGCCTACCGCGCGAGCGACTCGCGACTGTTCCGCGCGTACGTCGTCCTCGGCGGTCTGCTGGCGCTGGTCCTCGCCCTGTTCTTCGGTCTCGCCATCGTGACACTCCTCGGTCAGACGGCCACCGCCTCCGGTGGGACGTTCACCTTCTCACGGTCGCTGTTCGTGCTCGTCGGCTTCTTCGCCGTCGGGCCGCTCGTCGCCCCCGTCCTGTTCGTCGCACGGCAACACCGGCGCGGACTCGGTGACGAGCGGTACGACCGGACGATGGCACTGCTGGGCCTCGGGTTCGTCCTCTCGCTGTACGTCGCGTCGGTCGTCTCCATCCCGCCGTCGTACGAGATGGACGGCCAGGTGATGCAGCGCGACGCCCCGTCGGGGCTGTTCGCCCCGATAGTCGGCGCGCTCTACGCGCTGCCCGCGTGGACGAGCCCGGTTTTCCCCGCCATCGTCGCACTGGGGATGTACCTCGTCCACCGGCGACAGCGCTGAGCGGTCGAGGCGGCTAATCTCGGTCGGCGACCCGCCGACACTCGAACGATACGCCGAAGAGGGCAGCGACGCTACCGGGCGCTATGAGCGACGCCGACGGACCGACCGAGAAGACCGGCCGGTTCCTCGTCACCCACGCCGAGGCGGACAGCGCCGTGCTGAAGGACGTCGACGACGGGCAGGTCCACACGCTCGACGGTAATCCGGGGGTCGAGCCGAACGACGTCCTCGACGGGACGCTCGTCGCCCAGCCACCGATGGAGGTGACCTGGGAGGTGGTCGACGTCGAGTCGCGCCGCAGTCTCCGGGTCGAGGAGAGCGCGGAGCCACCGACCGCACGCGAGCGTGACGTCGCGGACTCCCAGGCGGAGGGTGACATCACTCGCGAGGAGCGGGCGGGGATGGGGGAGATTCACGTCATCACCGTCCCCGACGAGCAGACCGAGTCGGCCGTCGAGGACGTCCTCGACGACGAGGCGACCCTGGTTCGGGCCGCCCGGATGGACGACGTGGTCAGGGTCGAAATCCGGACCGAGGCGGGTGTGGTCGCGGTCCGATACCTCCCGTGAACCGGCTGTAAGCTCACCTTTACAGGGGGTTTCGGACGTTTTGAGATGCCGTTGTCGTGGGCTCGCGGTTCTGCCGCGAGCGTCTCGAACGGTCGTCCACCGGCGGACAGCGCAACCGCTCAGGACGAGAAGAGAGCAGGAACGAACTGGTCGAAGAACTCGGGAGTGACGTCGCCTCACTTCATGCCGCGACTGGCGAGGTGGTACTCCATGACCGTCTCCATCCCGCCGATGTACGCGCTCACGTCGACGCTCTCGATGTCGTACTCGCGTTCGCAGACGCGTTTGTGGCGGTCGCACCACTCGTCGAGGAACGCCTCCTCGACGCCACACTCCTTGATGCGCTCGACGATGGACTCGAGGTCACCGGCCGGGTCGAGTTCGTCCGCGTCGACGACGTCGTCCTGGATGGCCTGGACGATGACGCCCGCCGAGTAGTCGCCCTCGGTGAGTTCGCGTTCCCAGGTCGTGACCCAGTTGCCGATGCGGGCCATCTTCTGGAGGTCCCAGGTCAGGTCGCGCAGCGACGAGAGGTCGTCCATCGCGAACCGGGAGGAGAACATGAGGTCGATGTCCGTGTAGGGGAACAGGACCATGTTGTGCGCGTCGTACGTCCGTGCGCCAGTCGCGTTCGCGATGTGCGCGTTGTCGCTGACGAGGCGCGTGTACTCCATCGCGTTGAACCCCTGCCGCAGGTCGTACATGAAGATGTCCTTGAACTCGCCGTAACGCGGTGCCGTTCGGAGCCCGTCGTCGATGTCCGTCCAGATGTCCTGGATGAACTCCAGTATCTCGCCGTTCACGCCCTCGCGCGTGGGGTCGACGGTCTCCGGGTCACGGACGACGCGGCGTGCCTCCTCGAAGGTCGCCTTGTCGTCGTGGGACTCGACGAGGTCGTCGAGCGTCGTGATGAACACTGTAAATAGCGTCTTAATCTCCTTCACGCGGTCGACATCGCGGGCGTCGACCGACGAGAGCGTGAACGCGTCGAACAGACTGTGAATCCACTTCCAGAGGAAGGTGTCTCGGTCCGCGACGACGCGGTCGTACTCCTCTACGACCTCGATGACCGTCTGAGGCAGCTCGACGGCAGAAACCTCTCCGATGAGGTCTGTCTGCTCCCGTCCGACGGGAAGGGAGGGCTGTTGCGGTGTGAGATCGACCAGTTCGTGTGCCATAACCAACTCCACCTGAGCAATCACCTCACGTAAAGCTTTGCATTATTGAGTTCCAAAATCAGAACATTCTCGATTTGGTGAACTAAACAATCCTGATATCGTGAATTATATGTCTGAAAGAACCCGGATTGTCCAGTCAGAGCCGAACGATTTATACAGCAGTAGATGTGCTGATTAAGCGATGATTACGGGTCGGGTGCAAAACGACACGACGAACGCTCCCCTCCGCGTGCTCCACGTGGCAGGGGTTAACGACAGTACGACCGAGGTTAACGGCCTCACAGTCTCCACGGCGAGCCCTCCGGAGGCGCTCGACCGCATCTCCGCGGGTACGCGTGTAGACTGCGTACTGGTCGAGTACGAACTACCTAACACGACCGGGCCGGAGGTCGTGGACCGCATTCGCGCGGTGAACAAGGACATCCCCATCGTCGCTCGCGTCTCGGACGAGGTCGGGACCGGTGACGTCCTCGCGGCCGGGGCGACCGACGTCGTCTCCGAGGACGCAGCGGGCAGGGAGCTCCACCGACGCATCGAGAACGCGGTCGGGTCGCCGGACGCGGCCGACTGGGCGACGCGCCGCGAGGCGCTGGCGGACCTCCGCCAGTCCGCCCTCGAAGGGCAGAACCTCCCGCGGCTGTTCGAGGAGGCGACCGCCATCATCCAGGCGTCGCTCGGCATCGACCGCTGTGGACTGTTCGAGTACCAGGCCGACGAGGACGACCTCTCGCTGGTCGCCGAGACGGGCTGGCGCGGTCCCGAGACGATCTCGGACGACCAGTCGCTCGCGCGCGCGGCGCTCGACGCGACCGGCGCCGTGTGTGCCGACGCCTCCGTCGGCGACGTCGCCGGCGGCATCGCACTCGGACTCGACCTCCCGGGTGGCCCGTGGGGCGTGCTCGCCGCGTACACGACTCACCCGCGCGAGTTCGGCGACGCCGAACGCCAGCTGCTCGTCCGCGTCGCGGACATCCTCGAACCCGTCATCGAGCGCGAACGACGGCAGGAGGAACTGGAGCGCTACGAGACCATCCTCGAGACCGTCGACGACGCCGTCTACTCGCTGGACCCGAACTTCCGCATGGAGTGGGTCAACGACGCGACGACCGAGATGACCGGCTACCAGCGCGAGGACCTCATCGGCCAGCACTCCCAGATGCTCGCCGACGACGACGTGTTCGAGATGGTCGAGGAGCTCTCCGCGCAGATGCTCGAATCCGGCGAGGACGTCGCGAGCGTCGACACGAACCTCGCGACCAGCGAGGGCGACTCGGTCCCCATCGAGACGCGCTTCTCGATGCTCTCGCGACGGGACGGCAGCCAGGGGTTCGTGGGCGTGGCCCGCGACATCACCGACCGGAAGCGCTACGAGCAGACGCTGACCGCGCTCCACAACTCGACGCGCGAACTGCTGACCGCCGAACGCCGGGACGACGTGAGCGACCTCATCGCCCGGACGGCCTCCGACGTGCTCGACCTGCAGGGCGTCGGCGTCTACCTGTTCGACGGTGACGAGGGCCGACTCAGACCCTCCGCGTGGTCCCCCGAGATGACCGAACTCGTCGGCGACCTGCCGACGGTCGGACCGGCCGAGCCGGCGCTCGTCTGGCGGACGTTCGTCGCCGGGGAGCTGCTCTCGTACGACGACATCCGCGAGGCGGAGTCGGTGTACGACGAGGACACGCCGTTCCGCTCGGGACTCTACGTCCCCCTGGGCGAGCACGGCGTGCTGTTCGCTGAGTCGACCGAGACCGCCGCGTTCGACACGCAGATGACCGAACTGGTCGACCTGCTCGCCGCGAGCGCGGAGGCCGCGCTCGACCGGGTCGAGCGCGAGGACGAACTCCGGAAACGCGACGAGGAACTGCGCGAGCAGAACGCCGCCCTGACCGGCCTGAAGCAGACGAACGACATCATCCGGTCGGTCGACGCGGCGCTCGTCGGCGCGAACACGCGCGAGGAGGTCGAGACCGCCGTCTGCGAGGAACTCGTGACGGCCGACGAGTTCTCGTTCGCCTGGACCGCGGCCGTCGAGGACGGGAGCCTCGTCTCGCGCGCGACCGCGGGCGACGAGCGTGGCTACCTCGACACCGTCGACCTCAGCCTCGGCGAAGAGTTCGCCGAACCCGCCGCACGCGCCGCCGCGACCCGCGAGCAGGTCGTGGTTGGCGAGGTGGCGACCGGCTTCCAGGACGAACCGTGGCGGCGTACCGCGCTCTCGAACGACTACCTCTCCGTGCTCGCCGTCCCGCTCCTCCACGGCGACGTGCTGTACGGGGTGCTCGCGGTGTACGCGAACCAGCAGGACGCGTTCGACCAGATGCGCCGCGAGGTGCTCGCCGAGTTCGGCGGCACCATCGCCAACGCCATCAACAACGTCGAGACGCGGCGGACGATGCTCGCCGACCGGGTCGCCGAACTGGAACTGCAGGTCGACGAGGACCTGACGCTCCGCTCGCTCGCCGAGACCGCCGACTGCCGACTGGAGATAGACGACATCATCCACGAGTCCGGCGACAGCACGCTGGTGTTCTGTAGCGCTCACGGCGCAAACCCGGACGACCTGCTCGCCCTCGAAGACGAGTTCGTCGGCGTCGAACACGTCGGCATCATCGCCGAGGACGACGACGCCGTCCGCTGCGAGATGCGCCTGACGACGGACATCATCGCCACCCACCTCGCCGACTGCGGGGCGGTGACCCGCTCCATCCACGTCGACGAGTCCGGTGCTCGCGTCGTCGTCGAACTGCCGCAGGACGCCGACGTGCGAGAGTTCGTCGAGGCCGTCCAGCGTCGCTACCCCGGCACGGACCTGCTCGCCCGGCGCAACCGGTCGTCGTCGGCTCAGACCCGCCGCGACGTGCGTGCAGGCATCTCCGAGCGACTGACCGACCGCCAGCACGAGGTGCTGCGGACCGCGTTCGCGAGCGGCTTCTTCGAGTGGCCCCGCGACCGGACCGGACAGGAGGTGGCGACGTCGCTGGACATCTCCCAGCCGACGTTCAACAAGCACCTCCGGGCGGCCGAGCGCAAACTGTTCTCCATGCTCCTGGAGGGCTGACCGCTCGACGAGTCCCTCCCCGCACGACCGACCCGACCCGTCCTCCATCGCTTCACGCCAGCAGTGACGACTGCGTCGAACGGCCATCTCCTCGCGACGGAATCACCGAAAAGGAACGCTTAACAGCGGCCACTTCGCAGCCACGCCCATGTCTCGATTCGAGGTGTCGACTATCGACTACACCCGCTACAGCAACCGGCAGCTGGTGGCCGTTCCGGTGCTGGTGCTGTTGCTCGCCCTCCTGGTTCTGGTCGTCGTCCCCCCGACGCCGGGCATCGCGTTCACCGGTGGGACGGAGCTCCAGATACAGACGGGGGCGTCGCAGGCCGAGATTACGGAGGCCTTCGAGTCGCGCGTCCCCTACGAGGTCGAGTCCATCCAGCAGGCCGGAAGCGGGAACTCCTATCTCGTCACCTTCCAGGCGACCGAGAACAGTGAGGTTCAGGAGATAACCGCCGCCGCCGAGGAGGCGGGCTTCGACGTCCAGTCGTCCAGTTCGCGGTCGGCGTCGTTCTCCTCGGAGTCTCAGGAGCAGGCGCTCGTCGGTATCGGCGTCGCGTTCCTCGGCATGAGCCTCATCGTGTTCGCGCTGTTCCGCACGTTCGTCCCCTCCATCGCCGTCGTCGCGAGCGCGTTCTCGGACATCGTCATCCCGCTCGCCCTGATGAGCCTGTTCGGCATCAAACTCACACTGGGGACCGTCGCGGCCCTCCTGATGCTCATCGGGTACTCCGTCGACTCGGACCTCCTGCTCAACAACCACATCCTCCGTCGGCCGGGCGGGTTCTACGAGTCGACCTACCGCGCGATGCGCACCGGGGTGACGATGACCGTCACCTCCATCGCCGCGATGTCGGTGATGACCATCGTCTCCTCCCGGTTCGTCTTCGGCATCCCGCTGCTCCCGGAGGTCGGTGTGGTTCTCGTGTTCGGCCTCACCGCCGACCTGATGAACACCTACCTCCTCAACGTGAGTCTACTCCGCTACTACAAGTACGAGGGGATCGCCAAATGAACGTCCGAGAGAACTGGCGGGTCGTCCTGCTCGTCGTCTTCGTCGTCCTCTCCAGCGTCGCGCTGTTCGCCCCGCGCGGCGGGTCGGACACGCCCGCGGCGACGCCGTCGCCCGTGCAGAACGGTACCAACGGGACGAACACCACGAACGTCACCACGACGGTGAACACCGACAGCGGCCCGACGAACCTGAAGTTCGGCCTCGAACTCTCGGGCGGGACGCGCATCCGCGCGCCGTTGATCGGTCTCACCGCCGAGGGCGTCTCGATACCGAACGAGAACGCCACGAGCGTCGAACAGGACCTCGCCTCGCGGCTCAACCTCTCGACGCTCGACATCCAGATTCGCTCGCAGGGTGACACCGTCGAGGTGTTCTCGAGCAACGTCTCCCGCGAGCAGTTCGCCAGTGCGCTCCAGTCGGCGGGCTACGACGTGAGCACGGGCGACATCCGCGACGGCGTCACGGACCGGACGCTCCAGACGGCCGTCGAGGTGCTGGACCAGAAGATTCGCGGTGCGGGGTCGCTCTCCGGCGGTGACGCCGCTATCGCGCGCTCGGGCGGCGAGGCGTTCGTCCTCGTCGAGGTGCCCGGCGCGACGCGCGCGGAGGTCCTGGACCTCATCGGCGACCGAGGGCAGGTCGTCGTCGTCGCGCACTTCCCCGGTGAGGACGGGTCGTACCGGAACGTTCCGCTGTTCACACAGGACGATATGACACCTGGGCAGGTGACTGAAAACGAACGGGGGCAGCCCGTCGTCCCGACGACGCTCACCGACTCCGCTGCCCAGAACTTCTCCGATGCGATGCGGAAGTTCGGGTTCACCGACCAGGGTGTCTTCGCGTGTCGGTACAGCGGGAACCCCGACGACTCGGGCTACTGTCTCTACACCGTCCGCGGAGGCGGGGTCGTAAACGGCGAGATACAGGGCGATGTCGTCTACGCGGCGAGCATGGGCGACAAACTAGCTTCGACCATCGCCAACGAAGACTTCACGAAGGACCCGACGTTCGTCACGAGCGCGTCCAACCAGTCCGAGGCCCAGCGCCTGCGCCTCGACCTGCAGGCCGGTGCGCTCCCGGCGCAACTCGACATCGACGGTGGAACCAGCTACTACCTCCAGGCGACGCTCGCAGACCGGTTCAAGACGTTCTCCGTGGTGACGGGTATCGCCGCGATGCTCGCCGTCGCGGTGGTCGTGGGCGCGCGCTACCGCGAACCGGGTGTCGCGCTCCCGATGGTGCTGACCGCGGCCGCCGAGGTGTACATCCTGCTCGGGTTCGCCTCCGCGGTCGGCCTGGCGCTCGACCTCTCGCACATCGCTGGGTTCATCGCGGTCATCGGGACGGGGGTGGACGACCTGGTCATCATCGCCGACGAGATTCTCCAGAGCGGGGACGTGAAGACGGGCCGCGTGTTCAAATCGCGGTTCCGCAAGGCGCTCTGGGTCATCGGTGCGGCCGCGGCGACGACCATCGTCGCGTTGAGTCCGCTCGCGGTGCTCTCGCTCGGCGACCTGCAGGGGTTCGCCATCGTCACCATCGTCGGCGTGCTGGTCGGCGTGCTGGTCACGCGACCGGCGTACGGTGACATCCTCAGGAACGTCGTCCTCGACTGAACGCCGTCGCTTCCGACACCCGATTCTCGGCGTCCTACCGTCTGAAGAATTCGTACGTGGACACAGGCGCTTGTGTCAGAGGCTTGAAAGGGCGACTGCGTCCACTATCGGTAGGGTTGATTTGTGATGGTAAAGCCGTTTGGAGAACGCAGTTACCCATAGCCGGTTGACATCAGTCGACGACCTCCCACTCGACGACGTCGAGGTCGCCGTCGACCACGTGTCGAAGCGTGTCGCCGTCGAGGGTGACCCGGACCTCGATACGCCACGGGTCCTCCGATTCGACCGTCACCTCCAGCTCACCGTCGACGTTCGGCCGGGTGTAGTGGCCGGGCCGCCCGCGCTCTTCGTAGAACTGTTCGGTCGCGTGGTGGTGGAACGCCACCATCTCGACCGCCGGGTGGTTGAACCAGCCACAGGTCGAGCAGGTGAGGTGCGCGAAGGCGTCTCGCTCGTCCAGTCCGAGGTCGCCGCGGTCGGCCGTCGAGACGTCGTGGTGGACCGCTCCGGAGCAGTACGGACAGAGGCCGTCGAGCATCGACCGCAGGTCGAGATGTATCTTGGTCATCGCGACCGAGACCAGTCCGTCGACGTCGGTCGGGTCGACCGCGTTCGGCGAGAGCGGGTAGCGGATCTGGGTGACCTCGCAGGTCGGACAGCGGACGAAGAACCGGCCGTCCTCGTAGGCGACCTGGACCGGTTCCTCACAGCCCTCACACCGGGAGTCGACCTCGGTCGGTGGGACGGTCGGTCGGTCGCCCGCGAACTGGCCGGAGGCGACGGCCTGGTACATCCGGATGCCGGGGATAAGCAGTCGATAGCCGTCGTCGGTCCGTTCGACGAACCGGCCACGGAGCTTCCGGAGGTGGTAGTTGAGGTTCCCCGTGTCGACCCCGTCGAGGGCGGCTCTCACCTCCGAGTACGAGAGGCTGGCGTACTCGCCGTCGCCGCTTCGGTCGCCGATGGCCTCGACGATGCCGAGGCGCGTCTCGTCGGCCAGCAGCGAGAACGGACTCTCACCGGATGCCGTCGACGCCGTTCGGTCGAGCGTCACGGCTCGTCGTCCGTGCTTCGCGGGCCGTTGACGCGTGGTGCCCCACCCGTCGACCTCCCACTCGACGACGTCGAGGTTCTCGTCGACCACGTGTCGAAGCGTGTCGCCGTCGAGGGTGACCCGGACCTCGACTCGCCAGGGGTCGGTCGAGCGAACGGTCTCGGACCACTCGCCCTCGACGGTCAGTCGCGAGTGCGGGGCGGCCCTGCCGTGGCGTTCGTAGAACACCGCCGTCGTGTGGTGGAGGTAGGTCGCCATGGTCGCCTGCGGGTGGTTGAACCAGCCACAGGTCGAGCAGGTGAGGTGGGCGAACGTCTCGGGACCCTCCAGTCCGAGGTCACCACGGTCGTCCGCCGAGAGGGTGCACTCGACGACGCCCGAGCAGTACGGGCAGACCCCGGCGAGCATCGACCGCAGGTCGGCGAACGCGACCGTCAGCCCGGCGTCGGCGAGGCTCGCCGCGTCGCCGGGATCGAAGGCGCTCGGCGAGAGCGGATACCGGTGGTAGGTGACGTCGCAGGTCGGACAGCGGACGAAGACCCGTCCCTCCTCGTAGGAGACGAACAGGGGGTCGCCGCAGTCACCACAGGGCGAGTCGATCTCGGTCGGCGGGACGGTCGGCCGGTCGGCCGCGAGCTGGCCAGAGGTCACGGCCTGGTACACCCGGATGCCGGGAATCAGCAGTCGATAGCCGTCGTCGGTGTGTTCGACGAACCGCCCTTCGAGCTGTCGGAGGTGGTAGTTGAGTCTCCCGGAGTCGACCTCCCCGAGCGCCGTCTGAATCGTCGAGTACGAGAGGCTGGCGTACTCGCCGTCGCCGCTTCGGTCGCCGATGGCCTCGACGATGCCGAGGCGCGTCTCGTCGGCCAGGAGGGAGAAGGGGTTCGTCGACTCGTCGCGACCGCTCATGCGATTTACTTCGTCGCCGAACGTAACTCAATTTCGACGGACGATGGTCGGGAAATCGGAACGACCGTGTCGGTCGGGAGGGCACTCCTCGTATGGACTCCACGTACTCCCTCCACCATCGCGTGCCGACCGCCGACGAACTGGCACACCTCCGGGAACTGAACGAGATGGGGGCTCGCTCGATGGCGGGTCTCCGGCGTGGCCTCCCGAACTCGCTGTTCGGCGTGGTCGTGACGACGAGCGAGGAGGGGGCCGAAGTGGTCGTCGGCACCGGGCGCGTCGTCGGCGATGGAGCATCGGTGTTCCACGTCTGCGACATGGTGGTCCACCCCGACCACCAGAGCGAGGGTCTCGGTACGCGAATCATGGACGCGCTGATGGCGTACATCGAGGAGGCGGCGTCGCTCGACGCGTACGTCAACCTCCTGGCGGACGTCGAGGGGTTCTACGAACGATGGGGGTTCGAACGGACCGCCCCCGTCTCCCGTGGGATGTTTCTCCGGACGGAGTGAGTGGACCGCTCACCGAGACGGTTCGACCGCCCGACGGATCGTCTCGGCCTCCTCGCCGTAGCCGACGAACCGGACGGTCGCGAGCGTCTCGGGGTCGTAGGCGTCGATGGCCTCGCCGACGAGTGTCGCGCCCTCGGCGAGGTCGAACCCCGCGACGCCACAGCCGAGCGCCGGAATCGCGAGCGACTCGCAGCCGAGACGGTCGGCCCGGCGGAGCGCGCCCGCGACGCCCGACCCCATCCGAAAGGAGGTCCCGGCGGCGTTGACCAGTGCGTCCGCTGTCTGTGCCGAGACGTCACCTTCGACGACGGTGAACTCCATGGCCGAGCGTCTCGCTCGACGCTGGTAAACGGTCGTGTCGGAAGAGGAGGGCCGAATCGTCGCGGGGGTCGACTCGTCGCGTCGGTCGGACGCGTCGGGAGGGGAGGCTTCGAGCGCGGACCGTCGCAGGAGGCGGTGCGTCCACACCGCGTCAGCGAGGGGGTGAACGGTGGTCGAAGAGGCCCGGGGCGTGCCATCGATAGCCCACCTGTGACCTGACCCACTGAGGCGCGTCCCGGGTGACCACCCGGTCGACCGTGGGCGGGTGACGATGGTTCGTCTGGTGGCTACGCACCTAGCGAACGCGTCGTCACGGGGCTACGCACGTAGCCTCAGAACGCGTCGAGGTTCGACTGCTCTGCCGACGCCAGCACGTCCCGACTGGTCTTCCACGACGCGCGCGCACACGAGGGGAGAGAACCGTGTTCCCGGACGTACTCCCTGAGGAACGCGCGCGTCGTCCGGTCGCTGGGGTAGCCGCTACCCACCTCGCCGAGTCGGTCGGCCACGTCCGCGAGCGCAGCGTCCCGTTCGACCTTCGCGACGATGCTCGCGGCACCGACGAGCGCCGAGGACTCGTCCGCGCCGTGTTCGGCCCGGAGGTCCACGTCCGCCTCGACGCGCCCGGCGACGCGCCGGGCGAACCGCGCCGCGTCCACGTCGCAGGCGTCGGCGAGGCCGGCTCCCGTCGCCCCGGCGTCGTCGATGGCCGCCGCGTGGGCGACGACGGTCAGCGTGTTCATGTCCTCCTCGCCGTCGATGCGTTCCGGGTCGATGGTCGCGACGCCGACGCGGACCCGCGGGTCCTCGCGGAGCGTCGCGGCGATGGCCTCGCGGCGGGTCGGAGCCACCCGCTTCGAGTCGTCCACGTCGTCGGGGAGGGCGTCGGACGGCGCGGCGACGCACGCCGCGACCATCGGTCCGAGCACCGGCCCCTTCCCGGCTTCGTCGACACCGAACTCCATACCAGCCGGCCGTATCCGGGACGTAAAGTCGTTCTCCATGTGGTTCAGTCCCCACGACAGGTGGCCAACAGGTAGATAGGTGGGCACCCACTGGAACTGACACGGAACGAACAGGCGTCGCCCCAGAACGGCTGCAGGAGGGTCTCTGTGGGCGATACTGCTACCGACGTCCCGGTAGCCGGCTCGCCACCCGTTCCAGAACGCCATGAGACCCAACCCATCCGGTGACCGGAACCGCGACCCGGCATCCCTGGCAGTGGGGCCACAGAGTCCGCAGGAGACGGAGGCCGCGTCCGACGCCTCGCCGACCGTCGCCGAACTTCGGCTCTCGGCCGAGGACCTGGCGCTGGCGTCGTCGTTCGAGCGACGGCCCGACCTGTCGATACGCGTCGAACCCGTCGCGGCGAGTCGTCCGGCCCACCCGTTCTCGTTCGCGTGGGTGGGCGGCGAGGGTGGCGACGCGGACCCGACGCAGGTCCGTCGAGGGCGCGGCGCTCGGGAGGACGACGACGTCGGTGGCCTGCTCGACGCGCTGGCGGCCGACCCGACCGTCGACGTCCGCTCGGTGCTCGCGCGGCGCAGCGGGATGGCGCTGTGCGAACTCGGGTTCTGCGACCACGTCTCGCTGGTCGCCGACGTCGTCACCAGCCGGGACGGGACCGTCCTCTCGGCGAGCGCTACCGACGGCGAGTGGTCGCTCCGGGTCCGCTACGCGACGCGGGAGGCGCTCGCGGAGACGGTGTCGACGCTCGACCGCTTCGACGTCGAGGCGCGACTCTCCCAGATCGGCTGTCGGAGCGGGTCGGCGGGAACCGACCTGACCGAGAAACAGCGCGAGACAGTCGCCGTCGCCTTCGAACGGGGCTACTTCGAGATTCCCCGGCAGGTGTCGCTGGAGGACCTCGCCGAGGAACTCGACGTCACCCACCAGGCGCTCTCCGAACGACTCCGCCGGGCCGAGCAGGCCCTGCTGCGTGCGGAGTTCGGGGACTGAGCGAACCGGTACGGCTCGTCGAGCGGGTGATACGGGCAACTGAGTCGGTCGGTACGGACGGCTGAGTCGGTCGCGACCGGCGACCGACCACCGCTGTCCTCTCTACCTTTCGTGGACTCGGAGTTCGACCGGATACGCCGGCGTCGCCGTCGCACTCGCGACCAGGTCCAGCGGTCGCTCGGTGACCGACTCGACGCGCCAGTTCCGGAGGAGCGTCCCGAGGACGAGTCGCGTCTCTAGCTCGGCGAATCGCATCCCGATGCAGTGGCGAGGGCCGCCGCTGAACGGGAAGTAGGCGTACTCCGGGCCGTCCCAGTCGAGCCAGCGCTCCGGGTCGAACGTCAGCGGGTCGTCGTACCAGCGCTCGTCGCGGTGGACGACCCACTGCGGGAGCGATACGACGGCGCCCTCCGGAATCCGGTAGTCGCCGACCGTCACGTCACGGATCGGCTCTCGGAAGTGAGTGTACACCGGCGGGTAGAGGCGCATCGCCTCGCGGACCGTCCGGTCGAGCACGTCGAGGTGGGAGAGGGCGTCGGCGGTCAGCGGGCCGTCGTGCGCGTCGAGTTCGTCGTGGAGTCGTGCCTGCGCCTCGGGGTCGTGACCGAGACAGAACAGCGCGTAGGTCAACGCGAGCGCCGACGTCTCGTGGCCGGCGAAGAGGAACGTGAGCATGTTGTCCCGGAGCGTCTCGTCGTCCATCCCGCCCGCCTCGGCCGCCGCGACGAGCATCGTGAGCAGGTCGCTCTCACCGCTCGGGTGGCTGCCCTCGCGCCTGCGCCGTTCGATGAGGTCGTCGATGAGGGCGCGGGCGTCCGCGACGGCCCGTTTGTAGGCTCGAATCCGGGGTGCCGGCACCCAGTCGGGGAGGTACGCGACGACCGTGGAGGCGTCCATGCGCTCGCGCATCGCGTCGGCCGTGTCGCGGACGACCGACTCCTCGCCGCGGATGTCGAGGCCGAACAGCGTCCGCGCGAGGATGCGCAGGGTGAGTTCGCTCATCTCGGGACGGACGTCGAGGACGTCGCCGTCCGACCACTCGCTGGCCGTGCCGTCGGCGAAGTCGACCATCGTGTCGCCGTACGCGGCGACGCGTTCGCGGTAGAACGCTGGCTGTGCGGTCGTCCGCTGGGCGCGCCAGTCGTCGCCCTCGGCGAGCAACATCCCCTCTCCGAGCGCTCCCCGGAGCGTGCGCTGTAACAGGTCGCCCTTGACGAACGCCTCGTCGTCGGTCACGAGCACCTGTTCGACGAGGTCCGGGTGGGCGACCATGTACCCCTCGTCGCCGGCCACCTCGTAGCGAACGACGTCGCCGTACTCGGCGTGCAGTTCCTCGTAGAACCTGAACACGTCGCGCGTGAGGTCGAGCGTGTTGCCGAGCACCGGGAGGCCGTCGGGGCCGGACGGGACGCGAGTGCGGTTCGTCGCCATGGATGGAACTCGGCCGCGACGTTCCTTGCTGGTTCCGACGAACTCGTACGTGTGTTTAAGTAGTCGCGGTCGCCAACCTCCGGTCGACGTGAAGTACATCCGTCTCACCGTCCGGTTCCCGCGGACGCTCCGGCACCCGATGCACCAGTACCTCGACGAGGCCGACCACGCTCGCTGGTCGAAGATGCTGACGTGGAACCACTCCCACGAGGACCTCACGTTCGCGCTGTTCCACGTGCTCGCCGAGCGCGAACCCTACGTCGAGCGACTGGCCGCCGTCGACAGGGTCGTCGACTACGACATCACCGAGGCGGCGGGCGGCGGGTTCTACGTCTTCGTCCGCGAGGAGACGTCACCGCAGGTCGAGACGTTCCAGCGGGCGTTCACCCACGAGGGGTTGCTGGTGGTGCCGCCGCTGACCTACCAGCCGAACGGCGAACTGACGCTGACCGTGCTCGGCGCGCCCGAGGCGCTCCGGTCGGTCGTCGGCGGATTTCCCGAGGAACTGTCCGCGACGGTCGACCGACTGGGCGAGTACGACCACGAGGGCGTCGGGCGGCGACTCACGTCGAGACAGCGGGACGCGTTGCAGGCGGCGCTGGACGTCGGCTACTACGACGTACCGCGGTCGGGCGGCGTGGACGACGTCGCCGACGGCCTCGGCTGTGCACCGAGTACGGCGTCGACACACCTCAGAAAAGCGGAGTCGAGCCTCGTCCGCGAGGCACTGGAGTAGTCGCGGTCAGTCGTCCGCGTTCCGGGCCACGCGGGCCGCTTCTCCGTCGATTCGCCGCGTCTCCTCCTCTGGCTCCTCCTCTCGTCGGTCCTCTCGTTCGCCGAGGACGTAGTGGGCGTACTCCTCGGTCGTGTTACGATGGCACATTTGTGACACCCTACCACACGGTTAACAACCGTTACGAATAAATCTGATGGCTGCTATTCCCGTGGAAAGAAACGGACGGTGCCACCGTGGCGAGTTCATCCACGCCGTCAGGCCGTGGCGTCGCGGAAGAACTCGGAGCGTTCGAACGGTTCGTCCTCGCCCTCGACGGCCAGCACGTCGAGTGCCGTCACCGTCGCGCCGACGCCGAGGAGTCCGGCCAGCGACGGTTCGGTCCGGCCCTCGTCGCTGCTGACGAGCTCCTTGATGTAGAGGCCGCCCTCGCCGTGTATCTCGACGGTGGCGTGACGGTCGTCGTCCAGGTCGGCACCGATGCCGTACACCGTCCGGGTGCGCACGATGTCGGCCCGGCGCTGGTCGACGCGGTGGGGCGTCCGCTGTTCGACAGTGGCCCCGTCCAGTTCCTCGACGGCCGTCGCGAGCGCCGCCTCGTCGACCGGTTCGTCGAACTCGACCTGTGCGCGGTAGGTCTTCGATGCGTCGAGGCTCTTCACCCGCTCGACCATGTCGTGGGTGGCGAGTCGCAGGCCCTCCACCTCCGCACGGCCGCCGGCGAACTCGTTGACCGCCTCCTCCAGTGCGGCCACGTCCACGTCGCGCCGCCTGGGCTGCTTCACCTCGATGACGAACGGGCGGCCGGTGTCGAGCATCAGGGCGTCCACGTCCTCGCGGCCCGCGCCGTGGAACGTCGCCTCCTCGCCGTCCATCGCCTCGACGACGGGCGGAGCGGTCAACTGCTCGACGCTCGTCCCGTAGCGAAAGCCGGTCCCCTCGCAGGCTTCGCACTCCTCGCCCCGTTTGATGCCCGTCGTGTTGCAGTCGGTGCAGGGCCAGCGGGTCTGGGGGATGTCGCGTTCGAGCTTCCGGTACCGGCCGTAGACGAACGCGGAGTTGACCTGCACGTCGATCTCGTCGGTCGAGAGGTCGATGAGGACGAGGACGTCCGGCCGTTCGAGGTCGACGTCGGTGCCCGTCGCCGCCCCGATTCGCTTGCCGACCTCGCGGTTGAACTCCTTGTTCAGCGTCTCTTTGGGAGCGTCGTCGGTCTCCGCGTCGCTCTCGTGGTCGTAGTCGCCGTCCGCCGGTTCGAGACCGGCGTCCTCGCGGAGGAACGCCTCGTTCTCCTCCAGCAGCGGCGAGACGCGCGTCCCGACCTGGTACGTCTCGAACTCCCAGCCCTCGAGGGCGGCGACGGCGCGTTCGGCGAACGCCTCGAACCGCTCGCACTCGCCCTCGCAGACCCAGCACGTCTCCTCGGGCGGCTCGTAGGGTTCGTCGACGGCCAGCGCGTGGGCGGTGCGCATCGCCCGGCCGCGCTCGGCGTTCGTCAGCCCGAACGACCGGTCGGCGACGAGTCGTCCGAGACACGAATCACAGAGCGGCCCCGTCGCCACGGCCCGCTCCGTCACCTCGATGAGGTCCATGGCGGGCGAACGCTACGCCGCGCCTTTGGCCTTCGCATTACGGGTTGCGCGGGTGGTCGGTGTCGCTGTTCGCCATCCCCGCACCGGGTCCGTGGTCGCTCGTCCCACCGACCTCGCGAGAGACTGGCCCTCCATCGAGATACGCCAGCGCCGCCGCGGAGAACGCGAGACAGAGCGGTGCGGTGACGACCGCGCCGAGGAAGAGTCCGACGAAGCCGAAGTTCACCGTGAACAGCGTGACTGGAATCGAGAGCAGTGCCCCTGCCCCGAGATACTTGAAGAAGAAGGAAGCGTGCTCGCCACCGTCCATGGCGAGTCGGTAGCTACGCTGGACCGCCTCGGCGAGCGAACGGTCGTCGGTGACGACGAGAAACGGCGTCGCCCAGAACAGATAGCCAGCGACGAAGAAGCCGACGAACGCGACTAGGATGGCCGGTGGGAAGACGCTCGCCAGACCTCCCACGAGCACACCGGCGAGTGCGACGAGCGCCGCGTAAGAGAGTTGTGGGACCGCGAAGCGGACGACGTTCTCGACGAACCCTCGACGCTCGGGAGCGGCCATCGCGGCGTGCAGTTCGCCCAGGAAGCCCGCCGTCAGGAGCCCCCCGACGACGAAGGCGACGGGGACGCCCAGGATGGGTGGGAAGACACCGCCAGCCCCCGTCGGCGGGTTGACAGTGATTCCACTCGACGGAACCCTCGCGAAAGTCCACAGCGTCGGGAGAGCCGCCGGTACCGGGAGTCGGAGGCCGACCGTGAAGCCGTGGTAGTCGAGGACCGACTGCACACTGCCGAACTGCGCGAACGACCAGACGAACGGGACGACGACGAGCCATCGGACGGACTCGGTGCGTCGCCACCCCTCCCCGGCCAGGGACTGGAACGACACCATCAGCGTGTCACCGTCGGTTCGTCGGCAATCACCTGCCGCAACGTCTGACGCCGCGTTCCCGTCACCGGCCGGTACGTCGGTGCGTCGCGTCGTGAGGGGACCATACACGAACAATACTGCCGACTGTCATAATCTTCTCGGAGGGACCGTCCCGAAGGCGACAACAGTTTTCCCGTCGGCACGAGTCGGCAGTTTCGATGCGATTACTACAGGTGCTCGTGCCGACGTCCGAGCGCGCCCAGGTCGAGGACGCGCTGGACGACCTCGGGGCGGAGTATCTCGTCGTCGACGAGGTGAGACGCACCGAAGCGGTCGTGATGTACGTCCCGGCCCCGCAGGGTGCCGTCGAGCGTGTCCGGGAGCGACTGCGCGAGGCCGGTCTCGGCGACGACACGTACATCGTCGTCACCGACGCGGAGGCGGTCGAGGGCGTCGACACCGGCGAACTGGAAGGACTCGTTGAGGGGCCGAAGGGCGAACGCGGCGTCTCTCACGCCCGACTGCGCGAACGGGCCGACGACCTCTGGCCCGACGGCGGGACGTACATCGCGCTCTCCTTCCTGGCCGCGCTCGTCGCGGTGTCGGGACTCCTGCTCGACTCGGCCATCGTCATCGTCGGGGCGATGGTCATCGCACCGTTCGCCGGGTCGACGCTGTCGGCGAGTGCGGGCGCGGTCATCGGCGACCGCGACATGGTCGTCCGGAGCGCCCGTGCCCAGATAATCGGGCTGTTCGTCGGGCTGATGGGGGCGCTGCTGGTCGCGTTCGCCATCCAGCAGGCCGGGTTCGTCCCCGAGTCGCTCGCCATCTCGCAGGCCCAGCAGGTCGGCTTCTTCCTCACGCCGAGTCTGCTCGCGCTCGCCATCGCCATCTGTGCGGGCGCTGCGGGGGCGCTGGCGCTGGCGACCGACCTCCCCGTCGCCATCGCCGGCGTCGCCGTCGCCGCCGCCATCATCCCGGCGGTGGCGACGTCGGCCATCGGCGTCGTCTGGAACCAGCCGCTGATGGCCGCCGGCTCCATCGTCCTGCTGCTGATGAACATCGTCTTCCTCAACCTCACCGCGTACGTCGCGCTCGTCGCGCTGGGCTACCGCTCGTCGGTGGTCCGCAGCGCGGTGTCCGGCTCCGGTCTCACCGCCCGGACGGGTGTCTACGCGATTCTCGTCGTCGTCTTCCTCGCCGTCACCGTCGTCACCGTCGGCGCGGCCAGCACGCACATCCTGTTCGAACACGACGCGGCGACGGCCGTCTCGGCCACGCTCGACGACCCGCAGTACGCGTCGCTCGAACTCCACGACATCTCGGTCAGCTACGAGGACAACGGCCTGTTCAGCGAACCCGAATCGGTTACGGTCGTCCTCGGTCGGACCACCGACGACGACTACGCGTTACTCGCTCAGTCGCTCCAGGACCGGGTCGCCGAGCGGACGGGCAACGACGTCACGGTCCGCATCCAGTTCGTCGACTACCAGTCCGCGTCGGCGGACGGTCAGGACGTCGCCGGGTCGCCCGCTCGGGGCGTCCACGCCGCGCCGGCGTGAGTCGTTACTGACGAGTTCTCTAGCGGTCGAGGTCTGCCGACGGACCTATCGGTCTCGGTCGGTTCGACGCTCGGTTCAAAAACGGGCGTGCGTGAACACCCCGCCTCTCGTGCGGCCGGTTAGGCCACAGACGCGGTCACACCAGGAAGGAGATGACCGCCAGGACGATGAAGACGAGTACCAGGAGTCGCGCGGCGCCCATCGTGAGCCCCGCGATACCCCTGAACCCGGCCAGTCCAGCGACGACTGCCAGGATGATGAACACGATGGCGAGCCAGAGCAGGCCCCCGCCTTGGAGCGGAAGCGCGGAAACGGCTGCGAGCGCGTTCATGCACACTCACCTTCGAGTGTCACTGAACCATGACGACCGTTGAGTTGGCACATGGTACGTTCCTCTGACGCGGAGTTACATGATAACCGTTGGGCCTGCAAGGACACGAAATACGGGGCGTTTCTGGGCAAACGAACTGCCCTACAGGGCGTTCGTGAAACTGTTGGTGTACGCAAGTGGTCTCACTGAACGCGTTTGCCCCCGAGGGGTACCCTCCGACCTCACTCTGCCCGGCCGCACTCTCACAGCTCCGGGAAGTAGCGGCCGTGGAAGTCGTACGGAATCGCGTGGGGGACGGCCGCTCGCGCTCGCTCCTCGAACGACTCGCCGTCGAGGACGACCAGCCACGAGTGGCCCGCCGACTCGTCGAGTTCGACGGCGAGGACCACGCCGTCGTCTTCCGGACCGTCGACCGGCGCAGTTCCTCCGGTGCGGGGCGTCGTGGCCTCTCCACGCGGCACGAACACGGGTTCGCCGACGTGGCCGTCAGGCGGGTCGTACGTCCACGACTCGCGGGTCTCGACGTCCACCTTGACCAGCGCGCTGGGCCACTCGGTGACCGGCTGGTCGGTGGCCTGCGCGTAGGCGTAGCGGTACGGCCGACAGCGACGGAGCGGCGACGCGGTCGGGAGGGCCGTCCCGTCGTGGAGTCGCTCGCGGGTCACCGACGCGCCGTCCGCACGGAGGGCGACGACGAACCGGTCGAGCGCCCCACCGAACACCCCGAGGTCGCCCGACCGGAGGCGGTCGAGCGAGAGCGCGGCCAGCGACTCGGCGTCGGGGACCGTCTCCAGGTCGACGACGAGTTCCGCTCCCGGTCTGGGTCGGACGTCGTCGGTAGGGTCGTCACTCTGCTCGCCGGGCCGCCCCTGCACGTCGCGCTCGTAGGCGTTGACGTGGTGGAACCCGAAGCACGCCGTCGTGGTGGGTGTGGCGACGACGCCTCCCGAGTTCCGGTCGACGACGACGAACCGCGTCCCCCGCTCGGGTTCCCAGCGGAACGCGTCGACGAACGCGCCGGCGCTGGTGAGCATCGCCACGGGGTCGACGACGAACGGGAACTCCGTGAGGACGACGTAGTTCGGCGTCAGCGCGAAACTGTGCATGTACGCCGGTTCTCGCACGGGAATCGACGCGACGTGTCGCCGGGTCACGGCGTCGCTCGTCTCGTAGACGTGGTAGTTCGCGGGGCGACCGTACTCCACCTCGAAGGAGACGAACCGGCCGGTCCACGGGTCGCGCTGGAGGTGAGCACAGGCCTGGTGGCCGCTCGGCTGGTCCCCCGCGTACTGGACGTGGTCGCCCGTGGCGAGCGTCCGGGGGTCGAACGCGACGTGGCGTGGCGTCTCCGTCAGCGCGAGGTAGCGGTCGGCGAACCGCTCGGCGACGATGTTCGTGTTGTCGTACGGGGCGTCGACCAGGAACGACCGGAGTTTGCGGAGCATCGACGCGCTTCCGGTGGCGAATCCCGTCGGGACGTCGCCGCGACTGGCCCGCTCGTAGCTCTCGGTCTGGAGGAAGCGGTTTCGGTAGCGGACCGCGCCATCCTCGAAGGCGAAGCGGTGGAGCATCGCGAGGCCGTCGAACCAGTGGTCGACGCCGTTCCCCTCGGCCTCGAACAGCGCGGGGCCGTTCCGGACGAGACTGCCGTCCAGCCACGTCGGCAGGTCGCCCTCGACGCGCAACTCGGCGTCCACCTCCGAATCGAGCGTGTGGAACCCCAGGTCGGACATACCGGGGAGACGCTCGCAGTCGCTAAAATCCGCGGGGTCGCGTCAATCCGCTCGTCCCGCCGCCCGATGGCCGGACGGCGAGCAGTGGTTCGTCCAGTCGACTGCCCGTTCAGACGACGGCGTCGTGCTCCTCGCGTGCGTGTTCTCGGAGTTCTTCGGCGCTCTCGAACGTCGCTCCGCACGAACAGCGATGTAGGGCTTCGGCCTCGGCCTTCTTCGGAGCCATACGGCGCGTTCGTGTCCGGCCACGTTATACGTTGTGCAAGGGCACACAGGTTCGTTCCGTTACGATAACTCGCCGTCGTGGTGGTCCGGGACAGTTCGCACTCGGCAGGGAGACAGAGAGGGGTTACCCCATCGCGCGGTGGAGCGGGTCGCGCCACGGTTCGGTCTTGTCGTGGGTCGCGAGCGACTCGCTCACTCGCTCGCCGAGCAGTCGCTCCGCGAACCACCCGTCGTCGACCACGCTGTCGAACTGGCCGAGCGCGTCCGTCAGTTCTCGGCCGTCGTCGATGGCGTCCTGCGCACCGGTGCGGGTCGGGGCGGGGACGTACGGGACACTGGCGGCGAGCGTCTGGGCGTTCTCGTCGTACTCGCCGTGTCTGATGACCTCGAAGGCGCTGTCGTAGTGCGACGCTGGCTGGTTGACGAACCACTCGACGGCGGAGTCGGGGTAGCCGAGCGCCTCGCCGTACTCGGCCTCGGTGCGGTCGTTCGGGTGCGTGCCGGTCTGTTCGAGGAACTCGGGGAGCGTCGTGCAGTCGGCTCCGAGGAGCAGTTCGTACCACGTGAACGTCTGCCCGTCGTCTCGAACCGTCTCGACGGGGGTGAACGTCCACTGGAACCCGGCGGCGCTGAGGCGGTCGCCGAGCGCCGACCGTGGCATCGCCGGGTCGGTCTCGATGGCGTCCCACGCCGGTTCGCCGTCGGCGGTGTAACAGGTGGCCAGCCCCGCCATCGGCTTGACGCCGATACCGACGGCCAGCATGTCGATGATGTCCCCCGATGGCGCTGCGGCTCCCAGGTCCTCCCCCAGCCTGAGTAGACGGTTCGCGACGGTGGGTTCGACGGTCATCCGGGGGGGCCTTCCCCTGTATCGGGGTGCGACGCTTCCTGGTCGTTCGAGGCGAATTGTCCCGTGTCCGTCATACCCGGTACGCAGGACTGACCACGTTTGAATGTGCTGCCTGAGTATGCGGGAACTGTCGGCAGTTCAGCGGGTACAATCGCCACGGTGTCATGCGATTCGAGGCAGTTATGGCGACTCGTTCACGCGTCAGTGTATGAACCGTTCGCTGGTCGTCGCGCTCGTCGTCGGTCTGCTCCAGGGCGTCTTCGAGTGGCTTCCCGTCTCCAGCGAGGGCCAGGTGACCCTGTATCTCACCGTCGTCGAGGGCGTTCCGGCGACGACGGCGGCCCGGTTCTCGCTGTTCCTCCACGCCGGGACCGCACTCTCCGCGCTCGCGTACTACCGCGGGACGGTCCGCGGGACCCTCGCGGACGCCGTCGGGTGGCGACCGACCTCCAGGCGGCCATCCGGTTGGCGACCGACCCAGGCACTCGACTGGTCGCCCGAGCGCCGGTTCCTCGTCGCCGCGACGCTCGTCTCCGCGCTGGTGGGCGGGGCGGCGTACCTCGCGTTCGACGCCCTCGTCGACGCCGTCACCGGCGGCGTGTTCGTGGCGCTCGTCGGCCTCGCCCTCGTCGGGACGGGCCTCTTCCAGCGGTTCGCGGGGCGTGCGGTCGAACGCCGGACGGCTCCAACGCTCGTGGACGCGGTGCTCGTCGGCAGTCTGCAAGGCGTCGCGGTACTCCCCGGCGTCTCGCGGTCCGGAACGACGACCGGTGCGCTGTTGTTGCGGGGCCACGACGCCAGCGAGTCGTTCCGGCTGTCGTTCCTGCTGTCGATTCCCGCCGCGTTCGGGGCGGGAGCGCTCGTCGTCCTCACCGAGGGGGTGCTCGCGCTCTCGCCCGCGAGCGCGCTCGTGGCGCTCGCGGCGAGCGCCGTCGTCGGCTACCTGACCATCGACGCGCTGGTTCGCGTCGCCGAACGGGCGTCGTTCTGGTGGGTCTGCGTCGGTCTGGGACTGCTCGCGGTGGTCGGCGGCCTGTTCGTCCCGGCGTGAGCGTCGGTCGAGAGCAGCAGAACGTTGACGACCCTTCGGACGTAGCGGTAGGTATGACAATCGACACCGCCGTCGTCCTCGCGGCGGGGGAAGGCAACCGGTTGCGCCCGCTGACGCACAACCGACCGAAGCCGATGCTCCCTGCGGCGAACCGGCCCATCATGGAGTACGTGCTCGACGCGCTCGTCGACGCCGGCATCTCCCGGCTCTGTCTCGTCGTCGGCTACAAGCGCGACCGGGTGCAGGACCACTTCGGCCCCACCTACCGGGGCGTCCCCATCGACTACGTCGTTCAGGAGAAGCAACTCGGCAGCGGCCACGCCCTCCAGCAGGCCGCCGGCACGGTCGGCGACTCGTTCGTCGTCGTCAACGGCGACCGGGTCATCGAGTCGAAGATGGTGGCGGCGGTCATCGAGGCCCACGAGGAGTCGCCCGCCGCGCTGGCCGTCCTCGAACACGGGAACGCCCAGCGCTACGGCGCGGTCGACGTCGAGAACGGTACCATCACCGCCCTCGTCGAGAAGCCGGACCGCCGCGAGTTCCGCCTCATCAACGCCGGGGTGTACGCGTTCGACCGGGACATCTTCGACGCGCTGGCACGGGCCGACCGCACCGACGGCACCCTCCCGCTGACCACCGCCGTCGAGGAACTGGTGGAGGCGCGACAGGTTCAGGCCGTCCGAACGGGCGGGCTCTGGGTCGACGCGACGTACCCGTGGGACCTGCTCGAAGTCGCCCGCGAGGTGCTGCGGCACGGACTCGTCGAAGCACCCGAGCGCGACCCGGACGTCTGGGTCGCGGACAGTGCGCGCGTCCACCCCGACGCGACGCTCCAGGGACCGGTCGTCGTCGGTCCGGACAGCGAGATAGCGGCGGGTGCGGTCGTCGGCCCGAACGTCTCGCTGGGGCGGAACGCGACGGTCGGCGCGAACGCGACGCTCGAGGGCTCCGTCCTCGACACGGACACGCGCGTCGGGGCGGGGAGCGTCCTCATCGACTGCGTGAGCGGTCACGACGTCCACCTCGGCCCCTCGACCATCGCGCCGGGCGGTCCCGCCGACGTACAGGTCGGCGACGCGGTCCACCGCGGCGAGCGACTGGGGGCGGTGTTCGGCGACAGGGTCCGCGCCGAGGGTGGCGTGAACTGTGCGCCGGGGACGCTCGTCGGGACGAACGGCCACCTCCGGACCGGCGTCGTCGTCTCGGGACAGGTCAGGGCGGACAGCGAGGTGATCCGCTGATGTGTGGCATCGTCGGCTGTGTCGGCCGGGACGACGAGACGCTCGCGACGCTGGTCCACGGCCTCTCGAAACTGGAGTACCGCGGCTACGACTCGGCGGGCGTGGCGCTGGTCGGGGACGACCTCGACGTGGTCAAGCGCGCGGGCGAACTCGACGACCTGCGGGCGGCGCTCGACGACTACGACATCGGCGGCCACGTCGGCATCGGCCACACGCGCTGGTCGACCCACGGGCCGCCGACGGACGCGAACGCGCACCCGCACCGCGACTGCTCGGAGCGGGTCGCCGTCGTCCACAACGGCATCATCGAGAACTACGAGGAACTGAAGGCCGAACTCCGCGAGGACGGCCACGAGTTCCGCAGCGACACGGACACCGAGGTCATCCCCCACCTCGTCGAGGAGCGCCTCGACGCGGGCGACGACACCGAGACGGCCGTCAGAGCCGCCGTCTCGCGGCTGGAAGGCAGCTACGCGGTCGCCGTCGTCGTCGCGGGCGACGACCGCGTGTTCGCCGCCCGCGAGGACTCGCCGCTCGTCCTCGGCATCGACGACGGCGCGTTCTACCTCGCCAGCGACGTCCCCGCGTTCCGGGAGTTCACCGACCGCGTCGTCTACCTGGAGGACGGCGAGTTCGCCGTCATCTCCGCCGACGAGTGGCACGTCACCGACTCGGCGGGCCAGCGCCGCGAGAAGGATATCGATACCGTCGAGTGGTCGCCCGAGGAGACCGGCAAGTCGGGCTACGACCACTTCATGCTGAAGGAGATCCACGAACAGCCACGCTCCCTCCGGCAGTGTCTCCGGGGGCGCGTCTCGGAACTCGACGGGACGGTCGACCTCGACGTGGACGTCGACCCGGACGGCGTGCAGTTCGTCGCCTGTGGCACCTCCTACCACGCGGCGCTCTGTGGCGTCAGCCTGTTCCACGAGGCGGGTATCCCCGCACAGGCGTTCCTCGCGAGCGAGTACGCCACCTCGCCGCCGCCCGTCGACGGCGACCTCGTCATCGGCGTCACCCAGTCCGGCGAGACCGCCGACACGCTGAGTGCGCTCCGGGAGGCCAAACGCCGCGGGGCGGAGACGCTCGCCGTCACGAACGTCGTCGGGTCGTCGGTGTCCCGCGAGTGCGACCAGACGCTGTACATCCGCGCCGGTCCGGAAATCGGCGTCGCCGCGACGAAGACCTTCTCCTCGCAGGTGCTCGCGCTGGCGCTGCTCGTCCTCTCGGGGACCGGCGCGTCGCGCCAGGACGTTGCCGCGCTCCGCGACCTGCCGGGGAACGTCCAGCAGGTACTCGACGAGTCGAACGCCGAGGACATCGCGCGGGCGTACGACGGTTCGGACGCCTACTTCTTCATCGGCCGTGGCCTCCAGTACCCCGTCTCGCTGGAGGGCGCACTGAAGTTCAAGGAGATATCGTACGAGCACGCCGAGGGGTTCGCCGCGGGCGAACTGAAACACGGCCCACTCGCCCTGGTCACCGAGAACACGCCCGTGTTCGCGGCCGTCACTGGCGACGACCTGCTGGCGCGCAAGACCATCGGGAACGTCAAGGAAGTCGAGGCGCGCGACGCCCCGGTCGTCGTCGTCACCGACGGCCAGAACGACGCCGCGCGCTACGCCGACCACGTGCTGGAGGTACCGGTGAGCGACGACCGCACGGCGGCCATCCTCGCGAACGTCCAGCTACAACTCGTGGCGTACCACGCCGCCGCGCTGCTCGACCGCTCCATCGACAAGCCGCGGAACCTGGCGAAGAGCGTCACCGTGGAGTAGTACGGCGGTCGGGCGCAGTCCGCGCACGACCCCGCCGCGTACGTCTTTCCCCTCGCAGGAGTATCTTCAGCTATGGACTCCACGACGAACGAGACGAGCGCCCCCGCCCCGCTACCAGCGACGAGTCACGTCGGCCGCGTCGCGCTTCGCGTCGCCGACCTCGGCCGGGTAGCGTCGTTCTACGAGTCGGTCGTCGGGCTGGACCGCCTCGACACCGACGGCGACGAGACCAGCGACGACCGGGCGACGCTCGGTGCGGGCGATACCCCGCTCCTCGAACTCGCCGCCCGCCCCGAACTCCCCGAGCGCGGCCGCGACGAGACGGGCCTGTTCCACGCCGCGTTCCTGTTCCCCGACCGGGGAGCGCTCGGCGACGCCCTCGCCCGCGTCGAGGCGGAGTGGCGACTCGACGGTGCCTCGGACCACCGCGTCAGCGAAGCGCTCTACCTCACCGACCCGGAGGGCAACGGCGTCGAACTGTACCGCGACCGACCAGGCGAGCAGTGGCCGACCGCGGACGGCCGTGTGCAGATGGACACGCTCCCGCTGGACCTCGACGCGCTCCGGGCGGACGCCACTGGCGACGACGGCGCGCCGGATGAGACGACAGTGGGGCACATTCACCTCGAAGTATCGTCGGTGCCCGACTCGCGGGCGTTCTACGTCGAGGAACTCGGGATGAATCTCAGACAGGAGGGGTCGGGCGCGGCGTTCGTCGCCGCGGGAGACTACCACCACCACGTCGGCCTGAACTCGTGGAACGACCGTCGCGGTCCGGGGGATGGCCTGGGCCTCGACTGGTTCGAACTCGTCGTTCCCGACGCCGAGACGCTGGACGCACTCGCGACGCATCTCGACGCACGGGGCGACGTATTCGAGCGGTCGGACGACGGCCTGACCGTCGAGGACCCGGACCGTATCGCGGTCCGCGTTCGCGTCGAGGAGTAGTCGGGAACGCTCTTTCTCGACCGGCCGACCGGCGACTCAGAGCGCCGGGCCGACCAGCATCGCCGTGAGCGCGCCGAGCATCGCCAGCGTGGCGACGGCGGTGGCGGCCGTCGCGGTCGGTTCGGGTGCGCCCACCCGGTCCGAGAGCGCACCGACGCTCGTGTGGAGAATCTTCCCGCCGTCGAGCGGGAACGCGGGGATGGCGTTGAACAGCGCCAACTGGAGGTTCACCCACCCGGTCCAGAACAGGACGTTGGCGAGGAGGAACACGCCGCCGTCGAGCGGTGCGGGTACGCCCGGCACCGTGTAGAAGCCCGCGACCTGCCCCTCGAACCCCGCGAAGTTGTACGGCGCGAAGCCGACCGTCGCCGCCAGCGGGAGGAGGATGACGACGAGCAGGAGGCCCGCGACGCCCCCGATGGGGAGCGCGTCCGAGACGCCCTCGCCGGTGAACAGGCCGAGCATCCGGTCGGCGGGGTACGTTCGGATTCCGGCGTCGACCAGCGCGAGCCCGCTCGTCCCGGCCCGTGGGACGACGCCGAGGAGGCCACCGTCACCGCCATCGGCGTGCTCGCCGCCGAGCGTCACCGTGTACTCGTGGCGTCGCGCGCCGTCGCCGTCGCCCGCGTAGGCGACGACCGACGCCTGCTGGCCCGTCGTCGCCGCCGAGAGCGCGTCGAGCAGGTCCTCGGTCGACTGGACCCGCTCCCCGTCGAACCGAACGAGGGTGACCGGGTCGGTCGGTGCGCCAGCGTCCGCCAGCGGGCCGCCGTCGGTCGGCGTCACCCGAGCGCCGACGGCCAGCGAGCGCGTCTCGCCGTCGCCGGTGGTGACGGTCACCTGCTCGCTGTCGCCGATGGCCGACGCGAACCCGGCCAGCGTGCAGACGGGTTCGCCGTCCACGGCGGCGACGGTGGTCCCCGGCGAGAGCGCACCGTCGCCACCGACGACGGTGACCGCCCGCCGGAGCGTGGTCTCGCGCTCGCCGTCCAGTTCGACCGTCGCGTCGCAGGCCGTGCCCGCGAGCGCCGCGTCCAGTGCGTCGGCGTCCTCGACCGACGTGCCCGCGACCGCGGTGATGCGGTCGCCCGCCTCGATGCCGGCGGCCGCGGCGGGCGACCCGTCGGCGACGCCGCCGATGGCCGCGCCCGGCGCGGGAGAGATGGCCCCGCCGACGGGACCGAACAGGAGGCCGAACGCGAGCACCGTGACGACGAGGTTGGTGAGGATGCCCGCCGCGAACATCCGGTTCAGGACGCCCGGCGACGCCGCTTCCGCCGTCTCGTCGTCCGGGTCGACGAACGCGCCCGTGGGTAGCGGCCCGAGGAGGAACGCGCCGACCGACTCCACCTCGATGCCGCCGACGCGACAGAGCACGCCGTGTGCGCCCTCGTGGACGACGAGGGCGAGGAGCAGGCCGACGAGCAGTTCCGGGGCGGCCGAGAGCGGGAGGAAGTCGTTGACGCCCGGCACGACGACGACGTTCCGCGGCTGTGCGGCGGCGGAACTGGCCTCCCCCGCCAGCGCTGCCCGAGCCACGACGAGGACGACGACCGCGAGGAGGGCCATGAGGACGAACGCGACGGCCACCGCGAGCGTCCCGAACGCCCGGAACAGTCGGTCGTGGCGGGCGAGGCGGTCCAGCAGCCGTCGGCCGCGTCTCGTGTGGACCGTCGTTATCGGGCCGCTGACCTCGACCCAGTCGGGCAGGAGGCCGCGCCGCGCCGCGAGCATGGCGGCGACGGTGTAACAGCAGGTGCCGAGGAGCAGCCAGACGAGGGGACCCATTCACTCATCGAATTGGACAGGTCGAAGAAAAGCATTGTCGTCGGACGGGGGAGCGCGCCTTATCCTCTCCGACGGACCGAGACGCGTATCGAGGACGGGAGCGAGGTGAACGGCGAGGACGTATCGCCGGACGTCGACCGCTCGGCGTACGTCGCCGCCGTCTGCGACCACACCGACGACGCGGCCGCCGAGGCGCTGTTCGGTCGCGTCGAGACCGAGCGAGGTCGGCTCGACCTGCTGGTCAACAACGTCCGGGGTGGCTACGAGGGCTACGACGAGACGTTCGACGCGCCGTTCTGGGAGCAACCCGTCGAACGGTTCGACCGGAAGCTGTGGGCCGGGCTCCGAGCGCACGACGTGACCGCAGTGGCGCTCGCACCGGGCTGGATGCGCACCGAGGCGGTGCGGTGGTCGCGCTCGCGGGTGACCCCGACGTGCCGGAGCGGACCGGGGAGACGCTCACCGTGGGCGACCTCGCGCGCGAGTACGGCTTCACCGACACCGACGGGACCCAGCCGGAACCGTTCGAGATTCCCGACGCTCCCGAGGCGTGAACAACCACGGTCGCGTGCGAGGGACTCTCATGGACAGGGGGCCAGTACACTGGACATGCCGGGTCTGCGACTGACCAGCCCCGCGTTCGACGACGGGGAGCGGATCCCCGAGGAGTACGGCTACCAGGAGCGGAACGTCAACCCGCCGTTTCGCATCGACGGCGTCCCCGAGGGGACGGAGACGCTCGCGTTCGTGGTGGATGACCCGGACGCGATGCGACCCGCCGGCAGGGTGTGGGACCACTGGGTCGTCTGGAACCTCCCGCCCGACGTGGACGAGATTCCCGAAGACTGGGCGACGGCCGAGGTGTTGGAGGGACGCAACGACTACGGTGAACAGGGCTACGGCGGCCCGAACCCGCCCGACCGCGAACACACCTACCGCTTCCGGCTGTTCGCGCTGGACACGAGCCTCGACCTGCCACCGAACGTCGACGCGGAGGCGCTCGTCGACGCGACGGACGGACACGTCCTGGCCGAGGCGGAACTGACCGGGACGTACGCACCGTAGCGTCTCGGGCCCGCTGCCTGCGCCGGGGTCACGAGTGCCCTCGCGACGGTCTCCGGACATCTCGCCGACCGTCGCGGCCGAGCGACTGCCGGAGGCGCGAACGGAAACCGTTATGAGTGTTTAGGGCAGCCTAAATCATATGACGGAGCCAACGGACGGACGGGACGGCCCGAGCAGGCGGCAGTACCTGCTCGCGGGAACGGCGGCGGTCGGCGGCCTGCTCGCGGGGTGCGCTTCGGGCGGGTCGGGGGACCCCTCGAACGGGACGACGGAGGCGACTGATTCGGGCGTCACGACCGGGGAAGGTGGCGAGACGGCCGACGGAGCGACCACCGAGGGCGAATCGACCACGACCCAGGAGCCGTACACGGCGACGCTCGCCCCCGCTGGCGAGGTGTCGTTCGACAGCGTCCCGGAGTCGGTGTTCACCGTCTTCTCGCAGTACACGGACATGGCAGTCGCGCTCGGCCACGGCGACGCGGTGAACGCGATGTACGTCCCGGAGATGGCGGGGACGACGATGAACAACTACTACGAGCATCTGGAGGGCGTCTCGTTCGACTGGGAGGGCCTGCCGGACCCGCTGTCGGACGGCCTCCCGAAGGAACTGCTCTACGACCTCGACAGCGACGTCCACCTCGCCGACCCGGCGTGGGCCTCGACGCAGAAGAACTGGACGAAGTCGGACGTCGACGAGATTCGCGACTCCGTCGGGCCGTGGTTCGGCAACTTCTACAGCGGGACCCACGCCGACGCACCCGAGGGGTACGGCGACGCCTACCAGTACTACACGCTCTGGGAGATGTTCGGCCACGTCGCCGAGGTGTTCCAGGAGCGGGAGCGCTACGAGGCGCTGAACGCGGTCCACGAGGACCTGCTGTCGACCGTCGAGGGGAGTCTCCCGCCGAAGGAGGAGCGCCCGACGGCGGTGCGGGTCACCCTCAGTGAGGACCAGTTCTACACCTACCACCTCAACAAGCCGGGCTACTGGCTCGCGGACACGCGACCGCTCGGCGCGAACGACGCCTTCGCCGAGAAGGACTGGGGACAGCTCTGGGGGAGCGTCGGCTTCGAGGCGATGGCCGAGGCCGACCCGGACGTCATCCTGCATCTCTGGGGCATGACGCCGAACTACGACATGGCGGAGGTCCGCCAGACCCTCGCGGACCACCCGGTCGGCGGCCAGCTCTCGGCGGTCCAGAACGACCGCGTCTACGCGCAGGGGATGCGCTACCAGGGCCCCATCATGAACCTGTTCCAGATAGAGGCGACGGCGAAACAGCTCTACCCCGAGCAGTTCGGCGAGTGGCCGGGCTACACGAGCGGCGAGCCGTACCCGGACGTCCCCGAGGGCGAGTGGCTGTTCGACCGGAACGCGGTGGCCGCGGCGGTCCGCGGCGAGACGTCGTAACGGCGACTCGACAGCCCGACCGGATAGCCCGGCGAACCGCCCGACAGCGGCGCAGTCCGTGGGTTCAAGTGCGTCGCCGTCCCCCGTCCGGTATGGAGGCGACGGGGCCGCCCGCGAAGATGGTCGACCGCCGCGAGGAGCTGACGCCGATGCTCTCGCAGTACTTCGACCTCACGCAGGAGTACGACGACGCGCTGGTGCTGTTCCAGGTGGGCGACTTCTACGAGCTGTTCTGCGAGGCCGCCGAGGCGGCCGCCCGAACGCTCGAGATCACGCTGACGAAACGCGAGGACTCGACGGGCACCTACCCGATGGCGGGTGTCCCCATCGACAACGTCGCGCCGTACGTCGAGACGCTGCTGGACGCGGGCTACCGCGTCGCCATCGCCGACCAGGTACAGGACCCGTCGGAGGCGACGGGCGTCGTCGAACGCGCCGTCACGCAGGTCGTCACGCCCGGAACGGTCGTCGACGAGGAACTGCTCGGCGCGGGCAACACGTACGTCGCGAGCGTCGTCCGCGAGGCCGACCGTAGCGAGGCCTCGAACCGAGCGGGGAGTGGAACGACCCGCGAGGCGACCGACGCCGACGACCCAGACCACCGCGAGCGGTTCGCCGTCGCGTTCGTGGACGTCTCGACCGGCGAGTTCCGCGTCACGTCGGGGCCGCGCGACGTGGTGCAGGACGAACTCGACAGGCTCGCACCCGCAGAGGTCGTCACGGCGCGGGGGGAGTTCGACCGCGACTCCCCCGACGACGCGTCGACCGACGGGAACGACGACGACGCCCCCCACGGCTTCGACGTCCGGGGGATGCACACGCCGTTTCGGGCGAGCGCGTTCGACGGCGACGACGCTCGCGAGACGCTGTCGGGGTACGTCCCGACGCCCGACGCGCTGTTCGAGCGCCCCGCGGAACTCCAGGCTGCGGGTGGGCTGCTCGCCTACGCGGAGTACACGCAGGGCGTCGACTCGGGCGGGCTGGAGTACATCTCGCGGGTCCAGCGCTACGACCCGCGCGAGGGGATGCGCGTCGACGCCACCGCCCTGCGCTCGCTGGAGGTGTTCGAGAACCGCGAGGGCGGCGACGCGCACACGCTGCTCGGCGTCCTCGACACCACGTCGTGTGCGCTGGGCCGACGCGAACTCACCCACTGGCTCCGTCGCCCGCTGCTGGACCGCGAGCGTATCGCTGCCCGACAGGACGCCGTCGAGGAACTCGCCGACCGCGCGTTCGCCCGCGAAGAAGCCCGGGACCTGCTCCGGGACGTCTACGACATCGAGCGACTCGTCACCCGCGTCTCGCGGGGCCGGGCGAACGCGCGTGACCTCCGGGCGCTGAAGGACACGCTCGACGTGATTCCGGAACTGAAGGCGGCGCTCGGCGACTGCGAGTGCGACCCGCTCCGCGAGCGCCGCGAGGCACTGGACGAACTGGCGGACGTTCGGGGCCTCGTCGGGCGGGCCATCGTCGAGGAACCGCCCATCGAGGTGACGGAGGGCGGCGTCATCGCGGACGGCTACGACGACGACCTGGACGACCTGCGCGCCGCGGAGCGCGAGGGTCGAGAGTGGGTCGCCGACCTCGAAGCCGGCGAGCGCGAACGCACCGGTATCGACTCGCTGAAGGTCGGCTACAACGAGGTCCACGGCTACTACATCGAGGTGACGAACCCGAACCTCGACCGGGTGCCCGACGACTACACGCGCCGCCAGACGCTGAAGAACTCCGAGCGGTTCTACACGCCCGAACTGAAGCAACGCGAGGACGAGATTCTGGGCGCGTCCGAGCGCGCCGACACCCGCGAGTACCACCTGTTCACAGAGGTCCGCGACGAGGTGGCAGCCGAGGCCGAACGCGTCCAGCGCGTCGCGTCGGTGCTCGCGGAACTCGACGTGCTCTGCACGCTGGCCGACGTCGCCGTCGACCGGAACTACGTGCGCCCGGCGTTCGGCGAGGAGGGCATCCACGTCGAGGGCGGCCGACACCCGGTCGTCGAGACGACCGAACCGCGGTTCGTCCCGAACGATGCCGATCTCCGCGAGCGGAACGTCGCGGTCATCACGGGACCGAACATGAGCGGGAAGTCGACGTACATGCGCCAGATAGCGCTCGTACAACTGCTCGCACAGGTCGGGAGCTTCGTCCCCGCCGACCGTGCCCGCCTGCCCGTCGTCGACCGAATCTTCACCCGCGTCGGCGCGAGCGACGACATCGCTGGCGGCGCGTCGACGTTCATGCGCGAGATGCGCGAACTGACGAGCATCCTCCACGACGCCACCGAGGACTCGCTCGTGTTGCTCGACGAGGTTGGGCGCGGCACCAGCACCGCCGACGGGCGAGCCATCGCGTGGGCCGTCACCGAGTTCCTCCACGACGAGGTGGGCGCGACGACGCTGTTCGCCACGCACTACCACGAACTGACGCGCATCGCCGAGAGTCGCGAACGCATCCGGAACTTCCACTTCACCATCGACCGGTCGGGCGACGAAGTCACGTTCCTGCACTCCGTCGTCGAGGGGGCCAGCGAGGCCTCGTACGGCGTCGAGGTGGCGCAGCTCGCGGGCGTTCCGGGGACGGTCATCGACCGCTCTCGTGACCTCATCGACGATGGCCTGCCCGGTGACGCCGGGTCGACGCGGACGACGGAGTCGCCGTCGGCAGCGACGAACGACGCCACGGCCGAACCGGCCGCCAGGACCAACGGCTACGGCGAGCACACCGACTCGCACACGACGCGGTCGGACGACCTCTCATCCGGAACGGACGACCGACAAATCACGCTCGACGAACCCACTGCCGGGGAAGCCGTCGCAGACGAACCGAGTGCCGCCGGCGGGTCGACGCTCGAAGCCGAGATACGGGACCTGAACATCGCGTCGATGACGCCGCTGGAGGCGCTGACGTGGCTCCACGAGCGCCAGCGGGAGGTCCAGCGATGAGCGGGACGGGCGACGCCGAGGAGAGCGGGGAGCGGTCGGGGACCGTCAGGAGACTGGACGACGAGACGGTCGCGCGCATCGCGGCGGGCGAGGTGATCACTCGCCCCGCCGACGCCGTGCGCGAACTGGTCGAGAACGCGCTCGACGCGGGCGCGACCAGCGTCGGCGTCGAGGTCGAAGAGGGTGGTCTCTCCCTGATTCGCGTCACCGACGACGGTCACGGGATGAGCCGAGCGGACGCCGAGCGGGCCGTCGAGCGCCACGCCACCTCGAAGATCCGCGACGCGGCCGACCTCGAACGGACCGGCACGCTCGGCTTCCGGGGCGAGGCGCTCCCCAGCATCGCCGAGGTCGGCCGGTTCGACTGCTACACCAGCGCCGAGTCCGGGACCGGCACCCACGTCGCGGTCCGCGACGAGGTGCGCGTCGAGGCGGCGGGCCACGGCGTCGGCACGACCGTCGAGGTCCGGGACCTGTTCGGCGACCTGCCAGCGCGCCGGGAGTCACTCGGCGGCGCGAAGCGGGAGTTCGCGCGCATCAGCGACGTGCTGACGGGCTACGCGCTCGCCCGTCCCGACGTCCGGTTCCGGCTGGCTCACGACGGTCGACAGGTGCTCTCGACGCCCGGCAGCGGCGACGCCACCGAGGCGCTGCTGGCGGTGTTCGACCGGAGCGTCGCCGGGCAGAGCACGACCGTCGAGGGGTCGAGCGACGCTGGGGACCATACGGTCGCCGACGCTGCTGGCGACGTGCGCGTCTCGGGCGTCGCCTGCTACCCCTCGGTGACGCGGGCCACAGCGAGTCACGTCCACGTCGCGGTCAACGGACGCCCGGTCGACCACGGCGACCTCCGCCGGGCCGTCGAGGCGGGCTACGGGTCGCTCCTCCCGAACTCGCGGCACCCGGTGGTCGCCCTGCGGGTGGCGGTCCCGCCCGCCCGCGTCGACCAGAACGTCCACCCCGCCAAGCGCGAGGTGCGCTTCCGTGACCTCGACGCGGTGACGGAGACGGTCGAACGGGCGGTCGGGGAGGCGCTGACGACCGCCGACCTCTCGCGGACCGCCGCGGTGTCGTTCGACACCGACGAGGCGCTCTCCCCCGCCGAGTCGCGGTTCGACGAGCTGACCGTCATCGGCCAGTTCCGCGACCTCTACCTGCTCTGCGAGAGCGACGACGACCTGCTCGTGGTCGACCAGCACGCGGCCCACGAGCGGGTGAACTTCGAGCGACTGCGCGCAGCGGCGGGCGAGCGCGAGTCCGTCCCGCTCGACCCGCCCGCGACGCTCTCGCTGTCGGCCCGCGAGGCGGCGACGCTGGAGGCCCACTGTGAGGACCTCGCCGCCCTCGGGTTCACCGTCGAGTCGTTCGGCGGCGAGACGTACCGCGTGACGAGCGTCCCGGCCCCGGTCGGTCGGGTCGCCGACGCCACGGCCGTCCGGGACGTGCTCGATGCGTTCCTCTCGGGCGACGCACCCGACGACCCGCGCCGGGACCTGCTGGCTGACCTCGCCTGCCACCCGTCGCTGAAGGCGGGCGACACGCTCGCACCCGACGAGGCGTCGGACCTGCTCGCTCGACTCGGCGAGTGTGACCGCCCCTACGCCTGTCCGCACGGCCGACCCACCATCCTCCGCATCGACGAGTCGACGCTGGCGAAGGGGTTCGGTCGCCCGGGGACCCGCGCTGGCTGAGGCTGGCGGGAACGAGCGTCGAAGAAAAGGCCGGTCGTCCGTTCTGTACGCGTTCTCAGCCGTCGAGGTCGATGGTGACGGTCCCGCTCTCGCCAGCGTCGAGCGTGACGGTCCGGTGGTCGACCAGCTCCTGCCCGTCCGCGTTCTCGCGGACGAAGGTGGTGTCGTCGCCGGGCAGCTCGTAGCCCGCCAGCGTCAGCGTGACGCTCTCGCAGTCCGCGTCGTCGCTCACGCTCACGTCGAGCGTGACCTCACCGCTGGAGGCGTCGTAGCTCGCCGCCTCGTAGCTGACCGCACAGCCGTTCAGGGACTTCGTGACCTCGCCGTCGGGCACCATGTACTGGCCGGTCACCGTCCCGTCCGCGAGGACGGTCTGGGCCTGCAGCAGGCGTTCCTGCGTGCCGTAGAAGTCGTTCGCGTCGTCGCCGAGCGTCTCGATGACCTCGCCCGCCGCGACGTCGATCTGGTAGGCGGGCACGTCGTCCGACTCCTCACCGACGGTCGTACCGTCGTTGGCGGCCGACTCCTCGCTTCCTCCGTCTGTCGTCTCCTCACCGTCCGCGTCGTCGTCGCTGGCCGACTCGTCCGTCTCCTCGTCCGCCGAGGCGTCGTCGCTACCGTCGCTTTCGTCGCTACTGTCACTCTCGTCGCTACCGTCCTCGCTGGCGTCCGTCGAGTCGTCCGTCTCGCCGTCACCGGCACCGAACGAGTCCTCGCAGGCGACGCCGTCGTCGTCACGGTCGAGGTCGTTCGGGTCGGTGGTATCCTGGTCGTACTCCGCCTGCGCGTCCTCCTGCGTGTCGAAGTCGTCGCAGTTCAGGTCGTCGCCCGCGTCGCCGTCGCTGGCGTCGCCGGTGGTCCCCTCGGTCTCACCGTCGTCCGCCCCTTCGGTCTGTTCAGGTTCGGTCGTCGTGGCGTCGTCGCCGCCGTCACCGCCCGACGGGAGACCCTCGCAGGCCTCACCGTCGTCGTCACCGTCCAGACCGTTCGGGTCGGTCGGGTCGTCGTCGAGTACCTCCTGCGCCTCCTCCTGCGTGTCGAAGTCAGAACAGTTCAGGTCGTCGTCCTGCGCGAACACCGCACCGGGCGTGACCGCCGTACCTATCCCGGCCGTCCCGAGGAGCACCGCGAGCGATACCAGCACTACCGTCCATCGTCGTCGTGTCATCGTATCAGGATTCCTCCCGGCAGGCGGTCCACGTGGACCCGTCTTGGTTACCCACCGACAGTTGCCGACCGTTGCCCGAACATCCATCCACGGGCGACTGTTCCGCCCGGTGACTGGCACCGTCCGCTGAGGGTCCCTGGACGCTGAATCGTCGGGAAACTGTCCTGTTACGTGAAAATGTCATAGTAAATTAACGGTTGCCGGCTGCCGAACGGCGGTCGTCGGGAGCACGCACGCCTCGACCGAACGAGAGACGCTGGGCGCACGTGCTGCCGGCCAAGGAGTTAACACGCGCGGTCCTGTCGGGCCGGTAGTATGGACGAGTTCAGGCCGCTCGAGGAGTACGGCCTCATCGGGAATCTGGAGACCTGCGCACTCGTCGGGCAGGACGGGGCAGTCGACTGGTGTTGTCTCCCGTACATCGACTCGCCGAGCGTGTTCGCCGACATCCTCGACCCCGACGAGGGGGGCCGGTTCTCGGTCACGCCGTCGGGGGAGTTCGAGGCGACGCAGCAGTACATGGAGCGGACGAACGTCCTGCAGACGACGTTCGAGACCGAGTCGGGGACCGTCACGCTGACCGACTTCATGCCCGTCATCGAGGAGCGCGAGAACGAGGAGCCACAGCGCCGGGGCATCTACCGGCAGGTGGCCTGTACCGAGGGGACGGTGGAACTCGACGTCGAGTTCTCGCCGCGGTTCGACTTCGCCCGGGCGGAGACGACCGTCGAGTCCATCGAGGAGGGGGCGTTCGCCTCGGGCGACGACCGACGACTGTTCCTGTCCAGTCCGGTCGACCTCGACACCGACGGCGACGGCGCGACGGCCACGTTCTCGCTCGACGCACACGAGTCGGCGTGGTTCACGCTCGGGTACATGATGCACACGCCCGACGACGACGAGAACTGCGAGGCGCTGCTCGACCGCACGGTCGACTACTGGCGGGAGTGGGCGCACTCCTGTGACGAGTCGGAGTGCCTGTTCGGCGGCGTCGGTCACGACCACGTCGTCCGCTCGGAACTCGTGCTCAAACTGCTGTACTATCGGGAGACGGGGGCGATGGTGGCCGCGCCGACCACGTCGCTCCCCGAGGACCCCGGCGGCGTACGCAACTGGGACTACCGATACAGCTGGATTCGAGACGGCTCCGTCACCGTGCGGGCGCTGACGGGCCTCGGCCACGTCGAGGAGGCCACCGGGTTCGTCGACCGGTTCCTCGAACACAGTCGCGAGGGCGACACGGCGGAGGTCCAGCCGCTGTACGGCGTCGAGGGTGAGATCGACCTCGAAGAGGAGCACCTCGACCACTTCCGGGGCTACCTCGACTCCCAGCCCGTCCGCGTCGGCAACGAGGCGGCCGACCAGGTGCAACTGGACGTCTACGGCGACCTGGTGCTCGCGTACTACCAGCGGTTCTGGTCGGACGGCGGTGAGATCAGCGACGAGAACTGGGAGAGCCTCTCGGGCATCGCCGACTACGTCTCCGAGCACTGGGACGACGAGGGCGCTGGCATCTGGGAGCTCCGGGGCGAACCGCGTCAGCTCGTCCACTCGAAGGTGATGTGCTGGATCGCCCTCGACCGCATCCTCGACCTGGCCGACCGGACGGGCCGCGACGGGCCGCTCGACGAGTGGCGCGACGCGCACGAGGCAATCCGGTCGAGCGTCCTCGAACACGGTTACGACGAGGAGGTGGGGGCGTTCACGCAGTCCTACGAGGGGACCGAGATGGACGCGACGGGACTGCTCATCGCCCTCTCCGGCATCCTGCCGTTCGACGACGAGCGCGTCGTCAGCACCGTCGAGACCGTTCAGGAGCAGCTCGCCAACGACGACGGGCTGGTCTACCGCTACGAGGACGACGACCTGGAGGGCGACGAGGCGCGGTTCGTCTTCTGCTCGTTCTGGCTCGTCAACGCGCTGGTCGCCATCGGCCGGACCGACGAGGCGTGGACCGTCTTCGAGAACATCCTCGACTACGCCAGTCCGCTCGGCCTCATCGCCGAGGAGATAGACGCCGAGAACGACCGGCAGCTCGGGAACTTCCCGCAGGGGTTCAGCCACATCGGCCTCGTCAACAGCGCGATGTACCTCCGGGAGGGCGACTACGACTGGGCGAACGTCGACCCGCTCGGCGGTCCGACGCTGGTCCAGGAGGGCGACCAGGAGGACCAGCAGGGGTTCGAAGGGAAGGAGCTGACCCAGGAGAGCGAGCGGTAGCGGTTCGACGGTTCAGGCCGCCCGGTTCCCGTCACTGTCGGACTCGGTCGTCCCGGTCCAGAGCACCGACCAGCCACCGCCGTACGTCTCCGCGACGCCACGGTCGAGTACCGCGAACCCGACGAGCAGGAGGCCGACGACGGCGCTGTTCGCCGCGGGAACCAGCTCGCGGAACCAGAACGGGAGGACGACCAGCACCACGGAGAGCGGGAGCGTCACCCACCGCAGCGGTCGCAGGTGGTCCCACGCCGCGAGGAATCCGACCGTAGCGGCGACGGGACCGACGACGTGGTGAGTGGTCGCCGCGAGGCCGCCGAACCCGAGCACGGCGGGAGCCGCCATGAGCCAGAGGCCCAGTACCGCGACGAGTAGCTGGGGCCACGCACGGCGGACGCTCATCGACATCTCAGGCCTCCACGCGGCCGGCCCCGGCGACCTGGCTCGACCCCTTCCAGAACGCGGTCCAGAGCGACCCGCCGTCGTCGTGGACGCGCCGGAGATACTGACAGCTCGCCAGCAGCTCGTCCGACGCGAGACCCAGTATCACCACCGAGAGCGTCGCCGACGCGAGACACAGCGTACACCACGCGCCGATGACGGTCGGCTGGACGATGGCCAGCCCGATGCTGACGAGGCCCGCCATCGAGACGTTCGCTCCCAGTGCGAGGACGACCCACGGTTGCGTTCGCCAGCGGTCCTCGTCACCGACGAGTTCCAGAACGCAGTCGACGACGTACGCGAGCGCCCCGAGGAGCGCGTCCGGGACCGGCAGCGACTCCGAGAGCTTCGACGTGAGGACGGCGCGGGTGCCGTCGCCGAAGAACGGGTCCCAGACGGTGTCGAGGACGCCGAGCTGGAACAGCGTGAGGTACGTTGCGACGCAGACGCCGACGACCGCGAGCCCGACGACCAGCAGCCGCTCGCGCCACGCCGACGGGTTCGTCGACCATCCCGGTGGCGTCGCCGCCGCGTCAGTCATCCCAGAGCGTCCTCACGGCGAGCAGGAGCATCGCCACGAGGGCGACGCCCAGCCCCTCACGGTGTTTCGCGAGCTGTAACTCCAGGCTGCTGTCGAGCGACTTGTCGCCGAACACGCCGCGTGCGCCGGGGTCGCCCTCCGTCGTGTCGTAGAGGTTGTCCGGCCTGTCGGGGTCGTACGGTTTGTCGGAGAACTGACCCTCGTAGCCGTTCCGCGAGAGCATCCAGTCGGCGAACCACGGCGCTATCTTGTTGCCCCAGATGGTCTTGAGCGTCGAGCGCCCGATGTACAGCTCCCGGCGGTCGTTGTGGGCGGCCCAGTAGACGCCGTCGGCGATGACCTCCGGCTGGTAGATGGGGGCCACCGGCTGGGGGTGCTCGTCGACGTGGGTCCGACTGTGTTCGAACTGCGGCGTGTTGACGGCGGGTAACTGGACCATCGTGACGCCGACGTCGCTGTCGTTGTGTTTCAGCTCCACCCGGAGCGAGTCGGTGAACCCGCGGATGGCGAACTTCGCCCCGCAGTACGCCGACTGGAGCGGGATGGCCCGGTACGAGAGCGCCGACCCGATCTGGACGAGTTTCCCCTCGCCGCGCTCGGCCATCCGGTCGAGTGCGACCTTCGACCCGTAGACCGTGCCGAGGTAGGTGACGTCCGTCACCTGCTGGTACTCGTCGGGTTCGAGGTCCTGGACCTCGGAGAAGACGGTCACCATCGCGTTGTTGACCCACACGTCGATGTCGCCGAGTTCCTCTTCTATCTCGTCGGCGGCCGCCTCGACCTGCTCGTACTCCGAGACGTCCGTCTCGACGGCGTGCGCCCGACCACCGGCGGCCTCGACGTCCTCGACCGCCCCCTCCAGGCCGTCCTCGCTGCGGGCCAGCAGGCCGACCGCCGCGCCCTCCTCGCCGAACTTCTGGGCGACCGCTCGGCCGACGCCCGACGTCGCGCCGCTCACGACGACGACCTCGCGCCCGCGGTCGTCAGTCATCGCGACGCCCTCCCTGGTTGTGGTCGTCGTGGCGATGCGCCTCGGCACCTCGAAGAACGTGTTCGCTCGTCATGCTGTCTCGGTGGCACGGACACGACAGTCCGCTCAAAAGTTGGTGCCTGCGTACGACGCCCGTGCGCGGGAACAGCGCGCCGCCCTCTGGTTCGGGAGCGCCCACTGGCTCCGTATCGTGCCCCGTCGAGGAGGACAAACTATTTAGCGCTCTGGAGTTACTCACCAAGCGAGTAACTATGAGCATCCTCGTCACCGGCGGAGACGGTTACATCGGGTGGCCGACCGCACTGCGAATCGCGTCACGGACGGACGACCGAGTCGTCCTCGTCGACAACTTCGGTCGCCGCGAGTGGGTGTCGTCGGTCGGGTCGAAGAGCGCGACGCCCGTCGCCAGCATGGACGACCGTCTCGAAGCGGCCAGCGAGGTCCACGGTCTCGACAACCTCTCGTTCGTCGAGGGAGACCTGTCCGACCGCGCGGTCGTCGACGAGGTGCTGCAGGTCCACGAACCGCACACCGTCGTCCACACGGCCGCCCAGCCGAGCGCGCCGTACTCCCAGATCAACGGCGAGCGCGCGAACTTCACGCAGCACAACAACATGCAGGCCACCCGCAACCTCGTGTGGGGCCTGAAGGAGAACGACATGACGGACACGCACCTCATCGAGACGACCACCACGGGCGTCTACGGTGCGCCGTCGTTCCCCATCCCGGAGGGCGACGCGACGATGGAGAACATGGGCCAGAGCGACACCGTTCCGTTCCCCGCGATGGCCGGTAGCTGGTACCACCTGACGAAGAGCCACGACGCGGCCAACCTCCGTCTGGCGCACAAGCAGTTCGACATCCCCATCTCGGACGTGCGGACGGCCATCGTCTACGGCACCGAGACGGAGGAGACGCGCACGGACGACCGCCTCAAGACCCGCTTCGACTTCGACTACTACTTCGGCGTCGTCGCCCACCGCTTCGCCGCGCAGGCCGTCGCCGGCTACCCGCTGACGGTGTACGGCAAGGGCGAGCAGCGCAAACCGTTCGTCTCGCTGGAGGACACCGTCGAGGGCCTCGCCCGCCTCGCACTCTCCGACGCGGACGAGCGCTCCGACGGCCACGTCGTCTACAATCAGGTCACCAACCCCATCAGCATCGTCGGGATGGCAGAGACCATCGCCGAGGTGGCCCGCGACTTCGACTTCGACGGTGAGGTCGTACACGTCGAGAACCCGCGCGACGAGGACGAGACCCACCAGATGGAGATCGAGAACGACCGCTACCTGTCGCTCATCGGCGAGCAGCGTCAGACGTTCGAGGAGGGCGTCCGCGACATCTTCGAGACGCTCTCGCAGTACGAGAACACCATCGTGACCCACGAGGACCGGTTCCTCCCGAGCGTGCTGGAGGAGTAGATGGACGTCCTCGTCACCGGCGGTCTCGGCTACATCGGCAGCGTCCTCATCCCGCTGCTCGACGGCGACGAGCGCGTCGACCGGGTCGCCGTCGTCGACAACCTCTCGCTCGGGTCGCCCCGGTCGCTGAAGGGGTCGCTCACCGACAGCGTCGACTTCCAGCGCGGCGACGTCCGCGAGTACGGCGATGTCGAGAGCGCGATGCGCGACTGCGATACGGTGGTGCACCTCGCGGCCATCACGGGCGCGGCGAGCACCCACGACCGCCGCGAGGAGACGTTCGCGGTCAACTACGACGGCACCGAGAACGTGCTGACCGCCGCCGGGAAACTCGGCGTCGAGAACGTCGTCCTCGCCTCGTCGTGTAACCTCTACGGTCGTGCCACCTCGACGGACCTCGACGAGACCATCGACCCCGACCCCATCAACCCGTACGCCGAGACGAAACTCGAATCGGAGGGCCTCCTCCGCGACGCGATGGACGAGTTCGGCATGGACGGCACCGCCCTGCGGATGGCGACGAACTACGGCGACTCGCCGGGCGTCCGGTTCAACCTCGTCGTCAACACGTTCGTCTTCCGCGCACTCACCGACCGCGCGCTCACCGTCTACGGCGACGGGTCGAACTGGCGACCGTTCATCCACGTCCGGGACGCCGCCCGCGCGTACGCTCACGCCGCCCTCGAACCGGACGCCTGGGACGAGATGGTGTACAACGTCGGGTCGAACGAGGGCAACTACCAGATATCGGAGATAGCCGAGGCCGTCAGCGAGGAGGTCGCGCCAGTCGACGTGACGTACCTCGAAGACGAGCATCCCGGCCCCTCCTACCACGTCAACTTCGACCGCATCGCCGAGACGGGCTACGAGACCGAGTGGACGCTCCGCGAGGGCATCCGGGACCTCGCCGGCGCGTTCCGGCCGTAGCCGCCCGACCCCTTCTCGTTCTGGCGCAGCCTCACCGTCCGGTCTCGCCGCCAGGGGCGACTGCCTCCTCCACTCGGTCGGCCGTCGAGGGCGGGACGGCCCGGCCGCCGAGTCGCGTCGCCTCGTACAGTCGCGCGGCCAGCGTCACGTCGTCGGCACCCCCTCGGAGCAAGCCGGACTGGGGGTCGTACCACCCACCGAACTGCTCGCTGAGCCAGTAGCCCACGTCCTCACCGTCGCCCAGCACTTCGAGCGCGAGGGCGTTTTCGATACCGGTCGGGTTGTAGCCGTAGGAGAACTCGTTGTCCGCGACCTGTTCCCGGTAGCGCTCGCTCCCGAGCGGTTCGAGCAGGTGGTCGACGAACCCGGACGTCCACAGCGGGTGGTCGGGCAGCGACCGCTTCAGCACCGCCAGCGCGTAGAGGACGAACGAGTGGTAGCCGACCGACCGCGGGTCGATGCGCTCGTGGTGGCCCGTCACCTGCGCGGCGAGTCGCTGGCCGACGTACCTGGGGGTGCTGTAGGGGTACCCGGAGTGGTAGACGACGCCGCTCCGGTAGGTCTCGACGGTGTCCTCCACGTCGTCGAGGAACGACACGATGCGGCGACGGACCTCGGGTGCGTCTCCGCGCCGACAGAGCAGCGACCCTGCGGCGGCGAACCAGAACTGCTGGTTGATGGTCCCGAACGGCCGCCGAACGGTCCCGTCGACGCCGACCGACCGCCAGAGCCCCGTCGACTCGTCGAACGGGTGGAGGAGGAACACCTCCTCGGCGAGCGAGCGCGGCCGCTCGTCGTCGAGGTAGCGGTCGGCGACGGCCAGCGCCTCTATCGTCCACCCCTGCCCCACCAGCCCGTTACAGCGGTCCTTCCCGGGTTCGTTCCGGTGGTGGAACGCACAGCCCTCGGGTCGCGCCTCGTCCCGACAGAGGTAGTCGATACAGTCGGCCGCGGCCGTCCGGTACCGCTCGTCGCCGGTGACCGCGTACGCCTCGAAGAACAGCACCGCCCAGTGACCCGTGTTCCGGAGGGGCGTCACGTCGTCGTCCCAGGGACCGTTGCGTCCCGCCGGCATGTGTAGCCGGTCGCCGTCGTCGAGAATCGAGACCCCCGCGTCGGCCGCCGTCGTCACGATCTCCGAGAGACGAACCATACGTCGAGGACTGCCGTCTCGGGCTAATAGCTGAGGGCTGCACACTCTCCGTCCGTCGATGTGCGCCGTTGAACTGGGCGGGCGGCTGCCGTCCGGAGGGTCGCTCCGGTCGCTCGTCGACCCGGCCGAACGAAAGATATAGCCGGAGTGGGAGGGTTTCGATACGTATCCACATGAGCGATGCTCCACACGTCGCCGTCACCGGTGCGGCTGGCTACATCGGCAGTCGACTGGTCGCGGACCTCCAGCGCGAGCACCCCGACTGGGAACTGACCGCGCTCGACAACTTCTACCTCGGGCAGGTCCGCCGAATCGGCGACCTCGACATCGACCACGCCGACATCCGGCACCGCGAGGAATTGGAGGAGGCCCTCGACGGCGCGGACGTGGTCGTCCACCTCGCGGCGCTCAGCGGCGTCCCCGACTGCGACGAGAACCCGGACCGCGCCTACGAGGTGAACGTGCAGGGCACCGAGAACGTCGCCTGGTTCTGCCGGAAGACGGGGGCCGCGCTCGCGTTCCCGTTCTCGATGGCGGTCATCGGCGACCCGACGGAGTTCCCCATCACGACCGACCTCGACCGCGACCCGCTCAACTGGTACGGCCGGACGAAGGTGCTCAACGAGACGGCCATCGAGTGGTACGCCGACGGCGCGTTCCCGGCCCACGAGTTCATGGTCGCGAACCTCTACGGCGAGCACGACATCGACGGCACCACCGTCTCGAAGGGGACCGTCATCAACTTCTTCGTCAACCGGGCGCTGGCCGGCGAGACGCTCACCGTCTACGAACCCGGCAGCCAGTCCCGCAACTTCGTCCACGTCAAGGACGTGGCGCGAGCGTTCGGCAAGAGCGTCGAGCGACTGGTCGAGCAACACGAGGCGGGCGAGACGGGCGTCGAGAAGTACGAGGTGGCGACCGACGAGGACCCCGGCGTGCGCGACGTCGCCGAGACGGTCCAGCGCATCGCTCGCGAGGAGCGCGACCTCGACCCCGACATCGAGATGGTCGAGAACCCGCGCAGCGGGGAGACGCTCGTCGACTCCTTCCCGGTCGACTGGTCTGCTGCACGCGAGCAACTGGGCTGGGAACCACAGGAGTCCGTCGAGTCGTCGATTCGCTCGCTACTCGGCGAGTGAGGGGTTCTGGTTCCGCGGTTTGACGGTCACGCGCTGATCATTCTCACCAATAATTCGAGAAGTATCATGGAGGGTGACGCCGAAGGAGTGTGAGAACCATGACAGGGGACGATTCAGAGGCGGTCTCGGCACTGACAGGAACCGAACGCGACGTGCTCCGTACCGCGGTCGAGGAGGGCTACTTCGACGTCCCGCGTCGTATCACGACGGCCGCACTCGCAGACCGGGTCGGCGTCGCGGACGACGAGGTCATCGTCGTCCTCCGTCGGGGGACGGCGAAGGTCCTCCGCGGGAATCGGTCGATACTCGGCCGTCCCGTCGACGAGCGTCGGTGTTGAGGAGAGTCGGCAGGCGGTCGTCTCCAGTCGTTCGTTTCGGGGGTTAGCCCGTCCGGTCAGGCGTCGTCCGCTTCGACGCTCAATTCGGTGTCCGCGTCCTCTTCCTCCTCGTCGTCCGCTTCCGCCGCGGCCTCGCGCGCTTCGCGCTCCTCGCGGAGTCGGCGCTCGGCGTCGTCGCGGTCCTCGGGGTAGCCCACGTCGGTCCGCCAGCCGTCCATTCGGATGGCGTCGATGGTGCGCCCGGACTGGAGCAGGAGGTTGACCGCGTCCGAGAGCTCGTACTCGTCGCGGTTCGACGGCTGGACGAGGTGGCAGGCGTGGAAGATGGCGGGCGTGAAGGTGTAGAACCCCGTCATGACGAGGTTCGTCGGCGGCTCCTCTGGTTTCTCGATGACCTCGATTATCTCGCCGTAGTCGTTCGTGTTGCAGACCCCGTACCGGGAGGCCTCCTCCCACGGGACCTCCTCGACGAGGAAGGCGGCGTCGGCGCGGTCCTCCTGCTGGCGGTTGACGACGTCGGCGAGGTTCGCGTTGAAGATGTTGTCGCCGAGGATGAGCATGAAGTCGTCGTCGATGTGTTCCTCGACGGTCAGCAGTGCGTGGGCCAGCCCCAGGGCCTCGCGCTGGTGGGAGTAGGTGATGGGGACGCCCTCGAACTCGTCGCCGTAGTGGCTGATGATCCGCTCTTTCAGGTAGCCGACGACGACCAGCAGTTCGTCGGCCCCGAGTTCGACGAGGTGCTCGAAACAGTGCGTGAGGATGGGCTTGCCGTCCACCTCCACCATCGCCTTCGGCTTGTCTTCGGTCAGTGGACGGAGACGGGTCCCCTCGCCGGCGGCGAGTACGACTGCTTTCATACTACCTCGAATCACTACCTGCGGTTAAAAAGATTCGACACGGTTCGTAACGTTGCACCGATAGTTCACCGCGGTAGTCGGTCGCTGTGGACGGGACTGGGGCGAACGACGAGGGTAACCACCTCCTTACTATCCCGGCTCCCCGAGTCGGTCACGACAATGAACGTCTCCGTCGTCGGGAGCGGGTACGTCGGCACGAGCGTCGCCGCCTGCCTCGCTGACCTCGGCCACGACGTGGTCGCCATCGACATCGACGCCGACATCGTCGAGCGAATCAACGCGGGCGAGTCGCCCATCCACGAACCCGGCCTCCCCGAACTCATCGAGGAGCACGCCGGGGGTCGCCTCCGCGCGACGACCGACCACGCCGCCCTGCGCGACACCGACCTCACGTTCGTCGCGATGCAGACGCCCTCCCGGGAGGACGGCTCCATCGACCTCTCGGTCGTCGAGGCCGGGATGCGCGACGTCGGCGAGACGCTCGCCGAGAAGGACGGCTACCACCTCGTCGTCGTCAAGTCCACCGTCCTCCCCGGCATGACCGAGGAGCGCATCGTCCCCATCCTCGAAGAGACCTCGGGCAAGACCGTCGGGGAGGACTTCGGCGTCGCCGTCAACCCCGAGTTCCAGAGCCAGGGGACGGCCGTCGAGGACTTCCTGAACCCCGACAAACTCGTCTTCGGTGCGACCGACGACCGCGGGTTCGGCCTCCTCAACGACCTGTACGACCCGCTCGTCGAGCAGGCCGACGCCGAGGCGGCCATCGTCGAGACGGGCCTCCGGGAGGCGGCGATGATCAAGTACGCGAACAACGTCTTCCTGGCCGCGAAGCTCTCGACCATCAACGAGATAGCGAACGTCTGCAAGGAGTACGGCGTCGACTCCTACGAGGTCAGCGAGGCCATCGGCCTCGACGAGCGCATCGGCGCGTCGTTCCTCCGCTCGGGTGCTGGCTGGGGCGGGTCGTGCTTCCCGAAGGACACCGACGCGATCCGCGCGGCGGCCCGCGAGCAGGACTACGAACCCGCCCTGCTCGACGCCGTCGTGGGCGTCAACGACCGCCAGCCGGTCCGGATGGTCGACTTCCTGGAGAAGCACGTCGACGTCGAGGGGAAGCGCGTCGCCGTCCTCGGTCTCGCGTTCAAGCCCGGCACCGACGACATCCGCGGGTCGCGCTCGAAACTCGCCATCGAGGCGCTCGAAGAGCGCGGCGCGGACGTCGTCGCGTTCGACCCGACCGACGCCGCCGACGCGATGGCCGAGCAGTACCCCGACGTGGAGTACGTCGACAGCGCCGCCGCCGCCCTCGACGGTGCCCACGGCGCGCTCGTGATGACCGACTGGCCCGAGTTCGCCGCGCTCGACCCCGAGTTCGACGCGATGGCCGACCCCGTCGTCGTCGACGGCCGCCGCATCATCGAGCGCCGCGAGGGTATCGTCTACGAAGGGCTGACCTGGTAATCCGGCCGACGACTGACTCGACGGACCACCACGGGTGGGACTGAAAGGGGCCGCCGGTTGCGCTCGCGCGCCTCGCTGCGCTCCTCGGTCACTTCGCTCCCTGCGGTGCTTGCTTCGTCGTGCAACGCGCAACCGGCGGGGTCTTTCGAGGTCGTATCGGTCCCGTCCACTTCTACACAGCAGATTGCTCATCCTAGCGACCCCCGTTTCTCAAGTAGTCGGCCCGTGACCCCAGCCTATGGACCCACGCGTCGGCTTCGTCACACAACTCGGGATGGACCCTCTCACCGCCATCGAGCGGGCGGGCGCGCTGGGCTTCGACTACGTCGAACTGATGCTCGACGGCGAGACGGCACCGCACCGTGTCGCCGACCGCCACGACGAGTTCGCCGACGCCGTCGCGGACGCCGACCTCGACGTGCTCGTCCACCTGCCGTTCGGTGGCGTCGACATCGCCTCGCCGTTCGACGGCGTCCGGGAGGGGTCGTGCCGGGCCATCGAGGACGCCATCGACGTCGCTTCGGCCCTCGACGCAGAGAAGGGCGTCCTCCACGCCCAGACGAACGTCTGGGGACCGGCGTGGGACGCCGAGGAACTCCGCCCGCACCTCGTCGAGTCGGTCGCTCATCTGGCCGAGTACGGTCGGGAGCGCGACTTCGAGGTCTGCGTCGAGAACATCCCGCGCGGCCACTTCACGACGACGGACGTTCCGGACGTGGTCTCGGAGGCCGAGACGTCGATGACGCTCGACACCGGCCACGCGCGCATCGACGGCTACGACGCCGACGGGATGGCGAACCTCGTCCGCGACGCCCCCGTCTCGCACGTCCACCTCAACGACACCCGGCGTGCGCGCGACGAACACCTCGCGTTCGGGTCGGGCACCATCGACTTCGCCACGCTGTTCGACGCGTTCGCCGACGACTGGGCCGGGACGCTCTCGCTGGAGGTGTTCACGCTCGACTACGACTACCTCGACGTGAGCAAGGAGCGTCTCGACGCGATGGTCGACGAACGGCGCTGACGGGCGTCGAGCGGTCGCGCTGGAGGACCCTCAGTCGTCCGTCGTCGCCCGGTCGACGCCGATTGCGTCGGGGGAGCGCTCCGAGGTGACTCGGTCCCACAGCACCAGCAGGCTCGGGAGGACGACGACGCTCGCGACGAACGCGTAGGCGATGGCGCTCCCGGTGACGAGGCCGAATCGCTCGAGCGACGGGACGAGCGCGAACGTGAGGACGCCGAACCCGCCAGCCGTGGTGACGGCGCTGGCCAGCAGGGCACCGCCCGTGCCGCTGACGGTCCGGTCCAGCGCCTCCAGCGCGGAGGCGGCACGCGTGCGCTCCTCGACGAACCGTTCGCTGATGTGGATGGCGTAGTCGACGCCGATGCCGATGGCGATGCTGGCGATGATGACCGTCTCGGTGTTGAACGGGATGCCGACGAGGTACATCGTCCCGAGAATCCAGCTGAGGGCGAACACCACCGGTACCAGCGTCACCGCGCCGAGCGTGAGCGTCCCGTACCGCCGGTAGAAGATTGCGGTCAGGAACGCGAGGATGAGGCCCAGCGTGATGCAGAACGTCTCGACGAGCGTCCGCAGCAGCGACTGCTGGACGAGTTCGGTGACGATGGGCGACCCGGTGGCGGTGACGGTCAGCGCCGACCCGTCCTCGATGGTCGCGGCGACGCCACGCATCTCCTCGGTGACGGTCCCGGTGTCCGCGCCACCGACCGTCGTCACGGTCATCCGCAGGGCTTCGTACTCGCCCGAGTCCGTCCGGTAGACGACGCTCGCGGCCCGGTCGGGCGCGGCCTCGTACAGCGCGTCGTACACCGATTCGAGGTTCCGGTCGGGGACGCCGTTCCCGTCGGTGTCCGCGGCGGCGACCGTCTCGGCGAAGGCGTCGTCGCTCGCGGCCACGTCACGCATCACCGAGAGCGGGTCGTCGACGTTCGGGTCCCCGTTCGCCAGTTCGATGGCCGTCTCCGTGTCCGCGAGGGCCGCCTCGCCGTCGGCGATGCGTTCGAGCGTGTCCGGGTCGGTGACCGGCCCCTCCACGAGAATCTCGACGCGCGACCCGGCGTTCGACTGGACGAAGTTGTCGTTGAGGAAGACGGCGTTCTCCCGCAGGTCGTAGTCGCTGGGGCGGAACGGCTCCGGGAGCGAGTCCATCCAGTCGGGGGCGTCCCGCGGGAGGAACTCGACGCGGTCCAGCGAGGTGTCGATGTCCGTCGCGGCGTAGCCGCCGCCGGCGCTCACGACCAGTGCGAGGACGACCACCACCAGCGGGACGCGCCGGGCGGCGCTCGTGCCGACGCCGAGGAGTCGCTTCGTGAGTCCACCGGTCCCGAACGCGCGCCGGTCCCGCGACCGACCGAACCGTTCGAGCAGGCCTTCGAGTTCGAGTTTCACGGTCGGCAGCAGGACGGCGAAGACGAGGAACGTCGAGACGATGCCGACGCCCGCGACGAGGCCGAACTCCCGGATAGAGGGGATGTCGCTGGCGAGGTTCGAGAAGAAGCCGACGGCGGTGGTGACCGTCGTCGCGGCGAGTGCGGCGGCGACGCCCGCGAGACCGACGCGCATCGCGGCCCGCGGCGAGTCGGCGTCCGGGCGGGCCTCCCGGTAGCGCATCACGACGTGGAGGGCGTAGTCGATGGAGAGGCCGATGAGCAGGAACGGGACGGCGATGAGTATCTGGGTGACGCCGATACCGGCCCAGCCCATGAACCCCCCCATCCAGACCAGCACGAGGACGACGCCGAGCAGGGCGAGGATGACGTCGAGGAGGTCGCGGTAGGCGACGACGAGGACGAGGAGGACGAACGCCAGCGCGATGGGCGAGATGACGGCGAAGCTCTCGCCGGTCGCCCGCCCGGACTCCTCGTCGACGATGCCCTGCCCGAAGACGAAGCCGTCGTCACCGAACGCCGCCTCGACCTCCTGCTGGATGGCGAGTTGACCCGTGACGACTTCCTCGGGGAGCGAGTCGGCGTCGCCCGTCGTCTCCTGGAACGCGAACAGGATGCGCGCGTCGGCGGTCGAGGTGCCGGGTTCGTACGCCGTCGAGACGAGCGTGAACGGGTCGGCGTCCCCCGGAACGCTCGCGTCGGGCGAGAGGACCCGTTCGACGACCGCCGCCACCTCCTCGTCGGTCATCGATTCGAGTTGGGCTATCTGAGCGTCGAGCGACGGCATCGTGGGCGACCCACCCGCTGACGCGTTCGCTTCACTTCCGGTGGGCGGACCGCCGCTTCCGTTCACTCCGGCACCGCTCGCGTTTGCCCCGTCACCACTCCCTGCCGCCGCTTCCTGCATCGCCACGAGTGCGACGACGTTCGAGAGGCCGACGGTCGGTTGCCCGTCGGCCAGCGTCGCGTTGATAGTCTCGTTCGCGCGGAGGCGCTGCTGCAGTTCGAGCGTGTCGACGAGCGACTGCTTCGTCAGGACGTTCTCGCCCGTGACGACGATCTGGACGGCCGTCGTGTTCTCGCCCTCGACCGAGAAGTTCGACGACACGTAGTCGAGTTTCTGAGCCTCCGTGGAGTCGCCGCCGAAACTGGCGATGGTCAGACCGCCCTCGATACCGCTCGCGCCAGCCCCGACGACGACGGTGGCGAGGAGCATCGCGACGAGGAACAGTCGACTGTACCGGGTCAACACGGCGGCGAATCTGTCCACGAGGGCCATCGATACGACACCCAGGTGGCCCGCGACGATATAGTTGTAGGATTCTACTATCACCGCCTGTCCCGCGACGGACTCGTCGGCGACGCGTCAGCGACGACCGGGGCCGGACGGAAACGGCTAATCGGCTGGCCGCCCGACGGTCGGGAGAGGAGATGAGCGCGCACGAGGCCGTCGAGGGGTTGAAGCGACTCGGACTGTCGAGCTACGAGGCTGGCGTGTTCGTCGCCCTCCAGCGTCTCGGCACCGGCACCGCGAGCGACGTGAGTCGCACCTCCGAGGTCCCCCGGTCACAGGTGTACGGCGCGGCCGAGTCACTGGCGGAGCGGGGCCTCATCGAAGTCGTCGAGAGCTCCCCCAAACGCTACCGTCCGGTCGGTCTCGACGCGGCCCGTCGACAGCTCCGCGAGCGCATCGACCGCGAGGAGGCCCGCGCGTTCGACAGTCTCGCGACGCTCCAGGGCGAACGGGTCGAGACCGACGACGAGGGCGTGGCGACGGTGCGGGGCAGTCACGCGCTCGACGAGCGCATCGCCGAACTGGTCGGGAGCGCCGAGGAGCGCGTGATGCTCGTCGCCTGGGCGGCCGACCACGTCTCGCCGCCCATCGAGGAGGCGCTCCGGGAACGGGCCGACGCGGGCCTGACCGTCATGGTCGTCACGGAGGCCGCCGAACTCGACCGACGGCTCTCGGACGGCGGGGTGCGCGTCGTCGTCGCCCCGTCGAAACCCGCGGGCGGCGTCTCGGGCCGGACGTTGCTCGTCGACGACGCGACGGTCCTCCTGTCGGTCCAGACCGACGCGGAGGGCGAATCGGACGGCCCCGAGACCCCCGACGAAACCGGCCTCTGGACGGCCCACAGCGACATCGGCCACATCCTCGCGCAGTTCATCCACGCCGGGATGATGTACGGCGTCGAGTCCGAGGGCGGGTGGGCGGGCGAGGACACGACGCTCGACTTCTGACTCTGGAGGTCTCCCGTGCAGGCCGGGATACCTGTGCCTCTCCGTCCGCCACCAAGCGACGGACGTATCCCCGCCGCCACACCGCGTTCGGTATGCGCCAGTTCATCGTCTCGGGCCACGACGTGCCCACGGACGCCGACTTCTCGCTCGACGACCTGCCCGGTGCGGGTCGCCTCGACGTCCTCTGTCGGTGCGTCAACGCCGCGTTCTTCCTCTCGCACGACATCCGCGAGGACACGCGCTGTCTGCTCGTCCTCGACGACGCGTTCACGCTCCGGTTCGAGGGGAGCGACCTCCGGCGACTCAACCCCGACGAGCGCTCGACGGCCGCGCTGGTCCGGAACGCGCTCGACCAGCGCGAGGAGGCCGTCGGTCACGTGGAGGTCGAGACGTCGCCCGGCGTCCACCTCTCCCGGCGCGACTTCGAGACGACGCTCGACTACGCCGCGAACGACGGCACGGTGGTCCAGCTACACGAGGACGGCGACCCGCTGACCGACGTGGCACCGCCCGAGAACCCGGTCTACGTCCTCTCGGACCACCACGAGTTCGAGGAGCGCGAGGTCGACCTGCTGGCCGACCGTGCCGACCGGCGCGTCCGGGTGGGTCCCGAAGTCCTGCACGTGAACCACGCCATCGTCGTCGCCCACCACCACCTCGACACCGACGGGTACACGCGGTTCTGAGCGCAGCGCGACCCTCGGCCGACTGTGCGCTCGCTGCGCGCTCGACGACTCACGCCGTCACGAATCCGGAGCATACCTGAGGCTGGCCCGGTGACTGTCGGTATGCAACGCTATCTCCTCTGGTCTGCGCTCGCGCTGGCGGGCTACTCGGTGTTCACGCCGCTGGCAAAGCTCGCGACGAACGACGCGCCGAGCACCGTCGTCGCGCTGGTCGCCAACTCCATCCTCGCGCTCTCGGCGCTCGTCGTCGTGCTCGCCACGGGCGAACAGCCCACCTCCTATCTCACGGGCGACACGCTCCGGTACACGCTCGCCGCGGGCGCGTTCCTCACCGTCGGCATCCTCGCGTACTACCGGGCGCTGTCGCTCGGTCCGGCGAGCACGGTGGTCCCCATCTTCGGGATGTTCATCGTCGGCAGTTCCGTCCTCAGCGTCGTCTTCCTGGGCGACTCCTTCTCGGCGCAGAAGGGCCTGGGCATCGTGCTGGCCGGTGTGGCGGTGTATCTGACCGTCACCGGATGACACAGGTCGGGGGACAACGGAAGGGTTAACAGGACGCTTGCCCACACTCTCACTGCGGGCCGGTGGGGTAGCCTGGTATCCTTCGGCCTTCGGGTGGCCGTAACCGCGATTCGAATTCGCGCCGGCCCATTTCTGCCCGCATTCTACTCCGCGGGCGTAGCGAGCGGTTCGAACGCGGGCGAACGGGGAACGCGAGGATTCGAGCAGACGAGACGAGCGCCAGCGAGTCTCGGCGTGTTCGAATTCGCGCCCCTGGACGAGTGTAGTGAGTACAGTCCTGTGGCGAGCGAAGCGAGACACTGTAGCTCAGAACCTTTCCCGCACTCACCGAACACCGAGCGACAGCGAGGTGTACCGAGAGTACTCTCTGGTGCGCCAGATGGGTTCGAATGGGACCGGATTCGTCGTGAGACTGTCCGGCGACCTGATTCCCCGAAGGCTCGATGTCTTTGGGGAGAGTCCTGCTACAGTGACGTATGGTCCTGTACGCCAAGTTCCGAATCCCCGCCGACGGGTTCCGAATCGGTCGCGCGTTCGGCCAACTCCCGGACGTTCGGGTCGAACTCGACCGAATCGTCCCGACCACGAGTTCGGTGATACCGTTCGTCTGGGTGCAGGGTGCCGACCGCAGCGACGTCGTTCGTGCGACCCGGAGGGACGGAGCGGTCGAACACATCGAGAGTATCAACTCTGAGGAAGGTGGGTGGGTCCTGTATCGGGTCGTCTGGAACCGGTCGTTCAGAGATACGGTGGTCGCCATCGCGGAGTCCGACGTGACGCTCCTGTCGGGAGAGGGGACTGCAGACGACTGGTGGTTCGAGTTCCGGGCGGCGAACCGGGAACCGCTCTCCGAGTTACACGACTACCTCAGAGCCAACGGCGTGGAACCGACGGTCGTCCGAGTGACCGAGGTGGACGTCGACCGGAAGGGGAACTGGGACCACCTCACCGAATCACAGGTCGAAGCGCTCCGACTGGCGCACGAACGCGGCTACTTCCACGAGCCACGTGACGTCGATCTCGAAGCGCTCGCGACGGAGGTCGGTATCTCGCGACAGGCGTTCAGCGGTCGTCTACGACGTGGTATCAGTAGTCTCGTCTCCGAGACGCTCGTGGAGTCCACGAACTGAACGTCGCCTTCCCTCATCCCAGCGAGGGGGACCGACTGGGCGAGGGAGAGCGGTGCCTGCGCAGAGACATCCGGTACTCCCGCTTCGAAGGACCAGACCGACCTGACGCTCGTCGGTCCGTCTTCGTGCGGTGTGGTGCGCAGACAAAGTTCGCACAGGGCGGTATAGCGGCCTTACGTAGCGCAACACCGACCGTCAAGCTTCCATCCCGCCTCCCGTCTATCGGGGCCTGCGCAACGGTGCCGGGGAGGCTGTCAGAGGCCAGACGCGTCGAGTCGTCGGACGCCCCGTTCCACCAGTCTCCGTTCGGTTCGCTCTCCTCCACGTTCCACCTTCCGCAATCGCGCACTCCGACGGGGAAAGTCGGTAACGACAGTCCCATACCACCGACTCGCCTACCCGATTTCGATGCCACCCGGCCCGCACGACACCACACGGGACTCACAGGGGTTCGACGAGAGTCGGAACGTCGTCACCGACGTCCTCGGGAAGTTCGTCCCGCAGTGGTTGGCCCGGCGCGCCATCTCGGTGCGCGTCGAGACGGACCGCGAGACGTACCGGGTCGGCGACCCGGTCGAGGTGACGGTCACGCTGCGGAACGGGCTTCCGCTGCCGGTCACCATCGCCACGCCCCGACCGCGACTGTGGGGGTGGAGCGTCGACGGCGACCTCGAAGCGAGCGACGAGCAGGTCTACACCGGCGACGCGCCGGGGACGCTCTCGTTCCGGGCGGGCGAGCGGAAGGTGATCTCCCATACCTGGGACGGCCGGTTCAAGCGCGTCGGGGACCCGACGCGGTGGGTCGAACCAGAACCGGGCGAGCACGAGGTTCGGGCGTTCCTCGCGCTGGACGGCGACCGGCCGGCAGACGCGGTGACGATTCGCTTCGAAGAGTGACGCTCGCGAGGAGAGCGACGACCCGTCGCCGACCTACTCGCCCGTCTCGTCCAGACTGTCGGCGTGGAGGTGGCAGGCGGCGTAGTGGCGGCCGGTCCCGTACTCGGGGGTGACCTCGTACTCGGGAATCTCCTTCGCGCAGACGCTCCGCTCGGCGAACGACTCGCGGACGTGCGACTCCGCCTCCTCCCAGTCATCGGAGAGGATGGCCTCGATAGCCTCCTGCACGATGTCCCCGGGTTCTCCCGAGGGGAGGCCGTCGGGGAAGAACTCCTGGCGAATCTTCTCGTCGCGTTCCGCCTCGAAGGTGCGCCGCTGGACGGCGCGGGTGAACGCCCGCACCGCCTCCCACTCCGACTGCGTGAGGTCGTACGCGTCGGGGGCGATGAGCTTCGGACAGCGCGTCCGGAACCGACAGCCAGAGGGCGGGTCGATGGGCGACGGGACGTCGCCTTCGAGGACGCCGCGCTGGCCGCCCGCCCGCGGGTCCGGCACCGGAATCGACTGCAACAGCGCCTCCGTGTAGGGGTGTTCGGGGTTCTCGAACAGTTCGGCCGTCTCGGCGAGTTCGACCAGTTGGCCGAGGTACATCACGGCGACGCGGTCGGAGATGTGGCGGATGACCGAGAGGTCGTGGCTGATGAACAGGTAGGTGAGGCCGAACTCCTCTTGCAGGTCGCGCATCGTGTTGAGCACCTGCGCCTGGATGGAGGCGTCGAGCGCGCTGGTCGGTTCGTCACAGACGATGAAGTCCGGGTTGACCGACAGCGCACGGGCGAGGTTGACCCGCTGGCGCTGGCCGCCCGAGAACTGGTGCGGGTAGCGGTTGTAGTGCTGCGGGTCGAGGCCGACCTTCTCCAGCAGCATCCGGGCGCGTTCCTCGCGTTCGCCCGTGTAGAGGCCGTGTGCCTTCATCGGCTCCTCGACGATGGGGCCGACCTTCATCCGCGGGTCGAGCGAGGACTGCGGGTCCTGGAAGATCATCTGCATGTCCTCGCGCATCGTGCGCAGTTCCTCGCCGCTCATCGCCGCGAGGTCGCTCCCCTTGAAGTACACCGACCCCTGGGTCGGTTCGAGCAGGCGGAGCACGGTCCGGGCGAGCGTGGACTTCCCGCACCCGGACTCGCCGACGAGCCCCAGCGTCTCGCCCCTGCGGATGTCGAAGCTCACGTCGTCGACGGCCTTCACCACGTCCTGGTCGACGAGGCTGCCGAGCAGGCCGCCCCCCTGCGTGAAGAACTTCGAGAGGTGCTCGACGCGGAGCAGGCTGTCGTCGTGGCCGTCCGTCTCCGGACTGCTGACTGCCTCGCTCATGCCTCGTCACCCTGGGCGTCCGTCGCGTCCGTCGCTTCGACGATGCCGCCGCCGAACGCGGCGGTGGCTTCGGTCTCCAGCGGCTGAGCGTCCTCGTAGCCGACGGACTCGTACTTGAGACAGGCGACCTGGTGGACGGGGTCCCCGGCGTCGCTCTCGTCTCGCTGACTCGGGTGGACCTCCCGGCAGACAGTCCGGGCGTCCGGACAGCGCGTGTGGAACCGACAGCCAGACGGCGGGTTGATGGCCTCGGGCATCACCCCGACGATGGGGTCGAGTTCCTCGACGGTCTGGTCGGGTCGCGGAATCGACTGCAACAGCGCCTCCGTGTAGGGGTGTTTGGTGTCGTAGAACAGGTCGTCGACGTGCGCCGACTCGATTATCTCCCCGAGGTACATCACGTTGACCCGGTCGCATATCTCCGCGACGACGCCCAGGTCGTGGGTCACCCACACGAACGACGTGTCGTAGCGCGCTTCGAGGTCGTGGACGAGGTCGATTATCTGCCCCTCGACGGTGACGTCGAGCGCCGTCGTCGGCTCGTCGGCGATGATGAGCGACGGTTCGCAGGCCAGCGCCATCGCGATGAGGACGCGCTGGCGCATCCCGCCCGAGAACTGGTGGGGGTAGCTGTCGTAACGCTTCTCCGGTTCGGGGATGCCCACCTCCCGGAGCATGTCGACGGCGATGCGTCTCGCCTCCTTCCGGTCGACGTCGCGGTTTATCTCGATGAACTCCCGCAACTGTGCGCCCACCTTGAACACGGGGTTGAGCGCCTCCATCGGGTCCTGGAAGATGATGGCGATCTCCTTCCCGCGGATCTGCTCGCGCATCTCCTCGTTGGTGAGCATCTCGTCGGACTGGCGGGGCTCGCCGTCCGGTCCGGTCTCGATGTCGACTATCTTCTTGCCCTTGTACGTCACCGTCCCGCCGACGATCTGACCGGGGGACTCGACGAGTCGCATGATGGAACTCGTGGCGACGGACTTGCCCGCGCCGGACTCGCCGACGAGGCCGACGATCTCTCCTTCGTTCACCTCGAAGGAGATACCGTCCACGGCGCGGACGGTCCCCTCCTCGGTGAAGAACTGGGTCTGCAGGTTCTCGACGCTGAGTAGTGGTTCGGCGGTCATTAGTTGTTGATGCGTGGGTCGAGGGCGTCTCTGAGGCCGTCGCCGATGAGGTTGAACCCGACCACCGTCACGAGGATGGCGAGGCCGGGCCAGATGCTGAACCACGGGTTCGGTAGCATGTACTCCCGCGAGTTCGAGAGCATCTGTCCCCACGAGGCGGTCGGTGGCTGCGCGCCGTAGCCCAGGAACGACAGACCGGCGATGATGAGGATGTTGACGCCGATCTGCAGCGTCGCCTGGACGAGGACGGGCGCGAAACTGTTCGGGATGACGTGGCGGAGGATGATGTTGCGGTCGCGTATCCCGGCCGCGCGTGCGGCCTCGACGTAGTCCTCCTCGCGGACCGAGAGGACGCGCGAGCGTATCAGCCGGGCGAACGACGGGATGGCGGCGATGCCGACGCCGACCATCGCGTACGTCAGGTTCTGACCGAACGCGGTCATGAACGCGATGACGAGGATGAGGAACGGGATGGCGTACAGCGTCTCCGACCCGCGCATCAGGGCGTCGTCGATCCAGCCGCCGTAGTAGCCGGCGACGGCACCGACGAGCGTCCCGAGGACGAGCGCGATGCCCGTCGAGACGATGCCGACGGTGATGGCGATGCGCGTCCCGTAGAACAGGCGTGCGAGCACGTCGCGGCCCCGGTGGTCGGTGCCGAGCGGGTGGGCCCACGTGCCGGGGTCCGCCGGGTAGAGCTTGTTCGTCGTGTACACCGGCGGACGGAGGATCTGGGTCGTGCCGGGGTCGACCTCCGGGTTCACCCAGAACGTCTCCGCGAAGAGGAACTGCTCGACGCCGAGGTTCCTGAAGAACGTGTACCCTTCGAGGAACCCGAAGAGCACGTCGTCGACGAACGCGACGGTCGCGACGAGCGTCATGAACGCGACGATGACGAGGCCCGCCATCGCGGTCGGGTCGCGTCTGACCTGCGAGACGGTGTACCGCCACCCGACGCGCGATTCGACCTCCTCGGGACCGTCCGTGTCGGGGCTGGTGTCGGTTTCGAACGAGGCGTTGCTCATGGTTACTCCGACCCCTCGAAGGAGACGCGCGGGTCGATGTACGCGTACGAGAGGTCCGTGACGATGACGCCGACGACGAACACGATGCCGAACACCAGCGTCGTCCCCATCACCAGCGGGTAGTCCTGGTTCTGGATGGCCGTGATGATGAGCCGACCCATGCCGTTGATGGAGAAGACGGTCTCCGTGAGGACCGCCCCGCCCAGCGCGCTCGTCAACTGGAGGCCGACGAGCGTGAGGAGCGGTAGCTGTGCGTTCCGGAAGGCGTGTTTACGGACGATGGTGAACTCGCTGACGCCGTACGCCCGGGCGAGTTTCACGTACTCCTCGCCGAGCACCTCCAGCATCGACGAGCGCTCGATGCGGGTGAACGCCGCCATCTGGAGCGTCCCGAGCGTTATCATCGGGAGCACGAGGTGTCTGGCCGAGGTGACGATGACGTGCCACTGCCCGATGTACCACGGGGCGGTGTTGCTCGCGGCGTCCACCGTGGTCGGGTCGGCCCACGGCAGGACAATGTTCGTCGCCGGGAGCCAGCCGAGGTTGTACGAGAACACGATGATGAGCATGAGACCGATCCAGAACGAGGGCGTGCTCACGCCGAACAGCGCCACCACGCGCGAGACGTGGTCCGTCGGCTCGTTCCGGCGCTTCGCCGAGAGGATGCCGAGCGGAATCGCCGTGAGCAACGCGAAGGCGAACGACGAGAGCAGGAGGAACAGCGTCACCGGGAGCCGTTCGAGTATCTTCTGGCTCACGGGCACGCCGTAGTAGATGCTCTCGCCGAGCTGTCCTTGCGCCACGTCGAGCAGGTAGTTGAAGTATCGGACGTACAGTGGCTGGTCGAGGCCGAACTTCGCCCGGATGGCGTCGGCCTGCTGGGCGCTCGGCGACGGCCCGAGCATGATCTGGACCGGGTCGCCGGGAATCGCGTCGGTGAGGAAGAACGTGATGGTCACCACGCCGATGAGCACCGGAATCGCCTGAAGCAGACGGCTGGCGGTGTACCGGAGCCGGCCCATCTACGCGCTCACCTCGGGTGTGTATGTCTCTCGGCGGGTCGTCGGGGTCGTGTCGTACATCGGTGATGCTGATCTGAAAGCGGATGTGGCCGCGGGTCGCTACTTGTCGACGGAGACGTTGTTGTAGTCCGTCGTCAGGGTGAAACTGCTCACCGGGTGCGAGGTGAAGTCCTTCACGTAGTCCTTGACCCCGAAGCTGTTCTTGAGGTTGTACGCCGGGAGGTGCGCCCGTTCTTCGAGCGCCGTCGTGATGCCCTCCTGGTAGAGCGTCTTGCGCTCCTCCTCGCTGCCCGTCTGCCGGGCCTGGACGAACTTCTCGGCGGCCTGCTTGCCCGCCTCGCTGTTATCGCCCCAGTACGTCCCGTTGGTGACGCCGAGGGTGTCCTCGGTCCGACCGAACAGGTAGTACGTGAAGGCGTCGGGGTCGGGCGTGCCCGACCAGCCGAGCGTGTACATGTTGTAGTCGTTCTCGTCGCCCGAGACGTACTTGTCGAGGAACGCTCCCCAGTCGAGCCGCTGGACCGAGCAGTTGTAGCCCGCCTCCTTCAGCCCGTTCGAGACGGTGATACCGATCTGTTCGCGCTTGTCGTCCGGCGGGACGATGACCTTGAACTGGTAGCCCTTCTCGACACCGGCCTCCTCGAGCATCGACGCGGCCTTGTCGACGTCCTTGTCGTGGGGAATCTGCTTCCACTCGTCGAGGGGCATGCCCCAGTCCTCCGCGATGCTCTTCGGGAGCGGACTGTACTGGCGGACGCCCGTCGGTTCGACGTAGTTGCTCACCGCGCTGTCCATGTCGAACGTGTAGTCGATGGCCTCGCGGACCTTCGGGTCCGTCGTCGGGCCGGTCTTGCAGTTGAACGCGAGGTAGAAGTAGCCGATACCGGGCACCTCGTCGATGGAGGCGTCGGAGATGGCCTCCACCGTCGGGTACTGCTTGGGCGGAATCTCCTCGATGATGTCGTTCTCGCCGTTCTTGAGCGTCGTGACGCGCGTCGTCGCCTCCTCGACCGGGACGAACTCGACCTCGTCGAGGTTCGCCGCTGGCTCGTCCCAGTAGTCGGCGTTCTTCGTGATGCGGGCGTAGTCGCCCTCCTGCCAGCTCTCGAACGTGTACGGTCCGGAGCCGACGAGCGCCTCGCCGCTGTTGAACGCGTCCTTGTCCTCCTCGCGGACGGCCTTGGGGACGACGTACCACGTCAGCGTGTTCGGGAACGGCGCGTACGGGTACTTCAGTGTGAACGTGACCGACTTGTCGCTCGTCTCGATGGAGTCGATCATGTTCAGCTCCGAGGCGTTCTCGGTCTCCTCCTCGACCGGCGCGAGGAAGGAGTACTTCACGTCCTCCGCGGTGACGGGGTCACCGTTCGAGAACGTCGCGCCGTCTTTGATGGTCACCGTGTACTCGGTCCCGTCGTCGTTGACCTCCGGTTCGCCGTCGGCGAGGAGCGGGACGACGCCGGTCGTCTCGTCGTAGGTGTAGAGGCCCTCGACGATGCGGTCGATGACCTGCGTCGACGGCACGTCGTTGGCGACGAACGGGTCGAAGTCGAGAGGGCTCTTGACGAGCGCCATCTTGAGCTTCCCGCCGGAACTGCCCGAGCCACCGCCGCTGTCGTTCCCGTCGGCCGTCGAGCCGCCGCCGGAACCGTTGCCGTCACCGCTGCCACCGCCACCGCCTCCGCCGTCACCGTCACCGCCCCCGCCACCAGCACAGCCAGCGAGCATAGCGGCACCTGCCCCGCCGACGCCCTGGAGGACGCGGCGACGATTCACGTGGTGTACGTTGTCTTTGTCTGTCATGGGTGTGTGTCTCTTTCCCGAGGGATACCCGAAACACCCCTTAGCTCTATAAAAATCTGACGGACGTTGGTAGTTACCCGTCCCTTTGTTGTTACTAGTGCATTTTTGAACTCTAGTTTGTTTAATGTTTTAAATTTGACGTTAAACTAGCGACAGTGGCGGATGGATATGTCGTTTGGCAGTCAGTAACACGCTCGTTCGACTGCTGTCCGTCGGTTCACGAACGCGGCGGGGAAGCGGAGATGGAGTGTCACCGAACGATGCAGCAGTGGGCGTCGGTTCGTCGGCAGACCGTCAGTCGCTGTCGGTCGTCGCCGCCGGTTGACCGAACCGGTCGACCCGGAAGTACGCCAGTTCGACGACGATGGCGACGAGGGAGATGCCGAGGACGGTGTAGAACACGGTCCGCTGGGAGCTGAACAGGTGGTAGAGCATGAGCGGGAGGAACGTCGCCGTCCCGAGGAGACCGATAGCGGGCGGAATCGCCGAGACGTCGCCGTGGTCACGCTGGGTTAACGCGAGGTAGCTCATGCCGCCGAAGACGACGATGAACGTCAGGGAGGCGAACGACGTGATACCCTGCAGCGAGCCGAGAATCGTGAACAGGGTGGTCAGCGCCCCGAACACGAGGATGATGCGCGTCGGGAGTCCACCGCCCTCCTCGGGGTCGTCCGGGGTCTTCGCGTCGAGGATCTCCGGGAGCATCCCGTTGGCGATGAGGCGGTCGGAGAACTGCGCGCTCGTGAACAGCGTCGCGTTGATGGCGCTCGCCGTCGAGAACAGTGCCGACAGCGAGATGATGAAGTGGCCCAGCGACCCGCCGAACTGGTCGGCGGCGGTCGCCAGCGCGACCTCGGGGTGCTGGGAGATGAGGTCGAGACCGACGAGACTGGTCGTGACGATGGCGACGCCGATGTAGATGGCCACGGCCGACGGGATGGAGATGAAGATGGCCTTCGGGTTCGTGTCGCTGTGGTCCTCGATGGTGGCCTGCGAGTAGAGCAGCAACTGCCAGCCCTGGAACGCGACGAACGACACCGCCGCGGCCATGATGATAGAGGGTGCGGTCGAGAGTCCCTCGATGGAGCTAGCGCCGGTGGTCAACTGGGTGTTCTGGGCACCGTAGTACAGTCCCAGCGCGATGAACCCGAGCAGCACGACTATCTTGACGACGACGAGGACGATCTCGACCCAGTTCGACTCCTCGACGCCGACCACGTTCAGGGCGACGAACGAGAGGACGATACCCGCCGACAGCAGCGGTCGGAGCGGGATGCCGAGCACGGCCTCGACGCCGACGATGTCGACGGCGTAGCTTCCGAACGCGTAGCCGTACATCGCCATCGACCCGATGTACCCCAGCAGGAGGGTCCACCCGGCCATCCCGGCGAGCGTCGAACTGCCGGCGAACCACTCCAGATACGTCGGGGACGCGCCCTCGGGGTCGCTCAACTGGTTCAGCTTGATGTACGAGTAGCCGGCGCACATCGCCACCACCCCGGCGAGCACGAACGAGAGCCACGCTAGCGTCCCCGAGATGTTCACTACGACACCCAGCACGGCGTAGATTCCCCCACCGATCATTCCCCCGAGCGCCATCGATATCGCACCCGTCAGTCCGAGTTGCCCGTCGCTCTCCGTCATTTCCGGGACGTTCAAAGAACAATCGGAAAGGGGCTGGGCTTGCCAAACCTGAACGCGGCGATATCGGCCGGGAGGACCGCTGCTGGTGCCCAGATGAGACCGTCGCTCTCCGCCGCAGATTCGTCCGGTTCGACGCGTGGGCCTGTCTGACCGGACGGGACCCTCACGGTCGATTACACGGCCGACCCCCGATACAACGACCTTTTCAGTCGCTCCCGATTGGAAGGCAACGTCCGACTGTGAGTCAGTCAATCAGGTGCGGTAGCGATGTCTCTCGGAGCACAGCCACGGGTCGCGCAATCGGAACGGAAACGGTCGCTCTCCGAACGAGTCGATGAAGGTCTGGCACGTTCTGGGGCTAGAAGACGCCTCACCGGCCGAGCGGGTGCTGTTCTTCGTGACGATGGGCGCGATGTTCGCACTCGGCACGTTCGGGTTCCTGCGCCCGTCGGCGCTGAGTCGCCTCCTCACGGGAGCGAAGAACGTGGTCCTCCAGCAGTTCGGCTGGTGGTTCATCCTGCTGGGGTTCGTCCTGTTGATCCTCGTCTTCGCGCTGACGTTCTCGCGGTACGGCCGACTCCGCATCGGCGGGCCGGACGCCGAACCGGAGTTCGGCCTGTTCTCCTGGCTGTCGATGGTGTTCACCGTCGGGTTCGGCGCGTCCATCCTCATCTGGGGCGTCGCCGAACCGATATCCATCGTCCAGTCGCCGCCGCCACAGCCCTACCCGGTGCAGGGGGCGTCCGTCGAGTCGATGGCGCTGGCGTTCATGTTCGTCCACGAGGTGTTCCCCGGCCTCGCGATGTGGTACCTCCCCGTCGCGATGGCGTTCGGTATCATCGTCTACACCCACGGCGTCGGCGACTACAAGATCAGTTCGATGCTCACGGGCGTGGTCGACGAGGGCCGGATTCCGGGGCTCTACTGGGCCGTGGACCTCGCGGCGCTCGTCGCCACCGTCGGCGGCATCGCGACCACCCTCGGGTTCAGCGCGCAGACGATGGCGGCCATCCTCGGCCGCGTCTTCGACTTACAGGCGACCGTCCTCACCTACGGGGTGTTCGCGCTCATCGGCGTGGTGTTCCTCGCGGACGTCTGGCTGGGGCTCCGGGACGGCATCCGGAACGCGGCCCGGATGACGATGGTGTTCATCGGCCTCTCGATGGCGCTGCTCGTCGTGGTGGGCCCGACCGTCTTCATGTTCGAACTCGGCCTCGACGCGACGGGGGTCTGGCTCAGCAACCTGTTCCGCCTCATGCTCTACACCGACCCGACCTCCGGGGGTAACTGGGCGGCCAACTGGACCGGCTTCTGGTGGGCGTGGTGGGCCGCCTGGAGTATCTTCGTCGGGAGCTTCGTCGCTCGCGTCTCGAAGGGCCGGACCATCCGCGAGATGTTCCTCGTCCTCGTCGCCGCGCCGACGCTCCTCACCTGGGTCCAGCACCTCCTCATCGGCGGGTGGGTGCTCGCGCCGGGCTACCAGGGGCCGGTCGCCCAGGCCATGGCCGCGGCCGGGAAACCGGCGGCCATCGCCCGCGCGCTCCAGATAACGCCGCTCGGGACGGTGCTCGCGGTGCTGTTCGTCTGCGTCATCGCGGGCTACATCATCACCTCGCTGGACTCGGCGGTGTTCATGATATCGGCCATCACGCTCGGCGACGAGGACCCCAACCCCCGAAACCGCGCGTGGTGGGGCGGCCTGCTCGCGTTCTTCGGGATGATGTCGCTCGAACTGGAGAAGTTCAGCTCCATCCAGTCGCTGTCGGTGACGATGGCCCTCCCGTTCTCGCTGTTCCTGCTCGTCATCCTCTACGGGAGCTACGTCGTCGCGCGCGACCACCTGAGCGAGACCGATATGTCGGACGCCGAGACCCAGCCGCTGCTCACGCGCACGTCCGACTCCGACTCCGGGACCGCTGGCGACGACTGAGTCGGGGAGTCCGTCGTACGGTTCGACGCCTGCGCTCGCCCATCTCACGACGCGGTCAGCACCGTTAACCGCGAGCGTCACCGACCCGAACCATGACCGAGCCCTCCGACCACGAGGTGGCGAGCGCGGCCGACGGAACGGAGCGTCGCGACGAACTCGTCGCCGCGGTGCGTGACCACGCGGGCACCGTCGCCCGCGAACTCGCGCTCCTGCAGGGCGGCGACTACGGACAGGCGTCGTTCGGGACCGACGACGGCGAGTGGACCGTGAAGTACGAGGCGGGCGACCTGGAGTACCTCCGGTTCGAGCCGCGGTCGGGCCGCGAGACGTACGTGGTCTCGACGAAACAGCCGCCGGACCCCGAGGACCTCGCGGAGGCGATGGCCGACTACGACGCGTTCGTCGCGGCGTTCAACGAACACGTCGCGTCGAAGGAGGGCGTCCTCGACGACGTCTCGATGGACGTCCCCGAGGTGGCCTCGACTGCGGACGCGGTCGCGGAGCGCGACCGCATCGTCGCCCGCATCCGCGAGGTCTGTGACGCGATGGCCGACCAGCTCCACCGCTACGAGGGTGGCGACTACGGGACGTTCGCCGCCCGCGTCGACGGGAGTCGCTGGGAGCTGAAACGCGAGGGGAGCACGACGTCGTACCTCCGGGTCGGCGGGGAGGGCGGTATCTACCTCCTCTCGCAGTACCAGCCACCGTCGGCCGAGGACGTGCGCGACCACGTCGAGGGGTTCACGGGGTTCGTCGACGCGTTCAACGACCGTGTCGACGAGGTGGAGTCGGACCTCTCTCACGTCACGCTCTGAGCGCTCGCTCGTCGAACGCGTCGCCCCACGACTGCGAGAACTGTCCGGTGACACCGACGGTCAGTTTGCCAAGCTTGAAGCGACCCCCGGTGTAGGGTACGATTGACCCATCAATGCGGGGACACGCGCGGACCGAGACCACCGAACTGGCGTCGTCCGGAGGGGAGGATGCCTGAGGAGTCGCTCGCGACCGAGACGCGCGCCGAGGCCGCCCGCGTCGTGGTCGTCTGTGGCCTGCCGGGGGCTGGCAAGACCACCGTCGCGGAGCGGGTCACCGACCTGCTCGACGCGACGCGCCTCCGGACCGACGTCATCCGGAAGGAGCTGTTCCCCGACCCCGAGTACACCGACGAGGAGTCGGCGGCGGTGTACGACGAACTGTTCGCCCGGACGCGGGCGCTCGTCGCCGACGGCGACCCCGTCGTCCTCGACGCGACGTTCTCCGACCGCTCGAACCGCGAGCGTGCGCGGAACCTCTCGGCGGCCCAGGACGTGCCGTTCGACCTCGTGGCGGTGGAGTGCGACCAGTCGGTCGTCGAGGAGCGCATCCGCCGCCGGACGGACGACGAGAGCGACGCCGACGTCGAGGTCCACCGGCTGTTCCGCGACCTGTTCGACCCCGTCGAGGGCGACCACGTCGTCGTCGACAACTCGAGCGACCTGGCTGCGACCCGCCGTCAGGTGGACCAGCAGTTCTATTGATATCGACGGTGTAGCGCAGTTCGGCCTGATACCGATGAGCACGCGACTCTACTCCACCCACCACGCCCGCGTCCGACGATTCCAGCGGGGGCGACGATGAGCGAAGCACAGTTCGGCGTCCCGTTCCGCGGCGTCGCCGTCGACCGACAGACGCGCTGTCACCACTACAACACGCCGCGGGACGTCGTCGCCATCAAGTTCCCCTGCTGTGGGACGTTCTACCCGTGTCACACCTGCCACGACGACTGCACGACCCACGAGGCCGAGCGCTGGCCCGTCGACCGGTTCGACGAGCAGGCGGTCCTCTGTGGCGTCTGTGGCGAGACGCTCTCGGTGAGCGAGTACCTCGACGGCGACGACATCTGTCCCTGTTGCGAGGCACCGTTCAACCCCGGTTGCGCGAACCACGCCGACCGGTACTTCGCAGTCGAGTAGCACGACCCGCGACGTGCACACGGTGTCGACCCGGCGACCGGTCACGCCTGCCGAGGTGTGCTCCGAGAGTCGGTATCTCCACGGACGCTGTCTTTCTATCAAACGACGTACATTACTTATACCGGTCGCTGTCGCAGGGCGACCATGGCACAGACCACAGCCGACGACCGACGAGCGGCGGAACTGGACGCGGACGCACGGGCACTGCTGGAGACGCTGGTCGAGGAGGGTGCGCCGAACCTCTCGCACCTGTCCCCGGAGCAAGCACGTTCGGTCCTCGGTGGGCTGTTCACGCCCGACGTCGACCCCGAGCGAATCGCGTCGGTGGCCGAGCGGAAACTCCGGGCCTACGCACGGGACGTCCGGGTCCGCATCTACGACCCCGACCCGGGGACCGTCCTTCCGGCGGTCGTCTACTTCCACGGCGGCGGGTGGGTCGCGGGCGGCCTCGACACCCACGACTCGGTCGCCCGGTCGCTCGCCATCGAGTCGGACTGCGTCGTCGTCTCCGTCGACTACCGGAAAGCGCCCGAACACCCGTTCCCGGGTGCCGTCCAGGATGCCTACCTCGCGACGAAGTGGGTCGCCCAGAACGCGACCGACATCGGGGCTGGCGGCGGCCTCGCCGTCGCGGGCGAGAGCGCGGGTGGTACGCTCGCCACGGTCGTGGCCCAGATGGCCGTCGAGAAGGAGGTCGACGCCCCCGACATCGACCACCAGGTGCTGTTCTACCCGGTGACCGACCACTCGTTCGACACGGCCTCGTACGAGGAGAACGCCGAGAACTACTTCCTGACCGCCCCGGCGATGGTGTGGTTCTGGAACCACTACCTCCGCGACGACATCGACGGCGCGAACCTCCGTGCCTCGCCGCTCCGCGCGCCCGACCACGTCCTCGCCGACCTCCCGCCGACGACGCTGTTCTCCTGCGGCTACGACCCGCTCCGCGACGAGCAGTACGCCTACGCCGAGCGGCTCGCCGACGCGGGCGTCCCCGTCGAGCACACCAACTACGCGGGGATGATCCACGACTTCGCCAACATGCGCCACCTCGCGGACCCGTTCCCCGGCATCGAGGCGGCAGACGACGTCCTCGAACGCGCGGGCACGGCGCTCCGGGAGGCGTTCGAGTAGATGACGGCTCGGGCACGACGGGAGGCCAGCGGGGAGGAACTCGTCCACTTCGAGAGCGACGGGACGCGGTGCGCGGCCACGCTGTACCGACCGCCCGACGCGGACCGGGCCGAGACCGGCGACCCGCCGGTCGTCGTGATGGCCAACGGGTTCGGTCTCCCGCGCCGGGCTGGCCTCCCGGCCGTCGCCGAACGCTTCGCGGACCGCGGACTGGCGGTGTTGCTGTTCGACTACCGGTCGCTCGGGGACAGCGGGGGCGACCCCCGGAACGTCGTCCTGCCGTCGGCGCAGGTCACAGACTGGCGCGCGGCGGTCGCGTACGCCCGTACGGTGGACGGCCTCGGCGACCGAATCGGCGTCTGGGGGTTCTCGCTCGGCGGGGGCGGCGCGTTCGTCACCGCCGCGCGCGAGGACGTCGACGCGTACGTCGGGCAGACGCCAATCTTCGACGGTGCGCGGACGATACGCTACTTCGTCAGTCAGCTCGGTCCGGCGTACGGTCTCCGCACGACGGCGGCCGGGCTGCGAGACCTCGGTCGGAAGTACACGGGACGGGAACCGTACTACCTCCCCATCTGGGGTGACTACCCGGAGGACCTCCCGGCGCTCGCGACGCCGGGGTCCAAGGCGGGCCACGAGTCCGTCGTCGGCCCGGAGGCCGTAGACCCGACAGTCAACCGTTGCGCTGCGCGCGCCTTCCTCACGTTCGGGTTGTACCGGCCCATCCGGGAGGCCCGCCGGGTCGACTGCCCGGCGCTCGTCGTGAAGGGGACCGAGGACCGAATCGCACCGGCGAGCGCCATCGACGCGACGGTCGCTCGGCTCCCCGACGTGCAGAGCGTCGACGTCGAGACGGACCACTTCGGCTCGTTCTTCGGCGAGACGTTCGAGGAGGTGGTCGAACGGGAGGCGGCGTTCCTCGAACGTCACCTCCTCGACGATACGTCGGCGTGAACGGAGCGGCGGCAGTCTCCCTCTCCCCCGATTACGGCGCCTTGATGTAGCCGTACCCCTCGCTCTGCAGGTGCGCCAGCGTCCCCGTCCCGGAGGGGACCCCTTCGACGCCCGGGAGCAGGTCCTCGTCGGTGGCTCCCATGCCGCGGAGTGCGTTGCGACACGCGAACAGCGTCGTTCCACGGTCGACGAGTTCCTCGACCAGTCGCCGGTTCGACGCCGTCGCCTGGACGAACATCCGGACGCCCGACCCGTTGGCGAGGAGGACCACGTCGTCGTCGGGAGCGGAGACGCTCGCGTCCTCCAGCAGGTTCAGGGTGTTCACCATCGCGTGTTGCTGGTCGCCGGGGTCCGGACTGGAGACGTGCACGACGGTCTGCATACGTACCGGACAGCCTCCACGGGCATAACTACTGTATTCTGAGCAACAGGTCTTTATCGTCGTCGGGGGCGTAGCCGCTCGACGAGGGTGTTCTATGAGCGACTCAGATTCGACGCCGTACACGGGGTTCGTGATGGCCGACACGCCGGGCGAGCGGATGACGCTCGACGGCTGCGATGTCCACGTCGTCCACCACGACCCTGGAACCGAACGCGAGGAACACACCCACGAGGAGACGCACATTGTCTTCGTCCGCTCGGGGCGGATGCGGTGGAGCGTCGACGGCGAGTACCGGGAGACCGGTCCGGGCGACACCACCGTCACGCCCGGCGGTGTGACACATAGCTGGGAGGTGCTGGGCGACGACCCGGCACGCGTCGTCTGCGTGACCGCACCGCCGGAGGCGGACAGTCGACCGGGTCTGACCGACGACGGGGAGTGAGACCGAGTCGGGGCGGTTTTTGCTCGCCTCGCCCGAGTGGAGCGTATGACCGACCACGATGCTCGCGACGGGGACGCGCACGACGACCTCGCGTGGGAGACGCGCGAGTCGCGCGTCGCCTACACCTGTCCCGGTTTCGAGATTCGTCACGACGAGGTGACGCTCCCCGACGGCACGGAGACCGACTTCGACTACCTCGCCGAACCGCCCGCCGTCGTCGTCCTGCCGTTCACGCCGGACGGCGACGTGGTCTGCATCGAGGAGTGGCGACAGGCGGTCGGTCACGTCAACTTCGGCCTCCCGGTCGGGACCGTCGAGGACGACGACGTGGACCTCTCGACGGCCGCCCACCGCGAACTGACCGAGGAGACGGGTTACGAGGCGGACGCGGTCGAACCGCTGGTGACCGTCGAACCGGCCAACGGCATCGCCAACTCGGAGTTCAACGTCTTCGTCGCCCACGGCTGTACCCCCGACGCCGACCAGGACCTCGACGCCGACGAGTCCATCCGCCCGACGACGACGCGCTACGAGGACCTGCGCGACGCGGTCGCTTCGGACGAGGTCCGGGACGGGCGGACGGTGCTCGCCGTGGGCCAGTACGAACTCGTGGGCGGTCGGTGACGGTCGTCTGCGGTCCGCGACGGTCGATGGCGGTCGGCGACTCGTCTGGGGAGTTGGTCGAAGAAGGAGCGAGAACGGGACGTGATGGAGTGAGCGGTCAGACGAGTCGGTCGGCGAACCGCGCGGCGATGGGGAGCCGGGGCGTCTTCCCCTGGTACGCCCGGACGACGAGGTAGAGCCACGCCGCGAGCGAGGCGAGCCAGAACACGAGACTGACGAGCGTCATGATGAGCGAGACGATGCTCCAGAGGATGAACCCCGCCGGGTCGAAGAAGCCGACGCTGAAGAAGACCGTCTGGATGACGGTGAACACGATGCCCACGCCGATGACGATGGCGGAGAACACCATGCTCTGGGCCGCGTGGAACCGGACGAACTCGTCGTTCGGTTCGAGGAGGTAGACGACGAGTCCGGTCAGGAGCCAGAGGACGTACGAGAGTGCCCCCAGGACGTTCGGTTCGAGTCCGCTCTCCGACGATTCGACGGTGGTGGCACGTTCTTGAGCTGCCATGACAGTTCATGCCGAGATGGCCGATTATACTCTCCGAGTGAACCAGGGTACGGGCGCTGTGCCGCGTCTCAGGAGGTGTATCGGTCGGGTACGGTGACGTACAGTTAAGTGTGTATGAGGCTATCGCTCCCCATGGATGGGGCGGAACGACTCGTGCAACTCGTTCGACGGAGCCCGGTTCTCGTCGCTCTCCGGGAGGGGCCGCTCGACCGACGCGACCTCGAACGCCGGCTCGACGTGTCGAAACCGACCGTGCTCCGGGCGACGGGGACGCTCCGCGACTTCGGTCTGGTCGAACGGGTCGAGGGCCAGTTCCGACTGACCGCACAGGGGGACGTCGTCGCGACCGCTCTCGACCGGTTTCGGCGGGTCGAACGGGCGGCGTCGCGGCTGAGTCCGTTCCTCGCCACGACCGACTACGAGGTCGCGGTCGAACACTTCGCGGACGCGACGGTGACGACGCGGAAGCCGGGCGACCCGTACCGACCGGTGCGCCGGTTCATGTCGCTAGTCGAGTCCACCGACCGCCTCCGCGGGTTCGACGCGGCCACCATCGCACCGGGGAACGTCGACACCATCTACGAGCGCATCGTCGGCGGGATGGAGACGGACATCTGCTACCCCGAGCACGTCGTCGAGACCATCGTCGAATCGTCGCCCGAGCGGAGCACCGAAGCGGCCCAGAGCGGCAACCTGACGCTCCGCGTCGTCGACAGCGTCCCGTGCGGGCTGGCGCTGTTCGACGACCACGTCGGTCTCGGCGGGTACGACCCGGAGACGGGCGCGCTGGCGGTGTTCGTCGACACCGACGACGAGGCCGCCTACGCCTGGGGGGAACGGGAGTTCGAACGCTACCGCGAGGACGCGACTATCGTCGTCGGCGAGTAGTCGTTCTCAGTCGAGCAGCGGGTAGTACTGGTCGAACACCGACCGGTCGTAGACGAGCTGGACGTGCTCCTGGTAGCCGGTGTTCTCGTTGAGCGCCGACTCGACGGACGACAGCTCGGGTTCGGGGAGCGACGCGTAGTAGCTCGGGTCGATGAGTTCGTCGACGGAGCTCCACAGCGCGGCGTAGGAGACGCCCTCGGCCAGTTGGCCGTCGTTGAGGTCGGTGAGGAACTCGCTGCCGGGCTGCATGTCACGGCCGCCCGGCGTGAGTTCGGCGAGGTAGGCCGCGTACGTCCCCCGGTGTGGCGTCCCCAGGGTGACGAGGTCGTCGACGTACTGCGCGCCGTCGAGCTTCTCGACGCACCACCGCGAGTCGAGGCCGCCCATCGAGTGGGCGACGACGTCGACGGCAGAGCCGTGCTCGTCGCTCACCGACTCGAGTTTCGCCTGCACCGCCTCGGCGTACACCTCGGGCGAGTCCACCGTCGTCCCCGGAACCTCGCCGAGGTTGATGTAGTGGACCGCCGACTCGGGGTAGCCGACGTCCTCGAAGTAGTGTCTGGCGACGTCCCACCACGGCGTCTCGCCGGTGTCGCCGAAGCCGTGGACGAGCAGTACGGGCTCGGGGCCGGGTCGCTGCACCGTGGCGCTCCCGCTGGCCGTCGCGGTCCCGACGGCGTTCGCCCCGATGGCGCTCGCGCCGACGGCCCCGACGGCTCGCAGAACCCCGCGTCGTGTGCGCTGGCTCATTGCGGCTCGTGGTTCTGTCGGCGAGCCCGGAGAGTCTGTAGCACGTGTGTGCCGGTCTATCATTACGGTCCGGCCGACGGTGCCGGCCGCGACGCGCTGTCGGCCGCCGGAACGCAACCCTTAGTGACCCACTGGGGAAATCGTCGGTATGCGAGACCACTTCGAGGCGCGGACGTTCGACGGCGCGGGGCGCGTCGGCGAGTTGCGCGTCCCCCGCGCGGGCGTCACCGTCGAGACGCCCGCCCTCCTGCCGGTCGTCAACCCTCACATCGAGACGATAACGCCGAACGAACTCGAATCCGAGTTCGGCGCGCAGATCCTCATCACGAACGGCTACATCCTCCTGCAGAGCGAGGACCTCCGCGAGGAGGCACTGGAACGCGGTCTCCACGACCTCTACGACTTCTCGGGCGCCATCATGACCGACTCCGGGTCGTTCCAGCTCGCGGAGTACGGCGACATCGACACCGACACGCGCGAGATTCTCCAGTTCCAGCGCGACGTGGGCAGCGACATCGGGACGCCCGTCGACATCCCGACGCCGCCGGACGCCTCACGCGAGCAGGCCGAGGAGGAACTCGCCACGACCCAGGAGCGCCTCGAACTCGCCGAGACGGTCGACGTGGGCGAGATGCTCGTCAACGCGCCCGTCCAGGGCTCGACGTACACCGACCTCCGCGAGGAGGCGGGCCGCCACGCCGCGGGGACGGACCTCGACGTGTTCCCGGTCGGAGCGGTCGTCCCGATGCTCAACAGCTACCGGTACGCCGACATGGTGGACGTCGTCGCGGCCGCCAAGCGCGGCCTCGGCACCGACGCGCCGGTCCACCTGTTCGGCGCGGGCCACCCGATGATGTTCGCGCTCGCCGTCGCGATGGGCTGTGACCTGTTCGACTCCGCGGCGTACGCGCTGTACGCCCGCGACGACCGCTACCTGACAGTACGGGGTACCGAACACCTCGCCGATCTGGAGTACTTCCCGTGTTCCTGCCCGGTCTGTGCCGACCACACGCCCGAGGAGGTCGCCGCGTGCGACGACGACACCCGAGAGCGACTGCTCGCGCGACACAACCTCCACGTCACCTTCGAGGAGATGCGTCGCGTCAAGCAGGCCGTCCGGACCGGCAACCTGCTCGAACTCGTCGACGTACGCGCTCGGGGCCACCCGGCGATGCTCGACGGCTACCGGGCGCTGCTCGACCACGCCGAGCAACTGGAGCGCACCGACCCGGTCGGCAAGGACGCCTTCTTCCACGTCTCGGCCGAGAGTTCCTACCGGCCCGAGGTGCTGCGCCACCACCGGCGTCTCGCGCGCCTCTCGATTCCCGAGGGTGCGAACCTCCTGCTCTCGGAGGGCGAGAAGAACGACGACTACGACGAGACGTGGCGACTCGCCGCACCGTTCGGCCCGTACCCGCGCCACCTCTCGGACTCGTACCCGCTGACGGCGGAACTGCCCGAACGGCGCTCTCCCGACGCGTACGAGGCGGCCGCCGACGGCGTCCGCTCGCTCGTCGAGGCGAACCCCGACGCGTCGTTCACGGTCGCCCAGTGGCGCTGGCCCGACACCGCCCTCGCCCGTCTCCCCGACCGGGTCGTCGTGGAGTCGCTCGGCGAGTAGCGCGTCGGCGACCCGAACGTACTTGACGGTCGTCGCACTCGATTTACACGATGCCCTCCCGTTCGACGCTCGTGAGTCTAGCACTGCTGTTCGCCGCCGCCGCGGGACTCGTCGGGTACACGCAGTTCGGCTGGCGGTACGAGGTCGGGACCGTCCACGTGGTCGTCGCGGGACTCCTCGTCGTCTGCTGGTTCGTCCTGCAGATGACGATCCACGACTGGCAGCCGTGACCGGGCGGTCCCGCTCGCAGACCGGTCCCTCGGAGCGCCAGTCCGCGTCGGTCACTCGTTCGCGCCGACGAACGACCACCCAAGGACTATGTTCTCGTAACGTCGAGTTTACACGATGCCCTCCACCTCCACGCTCGGTACGGTCGTCGGTCTGGCGACGTTCGCCGTCGGTCTCGTCGGGTACACCCTGTTCGGCTGGCGGTTCGACGGAACCGGCGGACCGGTCGTCACGGCTGTCGCTCTCGTCTGCGTGGTCGTCGCCGTCGTCCTGACGCTCCGTAACCGGTGAACGATTGAGCGCTCCTAACTAACCGCGGGGACCGGCTACCCGCGGGCATGGCGCTCTACGCACTCGACGACCTCGACGACGCGTACGCCGCGACGCGAGCGTTCCTGTTCCCCTTCGACTGGGGGCGCTGGCTCAGACTCGCACTCGTGACGTTCTTCGTCGCCAGCGCGACGGGCACGCCCTCGTCGGGCTTCCAGTTCAGCGGCGCTGGCGGCGGGGCGGACAGCGGGACCAACGGCGAGTTCAGCGGTGCCGAGTTCGACGCCGCGATGCAAGAGATAGCGCCGTTCGTCCCGCTCATCGTCGTCGGCGTCCTGGTGGCACTCCTGCTGGCGCTCGCGTTCCTGTTCGTCGGCTCGGTGATGGAGTTCGTCCTCGTCCAGTCGCTCCGAGCGGAGCGCGTCTCGGTCCGGGAGTTCTTCGGTCGCTACACCGGGAAGGGGGCGCGGCTGTTCGGGTTCCGCATCGCGCTGGGGCTGCTCGGTCTGCTCGGTGCGGTCCTCGTCTTCGGGCTGACCGTCGGTCCGTTGCTCGTCGACGCCTCGCCGGTGATACCGCTGGTCGCGCTCGTCGTCCTCGCACCGCTGTTCGTCCTGTTCGCCGTCGCGCTCGCCGTCGTCAACGGGTTCACGACCGTCTTCGTGGTCCCGGTGATGCTGCTCGAAGACCTGACGGTCCTCGCGGCGTGGCGTCGGCTCTGGCCGACGATTCGCGCACAGTGGCGGCAGTTCGCGGTGTACGCCGTGGTCATCGCGGTCGTCCTGTTCGCGCTGGGTATCGCCGCGAGTATCGCTATCGCCATCCCCGTCGCACTGGGGGCCCTCGCGTTCGCGGTGCTCGTCGGCATCGGATTCCTCGCTGGCGGCGTGACGCTGGCGACGGGCGTGGTCGTCGCGCTACTGGCGATACCGTTCGTGCTGTTCGTCTTCGCCGTCGTCGGACTCGTACAGGTCCCGATACAGACCTACGTGCGCTACCACGCGCTGCTGGTGCTGGGGGACGCGGACGAGCGCTTCGACCTCATCCCCGACACGCGCCGGTCGCTCCGCGAACCGGGACAGGGAGGGACACCCGGTCCGACCGGCGCGGACTGAACTGTTCGGTTACTGGAGGGCGACGCGACTCGCTCGCTGCCGGGACGACGCGCCGGACCGACCGCTCGTCGAGAGCCGGCGCCCCTCGTCGGCGCGAGGACGCGGCGCTCTCCGTCGGTCTCGTTCCACACCGTGCGTCGCGGCCGTCACCTGCTCGTCACTCCTCGACGAAGCGGTAGTCGCCGTAGCCGGGGAACGGCGGACACTGGATGTCGGCGAACGTCCCGGCGTCGACCAGTCGCTCGCGAGCGACACGTCGGTACGCGTCGATTGCGTCCTCGGTCGAGTCGGCCTCGACGGTCGCCCGGAAGGGTTCGACCTCTTCGACCCCCTCCGAGTGGACGAGGGTGACGTCCGCTTCCACGGTGTACTCCATCGTTCCTCGCGTGATTGCGGCGCGTGTCGTCTGTTCGTCGTCGGCGTCGACTGTAGATGGCTCTGGCTGTGTCATGTGCTCTCTGGGGACCGGGAGGTACCGGGCGTGGACCCGGAACCTCACTCGCGTCACCCTGTCGATTCAGTCGCTGCTATGAGTACTTTCGGTGTGTTACGCGTTGGAGGGACACTCTACCTTTCGAATACGACGGACTAAGCACGAACGACTGTTCCGATGACAGGATGGTCACCGGGCGCTGGCGGTCGCCTGCCGTCGGGCCGAACTGGTCGTCCAGGTGGTCGGGAACCGGCGTCGACGACCGGGCACACATCGAAAGGCCCTGTACCCTCGACCACCGACCCGAGCCAATGACCGACTACTTCGAGGTCCACGAGCGCGACGGCCCCGCCCGTCTGGGCGAGGTGCGCCTCGCGGACCCGGTGCGGACGCCGGGGCTCGTCGACGACGTGCTCCACGACGCGGGCAGCCTGTGGCCCGAGGACCGCGAGCAGGTCGAGGGCGACGACTCCCGGCTCACCGTCCTCCCGCACCGCTCGTTCCCGGCCGGAACCGACGAGCGCGTCGCCGACGCGTTCGCCGTCGACTACCCCGACGTCGAGTTCCCGAGCGTCGCCGTCGTCTCGCGGGACACCGCCGCGGACTACGGCGCGGACGCCTACGCCCTCTCGGAGGCGTCCGGTATCGCCGGCCACGCCGAGGCGTTCGTCGAGGCCGTCCTCGACGTGCGCGAGGAGGTGCCACCGGACACCGCCCTCTACTGCTCCGGGGTCGCCACCCCGGCCAACGTCGCCACGCTCGCCTACACGGGCGTCGACCTGTTCGACACCGACCGGGCGTACGTCCGCGGTCTGGAGGGGTTCTATCTCTCGACGGACGGCGAGGCGTTCCTGGAGGACCTCGACGAACTGCCCTGTGCCTGCGAGGCGTGCCAGCAGTCCCGCGAGACGTTTGACCACGAGGACTGCGCCGCGCACAACGTGAACGCACTGGCGGCCGAACTCGCCCGCGTCCGCCAGCGCATCCGTAACGGCCGCCTCCGGGACTACGTCGAGGGGCAGGCCCGACACGAGGCGTGGCTGACGGCGACGTTCAGGCGACTCGACCAGCAGTACGGCTACGTCGAGGAGCACACCCCCATCTCCCGACGCGACGAACTGCTGGCCGCGAGCGACGACTCGTTGCGCCGCGTCGAGATACAGCGCTTCGCCGAGCGCGTGACGACGCGCTACCGCAACCGCTTCGACGGACCGCTCGTGCTCGTGCCCTGTTCCGCCCGGAAGCCGTACGGCGACTCACAGAGCCACGCGCAGTTCCACAAGACCATCGACTACCGCGCGCACAAGGTGTCGATGACGTCACCCATCGGCGTCGTCCCGCAGGAACTGGAACTCACCTACCCCGCTCAGCACTACGACTCGGTCGTCACCGGTCAGTGGAGCGAGTCGGAGGTCGAGTTCGTCGCCGAGGTGCTCGCGCGCTACCTCGACGCCACCGACTACCCGCGACACGTCGCACACCTCCCGCCCGGTGGCTACACCGACGTCGTCGAACGCGCCGTCGAGCGCTGTGAATCGGACGTGACGTTCGAGTTCACCGTCGAGGACCACCCGACGACCGACGAGGCACTGGCGGCGCTCGCGGACACGCTCTCTGGCGAGGAGCGGTACATGAAACGCGAACGCGAGCACAACACGGTTCGGGCGATCGCGGACTACCAGTTCGGGGACAGCGCGGCCTCGACAGAGGCCGCGGGCGACGCGTTCTTCGACCACATCTCGACGGGCGGGCGCTACCCCTCCCTGCGAGTGAGCAGCGAGGGCGAGCAGTGGGCGACGCTGGTCCCCCAGTACGGCACGCTCTCGCTGACGCTGGCGGGCGCGCGGCGGTGGGTGGACAGCGAGGTGCCGACCAAGACCGTCGCCATCGACGGGTTCGTCCCGCAGGGGAGCGTCCTCGCGCCGGGCGTCCTCGACGCGGACGACGACATCCGCGTCGGCGACGAGGTGGTCGTCGAGGGGCCGCGCGCGTTCGCCGTCGGCCGGGCGTCGATGTGCGGCGACGAGATGGCGCGCTCGACGCGGGGTATCGCCGTCGACGTCCGACACGTCGAGGAACTGTAGCGGCACGACGCGTCGGCCGGCCGACGCACGTCTCGGCGACGAGTCCCCGAACCGGGTGCCGACAAAGTCAGTCTTTAGTGTCGTCTAATCCTACACCGTGCCGAATGCGACGAGCGACCGCACCGGGTGAGCCGAGATGACGACGACCGTCGCCCTCGCCCAGTCGTCGGGTCTCCAGTCGTTGATCCGCGAGTACGCCGACTACGGACCACTGCTCGCCTCGTTCCTCGTCAACATGCTCGGGACGTTCGGTGACAAGGGACAACTCGTCGTCGTGACGCTCGCCTCCCGCTACGACGCGAAGCGCGTCTTCCTCGGCGCGATGGGGGCGTTCTGCGCGTGGAGCGCGCTCGAAGTCGCCTTCGGGCAGGCGCTGCTCGGCGCGATTCCCGCGGGCGTGATGGGGCCGCTGACGGGCGCGCTGTTCGTCCTCTTCGGTGCGTGGACCGCCAGGAGCGCGTTCGACAGGGTTCGCGTCGACCGGTCGACGAACCCCTCGCGGACCGACGGCGGCATCGCGAGCGGTCTCAGTGGTCGCGTGCTACCCGACCCGGTGCTCGCACGCGTCGGTACGTACGGCGGCCTGCTGGCGAGTTTCGTCCTCGTCGGCGTCGCCGAGTTCGGCGACAAGACCCAGTTGCTCACCATCAACCTCGCCGTCACGTTCCCGAACGCACCGCTCTCTGTGTTCGTCGGCGTCGTAAGCGCGCTCGCCCTGCGAACGGGTGTCGACGCCGTCATCGGCGAACACGTCGAGGCGTACCTCCCGACGGCGGCCATCGAGGCCGGTGCGGCCGTCGTCTTCGTCGCGTTCGGTCTGTTCGTCTTCGGCGTGCTCCCCGAACTTGGCCTGGTCGTCGTCCTCCTCGCCGTTCTCGTCGGCGTCGTCGGGTGGGGCGTTCGCGCACGCCGCGACTGACCGAGCCAGCGTGGCCGGGTCGCGGACGAGCGCGACCGGTCCGTTCAGGTGGTGTGTGGCAGGCGGAGTAGAGAGAACCTTTTGACCCGACGGCGCGTCGTCGGCGACCATGGGGCACGGTCCACTGGAGGTCTCTCTGTCTGCCGTCTGCGCACGGTCGCACGGCAGCGACGCGGGAGCGCCGGACGAACGCGCCGACGTCGCGCGAACGGGGACGCGAGCGGTTCGATGAACGGCGACCCCATCGCCGGTCCCGCGTTGCTCCTCGCGGCGGCGAAAGGAGGCGTCGGTCCGCAGTTGCTCCCGGACCTCGTCGAACACGTCCAGGAGCACCTCGGGCCGCGCCTCGACGACTACCGGCGGCGCTACGAACTGGTCGACGAGAACGACGAGGCGTGCGTGTTCCTCGTCGAGTCGGGCCACTGGGAGACGCTCGGCGAGGAGTGCAGGCTCGAACCGGGCGAGCGTGAGGCGGTCGAGCGAGCACACGCCGAACACCTCCGTCGACTCGGCGTCGAGACCGAGCGCCGCGAGGAGTTCGAGACTGCGCTGGAGATCCGCGAGTGCGTCGTCGTCGGAAGCGCCGGGGTCGGGTGACACCGCGTCAACGTTTTTCTCGCCGTTCGTCGAACGTGGACCATGAGCGACACTGTGACGGTCACCGTCGACGGGCGCGACGAACGCGCGCCCGACCTGGCGAGCGTCGACCTCCGCGTCCGGTCGACCGACCCGGACGTCGGGACGGCGCGCGCGGCGACCGACCGACGGTCCGAGGTGCTGTTCGAGACGCTGGCCGACCATCAGGTTCCGGAGGAGGCGACGAACACCACCAACTACCGCGTCTCGCGGGAGCGCGACCACACGCAGCGGCCGCCGGTCGAGGGCGACTACGTCGTCACGCACCACGTTCACGTGGAGTCGGCCGACCTCGACGACGTCGGCGACCTGCTGGCGGACTGTATCGACGACGCGGAAGCGGGCCTCTCCTCGCTGTCGTACACGCTCCGGGAGGCGACGGAACGCGAGGCGAAGTCGGCGGCGCTGACGGACGCGATGGCACTCGCCCGCGACCGAGCCGCGACGCTCGCCGCCGCAGAAGTGCGGTCGGTCGGTGCGGTCCAGTCGGTGACTGCCGGTGACGCGTCGGCCACCGAGGTACGGACGGTCGAGGCCGCACAGGAGTCGGGGACGACGAGGGTCGGGCCACGGCCCGGTCCCGTCGAGACGACGGTGACCGTGACCGTCACCTACGCGCTGGAGTAACTCACGTTCGCTCGGCGTCCGTCTCGACCGTCGATTCCGCGACGATGCTGGAGAACACGCCGGCGAGGTGACGTTCCGAACGCCGAATCTCCAGTCCCGCCTCGCGGACGACGGCCTCCGGGTCCTGGTTCCACCGGCAGCCCATCTGCTCGAAGTGCCGCGGTGCGAGGCGGTCCTGGCCCCACGCTAGCGGGCGGGCGCTGGAACGGCCGTGCTCGAACAGCAGCACGCGACCCGACGGGCGACAGACCCGCGCCATCTCGCGGAGCGCGGCGACCGGGTCCGGGAAGGTGCACGTCGAGAGCGCGGAGACGACGGTGTCGAACGCGTCGTCGTCGAACGGGAGACGCTGGGCGTCGGCGTGCGCGAGCGTGATATCCCGTCCGAGCGAGTCGGCCTCGCGCCGCGCGCCGTCGAGCATCGCCGCGGAGAGGTCGACGCCGACGAGCGAACAGCCCTCGGGGACGTGCCGGAAGTTCGACCCGGTCCCGCAGGCGACGTCCAGTACCGTCCCCTGCGCACGCGAGAACAGGCGCTGACGGTAGCGACCGACCAGTCGCCGTTCGAGCGCCTCGAACCGCTCGAACGTCTCGACGGCGTCCGCGTAGATGAACTGCAGTTCGTCGGGCGACTTCGCGGGTCGGTCCCGCGCTCCGTCCGGGGCGGTGTCGCTCATAACTCCCTCTTTCTCGCCCGGTCGCTTCAACCCGTCCCCGACCGGGTGCGAACACACTCACGCCGTCCGACACGCTCGCCGTCTGCCCCGCGTTCACGACGACGTACTGGCCTGCACCTCCCGGCCGCGGGCTTTTGCGGAGCGGCCGAGTAGGCTCTCCCCTCTTGCCTCGACCACTCACCGCTCCACACACCTCGCCGGACGCCGAACCGCCCACCCGGCAGTCCGACCGTCGATGAGCCTGAACCCGCGCGTCGCCTTCTCGGCGGCGTTCGTCGTCGTCCTCGGCCTCCTCGCGTTCAGTATCGTCCAGCCGTTCCTCTCCTTCCTCCTCGCGGCCGTGTTGCTCGCGTTCGTCCTCTTCCCCGTCCACCGGCGACTGTCCGACCAGCTCTCCTCACCGGTCTCGGCCGGCGTCCTCGTCTCGGGAACGGTGCTGGCCGTCGTGGTGCCCATCGCCGCGTTCGCGGCCGTCGTGGCGGGCGACGTGGCGGCGCTCGCCGACGGGAACCAGGCGCTGCCCGGTCTGGAGTCGGTCGAGCAGGTGCTCCGCCAGCAGTTCGGCGTCCAGGTCCAGTTGCGCTCGCGGCTTCGCTCGATCGCCGGGAGCCTCCCCGGCTACCTCGCCAGCGCCGCGCCGGGACTGGTCAGGGGCGGCGTCCACGCCACGCTCGGCGTGTTGCTCCTGCTGTTCGTCGAGTACTACCTGCTGAAGGACGGCGCGGCGCTCGTCTCGTGGGTCCGCAGCGTCGTCCCGCTCCCGGACCCCGTCGCCGAGGAACTGGCCGAGGCCACCGACCAGATGACGTGGGCCGTCCTGAAGGGCCACGTCCTCGTCGCTGCTGTCCAGGGGTTCGTCGCCGGTGTCGGCCTGTTCGTCGTCGGCGTCCCGAACGCGGTGCTCTGGACGCTGGTGATGATGTTCCTCGCGCTGATTCCCGTCGTCGGGGTCGCGCCGGTGCTCGGCGGGGGGATACTCTACCTCGTCGTCCAGGGGAACGCTCTCGGGGCGGGGTTCGTCGTCGTCTACGGCCTCACCGTCGTCGCCATCACCGACGACTACCTCCGGGCGTTCCTGGTGGACCGCCACGCCGCCTCGCTCCACCCGGCGGTCATCCTCGTCGGCGTCATCGGCGCGGCCGTCGCGTTCGGTCCGATGGGACTGTTCTTCGGGCCGGTCGTCCTCGGCGTGTTCAAGACCAGCGTCGACGTGTTCCGCGACCACTTCGAGATGGGCTGACCGGGTCGAGCGCGTCCGATAGCGACGTGCGACGCGCCGGATGGCCGTGTCGAAGCAGTGGCTCGGTCGTCGTCCCGTATCCGTAGCCCGCGCTCTCGACGTGGCGAGAGTATCCGTCGAAGAAGCCCGCGACTCGTGAGTTCGTATGCGGAACAGAGCGCAAGCCCGGACGGACAGAAAACGTCCGTCCAGGCCTGCAATCTGAAATTGGTCCCCGCTGACGCTTCGGCCCTCCAGACGAAGCGTCGAGTAAACCAACTACCTCCACCCTAATAAGGTCTCACCTTACCGCAGGAAAGGTACCTACCAGACCGTCAGCGCGCCAGCGGCATCCCGAAGCTCTTCTCGCGCTCGACGACGGCGTTCCACGTCGTCTCGCAGTCGCAGGTGACCTGCTCGAACACGCTCGGGTCCTGCCGGAGGTCGAAGTCCTTGATCGCTCGTTGTACGCGGTCGTCGCAGTCGCCGCAGTTGTGCGGGCCGCGGTCGGAGCCGTGACCGACGGGGTCCGAGACGACGATGGCGTCCGCGTCGGCGGTCGATTCGAGCACCTCGCAGACCGACCAGAGCCACGGCGGTCGGTAGCCCCCCGAGTGGTACAGCTCCTCGACCATCGTGTACGACTGGACGTTGGTCGGGTTCATCGAGACGGTGTGACAGCCGTCGACCGCCGCACAGCGGCGCACGGAGCGTTTCATGTCCTCGACGGCCTCGGCCTCGGTGAGGAACGGCGGCTTCATCAGGAGGTACGCCTTCACGCCGGCGTCGGCGGCTTCGGCCTCCGCGCAGGCGTCCTCGAAGTCGGCGAAGTCGAAGTACTTGTTCACGCAGTCGTGGCGCACGCGGTCGGTGGCCGTCTCCAGTCCGATGGCGACGTCCGTCTCGATGCCGCGGTCGGTGAAGTCCGCGAGACGCTCGCGCTCGACGAAGTCGGGGAGCGATTCGAGCACCATGCGCTCGCGGTCGGCGAACGTCTCGGCGACGGCGTCGCGCGTCTCGGCTGGCACCTCGCGCTCGTCGAGGAAACTGCCGGAGGTGTATATCTTGATGAGCTCTGCGGGTTCGTCGCTCCGCTCGGTCTCGTGGTCGAGGCAGTACTGGACCTGCGCCATCAGGTCCTCGTGGGCGACGGTGCCACCGTCGACGGACTCCGCGACGTAGCCACACATCGTACAGCCGCCGGCGCGCGCCCAGCGACAGCCGCCGGTGTTGAGGATGATGGTCAGCGAGGTGCGCACGCCGTTCGGCGTGTTGTCCTCGTCGAGCCAGACGCGGGTCGGCTCCCGTGGGTCGTACGTTCGGTCGTTGCGCGAGCGCACCTCGCGCATGACGGCGTTGTGGGCGTCCATCCCACGGCCCTCCTCGTAGACCTCGGGGTCGGGCGTACTCATTGCCGGGGCTTGCCGACGGGCGGGTAAAGCGCCTTCGTCTCCTCCGTCTCTTCTGTCACGGCTCGTGGGGTCGCTCGTCGGCTCCTGCCGTCGAGGAACGGTCGAGTGCCAACCACAGCCCGACCCCGAGCAGCGCGCCCGTCGCGTTCGCCGCCATGTCGAGGAGGTCGAACGACCGTGCGGGGAGCGCCGACTGCACCACCTCGACGCCCGCGCCGAACGCCGCGACGCCGAGGACCACGAGCGCCAGCGTCCACCAGTCGCGAGTCCGGTCCGGGGACGCTCCCACGAACGCCGCCGCGCCGAGCACCGCGAGCGTCGCGTACGCCGTCGCGTGGACCCACTTGTCGAGGCCCAGGACGCCGAGTGGGCCGCTCCCCGACGTCTGGTGTCCCGCACCCACCGTACCGGGGTCCAGCACCGACGCGACGAAGACGACGGCGGCGGCCACGACGAGCGCCACGTAACGCCGTCGTCGCGTCGTCGTCGGCCGTCTCGACCTGTCCATACCGCCGTCAGCGCCCCGAGAGGCGTAAGGTGTCCGGTCGCACGCAGTTCGCGTCAGGGTCGCAACGCGGGTCGTCGTCGCTCGTCGCGTCGTGGAGTCGCCACGTCGCCACGCCGAGCAGCGCTCCCAGCGCGTTGGCGGCCACGTCGCCGCGTTCGTACAGTCGCCCCGTCAGCGAGTGCTGGAGCCATTCGAGGGCCGCGCCGTAGCCGGTCACGAGGCAGGCGACGGCCGCGAGGGAGCGCCAGGACTGCGCGTCGACGGCCTCGGCGAACGACCGGGCGAGCACGGCGTACCCGAACAGGTGGCTCCACTTGTCGACGCCCGCGATACCCAGCGGGTCCCGCGGCGGTGGGCCGCGGTCGGGGAGTTCCACGACGGAGGTGACGAAGACGACCGCGGCGACCAGCGCGGTGCGGCGATAGCGCCGACGGTTCGCTGAACTGGTCATACGCTCGTCACGACATACTGCAGGATAACGCTACCCGCGATGAGGCGGGCCGACGATTCGGTCCTCGTCACCCCTCCTTATCGAACACGAGGCAGTAGCTGTGGTCGTAGCCGTAGCCGTACGTCCCCTCGCCGTCCTCGTCCTCGCCCTCCCAGGTGACGACCACCTCTCCCTCGAACCAGAACCGCTCGGCGAGTACCTCCGCGACGTCCCACGCGAGCGTCGTCACCGCTCCCTCGAACGTCATGTTCGAGACGTCGACGAGGACGTGGCCGCCCTCTCCGAGCAGTCCGTCGACGTGGGCGAAGACACGTCCGAGGTCCGCGAGGTACTCGTCGTACTCCCGCCCGCGCTCCTCGTAGTTCGTCAGGGGGTCGCGCTCCATCACCGCCAGCATGTACGGCGGCGAGGTGAGACAGCAGTCGGCCCGCGGGAAGCCGTCGTAACTCTCGGCGTCGAGTGCGTCGCCGTGGACGACTCGCTCGGGGTGGTCGAGTGCCTCGCGGACGAACGCGACCCGGTCGGCGTCGTACTCGACGCCGTAGGCCTCGCGGTCCATGCGCTCGGCGACGCGGAGCGTCGTCCCGAATCCCGCGAACGGGTCGAGGACGGTGTCGCCGGGGTCGGTGAACTCGCCGAGGAAGTGTTCGACGTACGATGCCGGGGTTCTGGGGTCGGCGTCGTCCGCGAACGCCTCCGGGAGCGCGAACTCGAACTCGTGGGCGAGGTGGAGGTACGTCTGCACGGGGCGTGAGAGGCGGAGCGGACGGTAAAACCTCTGCCCCCGACTACCGGTCGACGCCCTCTCCGCCGCGTCCCTCGCCACCGGCGAACCGCGCCGCGCCCTCGTCGGCGGCGTCGAGCGCCTTCGTCCCGTGCCACGCCTCGACTTTGAGTCCGGTCTCCAGGGACTCCCCGAGACCGTCGTACAGCGCCGCGCGGTCGGTGCGGACCGTCGCCTGGGGATGCTCGGCGATGCCTTCGGCCAGTGAGCGGGCCGCCGCCAGCGCCTCGCCGGAGTCGACGACGCGGTCAGCGAGGCCCCAGTCGTGGGCCTCCTCGGCGTCGACCGCCCGCCCGGTCAGAATCATGTCGAGCGCCCGTCCTCGCCCGACGATGCGCGGGAGGCGCTGGGTGCCGCCGTCGACGAGGGGGACGCCGAACCGCCGCTCGAAGCAGCCGAACGTGGCGTCCTCGGCGGCGACCCGCAGGTCACACCAGAGGGCGAGTTCCAGACCGCCCGCGACGGCGTGGCCCTCGACGGCCGCGACGGTCGGCTTCTCCACCCGCATCCGGGAACAGCCCAGCCAGCCCTCGTCGCGGTCCTCCAGGTCCATCGCCTTCAGGTCCGCCCCGGCACAGAAGTCGTCGCCAGCGCCCGTGAGGACGCCCACCAGCGCCGCCTCGTCGGCGTCGAACCGTCGCCACGCGTCGCGCAGGCCGAGTGCGGTCCGGTCGTCGACCGCGTTGCGCGCGTCGGGGCGGTCGATAGTCACGACCGCGACGCCGCCGTCACGCTCGTAGCGGACCGTCTCGTGGTCGAAGGGTGCGTCGGGGTCGGTCGGGTCGTCGCTCCGGTCCCGGTGTTCGTCGGAGTCGCTCATGGACCACCCGCGTCGGGGAGCGAGAAGAAGCCTCGGCCGAGACGGGACGGCCCGCTGAGGCACGGTCGGTCAGGTCGTGGCCCGGACTTTTGTCGTCCGGTCGCGTCGTGTGGCCCGATGGTGATTCCCGACCCCGCCGCGAGCGACGAACTCGTCGTCCTGTTCGTCCAACTCGCCGTGGTGCTCCTGCTGGCGACTGGGTTGGGAGCGCTCGCGCGACGTGCCGGCGCGCCTCCCGTCGTCGGCGAACTGCTGACCGGCGTCGTGCTCGGCCCCTCTCTCCTCGGACTGGTCGCGCCCGACCTCTACGCGGCGCTGTTCCCCACGGACGCGACGACGCTCCTCCTCGGCGTCTCGTCGGTCTGTCTCGTCGTGCTGATGACGGTCGTCGGGTTCGAGACGGACCTCGCCGTCGCGCGGGCGAGACCGGGGCAGACACTGCTCGTCGCAGCGGGGAGCGTCGTCGTTCCGTTCGCGCTGGGTGGTGCGCTCGCCTTCCTCGCGCCCGACGTGGTCCTCGCCGACCCGGACGCCCGCCTCCCGTTCGTGCTGTTCGTCGCCACCGCGATGAGCATCTCCGCGATTCCCGTCGTCGCGCGCATCCTGCTCGACATGGGGCTGCTCGACGCGCCGTTCGGGCAACTCGCGGTCGCCGTCGCCCTCGTCAACGACACGCTCGGCTGGCTGCTGCTCGCCGTCGTCGCCGGCATCGCCACGGGAGAGGGTGACGCGCTGGCGTCGCTGCCGGGCACCATCCTCGCGCTCGCTGGCATCGTCCTCGTCGCGCTCACTGCGGGCCGCTGGCTGGCGGACCGACTCGGTGACGTTGCCGACGGCGTCGCCCTGCCCACGGTCGTCGCCCTCGCATTGGGTGCGGGGGCGGCGACGCAGGCGCTCGGCGTCGAGGCGGTGCTGGGGGCGTTCCTCGTCGGGGCGCTCGCTCGGGAACGCGGGACGCTCGACGCCCGGACGCGCGAGGCGATGGAGTCCGTGACGCTGGCGATGTTCGCGCCCGTCTTCTTCGCCGTCGCCGGACTCCGCGTCGAACTGGGGGCGCTCGCGGACCCCGAGGTCGCGCTCGTCGGTCTCGTCGCGTTCGCCGTCGCGGTCGTCGGGAAGGTGGTCGGGACCGTCGGCGCGGCCACGGTCGCGGGGTTCGAACGCCGCGAGTCGCTGGCGCTCGGGGCCGTGCTGAACGCCCGCGGCGCGATGGAGATAGTCGTCGCGACGGTGGGCCTCCGACTCGGCGTGCTCAACGAGGCGGCCTACGCCATCGTCGTCTGCATCGCCATCGGGACGTCCGTGATGACGCCGCCGCTGGTTCGGTACGTCTACGGAGGGGGAGTGGCCGACGCCGCCTCCGAGCATGGTGTGGGGAGTCTGACCCGGTTCAGACGGTGAGCGTGGTTCGTGCGCTCTGTTCGACGCAGCGACTCAGACCGTGAAACCGCGCAGCACGCCCTGGCCGTCGGTGCCGGCGTGGAGGTCGGGCAGCGTCGCGCGTTCGGGGTGGGGCATCAACACGGCGACGGTGTCGCGGTCGCCCAGGACGCCCGCGACGTTCCCCTTCGACCCGTTCGGGTTCGCGTCGTCGGTGACGGTCCCCTCGGCGTCGCAGTAGCGGAACAGCACCCGATTCTCGTCGTCCAGTCGCGCGAGTTCCTCGTCGGTCGCCTCGAACCGGCCCTCGCCGTGGGCGATGGGGAAGGCGACCACGTCGCCCTCGTCGTAGGAGCGGGTCCAGGGCGTGTCGGCGTTCTCGACGCGCAGGTGGACGTGTTCGCACTGGAACCGGGCGCTCGCGTTCGTCGTGAACGCGCCGGGCGTCAGACCGGTCTCGCAGCCGATCTGTGCGCCGTTACAGATGCCGAGGACGGGCGTCCCGTTCGCCGCGCGCTCGCGGACCTCGGCCATCACCGGCGCGCGGGCGGCCATCGCCCCGGCTCGGAGGTAGTCGCCGTAGGAGAACCCGCCGGGGAGGACGATGCCGTCCGTCTCGTCGGGCAGGCCGTCCTCGAACCAGACGCGTTCGGCGTCGACGCCGAGGTGGGCGAGCGCCCGGACCGCGTCGCGGTCGCAGTTCGACCCGCCGAACTGCAGTACGGAGATCATCGCTCGGCGACGCTCACGTCGTAGTCGTGGATGGTCGGGTTCGCGAGCAGGCGCTGGGCCATCTCGTCGGCGCGGGTCGCGGCCACGTCCGCCGACTCGGCGTCGAGGTCGACCTCGAATCGGTCCGCCGAGCGCAGGCCGTCGACCTCGAACCCGAGGCGTTCGAGCGCGCGCTTCGTCGTCTCGGCCTCCGGGTCGAGGACGCCGTTCTTGAGTCGAACGGTCACGGTCGCCGTGTAGGCGGTCATCGGTCGTGTAGGCGTGGTCGTGCACGAAAACGCTTGTGGGTTCTCCCCGGTGTGCACGTTCGTGGTGTCCTCTCGCGGGTCCGTGCAGCGTGGCCACGTGGCTTGCGAGTGCGCCGACCGTCTCTGCGTGGTGGTCGAGACCGTCTCACGCGGGATGCCCAGGCAGGCTGAAGGACTATCGACAGCGGTTGGGACCGTCCCGTATGCGCCTCGTCCGAGTCCTCGTTCCCGAAGCGGAGTACGCGCCGGTGGCAGACGACCTGCGAGCGGAGGGGTTCGAGGTGGTCACCAGTCGCGCGTACGACGACGCGGGCGAGACCACGGGGTCGTGGCTGCTCGAACTGCCGGTCCCGAACGCGGCCGTGGGGAAGGTGTTCGAGATCGTCGAGGAGACCGACGTCAGCGAGGAGGTGTACACGGTCGTCCTCGAAGCCGAGGCCGTCGCCACACCGAAGAGCGACGAACTGCGCGACCGATACTCGGGCGACTACGCGCCCCTGACGTGGGCGGAACTGCGGGCGAAGGCCCAGGACCTCACCGCCGACCGCTACAGCTACGTCGGGATGATGGTCCTCAGCGCCATCATCGCGACGGCGGCACTGCTGATGGACTCGCCGGCGGTGCTGGTCGGGTCGATGGTCATCGCGCCGCTGGTCAGTCCCGTCATCACCGCGAGCGTCGGGGCGCTCACGGCCGACCGGGAGATGCTCACGGCGAGCCTCGTTCGGCAGGTCGGAGGCGTCGCCGTCGCTGTCCTCGCGGCGACGCTGGTGAGCTTCGCGTTCCGATTCGGGCCGGTCGCACCCGCGCCGCTCGACGTCTCCGGCATCGAACTCGTCGGCCTCCGGATGTCACCGGGGGTGCTCGCGCTCGTCGTGGGGGCGGCCTCGGGGGCGGCCGCCGCGTTCGCGTTCGTCACGCGCGGGACGACCGAACTCGTCGGCGTGATGATCGCGGCGGCGCTCGTCCCGGCGGCCGCGGCGACGGGCGTCGGTATCGCCTGGGGGTCGTACACCCTCGCGTTCGGGACGATGGCGCTCCTGTTCGTCACGCTCGTCCTCATCAACGGCTGTATGGCCGGCACGCTCGTGGTGCTCGGCTACTGGCCGCTCGGCGACGTCGAGGTGCTCTCCTGGCGACCTGCGGCCGTCGTCGTCGGGGCCTGTCTCCTCGTCGCGCTCGCGACGGTCGCCGGCGTCGGTGGGCACGTCGGCTACGCGACCGGTGCGAAGGCGGCAGTCGGGGACGTCGTCGAACGCCCGGCCTACGCCGAGGTGAAGGTGCTCTCGACGAGCGCCCAGTACGCGGCCACCCCAGCGAGCGAACCGCGGAACGTGTCGGTCGTGCTCAGTCGCCCGGCCTCCTCGCAGGTGAACGGGTCGCACCTCGCGGGCGCGCTCTCCGAACACATCACCGCCGAGACCGGTCAGCCGACGACGGTCGACGTCCGGTTCCATGAGTACTACCGGTCGCGGGGGGCGACCGCGACGAACTCGACGGGGCCGACAGCAGCGACCCTGCCGATCCAGGCGACGTGACCGACGCGACGGCGGTGCGCGGAACGTCGCGTTTTTCACCGCCGATTGCCAGGTGACGCCATGAACCGTTTCGACCGGAGGCGACGATGACCCGGAACCTCGCGCAGGTCACCGTCGTCGGCGACGACAAGAAGGGCATTATCGCTCGCGTGACGACGCTGCTGTTCGAACGCGGCGTCAACGTCGAGGACCTCGACCAGGCCGTCCAGGACGGCGTCTTCCGGATGACGCTCCACGTGGACATCAGCGACATGGTCGTCAAGGAGGAGACGCTCCGCGAGGTGCTCGACGACCTCGGCGAGGAACTCGGACAGGACATCTCCATCCGGTTCCCCGGCGACCGGGACACCGACCGCATCGCGGTCCTCGTGACGAAGGAGTCACACTGTCTGGAGGCGCTCATCGAGGCGCGGGAGGAGGGCCGACTCGACGCCGAACTGTCGGTCGTCGTCGGCAACCACGACCACCTCGCCGACCTCGCCGAAGATGCCGGAATCCCGTTCTACGACATCGGCGACGGGTCGGGGTCCCCCGACGAGGAGTGGCTGCTGGACATCCTCGACGAACACGACGTGGACCTCGTGGTGCTGGCGCGGTACATGCGCATCCTCAGCCCGAACGTCGTGTTCCGCTACGAGGACCGCATCATCAACGTCCACCCGTCGCTCCTCCCGGCGTTCCCCGGCGCGGAGGCGTACCGGCAGGCCCGCGAGGAGGGCGTCCGCATCGCGGGCGTCACCGCCCACTACGTCACGACCGACCTCGACCAGGGGCCCATCATCACGCAACGAGCGTTCGACGTGCCCGACGGCGCTGCCCCCGAAGACCTCGAAGCGCGCGGCCAGCCGCTCGAAGCCGAGGCGCTCGTCGAGGCCGTCACGCTCCACCTCGACGACGCGACGACGGTGTACCACGGCCGCACGCACCTCCGCGAGGACGTGGAAGACGACGACTACCAGCTCGGCCTCCCCGGCGTCGCACAGGACGCGAATCCCGAGGAGCCGACCGACGAGGGAGTCACCCAGACGCCCGACGCCGACGACTGAACGCGAGCGGTGTTCGCTCCGGCGAACACAGCGTTTCTGCGTTACAGGTCGCGGACGGCAGCTACCGCCTCGTCCATCGACGGCGCGTCGAACAGGTCGCGACCGAGGTAGCGGTTCGCGCCGGCGCAGTAGTAGTCGCTGACGACCCGAATCACGCGCTCGTCGAGCGGTTCGGGGTCGCGCTCGCACAACTCGCGCCAGTCGGCCACGTCGCGCTCCTTCGCTTCCTCCTTCGCCGCCGCCACCGCTTCGACCCACTCGGGCTGGGTGCGCTTGTGGTACTGCCGGACGACCTCCTTCGACACCTGCTGGCCGTCGTAGGCGAACCGGTTCTCGTCGAACGTGCCGACCACGTCCGCGACGCGCACCTCGCCCTCGTAGAACAGGCACTCTATCTTCCCGTCCTCGTGGGTGAACCCGCGCTCCGCGGCGCGGTCGGTGACGAGTTCGTTCACGCGCCGGGCGACCGATTCGAGTGCGTCGACGCTCGCCGCGCCCGCGATGCGGTCGGCCTCCTCGCGGGCGAGGTACCTGTCGGACTCCTCGTACTTCGTCGAGAACTCGACCAGCGGCTCGGGGAGCGTGACGGCCTCTTCGGGCCACGTCCCGCCGTCGAGTCCGACCGCCTCGGGGGTCGTCCGGGAGCGGAGACTCGACCCGACCGGGACCCGGTTGCGGAAGACGATTTCGAGCGGGACGAGGTAGTTCTCGCCCGCGTCGTGGTGGTAGGCGTCGTAGTCGTACGTGCGGCCCTCGTGGGGCAGGTCGGGGACCTGCGTCAGGTCGATGGCCATCTCGCGTGGTGGGTCGTCCACGTCGGCGAGCGGGACCGGTTCCTCGCCGTCGTCGGGGACGACGCCGCGGTAGTGCGTCGGCACGCCCTCGGCGTCGAGCAGTTCGAAGTTCGCCGCGCCCATCGCGCAGAGCGCCCGCCCCTTCCCCGGAATCGGGTCGGGCATCTGCCCCCAGTCGAAGACGGAGTACGCGTCGGTGAAGACGAACGACCCGCGTCCGAGCGAGTCGGCCGTGGCCGCCTCCTCGACCCGGAACTCCTTCACACTCGTCATGGACGTGGGTGGTCCGCCGCGTAGCAAAGGAGTTTCTATGCACGGTCGTGCGACTCGGCGGGTGTGGTGTTCACGTGTCGGCGTCGGGCTCGCTCGCCCGTCACCGGCGACGCTCACCGGTAGCCGGTGTGGTTTTACCGTTCGAGGCGGGAGTGTCACCGATGGAACGGTTGCCGACGAACGTGCCGCGGGGCCGCTTCGAGTTCGCACACCGCCCGGAGACCGACCAGTCGTTCGAGAACGCGCTGGCGAAGGTGCGGGCGGGCGAGCGGTTGACCGTCGACGACGGCATCGAACTGCTGACGACGGGCACCGGATTCGACGGCATCGACCCGCGCCGGAAGGAACTCGTCCTCGAGGCCGCCGACCAGCGCCGCGCCGAGCAGGTCGGCGAGGAGGTGACGTTCGTCGCCAACCTCAACAACAACGTCACGACGGCCTGCAACACGGGCTGTCTGTTCTGCAACTTCAAGGACCCGGCTGGCGAGTTCGAAGCTGGGAACGTCCCCGAAGAGGAGGTCGCCCACGAGGAACGCGGGTTCACGAAGACGCCCGAGGAGTCGCGTCGACTCGTCCGGGACGCCATCGAGCGCGGCATCTACGAGGTGACGTCCGTCTCGGGGCTCCACCCGGCGCTGGCACTCGACGAGGACCACCTGGAAGCGCTCGACGCGCAGGGCGGCCCGAACTACAAGCCCGCCTCGATGTACGCGACGGACCCCGGCACGTACGTCGAGCAACTGGAGGCGATGGCCGTCGACGGCGTCCACCTCCACTCGATGACGCCCGAGGAGGCCGCCCACGCACGCCGCGGGACCGAGAAGTCCTACGTGCAGGTGTACGGTCGCCTCCAGGAGGCGGGGCTGGACTCGGTGCCCGGCACGGCCGCCGAGATACTGGTCGACGAGGTCCGCGACGTCATCTGCCCGCAGAAGATAGACTCCGGCGAGTGGGTCGCAGCGATGGAGGCGGCCGCGTCGCTCGGCCTCGACATGACGGCGACCATCATGTACGGTCACGTCGAGAACGAGGCGCACCGCGTGCAGCACCTCGACGTGGTCCGGGACCTCCAGGACCGAACGGGAGCCATCACCGAGTTCGTCCCGCTGTCGTTCGTCCACCACGACACGCCGCTGGCCGAGGAGGGGATGGTGACGACGGGGGCGACGCAGGCCGAGGACGAACTGCTGATGGCCGTCTCCAGGCTCTACCTCGACAACGTCGACAACCTCCAGTCGTCGTGGGTGAAGTACGGCGACGAACTCGGCCTGAAGATGCTCTCGTGTGGCGCGAACGACTTCATGGGCACCATCCTCTCCGAGGAGATAACGAAACGCGCGGGCGGCGAGTTCGGCGAGTTCCGGTCGGTCCGGGAGTACGTCGACATGATAACGGCCGTCGGCCGCGTGCCCGTCGAGCGCTCGACGGACTACCGCCAGCGACGGGTCGTCGACCCCGAGGAGGGGCCGTTCGGGCCGACACTCGGCCCGGAAGCCGACGGGACGCCGCTCGTCGACCGGTCGAAAGCGCTCGCCGACGACTGAAGGAGGGCCGACGAGGGAGCACGGCCAGACCGCGACGCGTCCGAACGGGGAGTGAGAACCGTTTCTAACGGCGACGAGGCGCCCGCTCAGCCAGTCACCGCCCCTTCGACGTACTCCCTGACGCCGAGGCTCTCGCTGGAGAGCGAGTCGGTGGACGTGTCGGTCGAGGAGTCGCGTTCGACGATGGTGCCGCCGTTGCCCACGGCGACGTCGTAGGTGTCGCCGTGGGCGACGCCCTGGAACTTCGTCGAGACGGGCGTCTCGTACAGTTTCCACTGGCCGGCCGACAGGCGCTCGTACACCTTGCCGCCGTTGCCCGCCGCGTAGCCGTAGTCGGTACCGCGGTCGAGCGCGCGGATGGCCTGCCGGTCGTCGTCCACCACGTGTGGCGTCCACCGGAACCCGTCGTAGCGGTAGACGATACCGCCGCCAGCGGCGACGTTGACGTCCTTCGCACCGACGCTGGCGATGTCGTAGAACGCGTTCCCGGCGAAGTCGATACCGATCTGCTCCCAGTTCGTGCCGCCGTCGGTCGTCTCGGCGACGAGCTGGCTGGTCGAGGCGACGCGGCCCTTCTGTCGCGCGTGGAAGTCGATGCCCGGAATCGTCGACCCGCCGCCGGGTTTGACGACGTCGTCGTACTTCACGGCGCCGCTCTCCTGGCGGACGCCGACGAGCAGCTCGCCCGACCCGTTGACGAAGTAGAGTCGCTCGTCCGTTCCGGCGGTGCCGACGACGGCGCAGTCCTCCCACGTCGAGGTCTTGCCCTTCGGGGCTGAGTAGTTCGTCAGCGTCTGCGTGTCGACGCGATACTCGCCGATGACGCCCGACCCGCCGACGAACCATACCGCCTTCCCGTCGTCGGTGACGTCACAGCCCGTGAGCGGCCGGCTCCGCGCCTGCGGGCCGTAGTTGACGATGCGCTCCCAGCCGTCCTGTCGGCGGATGACGACGTCGCCGCCGCCGCCGACCGCGACCGGCCCCTCGACCGTGTCGACCGCGTCGTTGAGCGTCTTCGTCGTCGGACTCTCGGCCTCGGTCCACCCGTTCGAACTGTCCTGTGCCGCCACGGTCGGGACGCCGACCACCGCGGCTGCGGTCGCCCCCGTGACCTTCAGAAAGCCCCGTCGGCTCGTGCTGGATTCGTTCATGAGTCTGCACCCGATAGTTACCGCTACCTGTATTCGTAAGTTACAGACTAGCAGATTTAAAATATTATTTCGGAAAAGATTCTAAATTAATGCCGTTTCCGCCGTACCTCGCTCGCGCTGGGTGCTGACGGACGTTCAGTATCGAACGTGTGTCGTAGTGGACCGTTAACGACAACACGTCGAGGAGTCCCGAGACTGAACTCGGAGACTCAGTCGTGCGCGAACGGCGGGGCGATGGCTCGCGTCTGCGGTCGGGAGGCGTACCACGTCGATAGCGCGACGCTCGCCCCCGTGAACGCTCCGACGACGAGCGCCAGCGTCCTGTTCCGACCGACGAGACCGGCGGCGGCCGTGGCCACGACGAACGCGACGACACCACTCACGAGCGAGTTGGACATGGTCGATAGCCGCGGTCCGCCGCCGTGAACGTTCCGCCACCGCTGACGCTACGTGGACGCCCGCTCCTCGGTCGGGTCGGTCGGGTCGGCGAGTTCGCCGGTGACGGCCTCGAATGCGTCGGTCGCCGTCAGCAGGCCGACCACTTCGTCGTCCTCGACGACCAGCGCCAGTTCCTGGTTCTCGTCCTGGAAGCTGTCGATAGCCTCGCTGATGCTCGTCTCCGGGGTGAGGGTCATCGGTGGCGCTGCGAGCTCCGCGAACGTCAGTTCGCCGTCGCGCAGCTCGTCGAAGTGCCGGGCGACGACCGGGATGTAGACGATTCCCTCGAACTCCTCGAGCGAGTCGCCGACGAGCGGGAACCGGGTGTGGGGGTTCTCCTCGAGGACCTGGAGGTTCTCGTCGACGTCGTTGCTCGTCGACAGCGTAGCGATGTCCTCGCGGGGGACCATCTCGTTACGGACGGTCAGTCGGTCGATGTCGAGTGCCGCCTGTATCTCCTCGCGGCGCTCCTCGGGCATGTCGCCCTCGTCGAGCATGTCGTCGAGCTGCCGGCGCAGGTCGGCGCGGGACTCGATGACGTCGGCCTCCGCCTCCATCCACGCGCCGGTCATCTCGACGCCGAACAGCTTCAGCGTCCCCTTCGCGATCCAGTCGCCGAACGCGATGAGCGGCGAGATGGCGTAGTGGAACCAGTACAGCGGGGACGCTCCGTACCGACACACCTGTCGGGAGCGCTCGACGCCCAGGTACGTCGGGGTCTGTTCGCCGTGCGTGAGGTGGACCAGGTTGATGATGAGGAAGGCGATGATCGCACCCGCACCGACGGAGGCCAGCGCCGTGTCCGCCAGCAGGGGTTCGAACAGGGCGGCGAGCGCCGGTTCGGCGACGATGCCGACCGCGATGCTCGACGCGGTGATACCGACCTGACAGGTCGTCAGGTACAGTTCGAGGTTCTGCGTCATCTCCCAGGCTCGCTCGAGCGACGGGTTCCCACCGATGAACTCCTCTTCGGTGAACTGTCGCGCACGCGTCAGTGCGAACTCGATAGCGACGAAGAACCCGTTGGTGAGGATGAGGAGGAGCCCGGCGAGCAGTCTGAGCGTGACCTGAAGCGAGGTCATATCGTGAGCCTGGAGCGGAACCATCTGACTGGTGTACCCGCAGAACGATGAAAAAGGTGGTGCCTCCTCTCTACCGGCCGTTGTCGCCGGTTTCGGTTCGCGGAGGGGGAAGGCGAGTTCAGCCTCCCAGCACCGACCGGTAGCGTTCACCAGTCGATGTCTCCGCGGCGAGTTCGTCGCGGAGTCGGGACGAGAGCCACGCCGACGAGGTGTCTCGCCCGCCTCCCACCTCGTCGCGCTCCCCCTGACCGACGAACCGCTCGTAGACGGGCAGTCGCTCGTGGAGCGGGACGCCCGCCTCCTCGGCGACGTCCTCCAGTTCGCGCAGCGCTGGCCAAGCGTAGTCGGGGTTGATGTGGTCGTCGGTGACCGGCGACACGCCCCCGAGGTCGTCGACGCCGCAGTCCAGCACCTCGCGGACGGGGGCGAGGTTCGGCGGCACCTGCACGCTCACCGACTCGGGAAGCGCGACGCGGGCCATCGCCACCGCGCGTCGGAGCGTCGCCACGTCGGGGGTGTCGCCGCGCCAGCGCTCGTTGTTCGCGACCGGCTGGACGATGACCTCCTGGACGTGGTCGTGGCGCTCGTGGAGCGCCCGGATGGCGAGCAGCGACTCCGCGCGGTCGCGCCACGTCTCGCCGATGCCCACCAGAATCCCCGTGGTGAACGGGACGCCGAGTTCCCCGGCGGTCCGGATGGTGTTCAGACGCTGACCCGGCGACTTCGCTCGTGGCCCGCCGTGGGCCTGCACCGCTGCGGTCGTCTCCAGCATCACGCCCATCGAGGCGTTGAGGTCGGCGACGTGGGCCATCTGCTCGCGGGTCTGGTCGCCGGGGTTCGAGTGGGGGAGCAGGCCCTCCTCCAGCGCTATCTCACAGGCCTCGCGCAGGTACTCGTGGATGGAGTCGTGGCCCCACTCCGCGAGTTGCTCGTGGACCTCGGTGTAGCGGTCGTCCGGGTCGTCGCCGAACGTGAACAGCGCCTCCGTACACCCGGCGTCCGCGCCGCGCTGGCAGACGTCCCTGACCTCCTCGGGGGTCAGGAGCGACGCCTGCCCCGGCACGTCGTAGTAGGTGCAGTAGGTGCAGGTGTAGCGACACGCCGTCGTCAGCGGGACGAACACGTTGCGACAGAACGTCAGCGCGGGCGCGGGGCCGACGTCGTCGGGCGTCACGTCCAGCAGTCGCTCGACGTCGGCGGGGTCGATGGCGATGTCGATATCGTACTCCGCTGCGCCCGGAATCACGGTTCGTGGTCGGCCGTCACCCACCGTAAATCCTCCCACTGTCGGCGGTTCCTGCCGTCGGTCCGGGACGGGCCACGCCGCTCACTCTCGGCGTTCGACGCCCACCCGACCGTCGCCGGTCGTCACCGCGAACCGGTCGGCGAGGAAGTCTCTGGTACGGCCGTCCGCTGTCGCGTGGAGCAACACCTCGACGAGGTCCGCCGGCGCGTCGACGTCCGTCCCGAGGCGGTAGGAGTCGACCGTCGTCGGGGTGACGCCCAGGTCCTCGCAGATTCGCCGGTGGTCGCGGTAGGAGGCTCCGTGGTAGTCCGTCCGGAAATCGGGGTGGCGCGAGACGAAGGCGTTCGTCCCGCCGCCGCGCCCCGGCGCGAACACGACCGGTCCGTCGGCGTCGAACAGCGCCGAGAGCGCCCCGGGCGTCGCCAGCGCGAGGTCGGCCATCACGACGGCGACCGGCGAGTCGGGGCCGGCGCGCTCGGCCAGCACCGCGTTCACGGCCGGTGAGAGCGGTCGGTCGTCGATACGGACCGGCGTCTCGGTGTCGCCGGGCGGGTCGAACGCCTCGGTGGCGAGAACCGTGGGGGCCTCGCCGACCGCCCGAACCGCGTCGAGCACGTCCGCGAGCATCGCCCGGGAGAGCGCCTCGCGCTCCGCTGGCGAGCAGAGCGACGCGAGCCGCGTCTTCGGGTCGGCGACGCGGTACGGGACGACGACGCGCATGGTCCGGACTGCGACGGCCCCACGATTGAGCGTGGCGGTTCGGCCCGGGCGGAGTCGCGTCGCCCGTCGGGTCTGTCGACCCAGGACCGCCGCGCTACGGGAGGACGGCCTCCAGCGTGAGCCACATATCCGTCGCGAACGGCATCGGGTCGTCGAGCGAGAGGTAGTCGAAGTTCGGCTGTTCGACGAACGAGCGCAGAACGGCGGGTATCTCGGTGCGGAGCGACGGCGGGTCGACCGGCCCGTCGTCGGCGGTGAGCAGCGAGGTGAGGTAGATGAGCTCCCCACGGAGTACGTGACTCGCCGTCCCGACGTCGTAGTCGAACGTCGGTTCGGCGGGGTCGCCGGTGGCCACGCGGTAGTAGTGGTACGGGAAGTCGACACCGGCGTGGACGGCGAGCTGGAGCGACCCCCAGAAGCGGGGGTTTATCTCGATGAGCGTGTAGCTGCCGTCGCGCTCGTCGCGCTTGAACTCGACCATCGCCGGGCCGTGCCAGTCGAGCGCTTTCAGTAGCGAGAGCCCGGCGGCTTCGAGGTCCGGGTCGTCGATGGCCTCTCGGTAGACGCTCGCGCCGCCCTTGTAGGTGTAGCTGCGGATGCGCCGGTGCTGGAACGTCGCGACCGGTTCGCCGTGGTCGAACATCGCGAAGAACCCCACCTCGTCGTCGCCGGGGATGAACTCCTGGACGATGGGGACGTGGCGCATCTGCTCGGTGATGGCGTCGCGGTCGGGCGTCTCGCCCGCGTCGAGGAGCTCGACGCCGGGGTAGAACGTCTCGCCGTCCTCGACGAGGATGGAGTACCGCGACTTGACGGCGGCGGGGCCGTCCCACCCGTCCCACTCGTCGAGCGACACCGTCTCGGGGACGGCGACGCCCGCGTCGCGGGCGATGTCGACGAGTCGGAGCCCGTCCTGGACGGACTCGACGGTGTCGTAGTCGGGCCACGGCGTCGCCACGTGTTCGGCGAACTCGTCGCGCCGCGTCGAGAGAACGTACACGTCCGCCTCCCGGAGCGGGACGACGGTCACCACGTCGTCGCGGGCGGCGAGTTTCAGGAGGACGTCGCCGTACCGCTCGATGTCGTCGCCGGGTGCCGGGGCGCGGTACGCCTCGTCGCAGTACTTCGAGGCGAACGGCGGCATCGTCTCGCTGCTCCCGACGGCGATGGTGCGGACGCCGGCCCGTCCGAGCGAGCGGACCGTCGCGAGACTGCTCGGCGCGGGGTAGAGCGACGGGACGACGACCGCGTCCTGCCCGGTCATCGTCGGGCGGCGAGCGCGTCGACGAAGTCGTCGACCGCCTGCGTCACCTCGTCGTAGATGAGTCGGAAGGTCGCCTCGCTCTCGCCTTCGGGGTCGATTATCTCGTCGTCGCCGTCGCGGTAGGCGGGCCCGCGCGTCGACACCGCCCCGAGGAAGAAGAACTTGTGCGCGTACTCGGGGAACTCCCGCATGTAGTAGCGGTAGTTGCGGATGTCCATCAGGAAGGCGACGTCGGCGTCGGCCAGCAGCTGGGCGGTGACGTCCTGCGAGCGGTGGGGCGAGAGGTCGACGTCGTGTTCGGTCGCGACGCTGACCGCGTTGGTCGGGCTCGGCCGGCCGCCGCGACCCGCCATCCCCGCCGAATCGACGGTGATGTCGTCGATACCCGCCTCCTCCAGTCTCCGTTCGAGGTAGTAGTGAGCCAGCGGACTGCGGCAGATGTTCCCGGCACAGAGCATCAGGACGTGGCCGCCGTCGTCCAGCGCCTCGAACGCCCGCTGTATCTCCAGTGGCTCGGGTATCCGGCCCGTCCGGAGGCGCAACCGGTCGAACTCGACGCCGAGTCGGTTCACCGCCTGTTCGGGGAGGGAGCGCGCCACGCTACCGCCCTCCGGACGACCGTCGGTCTACGGACCTGCAGGACACGCTCGGCACGGCAGAGTCGAGTAGCAAAACCTGGTTCATCTATCGTCAACGGGGTATTCCGCACGGCCGCATAGCTCTTTCCCCGGACAGTCTGCCCCACGATAACAAGCCGACAGCGGTAGGGTCGGCCTACCGAACGCTCGCCGCGACGTCCCGCATCGTCTCCACCGTGACGTCGTGATTCCGTCGGTACTCGTTTATCAGGTCGACCACCGCCACCATCCGCTGGAAGTCGGCCTCGGTCACGACGTTGTTCGGGTGGAGCCACAGGTGGAAGACGCCCTCGTCGCGCCGAGCGAGCGACTCCAGCCCGGCCTTCACCTGCCGGAGGATGGGCTGGTCGGTGAGCGGCGAGACGAGCGACCGAGCGGCCCCTTCGAAGCCGTAGAGGTAGAGCGAGGCGGGCACGTTCACCAGGCCGTGCTCGTCGACGGTCGGGTCGAAGACGGGCGGGGTCGACAGCCCCAGCGCGTACTCCGCGAACTTGCCGGGTGCGGTGACCGGCAGGCGGTGGTACCATCGGGGGACCTGGTTCCCCCGATAGCAGGTGAACCCGTTGTCGGCCAGCACGTCCAGGTGGCCGACGTTGTTCCGGGGGAACACGAGCGAGTCGAGGTCGACGCCGTACGCCTCGGCGGCCTCGTTCGCCAGTCGGAGTTCCGCGTCGGCGACCTCCCGGCTGGTGTCGGCCTTCCCGAACTCGACGTGCGAGAACGTGTGCGACCCGATGTCGTGGTCGACGTCGCTCTCGCGGATGCGGTCGAGGAGGTCCCGGCCGAACCAGTTGGGGTTCGCGACCCGGTCGCCGCCGGGGTCCGTCGCGAACCAGCCGTCGCCCGCCGCCGGGTGGTCGGCGTGCGTCCCGTCGCACTCGTCGAGGAAGAGGTGACCCACGACCGCCCACGTCGCCGGGACGTCGCCCCGTTCGAACAGGTCGACGAGGCGGTTCCACGACCCGCGCGCGTGTTCGATTCGCTCCACCGGGGGGTCCTGGAGGTCGTGGAAACCCCACGCCAGTTCGGCGTCGAGCGAGATGACGACGGCCTTCATACCGAATCCATCACGGATATCGACAAGTGCCTTCGGGTCTCCGGCCGTCGAATCACCGCGACGAGGGGGTACTCAGTCGGCGCTACAGGTAGCCGTCGTCGTACTGCTCGCTCCCGTCGGGTTTGTGCTGGTTCCCGCAGCTCTGGCACTCCAGTCGTTCCATCCCGTTCATCGCGGTGTCGGTGGCTCCGCAGTTGCTGCAGAAGAAGCCGTGCTGTTCGCCGTCGTCACCGACGTAGGTGGCGAAGAACGGGGCCTTGGTCCCCGAGCGCTCCTCGTCGCGGTCGACGCGGACCTCGGTGCCGTCGTCCGTCGTCGCCCGGCCGTCCTCGGGGAACTCGGACGGTTCGTCGCTCGGCTCCTCGCGCTCTCGCGGTTCGCCCTCCTCGGCGTCCCGCGAGTAGACGTGTTCGGTCAGCTCCTGGCCGCCGAACTCGACGTCCTGTTCGTCGACCTGCTGGAAGTCGAACCGCTCGAAGAACGCCTCCCCTTCCTGGTTTTCGGTGAGGGCGAGCGCGCGAACCTCCGTCGCTCCCCGCTCGTCGAGTTCGTCGAGTATGCTCTCCAGCAGTTCGGTGGCGTGGCCCTGGCCCCGGTGTTCCGGGTCGACGAACAGCCACCGGACGTCACCCTGCTCGCCGTCGACCGCCGCCTTGGTGACGGCGACGACCGTCCCGTCCGACTCGGTGACGAGGAAGACGGTGTCCTCGTCGTCCGTCCACTCCTGCTGTCGCTCCGGGGAGAACTGGTCCTCGACAACGGCGTCGAGTTCGCGGGGACTGAGCGAGTACGACGCGGTCATCGAGCTCTCGGCGACCGCACGAATCCGGTCGGCATCGTCGGGGTCTGCGGCTCGGGATGTCGTCACGCCTCTCCGTTCGAACGCACGTAGTAAAGAAGAGGGGCCTGCAGTGTCCGGTCGGTCTCCGGGTCGGGAAGGTGGGACGGCCGAGAGACTGCTCAGAACAGCGGTTCCAGCTCGTCCTGGCCGTCGTTGACGAGGTTGTCGAGGTTCTCGGTGCTCTCGTCGCGAATCTCGTCGATGTTGTCCTGCGCCTCGATGGCGACCTGCTGGAGTTCCTTGATGCGCGGGACGTTCGTCACGCCCGACAGCAGGACGACGCTGGCGACGAAGTCGCCGCTCCCGAGCGGGTAGTCACCGCCCCGGACCTCCATGCTCCCGGTCTGCTCCTCGAGCCACTTCCGCCCGCGCTCTATGCCCTTCCGGTTGAGGTACTTCGAGGGACCGGCCATGACGAGCAGTGCGCGCTCGACGCCGTCGACCTCACACGGGAGGGTCAGGCGACCGAGTGCCGCCTTTCGGACGAGCGACGTGACGCGGTTGGTCGTCTGGGCTGCGTCGAGGTCGTCGCCGTTGCCACCGTTGCCGCGGAACCGCGAGAGGAGTCCGGTGTCCTCGCGTTCGATGGTCTCGCTGGCGTAGCCGACCGTCGAGACGCCGCCGCCCGCCAGCGTGTTGATGATCTCGCTGGAGTCGACGACGCTCTCTGCGACCTCGCCGCCGTGTTCGACCTCGCCCGCACCGAACAGGAGGCCGAACCGCTCGACGATCTCCTCGTTGATGGCGTCGTAGCCGCCCTGCATCGACTCGCCCGCGTTGCGCCAGTTGTCGTTGTCGAAGACGAGCAGGTTGTCCGTCTCGCGGACGAACGTCTGGAACGAGCGCGCGGCGTTCAGGGTGTAGATGCCGCCTTCGTCGCTGCTCGGCAGGATGCCCAGCGCGTACACCGGTTCGGTGTAGATGCGCTTGAGGTGGCGGGCGACGACCGGACCGCCGCCGGACCCGGAGCCACCGCCCATCCCGCTGATGATGAGGAACGCGTCGACCTCGTGGGCCGGGACGTCGTCCATCGCGCTCATCACCTCGTCGATGTCCTCCTCGGCGACCTCCGCGCCGAGTTCGTTGTCGGCACCGACGCCGTGTCCTTTCACCCGTGACTGCCCGACGAGGACGCGGTTCTCCTCGGGGACGTGCTCGAGTCCCATGAGGTCGGCCTTCGCGGTGTTCACCGCGAGCGCCGCCCGGACGATGTTCGAGCCGTTCCGCTGGTCGTACTCGAGGAACTTGTCGAGTACCTTCCCACCGGCCTGCCCGTACCCTATCATTGCCAGCTTCATCTTGACGGAGAAAACGGGAGTTCGGGTATAACTCTTGTTACTAGAATAGTAGCGTATATCGACCTGTTTTCGAGCTGTCCCGAGCGCACTCCCGCGGTTCGGGTCGCCTCTAGGCCCCGATTAACGGTCGTATAGAGACGAACGCGCCGGGGATAGCACGCCCTGTCTGGCGATCACTGTTCCACCGGGGTCGGTTCCTCGTCCGGACTCAGACCGAGGTACTCCCCCAGCGTCTTCAGGTCGCGTTCGTCGTAGCCGAAGGCGTCGACGTCGTTGTGGGCGACCGTGTTGTCCATGCGGAGCGACCGGGCCTGGTCCCGACCCATCGGTCCGCCGATGGCCCCGAGCATCCCCAGCCCGATGTCCGCCAGCACCATCGGCATGGGAATCGCCGTGAACGAGTGACCGTCGGCGCGGTGGGCCATCTTCGCAACGTCCTCCAGCGTCAGCACCTCCGGGCCACCGATCTCGTAGGTGTTCCCGAGATACTCGTCGTCGTCGAGACAGTCGGCGAGCATCGGGATGAAGTCGCCGAGCCAGATTGGCTGGAACCTCGTGTCCCCGCCACCGGGTAGCGGTGCGGCCGGTCGCACCGCGAGTTTCTTCGTGAACGAGACGAACTCGCCGCCCTCGCCGAAGATGACCGACGGACGCACGATGACGTAGTCCAGCCCGGACTCCTCGACGACACGCTCGGCCTGCCCCTTCGACGCGATGTAGGCGGTGTCGCCGTCGGGGTCGGCTCCTAGCGCGCTCTGCTGGACGAGCGTCGGGACGCCGTGCTCCGTCGCCGCCTCGACGACGTTCTCGGTGCCGCCGAGGTGGACCTCGAAGTGCTTCTCGTACCCGCCCGAGGGCCGGAACAGCGGCGAGAGCGCGACGAGGTTGACGACGACGTCCTGCCCCTCGAACGCCCCCTCGATGGAGTCGTAGGCCGTGACGTCGCCCATCACCGTCTCGACGCCCGCCGGGAGGTCGTCGTCGTCCGGCGAGCGCGAGAGCGCCGTGACGTCGTGGCCGCGCTCGTTCAACGCTCGGCAGAGTGCGGTGCCGACGAATCCAGTTCCGCCGACTACGAGAACACGCATACGTGAAAGAGGGACGGAACCGACGTAAAACTACGCGCGGCGGCCATTCGGGCCGTCGAATCGGGGTAAGACGAGTCCGGCGGCGAGCAGGGTCATTCCGACGACGGCGGTGAACACTCCCGCGAGCATCGCGACGACGTCCAGGTCGGGCACGAGGAAGCCGTATCCGAAGATGACGACGCCGGCGACGAGGGCGACGGCACCGACGATCTGCAGCAGTCGTTCGAGCGATGGCATATCTCGATTGGGGGAGTGAGACCGGTAAACCGGTTTCGGCCTCCCGTCCCTCGGTCGACAGGTGACGGCCTCTTCGGGTCGGGCGAATCACCGTACTTACGTCCGCCGCCGGGAAACGCCTCTCATGCTCATCACGTTGGAGGGCATCGACGGCTCCGGCAAGACCACCGCCTGGGAGGCGCTGCAGGACGTCTACCCCGATGCGGTGTTCACCCACGAGCCGACGGACTCGTGGTACGGCGAGGCCGTCCGTCGCTCCCTCGAAGACGACGACGCCGACTCCATCGCCGAACTGTTCCTCTACACTGCGGACCACGCCGACCACCTCTCGCGGGTCGTCGAACCCGCACTCGACGACGGCGAACTCGTCATCTCCGACCGCTACTCGGACTCCCGATACGCCTACCAGGGTGCGAGCCTCGCGGGCGAACTGAAGCGACCGATGGAGTACGTCCGCGGCGTCCACCAGCCGTTCACTCGCCCGCCGGACGCGACGATATACTTCGACGTGGACCCGCAGGTCGGCGCGGAGCGGGCGGGCGCGACGGACAAGTTCGAGGCGGCGGGCTACCTCGCGGCGGTCCAGGAGAACTACGAGACGCTCATCTCCTACCAGCCCGAACGGTTCGTCCGCGTCGACGCCCAACAGTCGCCCGAGGAGGTCCTCGACGCGGTGGAGACGGCGCTCGAACGCATCCGCTCGAACGCGTAGGCCCGTCTCGAAAGACCGAACTCAGCGCCGCGGCGAGTTCTCCCGCCGTTCGCTCCCGTACTCGCGGGGCAGGTCCACGTCGTCGGGGCTGGGCATCCAGAGGTAGTCGAACGCGATGCCGAACGTGAGCGGGAGGACGAACGCGATGCCGACGACGGCTGCGCGACTCCCGAGGTCGAACGGGACGATGGCCCCGAGCAGCAGGACCGGGACGACCATGGCGACCGGCGTGATGAATAGCGTGAACACGACCGGTCCCCAGCGCGTGTCGAGACGGACGCGGAAGAAGCGCGTCAGGAGGGCGGCGATGGCGGTGTTGACCCCGACGATGAGGAGCAGGCCGACGACGCCGATGAGCGAGACCATGGGAGAGCTACGAGCGGCGGCCACTTCGACGTAACGGGTCGCGTACAGGAGCGGAACCGGTCGTCGCGTCCGCCGTGGCAGCCGACACCGCAACCGCTTTCGTATCGACACGTCACGTCGCCGTATGCACCGGGTCATCGGCGACCGCCCGTTCCCCGAGACGGGCTTCGAGGAGTCGGAGGCGCACGCGCTGCTTCGGGACATGGTCCGCGCCCGACGGTTCGACGAACGAGCGCTGTCGCTCCAGCGGCGTGGCTGGATGTCGGGGTATCCGCCGTTCCGCGGGCAGGAGGCGTCGCAGGTCGGGGCCGCACACGCCATGCGCGACGACGACTGGCTGGTGCCGACGTACCGCTCGAACGCGATGCAGATAGCGCACGGCGTCCCGATGTGGGACCTCCTCGCGTTCAGGCGCGGCCACGCCGAGTACTCCTCGGGGCACGACCTGAACGTCCTCCCGCAGGCCGTCCCCATCGGGTCGCAGATACCCCACGCGGCGGGCCTCGGGATGGCGACCAACTACCGCGAGGAGGAGTCGGCGGTCCTCTGCTACCTCGGCGACGGGGCGACCTCCGAGGGCGACTTCCACGAGGGCCTCAACTTCGCGGGCGTGTTCGACGCGCCGGTCGTCTTCCTCTGCGAGAACAACCACTGGGCCATCTCGACGCCGCGAACGAGACAGACCGCGAGCGACTCCATCGCGGTGAAGGCCCAGGCGTACGGTATCGAAGGGGTGCAGGTCGACGGGATGGACCCGCTCGCGGTCCGGAAGGTCGTCTCGGCGGCGTTGGACGTCGCCCGCGACGGGACGCCCGTCCTCGTCGAGAGCCTCACCTACCGGCAGGGGCCACACACGACGAGCGACGACCCCTCGAAGTACCGGGACGACGACGTCGACCTGCCCGAGTGGCGGACCGGCGACCCCATCGACCGCTACGTCGACTACCTCCAGCAGACCGACCTCGTCACCGACGAGGAGGTCGAGGACCTCCGCGAGGAGGCGAACGACGAGGTCGGGGACGCCGTCGAGCGCGTCGAGGAGACCGAGACCGACGACCTGGACGACGTGTTCGACCACGTCTACGAGGAGCTGCCGCCGCGACTCCGCGAACAGCGCGAGTACGTCCGCTCGCGGAACTGACCGACCCGCTCTCGGTCCGACGCCGCCGTCGTTTCACACCGAGTCGTCCGGCGCGTGCGTCTCGCGGAGTCGTTCGACCTCCGTCGCGTAGCGCTCGCGCGTCTCCTCGTCCGAGACGGTCCCGAGGTTGCTCGGGGAGACGTCGAGGGCGGCCGTCGTCTCGCGGCCCGGGCCGCTGAAACTCGTCAGCGCTCGTTCTTTCCGGAAGTCGCGCTCGCCGTCGGGCGTCGCGTACGTCAGGATGATGAGGTTCTGCTCGTCGTCCGAGTACGTCCGCTCGACCAGCCACACCCTGACCGCGTCGTCCGACGCGTCGGCTCCTTCCACGTCGCTCGCTCCGGAGTGCTCCATACCTGTCAGTCGGTGCCGCGAGGCCAAAATATCGCCGACGGGGATACAGTTATACAGCGGGGCCTGTATGAGAAATCATGCGCTTTGTTATCGTGGGTGCTGGGCGTGTCGGGCGACGAACGGCACGCGTGTTGACCCAGGAGGGTCACGAGGTGACGGTCGTCGAACTCGACAGCGGTCGTGCGGAGCGCGCACCGTCCGAAGAGTTCGAGGTGGTCGAGGGCGACGGGTCGAGCGAGAGCGACCTCGAATCGGTGGGCATCGACGAGGCGGACGGCATCGCCGCGCTCTCGGGCGACGTGACGGTCAACCTCGTCGCGTGTATGATCGGGAAGGCGCGCGACTGCCGGACGGTCCTCCGGGTCGACAACGACTACCGCGAGTACATCCTCACGAAGTACGCCAGCGACGTGGACGAGGTCATCTACCCCGAGCGACTCGGTGCCATCGCCGCGAAGAACGCCCTCATGGGCGGGTCGGTCCGGGCCATCGCCGACGTCGCCCAGAACATCCAGCTGGTCGAACTCACCGTCACCGAGGAGTCGCCGATGCGCGGCTACACGCTCTCGGAACTCGAACTCCCGGCGGACTCGAAGCTGCTCGGCTTCGGGAAGGAAGGAGGGTCGGTCAGCCTCCCGAACGACGACGAGTCGCTCGAACTCGGAGACAGGGTCGTCGTCATCGCCGACTTCGACGCACTGTCGGACGTCAGACAGATAATCGTCGGCGAGTCGCCGCAGCGAGCGACGGCCTGAACTGACCGTCCGGCGACGCGCTCGTTCTCGGTTGCCACCGCTCTTCGACCGTTCTCCCGACGCCCCGAGTGACGACCGAATCGACGCCGACGCGCCGGTCAGAGCGGCATCGGTCCGCTGCCGCCCTCCTCGTCCTGTCGCGCCCGCGAGAGGAGGTTCGCGACGGGTGGTCGGTAGGTGAACCCGGGGACGACGCCCTCCATGTACGTCCCCTCGACGTACTCGGCGAAGGCCTTCGTCACCTCGGGCGCGCGGTCGGCGTTGCCGAACGTGAACTCGAACGTGGCGACGGCGTCGGTCCCCCTCGTCTCGACGTCGATGGCCTCGACGTCGACGGACTCACGGACCGTCCCCGGCGCGTCCTCCAGTCGCAACTCGAACGTCTCGAGCCAGCCGTCTCGCAGGCTGGGGCCGACGTCCTCCTCGACGGCCGCGTCGAGCGTCGGCACCCGGACCGTGAGCGAGTAGCGGAGCGCCCACCCGTCGGTCTCGCTGGCGGTGACCCGCCCACCGAACGCCGTCGTCTCCAGTTCGTACCCCTCCTCGCCCGCGTCGAACGCGTCGTGTGCGTCGAACGCACGCCGTGCCTTCTCCGGAAGGTCGCTCATTACACCTCTGTAGGCCGCTGCGACGGAAAAGGACACCGCGATGCACCGCTCGCTGACTGTGAAAGGACCAGACTGTTACTGCTCGGCCGCGTCCCCGACCACATGGCATCTCGCGTCAAACGGCTGTTCAAGCTGCTGTACAACGTCACGAGCATCATCACGGTGCTTCGACTGCTCCGCAAGGGGTTCAAGAAGATCCGCGGAAAGTAGCGCCCCCGTTCGGGGACGCCGTTCGGTACTGTAGGGAGAGAACTTTTCAGCCCGGCGACCGTTGGTTTCAACTGTACTTCGCGGTCGGCACCCGCTCGCGGACCGGACGGCGACTCGCCGCCCAACGGGCCCCACTCGACGGCGTGACCGGTCTCTCGCCCGAGTCGACGGACGGTTCGACATCGACGCCAACGACGACGGAACGACCGACGGGAGCCGTGCCGCGGGTCGGAGTTCGACTATGCCCTGGCAAGACCTCGTGTTCGCGGTCGGATCGATGGTCGGAATCATCGCCCTCCTCCCCACGCTCCGGGACCAGACCGCCCTGGTCCCGCGACGGACCTCCCTGACGTCGTTCGCCATCGGCGGCATCTACACCGCGGCGTTCGTCAGCCTCGGGATGTGGCTGTCGGCGCTCGGGTCGGTGCTCACGGCGACCATCTGGTTCGCCATCGCGTCCCTGCGGAGCGACGGCGGCGAGGCTGCGAACTCGGGGTGACGGCTGCTTCGTCTCGATTCGTTGGGAGTGGTCAGGAGCCGGTGGAGGGATTCGAACCTCGTCCGAGAACCTGCGCATCGCGCAGAACCTCGGTCTGGTTCAATTCTCTCACCGTCCATCGCTGTCGCTCACTGTCGTTCGCGACGAGCGATGCGGGAGGAGGGATTTGAACCCACGAACACCTACGTGAGCGGATCTTAAGTCCGCCGCCTTTGGCCAGACTCGGCCACTCCCGCCTACGCGACCCTGTGAGAGCGAGTGAAAAGGCCGTTGCGATTACCAGTCGACGCTGAGTGTCCCGTCACCCTGTGGGTCGGGGGCTATCTCCTCGCTGGTCCGCCGGTCGACGACGTGGATGACGCCGCGGTCCTTCTTCGCCGGACAGACCTCGGCGGCACGGACGTTGTGGTCGAGTTCCGCCTCGTCGAAGAAGTACGTCTGCGGTCGTGCGATTCCCGTCGAGAGGTCCATCTCCCAGTTCGCCGAGACCTCGGCGCACTTCCCGGCGGCGATGCACTTGTTCGCCTCGAAGATGATCTTGTAGGGCTTCTCCTCGACCGGCGGGGCGTCGGCCTCCCCGATGGTGCTCGGGTCGATTGGGGCGTCGGCGTCCTCCTCGCGACTCATGCGAGAGGGTTGCTGACGAGGCGGTTTGTCGCTATCGATAGTGCTCCCGAGCGACTCCCTACTCCTGGGTTCGACCACGGGAATCGAGTTCGCCGGCGGCGGTGCCGACCGAAGAGCAAGACGGACCCGCTGGTGTTCGGACGTGCGCCGAAAGAAAGAAGAGCGCGCGATAGCGCCGGACTACCGGCGAATCTGGACGGACTCGATGACGACGTCCTCGGTCGGCTTGTCGCTGCCGTCGGTGTTCACCGAGCCGATCTCGTGGACGACGTCCATCCCGTCGACGACCTCGCCGAAGACGGAGTGCTTGCCGTCGAGGTGCGGCGTGGCGTCGAGCGTGATGAAGAACTGCGAGCCGTTGGTGTTCGGTCCGGCGTTCGCCATCGAGAGCGTCCCCTCGCTGTCGTGGGTCAGGTCGTCGTGGAACTCGTCGTCGAACTGGTAGCCGGGGCCGCCGCGACCGGTGCCGGTCGGGTCACCGCCCTGGATCATGAACCCCTCGATGACGCGGTGGAAGATGGTGCCCTCGTACAGCGAGTCGTTCCGCGTCTCGCCGCTCTCCGGGTCCTCCCACTCCTGTGCGCCCGTCGCGAGCTCCGTGAAGTTCTCGACCGTACGAGGCGCTCGGTCCTCGTACAGTTCGAGTTCGATGTCGCCCTTGCTGGTCTTCAGGATCGCGTGGGGGTTGTCGTCGGCCATGGCCGAGGCCACGAATCGGGTGCAAAAAAGCGTGCCGATGGCGAGGACGGATTACGCGCCGGGAACGCCGAGTGCGCTGAACGCGAGGATGTTCAGGAGGGTGAGTATCCACAGCACGACCAGCGACGCGAGCCACGCGATGAACGCGATGCCAGCCGCCCGGAGCCACCCACCGGGGTACTGCCAGTTGACGACCGCGAGGTACGCGACGAACGCCAGCAGGAAGCCGACCAACGGCACCCACGAGAACACTGCCCACGCGATGGCACCGATGAGCGCCGTCACGAGCGCCCGCGAGTAGTCGTCGACGTTCGAGAGGACCCGAGCGCCGACGTAGATACCGAGTCCGCCGATGAGCAGACTCACGACGAAGTTGATGATGCTCCCGATGAACCCCTCCGCCTGGACGAGTACTGGTTCCATATTCCTCAAGACACGCCAAGGACACTTTGGTAAGCGGCGCTTGCAACCTTGCACCGGCAAACTCGCCAACCCGGGACGGTTTCGCGCCAGTTTCGCCGTTCGAAAACGACGTTCCCGCAGGTACAAACCGTAGCGGTCCCACACTCTCGTCAATGCACGCCAGCGAGCGTCTCACGCTTGCACGACTCCCTTCGGGGGTCGCCATCGAGACGACCGTCCACACCTACGGCACCGACGACGGTCCGACGCTCTACGTCCAGGCCGCCCAGCACGGCCGCGAGGTCAACGGCTCGGCCGTCCTCAGACGGTTTCACGAGCGTCTCGACCCGAAGGACCTCTCGGGGCGCGTCGTCGCCGTCCCCGTCGCCAACCCGCTCACGTTCGACCGGGTCTCCTACACCACGCCCGAGCGCCTCGACTCGGTCAACCCGAACATGAACCGCGTCTGGCCGGGCGACGCCGAGGGGACGCTCCACGAACGGATGGCCGCGACGCTCTGGACGTACGCGAACGACGCCGACGCCATCGTGGACCTGCACACCGGCGCTCCGGAGATGCTCACCCACGTCGTCTTCGAGGAGGGGGTCGACCGGTCGCGCGAACTCGCCGAGGCGTTCGGAACCGACCTCCTGCTCGGCGAACCGGCCGACGACGAGGAGGAGACGGAGTGGACCGAACGGAGCTTCGACGGCAAGTTCCGCGTCGCAGCGGGGGACGCCGACATCCCGGCCATCACGCCCGAACTCGCCCACAACAAGGAGCTCGTCGAACCGGCCATCGAGACGGGCGTCGAGGGCCTGTTCGACGTCTGCCGCACTCTTGGCCTGCTCGACGGTGCGCCGACACCGACCGACCAGACGCTCGCGCGCAACCACCTCGGCAGCGTCACCGCCGACGACTCGGGCCTGTTCCGCCCGCACCCCGACCGCGACGTCGGTGAAGAGGTCGAGGTGGGTGACCCGCTCGGGACCGTCTACGACCCGTCGAGCTACGAGGTGCTCCAGGAGGCGAGTGTAGCGGACGACGGTATCCTCTACGCGCTGACCCGCGAGGCGACGGTGACGGCGGGGCAGTCGCTGGGCAACGTCGCGCTGGTGCAGGAGGAGTGAAATCGGCAGGCGGTCGGTCGCGTCCGTCTATCGGGTGCCGACTCAGAACGCCCGAAGCGCGTCGAGTCGCTCTGCCGCCTCGCCCGAGTCGATGACCTCGCGTGCCGTCGCCAGGCCCTCGTCCAGGTCCTCGCAGTCGCCGCGGGCGAAGATGCGGAACGCGCCGTTGAGGGCGACGGCGTCGGCGAACTGGTCGTCGCGCTCGCCGGTCAGTACCTCCTCGGTGATGCGCGCGGAGTCGAGGGCCACGTCCTCGACGCCCAGGTCGTCGCTGTCGAAGTCCATGCCGTACTCGGGCGTCTCGATGGTGAAGTCGTCCATCTCGCCGTCCTCCCCCACGGCGACGGTCGTAGACCCCGGACGGATGTCGTCGTAGCCCTCCATGCCCTGGAACATGACGACGCGCCCGATGTCGTAGCGCTCGCTCGCGTCGAACGTGTCGATGATGCGCTTGGCGTACGGCAGGTGGTAGAAACTGCCGAGGTGGACGTCGGCCCGCGCCGGGTTCGCCAGCGTCTCCATCGTGTTGACGAACGTCCGGACGCCCATCTGGTCGCGCCGGTCGGCGAGGTTCGACACGGCCGGGTTGAAGTTCGGCTGGTAGTAGAAGCCGAAGCCGACGTCGTCGGTCATCGCCGCCGACTGCTCGGGCGCGAGGTCGGTTCGAACGCCCAGCGTGTCGAGGACGTGCTTGTAGGCGTCCTGTTTCTGTGTCGGGACCCGGTCACCGGAGTGGACGACGACGGGCGTCCCGGCGGCCGCGGCGACGAGGCCCGCGCCGACGCCGAGCAGTGCGCTCCGGCCCTTGCCGTCGTAGTTCGCCCCGCAGTCGACCGGGTCGCAGTCGGGGGCGGCGAACGCGACGCTCTCCTCGGCCATCACGTCGATGTACGCCGCCAGTTCCTCGGGCGTGTTGCGCTTCCAGCGGTTCGCCAGCCAGAACGCGCCGAGCGTCGTCGGGTCGGGTTCGCCGGCGAGGATGCGCGCGAACGCCTCGCGGGCCTGTTCGCGGGTCATGTCCTCGGCGGACTTGTGGCCCGTCCCGACCACCTCGGTCATCAGCCGTTTCAGCGGCCACTCGCCGAACTCGGGGGTCGCTGTCGCCATGCGTGACCGTCCGAACTCGACCGTCGAAAGCGTTGCCGTTCCCGCGGACGAGTGCCATCGCGCTCGGTTCGCGTCGAGCGGGTGGGTCGTGCCGTCCGATGGCGCGAGCGCCACGCCACGGGAAGCTATTTCGCAGACGACAGGTAAGCTCCTCACGTCATGAACGTCGGACTCGTCGCCAGCGTGCTCTGGTTCCTCGTCGCGGTCGGCCTCGCCGTGTCCTCCGCACTGACGGGTGAACCCTCGCAGGCAGCCCTCTGGGGCGTCGTCTCGGTCATCGCCCTCGTGTTCGTCTCGAAGATGCGCGAGGAGTTCGGCCCCGTCCAGGTGTGACGCTCTCGAACCGGGTCGTACCGCCGAGGTCACAACGGTGATGCACCCGGGCCGTGTGGGGCCGGTATGGAGCTTCAGCCACTCGTCCCGGACACCGCGGCCTTCGAGGAGGCCGCCGAGTGCTACCGGCGCATCTGGGGCCGCGACGGGCGAGTGGCGTTCCGCAAGCACGCCGAGTTCCCCGGCTACCGGGGGTTCGTCGCCGTCGAGGAGGGGTCGGTCGTGGGCTACGCCTACGGCTACACGACGATGCCGGGTCAGTACTACCACGAGGCGCTCCGCGCCGTCCTCCCGCAGGCGACGTACGGGCAGTGGCTCGCGGACTGCTTCGAACTCGTCGAACTCGGCGTCGTCCCGGAGGCACGCGGGCGCGGACTCGGCGCTCGACTCCACGACGTCCTGCTGGGCGGCCTCCCACACACGACGAGCGTCCTCACCACTGGGGTCGACAACGAACCGGCGCGCAGCCTCTACGAGGACCGCGGCTGGGAGGCGCTGTTCGAACCGTTCGACCCGGAGGGCGGCGAACCGATGGTCGTCTACGGCCTCGCCCGCTCGCCACGCGCTGGCGGGCCTGTCGAGGAGGGCGAGCCTCGTTCGCGGACGGACGCACCCTGAGCACCGGTTCTCTCGCGCCGTTCGGTGGGCGTCGCTGCTCCCGATGTCACCTGACCATCCTGTCGAGCTGTTCGGTGAGCAGGTTGCTCACCTGCTGTGGGTTCGACACCGCCCGGAACGTTATCTCGGTCCCGCCGCTCCCGGCGGTGTCGACGTGGACGTCGCCGAAGGACAGCATGCGTTCGAGGAACGACTGCTCGAACGACGTGTTCTGGATGCGGTCGAGCCGGAGGCTGGTCACCTGCCGCGAGAACAGTCCCGTCTTGTGGTACACCTCGTTGGTCGTGATGACGTAGCGCGTCGACTGGTGGCGGACGTACGCGTACCCCACGAACAGCATCCCGAGCGGAATCAACAGCCACGCGACCCACCTGAACTCGAAGTCGTTCGGCAGCAGGAAGCCGTACAGCGCCAGACCGACGAGGACGACGACGACTCCGGCGACCAGCGACCCGGTCGCGAGGAGCAGGCTCGGGGTCCCGGACCAGACCACCTGCTCGTCGTCGCCGAGGGTCACCCACTCTGGGACGGACATGCCCACCCGTACGACGTCCCTCCGTATGGCTCTTTCCGGCCCGCTGACCCGTTCGGGGGCGTCGAGACATCGGCACGCTGTCACGCACCCGAGTCCTCCGGCTACGCGGGCCAGTCCGGTTCGACGTCGACCAGTCGGGCGCTCTCGTCCCACAGCCGTCGTCGGAGCGCGTCGTTGCCGACCCGCGAGTCGGGCGGCGTCGGGTCGCGTCCGACCAGGTACGCACCCGACTCGACGGCCAGTTCCGGCGCACCCGCGGCGTAGACGAGGTCCTCGCCCGACTCGGCGACCGACCGCCCCACGCCGAGACGCGACGCGAGTCTCACCGCGAGGCCGAACGCGCCACCGGTCTCGCGGTAGAGCCCGCTCCCCGGCACGAACCCCGGGTGGTACGCCAGCGCCGTCACGTCGCTCGGCAGGCGCGCGGCGAGTTCGGTGCTGAACAGCACGTTGGCGAGTTTCGACCGCGCGTAGGCCCCGAGCGCGTCGTACTCCTCGGCCAGCGTCGGGTCGTCGAGTCGCAACTCGCCGCGGCGGTGGACGCGCGAGGAGGTGACGACGACGCGCGAGGGTGCGGCCGACTCCAGTCGGCCGAGGAGTTCGTGGGTCAGCAGGTACGGCGCGAGGTGGTTGACGAGGAACACCCGCTCGACGGGGCCGCCGGGCGTCTCGACCACCTCGCGGTCGGGCAGCGAGAGGGCCGCGTTCAGCGCCAGCACGTCCACCTCGTCGTAGCGCTCGGTCACCTCGTCGGCCAGCGCCCGGACCGCGTCGAGGCGAGCGAGGTCGGCGCGGACGAAGATGCCGTCGCCGCCTCGGTCGCGCACCTCGGCGAGCGTCTCGACGCCCCGGTCGCGACTCCTCCCGACGAGCACTACCTCCGCGCCGAGGTCGCCGAATCGCTCGGCGGCGGCCCGGCCGATGCCGCTGGTCGCGCCGGTCAGGACGACGACGCTGTCGTCGAGCGTCTTCCACTCCATGCGGAGACCACGGGCGGGGGGACCGAAAGTACTCGCTCGTAGTGGACGGGGTCGTGACCGGGAGACGGACCGAGACCGAAACCCCCACTGTCGCCGGTTCCCTACGACCGACGATGAAGGCTCCCCGTGGGGACTGGTGCGACGGCCTCGACGCGGTGGACGTCGCCCTCGTCGACGGCTACCAGAGCGGGTTCCCGGTCGAACCGCGACCGTTCCGCGCGGTCGGCGCGGACCTCGGCGTCCCGGAGTCGGAGGCGCTCTCGCGCGTCGAGCGACTCCGCGACCGCGGCGTGTTCCGGCGGTTCGGCGCGGTGCTCAACCCGCCGGTCATCGGCAGTTCGACGCTCGCCGCGGTCTGCGCGCCCGACGACCGGTTCGAGGAGGTCGCAGACGTGATAAACGGCTACCGGCAGGTGAACCACAACTACCGCCGGGACCACGAGTGGAACATGTGGTTCGTCGTGACGGCCGCCTCGCGGACGACCCGCGACGCCATCCTCGCCGACATCGAGAAGCGAACCGGGCTCGACGTGCTGGCCCTCCCGATGCTCACGGACTACTACATCGACCTGGAGTTCCCGGTGATGAACGCGGACCGATTCGCCAGGGAATCGCTGGGCGAGACGACGGTGAGCGCGACCCGCATCTCCGAGTCCGCGACCGTCGACCTGAGCGTCCTCGACAGGCGCGTCCTGCTGGAGATACAGGACGGCTTCCCGCTCTCGCTCACGCCGTACGCCGACGTCGCGGCGGCCGTCGACGCGACCACCGGGGACGTCGTCGCGTCCATCGAGCGACTGGTCGCCGACGGCTGTATCAAGCGCATCGGCTGTATCGTCAACCACGTCGTCACCGGGTTCGACGCGAACTGCATGGTCGTCTGGGACGTGCCCGACGACGAACTCGACGCCCGCGGCGAACGCGCCGGGAGTCTCCCGTACGTCACGCTCTGTTACCACCGGCCGCGCCGACCGGAGCAGGGCTGGGAGTACAACCTGTTCACGATGATCCACGGCCGCGAGCAGGCCGCCGTCGACGAGAAGATAGACGAACTCGCCGTCGAGCACCTGCCGTACGACCACGAGCGACTCTACTCGACCGCGACGCTCAAACAGACCGGCGCGCAGTACGAGGAACTGGTCGGCGAGGAGTGAGGACCGTCACGGGCCGCGGTTCGGGGGTCGGCGCCGTCACTTGCTGGAGATGACGAGCATCGGCCCGACGAACACGAGGGCGATGCCGACGAATCGCCAGATGAACGCGTTGCCCATCATCGAGAGCGGCGTGAGGATGAACAGGAGACCGAACGCGATGATGTGCAGTCCGGTGACGACCTTGCTCTTCAGCGGGAGCGTCCCCAGGAGCCCCACGGCGAACAGTGCGAGGAAGACCTGCCCCATGTGGTACTGCTGCAGGAATGAGTCGACGACCTGGAGCGGGAGCGCGTACATCGTTACTACTCCATCGTACCAGTTCGACTTTCAAGCTTCCGTCTCTGCTCCGATGTCGAGCGGTCTGAGCACGACGTACCAGAGCGCGATGACCGCCGACCCGAATCCGACGGTCCAGACCAGCACGCCGAGGCCCGGCGCGCCCGCCTGCGTCAGCAGGTTGTCGACGAGACCGGGCACGATCACGCCCAGCGCGACGATGGCGATACCGGCCTTCGCGCGCTCCGAGAGCATCTCACCCTCGTCCTCGTCGGTGGCGGGGTCAGTCTCCGCGTCGGTGGTGGACTCCCGGTCCGCGGCGTCCACCTGGTCGGTGCTCCCGGCGGCGTCGGCCGACGTCTCCCCGCCGGCCGTCTGCCCCCTGTCGGCCGTCGAACTCGCGTCGTTTCCTTCGGCCATGGCCGCGCTACGGTCCCGGTGGTCCTGAACCCCACGGTCCTCCTCGGGGGACTCGCCGGCGGGCCGCCCACGAACCGACTCACCTTTCCGGCGGCGACGCGGCGTTCGACCGTGAACGTCGGACTCGTCGCCGCCCTCGCCGCCGCCCTCCTCTACGGCTGCTATCTCGCCGGCTACAAGCAGTTCTTCGGCGACTACCCGGCGATGGCGTACCTCTCGGTCGTCTACGCCGCGGCCGCCGGCTGGTACCTCCCGGTCACGGTGCCACACTTCACGAAGCTGGCGAGCCTGGCGCTCGGCTCGCTGGGCGCGCTCCTCGGTATCGCGGCGCTGACGGGCGTCGCCATCGCAGCGCTGTTCGAGGCGATTCGGTGGGGCGACGTGTCGTACGTCGCTCCGCTGAACAAGCTCGTTCCGCTGTTCGTGCTGCCGCTGGAGTTCTGGTTCTTCGAGGCGGGCCTGTCGGCGCTCCAGGTGGGCGGCGTCGTCCTCGCGACCGCGGGTGTCTACGCCGCGAACTACGAGTCGGGGAACCTCCTCGACCCGTTCCGCCGGGCGCTGTCCTACCGGCCCGCACAGCTCGCGCTCGTCAGCGCGGCGCTGTTCGGGGTCGCCGACACCGGGAAGCGACTGCTGCTCCAGGACCTCGCGCTCCCGGCCCCGCTCGTCGTCTGGACGACCCTCGTCGCCGTGACCGTCGTGGTCGCGCCGCTCGGAGTCCGCCAGCGGAGACGGCTCCCGCGGCGCGTCCTCCCGTTCCTGCTCGGCGTCGGCGCGTTCATCGCGTTCGGGAACCACCTCATCGCCATCAGCTTCGCCGAACTGCACGCGAGCGTCGCCTCGGCCATCATCAACGCACAGGCGGTCGTCGCCGTCCTCCTCGGCGGTGCCGTTCTGAACGAGGGGGCGTTCGGTCAGCGACTCGGCGCGGGCGTGCTCACGGTCTGCGGCGTCGCGTTCGTCGCGCTGGGGTAGCGGGACGCCTACCGGTCGTCGCCGTCCTCGGCGATGTGCTGTGCGACTACCGCCATGTAGTCCACGTAGGGGTTCCTGGTGGGCGCGCCGCCGGACTCGACGCGGTGACGGTCGAGGTCCGCCCACACCGTCGCCAGCACGAACGCCGCTTTCGCCCGGTAGAACCGCTCGTGTTCGAACGTGATGCCGGTGTTCGCCTCGTAGCGCGCGACCAGGTCCTCGCGACTCGGACTGCCGGGGTCCGCGGTGTACGGCGAGAGACCGCGCTCGTTCATCTGCCGCACGTCTTCGAGCGCCGCCTCGTCCGAACTGTGCGCCTCGATGTCGCCGAGCGGGAGGGCCGAATCCGACTCGTCACGGTAGTCGAGGAGGAAGTAGCCCAGTTCGGTGAACGGGTCGCCGAGCATCGCCGTCTCCCAGTCGAGGACGGCCGTGAGTTCGGGGTCGTCGCCGGCGAACAGGACGTTCCCGGCTCTGTAGTCGCCGTGGACGAGCGTCGTCGTCGGCGGCTCCGGGACGTTCGCCCCGAGCCAGTCGGCGACGTCCCGGAGTCGGTCGTACTCGCGGCCCGTGACTGTCGTCGCCACGTCGAGGCGCTCGACCGCTCGGGAGATCTGGTCCTGCGGTGTCAGCCGTTCGCAGACGTCGTCGAACGGGTCGGTGTCGAGCGAGTGAATCGTCGCGAGGGTGTCGACGAGTTGCTCGCCGATGCGTCGTCGCGCCGAGGGGGTACGATACCGTTCGGGCAGGTCGGTCCCGCGCGGGAAGGGCACTCCCTCGGCGTACGTCGTCACGACGAACGCCCCTCCCAGCACCGGCTCGTCGTCGCAGAACGCGACCGGCGAGGGAGTGGGGACGGCGGTCCCGTCGAGTCGTTCCAGCACCGCGTACTCCTGCTCGATAGCGACGAACAGGCCAGACTCCCGGAGCTTGTTCGGTCGGCGGACCACGTACGCCCGCGGGTCGTCGGCCGTCGCCACGGCGACGACCAGGTTGAGACCGTCGCTCAGCGTCTCGGTGCCGGCCACGTCGACCCCGAGTTCCGTCGCGAGGTACGATTCGAGGGCGGAGGTGTCGAGAGCGGTGGTCTCGGGACCGGTCATGCCCGAACGACCGTGCCGCGCCTGAAAAGCGAGGTGGGTGGGGTGTGAGAGTGACTCACGCCCCCTCCGCGTCTGCCTCGGGGGTCGCCCTCGTCTCGACACCATCCAGCACCGTCCCGAGCAGGTCCACCGCGCCGTCGGTGTGGAGCGGGCTGTTCCCCGAGCCGCACTGCGAGTCCATCACGCATCCCGGACAGCCGTCGGTCCCCTCACAGCCACACGTGTCGACGACGGTTCGCGTGTTGGCGGCGACGCGCTCGAACCGGTCGTAGAGCTTCCTGGAGAACCCGAGGCCGCCCTCGACGCCGTCGTAGACGAAGATGCCCGGCGAGTCGAGTTCGGGATGGCCGAGCACCGACAGTCCCCCGAGGTTCGACTTGTCGAGCGTGCACTCCAGCGGTGCGAGCTTTATCATCCCGTGCTCGGCGGCGTGCTGCGCGCCCTGGAACGCCACGTCCGGGGCGTCGACCCCGTAGCGCTGGCCGAGGCGGGCGCGCTCCGATTCGGGTACCGCCAGCCAGAGCGCCTGCGTCCGCATCGACAGCGGCGCGAGACCGGTCGGCTGTGGCGCGCCGAGGCTCTCGCCCGTCGCGATGGACTTGCGGGAGTAGGTGTCGTAGTGGACCGTCACGTCCGCGGTGCCCCAGTGGAGCGTGTAGTCGCCGAACGCCCGCGAGCGCTCAGACTCCAGGTTCCCGATGCGCGTGGCGTGGTTCGTCTGCGTGTAGTAGTCCACGTCGACCGGTTCGAGGTCGATGCGTGGCTGGTGGCCCTCCTCCTCGAAGCCGACCACCTCGAACTGCTGGCCGCGGTGGAGCGCCACCGCGCCGGGGTGGTACTCGCGGTACGCTCGCGCTCTCCCGACCGGTTCCAGTTCGGCGTCCACGTCGTCCGGCGTCCGAACGACGAACTCGTCGCCGCCGCTGGCGTACATCGACACCTGGCTCTGCGGGCGGTCCCGCCGGTCGTAGACGACGCCGGTGTCGAGGGTTCCCGTCAGGTAGCCAGCCTTCGTCCACATCTCGACGGCCGGTTCCAGACGCTCGCCGAACCAGCGCTCGTCGTCGTGCGTCAGGGGCAACTCGTGGGCCGCACAGAGCAGGTGCCGCGAGAAGACGGCGTTGTTCGAGCGGTCCACGACGGCGTCCTCTATCACGTCGTCGTCGAAGAGGTACGCCGGGTTGGCGAACACGTAGTTGTCGATGGCGTCCGCGCGGCCGACGAGGACCGAGAGCGCGTCGCCCGTCCCGCGTCCCGACCGCCCGAGTTGCTGCCAGAACGACTGTCGACTCCCCGGATAGCCGTTGAGCAGCGTCGCGTCGATACCCCCCACGTCGATGCCGAGTTCGAGCGCCGACGTGGTGACGACGCCGTCGAGCGACCCGTCCTTCAGGCCCGCCTCGGTCGCTCTGCGGTCGCCTTTCGTGTGGCCCGCGTTGTACGACTCGACACGCAGGCGACCCATGTTGTGGCGCGTCGCGGCCTGCTTCGCCCGCTCGCGGTTCAACTCGGTCATGCGCCGCGACCCGACGAACGCGAGCGTCTGGGTCCCGTTCGTCCCGAGGTGGGCCAGCACCTCGGCGGCCTCCGCGCTCGCGGAGCGCCGCGCCTCGCCCTCGCCGGGCGGCCGCCAGAACGCGATTTCACGACGCCCGCGCGGAGAGCCGTCGTCGTCCACGACGGTCACGTCGGTGTCGACGAGGTTCTTCGCGTGTTCGGCGGGATTGCCGATGGTCGCGGAGGTGAGGACGAGCGACGGGTCGGCGTCGTAGTGGTCGAGCACGCGCCGGAGTCTCCGCAGGACCCACGCGACGTGCATCCCGTGGACACCGGAGTAGGCGTGGGCCTCGTCGACGGCGAGGGTCGCACAGTTCCCGAACAGGCGCGCCCACTGGCTGTGCTGCGGGAGGTAGGCGTTGACGCCCGAGACGTTCGTGATGACCACGTCCGCCGTCCGGCGGATGTCCCGCTTCGCCTCGCTCGCGGTGTCGCCGTCGTAGACGCGCACCGACACGTCGAGGCCCAGTTCGTCGTACAGGTCGGTGAGCGCACGCTGCTGGTCGCGAGAGAGCGCCTTCGTCGGGCAGAGCAAGAGCGCTGTCGACTCGGGGTTCCGGAGGTGCTGGCGCGCGATCTCCAGCGCGTAGACGAGCGTCTTCCCGCTGGCCGTGCTGGTCGTCACGCAGACGTCCTCCCCTTGAGCCAGCGCGTCCAGTGCCGTCGCCTGGTGACTGTAGAGGTCGTGTGGCATCGCGTCGGCGAGGCCCGGTTCGAGCACGTCGCTCGCGGGGACCGTTCGGGCGTCGCGGGCCTCCTGGACGAACACGTCCCGTATCTGTCCGGCGTAGTCGGGGAACGTGGTGCGGAGGCGGTCGGCGTTCACGTCGAGGGTACCCCGCTCATCGTCTCAGAACTCCGAGAGCGACCCCTGTCGGGTGTCGCCCTCCTGGTTCGTCGCCGCTCGGTCGGCGACGGTCGACTCCACCCGGTCGGTCGCGGCGATAGCGTCGTAGACGTGCGCCAGCATCCGCACGTCGTCCTCGCAGTAGTTGCGGTGACGCTCCCAGTCGGGTTCGGGACCGCCGTCCATCCACGCGCGGTAGCGCCGGGCCGTCTCCGCGCCGGTCAGACCCGTCCCGTGACCCTCGTAACCGAGCGCTCCCGCGACGGCTTCGAGCTTGTTCGTCCGCCCCGGCAACACCGCGTTCCCCTCGTCGCGCGCCCACTGGAGCAGGTCGCACTTCGACGCGCGACGCCAGACGTCGCGGCGTTCGGGGTGGTGGGCCTCGACGTGTTCGTCCAGCACGGGGAAGTCGAACCCCCACCCGTTCCACGCGACGAGCGTCCCGTCGACTCCCGAGAGCCAGTCGAGGAATCCGCCGAGCATCGCGGGTGCGTCGTCGGGGTCCCGCGCGAGGAACGACCGGTAGTCGTCGCGGTACTGGACGCCGACCTGCCAGACGACGCTCGGGCGCAGGCCGTCCGTCTCGATGTCGAGGAAGACGGGGTCTGCAGGGAGCGGCGCGTCGCCCGTCCGCAGCAGTTCGCCGCGTTCGAGCGCCCGTGCGGACCGGACGGCGGTCTCGGCGCTCGAACGCCCGAACCCGTCGAGGTCGGCGAGTTCGTGGGGCGGCGTCTCGGCCAGCGTCTCGCGGTCGTAGCCCGCTTGCGAGAGGGCGGCGGCGCGACTGTCGCCGACGCCGGAGAGCGCGCGCAGGGCCAGGCGGTCGGTGCGCACCTCGTCGACGGCGACGGTCCCGTCGGGGTGGAGTGCGAGGACCGGGACGGCCGGTGCGCCCTGCGTCTCGACGGGCGCGACGCCCTGCACGTCGAGGCCGTCCCACTCGCGGCGGTAGTCGGCGGGGACGTACCCGGCGAGGTGGACGGTCGGTGATCGCTGCTCGCCATCGTCGTCACCCAGCGCCTCCCGGTAGGCGGCCGCGCCGTCGAGGCGGGTGTCGAGCGCCATCGGGTCCGTCTCGACGGAGAGGAGGGTCGAGGCGAGGAACGCGGTGTGGCCGCTGTCGTCGGCTTCTCCGAACGCGGCGCCCGACGTCACGGCTCGAACGTGGTCCAGCGTCTCGCAGACGGCCAGCGTCACGTCGCCGAGGACGTGGACCTCGCCCTCGGGCGTGAGGATGGGGACGTCGCTGCCCGGCGGCCGGAACCGACCCGGCGCGTAGACGGGGTCGGGGACGAGCACCGCGTCGGGGTCCGCGTACGCGTGGAGGTCCGCCAGTTCCGCGGGCGAGAGGCGGCCCGCGAGCGCGGACGGCAGTGCGAGGACGGTCGCCGGGCGAGGCATCTACGCGTGGAAGGAGTCGGAGGCACAAGAATCGCGCGACCGCTCCGGTCGCGCGCTCGGTGGTCGCCTGGTCGGTCGCGTCGACGTCCTCAGGCCGACGCGTTCGCGGTGGCGGTGCCGTTCGCGGAGACGCCGGCCGCGCCGCTCTCGGCTCCGTCGGTGGTTCCGTTCCCGAGACCGCCCGACTGCTCACGGGCCTCGTCGAGCCAGTCGGGTTCTTCCACTGTCGTGTTCCCCACGTCGGTGATGCGGACGTCGACCCGCTGAGTGGCGGACTGTCCCCCGGATTCGACGCCGAGTGTGAACGACGACTGCCGGACGGTCCCGTCGTTCGTCACCAGCAAGGTGGCGTCGTACCGGGTGACGGTCACCCCGCTGCTGGCGAACACCGAGTCGGCCAGCGTCTCGTTCCCCGTGGCGACGAACCGCGTCAGCGTCTCGCCGTCCTGCGTCGTCGTCCCGTTCCGGGTCCAGTCCGTCGCGGTCGCGAGCGACGACGTCGCGTTCAGCGGGACGAACTGCTCGCCGCCGAGCGAGGGGGTCATCGGCCCACCACCGCTGGCGTCGATGTACTGGTACCGCGCGTCCTCGCCCTGTCCGATGCGGACGAACGTCGCCTCGTCGGTGCCGTACACCGTCTGCTCGTTCGACACGGACCGGTTCCCGCTCCGCTGGTCGGCCGAGCCGGTCAGGAGCGTCCGGTTCGCGTCGAGGTCGACTGCGACGCGCTGGCGCTGGTCGGTCGTCGCTCCCTCGCCCGTCGACGAGTTCTGCGTGAGCACGACCGTGAACGACCCCGCCTCGCGGAGGTTCGACGCGTGGTCGGCGGCGAGTGCGCTGGTGTTCAGCGACTCCCCCTCGCCGTAGGTGTCGTCCCCGCCGCCGCCGAGGCCGGGCACGCTCGAACAGCCGGCGAGGACCGTCAGTAGACAGAGCAGTACCGTCGCGCCGCGTGCGAGTTCCATCTCGTCTCTACCGACTGCCGCCCGGCGAAAACAGTCTTCGGTCCGTCCCCGAAACGCGGTCGTCCCTGCGCCAGTTCCGGCTCCGGGTGGCTCAGAGGAGGCGACGGAGCTTCACCACGGCCGAGAGCGCGCTGGCGTACCACTCGCCGGGGAGCCACGACGGCGGTGCGATGGGACCGATGCGCGAGACGGCGACGGTCTGGCGTTCGGTGTACTTGCGGATACCCTCGGGGCCGTGTCGGCTGCCGACGCCGGAGTGCTTCCGACCGCCCATCGGCGCGTCGGCGGCCCCGAGCGTCGAGATGTAGGGGTCGTTGACGCTGACGGTCCCCGCCTCGACGCGTTCGGCGACGTCCCGGCCCCGGTCGTGGTCCTCGGTGAAGACGCAGGCGTTGAGGCCGAACTCGGTGTCGTTGGCGCGTTCGATGGCCTCGCGGTCCGAGCCGACCGGGTAGACGGCGACGACGGGACCGAACGTCTCCTCGCGGAACAGGTCCATGTCGGGCGTCACGTCGGTGAGAACGGTCGGTTCGAACGCGTAGGGGGCGACGTCGGGGCGGTGCTGGCCCCCGGTCTGGATCGTCGCGCCCTTCTCGCGGGCGTCCTCGACGTGTGCCCGCACGCTGTCGAGTTGCTCCTCGGAGGCCAGCGACCCGACGTCCACGTCGAGGCTCGCGTCCGTCCCGAGCGTGAGTCGCTCGGTGGCGACGACGAGTCGCTCGACGAACTCGTCGTACAGGGACTCGTGGACGTAGACGCGCTCGGGAGCCACACAGAGCTGTCCGGCGTTCGAGAAACAGCCAGCGACGGCACCCCGGACGGCGGTGCCGACGTCGGCGTCGTCGAGGACGAGCATCGGGTTCTTCCCGCCCAGTTCGAGCGAGCACGGGACGAGGTTGCGCCCGGCCTGCTCGGCGACGGCGCGGCCCGTCTCGACGCCGCCCGTGAACCCGACGTAGTCGCTCCCCGCGACGAGCGACTCGCCCGCCTCGGCTCCCCCGGTGACGACCTGGCAGACGTCCGACGGCAGGCCGGCCTCGCGGAGCAGTTCGACCGCCCGGAGCGCGACGAACGGCGTGTGCTCGTCCGGTTTCAGGACGACGCTGTTGCCCGCGATCAGTGCGGGTATCGCGTCCGAGACGGAGAGCGTGAGCGGGTAGTTCCACGGCGAGATGATGCCCACGACGCCGCGCGGGTGGTAGTTCACGCGCGTCGGCGTAAGCGGTCCGAGCGCGCCCTCGCGCCGGTCGGGGGCGAGCGCGCGGTCCGCTCCCGCGTAGTACTCGCAGGCCGAGGCGACGTCGAGCAGTTCCTCCAGTCCGGTCCGGCGGGCCTTCCCGCCCTCCAGCTGGAGCAGGTCGAGGAGGTCCTCGCGCTCGTCCCAGACGAGTTCCGCGAACCGCTCGACGACGGCGACGCGGTCGGCCAGCGGTCTGTCGGCCCACTCGTGCTGTGCGGTGCGAGCGTGTCGAATCGCGAGGTCGGTGTCGTCGGCCGTACACATCGGGACGCTCCCGACGGGGTCGCCGGTGAACGGTGCTTCGACCGTGACCGACTCCCGGTCGCCGTCCGCGCGGGTGACGAGCGTCGCGAGTCGCTCCAGTCGCTCGTCGTCGAACCGAGTCGCGCTGTCGAGTCCTGCCATGGTACACACTGCGGTCGCGACTCGCTTACCGTTGCTGCCGGCCGGGTGGTTATTTGTAAATGGAACGTCATCGAACCCTCAATGTGTAGCGCCATCGACGTCGGTCGAGAGGGGGGGACGAGTCCGGTCGACGGTGAGTCCACGTGTCGCGTCGTGTCGGCCTCGAACGGCGAGCCGTGGACGCCGTCATCGCGGCTCACACTTGGTCCGACGGCCGGTGGTCGCCAGCGTGCTCCGCGAACCTTCGGGGGCCACGCCGCACGATGACGCTCTACGACCTCTCACACACCATCGAGCCGGGGATGCCGACGTACCCCGGCGACCCGGTCATCGAGATGTACCCGAACGCGACCCACGCGGAGGAAGGGTTCCGCCTCACCGCCTTCGGTCTCAGCACGCACACCGGGACGCACGTCGACGCGCCGGTCCACGTCGAACCAGACGGAAAACCGCTCTCGGCGTTCCCCATCGACCGGTTCCACTACGACGCGCGACTGGTCCACTGCGACGTCGGGAGCGAGGAGGTCATCACGCCCGACCACCTCCCCGAGGACGAGGACGACGTGGACCTCTACGTGTTCGAGACGGGGTGGAGCGACCACTGGGGCGACATCGTCTACTTCGAGCACCCGTACCTCGGCCCCGAGTGTGCGAAGGTCTGTGCCGAACGAGAGGTGGACGTCGCGGTCGACTGCCCGAGCGTCGACCCGGTCGGTGGCGACCTGCTGGCACACCACGAACTGTTCCGCGAGGAGCGACTCGTCATCGAGAACGTCGTCAATCTCACCGACCTGCCCGACCGGTTCACGGTCCACGCCTACCCGCTCCCGCTCGACGACGCCGACGGTGCACCGGCGCGCGTCGTCGCGGAAGTGAACTGAGAGGGGCCGAGCGGAAACAGCGCGGCGTCACGCACCTGCCACGCTCAGGCGTCGAGCGGCAGTTCCACGTCGAGTTGTCGCAGGAGTTCGCCCATCTCGACCATCGAGACGGCCTCCACGATCTCCCCGTCGCGGACCCGGCGCTGGTGGAACCCGTCGACGCTGATGCGGTTCCCGGTCGGTTCGATGCCCCGGAACGTCCCATCGTGCGTACCGTACAGCGTCACGTGGGCGGTCACGGTGTCGTCCTCGACGACCTCGCTGTTGATGTCGACGTTCAGGTCGGGGAACGCCGTGTTCCACTCGCGGTAGATGTCCTCGATGTCCTCGCGGCTGGCGACCGGTTCGTCCGACCCCGTCCGTCGGATGCCGACGACCACGTCCTCCGCGTAGAGGTCGTCGACCACGCCGACGTTGCCGCGCTCGAACAGTTCGGTGATCTCGTAGCGGACGAGTTCCTTGCTGGTGAAGTTCTGGATACCTGTCATGGGAACGTCCTCCCTTACGTGTCGTTGGGGCGGCGACGAAATAGCTACTCGGGTGGTTTCGGAGGTGTGGTCGAAATTGTCCGGGGTGTCAACAGACATCGCCACGTAGCTCGTTTATTTCGTGGCAAAAGTTGCTGATTCAGCTGATAGACTCAGAGCGTGAGTATTACAGTAGCCGTCCTCCTCCTGCTATTAAACGGCATGAGCCACCAAGGGTTTCCGACTGGCCCTTCGATATGGAAGTCAAGGGACCACGAATCCGAACTGTGTATCCGTCTCTCCGTGCCGGAGGCGATGGATGCCGGTCGTCGTGTCACCGTGACATGGTTCATTCGCGTGGCGTCACGCGGGGTACATCGTACAGTATCACGCGTCCCCCAGACGGTCCACCACCCATGACATTCACACACCTCGTCGCGCCAGCCCGCGACCCGACGCACCGAACCGGTTCGGCCGGTGGAGACGACGGCCCCAGTCTCACCGACGAGGAGACGAAACTCGTCTGTGAGTTCACCGTCGATGCCGAGGACTTCGTCCTCGCCGAGACGGTCGAACGCGTCCCCGAGAAGACGCTGGAGTTCGAACAGTTCGTCCCGACCGGCGAGCACCTGCTGCCGTATCTGTGGGCGACCGACCACGACATGAGCGAGTTCGAAGCGGCCGCAGCGGATGACCCGAGCGTCGCGTCACTCCGGCGGGTCGGCATGTTCGACGACGGCGCACTCTACCGCGTCCAGTGGTCAGACGAGGCCGACCAGCTTCTCACGTGGATTCGAGAGCGCGACGTGGTCGTCCTCCAAGCTGAGACGTCCGGGAGAGACTGGTTGCTCAAGATTCGCGTCGATTGCCGAGACGACCTCAGTGACCTCCAGACATTCTGTCGGGACCGTGATATCGCATTCACCGTCGAGCGACTCTACGAACTAACCCAGCCGAAGATGGGCCAGTTCAACGTCTCGGAGAAACAACGTGAGTGCCTGCTCGCAGCCAAGGAGATGGGCTTTTTCGAGATACCCCGCGCGTCGACGCTCGAAGACGTCGCCGACCGACTCGGTATCTCCACGCGGGCGGCCTCCGAACGCCTCCGGCGTGGGCAGACGAACCTTCTCAACAACACCCTGACTATCGGTGAACCCACTGGTATCGGCGTTGGCGAAAATACATGAAATAATGAGATTACAGGTTGTACTGTTGATATAAAGGGTTCTGCTCATGATGCCTGCACTGTAACCCCCATGGTCAACCAAGTCCTGCTATGGCACTCAGGGAGCCGATGGAACACGGGGAGCCGGAGGAGACTCACCAGAGCGAGAGCGAGGACGTCATCGTACAGGTGCGTATCCCATGTGAGGACTTCGCGCTGGCGGAGACGCTCTCGCAGTTTCCCGAGGTGACTGTCAGTAGCGGGGCCGTCGCCGGAGGGGGCGGTGGGGTGTTGCCACTGCTCTGGATAGACGCCCCGGACCACGACCGGCTTGAGACAGCACTCCGGGAAGATTCGACGACGACGGGCGTGGCGCGCCTCACGACCCATGGCGAGGAGCACCTCTATCGCCTCTCGTGGACCCCTACTGTCGCGCTCGTCGTGGAGATGCTCACGTTGAAGCAAGCGACGATACTTGACGTCTCAGCGACCCACGAGGGGTGGCGAATGCGCGTGCTGTATCGGTCACAGCGGCCCCTCAGAGACGCGATGGACTGTTGTGAACAGCACCACGTGGGCGTCAGCGTTCAGTCGATTCATCAGTCAGCTGGCGACTCGTCCGGGCAGTTCGGCCTGACGACCGAACAGTACCAGTCGTTGAAGTTAGCGTTCGAAGCGGGTTACTTCAGCATTCCCCGGGAGACGAACCTGGAGGATATCGCAGAGATGCAGGACATCTCGCATCAGGCGTTGTCCGAGCGACTCCGCCGCGGCACGGAGACGCTCATGGAACAGGCGCTGTTCTGCGACGGGAAGCGTGCACAGAACTGTCTCTAACCAATCTCAAATCCGTCATGCCCGAACAACTCACCGTCAAGTGCACGGATTGTGGGACTGTCTACAGTGCTCGCAAGGAGAGCGGCCAGTTCGTCCTCACAGCGGGATTTAGTAGCTGTTCGTGTGGAAGTCAGTCGTTCGTCGAGTATCCGCGCGGAAAACGAACAGGCGTTCCCTAATCAAGGTCTGGACCGGCCCCTCCGCTACGAGTCGGTACTAATAGTGGTCGAGGGTGACGACTGATACACTCGCGGCACGAGTCTATCAATACCAGCAATCGACGTGCCCGTGACCTGTCGTGCTGACATCGTCCTTGACCTGTCACGAGCTCCAAGCATCGAAATGAGGATCGAATGCGAATCACCCACTGCGACGTTCGAGCGACTACCGCGGCGTGGAGGCACCTCCACGAAGACCGGGTTCCGACGGTTTATCACCGAGGACGGGCCAGTCGTGAACGTGACCGACGCCCCCCGGACCGTCGCCCGCGACTCGCTCGACGCGCGGTGGAGCGACTGGTTCCCGTTCGACCCGTATCCCCAGCAGGCCGACGGCGTCGAGCGCGCGCTGGCCGCGATGCGCGACGGGGGCTTTCTCGCACTCGAGGGCGCCTGCGGGACCGGCAAGACGCTCATCGCCCTCGCCGCCGGGCTGCAGGCCGTCGAGGAGGACGTCGGCGAGCGAGTGTTCGCCGTCACGCCCGTCAAACAGCAACTGAAGCAGTTCGTCGCGGAGGTGCGCGCCATCAATGCTGGCCGAACGGACGGCGAACCGCCCGTCGACGGCCTCGTCGTGGTCGGGAAACGCGACCTGCTCCCGTACGCCCGGACGGACGCGCTCCCCGGCACGAAGAGCACGCACGACGCGGCCGGCGACCTCCGGGAGACCACGGTGAGCCTCGTCCACCGCGAGTCGACGCACGCGCTGGACGTCGCACCGGGAGCCCTCGACGGGCGCATCAACGTCTGTGCGGCCAGCGACTGCGACACGCTGTCGTACTCGGAGCCGCGCTGTCCCGACCACCGCGAGGAGCGCGACGAGGACGCGCCGTGGTACGACCCCGTCCGTGCGGAGGCGCTCTGCTCGCTCGTCGAGTCGATGAACGGCGACCGGCTGGAGACGGCGGGCGTCAGCGCCCCGTACCCCGACGAACCGCCCCACACTCGCGACGTACTGGACATCTACGACGCCGAGGAACTGCCGGCTGGCGACGCGGGGTACTTCGACCCGTTCTTCTCGCGGTTCCTCGCCGACGAGGGGTGGCCCGGCGTCGACTTCTCGGCGGGCGAACAGAACGTGCTCGACCCCGAGGCGCTCGTCGCCGCCGCCGTCCAGCGAGGCACCTGCCCCCACGAGTGTCTCGCCGCGCTGATGCCCGAGGCTGACGTCCTCGTCGGCAACTACAACCACGCGTTCGACCCCATCACGCGGCAACTCACCGCCGAGAAGGCGGGCGTCCTCGACGGCGACACGCTCCTCGTCGTCGACGAGGCGCACATGCTCGAAGAGCGGGTCCGGGACCTGCTGTCGGAGACCTGCTCGCTCCACGCGCTCCGGACCGCCCACCGCGACCTCGCGCTGGCCCGCGAGTACCTCTCGGGCAACGGCGGCGAGCCGGGTTCGGATTCGGGCGCACACCAGCGCCACGCCCGCCAGACGCTCGCCGAGTTCGACAGCGTCGACGAGCGCGACCTGGCGTTCGCCCAGTCCGTCCTGGAGTGGGCCGCCGCGACCGTCGACGACGAGGTGAGCGAGTTTCTGGGGAGCGAGTTCGGCGACTGGTCCCGCCAGTTCGCGGAGGGGTCGCTCCCGGAAGAGGACCACGAGCTACCGCTGCGCGACCCCGAGTCGGTCGAGACCGACCGGTTCACCGACCGCGCGCTCTCGGAGTTCCCCGACGACGTCTGGACGCGCGTCCGCGACGCCTGCTACGTCGCCGGGCAGGTCCACGAGAACGACGGACAGACCGACCGCACGCCCACAGCACCGACCGTCGGCCGGTTCGTCCACCAGTGGGGCGTCCTCGACCACGCGACCTACTTCCGCGAGATAGAACTGGAGTACTCCGAGAAGGCCGTCACGGACACGACGCTCCCGGAGTGGGCGGAGGCGTTCAACGCCTCGCTCGTCCTCTTCAACTGCATCCCGCGGGACCCACTCGCCCGCGTCCTCGACGACCTGGCGGGTGGCGTCCTGATGTCCGCCACGCTCGAACCGTTCGACGTGTTCGAGCGGGTCAGCGGCCTCGAACTGCTGAGCGAGGGCCGCGAGGAGGGCGATGGAGGGGAGGACCGTCCACCTCGACGTGTCGAGGACGCGACGTACGGCCTCGGCTTCCCGCCCGAGAACCGCGCGTCGTGGGTCCTCGACCTCCCGGCGTTCACCTACCGGAACCGCGGCCCGCCCGTCACCGACTACGAGGAGATGACCCGCGTTCGCCAGAGCTACGCGAGCGCGCTCGTCACCGCCGCGCGCTCACACGGGAACGTCCTCGTCTGTATGCCCTCCTACCGCGAGGCCGAGTGGGCCGTCGACTACCTCCGCGAAGGCACCGAGAAACCCGTCTTGCGCGACCGCTCCTCCGAATCGTCGGAGACCGACGCGATGCTCGGTCGGTTCTTTCAGGACGACGACACCGACCGCGTCCTCGTGACGAGCGCGCGGGGGACGGTCACCGAGGGCGTCGACTACCACGGGGAGCGCCTCCACTGCGTCGTCGTCGTGGGTGTCCCGTACGCGAACACGTCCACCCCGAGGATGGGCGCGGTGATGAACGCCTACGACCGCGAGTTCGAGCAGGGTAGCGGCTTCGACACCGCGGTGCAGGTGCCCGCCGTCCGGAAGTCCAGACAGGCGTTCGGTCGCGTGATTCGCGGCCCGGACGAGGCGGGCGTCCGCCTGCTGTTCGACCGGCGCTACCTCCCGAACGCTCCCCGGTCCGTGAACGCGTTGCTGGGTGAGGCGGAGCGCGAGGAGTTCAGCGCGGTGAGCCCCGATATGCTGGAGTTGGCGCTAGAGCAGTTCTGGACTAGCAGGTGAGTCTGTATGGGAGACGTAGGGAGCTCTTGGGGTCGGTCGAGTGATTGTGACCTCCTCGAAAGTCCCGACCCGCTGGACTCGGGAGGCTCGCTGCGCTCCTCGGCCTTCGGCCTGCGGTGCTTGCGTCGCCTGCCTTCGCCCACCGGGTCGCCCCTTTCAGTCCATCCACTTCGGCCATCCAGCCCGGCACTCTGGGTGGACTGAAAGGGGCCGCGCTCTCGTGAGCTGAGACGAAGCAAGCACCGCAGGCCAAAGGCCGAGGAGCGCAGCGAGTCGCAAGCCACGAGAGCGCGGGGGCTTTCGAGGCGGACTCCCTAGTTCGGATAATCGCGTAACGTCCACTACACCCCGTCTTCGAACGAGTCGATGGCGTCGCGCCATGAGTCCGGGAGCGTCCGCGCCGACCCGTCCTCGTCCACCGAGACGATGACGCACGTCGCCTCGGCAGCGACCTTGTCGCCGACCGAGATACGCTGGTCCATCGTGAGACTCGACTCGCCGAGGTCGACGACGCTCGTCCCGACGGTGGCCTCGCCGTCCTCCAGCAGGATGGGCGAGCGGTAGTCGAGTTCGAGGCGGGCGATGACCATCCCGCCGTCACCGATGCCGACGCCCGCGATGCTGTCGAAGTACTCCGAGCGCGCCTGTTCGAGGTACGACGCGTAGACGGCGTTGTTGACGTGTTCGAGCGTGTCGAGGTCCCGATAGCGCACCTGGACCGAGGTTTCGAACGCGAAGTCGCTCATGGACGAAGGGCGCGGGCGACGAGCAAGGCGGTTGTGATGTTCGGTCGTCGGTTATCGTCGAGAGAGTCGTCCCGGCCCCGACCGAAACCGACCGATCCGCGGCTTCGCCGGCCCCGAGGGCCGTGTTCACGGAGGGAGAACGCTCGCGCAGTATTTTATAGGTGGACGCGCAGGTTCCATCCATGTCCTCGCCGTTCGCCATCGAATCGACGGGTCTCACGAAGCGCTACGACGACGAGGTCGCCGTCGAGGGCCTCGACCTGGCCGTTCGCCACGGGTCGGTCTACGGCTTTCTCGGCCCGAACGGGGCCGGGAAGACGACGACCATCAGGATACTGACGACGCTCCTCAGGCCCACTTCGGGCGAGGCGTCCATCGACGGCGTCCCCATCACCGACCGCGACGCGGTCCGCGAGCGCATCGGCTACCTTCCGGAGACGCCACCACTGTACCCCGAACTCACCGGGCGCGAGCAGTTGCAGTACGTCGCCGGCCTGCGCGACCTGCCGGACGAGGAGGCGACGCGCCGTATCGACGACCTGCTCCACCGGTTCGATCTGGCCGACGACGCGGACAAGCGCGTCTCGACGTACTCCAAGGGGATGAAGCAGAAGGCGGGCATCATCCAGGCCATCCTCCACGAACCGCGGGTCGTCTTCCTCGACGAACCGACGTCGGGGCTGGACCCGCGGGCGGCACGCACCGTCCGGGAGGTCATCTCGGACCTCGCCGCGGAGGACACGACGGTGTTCCTCTCGACGCACATCCTCCCGGTCGTCGACGAACTCGCCGACACCGTCGGAGTGTTGTTCAACGGTGACCTCGTCGCCGAGGGGCCGCCCCAGAAGCTGAAACAGCGCGCGGAGACGGGCGGGGAACGGACGCTGGAGGACGTGTTCCTCGAGGTGACCCAGGAGTCCGACCTGCCGACGGCGGACGCGACGGCGCGCACGGAGTCCCGATGAGCGTCGGCCACGCCGTCCTCGTCGCGCGGATGGAACTGACCTACCGCTGGCGGAAGACGACCGGACGGACGACCCAACTGGTCGCCATCGGTGTCAGCGTCCTGTTCGGGGCGATTCCGCTCCTCGGGAGCATCGCCGTGGCGTACTTCGCCGGCGAGGGCGTCGCGAACGGTACCATCACGGAACTGGTGCCGACGGCCCGGCTGGTGGCGGGGGTGATTCCGCTGTTCGTCGTGCTCGTCACCGCCCTCCGGGTCGTCCAGACCTCCGGGTCGCCGACGAACGCCGACGGCCTCCTGACGACCGTCTCACACCGTGAAGCGGTCCTCGGCGTCCTCTTCACCGAACTGGCCGTCGTCGCCGCCCTCGCGGGCGTACCCGCCGTCGGCGTCCCCATCGCGTTCGCCGTCGGTGCGGGCGAACCGATGGCGTTCCCGTTCGTCTTCGTCACGCTGGTCCTGCTCATCCTGATGGGTGCCCTGGCGGGGTTCACGGTCGGTCTCGCTGTCCGCAACCTCATCGCCCGGTCCGAGGTCCTCGCCCGGTACAAGACGGCCATCGGTATCCTGCTGTTCGTGCTCTACTTCGTCGTCATCAGCAGCCAGCAGGCGGGGTCGGCCATCATGCCCGTCGTCGACGCCGTGAGCGCGTCGCCGCTCGGCTGGTTCGCCGACCTCGCGCTGTACGGCACCGCGCCCGATGCCGACGTGACGCGAGGGGCGGCGGCACTCGTCGTCGGCGTCGTCTCGCTGCCCGCCCTCGTCGGAGCGGCCAGCTGGCTCGCCGCCCTCCTGTGGTACTCCTCGCCGGTCCAGCCCGAAGAGGAGGCGCGCGAGACGTCGCAGATGGGGTCGCTCGGCGGTATCCCCCGACCGATGTCGCGCATCGCCAGGAAGACGTGGATTCGCGCCCGTCGCGGGCCGATGCGGCTCATCTACGTCACCTACCCGCTGTTCCTCCTGTTCCCGTTCCTCCAGGTGGCCATCGTCTCACAGGAGGTGCCGACCGAACTCCCACCGCTGCTGGTGTTCTACGGTGCGTGGGCGACCGGGGCAGCGTTCTCGCTCAACGCCATCGGCGACGAGGGGCCGGTGTTGCCGGTGACGCTCACGACGCCCGTCTCCGGGCGGACGTTCATCGGCGGGCTCTGCCTCGCCGGTGTCGTCATCGGCGTCCCCGTGACTGCGCTGCTCGCGGTCGGGCTGGGGGTGCTCAGCGGTCTCAGCCCCCTCGGACTGCTCTCCGTCGTGGTGACGGCCGTCGCACTCCCCGTCGCGGCGACGGGCATCGCCGTCGGCGCGGGCGTCCTGTTCCCCCGGATGGGCACGGTGCAGGTGACCCGCGGCGTCGAGACGACGGCTCCGAGCCTGTTCGCCTTCGGACTCTACTCGCTCGTGCTCTCCATCACCGGCATTCCGGCCACGCTGGTCGGGACGCCCATCGCCCGCGAGTTCGTCGTCGAGGCCGTCGGCTACAGCGAGAGCGCGGTCATCGCGGGTGGGCTGGCGCTGACGCTCCTGCTGGCCGGGCTCGCGGCGGTGTTCAGCTACCGCTACGCCGTTCGGACGTTCGACGAGTACTACCTCGGGTGAGGACGGTCGCCGGTCGCGCTCGGTGCTGGGGTGTGCGCTTCAGACGACGCTGTCGACGAACCCGTCCCAGGACTCGACGACGAGCGCGCCGTCGCAGGCCGTCGGGTCGCTGTACGGCTGGCGGAACAGCGCGCCCGCCTTCCCGGCGGCGAGGGCGTCGCCGACGTTCCGGTGGTAGTCGTCGACGAGCGCGTGGCCCTCCAGTTCGGCCTTGTTCCGCGGGACCGCCTCTTCGTAGCCGTCGAACGGGATACCGTGAGCCTCGAGCCACTCGCGGGTCACGTCGTGCGTCGTCGCGGGGCGGTGGGTGGCGATGTGGACCTCGTAGCCCGCCTCCCGGAGTCGAGCCAGCCCGTCGGCCGCGCCGGGGAGCGGGTCCATCCCGAGCAGGAACCACTCGGGGTGGTCGGCCATCGCGTCGTCGATGAGTTCGCCGACGTGCATGCCTACCTCGGGAACGTGGTACTGCCACTCGGTGACGGCTGCGGGGTCGAGCGCCGCGCCGTGTTCCCGGTCGACGTACTCGACGAGCCGCGGCAGGTTGTCACAGAGCGTCCCGTCGACGTCGACGAGGATGCGCGCTCCGTCGGGGAGGTTCATGGCGGGAGACAGGACCGCGCGGAAAAATAGTCGTCGCTGTGGCAGGGGAGGCTCGCTCGTCGGCCGACGGAGGCCCGTGTCGGCCGTCCCGACGACGGCCCGTCGACTCAGAACCGGGCGACGATGTCGTCGAGGCAGCCCGACTCCTCGTAGTAGTACGAGTAGGGGCGAGCACGAAAATAATTATTGTTAAGACCCTTGTCCCCGTAGAGAACGTATGGGAACACGCTCTATCAGCGTTTCAGACGATATCCAAGAGGAATGGGAGGACTTCGTCGAGGAGAACGAAGCGTATCCCAATGTCTCCCACCTTGTGCGGGTTGCCGTGCGTCAGTTTATCGAGACTGGAGGGGAACTGAGTGGTCCTGGGCAAGGGACTTCGTCCGAACAGGTGGTGGAGTCTGTGGAAGTGGACATGGGTTCGCTCGAAGAACGGATGTCACGACTAGAGGGGTCCTTGTCGCGTCAAACAGAGATGCTGTCTGTCATCGTTGAACGGGCAGACCTAGAGGTGGCAGACCCCTCATTGGAGGCGGAGATACTTGAGCTCATTCCGACGATACCGAAGCAAGAGTGGAAGCGGTATACGGGTGCTCGGGTGAGTGAGATTGGTGGTCTCAACGAGCGAGCCCGGGAAGGGTTTCGGGAGAGGGAGGATATCTCTGCAGTCCCTCTGTTAGCGAAGCGTCTCGGTGTTGATGAGGAGGCCATCAAGGAGACGGTGAATCGGCTCGTCCGCGACGAGGACCGCATCGGGGTCGAACCGAGAGGTGGGGTGCATTTCGTATTCCAGAGGTTGGGCCAATGAACGTCGAACAGGCACTGAGAGACTGGCTGTCCGACGCCTCGGGGAAGACGAATAGCCACACGTACGGCAACTATCAGAGCCATGGCGGGAAGTTCGCGGGCTACCTGGTCAACAAATGCGACGTCGAAGCCATCTCGGACGCGACACGAGGGGACCTAGACAACTTTTTCGGTCACCTGCTGGACAAAGAGAATTTCTCCCCGGAGACGCTGCCCATCTACCTCCAGGGGATTCGGACTTGGTTTGACCACCTCTCAGACGAAGGCATCTGCGACGACATCACTGAGGGGTACGACATCTACGAAGAGTACGGGTCTCGTGGCGTAACGCAGCAAACAACTCGAAAGGCGCGTGCGACAAAGGCGAAAGGGGGTGTCGTCTGGGCACACCCGAACGAGGTCACCCAGATGCTCGAACACGTGCCAGAGACGTATGAATGGCGTAATAAACTGGTTGTGAGGCTTCTGGCAGAGACTGGCCTTCGGCGGGGGGAGCTCGCCGACGTATCTCTGAGCGACGTCGACCACGATGGACGTTCCATCACAGTCCTGACCCTCAAACGCGAGGACAGTATCGCCCGTACGGTGTACTACTCAGCTCGTACGCAAGAGTTGATGGACTACTGGGTCAACCGCCGTCGACAGGATATGGGTGGCGCTGACAACTCCGAATACCTGTTTCCGACGCATCAGAGTGGTCGAATGGCCGACCGGACAGTCGCGGACATCGTCGTCCAATCAGCTAAGAACGCGGGCATCCAATCTGTGATGTTCAGGGACGCGATGGACCGACCGAGACATCGACTGACCCCACACTCACTGCGTCACGGTTTTGCCGTCTCGTGCGTTCTATCGGGCGTTCGTGACGGGTTCGATTTCGGCAGCCAGATTGACCTTCGCACGCTGTCCACTCTCATGGGTCATAAGTCGACGGACACGACGGTTCGTTACTTGAAAGTCCGTGACGAATTTTTCCGCGAACAGGCTGAGAGCTGCGCTCCAAGGTTCTGAGCGACTCTGGCACTTCTTACCACATTCCTGATTTTCTAGATAATTGACAAGTAGTCGCGCCACGTACGTTCGAACGGTGATTCAGTAATGGACGACATCGACTGGTATCGGAACGGAGTCGGCAGCCAGACACAAACCACAGACCCGTCCGTCACGTCTCGGTTCTTCGACGTCGAGGACGTACCGGACGACCTCGTTGAGGATATCATCAGACACGTCGTGGTGCGGTGCATCTGCCCTGATTGCGGGGATACGTCGTTTTACTATTCGCCGCGTTTAGGCCACCGTGTCCCGGCTGACTGCCAGGGTGGGTGCGGTACCCAACTACACGTCGACTGATTGATTCGCTGACCTATCGCGCGTCTTCGCACTTCGCGCAGCTGCAGTCGACAGCGATGTGCGGGCAGCCGTGGTTGTGGACGACCCTGTCTGGCTCGCATAAGAATTCGGCGTCGCACTTTGTGCAGCGCGACACGGGCCATGTTTGGCCGTGGATGTTGCGTTTTCCTGTTTCGATGCAATCGGTTGGGTCAGTGCTTGCTGACATGCATCGATTCAGACACCACCACCCTATTGGTGTTTGGTGCGTATGGTTCGGCGGGAAATTATCTACTGTTTTCGTCAGTCGTCGTCGTCGGTCAGTCCGAACCGTTCCGCGACGTCGATTGTGGCCTGTGCGCGCTCGACCTTCTCCTCTGCCCTCTGGCGGTAATCATCGACCGTGTGCGGGCTGATGTCCATCGTCTCGGCCGTCAGTTGTCGTGCGTTATACTCGCCAGAGAAATCATCCATGTGGTACAGCACCCGTTCTTCTTGGTCCGATAAGAACGTGTCTTCCACCTGGGCGTCCAGCGCTTTCCCCAGCCACAAACCCATATCATCCACCCTAGAACTGTGGATGAAGTCAGTCATTTGGGGGTTGCCGGGGTCGTTCCCTTTTGGCGTCATCAGCTTGATTCCGCCGCCAGCAAGATTGCCGACAATGATGACGCGTCGGTCCGTGCATCGCGGCGAATACTTCCGACCGTGTGCTCTGGCACCCACACAGTACGCTCTGGCCTCCTCTTCGTCGAGGATGTCGCTGGTGTCTTCGCCGAACTCGTCGACGAGTTTCGCGTGCAGCTTGTCGACGCGGTCTTTCACGCGGTCTTCCATCTTTTGCTCGAACGCCTCGTCCTCGTCTGCGGTTTCGTTCTCGTTCATCGCGATTTATCCAAACACCCTACCCCCTATAGGTTTGCCGGGGCACCAAATGCCCCGAACTTAAGACTACGTCCAAATGTCAATCTGGTAGGTAGCTGCCTTGAGACTACGCCGAACGTAGTCTTAAGTCAAATGGGATGCCGTCGAATACGTCGATAATGTATCACCGGCGAATTGCGAAAATATCTCGCGCGCGGTGGTCAGAGTAGTCCCGCGCGGTCCATCATCTCGGCCGCGAGGTCGTCTGGCTCTCGGCCCAGATAGTTGCTCTCGAACGTACCCCTGTCAGACCATCCACCCCATCGCATGATGACGTCCGCCGCGTAGTGCGCGTCGAGTCTGAAGAACGTGTGCGTGGCCCAGGTACGGCGCAGGTCGTGCGGCCGTACGTGTCGCCAGTCGTCGTCCCCGGTCTCTTTGGCCAGCGCTTCCGCGGCGGTCTTGACCCATCGTCGCACGGTTCGCGGATGGACGTCGATGATGGGTTCGCCCTGGCGCAGACCCTTGGTTTTGCTCATCGTCACGGCGTTCAATCTGGTTTGACTGCTGACGGGGCACTCGCGATACCCAGTCTTCCCTTCTCGAATCCTGACTTTGAACGCTTCAGTCTCGGCGTCGAGCTGGCGGAAGTCCTGGCGAGCGACGCGTGTGGTCTCCTCGCCCCTGAATCCATCCAACATCAACTCGATGGCGAGCTTGCGGTCTGGCTCTTCGCTCCAAAAATCGACTATCTGTTCCTGTTCCTCGGACGAGAGCCAGCAGCGATAGCCGTCCTCTGTTGGCATCGGTTCAATCTGCATTGGAATCACCATCAGAGAGCGTAGAACGCTTCTGGAGAGCACGCCAACGTCGGTCTAACGGCCATCCTTGACGTCGGTGACTCGACCATACCTGATACAGGTCATCTGTCATCTCAATCTCTCCTGGGACACCATCTGTCCCCAGACAATCGTCGATGCGGTCGAGTACGTCCCGCCAGTCAGGGTGTTCGCCTTGAAGGATTTCTCCGGTGATGGTGACCTTGACCACCGTTAGCTTGTAGTCTCTCATCGCTCATCACCCATTATGTCGTACGAGCGCTCTGTCCTACCATTCCCCTTACCCGAATGACCCATCGTGACCAGTGGATGGGAGGTGTATTTGACCATGAACTCGTGAGCCTCCTGGTAGCACTCTTCGACTCTCTGTTCCTCCTCAACGACTACGGTGCAGCGCAGCGTTCGGCCACACCCGAAGTCATCATTCCCGGGGACGTCCTCCCCGCACTCGAACGAGTCGGCGTCGAGGTGATTCAGTCGCGTCCATGTCCCGCAGACGGGGCACTCCGCGCCGAATTCAGACCCCTCGACCTCGCTCATCTCTCATCACCTGCACGTACGAGTCCCAGTTCGAATCGGGACTGACAGAACACATTGATACACGCGTATTCGCCCGAGTCCAGACTGGTGATGTGGTATCCACAGTCCGGGCAGTCGGGGATGTGTTCGTCGTAGCACGAATCCAGGAATTTCATCATGTACGCCTCTGGAAGGTCCTCTCGGATGACTTCGTCTGCCGTTGAGTTACTGCGACGAACCATATCGGGCGGATAGATGATATCATCCCAGGCGTCCTCCAGGGGATACGGTGCGTCATCGGGCCACAGTTCGCGGATGCGTTCAACGTGGTCCTCTTCCTCTTCTCCGTCGACGTCTGGTCGGTATGGATTCGGACTCATCGCTCATCACCCGTGCAGACCTCTTCGATGGACTCTGGCGGCTGGTAATCCAGTTCCTCGGTCTGGTTCTCGCGTACGGTGACGACGCCAGTCTCCTCGGCCCAGTCAGGGTTGCAATCGACCCCCCACATTACCACCACCATCCCATCTCCTGAGGAATTGTCAATATCGACGCGGCCCCACGAAACATCCTGCTCTCCCGAATAATCTACCACTGTCGGTCCTGTGACTTGTGCGACCTCGTCGCAGGTGCGTGCAGGGGTGTCGCAGTCATCTGTTGTCGGTGACAGCATCATCGCACCGATGACGACGACGAAGAGGGCTGCGGTGAGCGTTGCACCCGCAGCGACTGCGACCAGCTTCGTCTTCATATCCATGTTCTGTTCGGTTGATTCGGTCATGTCTGATTCACAGACTATAGCGTAATATCAGATGGCAAAGGTGTTGTGGGGGGTCGAATCGAGTGGAAATCAGGGGGTCGAAGCGACAGTCAAGCGCGAATCTGTCCGAGAATGGGTGTAGTATCGGACAGCCCAATCAGTCGTCACCTGGGGCAATGTTGGCCACGCCCGTTGTCGACGACACAGGGGTCAATCCATCAAGCCGTTCTTGAATCGGCGACACAAACGACCGGGGAGACACGTCGAAGAAGCGCAACCACTGCCGCACCCACAAGAGGGTAATCACGTACCATACCCATGCGCTGTGTTCGACTGGGCCTGCCGCCAGTGGCAGAGCGAACACGTTCAGCTTGACCGTTAGCAGTGTCTCGGTGACCTCGGCGATGTCGAACGCGCTCCCCTGGGTGACCACGACGATGAGCCATGAGACAGAGATGTCTGTTACCGCACCCATGACTCGCGATATACGGTCCTCACTCATCGTCATCACCTCGGTCCGTCGAGTCGATGACTCCTGTCCCGACCGGGACGAGCATCCTCTCACTAATCCGTGCCCGACACACAGCCGGTTCTACCTCACACGACACCCAATCCCCTTCTGAAGGGCACTCACTTTCTGGGAAGAGTACGTACGACGATTCCCGAGTCAGCGTGCGGACGTTCAGGAACTCCAGCACACGCGTCACCGAATCAGGGCAGCGACCATGCTGGCGCTGGATGACGACCGCACACATACCTGCCTCCATCGCTCCTCTCATCAACCGGGTGAACTGGTAGTCGTCGACCTGTTCAGGTGCGACGACCTGCATTACCTCACCCTCGACGTTACTCATCGAACCACCTCTCGTCGAGAGAGAAGCGCATACAGGGCCAGGGCAGTTGTCTTGAACGCCACCGCGGAGAGCAGCCACTCGCCCGGGGGTAGGTACGCGACAGACGCTACCAAGTGAACGGTACCTGCGACCACTGAACTCAACCAGTATTGCAGCTTGCTGAACATGTGTTTATCCAGCTATTCGAGTCATATCGGGGAGTAAAGGGCTTGTGTCGGGCTGATATTGACATCGGAGGAGCCTGTGTTCACTTTCACTCCGATACGCAGAGGTTCATGTTGGATGGCGTTTGAGTGACACTCGTGGGAAACCTGACTTCCCTAGAACTCGGAACCGGTGCATCGGTCAAAGTGGGTGACGTCGTCCTCATCCGCGAGAGGCTCAGTGATTCAGAGGATGAGGCGAATACGAAACCTGGCCCACGCGAGGTGGATGAGATATGGTTCGACGACGACGAGGTTCCATCAGGTCAAGCAATAATCTACCTGAACCACGCCACTATCGAGGACGCAGACAGACTTGCTACCTCACCGGAGACCCTCACCGACTGGCTAGAAGAAGAGAAGGCATACATCGGAACGCCCGAGTGACGGCACAGACAGCATCACGAAACCCCATCCAACACTTCTTCGACGGCTGAACCGGTCATAGGGGATTCTATGGAGGTCCCTGCCCCTCAAGAGATAAAGGGTGCCCAGGGAACGCTGTAGAACGGGTCAGCTGCCCCGGTATAACAACTAGCCTAAATGCGTGCTGCCCGACAGTCACCATCATCACCACTTAGATGAGTAACCACCAAATGCGAAACGTGTTTGTCCGAATGGCATTACAGTGCTTGTATGTCGTCTGACGACTCTTTTGAGATTGAGGAATCTCTGAAAGACGATTTGGTAGAGTTTTTTTCTGAGCCATCAAAAGAGAATCTCCCGAGACTACTCCGCCAAGACAAGGAGTATGATTACTTGGAGTTCAAACGTGAATGGCCGCATAAATCAAAGCTGGCGAAGCATATTCTAGCCTTCTCGAATTCTGGGGGTGGGATAATCGTTGTAGGCGTCGACGAAGATGACAACGGTACACCAGAGCCCGTGGGGGTCGAAGATAGTTGGGACGAAGCGAAATTTGGGAATAAAGTTGAGAATTTCATACCGGACGCAGCACGAGAATTCTATGCGCTCAGGCAATATACATATTCCAGTAGCATATACGAGGATGACGTTGCTGGATTCACCTTCCAAGTCGTACTTATCGAGGGTGCAGACTCCTCCGGCCCACTCGTTGCAACCGGGAGTAGCACGCATATTGATGAGGGGGCGATTTATGTCCGAAGAAACAGCAAGAGTGAGAACGCCAACTACGATGAACTCCAGTCGATACTGCATCGCCGTGACGAAAATGGAGTAGAGAAGTCCACTGCTGAACTTCATGAAGAGATGGAGGAGTTGAAAACGCTCTATGGGCAAATTAGTAAGAAAAAGAGAGTCATTAAGAATAACTTTTTCATCATGGACATGGTTGGTTTTAGCAGCACCAAGAAAAACAAGAACTACCCTAGCCAGACCTATGACGAATATGTCCGCGAGCTCATCGACAAGAAAAAGATTAAGATAGAACGTAGGCTTGGCGTTTCTGGACTTGATATCTAATCAGACAAACCAGATTTTCTGTTTTCCGATTGGTGTGTGTGTATCCCCCCCACCCCTACGCGCCCGCGTACGCGTGCGGATGTCTGGGAACACCCGAGAGCACCATTCAGAGGCGTGAACGGTGGGTTCCGCAGTAGGTGGGGTCTCCACGTGGGTACATCGCTTCCTTCTCGCACGGTTCGTTGTTCGAGCTGTTGATAGCTTCACACTCGGGGAAGTCCCCGTCCTCCTCACCGAGCCCCTCAGTCTCGCCCGAGTCGTCATCATCGATGTCCCAGGTGAACTCACCCTCGTCATCCATCGATGAGTAGGCGAGGTTCGTCGGAGGCAGGTTCCGGAGTTCGTATTCGACGTTCCGAATCTGCATGTCTCCTGAAGAGTCCTCGTCGAGCTTGTTCCCGAGCGTGACACGCGTCTTCGTGTCCTTCCGGGCAAACACAACCGACCTGCGGACGTCCTTCGGAATGTCCTTCCCAGTGTGCGCTATCAGAATCAAGTGACATTGATATTTGCGCATCAGCCGCATCGCGAGACTGAGGACGTCTCCCGCGGTCATGTCTTGGAATTTCAGCCCCTGTGCTGCCTCGTCCAGCATCAGCACCTTCGGCCCGTCCGTCTCCTGCATCCACTCTAGCGCCTCGGACCACGTCTTCACCGTGGGGAACGTGTCGGTCGTGTTGTTCGTACACGCCTGTAGCGTCTTCCCTACGGCTGCGTACGCTCTGATACCGCCGTCGATGGCGGTGTAGCTGAAGTCGGTCTTCCCCTTCCCAGTGTTCGAGCCCTTGGCGATGCTCGGTGCTGGACCGTACACCATCAGGTTAAGCATGTGGTCGTCATCGCTGGGACGCCACAGCTTCTCGGTCAGGACCTCTGCAGCACCCCACGAGGACGCGTCTATCGACTCGGAACCACCACGCCCCTTGCGATAGGACGACCGACCGACGTTCCCGTTGCGCACGTCGTCGTACAACGACTCGCCCCCGGAGAATTCGTACGCCCTCTCGAACAGCTCTGTCTCCTCGAACGACGAGACTTGTTCAGAGCTCTCGACAGGGTCGAACGACTGTGCCATCATGGCCATCGCCTTCCGCGCCACCGGGTCGTCTATCTCCGCGACCCATGGGGGCGGGGCGATGCCATCGTCGCGCTCGCGCTCGCGATTGAGCCACTCGCGCAGGTAGCTCTCTGCGAGACCATCATTACTCACTGTCCTCACCTCCCTCATCCTCGGCAGTACCATCGTCTGGCACGTCCCCTTCATCGGGCGTCGAGCCGGGGTCGGACTGACTCTCGCCAGTCGACTCCTCTATCTGCTCGGTCTTGCTCTCGTAGTCCGGGACGACCCGTTCGAGTGTTCCTTCGATGCCCGTGCCAGACGTCGCTCGCGCAATACCCTCGGCGACCTCGTCCGATGCGTCCGCATAGGACTGCATCTTGATACCAGGCAGCGAGTTCTTCACAGCACGCGCTTCTCGGAGGGTATCCATCATCGAGGAGAACGCCAATGCCGCACGCTCCTTGGTGCTCAGGATATCGTCGACACCGACGTCCTGGTGGTCGACCAGTTCGAACGGTATCTCGGTATCGAGGTCGTACGTGTCCGAGACGCGAAGGTCGTCCGCGTGTTCGGCCGTGTTCTCGTCCGTGTCGATGTCGAGAAGCAGCCACGCCTGGATACCAGTCGACCGCGTCCGGCGAGGTGCAGGCGTCCCCTCTGTGTCGTACTCCCGCGAGAGGGTCCCGAGCTTCGCCACGAGTACGTCGTACGCACCCGTACCAGGGTTTAGCACCGCAGCGAACTCCAGTGAAGGGTTGTAGAGGGCGTTGAGGATTGGACCCATTATCTTCGGCGCGAGGAATGCGTACACGATTACGACAGACCCGACCCCCAGCTTCACTTCATCACTGAGCGACGGCAGCGCCACCTGGATGACGCCCAGGGCGTCGAGGACGTAGACAGCCGTGACTGCCTGTATGAGGAATATGACAGACCCTCTGATAGAGACGTACCGTGAGAGCACTCCTCGGACACCCTCGTCGACGTCCTCATCACTCTGAATCAAGCGCTTCACGAGGGAATCTCTGGATGGTGAACCGACGATGTGGTCTTCCACTGGTTGGTAGTCGGACAGGACCGACTCGCGCTTCAGATACCAGTGAACTGAGTAGAGGGCACACGCTGTGACTGCGCCGAACAGCACAATCCAGAGGTAGTAGTCCTTGAGGTCCTGCAGGAACGGTGGTTCGGCTTCTGTGATGAACGTTGACCCCTGCTGTGACTGGATGAACATCGCCGTCCCCCCTTGATAGTCGGTCGCGGGGAGTGTCACCGTCGACGCCCCCTCGTCGACCTCGACCAGATACTCGACCTGCCCCTGATTGTTCATCATCGCGCCGAAGTCGATGACCCGGACACGCTGGTCTTTGGTCGATTCGAAGTCGAACATTACCGTGTCGTTCCGGTCCGAGATGTGGTAGTCCGTGATACGTACCGTCTCGTCGATATACTTCGCTCGGCCAGGTAGCTCCGGGGAAGGCGTTCGCTCTGAACTCCCTCCGCGCTGGATGACGTCGTTGCCCTCTTCCGGGTTTCCGATGTTCTCGTGCAGACCAGACGGGGGATTGTCGGGGTTATTCGACCACGCGAGCCACGCCTCGACGAACACCTGCTGATTCGCCGAGAACGAGGACTTGTGTTCGTAGTACCAGTTGGCCATCGCCTGCGAGTCGACCGTCACCTCATCCAACGGCTGCTGGGCGATGGATGTGACCCTTTCGACCGACCACTCACTTGAATCGCTCGGCGTCGAGGTTGTGTCGGTGTTTACCCCCGGGTTTTCCGCGTCAGAAGTCGTCGCCGATGTGCTATTCGTTGGTGTCTCCTGTGCGACGGCCACTCCGACCGTCGACGTCAGGAGCAGCATCACCAGCAAGATGGCTGGCACCGTTCTCTCGATTCTTGACATATCTGTAAGTGAGTGTCAAAAATAGCTGCAAAGGAGTTTCCCCGAAAGGGATGTTCGTCAGCGTCGTGGGTCGTACGCCCGCACCGCAGCACCACCGCCACCTTTCAGGAGGTAGACAATGATGACTCCTGCGCCAGCCCACACGTAGATGGGTACGTTCGGCACAGATGGCATCGATGGGATGACCGGGCCATCAATGATGGGGCCGTCGAACCAGTCACCTGGGTCGACGTTGACGGTGTTTCCGTCGTTGTCCTCGTCGATTTTCCCGTCGAGAATCTCAATTTGCTGCTGCAGCGCATTGATGGTCTCGGTGAGTTTGGAGACGTTGGCAGACGTCGGGTCTCGCGGCGTGTGGCCGACCGTCCCGACATTCTCGCCATCGCTGTCCCGCATCGCTTCAACGATGACACGACCCTGCGTCACCTCGAATGTCTTACCCTCGACACCGTACGTGACCGAGCCGTTGACGAACTCCTGTTTAGGCACCGTCGCCGTCACATAGAGCGCCGTGTTGATTTCTGTCGAGGAGTCCGTCACAGAGACGTTGTAGTCCTCGCCCGTTTCCCACACCTGGTTCGGTGGAGAGCCAGACATCCACACCGTCCCCGAGACCGTCTGCGGGGCGTCGAGTGTCTGGTTGTTCACCTTCGTGCCAGCCGTGAACGTCATGTCCATCGTGTTGACCGAGGACATGTTCTGGCTGCTGAAGCCCAGGTAACCATATTGGAAGCTCTGCCATGGCGCTTCGCCGACATCACTGGGCTCGACCGTCAGCTGGTGCCTCTCGCCCGGAGTGTAGAGGTCGGACCAGCTAATCTTCCCGAGCTGGACAGCGTTGTACGCGTCGCTGAGGTAGCCCGAGTCAGCATCACCGAGACCAGCCAGCACCGTGTCCTTGGTGGTGATGAGGTCATTGTGAACCTGCTTGTACTGATTGTGGAAGTTTTCGAGGGCGTGGAGCTCACCAGTGTCGTAGTCAACCGTGACACTGTCGAGGTCACCACTGTTGAAAACCTCCATCGTCGACGATGATGGCGCTTCGACAGTCCCCTTCAGCTCGCCCTCAGAATAAACATCGAACTCGCCATTCGATTCGACGAGTTTGATGTCACGGGACCCACTCCCGTCCGACCACGAGATGTCAGGGGTGCCACCTTCGACACCACTCCCATCAGCACCGTAGACGAATATCTGACTGTCTCCCTTCCACAGGACACGGAATTCGTGGGTGCTCGTGTTCCCGATATACACGTCGTTCGAATCCTCTTGCGTACCAGACGCGTCGAGTCGGTACGTCATGTTAGTCGGCGCAGACTCGTTCGTGTAGACGACCGAACCTGACGCCGGACTGTTGCTGTGGTAGAGCTCTTCGAACCGAGTCGCATCCCCTTCGTTGACAATCATCTTCCAGCCCTGCTCGGGGTGGTTCACGGCCACGAAGACGTCCTGCTCGAACGGGGAGGCAGTCGCCGTAATCGTGCCGTTCCCGTCCGTCTGATAGAGCGCATTGACAGTGCGAGTCGAACCGTTCGCGAGCTGAACCTGAACCTGTGCCGCAGACTTGTTGGCGACGTTGGTGAGCTGGTACTCTTCGATAGTACCGTCGGACTGGATGACACCAGCCTTGATGACGTCGCCGACACCAGCATCCTCAGCCTCCCACGCCGTCCGACCAATGGAAGAACTCATCGCGTTCCACTCCTGGACGAGTCCAATCTGTTGAGCCGACACCCGGTCACGCACCGCCGACCGCGCGTCCGTGATGGCCTCGACCTCCGAAGAGCCGTTGCGCATGCTCGACACGAAGTGGGTCTTACCGTCGAGGTACGCGGGGCTAGAGAGCTGGTCGTTGAACTTCGCGAACTGATTGAACGTGATACGCTCGTGGCGCTCGTCCTCCAACAGCTCGACGGCCGCCGCGAGGCGAGCCTCGCCAGCCGAATCCGCGTCGACGACCTCGTTACCGTTCTGCCAGCACGGGTCACGGACGTTCGAATACAACGTCGTCACAGTCCCAGTGACGAGCCCGATAGTGGCGTCGTCGACACACCCCTCTGCGCCGATGTCCGCACGGGCGGGCTGCACCGGGGAGGCCGCGGGCTGGACCATTACCACGCCAGCGAGCGTGGATGTGACCAGCATGAACGCCAGGACGAATGCTGACGCCGTTCGAAGTGCGTTGCTGCCTCTCATAGATTATTCACCCGTGCTCTTTCCAATCGCGTAGAATCCTGCGGACTGCAGGGCCAGCGCTGCCGTGCGGTGGATGTCAGTCTGCGTGACCGCGTCCATCAGCTGCGGGATATGTGGCCCCGCGACCAGAATAGACGCAGTGGCGACCAACGCGAGCTGCTCGAACGTGGTGAGCATCCGGTAGTCTTCACGGCTAGTGAACGATTCACGAGCAGCCAGTCCACCCAGTGCACCGATTCCCAACACGTGACCAATCGAATAGCCTCCACCGAATACAGTGAAGAGCTGTTCGCTCAGTGCGTAGCCGTACAAATCGAGGTTACCGATGCCGAGAGTCGCGATGCTCCCGAACAAGAAGGCAACCATCAGTCCCTGTTCTACTTCGTCGAATTCGCCGACATCGACGCCGACGAAATCTGCTGTTTTGCTTACAATCGACATTGCACACTGCGAGCTAAAAAGCGCGAGTAAAGGGGTTGCCCCGTGTGGGGCTACCCTGAGAGAACGAGTGGACGTCCACAGGGGGACGCCCGCAAGCACATGTTCGACAACCGAACCGTTTGCACAGTCGGATTGGACAGGACGATATTGCACGCCCCACATCATCGTGTCAGAACGCCCCCTATTGGTCTTCTGTAACCTCGACCAGTGCCCCCGACACAACCCCTTTGCACCCCCTGGCGAGTCAACCAACTGCAATGTCAAGCAGAGAACCAGATGTCAGCAGCAGCATAGGGGACAGCCCAGACGACCACCGCATCGACAACGACGACATCCGAGTCGGCATCAAGCGAAACACAGAGTCCAACCAGACAACCGACCGCATCCACGACGACATCACACGAGACTACGGCGAAGACGCTGTCGTCGAGGTCTCCGAAGACCTACAGAGTGAGACCCCTGACGGCAGTCGAATCATCGTCGTCACCTGGGACAGCCACGTCATCCCGGTCGACGACGTACAGACGGACTACGTCCACCACGACCTGACATGCATCACACGACGGCCGCCACAGCGCGACGGATACGTGGCTATCAGATATCGCTACGACGACTTCTGAACGCGAAAACCCCTGGTTTTTCGTCAGCGTGAGGCGCTGCAGAACTGATTCGCATATAAAGGGGGTCGAAGACCCCATGATGCCAACTGGAAATGGTGTGGGAGCCATCGACAACCAGGATGCCAGACAGACGAATGTTTCGCTTCAGAAACAGCGACGAGCCTTGAATTCCATACACTCCTGTAGTCGTTAACTGTGGAAGAAATTTCTCAGGGGACGAACGGAAAGGGAGCCTCTGACAACCGGTGTGAGAACCGGCATGAGGAACATATCCTGACACGTACTTGTAACTGTCCTCTCATTGCCACCACCATCTCTCGGCATCGGAAATGACACTTTTATATCCTTATTGACAATAACTACTCAATGATATTATATCGTGGTACGCAGTAACAGGACCACGTCTCAACAGCGAGACATGGGGACACCAATGAACCGAACCATCGTGACCTGCACAAACTGCGAACGAGTGTACACTGCCCAGAAGAAAGACAGGGATTTCATCGTCCCAACTCATGATGGGGGCTGCGAATGTGGGAATAGCACCTTCAGAGAGCATGAAGAAGTAGCTAAAGCAGACTAATAGCAAGAGCAGCCAATGCCCACGTCGCGGCGGCTGACTCTAACAAGAAAACGCCTGTATTTGTGTCGGGGTGAGGCACTGCAGAACGGTATTTGATGGTTGTGAGTCCCCCGGGGACGAACTAACTGGGAGACTCTGACAGCCGGGTCTGACAACCCGACGATAACACGGATGCGTGACAAACGGATGAATCTAACCCTTGATTGTCAGAAGAAGCGACGGGATTCCAGTTCGTTGATGCGCTCCTGCTGGTCCGCGACCGTTTCCTCCAGTTCGTCGATACGTGCAGTGAGTCCATCGATGCGCTCAGCCTGCCCCGATGCACTCTGGTCGATGCGATTCTGTATGACGGGGACGAGGCGCTGAAGCGCCTCCCGCGTGTCCTCCTGTGTCTTGTCGATTCGCGCGTGAACGTCATCAGCGACATCGTCCGCGTGGTCAACGGCGATAGACTGCGACCTCAGCAGCTCCGTCATCGGCACATAATCGTCGTCGATGTCGTCGATGCGCGCCTTGTTCTCCTTCGAGCGCGCGTTCACCCTATTCACTTTCGTGCGATAGCCCTGTACGGACTCTTTGGCGCTCTCGGCTGCCTCGATAGCCTCTGCGACGCCGTCCTGCAGGTCGTCCAACGAGTCGATGCTGACCTCGTCCGTATGCTCCGCCAGCCACCCCTCACCAGACCCTGTCAACCGATAATGGTGAGTGTCAGCTGCGGAGCCCGGGTTCTCCTCCGTACGGACGACCTCGACGAGCCCACGGGAGAGCAGATGCTCACGCATCGCGTGAGAGACGCTACCTGAGCCGATGACCAGGCGACTGGCGATGGTCGGGCCACTCAACTCCCCGTGCTCCCCGAGCACCGCCAGGATTCGACGTGCGGTCTTGTCGATTGTCATGGATATTTGAGTTCCAGACAACCGCAAAGGTTTGGTGGCGACTTGGCAGAGGACGACGAATCTCTATTAGAGATTCAAATTGTGACACACGTAGTTTGAAGTCTACAACATAGCTTGATGTCTGCAACAGTCCGGTTCAGAGCATACGGCGGATTCTGGGCCCCGTCTCGTTCTCGAACCACCGATAACAGGATGGGCACAGCTGCGTGTGGTCATCCACCTGGTGCATCCACCTCGCTGAGCAGTCCAGACCATCACACTGCTGGGCTTCCGCGCGGATTTCTCGTGCCGTTTTGAACTCGACATTCATCGCTCATCACCTGGCAGAGGTACGCCGAGCAGGTCATCCACGTCGATGACCTTAGTCGGCGTGTCATCCCCGTGCTTTCCACCCTCGCAGTCCTCGGGAGAGCGCAGCCACATTGCGTCATCGACCATCCCGCGATGGGCCATGCCCTCGACCTGTGCCCAGCCCCCTTCGATGGAGAAGTTTATTTGGACGAAGATGTCCGACTCAACGCCGTTCCGCAACCGCGGTAGAAGGTCTCTTTTCCGTCCGACAGCCCAGTCTTCGAACGCGTAATCGTCGAGATTCCGTCCCTTGATTTCGACCTTCGCTCCCGTGCCCTGGATGACATCCGAACCGTGGTTCATCTGCACTTCTTCGAAGGGGATTCCGCGTTCTTCGAGATAGCGTGCGTAGACGAGTTCAGCGATGCGTCCCGTGGTCGCGTGCTGTGCCTTTGTCGACGATGACCGCGACGCGCTGACCAGTGCCGATTCACACGCCTGTTCGCGCGTCTCGCTGGCTTCGTCAATCAGGTCTTCGTCGAGGGGGGTGAACCAGACCCCTGTCTCTTCAGAAGCGCTCATCGCTCAGTCACCTCAGTGATAGCGCCCGAACAGTCTGCCTCGGTGCAGTACAGGTAGAACGTGTACCGGTCACCATCACTCCCGACGAGTGTGGGGCCGAACGCACGGTTCCCGCACGGGCAGGTCTTCGTTCGACCCGAAACACGCTCGCGAGCTTCGATAAGGTTCATCGGCCACCACCCCAGGAGTTAGCGCTGACCCCACGCAGGAACCAATCCGAGTGGACCGACGACTGTGGGTCAGACGGGAACACGGGCGTAGGCGTCGATATCGGCTCGCGAGTCAACTCGCCCCCGACCCAGGGCCAATAGTGACCGTGCCGAATCCCGTGCACGCGTAGCCCTGCTGTCGAGGACCACGGCACGTCTCGCACGCCATCAGACGAGTGAGTGTCGGCTTCGTGGGTGTTGACACCCGACGAATCGAATCGTTGCTCTCTCGACGCGTGAGAAGTGTCTATGCATTCCGGGTCGCTTCCACAATGTCGAACATGTGACATTGAACTGTCACGGATACGCCCCCCTATTGGTGTTTGGTGGGTCGAAGGGGGGGGTCGGAATGGAATGGGAGAGACGGCACACCCATGACAGACGGCCAATGGCCGTCAATGGTGCCGTCACCAGGGACCACACAGCAACGACATGTCAAGCCTCACCATGCGGCGAGTGTTGCGAGGAGCCTCCTGCATTGATACTCCGGGCATCCGTACGAAGGGGTATGGTCGAGCCACCGTCGCCGCCATCGCCCCGGGACGCCGCAGACCAGGAGATGCTCGACTGGCTCGCGGAGCTGGCGTCGAAGGACGAAGAGTGGTGGGACCAGATGGAGGAGTTCGCAGAGGGTACGCCTTACTTCAACGTGAAGAGGCGGCCAGAGCCACACCTCGCGCGGTTGAACGACCCGCCCACATTGCCCCTGGAAGACGGCCGCCCGGACGACCTCATCTGGATGGACTGGCACACATGGAATGACGATTCACCCGTCGAGCACCCTGTGTTTCACCACCCCCTGGGACACGGGGACGCCGACCATCACCCGATTGAAACACTGCCCGGACCTGCAGTGCTCACGCGAGAGGGGCGTGCGGAAGAGTTAGGCGCTACGCCCTGTCCGGACTGCTGGGACTAATTACTGTCCAGAGACGCCGTACCCGTGCTGGTTCCGCCAGACTGAGTTATCCTTCTGGAGACGCTTCAGAGCCATACGCGTGCGGGTCGGCGGGAACTCGTGTTCGTCCTGCATTACCTCGATAATACGGCCTTCAACGATGTTACCACCAGACTCTGACTGCAGCTCCGAGAGCGCCTCGATGACTGATTCACAGTCCTCACGCTGGGACGCAGTCGGACCAGCAGAAAGTGCGTCTGCATCCAGATTGCCGTGCTGGTCGCTCGCAACCATCTGCAGCGACGATTCGAGCAGTGTCACTGCCCGTTCAGCATCTTCGATTTCGACCTCGTCGGATAGTCGCAGTCGGGCCGACGCGATTGCCAACCGGCGCAGTGCCTCGCCTTGACGAACAGTGACTGAGATTCTGTTCGCGGACGACTGACCCCTGAGGCGCTGAAACTCCGCCTGCATGTGCTTCGCTGCATCCACCGTCAACGAAGGTTCAATCGAACGGGCGATGGACAGAATCAGGCGCAGGTCAGAGACGGGGATGGTGTTATCGTCGACGTCTTCCCCTTCTGCTCGCTGCGCTTCTTTGACCAGTTTATTCATCGCTGCTGCGTCTGCCTCCTCGTTTGGACGGTCGAAGAACGGAACGACCAGGTCGAATCGCGAGAACAGGGCGTCCTCGATGCCAATCTGGTCCGTGATGGGTTCGTGTGGCGAGAATCGCTGCCCATCCGGGTTCGCTGTGACGAGCACGTCAGTCTCAGCGCGGAGGGTCGCACGGATGTTCGCCTTCGACAGCTCTACCTTTCCTGACGATAGCGCAGAGTGCAGGGAGTTGTGAAGCGCTTTTCCACCTTTGTCGAGCTCGTCGATGAAACACAGGCCACCGTTGGCGCGGACCAGTGCGCCCCCAGAGACAGTGTACTCGGCTGCGACGCGGTCGTCTTTAACGACCCCTGCCGTCAGGCCGACAGGAGTCACCGTCTCCGTGTCGACATTGATGGATTTCGGTGCCACTTCGGAGGCGAACTCGGCGATAGACGACTTTCCCGTCCCTGGGTCACCGACCATCGCGACGTGGATTGTCCCTCTACCAGATTCGGACGTGTACGCGCCAGCGAGTTGATACAGTACTGCGCGGCGACCCATTGCAATCTGGTCGCCAGACGCGTGGTCATCAACTGCCTCAAGCGTGGGGTCAATCGATGCTGCCGCCGTCGAGTAGTAGTCCTCTTGACTGACGATGCCCTCTGCGTGTTCGCGTTGCTCCTCCGAGACGTCCAACGACGAATAATCGACGTCGGCATGTTCGACTCCTACCGCACGGAGGACGAAGTCCGCGGTCTTCGCCCCGTGTGATGTGTCGCGCATCACAGCCGCTGCGATACGGACCTCGTCGCCAGATTCGACGCTATCGACGAGGGAATCGGAGAGGATGACTCGGCAGTCAGCAGGCTCTGCAACGTCGACGTGCCGGTGCAGGTCTTGGACGACCAAGTCTTGCACCTCGTGTGTCCGGTGTCCAGCGTCCTGCGGGTCGAACGTGAGCTCACGCTCACACTGACTATAATCACACTGCTCAGTCTCCAACTCATCAGTGAACCATGGCTGGATGACGTGGCCGTCATATTGACAGTCGGAGCATTTTCCGTGTGCTTGATAGATGCGGGTCCGCGTCGATGTGCGGTGTGTCACTGTCGCCTCGATGACCACCATCGTGTCGACATCGGACGCGCGAAGGCCCTCGATGGTGTGTGTCGGTCGAGGGATTCCGTTCACTGGAAGGAAACGCTCGGTGTCGACGGAATCATCGATGTGCGCCATGTCCGACAAGGTTGACTTCAAATGCGCGAACGAACATGCTGGCGACTGCGCGAGTTCCACGATGAGGGGGGCAAGGTCATCATCATCCGCCAGAGCTGGCAGGTCGATGGATTCCGTGCCGTACCGGTGGTGGTAGAGAGCCCACGCAACCCGCGAATACAGATTGCCCCGGCCATTTCCGTTAAGACCCAGACGACCTGCAGTGCTCTTTCCCGCCGAGTAATTAATCCCGTCTGGGAAATCAACGAATGGTGGCTCTGTCTCCGTGTCGAAGGATTTGCACCACTCCACCAGGTCTTCGTACGTTTCGCCATCGGGCGACTGGCTCATGAGTTGGACGATGCGGTCCTCTGTCTCTTGTGCAGCTGTACTGTCGTGCGGGCTACCGCCCGCGTCGGTCTCGTCGAACCCTACCATGGGTTACCCGTTATAAATCGGGTGGGTGGTAAAGGTCTGTCGGCAATACGGACTGTCTCTTTAAACGTAGTTTTATATGAGGGTGCAAGTTAATGATTATGGAGTGCCATATTGGGTTGAGTTTATATAGTATAACAAACGGCAGAAGAAATCACTAGACACTGACAGTCAAAAGCTCTTTACCCCTTGGAAATACAATATAATCCGTCGGCGAAGTCGGACCCTACCAATTCACTTCGCCTTTTCGGTCTTCCCCAACAAATACAATCAATAGTTGTACGTATGTCTTTAGTGTTACAAAATAACATATATCATGACTGCCGAGGTTACGGGCGAATATCCTCTCTCGGCGATAGCCCCCTTACCCCCCCGAAACGTCAACGAGGACGCCCCATCCTACGACGAACAGCACTTCAGTAGCCCCCCAGGGGGGGCGGTGGGCCTTAGAGAGAGTACGCACCTCTCTACAACAATACGTTTTACATTCCAATAATTTCCTCTTACGATTTCATTCACTAGCCGATTCCACCCACTGCCACTCACTACCACACTACGCTACCATACATACGTATTCTATACTCTCTAAAAACCTGTTCATATAAAATAATATACTCCCTATTGTGTAGAAATAGAAGAGGTGATTGTTAGAGTGGTGTGCGCTCTCGCTCTAGCCCCCCGCCCCCCTCCGGGGGGCTACCTAATCTCCTGTATGTGGTTGTTATGAGGGCTGTAACCATCGTCTTAGGGCGATGGGGGGCTACTTGGGGGGCTATTCAGCACCATCGTCAGAAAAAGCTGTACCGTCCGTTTAGACGAGTTCGCCGCATTCGTCGCACTCGTCTGCGCTGTGCCACGTCATCTCGTCGCACGCTCGGCAGAACGCGTAGCCGGTCATCGTCCCACCGTCCGTGCGAACACGTTGCGGGAGTGGTCCTCGCCACCGACGTCGATGATGGTCCAGGGTGCGGGGTCGATGCTGCCCTTGCGCCGACCCAAGGCCATCCACTCGCCGTCGTCGCACACGAGTACGTACTCGTCGTCCGCGAACGTCTCCTCGTCGATTCGTTTGAGGCCGTCATCGCCGAACCACATCGCCACGTCGTCGTGGGGGATGGTGTCCGCGTGGTCGGTTACTGTTCCGTCGTCGTCCAACAGTGTGCTTGTGGACATACATGGCTACTGAAATGTCTGGGCAAAGGGGTTGGGGTGGTCGGTTTGTTTCAAGCTGATTCGCGGTGGCTCGGATGGCAATCATCTATTATTAAGTAAAAGGAATATCTGGGGTACATTAATTACCACCCAATCCTGCGAGCCAGTAGGGAACACGAATCGACCATTTACAGACGAACCCTCAATGACGGTTATCGCGGTTCGGGGGTGGCAGTGCGTCCAACGAGTCTTCGTGTATTCCAGTACTTAATGACACGAACTACACGACGTTCTGGAGCGAATTATAGTGAGGAGGATTGTAGCGATAATCGGTATCTCATTGGATTTGACCCAGAAACAGACTCGATTAGCCAAACAGTCATTGCTGGAGTCGCTGCCCTCACAGATACACCCTGGAGGGACTGTCCAGTGTTCTATGAGACGATGGACCCGGACGCGCTGGACGCGCTTTTTGATACTCATCCCGACGGAACAGAGCGTCCCGGACAATGGGCTATCGAATTCACCTACGCGGAGTGTGCCGTGCAGATTACTGCAGGTGGGTATATCGCACTCACCCCACTGTCGGGTACTGCAGAATAAGAAACTCGATACATCTCCCGAAGGCAGTGCCTCTGGCTGAGACGATTCGGACGCAGACACTCGTCAGTCTCTGGTGTGCGTTCAATTCGTGACCTCACACATTTGATAGCAGCGCCCGTACACCCACCATGGAGACTGTCGCTGACCGAGCGCGTGACCACGTCCGGGCGTCTCTTCTCGTCTTGAACGCTACAATCCCCTCATTCACGCGGTGCTGACCTTCGGAACACCTAATAACAGTGGCTAATATCACCTTGATGTACCAATCATGCAGGCAGGCAATGAGAGGGGGAAACGATGATTGTTGAGTTCACGATTCAGCAGCCGACACTCCTCCAGACATTGCGAGCGGCACCATCAACGCGAGTTATCTGGCAGCAAACCGATTCGACGGCCAACGACGAGCGACTCATTCTGTTCTGGGCGGAGTCAGACGACTACGACGCGTTCGAGCAGGCGATGTACGACGACCCGACGGTGACCGGACCGAAGACGCTCACGAAGTTCAGCGACCGGCGATTATACCACGTCGAGCAGACCGGCGAGGGCATCGCTCAAGCAGTCTACCCGTCGATAGTGGAAGTGGGAGGCATCGTCCAGCAGTGCATCGCGACCCAGGAGGGCTGGTGGTATCAGGTCGCGTTCCCCGACAACGACGCGCTCACGCACTTCCACGACACCTGTACGGACCACGACCTCGACTTTCGACTCGAACGGAAGTACGAGGAAGCCGACGACGACAACCCCTCTGGCAGTTATGGACTGACCGAGAAACAACGCGAGATGCTCGCGCACGCTATCGAGCAGGGGTACTACGAGGTGCCCCGCGCGACGAACCTCGATTGCATCGCCGAGGAGCAGGACATCTCCCATCAGGCTGCCTCCGAACGCCTCCGGCGAGCGGTCGAGGTGCTCGGGCAACATACCATCATGACGACCGCCGAACCGACCGGTCAGACTGCACAGGAAAGCGACGCACCTGACCCGAGTGAAGGGTCGGGACAGAGCGCGAACTGACGCTTAGACGGCTGGCCTGACTGCCGTGACCAACATCTCGTAATCCATCCGGGCTTCTGTCTCGTGACAGACCCATGCGCCTTCGACATCGACGTCGTGTTCGTGCGCCGAGTCGATGAGTGCGGTGAACTGTTCGATTAGCTCTGCTTCGGTCGTGACGGTCGGGGGTGAGTGTGGTGAGTCCATATGGTTCTGAGTCCACGCCAACGTTCTCTCGCCTACCGACGAGACCATTCTGAGCAGTCGCTCTCAGCTGCCTGCAGTCGTCTTCACGAGGGACACTCGAATACGACCATGGCCTGCGAGGGCATGTCCACTCCACTGGGGAGTGGTACCCCTCGATACACTCACGCTCTAGGTCAATCATTACCGGCAAGGCATGCACTGCGCGACATCGGTCTCTATCTCTGGTGTGCGTTCAATTCGCGATGTACGCCAAATCTTTGACAGCAGCACTCGTGAACAGATGCATGGAGACTGTCGCTGACCGAGCGCGTGACCACGCCCGGGCGTCTCTCGTCATCGTCGCATTCGGCGTGTTCGCGCTCGTCTACACTGCTTTCATCGTCTCAATCGTCATCCTAGGCCTCCCTCTCGTCGGGTTCTGACGACGTTCATCTTGTTGAGAATTTGACTTAGTAGGCCACGGTCCGTATTTCGAGACGATGGGCAAACGAGTCGAAATCATGGTGCTGGTCCGTCATATGGTCATCCACAACGATATAGAGGACCTGAAAGACGGCTGGGTGGAGGTCGACACATCGGATGACCCTGATGCGAAGACGCGCATTTTCAAGGGGGAGTTATCTGGCGATACGTTCGTCAGCGACGAGGGTGGGGATGTGTACGTCATCGAAGAGCAGCCCGGTGATTACCATCCCCCTGTGGAATCGGAGATGCCGATTCTGCGCCGTTGCAACGACCCAGGTACGATTGCTGGCGTCATACATCGCATCGACGAAACGTGGATTCACGAATCTGGTTAAGCTGCTTTTGGTCGTGGCTGTGTGAGGGCATCTGAATCGTCTGGCAGCCGGTGGTGTTGTTATTTTTTGTTATGCTGCTGCTCGCTTGTACGAGAAGTGGTCGGGGACGAAGTCGACGTTCACGTCCTCGTAGTTCGCGGGCGGCGTGCCCTCACAGCCCTCCTCGCCGACGGCGGAGTCGAACTCGGCCGTCGAGTAGAGGTAGTTCAGCACGTCGTCGCCGTCCTTCCAGAAGTTCGAGAACGACCCGACCGAGCGCCCGATGGCGGAGCCGTACTCGCCGCCGGTCGACACGCTGTCGTTGTCGGCCGCGCCGCCGAGCAGGCTGACCGAGGCGAGAGCGTCGCCCAGTCCCCACGCGTCGAGCGTCTTCACGGCCTCCAGCACGACTCGCGCACCGAGCGAGTGTGCGACGAACCGGACGTCCGTATTCGGGTACTGCTGGCGGACGTCGCGGGTGTACGCCGCGAGTTTCCGCCCGTTGCGCTCGGCGATCTCCGTCGCGTTCCACCACTGCGTGACGCCCGTGTCGGCGTCGTAGCTGAACCCGACGCCGGGGTGGTCGTACCCCTCGATGCCGAGGTTCGTCACGCCCGTGTAGCACGTGTCGAGGCCGCTCTGGTCGTCGTTGAGCCAGCCGTGGGCGAACACGAGTAGTTCGTCCTGGCCGTATGTACCGGAGAAGTCGCCCGCCGTCTCGTAGTCCGTCGGCGTGTGCCCGTCGGTCAACTGGACTTCGCCGTACCAGGTGATATCGAAGTGGTCGCGGGTCGTCACCCGCGGGAAGCCGCTCGGCGCGGACTTCCCGCCGTCACCGCCGATGGCCGCCGCCGACCCGCTGACGCCCACCGCGCCGACAGCCACCGCCCCAGTCACCGTCAGGAACCGCCGTCGTGATAGCCCGTTGCCAGACATTAGCTCACCCACAGGCGACGATACGATAAGTGTTTCCAACGTTCGTTACAATCGGAACTGGGACACCATCGTTTCAGATAGCACCCGACACAGCTACCGACTGCTGGTCAGAGCAACGCGCCGGGGTTCATGATTCCCTCGGGGTCGAGCGTTCGCTTCATCGAACGCAGGGCGTCGAGGTAGCCGTCGGGGATCTCGCGGTGGTAGTGGTCGCGGTGGACCCGCCCGACGGCGTGGTGGTGGGTCGTGGTCGCGTCGAACTCGTCGAGCGTGTCCGAGGCGGCCTGCTTGATGGCGCGCCACTGCTCCACCTCGTCGCCGGGGTCGGCCGGAGCGAGCAGCGTGTAGTACGGTGCCGGGCCGTCGGGGTAGACGTGCGTGAACCGACAGGAGAGGAAGCCCGCGCCGCACTCCTCGCGCATCGCCGTCCCCACGCGCTCCCGAACCGCCTCGTGGAGGTCGGGGAAGCGGTCCCACGTCACGGCCGTCTCGAACGTATCGACGAGGACGCCGATGCTGACCAGCGTGTTGAACCGGTAGGGGGCCTCGAAGAACGAGTTGCGCCACTCGCCCTCGGTGCCAGTGCGGTCGTCGTCGCCCGCCGATTCGCCGCTCGTCTGGGCCTCCTCTCTCCCGCCTCCTTCCGGTCCGTTCGCCTCCGCTCCGCCCGCGTCCGGCCCCTCGTGGGTCGGGTCGTCCCACTCGCCGCCGTGGTCGGCACAGACGGCCAGGGCACGCTCCATCGTCTCGACGGTCGGACCGTCGAGCGACTCGAACCCCAGCAGGAGGAGCGACGACCCGTCTGCGGCGAGTTCGTTCAGCATCGCCTCGCGCGGGCCGAGCAGGCGGCAGTTCGCGGGCGAGAACCGCGCCTGCACGAGTTCGCGGGTCGCTTCGACGCCGTCCCAGAAGTCGTCGAAGCGAACGGTCGCCCGCGAGCGGTGGCGGGGCCGTGGCTGGACGCGGACCCAGCCCTCGGTTATCACGCCGAACGCACCCTCGCTGCCGAGCAGGAATCTGTTGGGGTCCGGTCCCGCACCCGAGGCGGGTAGCCGTCTGGTTTCGAGCACCCCGGCGGGCGTGACGGCGCGGACCGACTCCACGAAGTCGTCGATGTGCGTGTAGCGCGTCGCGAAGTGTCCGCCCGCGCGGGTGGCGACCCACCCGCCGAACGTCGAGAACTCGTAGGACTGGGGGTAGTGGCGCAGTTGCAGCCCCTCCTCGGCGAGTTGAGCGTTCAGCCCCGGCCCAGTCGCCCCAGCCTGGACGCGGGCGGCCCGCGAGGTGTGGTCGACCTCGAGTACTTCGTCCAGTTCGCGGGTGTCGAGCGAGACGACGCCGCTGTACCCTGCACCCCGACACTCGACGCCACCGACGACGCTCGTCCCGCCGCCGTAGGGGACGATGGCGACTCGCTCGTCGCTCGCCCACAGCAGCAGGTCGGGGATGTCGGACTCGCGCTCCGGTCGGGCGACGGCGTCCGGTGCGGGACCGTACTCGCCGTAGAACCCGCGCACGAGGTCCGGGTAGCCCTTGCCGTAGGTGTGGCGGGCGCGCACCTCCGGGTCGGTGGTGCAGAAGTGGAACGGCGGTTCGACCCTCGACTCCGGGACGGTCGGAGCCCCGTCGTCGGGCAACTCCAGCAGCGGTCGCTCGGGGAACCCGAGCATCGTCTCGACGCGGGACTTCAGTTCGCGGCGGTCCGCCTCGCTCGGCTCCCGGTCGGCGTAGCCCCATCCCCAGCGACTCAGGTCGTCACCCGTTGACATGGCCTCAGGTGCAGTGCCGCCGACAAAACGCTGTGGGGCGGGCTCGCCCCGGCGTCAGTGCGCTCGACGGGCCGCCTCGTGGGCCGCCGTGACGGTCTCGGCGAGCTGTTCGACCGGCTCCGGCCCAAACAGGTGCGTGTCGCAGCCACAGTCCGAGGCCCCGAGGTGTTCCACGGCTGTCACCTCGTCCGCGAGTCGAGTGGCGACGGCGCACTCCGCGTCGATTCCGTCGCTCGTCACCACCGACTCGACGGTGCTCGCCGGGTGACCGAGCAGGTAGTCGACGTGCCAGTGGCGAGCGTCCCGTTCGCCGCGGGCGAGTTCGCGGTGTCGGTCGACCCGCGCGAACCCGCCCGGACCGAACGCCGTCCCGACGTACGCGTACGCGCCAGCGGGTAGGCGACGCTCCCCGGCCGCACCGAACGCGATGCACGCATCGTCCGCGAGTCCCACTACGAGTGTGTACGTCCCATCGCCGTCCATGGTCGGGTGGCGCGACGGAGCGTGTTGAACGGTTCGTTCCCGTGAACGTGGGAGTCACGCACGAGAGACAACACAAAACCTTTGTTCGCGCGTCGTGCTACCACCTCACTAGGTGACGAACCATGCCAGTACCCGTCTATCCCTCGGACGAACCGGACGACGAGGAGGCCCCCGACGGCGAGAAGCCGACGCTGCCGTTGCGGTGTCCGAACGGACGGTTCGTCGTCGTTCCCGGACACTGACGGCCGTCAGCGGAGCGGAGAGCGGTCGGTGACACTCTCTTTGAGCGACGGGTTCGGCCCCGCCGTTTAGGTGATTCCGTCTCCTACTGCCAGGTATGCCACAGGTCGACCTCAGCGAAGAGACCGTCGAGCGCCTCGACGCGCTCCGTATCGAGGAGGAGAGCTACGACGATGTCGTGTCGGAACTCATCAGCATCTACGAGGCAGAGGGCCTGTCGATGGCCCGCGGCGGCGACGAGTCCGGGTAGTCCACTCCGGGCCGTCGAGTCGACCCGTCGCCGGAGTCGTGGGTCGACCGAGAATCAGTCCTCTTCTTCGAAGTCGAGTGCGACGGAGTTGATGCAGAACCGCTTGCCCGTCGGGTCGGGTCCACGGTCGGACGCTATGCGCCCGACCTGCTCGACGGCGTAGCCGTCGACCATCGTCGAAGACGTGGCCGAGGTGGCCGTCAGTCTTCCTCCTCGAAGTCGAGTGCGACGGAGTTGATGCAGAACCGCTTGCCCGTTGGGTCTGGTCCATCGTCGAACACGTGACCGAGGTGGCCGCCGCAGTTCGCGCAGACGACCTCCGTGCGGACCATTCCGTGGCTGGTGTCCTTCCGGAGTTCGACGCTCCCCTCGGCGGCGTCGTAGAAACTCGGCCAGCCAGAGCCCTCCTCGTCGAACTTCGTCCCCGACTCGAACAGTTCCGTGTCACAGGCGGCACAGACGTAGGTGCCCTCGTCGTCCTTACCGATGAACTCGCCGGTGAACTTCGCCTCGGTGCCCTGCTCGCGGAGCACGCGGTACTCCTCGTCGGTGAGTACCTCGCGCCACTCCTCGTCGGTCTCGGGCAGGTCGTACGTCTCGGTGTCGTGGTCCGAGTCGCTCATGGCACGACGTACGCACCCGAGGCGTATCAATCCGTGGCGAGTGGGCCGCGCGACGGAGTGACGACTCTGCTCGTCAGCGCTACCCCTTGACGTTCGCGATTGGGCGCATCCGCGCCACCTTCGTCCCGATGCCGAGGGCGTCGCTCACCCGGACCACCTCGTCGACGTCCTTGTACGCACCCGGTGCCTCCTCGGCGACCGTCTCGCCGGAACGGGCCTTCACGTAGACGCCTTCCGAGCGCAACCGCTGTTGCAGGTCGCCCGCCTCGTAGTCCTTCTTCGCCTGCGTCCGGGACTTGAGTCGACCAGCGCCGTGGGCGGTCGACCCGAACGTCAGGTCCATGGAGCGCTCGCCGCCAGCCAGGACGTACGAGTGGGTGCCCATGCTCCCCGGCAGGAGCACCGGCTGCCCCACGTCGCGGTACGCGCCGGGAATCTCGGGGTGCCCCGCCGGGAACGCTCGCGTGGCACCCTTCCGGTGGACGAGCACCTCCCGCTGCTCGCCGTCGACCTCGTGGGTCTCCTCCTTGGCGACGTTGTGGCAGACGTCGTAGACGAGTTCCACGTCGTCGGTGCCGAACAGGTCGAGGAACGCCTCGCGGACGGCCTGGGTCATCGCCTGGCGGTTCGCCCAGGCGAAGTTCGCGGCGGCGTTCATCGCGCCGAGGTAGTCCTCGGCGGCCTGGTCGCCGAGCGGCGCGTAGACGAGTTGGCGGTCGGGCAGCGAGTCGACGAGGTCCGGGTAGGTCTTCTCGAACCGTCGGATGTAGTCCTGACACACCTGGTGACCGAGGCCGCGCGACCCCGAGTGGATCATCACGACGACGCCGTCCTCGCGCAGGCCGTACGCCTCGGCGGTCTCGTCGTCGTAGATGTCCGCGACGCGCTGGACCTCGAGGAAGTGGTTGCCCGACCCGAGCGACCCGACCTGCTTGACGCCGCGGCGCTTGGCGTCGTCGGGGACGGCGTCGGGGTCGCCGTCGAGTCGCCCCTCCTCCTCGCAGTGCGCGAGGTCGGCGGGGCGAGCGTGGCCCGCCTGCGCCATCCACTCGATCCCGTCTTCGAGGATGCCGTCGAGGTCCTCGCGGTCCACGTCGACGTAGCCGCCCTTCCCCAGACCGCACGGGACGAGGTCGTAGAGGCGTTCGACGAGTTCCTGCTCGTGCCCTTCCACGTCCGCGTAGTCGAGGTCGGTCCGCAGGACGCGGACGCCGCAGTTGATGTCGAAGCCGATTCCGCCCGGCGAGACGACGCCGTCCTCCGCCGAGACGGCGGCGACGCCACCGATGGGGAAGCCGTACCCGAGGTGGCCGTCGGGGAGGACGAGGCTGTACTTCTGGATTCCGGGCAGGGCGGCGACGTTGCGGATCTGCCCGAGGGTCCGTCCCTCCTCCTGCATCTTCCGGAGGAGCGGTTCGCTCGCGAACACCCGCGCCGGGGCCCGCATCTCACCCTCCTGCGGGATCTCGTAGACGTTCTCGGTGAGTTCGGTGAGGTCCATACCCGACGTTGGACGCTCGGGAAGAAAAGGGACGTGCGTGAGTCGGCGCGGAGGGCGGGAATCAGCGCGGAGCGGACGTGAGTTCGGGACGTGAGTGGGAGGACGGCAGACCGCTAGATATCGAGAGTCGTCTCCAGCACCCACCCGTCGTCGGTCTCCTCGACGCGCATCTCGCTGTACGTCGGGCTCTTGACGTCGAACAGCGTCCCCTCGATGGGTCCGCCGAGGATGCTCGCGTCGAGGTCGTAGCCGCCCTCCCTCGCGGTTATCTCGAGGGAGTCGGCTCGCGTCACCGCCACCGCCTCGACCTCCTGCAGGAGGATCAACTGGGCGACGAAGTCGAACAGGAGCGCCTCGCGGTCCTCGCTCTCGACGTGGACCGCGTGACGGACGTCGGTGCCGCCGTGGCTCTCGGAGACGTCCGCGAACGCGCGGACCGCCTCGGCGAACGCCGCCTCCAGCGTCGGCCCCGTCGCCCGGAACCGTACGTCCGCGGGGTGCGAGAGGAGTTCGTAGCTCATACCGACGGGACGTGACCGCCGGGCTAAGGCGTGTCGTCGTCGGACGGACCCTCATCGCTCCCCGGGTCCTCGCTCCGAACGGTCTCGTTGTGTTCGCCCGTCCGGCGTCCCGTCACCCGGTTCGGAACGAGTTCGAACAGGACCACTTCGACGTCGCCGATGGGCTCGTCGAACACGCGGAGGTCGGTGAACGCGTCGTTGATGGCCGCCGCGTCGAACGACTGCCGCTCTTCGGGCGGCAGCCGCCGGAGCTCGCCCTCGACGACGACGCTCCACGAGTCGCCGTCGCTCGCGTCGTACAGGAGGAGACTGGCCTCGTCGGTCGTCCCCGCGTACGTCATCTTCTTCGAGTGGCCGTCGTCGCTCAGTCGGAGGAGCAGCGACCCGTCGCGGTAGGCGTACGAGACCGGGAGCGCGTAGGCGTCGTTATCGTGGGCGAGGGCGAGGACGGCCGTCGTCCCCGCTCGGAGGCGCTCGGTCACCTCCTCGTCGGTCATCCCGACCGTGTAGGTGTACTCGACGTGCTCCATACGCACCGTTGGACCCCCAGCGGTATAGAACGTGACAGCTCCGGCGAACCACCTGTCGCCGCCGACCGTCGGGCGATGGCCGTGCGAAAAAATCGGTGCTCTGGATACCACGCACGGCCCACCGTCGTTCTGGGGGAAGGGGCTACGTGGGCCGCTCTGCGTGGTGAGACATGCGGTAGGTCGATGCATCGACGACGGCCCGGAGCACCACGGACCACCCGCCGTCTCTCACCTGTATCGACCGGGGCGGCGTGCCCCGTCGAGCCGTAGTACGCCGACTGACATAAGCTAGTTGACATTTCTAGTGGGGCGAGTCAGTCCCGGGAGTAGGAGACGACGCGTCCCCACGAGGACTTCTTCCCCCAGAGTCCGGAGCGCATGCACTCGCACTCGACGATCTGGGAGTTGTCCACGAACAGGTTGACGTTCGGTCCGAACTGCTTGATGTACCACTCGAACACCGCGGGGTCGGCGGCCTCGAAGACGCAGTTCTCCGCGCCGACCTCGTCGGCGATGGCGAACGCCACGTCGGTCCGCCACTCCCGGACGCGCTCGGTGATACCCTCGGACTCGACCATCACCTTGTACGCGCCCGCTTCGAGGTGACGTTCGGCTTCGGCGATGGCGGTGGCGGGGTCGACGGCGCTCTCCGATTCGAGTTCCTCGACGCTCGACGCGCCGCCCGCGCCGAACTGGACGTTCACCTCGGGTTTCGCCTTCAGGCCGTGGTCCTGCACGAGTTCGGTCAGCGCGACCATGTCCTCGGTGTCGATGGCGAGGAAGCCCGACGACACCTCGACGATGTCGAAGCCGAGTTCGCCCGCCGCCTCGACGTACGCCTCCACGTTGTCGCGGTCCGCGGCGAGGACGTGCTCGACGAACCCGCCGGTCGACACCTGGACGTCGAACTCGTGGCAGGTGTCGACGAGTTCCCGGACGGCCGTCTCGGGCATCAGCGCGAACGACCCTCCCGAAAATTTGTAGATGTCGACCCAGTGGCCCATCGTCTCCAGGATGTCGCGCAACTCGCGCGGCCCCATCGGGTCGTAGTACGGTCCGCGTATCTCCGTGATACCGCGGTCGCGGGGCTTCTCGGGGCGGTCGTTCAGTCGCAGGAAGTCGAACGCTCGGTCCTCCATGGCAGGTGCGCTACACCGAACGCGAACTTAGCAGTTTTTCGACAGTACGGGGACTGTCCCGTCGAGAGAGGCTCAGTCCAGCAGCGCGACGAGGTCCGAGACGGCGTGCTCGTCGAGGTGGCGAATCGTGTCGACGAGTTCCTCGCGGCGACCCTCGTCGTACCGTTCGCGGGTCAACGTCTCGAACTTCGCCGTGAGTTGCTCCCACGTCATCGGCTGGCTGGGGTGGCCACGGAAGGCGCTCTTCTCGACTCGGTACACCGTCCCGTCGGCCGTCTCGACGGTGACGACCGCGGGCATCTCGCCGTCCTCGAACCGGTCGGTGAGGGCGCGGTCGGCCTCGACGTCGACGGTCCGCAACAGCGACTGGACGTCGCCCCGGCGGATGCGCTCGGGGTCGTACGACCCGACCGTCAGTTCCCGGTCGACGAGCGCCGCCGCGAGCATGTACGGCAGCGAGTGGTCGGCCTGCGCCTTCGTCTGGACCTCGTAGCGCGACCCCTCGCCGCCGCCGATGATGAGTTTCGCACCCGCGAACGTGTCGAGGTGGATGCGCTCGACGCGTTCGTGGTCCAGGTCGTGCTTCTCGGCGAGTTCGACGATGCCCTCGACGGCCGACTGGGCGTACGTCTCGGCGACGTAGCGCTTCGTCATGGTGTCGAACACGTGCGAGCAGTCCGGGTCGAGGTCCACCTCGAACTCGCCCGAGACGACCTGCTTCCACCCCTTCTGTCCCTCGAACAGGTCACGAGGTCCCTCCATCCCCTCGCGGGCGAGTATGACTGAGTAGACGCCGTTGCGCGCGGCGTTGGCGCTGGCGACCCCCTTCCACTCGTTGATGCCGCCCGTCCGGGTGACGCGCAGGGCGTTGTGCGCCGTCCCCGCGATGCCGACGGCGTTGCGCAGCTGCTCGTGGTCCAGTCCGGCGACGTGGGCCGCGCCGCAGGTCGCGGAGACGACGGTGTGGGTGACGTGGTCCCAGCCACGGTCCCGGACCGGCGCGTTCCACGCGAGTTCGCCCTGCACCTCGTAGGCGACGCCGAGCGCGGCGAGTAGCTCCGCGCCGGTCGCGTCCTCCGCCTCGCCCATGGCGACGACGCTCCCGAGGTTGTCGCTCGGGTGTGGCGTCTCGCCGGGGGCGAGGAAGGAGTCCATGAAGTCGAGGTAGCGCGTCAGCGTCGTGTCGTACATCGCCGCGTCGGGCGGCGAGGCGCGGTCGTCGGTCCCCCACAGGCGACAGGGGCCGCCGTCGGTCCCCATCGCGTCCACTGTCGCGCGCACCTGCCCGACGGGCGTCGCGTCCATCGCGGCGACGGCGATACCGACCGAGTCGAGGACGCGCTTCTTCAGCGCGTCGCGCACGTCGTCCGGGAGGCGGTCGTACTCGACGCGCTCCACGAACGACGCGACCTCTTCGGTGGTTGTCATGCTCGCCACCTCCGCAGGCTCCAGCAAAAGGGTTCGTCAGGCCGATTCGGACAGTCTCACGGCAGTACCGTTCCGGATTCGGGCGTGTTCCGCGACACTCGCTCAGGGCCTGGACGGGTCGCGGTACCGGCCGAGCAGGAAGTTGCAGTCGGGGCAGTGGACGACGACGAGGCCCTCGCGCTCGTGGCGACATAGCGCCGCCGTCTCGTGGTCGGCCCCGCAGTTCGGGCACGTCGGCATACATAGTTAACTGGTAGCACGTGCCAATACGAGTTACGGACGGTGGTCACTGAACGGTCGACGGTCGACAGTCCCATGCCGGTGGCCGCTCTCCGTACCCTTCGCTCGCCGAGCGGCGCGTTCGCTCGTGACGTGCCGAGTTGGTAGCGAGTGGCGTCGGGCGTCGGCCCCGGTTCGACTCAGCCGTCGAGTCGCTCGTACGCCGCGGCGACGAGCAGCGGGAGGAACACCGTCGCGTCGCCCTGGACCGTGACGTTCCGGGCGTCCTCGTTCAGCTTCCCCCAGGACCGCGCTTCGTCGAGCGTCGCCCCCGAGAGGCCGCCCGTCGAGGGCGAGTCCATCGTTATCTGGACGGCGTAGTCGTACGCGCCCGGCGTCACGAGCATCGTCTGGAGCGTGAAGTTCTTCGGGACGCCTCCGCCGACGAGCAGACAGCCCGCACGCTCGGCGTCGTACGCGAGGTCCGTCAGCGGCGTCATGTCCGTCAGCGCGTCCAGCGAGAACGCCGACGTCTGGGAGTACATCCACGCCTGCAGGCCGAGCACCGAGTCCTGCACGGCCGGACAGTAGACGGGCACGTCGCACTCGTAAGCCGCCGCCGCGACGCCCGCGTCCTCATCGATGCCTTCGCGCTCGTTGACCTCGCTGTTCGCCCGTCCGAGTTCCCGACAGAGGCGTTCGATGCTCACCGTCCCCTCCTCGTCGAGGACGGGGAACACCTCCTCGCGGAGGTGGCTCTCGAACGCCGCGAAGTGCTCCTGTGGCAGGTAGACGTTGTAGATGCGGTCGACCTCCTCGTCGCGTAGCTGTTCGTCGTGCTCGCGGGTGGTCTTGCCCTCCTGGTGTTCGGCCCCGTGGTGGTGTTTCCCGCCGATGGCCTCGATGGCGTCGTGGGTGAGGTTCGCGCCCGTCGTCACCAGGGCGTCGACGTGCCCGTCGCGAATCAGGTCCGAGACGACCCGGCGCATCCCGGTGGGGACCATCGCACCCGCCAGCGAGAGGAAGACAGTGCAGTCCTCGTCGGCCAGCATCTGCGCGTAGACATCGGCGGCGTCGTGGACCGCGGCCGCCCCGATACCGGCGTGACCGTACTGCTCGACCAGTTCGCCGACGCTCATCCCGGCGTGGACGCTGGCGTGGCCGATTGGGTCGTGGGAGAACGCCTCGCGGTGTGGCTCGGGGTGGCCCCCGTGGTCGCCGTCGTCGTCGTGACCGTCGCTCATACGGGAGATGTGGGGGAGGTGGACTTGAACGCTGGGAAGCGTCGGTCGACCGGGTGCCGACGCGACGTCACCTGCCTCTCAGAGTCCGGTCGGGTGGTCGACGAACGTGGTCGTCAACCCCCACGACTCGCACGTCTCGGCCAGCGAACGCACGCCGAACGTCTCGGTGGCGTAGTGACCGGCGAGGTAGACGTGGACGCCCGCCTCCCGTGCCTCGTGGTACACCTGCTGTTTCCCCTCGCCGGTGACGAGCGCGTCGACGCCCTCCTCGCGGGCCTCGCCGAGCCAGTCCGACCCGCTTCCGGTGACGATGGCGACGTCCTCGACCTGGTCCGGTCCGAACGCCAGGTGCTGGACGCCCTCGTTGTCGAGGTCCGCCAGGGAGTCGCGTAGTTCGTCGGGCGCGACGGGCGCACGGTTCCCGCGGACGCCGATGTGCTCGGGGCCGAGCGCACCGAACGGTTCGCGCTCGTCGAGGCCGAGGTGGTCCGCGAGACCCGCCGCGTTTCCTAGGTCCGGATGCGCGTCGAGCGGGAGGTGCGAGACGTACAGCGCGCAGTCGCCGCGAATCAGGGGGGCGATTCGGTCGTACTCCGTCCCAGTGACGCGGTCCAGGCCACCCCAGACCAGACCGTGGTGGACGAGCAGGCAGTCCGCGTCCCAGGCTATCGCCTCCTCGACGGTGGCCACGGCGGCGTCGACGGCGACGGCGACGCGTTCGACATCCCGCTCGTCGGGTCCGACCTGCACCCCGTTCGGACTGGCGTCGAGGTCGGCGAACGCGTCGGTTCGGAGGCGGTCGTCGAGTCGCGCGGCGAGCGTGGCGAGGTCCATGCAGGCACGTGCGCCCCACACGGTTATGAAGGTCCCTGGAGTACGAAACGACCGCCTGCCTCGCAGGCGCGAGCGACACGAGGTGACACCTTATGGGAAAATTCAGTAAGGCGTTCCGAGTGTGGCGACGACTACCACGCGGTGCAAAACGGCGCATCACGCGCAAAGCACGCAAAGTCTTCAGCCGGGGCCGGTAGGCCCATCCGCTCGTTTCTGACCGATAACGACCCCGAGAGCGGCGGCGTCGCTCGATGGTCGGACGCTAATTACTCTTCGCCAGCGTCGCCAGCACCACCAGCGCTGTCAGCGCCGCCAGCGGCGTGTTCGAAGACGAACGACCGGAGCAGTTTCCCGGCGAGCGTCGCGGCCTGGCCGTCGTCCCGGTCGTTGACCTCCACCACGTCGAACCCGACTGCCCGCGGCGCGACGCTCCGGACGACGCGATGCATCTCGGCGGACGAGAGGCCGAACGGCTCCATCGTCCCCGTACCGGGCGCGAACGCGGGGTCCGCGGCGTCGATATCGACGCTCAGGTACGCCGGGCCGTCGAAGTCGGGCGTCCAGTCGGCCACCTCGGCCGGTGGAACGACGGTGACGTCGGCCTCGCTCGCCCGGTCCCATTCGGCTTCGCTGCCGGTCCGGGCGCCGAGAATCACGGCCCGGTCGGCGTGGTCGAGGACGCCCCGCGTCACCGTCGCGTGGCTGAGCGGGTTGCCGTCGTACGCCTCGCGCAGGTCGAGGTGGGCGTCGAGGCAGACGACCGTGAGTTCGTCGGGGGCGTCGTCTCGCTCCGTGACGGCCCGGACGCCCGCCCGAGTGACGGTGTGTTCGCCGCCCAGCAGTAGCGGCGTCGCGCCGTCGTCGTGGACGTCCGAGAGGGTGCCACGGAGGAAGTCGAGGTAGTCGCCGGCGTCGTCCCAGGCGTGGACGTCGCCCGCGTCGTGGACGGACAGGTCGGTGAACCGCGCGTCGGTCTGGTGGTCGTAGTCGTCGAAGGTCCGTGAGAAGCGTCGGACGCGGTCCGGACCGAACCGCGTGCCGGGCTGGAACGTCGTCGAGACGTCGAGGGGAGCGCCGACGACGACGTACCGGGCGTCGGTACGGTCGGCGGTGGCCCCGGGGAACACGGCCTCAGACCAGTTTCCGCTGCTCTTCGTACTGCAGGTACTCGATCTCGTCGTCGGAGGACGCGTCGAACCCGTCCGGAACGCGCATCGTGATGGTCTCGTACGTCTCCAGGTCCATCACCTGCATGTCGTTACCGTCGACGCTGATGACCTGGCCCTGCTTCCGGTCGATGATGGGGACCCACACCTTCGCGTCGACCGGTTGCGTGAAGTTCCGCTTCTTCGCGTCGAAGACGCCCTTCCCCTCGACGCGAGCCTTCGCGCTCCCGTGTTTGCCCGGCTTCGCCGTGCTGTACGAGTTGATGACACAGGGAGTGTCCTCGATCATCACGTAGCTGCCCTCCTGGAGGTCGCGAACCTCGTTCTGCTGTCTCGCCATACTCGGCGTATCAACCCCGGCGTGATAAACAATTTGAACCACGTCGCCGAGGGACGGCGAACGCGGGGGTGTCGAGACCGCACCGGACACGCGACGCGACCGCTCCCGTCACGACTCGACGCCCGCTACTGCAACTCGACGTCGGTCACGGCTCGGCGCTCGTCACTGCAACTCGACGCCCGTCACCGCGAGCAGTTCCCTGACGAAGGGGGCGTCGTCGGCGAGGCGTGCGGTCTCCCCCTCGCGGTCGTAGTCGACGATGTCGGCGTCGGCGAGCGCAGGGAGGTGGACGTGGCGGAGGGAGACGCCGGTGGCGTTCAGGTCGTCGGCGTCGGGGTGCCCTCCGGTCTTCGTCGCCGCGACGAACCGCGCCAGGTCGTCGACGTCGAGTGCCCCCTCGCGGTTCAGGTAGTAACAGACGTAGCGGCGCTCGTGGTCCGCGAGAACGCGAAGCGTCTCGTCGATGGTTGGCTCGCGCTCGTTGGTGGCGAGTACCTCGCCTGACCGTTGGGCTCCTGAGCCGCTCTGTGATGGGTCGGACATGCAGTTCGGTGGGGGACTTCCTCACTCCGCACGATGCGAACGATTCGCTCCGAGACAGGCGGCCTGCCACCGTTCGTGTGGAGGAACACGACGGAGTGGTATAGTTACGTTTGTCATAGTATGCCTCGACGCAGATAACCTTGGTGTCAGTTGCCGCCGCTGTCGTGTCGTTCGAGGAACGAGTCGAGCCTCTCGAGGCCTCGTCGAAGGTCCGCAGTCCGCAGTCCCACCCCGAGACGGAACCGGTCGGGGTGACCGAACGCCTCCCCCGGTGCCAGGACGACGCCCTCCTCCTCGACGACGCGCTCGCAGAACGACTCGCCCGAGGCGAACCCGTCGGGGACGGTGACGAACCCGTCGACGCCGACGGGGTCGTACCAGGAGAGCCCGTGGCGGGCTATCCACTCGCCTGCCACGTCGCGATTCTCGGCGGCGAGGGCGCGGTTCTCCGCGAGTATCGCTTCGCGCTGGTCGAGCGCCTGTCGGGCGACGTGCTGGCCGAACTGCCCCGGCGAGATGGTCGTGTAGTCCTTCCAGTCCCACGCTCCGGCGACCACCTCCGGCGGTCCCGCGACCCACCCGAACCGCAGTCCGGCGAGGCCGTACGCCTTCGTCACGCTGGACGTGGAGACGCCGTACTCGCCCATGCTCGCCACCGGGGGCAAGGGGTCCTCGGCGAGCAGTCGGTACACCTCGTCACAGAGCAGGTACGCCCCGGCGTCGGCCGCGAGGTCGTACACCGCCCGGACCGTCTCCTCGCCGAGGTACTTCCCCGTCGGGTTGTTCGGGTTGTTGAGCACGACGACCGTCGTCTCGGGGCGGATGGCGTCGGCGACGCGGTCCACGTCGAGGTCCCACTCCGGCGGTTCGAGGTCGACGGTCGTCACGCTCCCGACCGCCTCGGGGACCGACCGGAGCGACTGGTAGGTCGGCGTGACGACGACGGCGTGGTCGTCCTCGTCGACGAGGCTCAGGAAGGTGAGGAAGTTCGCCTCCTGGGCCCCGCAGGTGCAACACACCTCGTCGGCCGAGCGGTCGTACTGCTCGGCGATGGTCGCGCGTACCTCCGGGTCGCCGTTCGTCGGAATCACGTAGCCGAGTTCGCCGACGTCCGTGTCGAACCTGTCGGCGTCCAGACTGCGGATACCGCTCTCGGCGAGCATGAGGTCGGCCTCGTGTTCGTAGCGGGCGAACCAGCGCTCCAGCGAGAACGGCTCGATGTGCATACGTCGGCATGCGGCGCGGTCGGCTTAAGCGCCGTCGATGCGGCGGCCCCCGGATTACTCCCGCTCGGTGCGGTCTGTACTGTCGGTACTGTCGGTACGGTCGGTTCGGTCTGTGTCGTCCGTCCTGTCCGCGCTGTCCGTCCTGTCTGCGCTGTCAGTACGGTCTGTGTCGTCCGTCCGGTCGATGTCACCGGTGCGGTCGGGAGGGGCGGTTCGATTCGAGTCGGCCGTGTCGTCGCGCTCGTGTCCACGTGGTCGGTCGGCGTCCGACGGTCGCTGCGGTCCCGGCCGACGGTCGGCGTCCGACTCCACCGGTCGGTCGGCGCGGTCGGGTCCAGTCGGTCGACCCGTCTCGGTCTCCGCTTCCGTTTCCGTCACCCCTGTCTGCTCGGTCTCGCTGCGACGCGACCCGGTGGCTCGGTTCATCGGGTCGTCGATGCTCCCGTCCGTTCCGGCGATGCCGTCGGTTCCCGAGGTCGTCGTCGGTTCGCCGGCCGCGGCCGAGCCAGCGGTTCCGGTCGTCCCACCGGTCCCACCAGCACCACCCGCCCCGCCGAACGCGCCCGTCATCCCGGACGCGTCGTCCCCGGAGGGGCCGATAGCGCCGTCGAGCCCACCGCCGCCGGCACCCGCACCGCGTTCGCGCATGCTCTGCCGGGTGAACTGCGGTTTCGCGCGGATGCCCCGCTCGTCGCGGAACGAGAAGTAGAGCACGACGAGCGACCCGACGGCGAAGGCCGCCCCGACGGCAGCCGACGCGAGGCCGTCGAACGCGTACAGCACTGCCGTCGAGAGCGTCGCTGCTCCGAAGAACAGCCCCGCGATGAGGCGCTTGGCGAACAGTTCCATCACCTGGTTGTTGTCCGAGAGGTGCGTCTCGATGGAGAGGTCCTCCCGGTTGACCGTGTCGAGGGCGTCCTCCAGCTTCGGCGGGATGCGGACGCTCGACTGGACCGCCTGGTTCGCGTCGTCGATGCGGTCCTCGACGAAGTTCCGGACACCGGCCTCGATGTACCCCTCCTCCCGGAGGTAGCCGGTCGCCACGTCGATGAAGTCGAAGTTGGGGTCGAGCGTGACGCAGACGCCCTCGACGACCGTCGCCACCCGGAGGACGAGCGCCAGGTTCGGCGGGAGTCGGAGCGGGAACTCGTAGATGGTGTCCTCGACCTGGTTGATGATCTGCTGGACGCGGTACTGCTCGATGTTCTCGCCGCGCGCGTCGGCGATGGCGAGCTCCATCACGTTCGCCATCGTCTGGCGGTCGGCCTCCGGCGAGAGCGTGCCCATCTCGATGAGCGAGTCGAGGATGGCGTCGATGTTCTGCTGGGCGATGGCCCCGTAGAACTCGATGATCTTCTCCTGGATGAACGGGTCGACGCGGCCGCTCATCCCGAAGTCGTAGAAGACGAGCGTCCCGTCGGCCTGCACCGCGAGGTTACCTGGGTGCGGGTCGGCGTGGAACACCCCGTCGTCGACGATCATCTGCAGGTACACCCGCTGGAGCGTCTCGGCGAGGCGCGTCCGGTCCACGCCGAGGTCGTCGATGTCCTCGACGTTCGATATCTTCGTCCCCTCGACGTACTCCATCGTCAGGACGCGGCCCGTCGAGCGCTCCTCGACGACCGCCGGGATGCGAACTTCCGGCTGGTCGGCGAAGTTCGACTTGATGGCCTGCAGCATCGTCGCCTCCCGCTCGTAGTTCATCTCCTGGCGGATGACCGTCGAGAACTCGTCGGCCAGCGTCTCCAGCGAGAAGGATTGGGCGGTGTCGACGAACCGCATCAGCAGGGGGAGCGAGAACTTGATGACCCGCAGGTCGGCGTTCACCAGTTCCTCGACGTTCGGCCGACGGACCTTCACCGCGACGCGTCGGCCCTCGTACTCGGCCATGTACACCTGCCCGAGGCTCGCGCCGCTGATTGCCTTCGGGTCGAACGACTCGAACGCGTCGTCGACGGGGCCGAGTTCCTCCTCGACGACCGTCTCAGCCTCCTTCCACGGCGCGGCGGGCACCTCGTCCTGCAGTTTCGAGAACTCCTGGATGTACTCCGGCGGGAGGACGTCCGGGCGCGTCGACAGCAGTTGCCCGAGTTTGATGAACGTCGGCCCGAGCGTCAGCATCGAGTCGAGTAGCCGCTTCGCCCGGTCGTGGCGCACCTCGCTCGACACCTGTCTGGGCTTGCCGAAGAAGAGGAACCGGTGGCGGTCCCGTGCGTAGGCGAACAGCAGCGGCAGGAACTGGTACGCGACGACGAAGAACCGGCGGTACGCGGAGACGGCCATCTACGGCCACCCGCTACCGTCGACGTGCGTCGGGACGGACCGCCGGATACGCACGGGCGGTGCGACGAGGTGCGGGCCGGTCACTTCTCGGTGATGGGAATCGTCTCGTCGACGGTCGTCTCCCGCTTCGGGAGGCGGAGTTCGAGGACCCCACGGGTCATCGACCCCTCGGCACCGCTGCCGGTGGCGTCCGGGGGCAAGAGGAGCGTCGCGTCGAGGAACAGCGAGCGCTCTTCGGTGACGTAGCGGTACTCCGTGGGGAGTTCCTTCTCGCGCTGGGCCTCGATACGCAGGCGACCGTTGTCGACGCGGGCGTCGACGGTGTCGGCGCTGGCTCCCGGCAGGTCGACGACGACGAGGTAGGCGTCCTCCGACTCCAGCATGTCGGCGAACACGGCGTCGGGGAGGTCACGTAACGCGTCACGCAGGGCGGACATACGAACGATTAGTCCCGCCGGAGCGAAAAAGCCCCCGGTGAGGGATGTTCACACACTGGCGGCGGTCGGCACCGAGCGAGCGTCCCCGATTCGCACCACGTCGTCGGTATCACGTCGTCGGTGTCGGGCGGTCGGCGTCACGTCAGCGCGACGAAGCCGAACAGCGCCGCGCCGACGAGGAACACCAGTCCCACGAACAGCGGCACGAGCGCGTCACAGAGGACCCGCCGGGTCACCCCTCGGTCGTCGGTGTCCGCGACGACGAACAGTTTCCCCGGCTCGATGACGGCGTTGACCTCGCCCGCTCGCTCGGAGACGCTGGTGTCGTAGCGCACCTGCCCGTAGACGTACACCTGCTCGTCGGGGTCGAGGCGGCGTTCCCTGTACCGTCGGTCGCTCCCCGTCGCGATGCGCAGGCCGCCGAGTTCGAACGCGGTGTTCTCGTCGTCGACCCGGTCGTGGGCGTCCACGTCGATGAACTGCTGGATGCGTTCGGGCGGCGCGTCGCCGCCGTCGACCCGGATGTCGGCGGCCTCGCCGAGACGGAAGTCGACGCCCGCGGGGTATACGAGGACGCTTCCCGTCCCGTCGTCGACGCGGAACGGGACCTTCTGGACGCCGGACGCTATCTCCTCCCAGTGGCTCCCGTCGTCGTCGTGGTGTTCCTCCTCGACGGTCCACTCACACGCCAGCGAGGCGGTGCCGGTGAACGGCGTCGTCACCGTCTCGTCGGCGACGCGGGCGACGCCCTGCACCTCGACCATGCCCGACCGGTTCGGCACGTCGGCGACCGGCGTCGGGTCGGTCCGGTGGAGGCGGAGCGCCAGCCAGAACTCCCGGAACGAGAACGCGACGATGGCGAGGCCCGCGAGGGCGAACAGGGCGACGAACAGCAGCATCGGCGTGAACGGCAGTTGGAGGGGCACGTCCGGACGGACGACTGACGGGAGCGTAAAATTTCGGACCACGTGACGGTCACCGCGCGCCGTCGCTCGTCGGGCGCACGGACGAAAGAAAGTCGCGTCGAGTCGGTCGTCGCTCAGTCGTCGCCGTCGTCGGACTCGTCCGTGAGGTCGAGCGTCACCGTCTCGCTGTCGCCGGATGCGAGCGTGACGGTCTGGTGAGCGACGAGTTCCTGGTCGACCGCGTTCGCGCGGACGAACGTGGTGTCGTCGCCGGGCAGTTCGTAGCCCGCCAGCGTCAGCGTCACGTCCTCGCAGTCGGCGTCCTCGCTCACGCTCACGTCGAGCGTCACCTCGCCCGAGTCGGCGTCGTAGTCGACGGGCGTGTAGGAGACGCTACAGCCGTCGAGGTTCGTCGTGACCTCGCCGTCGGGCACCGTGAACGCGCTCGTCACGGTCCCGTCGGCGAGCGCGGTCTGGGCCTGCAGGAGGCGACCCTGCCGGGCGTAGAAGTCCGCCTGCCCGTCGTCGTCGCCGTCCTCGCCGAGGTCCTCGATGACGTCGCCGGCGGCCACGTCGAACTGGTAGGCGGTCGTAGCGTCGCCCTCGTCGGGGTCCGGACCGTCGGAGGCGTCGTCGTCGTCACCAGCGTCGCCGTCCGCACCCTCGTCACCCTCGCCGGCGTTCGAGTCGTTCCCGTCGCCGGCCTGTTCGTCGTCGGTGGTGTCGGTCACGGTCACGTCGCCGTTGAGGCGGGCGTGCTGGAAGTAGACTAACTCGTACTCGGAGGAGTCGTACTCGCCGTAGAGGTCGAGTGTCGACTCGCCGGAGTCGACGAGGTCGCTCACCGCCGCGTCGTCGAACCGGACGACGAGGGTGTTGCCGTTGGCGGTGACCTGCTCTGCTCGCACCGTCTCGTTGCCGGGCGTCGCGAGCACGAAGGTCTCGGGGACGGTGTCGGTGAGGTCCGAGGGCGCGTCGAACTGCAGGACGACCTTCCCGTTACCGTCGAGTTCGGCGCTCGCGTCGCCGACGTCGGCGTCGACGCGCTGCATCCGACCCTCGACCGTCGGCGAGACGGTCTCCTTCGGTTCGAGGTAGTCGATGAGCACCTCGGCGAGCAGCTGGTCGGTCTCCGAGAGGCGCGTCGCGTCCGCCAGCGGGTAGCTGCTGCCGCCCGAGGCGATGAAGCTGTTCACCGCGACGGCGTAGCTGGCGTCGTCGTCGAGTTCCTGCCAGTCGGCCGCCTCGTCGGGGCCGTTGGCGTTCACGTAGACGTCGCGAATCTGCGGGTCGGCGTCGTCGTGGGGCACCCACTCGAAGCGGACGCCCGACACCTGCTGGCTGATCTCCTCGCCGTACTGCGAGCCGGTCTCGCTCTCAAGTGTCACGAGCTGGCTGGCGAGGGCGTCTTTCAGCTCGGCACCGGTCAGTTCGACCGTCACGAGCGTGTTGGCGAACGGCAGCGTGCTGAACACGTCGCCGCCCGTGATGTTGCCCGGTCCGTAGACGCCGTCCGAGCGGATGCCGCCCGCGTTCGTGATGGCGACGTCCGCGTCGGCCTCGGCGCGCATGGCGTCCGTTACGAGGTTGCCGTAGTTCGACTCCTCGTGGTAGTTCGTCGCGAACTGCGCGTCGAGCGGCACCGTGGAGTAGGTGACGTTCGTGTCGAGGCTCGCGTTCGCGCGGTAGCCGTCGATGATGCTCGCGGCCGTCTCGTTCTCGCCGACGCCCGACGTGTTGGTCTGGATGAGTCGGCCGTTCCACTCGGTCACGTCACCGTTCTCGACGGTGAGGTTGAGTTCGCCGAGGAACTGCGCGCGGGCCAGGCCCTCCGTTATGATCGTGTCGGAGGTCTCCTGTGGCGGGTAGTAGACCTCGTCGTCACCGACGGCGACCACGTCGATGGCTCCGGAGTCGGCCTCCGCGAGGTCCTTCGCCTCGGGGACGCCCGTGTGTGCCAGCGCGACGACCACGTCGACGCCCTGCTCCTGCTTGAGCATCTCCGCGGTCGCGGGGCCGTCCTCGGTGAAGTTCTGGAGGGTGACGCCCTCCTGCGAGAAGTTGATGTTCGTCTTGCCGTACGTCGCGCCGTAGTCGACGAGGCCGATGAAGCCGACCCTCACCCCGCCGCGTTCGACGATCTCGTACTCCTGAGTCCCGTCGAACGACTCGCCGGTCGTCGAGTTGACGAGGTTCGTCGCCAGCCACGGGAACTCGGCGGCGGCGGTGAAGTTCGACACCTCGTCGAGTCCGTAGTCGAACTCGTGGTTACCGATGGCGTCCGCGTCCGGGTCGAGGTGGTTGAGGACGGCCGTCGGCGCTCGCCACTGGCTCACCGGCGAGAGCGGGTGCGGGCTGACCTGGTCGCCCGCGCCGGCCACCACGACGGGGTTGTCGTGGGCGCTCCGGCGCTGGTGAACGAGTTCGACCAGCGTCGGGAGGTCGTCGCCCCGCGCCGCCGCGGTCTGGATGTCGTTGTAGGTGAGCAGCGTCAGGGTCGTCGGCCCGGCCGCCGACTCGTTGCCGCCCGTGTCGTTCGTGTCGTTCGACTGCTGGAGCGCCGGTGGCGCGTCCGTGGCTGTCGGCCCGTTCGAGGGAGCGGGTGCGGCCGCGCCGACGGCCGGGCCGACCCCGGCGACGACGAGACAGCACACCATCAGGAAAGCGTGTACCTGTCGCATCGATGAAGCTCTCACGCGACCGTGGTTTATGGTTAACTAAAGCGGAACTACTGCTGGACGTAATCATCAGTAGCGGTACTGGTCAGCACGCGAGACAGTGTTTGGAACGGGAGGCGGCTGTCAGACGTGCGTCCAGTTCTGGGCGGAGAATCCCGGAGCCGACTGGGCGGTCGGTCGTTCCGTTCGCCGAGTCAGTCGAGACGGACGGGGAGCGAGCGAACGCCGTGGAGGAACGAACTCTCGATGGGTTCGAGGTCGTCGTCCTCCCAGGCAGGTCGGACCTCGTACTCGGTGCCGAGTTCGCGGAGCGCGACGCTCGCCTCCAGTCTGGCCAGCGGCGCGCCCAGACAGTAGTGCGTGCCGTAGCCGAACCCGAGGTGCTGGTTGGGCCGGCGGTCCGGGACGAACGTGTCCGGGTCGGCGAACTGCGTGCCGTCGCGGTTGGCCGCGCCCAGCCAGCAGACCAGCGTGTCGCCCTCCTCGACCGTCTTGCCGTCGACGGTGACGTCCTCCATCGCGACCCGGGTCATCGACTGGACGGGGGCACGGTAGCGCAGCACCTCCTCGATGGCGGTGTCGCGCTGGCGCTCGCCCGGCCAGTACTCCTGCTCGCCGAACGTGCGGACGGCGTTCGTGATGAGGTTCGTCGTCGTGATGTTCCCCGCGATGAGCAACAGCATGCAGAACCCGAGCAGTTCGGTCTCGGTGAGGTCCTCGTCGGCCTGGACGATGCTGGTCACCAGGTCGTCCCGTGGCTCCTCGCGGCGCTTGGCGACGAGGTCGCGGAAGTAGTTCGCCAGCGCCATCCCGGCCTCCATCTGCCGCTCCTGGAGGGCCTCGGCGTCCTCCTCCTCGCCCGCCGTCCCCTCGACGATGGTGTCGGACCACTGCTTGAACTGCTCGCGGTCCTCGGCGGGGACGCCGAGCATCTTCGCGATGACGATGACCGGCAGCGGGTACGCCAGTGCGTCCACGAGGTCCACGACGCCATCGTCGCTCTCGTCCAGCGCTTCGGCCAGGAGGCGCTGGCTCTCGGCGGCGATGAACGGCTCCAGCGACTTCACCGCGCTCGGGCGGAAGAACTCGTCGACCACGTCCCGCGTGCGGTCGTGTTTCGGCGGGTCCTGGAACAGCATCGTCTCCAGCAGGAACGTCTGTTCGCCCGCCGGCTGGAACCCGGTCGCCTCCCGCGGGTTCACCGAGAAGGACTCGTCGTCGCCGAGCATGCGTTTCACCTCGTCGTAGGCGAACACGTCCCAGCAGTGGCGGTCGGGGTCCCAGTGGAGGGGCGACTCCGCGCGACGGTCGGCGTACCAGTCGTAGGGGTCGAGGCGGCGCTCTCGCGCGGCGAGCGCCTCGGGGAAGGTCTGGAGCGGGCCTGCGGAACTCATGGCTCCGAGTCCGGGCCGCCGAGGCTTCAGGGTGTCCCCGACGTGACCACCCGGCAGGGTCGCAATCCGATACCCGGAGAGACGGGCCCCCGACGGACGCCGAGGCTTTCCCGCTGGCCGTCGAACGCCGGGTATGACCGACGTACGCGACGCCGGGTTCAAATCCGTCACCCGCGTCGCCGACGCGCGCCGCCGCCTCCTCGACGCGGCGACGCCACACGAGCGGACCGACTCCGTAGTCACCGCGGACGCGGCCGGACGCGCGCTCGCCACCGACGTGACGGCGACCACGGACGTCCCCCACTACCGCCGGGCAGCGATGGACGGCTGGGCCGTCCGTGCCAGCGACACGTTCGGCGCCGGCGACCGCTCTCCCGCCATCCTCCGGGCCGACGCCGCTGGGGCGGACTCCGTCGCCCCCGAGACGGCGGTGCGCGTCCACACGGGGAGCGCACTCCCCGAGGGCGCGGACGCGGTGGTGATGATAGAGGAGACCGACCGCTTCGGCGACGACGTCGAGGTGTTCGACGCCGTCGCGCAGGGCGAGAACGTCTCGCCCGTCGGCGAGGACGTGACCGAGGGCGAGCACCTGTTCGACGCGGGCCACCGCCTCCGCGCCTCGGACCTCGGTCTGCTCCGCTCGACCGGCGTGCGGACCGTCGAGGTGTACGACGCACCCGATATCGCCGTGATTCCGACCGGCGAGGAACTTGTGACGGCCGACCCCGAACCGGGCGAGGTGGTCGAGACGAACGGCCTCACCGTCTCCCGACTCGTCGAGGGATGGGGCGGGAGCGCGCGGTACCGCGACGTGGTGACCGACGACCGCGACTCGCTCGCGGAGGCCATCGAGCGGGACCTGGACGCCGACGTGGTCGTGACGACCGGTGGCTCGTCGGTCGGCGAACGCGACCTGCTCCCCGCGGTCGTCGACGACCTCGGCGAGGTGCTCGTCCACGGCGTCGCGCTGCAACCGGGCCACCCCGGCGGACTCGGGATGGTCGAGGGGACGCCCGTCGTGATGCTACCGGGCTACCCGGTCGCCTGCATCGTCAACGCGGTGCAGTTCCTCCGACCGCTCCTGAAGCACGTCGGGCACCTCCCGGACGCGCCCCACCCGACCCGCGAGGCACGACTGGACCGGAAGATACGGAGCGAGGTGGGCGTGCGGACGTTCGTCCGGGTCCGACTCTCCGAGACGACTGACGGCGAGGCGGCGAGCGAGGACGAGGAAGCGAGCGACGGTGACGACGACACTGCCGACCTCCCGACCGCGACGCCGACGCGTGCCGGCGGGGCAGGAGTGCTCTCGTCGGTCGCGCTCTCGGACGGGTGGGTAGTGGTCCCCGAGTCCCGCGAGGGCGTCCCGGCAGGGGAAACGGTGACGGTGGCGGACTGGGAGTTCCAGCCATGAGGAAGGAGTTCCGCGACCTCGCACCCCCCGAGGCCGCTCACGAGGCAATCGCGTCGCTCGACCTGTCGGGCGGAACCGAGTCGGTGCCGCTCCGGGAAGCCCGGGGACGCGTCCTCGCGGAGCGAATCGACGCCGTCCTGGACGTGCCGGGGTTCGACCGCGCGAGCGTCGACGGCTACGCCCTTCGCGCCCACGACACGTTCGGCGCGGACGAGGCAGACCCCGCCACGCTCGACCTCGTGGGCGTCGTCGACGCCGGCGAGCGACCCGACGTGACCGTCGGCGACGGCGAGTGCGCCGAGATATCGACCGGTGCGGTCGTCCCCGACGGCGCGAACGCGGTGGTGATGGTCGAGCAGACCGACCACGTGGCGAGCGGGGGCGACGACGACTACGCTACCATCGAGGTCCGAACGAGCGTCGCCCCCGGCGACCGCATCATGTTCGCCGGGGCTGACGTGGCCGCTGGCGAACGGGCACTCGGTCCAGGGACGCGACTCACGACCCGCGAAGTGGGTCTGCTATCGGCGCTCGGTGTCGACGAGGTGCCGGTCCGCGCCCCGCCGCGCGTCGGCATCGTCTCGACGGGCGACGAACTCGTCCGCCCCGGCGAACCGCTCGACTCCGGCGCGGGCCAGATATACGACGTGAACAGCTACTCCGTCGCCGCGGGCGTCGAGGAGGCGGGCGGCGAGGCCGTCCTCTACCCCCACGCAGGAGACGACTACGACGCGATGGAGCGCCTGCTCCGCGAAGCCGCCGAGGAGTGCGACCTCGTGCTCTCCTCCGGCTCCACGAGCGCGAGCGCCGTCGACGTCATCTACCGCGTCATCGACGAGCAGGGCGACCTCCTGCTCCACGGCGTCGCCGTCAAACCGGGGAAACCGATGCTCGTGGGGCGGTTAGAAGGTAGCGCGTACGTCGGCCTGCCGGGCTATCCGGTGAGCGCACTCACCATCTTCCGGACGTTCGTCGCGCCCGCGATTCGTCGTGCGGCGGGCGTCCCGGAACCGCGAACGGCGACCGTCGCCGGGCGGATGGCCAGCGAGGAACGCTACACAGAGGGCCGACTCCGACTGATGCCCGTCGGACTGGTCGAGGCGGGCGACGACGAGACCATCGAGGACACCGACGTCGGCGGCGAGACGCTCGTCTACCCCGTCGACAAGGGCTCCGGCGCGACGACGAGTCTCGTCGAGGCCGACGGTCTGGTGGAGATGCACCCCGACACGGAGCGACTGGACGCGGGCGAAGCCGTCGAGGTACGCCTGTTCTCACCCGACGTGCGCGTCCCGAGCGTCGTCGGCGTCGGCGAGGACGACCCCGCGCTGTCGCGTCTCCTCGACCGGCTCGACGCGCCGCGCTACCTCGGACTCGGCAGTCGGGAGGGCCTGCGCCGCCTTCGGAACGGCGTCCCCGACCTCGCGGTGACGACGACGAGCGGCGACCCGGAGTTCCCGACGGCCGACCTCGGCGCGTGGACCCGCGAGTGGGGCCTCGTCGTGCCCGACGGGAACCCCGAGGACGTGTCGGGGCTGGCGGACCTCGTCGACCGTGACCTCCGGTTCGCCAACCGCGCGAGCGCATCCGGCCTCCGCACGTCGCTCGGCGAGGCGCTGGCCGACCTCGCGGACGAACGCGGCGCGTCGCGCCACGACCTCGTCTCCGCCATCGACGGATTCGAGGCGGGGCGACGCGCCCACGAGAGTCCGCCGCGGGCGATGATGGCCGGCCACGCCGACGTCGCCCTCGGCCTGCGCGCGACGGCCGCGTCGCTCGGTCTCGGGTTCGTTCCGGTGGACACGGAGACGGTCCGCGTGCTCGGGAATCCGGATCGGGTCGAGAAGTCGGGCGTCGAGGCGGTCGCCGCGCAGGTCGCGGGACTGGACGAGCTGCTCGACGAACTTCCGGGCTACGGGCGACCGGACTGATTCGGTCGGCCTGGGCGACCGCCAGCGATAGAACTACTGTTCGGTACCGCCGTCGGCCGCGACGGGTCGAATCTCGGTGAGGTCGCTCACCCGGCGGTCGCCGAGCACGCACGACCCCCGGCGCTCGTGGCCGTGGCGCTCGACGTGGATGCCGTCGAGACCCGCGTTCCACGCCGCGCCGACGTCCTGTGGTCCGTCGCCGACGAGGACGCCGCGCTCGCTCCCGTTCGCGAGGCCGCTGCCGACGCCGAGGTTCGACATGGCGAGGTGGAGCGGCGCGGGGTCGGGCTTCCAGCCCAGTTCGTCGTCACAGCAGACGACGGTGTCGAACCAGTCGCCGATGTCGAGCGTCGAGAGCGCGGCGTCCGCGAGGTACTGCTGGGAGTGGGTGACGAGTCCGACGGGTGCGTCGATGCCGGCGACGAACCGTACCGCGTCGTCGTAGACGAACGAGTGCTCCGCACGGGCGATGGGGTCCTCGACGTCGTGGAACACCGACCAGAACGCCTGCGGGTCGTACCCCCAGGTTCGGAGGAGGTCGTCGCGCGACCCGCCGAGGCCGTGCCAGAGCAGTTCCGACTCCCGCTCGGTGAACGAGTGGCCGATGCGGTCGCCGACCTCGGCCATCACGTCGCGGACGTAGGTCGGTTCGACGTCGATGAGCGTCCCGTCGAGGTCGAGCAGCCAGAAGTCGTAGGTGGTGGAGGGAGACATCTAGGGAACACGAACTACGATACCGAGTGTCAAGTGTCTTCCGGGCGCACGTGGACGGAACTCCCGAGGTAGTTCGTCACGACGCGTTCGACGGTCTCGGCGTTGCCGAACGTCGCGGTCCCCGAATCGAGTTCGTCGGCGATGGCTGCCTCCAGGGCGTCGCGGTACTCGCGGTCGGTCCGCAGTTCGCGGAACTCGACGGCGTCGACGGGGACGCCGAGCGCCGCCTCCGCCTGCTCGCGCTGGTACGACGGCTCGTTGACCTCGCCACGCCAGAGGTTGTCACGGAAGAACAGCCAGCCGGACTGGCCCGGTTCTGCGGCCGAACGCTCCATCGTCGTCTCGAACCGCTCGGGCGAGACGTCGACATCCGGCGCCGGGTCGAGGTGGAACCGTACGCGGAAGACGTAGGCGGCGTTCATCTCCGCTCGCTCACCACTACTGGAGGTCGTCGAACCGCTCGGCGAGGTCGACGTCCTTCTCGGTGATGCCACCCTCCTCGTGACTCGTCAGTCGCACCTCGACCTCGCCGTAGTCGATGGTGATGCTCGGGTGGTGGAAGGCGTCCTGCGCGACGCCGCCCGCGCCCGCGGCGAAGCCGACGCCCGCGAGGTACGAGTCGAACTCGTAGGTGCGGACGATCTCGTCGCCGTCTCGCTCCCAGTCGTCGGGGATGCGTGATTCGATCTCGTCGTCGGACAGTGTGTCGGCCATGTCGCCATCGACGGGTCCCAGGCCGATAAAACGTCGGCGCGCGAACGTTTTGCCGGTAGAACCGCTAGTTCCCGTATGGACGAGGATATCGACCTGTACGACTCGCTGGCGGGGCAGGTCGCGCTCGTGACCGGTGCGACGCGCGGCATCGGGGCCGAGGTCGCCGCCGACCTCGCGGACCTCGGCGCGACGGTGTACGCCGGCGCCCGAGACACCGACGACGTCACGGACGCGGCGCTCGTGCCGGTCAGGCTCGACGTGACCAACGAGCGGACCATCGAGGGGGCCATCGACCGCGTCGAGAGCGAGGAGGGTCGCCTCGACGTGCTGGTGAACAACGCGGGCGTCTACGGCCCGGCCGGGGCGCTCCACACCGTCCCCACGTCGGGTATCGACCGGACGCTCGACACCAACCTCAGGGGGCCGATGCTGGTGACGAAGCACGCGCTCCCGTCGTTGCTCGTCGGTGAGAGCGGCCGCGTCGTCAACGTCTCCTCGGGGTCGGGGCAGTTCTCCGGCGGGATGAGCACCGGACGCGGCCCCTACGCCGTCTCGAAGGCGGGCCTCAACGCGCTGACGGCGTATCTCCACGCCGAGTACGGTCCCGAACTCGTCGCCAACGCGGTCTGTCCGGGGTGGGTACGGACGGACATGGGCGGGCCGGGGGCGACGCGGAGCGTCGAGGCGGGAGCGGAGACGCCGGTCTGGCTGGCGCGCTTCCGACCCGGTAGCCCTGGCGGACGACTCTGGCGCGACAGGGAGGTCGTCGACTGGTGAGGGTTCTGCGGGTCTAGCAGCCGTCGGGAACGGGGTGAGCGGTGGGGCGAACAGGCGACCCGGCAGCGGGACGCGAGAGGGTGGTCGCGCGCCGCTCCCGCTCGGAGCGGTTCGAGATGGGGACTCGCTCGTGCTCTCGCGGCGACGGTCAGTGCACGGCGGCGCTGGTCGCGGCTTTCGAGAAGAAGGTTCGCCCGATATTGGGGTCAGTCCGCGCGCAGCCCCTCGAAGTAGACGGCGCGCTCCTCGCTGTCGGCGGGGGCCGTGACGAGACTCACGCCGACGGTGAGGACGAGCGAGAGCAGGATGCCGACCATCTGGGGGGTCCAGCCGAGGTAGTACGTCGCGCCGAGCGAGGCGAGCGACACGTCCCCGGAGACGAACGGGACGCTGGAGGCGGGGAGGAGCGTCGCGGCGACGTGGACGAGGTAGAACGCCTGTGCGCCGACGATGCCCGTCGCGATACCGGTACGGGTCGTCCGCCGCCAGTACAGTGCGACGAGCACCGGGAGCGTCATCTGCGCGAAGCCGCCGAACGCCGTGTCGCCGATGACGAACAGCGTCTGGTTGGTGAAGAGCGAGGCGACGAACGACCCGAGGGCGAACACGACGACGCCGCCGCGGGCGAGCATCGCCTCGCGGTCCGGTCGCCCGAAGAGGGGCCGGTAGACGTCCCGCGTGAGGTACGACGCGCCCGAGAGGAGCATCGAGTCGCTGGAACTCATCATCGCGGCGATGGCCCCGGCGACGACGAGCGCCGCGAACCAGACCGGCGTGTACTCGTTGAGCAGGATGGGGACGACGTTGCCGCCCTCGGGAACCTGGATGCCGAGGCCCTGCGCCCACGCGCCGAGCATGAACGCCGGGACGAACAGCAGCAGGACGAGGACGGGCCAGAGCGTGAACGTCCGCTTGAGGACGCGCTTCGACGACGCGGCGAAGAACCGCTGGTTGATCTGCGGGAACATCGCGACGCCGAAGGCGATGCTCACCGCCGTCGAGACGACGTACTGCTGGGTGTACGCGCCGCCACCGAGTGCGAGGAACTCGGGGTTGCTCGCGGCGAGAGCGTCGGTCGCCGCGCCCGCGCCACCAACCTCCATCAGCACCCACAGCGCGGCGGCCCACGTCGCGACGAGCATGAACGCGCCCTGCAGCGTGTCGGTCCACGCGACGCCGCGCATCCCGCTGATGCCGACGTACAGTATCATGAACAGCGTGATACCGCCCGCGCCGACCCAGTAGGGGATCGCGCCGTCGGTCAGCGATTCGAGGGCGATGCCCGCGCCGCGTTGCTGGAGCATCACGTACGGGAACAGCCAGAACAGACCCACGAGGGCGACGAGGACGCGGAGGCTGCGCGACCCGAACCGGTCGCCGAGCATCTCGCCGAGCGTGACGTAGCCGTGGACGCGCCCGACGAGCCACTGCTTGTAGCCCAGCACGTACCAGAGGATGGCGAACAGGATGCCGTCCATCAACCCCATGACGAGTATCCACTCGGGGCCGAGCGAGTAGGCGATGTTCGGCCCCGCGAAGAAGGTGAACGCCGACAGCAGCGTCGCGAACGTCGTGAACAGCAGGACGACCGTGCCGAGCGTCCGCGAGGCGAGGTAGTAGTCCTCGGCGGTATCGGAGCTGAGTCGGTAGGCGACGAGGCCGACGGCGAGCGCGACGACCAGGTACGCGCCGATGACGCCCGTCTGGACCGCGAGCGTGGACTGGAGCGGAACGGCCGAGAGTACGGACGACACCCCGGTCGCTGGCTGGCTCATACGCGGTCACCCCGTGAGCTGTCGGGGTGCGTGTCGTCGGGCGACTCGATACCGATGCCCCACGCCCGGCGCGCGAACAGGGCGAACACGCCCGACGCGAGGACCATCCAGCCGACGTGCCACCAGAGCCACAGCGGGAGTCCGGCGACGACGGTGCTGTCTCGCCACAGGAACCACGGGACGGCGAAGACGACCAGCAGGGCCATGGCGACGGGCCACAGGAGCCGCTCGGTTCGACGGATCATGTTGGCCGACGTACGTAACGACCCTATCTAAGTGTTGCTAAAAGCCACCAATCACGGTGGTCGAAGAATTTTGTTCTTCATAACGGCGGTCGTGGTGGTCGGTGGCCGAGCGTCGCGACGCAGGTCCCGCCACCGTGCCGAGCCAGCTGTCACTGATTCTATGAGTCTGCGGGCCGAAACGGTCCGGGGGGAGGAGTCGGACGAAAACGTGGCTTTATACCCCGACCGGCGCCTATTTATACTGACACCCGCGCCGACGCGCGGGCCATCACCATCCAGCCTTCACGGGCACTCACCACATCATGCAAGACACCGCGAAATACCTCATCCACGCCGACATCACGGCCGAGGGGGTGGTCGAGCGGTCGGACGTCGTCGGGGCCATCTTCGGGCAGACCGAGGGCCTGCTTGGCGACGACCTCGACCTGCGCGACCTGCAGGACTCCTCGAAGGTCGGTCGCATCGACGTCTCCGTCGACTCGCAGAACGGGCAGTCGTTCGGTACCGTCACCATCGCCAGCGGTCTCGACCAGGTCGAGACGGCCATCCTCGGCGCGTCGCTGGAGACCATCGAACGCGTCGGACCGTGTCGCGCGACCATCTCCGTCGACCGCATCGAGGACGTACGGGCAGCGAAACGTCGCGCCGTCGTCGAGCGCGCCAAGGAACTGCTCGGCGAGGCGTTCGACGGGTCGATGCTCACCAGCGACGAACTCGTCGAGGAGGTCCGCCGGGCCATCCGCGTCGACGACATCACGACCTACGAGGGCTTCCCGGCGGGGCCGCGCGTCCACGACTCCGACGCCATCATCGTCGTCGAGGGTCGCGCGGACGTGCTGACGCTCCTGCGCTACGGCGTCAAGAACGCCATCGCCGTCGAGGGGACGAACGTCCCCGACGCCGTCGCCGACCTCACCCACGAACGCATCGTCACCGCCTTCCTCGACGGCGACCGGGGCGGCGACCTCATCCTGAAGGAACTCGCGCAGGTCGGCGAGGTGGACTACGTCGCCGTCACGCCCGCGGGCCAGAGCGTCGAGGACCTCGGCCGCGCCGACGTGATGCGGGCGCTCCGTCAGAAGGTGCCCTACGACTCCGTCGCCGGGGCGGACAGCGCCCGCGAGGCCGTCGAGAGCGACACCACTTCGTCAGACGACGCGCCGGAGCGGTCGGACACCGACCCGACTCAGCGCACCGACGCGGCACCGAGCACCGAGCGACAGAGCGTCTCCGACGGCGGCGACAGTCGGGTCGCGTCGGCACCGACCGAGCGCACCGCGGCGGTCGAGTCGACGGACTCCACGGCCAGCGCTGGCGCGCCGGTCGTCGCCGCCGGAGAGGGGGAGTCCGTCGTCGACGCCGTCCAGGGGAGCGCGTCGACGGCGTCGCCAGCGACGGAGGGAGCGCCCGCCGAGGCCGACACCGGGACCGGAGAGGAGTCGACCGGTGGCGACGCGACCGACAGAGGCGACGCGGCGGACGACGACGAACCACTCGCCGTCCCGGAGACGCTCCGTGGCCACGTCCGCGCCGTCGTCGCCGACGGGAGCGGGACGGCCCGGTTGCTCGACGAGGAGATGGGCGTCGTCGGCGAGTCGCCCGCCGAGGAGGCGTTCGACGCCGTCCGCGACGCCGAGACGGTGCCGTTCGCGCTCGTCCTCGACGCGGAACTGCCACAGCGCGTCCTCGATGTCTGCGCCCAGCGCGGCGTCGAGAACGTCGTCCCTCGCTCCGTCGGCGAGTTCGTCAAGCGGCCGGCGAGCGTCCGGGTCCGCACCGCCGAACGCCTGCTCGCCCGCGAGTACTGACCCCCTCGCTCCCCTCGCTCGCGCGGGCCGTTCCCCCTCCTTCCGACTCCGTCGTCGCTCGTCCCGTCCCGCTATCCGAACCCTTCGACGTGGACGTGTAGCTCCGGCACGCCGATGGCCTCTGCCACGTCGACGAGACCGTACGCCATCGCGCTCACGCCGCAGGCGTACGCCTCGATGTTCGCCGGGTCGATGCGCGCGTCGATATCGTACACCGGTTCCTCCTCGGAGGAGGCGGCCAGCGACTCCTCGACGTCGTCGGAGACGACGCCGTGTTCGAGGTACTTCATCAGCGTGTGCTGGACGTACGCCGTCTCGCCCTCCCAGTCCGAGAGGTACGTCTCGCGCGAGCAGGTCGGGACGAAGTGGAAGTTCTCGTGTGCCTCGTCGAGTGCCTCGAACTCGTCCATGTACGGGATGTCGTCCTTCCACGAGGAGCCGAGGAACAGCCAGACGTCGCGGCGGTCGCCCTCGAACTCGTCGTCGCCCTCCTGGAAGAGGTACGTGATCATCGAGTAGAACGGGGCCGCGCCGGTGCCCGTCGCGAGGAACACCACGTCGCGGCGCGACGGGTCGTTGAGGAGGAAGTCACCGTTCGGGCCGCGGACCTCGACGGACTCCTCGGTCTCAAGCCCCTCACACAGCTTCGGCGTGAGGTGACCGTCGGGGACGTGCCGGATACAGAGCGCGATGTCGTCCTCGTTGGGCGAACTGGCGATGGAGTACGGCCGCGAGATGCCCTGGTAGCGCAGCGTGAGGTACTGTCCGGGGGCGAAGTCGAAGGGGGCGTCGGGGTCGAAGCGAATCTCGACGAGCATCGGGTAGGGGCGTTCGTCGCGCGTCTGGAGTTTGTCGAGTTTGGCCGCCAGCGTGCTCCCCGAGTTGGGGTCGAGCGCCTCCCGGACCTGCGTCCAGTCGATGGGGTCCGGTCCCCACGACCCCGACTCCAGCAGGTCGTCCTCGTTGTGCGCGTCGAGCAGCGTCGCGACGGCGTCGGCCACGGCGTCGTGGCGCTCGTCGTCCATCGCGGTCACCTGGGTCACGACGCACTCCTCGGCCACGAGCGGCAGTTCCTCGGCGGCGGCCTCGATGGCGTCGTGCTGTTTGACCTCCATGGGGTCCCCTGCTCCCGCGACGCGGATAAACCTACACCGCGCTCGTCGAACCTCGGTCTCCGGTTCCGCCCCGAGTTGCCGACCCGGCCCTCAGAACGCGACGATGCCGACGGCGACGGCGAGTGCGGCCGCGACGACGCCGGCGGCCGTCGTCGCGACGAAGTTGACGCCCTTGTTGTCGAGCAGCGTCCCCTCCACGGTCGCGCCGAGCAGCGAGTCGACGACCATCCCGCAGACGCCCGCGAGGACGACCACGCCAGTCCCGGTCGGCGACAGCTGGAACGCTACCCACGAGATGAGGCCGACGATGCACGCCCCGACGAGACCAGCGAGTCCGCCCTGCCACGTGACGCCGCCGTCGGTCCCCGGCGGGACGGTCTGGAACGTCGTGATGAGCCGCGGGTCGTCGTAGAGGCCGCCGATCTCCGAGGAGAGCGTGTCGCTCATCGCGGCGGCGACCGACCCGGCGAACGCGAACAGGAAGAGGTCCTGCGGGACGCCGATGTGGCCGTGAGCAGCCCAGCCGAGCAACGCGACCAGCGCGGCGGCGGAGTTGGCGAGGACGTTACCGCTCCCGCGTGCGCCCTCGTTCTCCTCGGCGATGCCGCGGTCGAGTTTGTCGTCGTAGCGAAACTTCGTCGAGAGACCGCCGATGGCGAAGAAGGAGATGAGCACGGCGAACCAGCCGTAACTGCCGAGGACGACCGAGAGGAAGGCCAGCAGCGTCCCGGTCAGGACGCCGGTGACGGAGCCGGTCTGCAACGCGTAGGAGGCGTAGCCGAGCGCCAGCGAGACGGCGATGGCGACGACCACCTGCGTCGCCGTCAGGTCGAGCGGCAGGTCGGCGAACAGCCACAGCACGAGCGCCGTCGAGGTCATCACGAGCGGGTCGTCGCGGTCGTACAGCATCGAGCGGAGGAGCGCGGCGAGCATCGCGCCGCTCGCCGCGAGGAACACGGCCTGTGGGGGGGTGAACGCCGTCTCGCCGAGCGCGGCGACGGCGACCTGAGCGAGCACCCCCGCGCCGAACGCGGCGACCGCGAACGCCGTCGTCGCGAGGAACCGGTCGCTCGACAGTTCGAGCGACGCCTTCTCGGCGAGCGTCCCGAACGCCAGCAGGACGACGCTGGTGACGTAGACGGTCATCGGGAGGTCGAAGCTGGTCCCGACCAGTGCGAGCGCGGCCGCGGCGAGCGAGAACCCGACGAGGCCGTACAGCGTCCCCTCCTCGTAGTCCGACGGTCTGGCGAACAGGTCGAACAGTGCGCTGTCCTCGGGGACGACGAACGCGGCGAGAGCGAGGAGAACGAACGGCGCGGCGGTGACGACGGCGGCCGTCGGAATACCGACGGCGGCGGAGTCGCCCACCGTCGCTGGCAGCGCGAGGCGGTCGGCGACCGCGGGTGAGACGGGTGCGACGAGAGCGAGGAGTGAGACGAGCGTGTACGCACCCGCCCGTCGAACCGTCTGAGACACGACGAACGATTCCCCCGATGAACACTTAACAGGTCCGGGACGTGCCGCACCGGTCGTCGCCGTCGCCGAGGGTCGCCTGGCGGGCCGCTCCGCCGCCGTCCGCTCCCGTAGGCCTTACGTTCGCCCACGACGAGCGACAGGCGTGGGACTGTACGACCGCTACCTCGCCGCTCGCGTCCGCCGGGACGACGCGCCCCTGCCGGGCACCATCGCGCTCGTCATCACCGAGCGCGACCTGCTCGAACAGGAGGCCTACCGGACGCTCGAACGGTTCCTCGGGCTGGCGTTCGAGATGGGCGCGGAGCGCGTGATGGTGTACGTCAGCGTCCTCGACGAGGCGGCGGTCCCGACGCTCCGGCGCACGCTCGCGGACCTCGACTCGCCGCGCGAACTCGCGGTCCGCGGTCCCGACGACGCCGAACGCGCCGACGCACCCGTGCAGGTCTCCATCGGCCTCGGCGGCCGGGCCGAGTTCGCCAACGCGGTCCGGAACGTCGCCGAGGCCGTCGACCGGGGCGACCTCTCCAGCGCGGACGTCGACGAGGACACCATCGAGGACGAACTCGTCTTCCCGACCGCGCCGGACCTCGTCATCAAGACGGGAGCCGAACGGCTCTCGGACTTCATGATCTGGCAGTCGGTGTACTCCGAACTGTACTTCACCGACGTCAACTGGCGGGACTTCCGCGAGCGCGACTACCTCCGCGCGCTCAGGGACTACCAGGACCGGCAGCGCCGCTTCGGTGAGTGAGCGTCTCGGAGAGTGAGGGCTTCGAGGAGGACGGTCGCCGCGTTCGTCGCGTTCAGTCCGCCGTCGGTTCGATGTCGTCGAGGTCCGCCTCCGGAATCTCGCCGACCTTCTCCGTGAGTCGCGAGACGACCGCACGGTCCGCGCCGACGGCCTGCAACAGCGCCAGCGCGCGGTCCGTCCGGGTGCGCCGCCACGACGCCTGCCGGGACTGGTAGGTCCGGATGGCCCGCAGCAGGTCGACGCGGGAGAACTCGGGCCAGTACGGCGCACAGAAGAACACCGCCGCCTCGTTGCCGTTGGCGTGCCACGGGAGGAAGTTCGAGGTGCGCTCGTCGCCGCCGGTGCGGATGATGAGGTCCACGTCGCGGGCGGGTCGCTCGGTGAGTCGGTCCTCGATGCAGTCGATGTCCACTGCCTCGGGGTCCTGTGTCCCGGCTTCGACCTCCTCGCAGACCTCGCGGGCGGCGTCGAGCAGTTCCGCGCGGCCGCCGTACGCCAGCGCGACGTTCAGGTACTGCTCGTCGTACTGCTCGGTCCGGGACTCGGCGTAGTCGATGGCCTCGATGACTCGCTCGGGGAGGAGGTCGAGCTGGCCGATGGCGCGGATGTGGACCTGCTCGTCGTGGACCTCCTCGTCGTCGGCGAACTCGTACAGCTTCTGCTCGATGAGGTCGAACAGCTGCTCCTGCTGTTCGGGCGGGCGGTCGAAGTTCTCGGTCGAGAACGCGTACAGCGTCACCTCCTCGATGCCGAGCTCCGAACACCACGAGAGCATCGACTCGGTCGTCCGCGCACCCGCCTTGTACCCGGCACGAGTGCCCGAGTCGCGGCCCTTCGCGTAGCGGCGGTTCCCGTCCTGAATCACCGCGATGTGGGTGGGCACGCCCTCCACCTCTCGTTCCAGCAGTCGCTCGTAGAGCCGCCGTCCTGCCCGACGGACCCGCCGTTTCATGGCCGGTGGGAGTCGTGGTGCGGACATGAGTCTTGTGACACGTCCCGACGAGACGCCTCGGAGGGTTTTTATGCGGTGACGACAACAGACAGTTGCAATGGCGACCGGTACGGTTGATTTCTTCAACGACACAGGCGGTTACGGCTTTATCAAGACCGAGGACTCCGACGAGGACGTCTTCTTCCACATGGAGGACGTCGGCGGCCCGGACCTCGAGGAAGGCCAGGAGGTAGAATTCGACATCGAGCAGGCCGACAAAGGCCCGCGGGCGACCAATCTGGAGCGTCTCTAACGATGGCGAAAGGCAAAGTCGACTTCTTCAACGACACGGGCGGCTACGGCTTCATCGAGACGGACGACGCGGACGAGGACGTCTTCTTCCACATGGAGGACGTCGGCGGTCCGGACCTCGAAGAGGGCCAGGAAGTCGAGTTCGACATCGAACAGGCCGACAAGGGTCCGCGCGCGACCAACGTCACCCGCCTGTAAGACGCGCTCACACGACGAACAACGATTCTCGGTATTTCGACGCCGCCAGCGACAGCGCTCCTCGACCGGCGTTCTCGCCGCGGCCCGGTCGAGGCGTGCTCGCGGACCGTGAGAGGTAACCCTGTCGACGGAGAGGGTCGGGTATGGAGACCGTCGACAGGGACCTCTACGAGCGGGCGAAGGCGCTACTCGAACCCGGTGACATCCAGTTGAACGGCGTCATCGTCCACACCGACATCGGCGACGACGAGGCCGCGCTCCACCAGGCGACGCTCGACGTCGGCGACGTCATCGCCGAGCACGCCGACGCTGGCGAGTGGTACGTCTACTCGGGCAACGACGACTCCCAGTTCGGCCTCAACCAGCACCAGGGGCTGACCATCGAGGAGGACGCGTTCGTCTGGGAGTGCCAGCAGCTGCTCCGCGACGGCACGTTCGAGGTGGTGTTCTACTACGAGGCCGACGCCGACCAGTCGGCCATCGTCTCGGACGTCGAGGACCTCGGCTTCCGCGTCACCGGCGTCGAAGGCTCGTGAGAGCGCGTCGGTGAGTGGCGGCGAGATAGCGACCGGCGGTCGTGCCGACGCTCCGTGATTAGAACAGACGGGGAGCGGCGGCCGATGTCCCGTCGTAGAACTCGATCGGTCAGTCGTGGTCCGGACAGCGACCGCGGTACTCCGACTGGTTGGCGGGGCCGACCATCCCGTCGATGGTCAGGTCCGACCACCCGTCGGCGCGGGCGGCGTGCTCGTCGTCGTACTTCTCGCTTCGCGAACACTCCTCGCAGGAGACGAAGACGCTCATGGTATCCGATAGCTTCCCACGCCTTATCAACACCACGGGCACGCTCGCCGACCTGTACGCATCCGGAGTGGACACCGTCCAGCCGTCCCGAACACGCCGACGCGAACGCGGTTCTTATCACCGGGTAGGTCCGAGAGGCGGGCATGAACACGGCCGAGCAGTTGGACCGACTCGACCGGGCGGTCCTCAACGCCTTTCAGGGCGGGTTCCCGGTCTGTGAGCGGCCGTTCGACCCGGCGAGCGCTGCACTCCGCGAGCGGGGCGTCGACGTGACCGCCGACGAACTCCTCGACCGCGTCCAGCACCTCGACGAGGAAGGGGTCCTGACGCGGTTCGGTGCGCTCGTGAACGCGGAGGCCATCGGCGGGACGGCGACGCTCGTGGCGATGCACGCCCCGCCCGACCGGTTCGACGAGGTGGCCGAACAGGTCAACGCCCACCGCGAGGTGGCTCACAACTACGAGCGCGAACACCCGCACCTCAACATGTGGTTCGTCGTCAGCGTGGCCGACGAGGAGGAGGTCGAACGCGTGCTGGCCGACATCGAGGCGGAGACGGTCCAGGAGACGTACAACCTGCCGAAGGAACGCGAGTTCCGCGTCGAGGCGAAGTTCCTGCTCGACGGCCCCGTCGCCGACGGCGACGTCGACCTGTCGCACCTCGGCCCGGACGTGACGCCGGAGGAGCGGACGACGCTGACGCCCGCGGAGCGGGACCTGGTCCTCGAAATCCAGGGCGGCCTCCCGATTACGGCGACGCCCTACGCCGACGTCGCCGACGCCGTCGGACAGGACACCGACTGGGTCGTCCGTACGATCAAACGGTTCGACCTGGAGGGGAAGGTCCGCCGCGTCGGCGTCATCCCGAACCACTACGCGCTGGGGTACAGCGAGAACGGGATGACGGTCTGGAACGTGCCCGACGACCTGGTCGAGGAGGTCGGCCCCGCCGTCGCGTCGCTGGACTTCGTCACGCACTGCTACCAGCGGCCCCGCCACGAGGGCGTCTGGCCGTACAACTTCTTCGCGATGACTCACGGCCGGAGCGAGGCCGAGAGCCGCGAGCGCATCGATCAGGTCCACGACCGGATGGACGAATTCTGGGAGGTGGGCGAGGAGGACTGGGACACGCTGTTCTCGACGCGCATCCTGAAGAAGACCGGCATCAGGATGGCCGAACGCGCGGACGCGAACACGGAGTAGCGGTCGTCGTGCTCCCACTGCTCCACGACCTGTCCGACGAGACGGTGCTCGTCTTCGGCGGCGGCCGCGTCGGTGCCCGGCGCGCCCGAACGTTCGCTGCGGAGAGTCGGGTGGTCGTCGTCAGCCCGGCGTTCGCCGAGCGTTCGTTCGGCGACGCCGACCGCGTCCGAGCGGCCCCCGGACCTGACGAGGTGGGCGACTGGGTCGAACGCTTCGGCCCGGCGCTCGTGGTCGCGGCGACCGACGACGAAGCGGTCAACGCTGCCGTCGAGACGAGCGCCCGCGACCGTGACCTGCTGTACAACCGCGCCGACCGGGCGGGCGAACGCGACCCCGACCACGTCGCTGTCCCCTCCATCGTCCGCGAGGGGGAGGTGGTCGTGGGCCTCTCGACCGGCGTCCCGGCGCTGACGAAGGTGCTCCGCCGGCGCGTCGAGCGAGAGGTCGAGGGGGCGGGCGAACTGGCGACGCTGCTGGCCGAGACTCGCCGAGACCTCCGGGCTGAGCACCCCCCGGAACGGCGGCGTGCGGCCCTCCGTGCGGTGGTTCGCTCCGACCGGGTTTGGAAGGCTTTAGGTGATGGAGGCGCTAAGCCCCGACAGATAGTGGACGAAATCGTCTCCGAACACCTGGGTGAGTCGCCGTGACCGCCGCGAGTGTCATCGCCGGGGTCAGCGTCGCCCACCAGCGCGCGGACCTCGACGCCATCGACGCGGCGGCCGCCGAGGACGCCCGCGCGATGGTCGGCTCGCTGCTCGACGTCCCCGAGGTCGACGAGGCGTTCGCCCTCCAGACGTGCAACCGGGTGGAGGCGTTCGTCGTCACCGACGACGGCGCTGCTGGTCGGTCCGCACTCGCGACCGTCGTCGAGGACGTGCCCGCCGAGAGCGTGACGACGATGGACCACGAGACGAGCCTCCGGCACCTCATGCGCGTCGCCTGCGGCCTGGAGTCGCTCGTCGTCGGCGAGGACCAGATTCTCGGGCAGTTCCGGGACGCGTACCTCGCCGCCCGAGCGGCGGGCGGCGTCGGTCCCGTCCTCGAAGAGGCGCTGACGAAGGCCATCCACGTCGGCGAACGGGCGCGCTCCGAGACGGCCATCAACGAGGGCGTCGTCTCGCTCGGGAGCGCGGCGGTCCGCCTCGCCGAGTCGGACCTCGACGACGGCCTCGACGACACGACCGCACTCGTCGTCGGGACGGGCGAGATGGGGACGCTCGCAGCGCGGTCGCTCGCCGAACGCGTCGACCACGTCGTCGTCGCAAACCGGACGCTCGCCAACGCGGAGCACGTCGCGCGGACGCTCGACACCGAGACGAGCGTCGTCGGTCTCGGTGCACTCGCACCGGCGCTCGAAGTCGCGGACGTCGTCGTCTCGGCGACGAGCGCCTCGGGCGCGGTCATCGACGCCGACCACCTGGCGACGGCCGGCGAGACGTACCTCGTGGACCTCGCGCGCCCCCGCGACATCTGCGACTCCGTCGAGTCGCTGAGGCACGTCACGGTCGTCGACCTGGACACGCTCCAGGACGTAACCGACGCCACCGCCGAACAGCGCGCGCTGGCAGCCCGCGAGGTCGAGGCGATGATTGACCGCGAGTTCGAGAACCTGCTTGCCCAGTACAAGCGCAAACGCGCCGACGAGGTCATCGGCGCGATGTACGAGGGGGCAGAGCGCATCAAGGGGAAGGAGCTCGCCACCGCGATGTCCCGGCTCGACGCGGCCGAGACCGACGCGGAGCGCCGCGAGGTCGTCGAGTCGCTCGCCGACGCGCTGGTCGGGCAACTGCTGGCCGCCCCGACGCAGAGCCTCCGCGACGCCGCCGAGCGCGACGACTGGTCGACCATCCACACCGCGCTCCGCCTGTTCGACCCGAGCGACGGTGGGGAGTCCGTTCCACCGATACCGTCGAACGCGGCCCCCGAGGACCTCCCCGAGTCCGTCCGCGACAGCATGCCCCAGGGCGTGTTCGAACAGCTCGACGACTGAACGCGCTCCGGCTCGTCGCCCGCCGACGCTCCGCCGGGCGTCACTCGACGCCCGCGCCACGATGCCTTTTTGCCGTCACGCTCACGTCCTGAGATATGACACTCGACCCGGTGCACTTCGAGGGCATCACACGGCTCGCCGGGCGCATCCGGCAGGACGTGGACGCGAGCGACCACCGGGCGTTCGCACAGCAGGTCTGGGACGACTGGCTCGACCCGCTGCGCGAGGACGGCGACGTGCTACTGGAACCGCTCGGCGAGCACCGCCGCCGGATGATGCCCATCGACGAGGCGGCGCTCCAGCCCGACCGCTTCGAGACGCGCCACGGTCTCGACTCGGGGACCATCAACCCGACGACGTTCAAGAACGGCGTGGTCCTCGACGTGGCGCAGGCGGCGATGAGCGCCGTCCCGTCGGACCTCGACCTCCACCGCGGCCGGACGACGGTGATGACCGTCCACACGAACGACGCGATGGCCGACCTCAACGGCGACTGGACGATGTTCGACGAGGGGTACACCCGCGGCCGGGTGCTCCACGCGCCCCGCGTCGACCGCTACGAGACGGCCGTCGTCCACGACCTCGCGCTGTTCCTCGCCGAGAGCTCCCACGCCCTCGACAACGCAGAGGTCGTCCACGACCTGCTGGTGATGGACGGGCCCGTCTACCCGAAGGGCCTGCTCAACTGGGCGAACCGGGAACCCGAACTCGCCGACCTGCTCGCCGAGGACGAGCGTCCGCGCGACGTCATCGAGAACTACATCCGCCTCGTGGAGTCGTTCGCGGCGCGTGACGTGCCGCTCTGTGGGTTCGTCAAGACGCCAATCACCCGCGCCATCACCCGGACGGTCCGCGAACAGCGGGGCAACGCGCCCTGGGTCAATGACGCCGCGTTCTTCTCGCAGGTGCTCGAACGCCGCGAGCGCCTCGACGGTCCCGACGGCCCGGAACACGAACGCGTCACGGACGCCCTGACGTTCACGAACTGGTTCGTCTCTCGGGGCGGGGCGGACCGCGCGCTCTCGACGCTCGGCGACGCGTTCGGCATCGACCGACGCCTCCCCCCCGAGGCGTACGAGGTGACGTTCTGCGTCGTCTACGACCCGCGGACCGACGTGGTCTACCGCCTCGAAGCGCCCGCGACGTTCACCGCCGACGAGGACCAGCGCGAGGCGCTCCTCATGCAGGTGCTCAAGGGAGTCGCCGTCGAGCGCGGCCCGCCGATGGCCGTCGCAAAGGCCGACGGCCTCGCACAGATCGGTCGCGCCGAGACCGACGCCCTCCGCAGCGCCCTCGAACAGGCGTTCGACACCGAGGCCGACACCACCTACGACGACGAGCGCTGGGGCCTGCTGGAGTGATACCGTCGACGACCGCCCCCGCAGACCACGGCGGTGGGCGGGACTGAAAGGGGCCGGGTTCTCGGCGACGGAGCGGACGGGAGAGCACCGCAGCGACCGGAGGGAGCGAGGAGCGCGCCCGCCGCACCGAGTCGAGAACGCGGGGGCTTTCGAGGCGGTCTGAGTTACTCCACAGATAGAACAGCCGAAACCAGCTAAAACGTCATCTGGCGCCGGGTTGAGTCTTCTCCATCTCTATCTCCACATTCTTCTCGGGGACGCCGACGCGGGCGAACTGCGTGCGGATGTGGTCTTCGGCGGCCGCGACGCCCTGGTCGCGCGTCTCGAACCCGCGGGGCATCGGCGACTCGAACGCGACCTGCAGCTCGCGTCCGTCGATGACCTGCGTCTGCCCGCCGCTCTCGACCTCGTAGAACTCGTCGCAGATCCAGACGTAGGGCGCGTCCTCGTCGGGTGCGCCCTTGAACTCGGGGGGACGCTCGCCACGCTCGTACAGCGTGCCGGTGAGCGCCGTGCCCCCGCCGTGACCGCGAATCAATAACATTGTGACAGATACGTCGTCACGGCGGAAAAGGCTGTTCGGACAGTGACGACGGGCGTCAGACGGCGGTTCGGAAATCAGTGAGTGGCCCCGACGCGCACCCGACAGTCACGCCGAGTCGAGCGCTCACGCGGCGTCGTGTCCGCCGACCAGGTCGTCGAACGCCGCGGGCGAGAGGTGGAGGACGTCGCCGTGGGCGGCGCTCGTGTTGAACGGGTTGACGAGCAGGCCGCCGTCGGGGGCGACGCCGAGGAAGACGTACGCGCCGGTGGTCGGGACCGGTCCGACGTGTTCGCTGACGGTCCGGCGACGGCCGAACGCGAACAGTTCGTGCCACTGCTCGAAGCCGGTGCGCTCGGAGGCGGCGAGGACCCGGGCGGTCCGCCCCGCCGTGTTGCGCCGCATCGACGCGGGAGCGGTGCTGTCGACGCCGGCCTCGGCGGCCGTCGAGAGGACGACCCACGTCTCATCCGTCGCGGTCAGCGTCTCCGCGTAGAACACCGGGGCGTCCGTCTCGCCGACGCGTTCCGGTTCGACCCCGTCGCGGTCGAACCGGTCGCGGTCGAGGCGGAACAGCCCCACCGAGTCGAGGTACGCCGAGTCGACGCCCCAGACGACCGCCGACTCGGTGAACGCCAGTTCGACCGCGCGCCAGTCCTGTCCACCCCGACCGACCGTCTCGAACCGGTCGCCGTCGAACCGGCCGACGATGCACTCGCCCTCGGCGTCGCCGGTCGTTCCCCAGAGCGCGCCGGAGTACGGGTCGGTGGCGACGCTGTGGAAGTGGCGGACGTCGGTGCGCTCGTGGAACGTCGACCACGACTCCCCGCGGTCGTGGCTGACGAGGACGCGCGCCGGGTCGTCGCCGAGCGGGTACTCAGCGAGGTAGACGGCGTCGTCGGTGACGCAGACCGAGGTGGGGAGGACGCCCATCGGCCCGGAGCTGTCGGGCAGGTCCCGGACGACGCGCCACGACCGGCCGCCGTCCGTGGAGCGGAACAGCCAGCGGTCGGCCGTCGCGAGCAGTGCGTCGTCGCCAAGCGGCCAGACGTTGGTCGTCGTGATTGACCCGGTGAGCAGTTCGAGGAGTCGTCGGGTCGGCCACCGGGTCGTCAGGGAGAACGGGAGGTTCGTCGGGCCGGCGTCGGGGACGGGCAGCGTCCCCCGTGGCTGGAACCCGGTCTCCTCGGCCCACCGCCCGACCGTGGTTCCCTCCGTGCAGTACACGACGTCGTCGACGGTGCCGCCGAGTTTCATCTACCGTTCGGGACCACGGAGTCGCCCGTAAACCTTCTGACGGCGCGACGTGCGTCCCGCGGGACACCGAACCGGCGTCACCGCGGTGTCTCGTCCAGGAGGCGCAGGGAAACGGGTTTGTATCCGTAGCCCGACCCGCGAGATATGACCGACCTCGGGGACTTCTCCGGTTTCTCGGCGGACGACCCTGACGCCGACCGCTCGACCGAGGACGAGAGCGACGAGACCACCGCGAACGCCGACACGACGAGCGAGCAGTCGAGCGACGCGACCGAACCGACCGACGAGTCCGCGGACGCGACGGGGGCGACGGCGGACTCGACCGCCGGGTCGTCGGCCGGGTCGACGACCGACGCCACGAGGTCGACGGCCGCAGAGCGCAGCGTCGAACCCGACGACTTCCAGCGCGTCGACCGCCCGAACATCGGGCAGGACCGGGGCATCGGCACGCTGTCGGCCTCCGCCGGACTCGTCATCAGCGAGGACGAACGCGACACCTGTCTGCGGGCGTACGTCACCGTCTCGAACCGTTCTGACGTGCGTATCGGCTCGTATCTCCTCGCCCAGTACCCCGACGGAGAGCGCCTTTTCTGCCGGATTACGGCCCTCGAATACGTCCAGGAGTTCCGGTCGGACGACGCCAACGAGATCCACGCCCGGCGGGCGATGCGGACGCGGGGCATCGACGAACAGGACTACAAGTTCATGGCGACGCTGGAACCCGTCGCCGTCCTCTACGACGACGGCGACGGCCTGAAACGGCGGATGACCGACCGCGTGCCGAAACCCGAGACGGTGGTGCGACCCGCGACCGACCCCGAGGAGATAAAGACGGGGCTGAAGATGCCCGAAGACGGCGTATTCCTCGGCCACCTCGCGGTCGGTGGCGAGAAGGTCCGCGCGGCGACGCAACCCCCGACGGTGGACTACCGCCTGAAGGACGACTACGACTCGGGCGACCCCCTCGTCTTCCGCCACACGCTCGTCGCCGGGGGGACCGGGTCGGGGAAGACCCACGCCGCGAAGAACGTCCTCCGGCAGTATCTCGGACGGACCTACGAGATGAGCGACGGACGCTCGCCCGAGACGGCCGTCGTCCAGTTCGACCCGCAGGACGAGTACGCACAGATGCACGACGACAACCCGGACATCGACGACGAGACGGCCCGTCGCTACGAGTCCGAGGGTATCCGCCACGGCGGCTACGACGACACCGTCGCGTTCGTCCCGAAGGTCGGGAAGGCGACGTACGCCGCCAGCCACCACCGCGCCGAGCAGGTCGAGTTCACCATCCCGTTCTCGATGGTCCGGGACTCGAAGTGGCTGGTCGCCGGGTCGTCGCTCAACGACAACCAGTACGGCGCGCTGACCGAACTGCTCGACCGGTTCTTCCGACAGTACGGCGACGCCGGGACCTACGACGAGTTCCGCTCGTTCATGGACGACCCCGGTCTCCGCGAGGAGCTCCACGAGTCCGGGCGGGTCCACGAGGCGACCTACGACGCGGTCAAGCGCCGCGCGCTCGGGTTCGGGGCCATCTTCGACCAGGACGCGCCGCCCATCACCGAGCAGATCCACCAGTTCGTCCGGCCCGGCGGGCTGACGGTCGTCCCGACGTACCACCTCAACGACTCGCGGGCGAAGGAGACCGTCGTGCTGGCGCTGTCGTCGCTGCTCATCGACCAGAAACTGTCGAACGACCCCAAGTACGACCGCATCAAGGAGACGCCGCTCGTCGTCGGGATGGACGAGGCGCACAACTTCCTCGCGGACGCCGAGAGCGTCCAGGCCCGGAAGGTCGTCGGGAAGTTCACCGAGGCTGCCAAGCAGGGTCGGAAGGAGCGTCTCGGTCTGTTCCTCATCACGCAGGACCCACAGGACGTCGCCGACCCGGTGTTCAAGCAGGTCAACACCAGCGTCGTCCTCAACCTCGGCGACGAGGCCGCCATCAAGTCGGTCAACCTCCCGTCGTCGCTGGAGGGGAAGGTGCCGTACTTCGAGAAGGGACAGATGGCGGTCTACTCGCCGGACAACTCCGAACCGGTCGAGATAATCGGGCTGTCGCAGTGCCTGACGCGCCACGGGCGGGACTGAGTCTCCCGCCCTCCGAGCGTAGCGTCAGCGGTTCAGCACGCGCGACCAGTCGAGGTCCATCCCGAGCCCCCACGAGGGGTGGTTCGCACGCTGGCGCAACGTGAGGCCGAGCAGGCCCGCGACCAGCGAGAGGCCGAACGAGAACATGATGGCCATGACGTAGTACGCACGGCCGAACCGGACGGCCTCGACGACGAGCCAGCACCCCCAGACGGCCGCTCCGAGAGCGACGGCGAGCGCTGCGTACGCGACGAGTCCTGTCAGCGTCGCACGGAGGGACATGTCCCTCGTTTCGGTAGGTAGACCTGTTGTAGCTTTCGCCCCCACAACGCATATACCGCCGACCGAGCGATAGTCGGTATGACACACGTTCTCGTCCCACTCGACGGTTCCGAGGGGGCGGAGGCGAGCCTCGCGTACGCGCTCGACCTCTTCCCCGAGGGGCGGTTCACGCTGCTGGCGGTCATCGACCCCACGTCTGGGTTCTCGGGGGCGGGCGCACCCGGAACGTCGGAGGTGTGGTACCGGAACGCGCGCACCGAGGCGACCGAACACCTCGACGCCGCCCGCGAGACCGTCGAGGAGCGAGGCGCCGAGGTGTCGTCGGTCGTCGAGACGGGTCGCCCGGCGCGGCTCATCGTCGAGTACGCCGACGAACACGACGTCGACCACGTCGTGATGGGGACCCACAGTCGCGAGGGCGTCTCCCGCCTCCTCACCGGGAGCGTCGCCGAGGGCGTCGTCCGGCACGCGACGGTCCCCGTCACCGTCGTTCGCTGAGGACGGGTCCGACGGCGGTTACTCGCTCGCGGTCGTCACTGCACGCCGGTTCCGAATCAGTTCGTCCGTCGCGAGGTACCACACCCCTCTCGGCAGCGCTCGCCGGTGGTACCGGGTTCATCCGTCTTCCGCCCCTCGATACAGTCATGGCCTCATCACAGTCGGAGATGGAGAGCCCCGACGCGCTCGAAGCGGTCGTCCGCGACCGACGCTCGGTCCACGACTACAGCGACGAGGACGTGAGCGAGGAGACGCTGCGCGAGGTGTTCGACCTCGTCCGGTTCACGCCCTCGGGGTACAACCTCCAGCCGTGGGAGTTCCTCGTCCTGACGACGGACGAGAACCGCGAGACGCTCCAGAAGTGCGCAGGCGGCCAGGAGCACGTCACCGACGCGCCCGTCGCCATCGTCGTCCTCGGGAACACCGACCCGGCGGCCCACGCCGACCGCGTGTTCGACGACTGGCTGGACAAGGGCTACCTCCCCGACGAGGAGACCCGCGACGGCCTCGTCGAGAACATCGAGGGCTGGCGCGACCGCTCGGAGGCACAGAACCGGGTCTGGACGACGCGCTCGACGTCGCTCGCCGCGATGACGCTGATGCACGCCGCCCGCTCGAAGGGTCTCTCGACGTGTCCGATGGAGGGGTTCGACGACGAAGCGGTCCGCGACGAGTTCGACATCTCCGAGGGGTTCGAACCGGTCATGCTCGTCACGATGGGCTACCCCGCCGAGGACGCCGTCGACCGCGAGAACGAGCGCAAGTTCCGCCGTCCGGTCGACGAGATCGTCCACCTCGACGAGTTCGACGCGTAGCGACCCCGCTCGATACCGGTTCGCGCCGTCGCTGCATCCGTTCGTCGCTGCACCCGTTTCTCGCTGCATCCGTCTCTGCCGAACGCTACCACCGTCAAGCGTCGAGTGCGGACTTCACCCGCTCAGTTCCGACTCGGCTCCGTCATCTCCTGACGCATCCACGTGAAGGGATACACCGACCAGACGACGAACACTCCCCACCAGAGACCGAGCCCGGCTTGCTGGCAGGCGAACGCCGCGATGGGGGTCAGAGCGACGTGGATACCGACCAACCGCAGGTCGACGTCGCTGTCGAGGACGTCGACCCACCGTCCGTGGAGCGCCCCGTCGGCTCCGTTCCGGACCGTCGACTCCGTGGTTTCGTGGTGTTCCTCCGACATATTCGACACTAGGGTCTACAAGGGAATAAGTGTGACACGGTGTGTCTAATCGTCGGACGAGAGTGGGATTATCTCGGCTCTGGGCCGGGGTTTCTGCCGAGATTCGATTCGGTGTCGGCAGTTCACTGATACGGGTCGTCGCCGCGGGCACAGTGCGTCGATAGAGCGCCGACGACGGCCCGATACCGGTCCGATACCGACCCGGAGGCGGCGTCCAGTGCGGTACCGTCAGTCGTCTCCCTGCACCGGCCCGCCGCGGACCGACCGCACCTCGGCGCGAATCGCGTCGCGCTTGAGGAGGACGAACCCGACGACGATGACGAGGAAGCCGACGACGGTGGTGGCGTCGATGGCCTCGCGCAGGAACAGGTAGCCGGTGACGGCGGCGAACACCGGCGCGACGTACGAGACGAGGTTTATCTCGACCGGTCCGAGGCGCTCCAGCAGGTCGAAGTAGACGAGGAAGCCAAGCGCACTGGCGACGACCGAGAGGTAGCCCAGCGCGAGCAGCGCCTCCATCGTCAGTCCGACGGACCCCGCCGGCTCGCCGAGTCCGAGGCTCACGACGTGCATCAGCAGCGCACCGCCGAGCATCGACCACGCCTCCATCGCCTCGACGTCCAGTCCCGAGTCGATGCGGCGCGCGAGGACGCTCCCGAACGCGAACGAGAGCGTCGCGGCGAACACGAGCAGTTTCCCCAGGACGTTCGCGGTCAGCAGTTCGGCCTGGCCGAACGGGTCGGCGATGATTACGGCACCGACGAGTCCCAGCAGCAGGCCGACCAGCCCCGCCGCGTCGAGGCGGTCGCTGGGCAGCAGGCCTCGTGCGATGGCGGTGGTCAGGACGGGCGACAGCGAGACGATGGTGGCGGCGGCGGCGCTGGTCGTGTTCAGTTCGCCGACGAACAGGAACGCGTGGTAGGCGGCGATGAGGAACACTGCACCGACCGTCACCTCGGCGAGTTGGGCGCGAGTTCGGGGGAGCGGGTCGTCGAGGACGACGGCGGCGTAGCCGAGCATCAGGACGCCGGCGACGTCGTAGCGCACGGCGGCGAACAGCACGGGCGTCTCGTAGAACGGGCCGGGTGCGTCGGGGCCGCCGAGTCCGGCCTTGATGGCCATGAACGCCGCGCCCCACGCCGCCGCGAGACAGCAGAAGAGCGCCGCGTTCCGTGTGCGGGTCACGAGACCCGTCCGGGGAGCCACGGCCTCAAGGTTTCGTTCCCCCGTCTCCGTTCTCCCCGGCTTTCGAAGGGAGCCTTCGACTCCGCTTCGGCGTGCATTCGCTCGACACAGTCCGGGATTTCTGCCGGTTGCGGCAGTTCTACCCGCAAACTTAAGTCGGTCCGTGAGAACGTATTGACATGGCCGCTTACGGTCGGCCGACCCTGCGAGACCTGTTCGACGAGTCCCCCACGCCGCACATCGCGCACCCCCCGCGCACCCATCACCGAGACTACTACGTCGCTACCGATGGGTCGTTCCGGGGGTCGAGCGGTGGACTCGGCGTCGTCATCGAGACCCGCGACGGCGAGACGGTCGCCCGTCGCTCCGTCACCGACGCCGTCCCCGACAACAACGTCGCCGAGTACCGGGCGCTGCACCTCGGTCTCGACCTGCTCGCCGTGCGCGCACCACGCGACGCGAGCGTGGGACTCGTCCTGGACCACGACGACCTCGCCGCCAACGTCAACCGGGCGGCGCTGGCCGCTCGCCAACCGCGACACGGACCGCCCCACCCGTATCGCGTGCCGACCACCTCCCAGCACCACTGGCGAGGCATCCGTGCACGGGTCGCCGGCTTCCGCGAGGTTCGCGCCGCGCGCATCGACAGCGGCGTCAACCCCGCACACTGCCTCGCGAACGCCCCCGACCAGTACGCGTTCGTCAACGACGAACCGGCGCGCTGCGTCCTGCCGACGGTGACCACCGACTCGCCGGGGCCGCAGTACCCGCCGCCGTCGCGCGCGAACCGCCACACCGGAAACGCGAGCGACTGACCGCCTACTTCTCGACTCTTTCACCCCATACCCGCAGGGCGACTCCAGACGTTGCGATTGGCACGTTCGATGCCCGAGCGTAATCGGGGACAATCAGCCACGGTACGGATTGCTGGTAATGATAGACTGAGAGCGTGAGTGTATCAATGTAATTTCGAAATGGTGACTCTCTACTAGTAGTGACGAGGCTGCACCTGAAGGCCGAATGGGGATACTCCTTCTACTCGTCATCGAAAACCTACACAATGAGCATCGTATCGACGATACAGGAGTTCATCACGAACCCCATAGTGATGGGAGCGTGGGTCGTGCTCGTGGTCGCCTCGCTGGGCACGCTCGTCTGGGACCTCCGGAGGAACAACGAGGAACTGGGCAGTCTCATGAAGTACGTCTGGGGGTTCACCGTGCTCTATTCGGGACCCATCGGCCTCGGGGTGTACTGGTACTCCGGACGAACCCAGATATCACACGATTCACTCTGGCGACGAGGCTTCCGGTCGGTCTGCCACTGCTACTCCGGGTGTGGTGCGGGTGAGATTACCGGCGTCGTCATAGCTGTCGGTTTACTGGCGATGGGGAACCTCTGGGTTGCCGCCGTCACGTTCTCACTGGCGTACGTCTTCGGCTACGCCATGACGATGGGGCCGTTGATGCAGGAGGGGATGGAGTTCCGCGAAGCGTTCGTCGACGCCTTCTACTCCGAGACCGCCAGCATCGCGGTCATGGAAATCGTTGCTATCAGTACTGACATCTGGCTCGCCGGTGAGGCGACGATGGGTGAACCACTGTTCTGGGCGGCGCTGGTCGTCTCGTTGTCTGTGGGTCTCATCGCCGCCTACCCGGTGAACCTCTTGCTCATCAGTCGCGGCGTCAAAGAAGGGATGATGAACCCCGCCGAGATGAGCTAATCGCCAACCAGGACACGTGTTAGGTCCTCAGGCGGACGTCATCTCGCGGCAGCTCTCGGCACACTCGCGGACGACCTCACCACAGACCTGACAGTGGTCGTGCTGTTCGCACTCCTCGGCGCACGCTTCACAGGCCTCCGCGCACAGTTCGGCGAGGTGCTCGCTGTAGTCGGAGTCTCGCGCCATGAACCGCGCGTGGAGTGTGGTGGCTCTGCAACGTCCCGACATAGCCGGAGACACTCGGCCATCTCCTCGCCGTGGCCAGCACACTGGTCCGCACACCACTCACAGACCTCGGCGGCTTCGAGGCAGTTCTCGATGCACTCGCGCTCGTGATCGCTCAGGTGGTCGATCTCGGAGACGGTTTCTGACAGAGACATTGCGTGTCAGTCCACAGCGCCACTCGACACGGTGGTTCGGCCCTCGGCTGCAGGGGATGGGAAGGTGACATACTCGCGGCACGTATCGAATGCGAGACGCAGAGCGTGAGTATATCGCCCTCGACATAGAGTCACCCAAGATATTTGTCTTCCACTCTCATCGACAAGAATATGGGCACGTCGAAACTCCGAACGGTCCTCCTGCCGCTCGGTTTGTTCGTTCTCTCGGCAGCAGCGTACTGGTCCGTCCTGCTGGGTGTCGTTCCGTTCGGCCTCGATGCACCACTCATCTTCGCGGTTATCGCAGGAGTGACTGCACTCGGCGCTGGGAAGATTGGCGCGCGGACACCGGCCCTTACAGCAGGAGTGGCAGCACTTGAATTTACCCTCGCCGCCGCAAGTGTCGGTGGGATTCTCACTGTCGGTGACTCTGCAGTCTTCGTCGGGGCAGCACTCGCAACGCTCGGTGTACTGAGTTACGCAATCAGTATGGTCCACCACATCGGAACGCGCGTCAACAGTGTGCGTCCGGCGTAATCTGCGCAGACTCACATACTACTGGAGCGGTAGACTCGCGGCACGCGTCGCTCACTTGGCCCAATCGATACACGCAGAGCGTGGGTGTATCATTCGGCCCCGGTGGTCGTCGCGGTGGATGTGACGTGGAACGTCTCATTGTAGGTCTCTCCGGTGAGGGCCTCATCGTAGTGGGTGACGTGAACCGTCTCGGGACACTCAGCGACAACCTCGACGGTGGCTCTGTAGAGAACGGGGTTGATTTCGGTCGTACACCCTTCTGGCCCCTCCTCGAACGTATCACGGATTGTCAGCCGAAGCGTGTTCGACGTCGCGTCGTACCGTACGGCATCAAGGATTGTCGTACGGCATGACCGTGAATTACTGTACATCCAGCCGTCGACAATCACCCGATTCGACCCACACTGGAAGCGGACCGTCGCCCCGTGGTGGACCTCATCCACCGACGTGAATATCGGCCCGGCATAGTCGGTGGACTCCTCGTCCGTTTGGTAGAGAGGGACGTCCAAGAACTGCTGGAATCGACTATCAGCGATTCCGTCCGGCGTCTCAGAGGTCGAGGTGGGTGATGGAGTGGCGGTGGTCGTGGAGGCAGTGGTCGACTCGTTCGAAGAGGACGTACTCCGGTTACTCGCAACACACCCCGCGAGTGTTGTGAGGAGGCTCCCTGTCACCCCGAGATACCGACGGCGGTTCATGCTTCTCTGTTGATGACTTTGCACTAATAGGGTTCCTGTGCGTCAAACTGGTCGTTGATACACTCGCGGCACGCGTCGAGAGCCATCGCCCGTTTGAGAGACTCAGAGCGTGGGTCTATCGTTCTTCTCTTCTCGTTATCAGAGGGCCACAATCGGTGTGTGCCGATACCGTGGGCTCAATAAACTCGGTTCCATATGTCGACGTAGTGATTCAGGACCTCACCGGGGTGTTGCCCGTTGACCCGTTCACTGTGATGAACGCAGTCGGTCTCGTCGCGTTTGCTCTGGTCGGGGCGACTAAGGCAATCCGTGAGGACTTCGATGTCTTCGGAATCGTCGTCGTCGCGCTCGCCACAGCGTTCGCCGGGGGGACGATGCGAGACCTTCTCGTGAATCGCGTGCCGCTGGCCCTCCAGTCAGTGGGCGAAATCGGGTTCGGAGCACTCGGTGTGGGGGTCGCACTCGGAGTTAGTATGGTACTCGGGTCTCCAGAGGACCATCCGTTCACACTCGTCGCTGATGCGGTGGGACTCGCTGCGTTCGCTACGGCCGGCGCGATTGTGGCAACGGGCAGTGGCGTCTCGGCCTTCGGTGTCGTTGCGATTGCGACGATTAACGCGGTCGGGGGTGGCGCGGTCGCCGATATTCTACTGGACCGGCCGCCGTTCATCCTCTTCGAGGACTTCTACGCGAGTTGTGCCGTTCTGGGTGGGAGTGCCTATTGGATAGTGACAGCTGGTATGGGGGCAGAACGTATCGCCGTCGCAGTCTGTGCTGTCGTAACCGTTGGGACACGTCTGGTCGCAGTCAACTACGGCTGGAGACTTCCGACGGCACAGATGCTCGGGCTGTCTACTGGTGAGGTCAACGAAAACCGATAGTGCGAGACATGAATGGTCACAGTCCGTGGTGAGCGATACACTGAGAGCGTGAGTGTATCATCGGCACGTCAGTCGCTTACTCTCCCTCGGGGGTGCTTGTGTCTGCAGAACAGTATCGAGGGTCGTAGGCGAACTCCTCACAGCGGTCACGAACCCGGAGCCGGAGCCCGCCAGACTCGTCGGACTGGCCCTCGTGTACGACGACCGCGACAACGCACTCTGGCACGGTATCGTAACGGTCGAGCACGTCGAACGTCTGCCAAGACTCCCCATCGACGCGGGCGGAGACAGTATATGTACCGGGAACCGCTTCCCAATCACAATCGACAATCCGGCGAGGTAGGATGCCGTCTTCGGCTGCTTCGACCTCGTGCGTCGATTCGTGGACAATCATTTCGTCGCGCTCAATGCGCAGCACGTAGGTGTGCCCGGATGTCTCATCAGAGTTAATTACGCCGAACCGACGAAGCGTCGTCATCGGCTCACCGGAGACGATTCCGTCGTGACAGCCTGCAACACCTGCCATCCCGACGGTTCCGAGTGAGGCGAGGAGGGTACGACGGTTCATATCTCGGTAGCGGGTCACGTCGGTAAGTCCTTTCTGTCTACAGGCCTCCTTGACGTGAGTCCTCTGGCAACTGGCTCTCGATTGACAGAGAGCGTGGGTGTATCGAACGGCCTCAGTGGAGGACTCGAATCGCTTGGATTCCTCTGAGAGTCGCAACGACACCCAGCACACCAAGCAGGATTGCGTAGATAGTGTCTGCGTTTCTGGTATAGTACACGCCAGCGATGAGCAACGAGAACGCGCCGATGACGGGCAACAGATAGTAGATGTAGCGGCGGCGGCCCGCGATACCACATCCACCAGCGAGAGCAGCGAGGCCGAAGAAGACCGTGATGAGCGAGGGACCAAGAAGGACCGTCACCAGTATAGCGCCCCCGATTCCAACGAGGAGGAGCCCCCACTCACCAACAAGAGCGCGAATCTCTCTCGTGTCCATTTGTCGACCAATTCCACCACCGCTCGTAATAACGTTGCTGACAGACTCGCGGCACACGTCGCTCACTCGGTCCGTTCGATAGACTGAGAGCGTGGGTCTATCAGTTGAGGCCGTAGTGGTTGCCAATCAGAGATAGCTCGAAGTGACCCTCAGACAGTACTCTTTTGATGAGTACATACGTCGACACGGAGTATGCTACCACGGTGGAGTTCACCTACTTCGGGGATGACTTCACCGTCTGCAGTCGTTGTCATCCTCGTTGTCCTCACGGGATGTATCGGAGTTCCTCTCGCCGGTGATGCCGAACAGGGAACTTCTGTCACTCTCGTGTCCAACAGTTCCGTAGCGGAACCGTACACACTCGAAGTGTTCGTCGTTGACCTCCCCGCGAACGTGAGTGTGAACTACAGTGACGAACGAGCGGCCGACACGGAGATCGACGAAGGAGTTAGCCTCGTCGATTCTGGCGAGTACTACTATACCGACGTCACTCCAGCCCCCGAGGTAACCCGCCATCACGGGAACGTGACCGTTCCGTCGGGAGCGTCTGCCACAACCACTGTTACAGGCCTTCACCAACGAGGTGCCGTAATTGTGGCCGCCTACGATGAGCGAGGACGAATCACTTCCTACGTAGTCGCGAACTGTGACGACCTCGCCCTCAGTTATCTGCAAATACGCCTCGAATCCGATGGCGCGAGTATCACACACGCCTGTAGCTAAATCGACCGCACTCTCCCCAAACTGCGTCGTTACACACGCGGCACGCGTCGCTCACTCGTCCCTATCGATAGATGCAGAGCATGGGTCTATCAGCGGGATACAAGGGCGGTGTCTTCGACCGCACTGGTACGGACGATTGTTGCCTGACCATTGGCCACACCTATAGTTCGAGTATCGGGGCTTCATCGAGGTCCAAATCGCCTCGGAGTAGTAATCCGACATCTTCGGAGAGATTCGAGCCACCCACTAGTTTCGTGAACACCATTACCAGAACCGAGAGGACGAGACCGCCAATGACGATGACATTCGGAACCATCGCGAACATGCGCCGTACGCTAGCAACGAGGGAAGAACGAAGGGCAGCGACATCTCGGGTGAGCGGCTCAACCACTGAAATTCCGAAAAACGATTCATCAATCTTAGCGTTCAAAAACACGAGTATGAACCCCCCGATGCCTGCGATGCCGAGTACTCCCACTACCAGTGTTAACCCTCCAAAGATGTGGGTGTCCCGCTCGTGGTAATCCTTCGGATGGAGGATGTCGGCGATGAGTCCGGTCGTCAGGACTATTCCCGGTATCGCGAGAACGCCGAACATTCCGAGGGTAGCCGGGTTAGACCCAACTATGCCCGCGAGAACCCCATACGAACCGATCACCGTGAGTGGGAGGGTCATCCCCAACCCACGGAGATGAACGGGATATACTCTCACGAGGACTCGTTCACCAACTGAGAACATAGGTATGCCCCAAGCTACTGCACAGCCACCAGCGGTAGCCTCCCTGCTAACTGCCGACGAACAACCCCTACGTTCGTTGAATGCCGATACACACGCGGCACGCATCGTTCACTCGGCCCGTTCGAGACACTGAGAGCGTGAGTTTCACAGCTCACTGTCCGGGGCGGTCGAGTCACCTGCCCCCGACTGATTGAGACCGGTGAAGTTACTCACTCCGATGACGAACAGCAGCACTACGAACCCCCAAAGTATCAGTGCCAGCACCCGTGCTCCGCCGGAATAGTCCCCAGAGAACGGGCGAAGCATCGGAACGGGCCACAAGACCCCCTCTATCAGCATACATACGCTGAACACAGTCAGGGCCAGCCCTTGCACTCGGCCCTCGAAGGATCCAGAATTGGTTTCGCCCAGACCGGCCATATTTCGTGCCAGAAGGGCGATACAGATGGTGAGTGCCATGCTGGTCGGGAGCCACCAGTGACGCGGGTGAGCACCCACAGCGAACAGGAGTGCTGCGACAGCGATGAAGATGCCAGCCAGTGCCAACGGGTGCTGTTGTGACCAGCTCTGGTTTCCCATACTATCCAGAACACTATACGTGCTAATAGTTCATGACTACGAGTCAAACGATACACACGCGGCACGCGTCGCTCACTCGTCCGTTCGATACACTGAGAGCGTGGTCTTACAGCTCACCGTCTGGGCTAGTGGAGTTAGCTGCATCAGGTTGGAGGAGACCAGTCACGTGACCAACCCCGATGATTAACAGTACCACGACGAAATCCCAGAGTATCACCGCCAGCGTTCGTGCACCGCCGGACACACTGGCTGAGAGTGGGCTACGCATCGGGTTGATAGATGCCGAACAGTTCTCCAAGACCACTGACGAGCATCACGAGCAGGACGCCCCACCACACCAATACGAATACCGTTAGGCCCCACACGTGGCCCTCACCGAATGGGTTGAACATCGGGAAGCCAAACAGCATCCCTTCGGCAACCATGAGTACACTGAGGACACTGACACTGAGGCCACGTGCTCGACCCTCAATCGGGCCAGAGGTCGAACGGTCCATGTCGAACACTTCTCGTGCAGTAACCCCGACCAGCAACGTGGTTCCCAATGACGCTGACAGCCACCAAATCGCCGGAGGAATGCCGAGAACGAAGAGAGCGGCTCCAACGGCCAAGGAAAGCGTAGTGAACGCCAGCATATACTTCGAGGTCGTGCTTACCACATTGCCACCAAACACCCGTTTCGCTAATAACTCGTTGTGGCGACCAACCGATACACTCGCGGCACAAGTCTATCAGCTGAGTCACCACAGACCGGCGTGAAATAAACCGGCCGTGTCTCTCGCGCTACCGTACCGTCGCGCCCTCGTTCCGGGCGCGGACGACCCGTACCTCGCCGTCCACTCCCGCCTCGTCGAGCGCACGCTCCCCCGCCTCGTGAGCGGCGTCGGCGTTCGCCCGGTCGGTGACGCCGTAGACGGTCGGTCCCCACGACGACTGGCCGACGCCGGTCACCGAGGGCTCCTCGCCCAGCGCCGCCACCAGTTCGCCGACGGGCGGGCGGTAGACGCCGCCCTGTTCGTCCGCGTACCACGCGCCGTTGAGGCGGCCGAACTCGCCCACGGCGCGGCCGAACCGCTCGCGCTCGCCCGTCACGACCGCCGGGAGCAGTCGGCGGACGAGCACCGCCGAGAGGTCGTCGGCGATGCTCGGGTCGGCGCGTTCGACCACCGCACGCATGCTGTCGTCCTCGTCGCTCCCGGACCGCCCTTCGCCGTCGGGCGTCACGAGCAGGAACCGCCAGTCGTCGGGGACGGGGTGGCGGGCGACGACCGGCGGGACGGACCACTCGCCGCGGGCGGGCGGCGTCGTGGTGAACCGCTCGGTGGGGTGACCGGCGTCGACGACGAGGCCGCCCGTCTCGAACGTCGCGACGCCGACGCCCGAACGCCCGCCGCGTCCCAGCGCGGGCGCACTCGCACGGACCCGGGGGGCGCGGTCGTACGCCCGCGCAATCGCTTCGAGCGTCGCCAGCGCGTGCTGGGTGCCGCTCCCGAGGCCGACGTGGTGCGGGAGGCCGTCGACGAGGCGAACGTTCGCACCGGGCAGGTCGAGCAGTTCGCAGACCGCGTGTGTCGTCTCGCGGAGCGCCGGGTCGGCGGCGACGCCGTCGGCGCGCGTCGCCTCCACCACGACGCGCGGTTCGTCGAGCGCGAGGCCCACGCCGCCGTAGAGTCGCTCGTACGCGAGCGAGAGGTTCGTGAACCCGACGTGGAGGCGTGCCCCCGTCTCGACCCGGACCATGCTCGACGCTGGTGGGGGTCGTGAAAGCCCGTTTCGCCACCGGAAACCTTCGCCTCGCTCCGGGACTCGTCGGACGGGGGTGTCAGCGAAGCTCCGAGAGCACCCGGTCGGCCACCGCGTCGATACCGTTCTCGAACGGGGTCGGGTCGGGCGTCGTCTCGACGGCGCGGGCGACGCCGCCGACGGAGTGGGCGACGCAGAACCCGTGGACCGAGTCGAGCAGGCGGCCGACGCCGTACTGCTCGTCGGTGAACGGGCGGACGACGCAGGCGGTCCCGGCGACGGCCGCCTCCATCACCGTCGAGTAGCCCGAGCAGACGACGACGTTCGCGCGCTCGACGTGCGGGAGCAGCGAGGGGACCGTCTCCCAGTCGGCGTCGCCGACGCTCGTCACGTCCCGTCCGGCGGCCTCCAGTCGGTCGACGAGCGCTCCCTGGTCGTCGGAGTACGCGCTGGGGACGAGCAGCACGTCGGGGTCGCCGAGCGTGGTGGTGTCTGAGGACCCACCGTCGGAGGCGACATCCGCCGGGAGCGCGACCGGGCCGATTCGTTCCACGCCACGCGGGTCGTGGCCGGTCGGCCAGACGGCCGGGTAGAAGAAGGCCCGCGAGAGACCGACCTGCAGTCGGGTGAGGCCGTCGGTCGCGACGCGCTCAAGCGGGTCGTCGTAGAGTGCGGGGGCGTTGTGGGTCAGGACGTACAGCGGGACGGACGCCAGCGGCGCGGCCATGGCGGCGAACATGTCGTCGGTGACGAGCGCGTCGGGGTCCTCGCGCCGGAGCCACTGGACGATGTCGCGGACGCGGCGCGCGGCGTTCGGGACGCTGTCGCCGAGGAGGGTGCCGTCGTCGTACTGGTAGCTGTCGATGAAGTCCACGACCGTCGGCTCGTACGGGTCGTAGCCGTTCCGTCGGAGGAAGCGGGTGCCGGGACCGCCACCGGCCATCGAGACCGCGGCGCCGCGGCGCTCGAACCCCCGCGCGACGGCGAGCATCCGCGTGGCGTGGCCCGCGCCCTCGGGGTAGTGGACGACGGCGACTGCGGGGTCGCTCATACCAGCGCTCGCGGTCCACGTCGGTAAGAAGCCTGCCATCCGACACGACTCGGTCCCCCAGTCACGTCGGGCGCTCACCGCCGCCGGAAGTAGCCGCTGTCTCGCTGTGCGTCGAGGAGGTACCGGGCGTAGCCCGCCGCGTACTCGCCGAGGAGACCGAGGTAGCCCTGGCGGTGCTGCCGACGCGGCGAGGTGGCGACCCACGCGTGTCGGTCGTAGACGGCCCGGCCACGCCGGGCGAGTCGCATCGAGCAGTCGGTGTCCTCCAGGAACGGCAGGGACTCGTCGAACCCGCCCGCGTCGAGCAGCGCCTCGCGTCGGTACGAGCAGTTGTTCCCGCTGGCCTGGACGAACCCGACCGGCCAGGAGACGCGGTACCACCAGTCCGAGAGGAGTCCGAACAGGAGTCGGTCCCGACGAGACCCGTCGAGCGGTCGGAGCGGCCCGCCGACGCAGACGACTCGCGGGTCGTGGTAGTGGCTCGCGTGGCGGGCGACCCACCCCGGCGCGACGACGGTGTCGGCGTCGGTGAAGCAGACCACCTCGGCGTCCGTCGCCCGCGCGCCCCGGTTCCGGGCGGCGGCCGGGCCGCTCTCCTCCGTGTCGGTCAGCACGAGGTCGACGGCCGGGTGCGCGCGCGCGACGCCGGCCGTCCCGTCGGTGCCGCCGACGACGACGATGACCTCGCTCTCCGTCCCGACCAGCGAGTCGAGCGTCCGCTCGACGGTGCCGATCTCGTCGTACGCGGGGACGACGCACGCCACGTCCATGCCAGCGACCGACGGCCGCCACCCGCTAAAACGTTGACACGGCGGACGGTCGAGTCAGTCGAGGGTGACGCAAGGTCGCTCGACCTACTCCTCCTGTCCCGGTTCGGGACGCGGCAGCGCGACGAACGACCGGCTGACGGGGCTGAACGGGTCGTAGACGAACTGGTGGCACGGACAGCACACCTCGTTCTCCGCGCCGAACTGCGTGCTCTGCTCGGTCGACTCGAACCCCGGAACGCCACAGAAGTGCGTGCACTTCGAGAGCCAGGCGACGACGTCGTCCGAGGCGGGGCGACTCCTCCGGGTAGCTGTTCGCTGCCCGTGGTGTGGTCGGACCGCTCCGCGTCAGTCGATATCGGAGGAGTGTCGACCATCTGTCGGTACGTCGCTGACGACGATAGCGGTTGCTGGGGGCCTCGAACGCCGAGCAGTCTCGGGTCCTGACGGTCCGCGCTCGCGACGGGCAGACGACTGCTGGGTGAACACCTTTCGGCGAGGCGCGAGAGGGTCCAGTATGGACAGAGAGAACCCGGCGACAGAGGAGTCACTCGAACCGGTCGAGACTGACGACGCGGACGACGTGGAGGCCGCCCTCGCCCTCGCGGACGAGGTGTACCCGTCGTGGAGCGAGCGACGCCTCGAAGAGCGCCGCCAGCTGCTCGCCGACGCCGCCGACGTCCTCCGGGAGAACGAGGAGGAGTACGCCCAGTTGATGACCCGCGAGATGGGCAAACCCATCACCGGCGCGCGCTCGGAGGTCGAGAAGTGCGCGTGGGTCTGCGAGCACTACGCCGAGTACGCCGAGACGTACCTCGCGGACGACGTCCACCAGAGTTCGCCCGAGGCGAAGGCGCTGACGTCGTACGAACCGCTCGGCCCCATCCTCGCAGTGATGCCGTGGAACTACCCGCTGTGGCAGGTGTTCCGGTTCGCCGCGCCGAACCTCGTCGCGGGGAACGTCGGCCTGCTGAAACACGCCTCGAACGTCCCCGGCACGGCCGAGATAATCGAGGAGGTGTTCCTCGAGGCGGGGTTCCCGGAGGGCGCGTTCCAGAGCCTCATCGTCGGCTCGGACGCCATCGAGGGGGTCATCGAGGACGAACGCGTCCGCGGCGTCACGCTCACCGGGAGCGAACCGGCGGGCCGCGCCGTCGCCGAGACGGCGGGCAGGGAGCTGAAACCCTCCGTCCTCGAACTCGGCGGGTCGGACCCCTTCGTCGTGCTGGACGACGCCGACGTCGAGACGGCCGCCGAGGTGGGCGTCCAGGCCCGGACGCTCAACTCCGGGCAGTCCTGCATCGCCGCCAAGCGGTTCATCGTCCACGACGCCGTCTACGACGAGTTCGTCGACGCCTTCGTCGAGGAGATGGAGGCGCTGACCGTCGGCGACCCGAGCGAGGAGGACACCGACGTCGGCCCGCAGGCCCGCGAGGACCTGATGAAGGACGTCCACGAGCAGGTGCAGGACACCCTCGACGCGGGCGCGACGCTGGAGACGGGCGGCGAACCGCTCGATGGCGAGGGCTACTACTACCCGCCGACGGTGGTCACCGACATCCCCCGCGACGCGACGATGGCGACCGACGAGGTGTTCGGCCCCGCGGCGGCCGTCTTCCGCGTCGAGAGCGAGGAGGAGGCTATCGGACTCGCCAACGACTCGTCGTACGGTCTCGGCGGGTCGGTCTGGACCGAGGACCTCGACCGCGGCGAACGCGTCGCGCGCCGAGTCGAGTCGGGGTGTGTGTTCGTCAACGAACTCACGAAGTCCGACCCGCGCATCCCGTTCGGCGGCGTGAAGAACTCCGGCTACGGCCGGGAGCTCTCCGAACACGGGATGAAGGAGTTCCTCAACGAGAAGACCATCTGGGTGCAGTCGGCGAGCGACCAGTAACGCCGAGTCGGCCACCGACTGGCGGTCGTTCCGGGGAGCGCGGACGGTGAGCCGAGTGGAGGTGTGGAGGGGGTCGCGTCAGCGGAGGCGGTGCGGCGAGGTCGGAGGGGACGGCGGGAGCGCGTCGCCGAGGCGCTCACATCGCCATCGTGAACCCGATGCCGAGCGCCGGCTGGACCAGCAGGACGAACGCGCCAGCGAGCAGCGAAATGACGCCCGTCGCGCGCGATACCTCCTTGCCCCACGTCGGCAGACGCTCCATCGTGACGACGGCGGTCAGCGCGACCATCCAGAAGAAGTTCATCTCGCCGAAGAACGGCATGACGAGGAAGAACGCGGCGAAGCAGATGAGCACGCAGTCGACGCCGTGTTCGACGCCGTGGCGGAAGCCGTCGAACAGGTCGTCGGTGTGCGCCTCGACCTCGGCACAGCAGGTGCGCAACAGGTCCTGCTTGGGCTTGCTCAACTGGAACACGCCCGTGAGCGCGAGGGCACTGCCGATCACGAGGTGGGGGCTCGACTGCGTGACCCCGTAGATACCGCCGGGCACCAGTGCGTGGAGCGACAGCGGGACGACGGCCGAGAGCGCCCAGACGAGGTGGTACGTCGTCAGGAAGCCGGTGATGGCCGTCGTCGCCTCCAGTGCGCTTCCCTCGTGGGCGGCGGCGTAGTCCCGCGTGAACCGCGTCATCGCGGGGTACATCATCGCCCACATCATCACGCCCCACATCGTCGCGTAGCCGAGGACGGCCTCGACCGTCCCGACGTGGAAGACGCCGAGTTCCATCGCGCCGGGAGCAGCCATCGGGATGGACTGCTCCATCAGCCAGGCCATCCCCGGCATCGGGACGTGACCGTCGAACAGCAGCACCCACCAGACGGCGTCGAGGCCGAGCATCATCACGACGACCAGCGTCGTTCGGTCCAGGTCGACGTCGAAGACGCCGTCGAACACGCTGAGCGCCGTGTCGACCTTCGTGCTCATTCCTCGTCCTCTCTCCCTGCCGTCTCGGGGAGGGCAGACCGAACGCGGTCACGAACCGAGTCGTACAGGTCGCCGAACGTCTCGTCCAGGAGGGTTGGAAGCTCCATACTGGCGAGGAGATGGCGAAGGGGCTTTATTCGGTATCTATTTCGTATGAAACAAAATATCAGTGTGGACAGTCCACCGAACTACGCTGTCTCTCCGGAGTGTCGAGGAGAGCGAGGTGGCGCGGGAGTCGTCTGCGGCCGGTTCGTCAAACGGTGCTAGTCGCGGGTGACGCTGAGGTTCACCAGTCGACCGCCACAGACATGACAGCGGCCCGCGGACTCGGAGCGTCGCTCGCAGTCGTTACATTCGTAAAGCGCCATGTTAGCGTTACGCAGTGTCAGTAGATGAACCTGTCGCGGGGAGCGCCTCGGCGCGTTCGCGGACGTGGTCCATCGCGTCGGGGAGCGTCCGGCGGTAGCGTCGTCCGACCGTTCTGGAGAGCAGTCCGCCGAGCGGCCCTTCGCACCACACCTCGTGAGTGAACGAGGTGCCGCCGTCGTGGCTGTGGAGCGAGCGCCGGACGACGAGCCGAGCCAGCGGGAACTGGAGGTCGTAGGCGTACGAGCGCACCGGGTCGAGTTCGGTGACGACGAACGACGGCGACGGGTCGACGGGGACGGCCCGGCCGAGGCCGAGCGTAACCCGCCCGTGTGCGCCCTCCTCGAACGTGCCCCCGTCGGCGTCGAGCGAGGCGTCACGGAGCGCGACGTCCCACGTCGGCCAGCGCTCGACGTCGGTCCAGACCTCCCACACCCGCCCCGGCGGGGCAGTCGTCTCCATGCTGTGACTGAACCACATGGCGACTCGTAGACTCCGCATCGATATGAGCAGTGCGTGGCGAGCCGACAGCGTCGGGGACCGGAGCCGTCGCGCGTGAGTCATGTCGTACGTTGACGGGACTGGCCTGGTCGGGGTTGATGTGTCGTCCGCTCGTTGCCCCTGGTATGAAGACCGCCGACCTGCTCGTCTCCTGTCTCGAAGCGGAGGGCGTCGACTACGTGTTCGGCCTCCCCGGCGAGGAACTCGAGGACCTGCTGTTCGCGATGGGGGACTCCACCGTCGACTTCGTCCCGGTCCGCCACGAACAGGGCGCGGCGTTCATGGCCGACGTCCACGGTCGCATCACCGGCGACGCGGGCGTCTGCCTCTCGACGCTCGGCCCCGGTGCGACGAACCTGCTGACCGGCGTCGCCGACGCCCACCTCGACAAGTCGCCGCTCGTCGCCATCTCCGGGCAGGGGGGCCGCGAGCGCCTCCACCAGGAGAGCCACCAGCTCATCGACGTGGTGGAGATGTTCGGCCCCATCACGAAGTGGAACACGCGCCTCGACGACCCCGACGTGGTCCACGAGTCGGTGCGGAAGGCGTTCAAACTCGCCGAACACGAGAAGCCCGGCGCGACCCACCTCGAACTCCCGGAGGACGTCGCCGCCGCCGACACGGAGGCGACGGCCCTCGAACCGACCGCGCGGCACGTCCACCGACCGTCGCCGGACCCGGAGTCGGTCGCCGAGGCCGTCGCCGTAGTGCGGCACGCCGACCGACCGCTCGTGCTGGCGGGCAACGGCGCGGTCCGGTCACGGGCGTCCGAACAGCTCCGGTCGTTCGTCGACCAGACGGACATCCCCGTGGTCGCCACCTACATGGGCAAGGGTGCGGTGTCCGACCGCGACGACCACTCGCTGATGACGCTCGACTCCGGCAGCGGCGAGGTGGACCGCGTCATCGAGCGCGCCGACGCGGTGGTGACCGTCGGCTACGACATCGCCGAACACGACCCCGAGACGTGGAACCCCCAGAGCGACAAACGTATCGTCCACCTCGACTCGGAACCCGCCGAGGTGTACGAACACTACCTGCCGGACGTGGAGATGGTGTGTGACGTCGCGGCGGGCATCGAGGCGCTCTGCGGCGCGGACCTCGACGCCATCGACACCGACTGGTACGCCGACCTGCGCGAGAACCTCGTCGGGCAGGTGACCAGCGAACCGACCGACGACGACCCCGTCACCGTCGCGAACACCCTGCCGCTGCTCCGCGAGACGATGGCCGACGACGACGTACTCATCTCGGACGTCGGCAGTCACAAGATGGCCATCGCGCGGTCGTACCCCACCTACGAACCGAACTCCTGCCTCATCTCGAACGGACTGGCGACGATGGGTATCGCCGTGCCGGGGGCCGTCTCCGCCGACGTGGCGCTCTCGGGAAGCAGCGCGCTGTCGAGCGACGAGAGCACCAAACCCGACAGCGACGGCGCGGGCGGCCCGAACGTCGTCGCGGCGACGGGCGACGGTGGCTTCCTGATGAACGCGGCCGAACTGGAGACGGCCCGGCGACTCGACTGCTCGTTCACCGTCCTCCTGTTCGTCGACGACGACTACGGCCTCATCTCGGAGAAACAGGAGGAACACCGCGGCGAGTCGACGGGCACACTCTTAGAGAACCCCGACTTCGTCACGTTCGCCGAGTCGTTCGGCGTCACCGCCTACCGCCCCGAGACGTGGGACGAGGTACGGACGGCGCTGGACGAGGCGGTGGACAGCGACGACCTGTCGCTCGTCGAAGTGCAACTGGACCGCTGAGCCGACGGCGATAGGAGCGACGCGCTGCCGGGAGGTCCCCGCTCGGCGGCGTACGCTACAGCACGTCGTCGAACTGCCCGACGAGCCACGGGCCGAGCCAGCCGCGGGCGACGACGAGCAGGAGGAACACGCAGAACAGCGCGATAGCGAGGAGGCCGATGTTGACCGCCGGTTCGACGAGTCCCTGGCTCCAGCCGTAGAGACTCATCACGCCGAACAGACCCGCGATAGCGAGCAACAGCCAGCCGACTCTCCCGAGGGCGTCCACGCTGTGGTGGGCTCTCGTAACGATGTCGGGGAGGCGAGGCATGCCACCTCGTTTCGACTCATCGGTAGAAAGCTTTCTCACTCTCTCGACTGTCACACGAACTGAAGGTCGACGCGAGAACCGCGGCCTCACCGCTGGAGACGAGTGCTGGCCACACTTTTTAGCGTCGGACGGTGGAAGCGTCCCACGACCAAACTCATGAGGGGACACGTTCCGAACCGCGAGGCAAATCGATGACCGAGCGAGAAGAAGGGAACGAGGAGGCGACGCGCGTCGTCGTCCTCGGTGCGGGCTACGGTGGCTGTGCGGCCGTCCAGAGCCTCGAAGGCGAACGCGAGGACCGGGATATCGACATCGTCTGGGTGTCGGCGACGGACCACCACCTCGTCCTCCACGAGGCCCACCGGTGTCTCCGGACTCCGTCCGTCGCCGAGACCATCTCGATTCCGGTCGAGGAGGTGAAGTCGCCGGCGACGCGGTTCGTCGAGGCGACCGTCACCGGACTCGACGTGGACGAGCGACGGGTCGAACTCGACGACCACGACGACCTGGCGTACGACTACGCGGTCGTCGGCCTCGGCAGTCAGACCGCCTTCTTCGGCATCGACGGCCTCGAAGACCACGCGCTCACGCTCAAGAGCCTCGACGACGCGCTCACCATCACCGACCGCCTCCGAGACGCCGCCCGCGAGGCGACGCGGGACGACCCGGCGCAGGTCGTGGTCGGCGGGGGCGGCCTGACCGGTATCCAGACCGCGGGCGAGATAGCCGCGTGGCGCGAGGACCGCGACGCGCCCGTCGAGGTCCACCTCGTCGAGCGCTCCGGCGAGGTGTTCCCCGGACACGACCACGAGTTCCAGGGGGCGATCCAGAACCGGCTCGAGGCCCACGACGTGCACGTCGACACCGGCACGGCGGTGTCGAGCGTCGAGGACGACACCATCCGGTTCGAGGAGCGCGACCCGTTCGAGTACGACGTGCTGGTCTGGGCGGGCGGCGTCACCGGCCAGGCGGCCCTCGACGACGCCGACGTCGACAAGGAACACAACCGACTGTACACCGGGGCGACGCTGGAGACCAGCGACGACCGCGTGTTCGCCATCGGCGACAGCGCGCTGGTCCACCAGGACGCCGACGAAGGGCCGCTCACCGAGGAGGCCATCTGGGACTCCATCGCGGACGAGGACCTCGACGACGTGCCGCCGCCGACCGCCGAGGCGGCGTGGGAAGAGGGCCAGCACATCGGGGAGAACGTCGTGCGTGCCATCGACGGGCGGGACCGCCGCCACTGGGCGTACATGAACAAGGGGACGCTGGTCTCGGTCGGCGACGACGCCGTCGCCCACGACGTCGTCGGAGTCCCGCTCAACACGTTCGGCGGCCCCGGCGCGCGGGTCATCAAGAAGGCCATCTCGGCCCGCTGGATAGCGACGGTCGGGTCGTGGCGACGCGCGGCCCGTGCCTGGCCGAACATGTGAGGGAGACGCCGCGGCCAGCGCGACCCGTCACCCGGTATCGCGTCGGTGGTTGGACTCGCTACCGGATGGAGGTTCGGAGCAGACGTCGGGCCTCACGACCGGGTCGGGAACTCTTGACTCGCCGTCCCCGCTTCGGCCTCGTGCAGGAACAGCGCCGTGTTGACGAGGCCGAGGTGACTGAACGCCTGCGGGAAGTTCCCCAGGAGCGCTCCCGTCTCCGGGTCCATCTCCTCGGAGACGAGTCCGAGCGGGCTGAACCGGTCCCGGACCTCGTCGTACAGCTCGCGTGCGCGCTCGGTCTCGCCCGCGAGGGCGAGGCAGTCCACCAGCCAGAACGAACAGAGGACGAACGTCCCCTCCTGGCCCGGCAGTCCGTCGTCCTCGTACCGGTAGACGAGTCCGTCGTCGGTCGTGAGTCGGTCGAGGACGGCGTCGACGGTCCCCTCGACGCGCGGGTCGTCGATCGGGAGCATCCCGAAGAGGGGAATCAGCAGGGTGCTCGCGTCGAGCTGGTCGTCGTCGAACGCCTGCGTGAAGCTGTTCTGCTCCTCGTCGAACCCGCGCTCGACGACCGTCTCGCGGATGGTCTCGCGGTCCTCGCGCCACTCGTCGAGCGGTGCGTCGTATCCCCCATCCTCGGCTAGCGCGATGGCGCGGTCGAGCGCGACCCAGCACATCAGCTTCGAGTGGACGAACTGTTTCGGACCGCCGCGCATCTCCCAGATGCCGGCGTCGGGTTGCTCCCAGACCTCGCGGACGTACTCGACGATGTCGTAGATGGCGTTCCAGTTGTCCTGGCCGAGGTCACCGTCGGACCGGGTGAGTTCGTAGAACGCGAGGACGAGTTCGCCGTAGATGCCCAGCTGGAGCTGGTCGGCCGCGCCGTTGCCGATTCTGACGGGAGTCGAGTCCCGGTAGCCCGAGAGGTGGTCGAGCTCCAGTTCCTCGTACGTGGAGTCGTGCTGGAGGCCGTACAGCGGCTGGAGGTCGGCCGGGTCGGCCGAGCGCCCGAGTTCGAGGAACCCGTCGAGGTAGTTCATCGCCTTCTCCCGGTCGCCGAGGTTGTGGAACGCCCGGACCGCGAACGCGCCGTCGCGTATCCAGCTGTACCGATAGTCCCAGTTGCGCACGCCGCCGACGACCTCCGGCAGCGAGGTGGTCGGCGCGGCGACGATACCGCCGGTGTCCTGATAGACCAGCAGTTCGAGGACGAGTTCAGACCGGACGACCTGGTCGTGCCCGTAGCCGACGAACGGGCAGTCCTCGCCGTCACAGGTGTGCGTGGAGTCGCGCCAGTACTGCGCCGTCCCGTCGAGCAGTCGCTCGCAGGCCTCCTCGTCGGTCGGCGCTCGCGTCCCGTACCCCAGGACGAACCAGCCGGTGTCGCCCTCTTCGACGGAGAGCGACCCCGACGCCTCGCCGTCCCCGGTGTCCAGGTCGACGGGACTCGTCAGCGTGACGCGTCTGGCGTCCCCGCTGGCGACCACGCCGTCGGCCATCGGTTCGACGCGCGTATCCGCGCGAGCGTAGTCGAACGCCGGCGAGAACGTGACGTCGAGGTCGACGCGCCCGCCGGTCCCGGTCACCTTCCGGTACAGCGCGCGGACCTTCGGCTGGTTCCCGTCGTTGTTCGGCGACAGCGGCATGAAGTCGGTCACCGTTACGGTACCCGACGCCGTCTCGAACGTCGTCTGCAGGACGTTGGTCCGCTCCAGATACTCCTGTGTCGCCTCGAAGGAGTCGGTGGGTCGGATGGCGAACCGTCCTCCCCCGTCGTCGTCGAGGAGGGCGGCGAAGACGCTCGACGAGTTGAGGCGGGGAAGACAGCACCAGTCGACCGAGCCGTTGCGGCCCACGAGCGCACAGGTCTCCAGATTGCCGACGATACCGTAGTGTTCGAGTGGTAGGTGATCCGTCATCTGTGAGTCGGTGAGTGCCAATCGTGGAGACCTGTCGGCCAGTGGCGGGATAACCGTTTGGCCCCCCTCGCCCGAGCGCTCCTCGGTGCCGTCCGTGCGCGGTCGGGCACGGCCAGTACCGTGCCCGCTCCACCGGCGACCCACTCCCGGTGACCGACTACCGAAGTGACCGACGGCGCGGGGGGCGACGAACGCAGGCAGCACGGCTATGAACGGTCCCTGAATCGGTACGCCCATGGTGGCCCTCGGCCGCCGTGCGGTGCCGTCAGCCGTCGAGACCGCCGGACTGACGGCGGGCGGGAGGGCCACGGTGACGCTGATTATGTCAGATACTGACCTCGAACTCGGAATCGTCGGACTCGGATCGATCGGTGGCAACCTCGCGAAGCAGGCCGTCGAGGAGGACATCCGCGTCGTCGGCCTCGACACCGAAGAACGCCCAGAACTGGACGACGCGGGCGTGGAGGTACACGACGCCGACCAGTACGACGTGCTCGTCGAGGAACTCGACGCGCCGCGACTGGTCTACCTCTCGCTCCCGGCGGGTTCGCTCATCGACGAGGAACTCGACCAGATGCTCGACGCGTTCGAGGAGGGCGACGTCGTCATGGACGGCGGCAACTCCTTCTGGCGCGACTCCGTCCGCCGCGAGGAGCGCGCCTGGGAGGAGGGCGTCTACTTCCTCGACACCGGGACGAGCGGCGGCCCACCGCGTGCGCAGGAGGGGGCCTGCTTCATGGTCGGCGGCCGCGAGGAGGGCTACGAGCGGGCCGAACCGGTCCTCGACGCCCTCTCAGTCGAGGGAGGGTTGCTCCACGTCGGCCCGCCGGGGAGCGGCCACTTCGTCAAACTCGTCCACAACGGCATCGAGTTCGGGATGCTCCAGTCCATCGCCGAGGGCGTCGAACTCCTCGAAGCGGGCCAGTTCGACGTCGACATGGCCGACGTGTTCCACAACTGGTCGAACGGCGCGGTCATCGAGAGCTGGCTCGTCGAACTGATGGAGAAGGGTCTCCGCAAGGAGGACCAGCAGTCCGACGTGCCGGACTTCGACGACATCCCGAACTACGTCGAGGACACCGGCGAGGTGAACTGGCTCGTCAGCGAGGCGTACAAGGGCGAGACCCCCATCCCGGTCATCTCCACGTCCGTCACGGAGCTGTTCAAATCGCGGGGCAACCAGCGCCACGCCTACAAGGCCATCGCGCTGATGCGCCACGGCTTCGGCACCCACCCCTTCGGCGAGGACGAACACATCCGTCAGGAACGACTGGGGGGCCGCGTCGGGAACGAACCGCGACACGAACTCCGCGACGACGAGGACGTGGACCCCGTCGGTCCCCTCGCCGACGAGGGGGAGGACTGACCGATGGCGAAGGAGTTCACCTACGAGGCCGACGGCGAGGAACTCCGCGAGTGGGCCGAGGACGAGTCCGACGTGGTCGAACAGGCGAGAGCGACGCTCGACGACCACGGCGTCTCGCTCTCGGACGACGAGATACGCCAACACGTCGAGGTGGTTCCGTCGCCACGACGCATCAAGAGCGGCGCGGACGGCGTCTTCGACGAGCGGCGTCGCCGTGGCGGCCAGCGTGCCGCCCGGGAGGTCGTCGAGAGCGGCATGGACCTCGGACTCGGCACCGGGAGCACGACGGCGTGGGCCGTCGCCGAGGTCGGTCGACTGCTCCGCGAGGGCGAACTGGAGGACGTCCGCGGCGTCGCCACCTCGCTGCAGTCCCACGAACTCGCCAAGGAGGCGGGCATCCCGCTCGTCTCGCTCGACCAGGTGACGGAACTCGACGTCACCGTCGACGGCGCGGACCAGTACTCAGAGGAGGAGCCGACCGTCATCAAGGGCGGTGGCGGGGCACACGCTCGGGAGCGTGTCATCGACGCGATGGCCGACGAACTCGTCATCGCGACCGACGAGGAGAAGGCGACCGACCCGCTCGACTTCCCGGTTCCCGTCGAGGTGATGCCCGACGCGCGGTCGACGGTCGCCGAGGACATCCGTGACCTCGGCGGCGACCCCGAGTTGCGGATGGCCGAACGGAAGGACGGACCCCTGTTCACGGCGAACGGCAACCTCGTCCTCGACTGCGACTTCGGTGGTCTCGACGACACTCACGGGACGGCCGACGACCTCGACGATATCCCCGGCGTACTGGAACACGGCATCTTCCTCGACATGGTCGACACCGTCTACCTCGGGACCGCCGAGGACGTCGAAGTCCTGCGGTTCTGAGACGGACGGGCGCTCCTCTATCGGTCGGTTCTCTCGCTTCGAAAACGGGCGTCGAGCGTGCCGAGCGCGTCTACTCGATACGGAGTTCGTCGCTCTCCGGGACGGTGTCCTTGTCCCAGTGCAGCGAGAACGTCACCTTCTCCGCGCCGCTGGACATCATCGAGGAGTCCTCGCCGACCTCGACGTTGAGCGTCACCTCCTCGGGCGGGTTGACGGTCGCACTGTCGTTACCGACCAGGAACGTCACCTTGCCGTACTGTGGCGACACGCCCTCGGTCGCCACCTCGTCGGTCGTCGATGTCCCCTGTGTCGTGTCGGCCGTCTGGTCGTGCGTCGAGTCCGTGACGTCGCCGCCCGTCGTCCCGGTCGTCGACTCGTTCCGGTTCGACTCGCCCCTGGTCGTGTCGGTGGTCCGACCCGGCGACTGCTGGGTGGTCCCACTCGTGGACTGTCCGGCCGCCGACTGCTCGGTCGTCGACTGCCCAGTCGTGGTTCCGGTGGTCCGCCCCTGCTCACCGGCCGTGGAGTGGCCGCCGAACTGGTGGCCCTCCTCCGCGAGCTTGTCCGCGAACTGTCGCAGGTACTCGGCCGCTTCGTTGCGTGTGACGACGCGCTCGGTCTCTATCTCTCGCATGCGTGTCACGAACGCGTCGTCCGGTGAGCCACGTTGTGCTTGCCTGTGCGCGTCAGTCGCTCACCGCGACCCACACCGCCAGCGCGGCGAGCACCAGCGCGGGCAACAGCGGCAGCGTGAGGTAGGCGTCGCGCCAGGTCAGCCCCAGCGACTGGAGGACCCCCTCCGAGTACGGCACCAGCAGGATGACGACCGGGATGCAGACGAACGCGACGAACAGCGCCGCGACGAGCAGCCACCCTCTCGCGCCGAACTCCTCGGACTGGGGAACCTCCGGGTGGTACGCCCGCGTCGTCCGCGGTCCGTCACCGCCATCGCCGCCGTCCCCGTCGCCGCCGGTATCGCTCCGCTGTCCCCCCGGGAAGTTCGAGGGGTCGTGGACGTAGCCGCCACTGCTCGACCGGCCGCCGTTCGACCGCCCGCCGCCCGACGGACCGCTGTCGGCTGCGTCCCCCGTCGCCTCCTCAGCCATCGTACTCGTCGTCGGGGACGACGACGACCTTCCCGAACCCCTCGCGGTCCTGGAGCATCTCGTGGGCGCGCTGGGCCTCGCTCATCGGCAGGACCTCGCGGATGCGCGGTTCGAACGTCCCGTCCCACACCAGCGGGAGCACGTCGTCTATCTCGCCGGGCGTCGCCATCGTCGAGCCGAGGAGTTCCAGCTGATTCCAAAACATGCGGTTGATGTTCGTCTCGGCCTTCGGCCCCGTCGTCGCGCCGCAGGTGACGAGACGGCCACCCTTCGTCAGCGCCTTCGTCGAGTCGTCCCACGTCGCCGGACCGATGTGGTCGACGACGACGTCGACGCCCCGGCCGTCGGTCTCCTCGTAGACGAAGTCGGCGAACGACTCCTCCTCGTAGTTGACGACGTGGTCAGCACCGCAGTCGCGGGCGTGGTCGAGTTTCTCCTCGGTGCTGGCGGTGGCGAACACCTCCGCCCCCGCGTGGTCGGCGATCTGGACCGCCGCGTGGCCGACGCCGCCGGACGCGCCGAGCACGAGGATCGACTCGCCCTGCTGGAGGTCGGCGCGGGTCATCAGCATCCGCCACGCGGTCTGGAAGACGAGCGACGCGCTGGCGGCCGTCTCCCAGTCGACGTGGTCGGGCACCGCGACCAGGTTCTCGACGGGGACGGCAGTCTGCTCGGAGTGGACACCCCGGACGTGTTCGCCCATGATGTGGTAGTTGACGCACTCGGACTGCTCGCCGTCGCGGCAGTGCTCGCACTCGCCGCAGTACCGGCCCGCACAGACGGCGACGTGGTCGCCCTCGTCGAAGCGCGTCACGTTCGCGCCGACCTCGCTGACGACGCCCGCCGCGTCGCTGCCGGGGATGTGTGGCATCTCCAGGTCGACGCCGGGTAACCCGCGTCGCGTCCACACGTCGAGGTGGTTCAGCGCCCCCGCTTTCACGTCCACCAGGACCTCGTCGTCCCCTACCTCCGGGTCCGGGAACTCGTCGTACTCCAGCACGTCAGTCTCGCCGTGCTCGCCGAACTGGACAGCCTTCATGGTCGGGCGTCCGGGTGCCCCGCGCAAAACCCTGCCGATGAGTGGCACGCTCGCCGGTTCCGGGTCGTCCGTCGGTCGTCGCTGGCTTCGCGTCGCCGCTGGTTTCGCGTCGTTGGGTGGTCACCGTCGAGCGTCCGAGATTTATGTCACCACCCGTCGAACGCCCGGCCATGAGCGACGATCGCCCAGCGTCGGGGCACGAACACGGCGAATCGGGGACGCACGACCACCACCACCACGACCTCGACCGCCTGTCGATGGCGGTCGTCACCGTCTCCTCGACGCGGGGGGCGAGCGACGACGCCGCCGGCGACGCCATCGAGGAGGAACTCAGGGCCGCCGACAACGAGGTCGAGACGCGCTTCGTCGTCCCGGACGACGCGGCGGCGGTGACCGAGGCCGTCCGAGAGGCAGTGGGCGACGCGTCGGTCGACGCCGTGGTCACGACCGGCGGGACGGGCGTCACGCCCGACGACGTGACCGTCGAGGCGGTGGAGGCGCTGTTCGAGAAACACCTTCCCGGCTTCGGCGAACTGTTCCGCACCTTCTCGCGCGAGGAGGTCGGCACCCGCGTCGTCGGGACGCGCGCGACGGCGGGCATCGTCCCCCGCGACGAGGACGCCCCGGACGGGGACGGCGTGCCGGTCTTCTCGCTCCCCGGCAGCGAGAACGCCGCCCGCCTCGGGACGAGGGACATCATCGTCCCCGAAGCGCCCCACCTCGCGGGGCTGGCCCGCCGGTGACGGTCCTCGTCGTCGGGGCCAGCGGCTACCTCGGCCGCTCGGTCGTCGACGCGCTCCGGGACGCGGGCGTGGATACCCGCGGCACCTACTACAGCAACGCCATCGAGGGGGCGACGCACCGGTACGACTTCTTCGCCGACACACCAGACGTGCTCCCGCTCTCGGCCGTCGACGCGGTGGTGTTCGCGGCGCACGTCGAGCGCACCGACCACGAGTTCGAGGCGTTCGCGGCCGCCGCCGAACGATTCGTCGAGGCCGTCGACCTCGCCGGGCCGCGACTCGTCTACGTCTCCAGCGCGGGCGTGTTCGACGGCGAGGGTCGCAACTACGACGAGTCGACCACGCCGACCCCGAAGTCGCGCTACGGCCGCCGACTCCGGTGGTTCGAGGGGTGCGTCGCCGACCACCCTGACGCCTGCTGGTTCCGGGCCGACTACCTGTTCGGCCACTCGCGCGGGACGCTCGACAGACGGCTCTCGCGGACCCGGCGGCTGGTCCGCGAGGGGCGGCGCGTCCCGTACTACGCGGACATGTGGAAGAGTCCGTGTCACGTCCGCGAGGCGGGCCGGGCGCTGGCGACGCTCGCGCGCGACGACGCGACCGGCGCGGTCCACGCCCCGGCCCCGCGGACGAGCGCCTGGGCGTTCCACCGCGCGGGGATGACCGCGCTCGGCGAGGCGGCGCGTCTCGTCGTCCCCGAACCGATGCCCGACGACCCGGCGCTCCACCGCGACTCCTCGCTCTCCTCGTCGCGGTTCGAGGAACTGTGCGGGTTCAGGCCCCGGTCGGTCGTCAGAGCGATGCGGGGCTGACGCTCCGCCGGTACATGCGGCGCGCACCGTGTTCAAGGAGTGCGGCGAGGAGGACGACCGGTGCGACGAGCCACGAGTATAGCACGACGACGACGGGAACCGCGTCGAACCCCGCCGGTGCCCGGACGCCCACGGTCCACGAGAACCAGACGAACGCGAGGACGACGACCACCAGCGGCGTGACCAGGCCGGCCCGTCCGTAGAACGCGACCGGCGCACCGACGACCAGAAACGACGTGACGACGACCACCAGGAGCATCGCGCCGTCGGTGGCGACCCAGTCGGCCGACAGGTCGGCGAGCGCCGGCACCGTCCAGTCGTGCACGAGGAACCCGAGGAGTGCGGTGAACAGCAGGAACCCCGCCCAGCAGACGACCCCGTCGACGACCGCCTTCCGGAGGGTGCGCGGAGGACTCATCCGCCACACTTCGTCGTCTGCTGACAAAAACGTACTCACCGACCGACCGGTGGTCTACGCCCCCGGTGAGTCAGTTCGGGAGCGGGCACAGCGAGGCGGTGAACACCGCCACCTCGTCGCTCTCGTTGCGCGCGCCGTGGGGGACGCCGCGGTCGTGGAGGACGACGCCCGGTGCCGTGACTGTCTCCTCCTCGTCGCCCTGGACGACCACCACCTCCCCCTGCAGGACGTGGAACACGTTCGTCGCGTTGTCGTGTTCGTGCGTCGAGAGCGACGCCCCGGGACCGAGCGCGAAGTACTTCACCAGCACGTCGTCGGTGACGACGAGTTCGCCGGACGTTCGTTCTCCCTCCGCTGGCTCGTCGAACTCGAAACGGTCGAGCATGGTCGGAGGTGGGTCGGAGACGACTTCAATCGACGGCCGTCACGACGAACCGGCGGACCGTGCCGAGGATTCGTTCCGACTCGTCAGACAATCGCGCGACGTCGGCGGTAAGCTATTCCCGCGGGGCGGTCCTACGGCGGACCATGGAGATGGAGTACGTCACCGTCCAGGGCGTCGAGGTTCCGAAACTCGGTCTCGGGACGTGGCGGCTGACCGGCGACGACTGTCGCAGCGCCGTCGAGACCGCGCTCGAACTCGGCTACCGACACGTCGACACCGCACAGGCGTACGGGAACGAACGACAGGTCGGCGCGGCCATCGCGTCGAGCGACGTCGACCGAGAGGACGTCTTCCTGACCTCGAAGCTGAAAGGCGGAAACCGCGACTACGACGGTGTCCTGCGCTCGACCGACGAGAGCCTCGCGAAACTCCGGACCGACCACCTCGACCTGCTCCTGATTCACTGGCCGAACCGTCGCGTCCCGACCCGCGAGACGCTCGACGCGATGGCCGAACTCGTCGAGAACGGGTCGGTGAAGCACGTCGGCGTCAGCAACTTCAAGCGCGAGGCGCTCGCGGAGGCCCGCGACTACGCCGACGTCCCCATCTTCACCGACCAGGTGCAGTTCCACCCCTACTGGGACCAGACCGACCTGCTCGACTACTGTGACATCCACGACGTGCTGCTGACGGCGTACAGCCCACTCGGTCACGGCGGCGTCCTCAGGGACCCCGTCCTCGCCGAGGTCGGCGAGGAGTACGACAAGTCGCCCGCGCAGGTCGCGCTGCGGTGGGTCACGCAGCACGAACCGGTCGCCACGATTCCGAAGGCGACGAGCCGAGAGCACCTCGAAGCCAACCTCGAAGTGTTCGACTTCGAACTCACCGACGAGGAGATGGAGCGCATCCGTCAGCCCTCGAAGCTCCGCACGCTCTCGGGGGTCGTCCGGTCGCGCTCGCCGCTGTAAGGCGCTATAGCTTTTCCCGCTGGAAGCGAAACGTGCAGTCATGCCCACAGAACTGCGACCTGGCTGCTGGCTCATCGAACTGACCGGGGTGAACGCCTACCTCGTCGAGGACGTGACGGGCGAGGCGACCGCCGAGGACCGAGCGACGACCCGCGAGGACCCCATCTCCGTCGACCTCTCGGGGGAGGAAGGCGAGGCGGCCGCCTCGGAAGCGGAGAGCGATGCCGCCGCCGAACCCGCCGACTCCGACGGTGAGAGCGACGGCGACGAGGACGCCGAGAGCGACTACAGCGCGGCGGCCGAGGACGCCGACGATGCCGAGGACGCGGAACGGAGCGTCCTCACGCTCGTCGACGCGGGGTCGCCGTGGGACGCCGCGAAGGTGGAACGGGCCATCGAGGAGACGGGACACACGCTCGCCGACGTCGAACGCGTCCTCGTCACGCACTTCGACGTCGACCACGTCGGCGGCCTCTCGCGACTCGACCTGCCGAACGCGACGGTGTACATGGGGTCGCCCGACGCCGACTACCTCACCGGTCGCGAGACGCCGCCGGTCGACGGGCACAAGGGTGCCCTCCAGCGCGTCGTCTCGCCGTTCGTCGAGGCCGACCTCGACGTGCAGGTCGTCAACGACGGCGACCAGGTGGGGAGCTTCACCGTCTACGAGACGCCCGGTCACACCGAGGGCCACGTCGCGTACGTCAGCAGCGACCTCTCGGTGGCGTTCGTGGGGGACCTCGTCCGCGAGTCCGACGGCGACCTCGAACCGTCGCCGTGGATCATCAGCCACGACACCGCGGCCGTCGCCGACTCCATCCACGACCTCGCGGACCGCGAACCGGCCGTCGAGGTGCTCGGCATGGGCCACGGCGTCCCGTTCCTGCGCGGCGGGAGCGTCCGCCTCGCACAACTCGGCCAGCAGGTCGACTGACCGGACGGCTGGCCCGAGAAACACCACAGAACCGCGCCTCTCGTCGGCACGCGCAGGCCCGACTCGCTCGACGCTTTCTCTCAGTCGCGCTTTGACGCACCGGGCGCCAGTCGCCGACCGGCGAGGTAACCGGGGACGCCGACAGCCGTTACCGCGAGCGCACCGACCGCGACGGCCAGCACCGTGACCCAGTCTCTGGACGCCAGTTGCCCGTTCAGGACCAGCGCGACGACGCCGACCCACGGAGCGACGGCGAGCGCACCGATGGCCTGTCGGGTTCGGTCCCCGGTCGTCGCGCAGTAGCCGACCGCGAACAGCGCCGCCAGCGGGACGACGACCAGCGGTGCCACGCCCGGTCCCTCTGGGGACACGCCGAACAGCAGGACGTACGCGGTCCCGACCAGTCCGACGAACGCCGCGGCCACGACGACCAGGGTCACCGTCAATGGTGACAGTCCCAGTCCGTCGTCCGCGGTCCGTGAGCGGACGTAAAGTACGCAGACTGCGGCGACGAGCAGCGTGGGGACCAGCGCGAGTGCAGCCGCACCGAACAGCAGGGGTGGCGCGTCGGTCTGTACCGTCACCAGCGCGGCCCGGACCCCGCTCGCTGTGGTACCGTCCTCGGCGAACGTTATGCGGCCCTCGACGTCGGGGCCGTAGTCGGCGGCCGGGGCGTCGTCGGTCCAGACGACGGCGCTCGCGTTCGTCTCCCCCTCGCCGTCCGGGCCGTCGACGAGGTGGTAGCCCTCGGGAGCGACGAGCGTCGCGCGGGCGGCCCCGACGTACGCCCACGACTCGCGGTCGGTGCGGTCGAACAGGTCGACCGTCAGGACGCCCGCCGAGCGCGTCGCGAGATTCGGAACCCGGTAGGTGGTGACCAGCGTGTCGTTCTCGACCCGTGACCGCGTGTCAATCCGGTTCTCGCCCGCGGCGTGCCGGTGGAGCGCCCCCTCGACCACCTCGGCGCGGAACGTGTCGTTGGCCGCCAGGTCGTCCGCGCCGTATCGCAGTTCGACGCGCTCCGTCCAGCGCGAGGAGCCGTTGGCGAACGACTCGACCGTCACGCTGGAGGTCGCGGGGTCGACGGCGACGCCGTGAACGCCGTCGCCGTCCTGTCCCATCGTGCAGGTCCCACAGAGCGGTTCGGGCGGCGGTCGTGCCACTGCCGGGGCGACGACCGGGAGCGCCACCAGAACGACCACGAGGAGGCCGAGGAGCCGTCTGCGGGAGGGCATCTACCACGAGGCAACACGTCCACTGGCTTGAACGACCCGGTGACTGAAACGACGGTGTGAGGGTCGGTCGGCGAGGAGGCATCGCCGTCCCGTCCGGCGACGCACCAGAACCTGCAAGCACGTCGGCCGACGCCGAACTCTTGAGCGACACGCTCGTAGCGGGGGTGATGAGCAACACCGAGTCGCTACCCGACGGGTGGTCCGAGGTCGACCACGACCCGCAGGTCGTCGACAAGTACGACGCCCGACAGCCGACGCTGTTCGAGAACGTCGACGGGACGACGCTCCAGGTGGTTCCGGAGGTGGGTAACCGGGCCCCGACCGGCGAGGGAGACCACTGGCGGGTCGACAGCGTCGAGGGCGACCCGGCCGCCCCCGAGGAGACGACGGTGCTCGGCGAACGGGAGGGACGCTCGGACGCGCTGGCGTTCGCTCGCGAGGCGATGGAACACTACAACGAGGCGCGGAGCCTCGACGGCGTCCGCGAGGAGACCGCGCGGTAGCCGAGGCGCGGTCGGGGGTTCGGTCAGCCCTGCGAGACGAGTTCTTCGGCGACGGTGTCGACGTCCATCAGGTCCGGGTCGACCATCAGCCCCGCACTCGTCCGGGCGAACTCGGGGATGGAGTCACGCGAGTAGACGACGACGCGGAACGACTCGTTCAGTTCGCGGGCGACCGGAATCGACGTGGCGAGGCCGACGTCCGTGACGACGAGGGCGTCCGTCTCCTCGATACCGGCCTCGACGAGCGAGTCCCGGTTCGCGGTCCCGGTGGCACGGGCGACGGTGACGCCGCGTTCTTCGAGGGCCTCGCCCAGACCGTCCGGGTCGGACCCGATGACGACAGCGTGGTTCATCACTCGTACTCGATTGTCGCCGGTGGTTTATGTGTGACGTCGTAGACGACGCGGGCGACGTTCGGCAACTGGCCCGTGATGCGACTCTGGATGCGCTGGAGCGTCTCCCAGTCGAGTTCCTGGGCGCGGGCGGTCATCCCGTCGCGCGACTCGACGGAGCGCACGGAGACGACCCAGCCGTGGACGCGGTTGTCGCCCTTCACGCCCGTCGCTTTCCCGATGACGGCGGCGAACGCCTGCCACGGCTCGTACGCCTCCAGTTCCTCCTCGACGACGTGGCACGACTCGCGGGCCACCTCGACCTTCTCCTCGGTCACCTCGCCGACGATGCGGACGGCGAGACCGGGGCCGGGGAACGGCATCCGCTCGGCGACGAGTTCGTCGAGGCCGAGTTCGCGGGCCACCTCCCGGACCTCGTCCTTGTAGAGGTCCCGGACGGGTTCGACGAGGCCGTCGAAGTCCACGACGTCGGGGAGGCCGCCGACGTTGTGGTGCGATTTGATGTTCCCCTCGCTCTCGATGCGGTCGGGGTAGATGGTGCCCTGCACGAGCCACGAGGCCCGCACGTCGGTGGCGACCGTCTCGAACTCGCGGATGAACTGCTCGCCGATGACCTTCCGCTTCTCCTCGGGGTCGGTGACGCCCGAGAGCGCGTCGAGGAACCGGCCCTGCGCCTCGACGATCTCGAGGCTGTCCATGTAGTCGAACGTCTCGCGAATCTGGTCGGTCTCGCCCTTCCGCATCAGACCGGTGTCGACGTAGACGGGCGTGAGACGGTCGCCGATGGCCTCGTAGGCCAGCGCCGCGGCGACCGAGGAGTCGACGCCGCCCGACAGGGCGATGAGCGCCCGGTCGTCGCCGACTTCCTCGCGAATCTCCTCGACGGCCTCGTCGACGAACGTCGGCGCGTCGACCATCAGGCGCTCACCTCCTCTCGCTCGGCGGCGCTGTCGGCGGCCGCGTCGACCAGACCGAGGAACGGCGGCGAGGCGCGACCGGGCCGCGAGCGGAACTCTGGGTGGAACTGCGTCCCGACGAAGTACGGGTGGTCGGGCAGTTCGAGTATCTCCATGCGGTTGTTGACGCGCCCGGAGAAGACGAGTCCTGCGCCTTCGAGCGACTCGATGTACTCGGGGTTGACCTCGTAGCGGTGGCGGTGGCGCTCGGTGCAGGAGGTGCCGCCGTAGAGGTCGGCGGCGAGCGTCCCCGGCGTGATGTCGGTCTCGTACGCGCCGAGGCGCATCGTCCCGCCCATGTCCTCGACCTCGTACTGCTCGGGTAGCAGGTCGATGACCGGGTTGGTGGGGTCGTCGGCGAGTTCGCTGGAGTGGGCGTCCGCCAGGTCGAGGACGTTCTGGGCGTACTCGACGACCGCCAGCTGGAAGCCCAGACAGAGCCCGAGGTACGGGACGCCCGCCTCCCGTGCGTAGCGGATGGCGTCGACCTTCCCGGTCGTCCCCCGGACGCCGAACCCGCCGGGGACGAGGACGGCGTCGGCCCCTTCGAGGCGGTCGGCGTGCTCGCCGTCTATCTCCTCGGCGTCGACCCACACGACGTTGACGTCGACGCCGCGTTCGAGTCCGGCGTGTTTCAGCGCCTCGTGGACCGAGAGGTAGGCGTCTTCGAGCGCGTACTTCCCGACGAGGGCGACGTCCACCTCGCCGGTCGTCTCCTGGGTGACGAGGTCGCGCCACTGGTTGTTGCGCTCCGCGGCGGGGAGCGCCCGCTCGCGGAGGCCGAGCCGGTCCATCACGTACTGGTCGAGGCCTTCCTCCTCGACGGTGAGCGGGACGTGGTAGATGTCCTCGACGTCCGGGTTCGAGAACACGGCGTCGGTCGGCACGTCGCAGAACAGCGCTATCTTCCGCTTCGTCTCGGGGTCCAGGTGGTCCTCACAGCGGCCGACGAGGATGTCCGGCTGGAGACCGATAGAGCGCAGTTCCTTCACGCTGTGCTGGGTCGGCTTGGTCTTCTGCTCGCCGTTCTTCGAGAACGGGACGAGCGTGACGTGGGTGAGCAGGAAGTCGTCCTCGTCCTGTTCGTGGACGAACTGGCGGAGGGCTTCGAGGAACGGCATCCCCTCGATGTCGCCGACGGTGCCGCCGACCTCGACGATGCAGACGTCGTGGCCCTCGGCCGCCTCGCGGATGCGCCGCTTGATGTCGTCGGTGATGTGGGGGATTATCTGGACGGTCTTCCCGAGGTAGTCGCCCGCGCGCTCCTTCTCGATGACCTGCTGGTAGACCTTCCCCGTCGTCACGTTGTGGTCGGAGGTCATGTCGATGTCGAGGAACCGCTCGTAGTTCCCCAGGTCGAGGTCGACCTCGCCGCCGTCCTTGAGGACGTACACCTCGCCGTGCTGGAACGGGTTCATCGTCCCCGCGTCGACGTTCAGGTACGGGTCGATCTTCACGGCGGTCACGTCGAACCCGGCGTTGGACAGCAGGCGACCCGTCGACGCCGCCGTGATGCCCTTGCCGAGCCCCGACATGACCCCGCCCGTGACGAAAATGAACTTGTTCCCCAGTGTCGGGTCGTAGCCCGTGGGCGCTGTCGGCATACTGACGGTGTGCAGGTATGGGCAAAAACCATTTCGGGGTCGTGCCGGAGCGAGGGGGGTTCACACGTTCACGAACGGCGAGCGGTCGGCCGTCTCGTCGTCCGCCGACGGTCACCTCTCTTCGACGAAGGGACGGACGCGCACCGGGTCGACGGACTCCGCCGGCCCCGCCGGGTCGTACGCCACGCGGTCCAGCAGCCCGAGCGCGTGGAACTCGACGTGCGAGGGTACCGTGCGGTCCGCACCGGCCGCCACTATCGCCGCGAACTGCTCTTCGCTCATCATCCCCAGGTACGGGTCGTCGGGATACCGGTTCGGCGGCGACTGGAGGCGGCGGTACGCGCGCCGGGCGAGCGAGCCGAGCACCGGGACGCGCTCGACGCGCTGTTTCACCGACGCGAGCGAGTCACTGCCCGACGGGAACGTCGCCGACGGGTCGTCGAGCGTCGAGGCCGCCTCGTACGCACGTTCGACGAACTCGTCGTGGAACCGCTTGTCCACCCTGCGGTCGGTCGGGACGTCCCGCCAGAACGCGACGCACTCGGCGTCCCACAGCGGGAACCACCAGTCGTAGCCGACGTGTTCGTAGACGGCGTTCGAGCGAATGCGCTTGGACTGTCGCTCGGCCCAGTCCCACTCCTCGTACGCGGCGACGGCTCGCTCGAACGGTTCGTCGTCGCCCCTGAACCGGTCGCCGACGGCCTCCAGCACCCGAGTGCCCAGTTCGTCGCCGTGAGCCGCCCGGTCCCAGCCCCACGCGTCGTAGTTGGCGTCGAGCAGCGTCTCGACGAACAGGTCCCTGGAGATTCGGTCGCGCCCGCGGAACCGTGTCGGGACGTGCTCGCCCGTCGTGTGCGCGCCGTCGCCCGTGACGACGACGGCGTCCTCGGGGAGTCGACCCTGCCGACGAAGTTTCCGCATCGCCAGCGCGAGGCCGTAGTTCGGGGCCGACGCCAGCCACCCCGCGTCCCGGTCGAACGCTCGGCGGGCGGCGGAGTGGTACCAGTCGGCCACCTCGTCCTGGTCGATGGCGACGAACTCCCAGGGGATGCCCAGGTCGTCTGCGACCCGTTCGCTCGTCGTCGCCTCGTCGGCCGCCGCGCCGTAGGTGAACGCGACCAGGTCCTCGTACTCCTGTCGCTGGAGCGCCAGTGCGACGAGTCGGGAGTCGTGGCCCGCCGACAGGGAGATAGCGATGGGCCGACCGTCGGCGTGCTCGACGAGGCGGCCGAACGCACCGTCGAGTGCGTCCCAGTACGCGTCGACGAGTCGGTCAGTGTCCGCCCGTTCGGGCGGGTCGTCGCGCTCGTAGCGGTAGTAGCGCTGACGCTGGACGTCGACGCCGTCGCTCGCCGTCGCGTCCGACGCCGCCGTCGCCACGAGCAGTTCCCCGCTCTGGAGCTGTCGCACGCCGGGTGCGAGCGTATCGCTGCCGGTGACACAGCCGGTGAGGAGGTACTCGGCGGCGACGGTCGGGTCCGAGTCGTCCGCGTCGACCACTGTCGCGAGCCAGTGGGCGTCGTCGCTCAGGTAGAGTTCGCCGTCGGCGACGGCGTAGTACAGGGGGGCGCTCCGAATGCGGTCGACGGCGGCGACGACCGCGTCCTCCGTCTCCCGGAGCACGCCGAAGAATCCGTTCAGGTCGGCCACCGCTCGGCAGAACGCCTCCGCGCCTGTCCCGGCGACGTGGGCCGCGAACGCACTCGCGTCGAGGCACTCGTCGTCGAGGAAGGGACGTCCCGTGACGACGACGTCGCCGCTTCTGGTCCAGCGGTCGCCGAGCCGAACGCGTGCGGACTCCATTCGAGGACGGTCCGGCGAGCGGACTAATCAGCGTACCGACGGCAGATTGGCTCGCGACGGACGCCCCCGTCAGCAGTGCTCGCGCAGGAACGACGCACAGCGCCCCGCTACCTTCGTCTCCTGGCCGAGGAAGAAGTGGTCGCCGCTGAACCCCTCGACTGCGAGGCCGAGTTCGCGGGCCCGGTCGACGACGGGTTCCCAGTCCGCGGTCGTGTCGCGTTCGCCGTAGACGACCTGCGTCGGCGCGTCGACTGTGTCCAGCGCGGCGACGGCGTCCAGTTTTCCGGAGATTCGGGCCGCGGGGGCGAGCGCGCTCACACACGCGAGGTTCTCGCGTTCGCTGCCGACGACGAGCGCGAGACAGCCACCGAACGAGAAGCCGAACAGGCCGACCGTCTCGTAGCGCTCGTCCGCCCAGTCGAGTGCGGCGTGGACGTCGGTCCGCTCGCCCTCGCCCTCGTCCCACGGGCCGTAGTCGAAGCGCAGACAGTCGACGTCGGGTGTGAGTGCCTCGCCGAGCGCGGTCAGGCGGGCGTCGCTCCGGGACCCGCCCATCTGGGGGTGCGGCGGGCAGGCGACGACGCACGCGTCGACGGTCCCCGCCGTGCCGTCGTCACCGTCCGAATCGGCGCCGGCGGTGTCGAGCGTCGCCCGGACGTCGCGGGAGTGGGGAACGACTACCGAGTCGGTCATACCACGGGGAGGTGCGGCGCGGCCTTCAACGGCGGTGGTCCGTCCGGGTGGGTGCGAGAGGTGACGGTCCCCTGTCAATCCCCTGTGCGTTTAAGCCTCCGGACACTAATCGTGCGGTATGGGAATCCTCTCACGCACCTCGTACGTCATCCGGTCGAAGATCAACTCGGTCCTCGATCGAGCCGAGGACCCCACCGAGACCCTCGACTACTCGTACGAGCAGTTGCGCGACGAACTCCAGAACGTCAAACGCGGCATCGCCGACCTCACGACCCAGAAGAAGCGCCTGGAAATCCAGAAGCGCCGCCTGGAGGAGAACGTCTCCAAGCACAACGAGCAGGCGCGACAGGCCGTCGAGCAGGACCGCGACGACCTGGCCCGGAAGGCCCTCGAACGGAAGAAACAGAAGATGAACCAGATCGAGGAGCTGGAGGGGCAGATAGCGGACCTCCAGCAGACCCAGGACAAGCTCGTCGACAAGAAGGACACCCTCGAGTCGCGCATCGAGGAGTTCCGCACGAAGAAGGAGTCGATGAAGGCCCGCTACGAGGCCGCCGAGGCCAGCACGCGCGTCAGCGAGGCGATGACCGGCGCGGGCGACGACATGGCCGACCTCAACCGCTCCATCGAGCGCGCCGAGGAGCGCACCGAGGACATGGAGGCCCGTGCTTCGGCGCTCGACGAACTGCAGGAGTCGGGTGCGTTCGACGACGCGCTCTCGGACAAGGACTCGCTCGACCGCGAACTCGAACAGCTGTCGACCGACAGCGAGGTCGAGGCGGAACTCGACACGCTGCGCGCGGAGATGGGCAAGTCCTCGACCGACGGCGGCGAGACCGACACCCAGAGCGACGAGGAGGTCGAGTCGGCGCTCGAGGAACTGGAGACCGAGACGGAGGCCGACTCCGGGTCGGGGTCGTCGTCCGGGAACGGCGACGGCGACGCCGATACGAACGACGAGGCGGTCGAAGCCGAACTCGAGGAGCTGAAAGACGACGACCAGTAGACCGCCTCCCAGTCGGTCGATTCCCGTCGTCGCCCTGGTGGTTCCCCGTGGTCCCACCTCGTTCCCCTCCGTTCCGTCCGTCACTGCGAGACGTTGACATCAGTAACGCGACCGTCACGACCCCGTACCTGCCCTCGAAATCCGATGCCCGCAGTTCTATTACGACGGCACGAGTCGCTCCCGTCATGGATAGCGACCAGGTGCCAACGCGCCGCGGCTTTCTGACCGGGGCGTCGGCAGTCGGCGCGATGGCACTGGCTGGCTGTGTGACGACTCGCCTCTCCGTCTCCGCCCCGAACGTCGACGACTCGCCCGTGTTCGACTCGTTCTCGGTCGCCAACGACGTGGTCTGGGGGAACGACGCGGCACAGGTGAAGGCGACGCTCACCGACGCGGCGACGACCGATGAGATGGTCCGGGAGCTGAGTGCCATCTCCTCGTTCGGGAGCGACGCGTGGACGGGGATGGTCTCCGGGGGACAGACGAGCGTGTCGATGTACCTGCCCGTCGGCACGGACCTCACCGTACACGCGTTCAATCACTCGGCCGAACCCGTCGACTCGCAGCCACTCCGAGTCGGCGGGAACAGCTTCCCGTGATGCTCGGCGTGCCCATCGTTCTTCGGCCTCGCTGGGGTAGTGAATCGGGATGAGTGGCCCCGGAAACAGCGACGTCGAGGCTGGCGAGCAGCCAAAAGACAAGATGCGCCAGCGGACCGACACGAACACGCTCGTCCTCCGGGTCCTGCTGGAGACGGACCGGCGACTGTTCGCGCTGGGGCTGTTCGTCGTCGTCTTCGTCGCGCTGGTGGTCGTCGGTGTCGTTCACCCGACGTCGGCGATACTGCTGCGAGAGGGCGACACGGTCGAGACGCTGTTCAACGCGCTCATCTCCGCGACGGTCACCGGCGTCACCGTCGTCCTCACGCTGAACCAGCTGGTGCTCTCCCAGGAACTCGGCGCGGTCGGCGACCAGCGCGAGCGGATGGAAGGGGCGATGGAGTTCCGCGAGGACGTCGAGAGTGTCCTGGATACCCCCGTCAGCCCCGCCGACCCCTCGGCGTTCCTCCGCGCGCTGGTCGAGGTGACCGCAGTGCGCGCCGAGGAGGTCCGCGACGTCCTCGACACGGACAACGAGGACCTGCGCGAGTTCGTCGACGACCTCGTCTCCTCGACGACGGGCAACGCCACGCAGGTCAGCGAGAGCCTCGAAGGCGAGAAGTTCGGCCGCTACTCCGTCCTGTCGGCCGCGCTCAACTTCAACTACTCCTGGAAGCTGTACGCCGCCCGCCGCCTCCGCAACCAGTTCGCCGACGAGTTGAACGACGAGGCCGACGAGGCGCTGGAGGAGTTCGTCGAGACGCTGATGCTGTTCGGCCCCGGTCGCGAGCACTTCAAGACGCTCTACTTCCAGTGGGAGCTCATCAACCTCTCGCGGTCCATCGTCGTCACGGCGGTCCCGGCGCTCGTCGTCGCCATCTGCACGCTCGTCTACTACGACCCGGCGGTGTTCGGTGGCGTCGTCTTCGGCGTCGACCAGGTCGTCCTGCTGGTCGGCCTCACCGCCGCCATCGCCGTCGCACCGTTCGTCGTCCTGCTGTCGTACGTGCTCCGTATCGCGACGGTGACGAAGCGGACGCTCTCCATCGGTCCGTTCATCCTCCGGGAGACCGACCGCGACGAGGACATCGACTGGCAGTGAGCGGGACGGTCGGCTGCGATTCGACGACGTTCGATTCGACGACGTGAGAACCGGGACGCTCGACGGCCTCAGTCGGAGAGGAAGTCCACGCTGACGTGCTTCTCGTCGCGTTCGCGCTCGACGTGGTCTCGGAACGCCTCAACGGACACGTCCTGTCGCTCGCGCTCCTCGCGGTCACGGACCGAGACGGTGCCGTCGGCCTCCTCGTTGTCGCCGACGATGAGCATGTACGGCACCCGGTCGTCGTGGGCCTGCTGAATCTTCTTGCCGACCGTCCACGAGCGGTCCTCGATCTCGACGCGGAACTCGCCGAGTTCGGCCGCGACTGCCTCGGCGTACTCCAGGTTGTCGTCCGTGACGGGGAGGATGCGGACCTGCTCGGGGGCGAGCCACAGCGGGAACTTCCCGTTGAAGTGCTCTATCATGACGCCCATGAACCGTTCGAACGTCCCGAGCAGCGCCCGGTGGACCATCACCGGCCGGTGTTCCTCGTTGTCCTCCCCGATGTAGGTGAGGTCGAGGCGCTCGGGGATGTTGAAGTCGAGCTGGACCGTCCCGATGGTCCACTCGCGGCCGATGGCGTCGACGGCGTTGATGCCTATCTTCGGGCCGTAGAACGCCGCTTCGCCCTCGTCGACCTCGTAGTCGAGCCCCTCGGATTCGAGCGCGTCGGCCAGTGAGTCGGTCGCCTCGCTCCATATCTCGTCCGACCCGACGGCGTTGTCGCCCTGGGTCTCCAGGACGTACTCCATCTCGAAGTCGAAGTGGCCGAGGATCTCGTCGATTGCCTCCAGCACGTCGACGATCTCGCCCTGGATCTGGTCCTTGCGGATGAACGCGTGGCCGTCGTCCTGGGTCATCCCGCGGACGCGCAGCAGGCCCGAGAGTTCGCCGGACTGCTCGTTGCGGTACACCGTGCCGAACTCCGAGAACCGGATGGGGAGGTCGCGGTAGGAGCGCTTCTCGCGCCCGTAGAGGTAGGCGTGGTTCGCGCAGTTCATCGGCTTCAGGCCGTACTCGGTGTCGTCCTGCTCCCAGTTGAACATCTCGCCCTCGGCGGTGAAGTTGTCGTAGTGGCCCGTCGGCTTCCAGAGGTCGGCCTTGTTGAGTTCGGGCGTCCACACCTCGTCGTAGCCGAGGTCGTCGTTCTGCTCGCGGATGTAGTCCTCCAGTTCCCGGCGGATGGTCATCCCGTTCGGGTGGTAGTGGGGACAGCCCGGCGAGTGCGACGGGATGGAGAAGAGGTCCATCTCGCGGCCGATCTTCCGGTGGTCGCGCTCTTTCGCCTCCTCGCGTCGTTCGAGGAACTGCTCTAGCTGGGACTCGTTCGGGAACGCCGTGCCGTACACTCGGGTGAGCGTCTCGTTGGCCTCGTCACCGCGCCAGTACGCCGCGGAGATGTCGAGCAGTTTGAACCCGCCGACCTCGCCCGTCGACTCGACGTGCGGGCCCTTACAGAGGTCCTCGAACTCGCCCTGTCGGTAGAACGAGACGGGGTCCTCGCCCGCCGCCTCCGTCTCCAGGATGTCGCGTTTGAACTCGTTGTCCGCGTAGTGGTCCAGCGCTTCCTCCCGCGAGCGTTCGAACCGCTCGATATCGAGGTCCTCCTCCACTATCTCGGCCATCTCCGCCTCTATCTCGCTGAGGTCGGCCTCGTCGAGGTCGACGTTCGTCACGTCGTAGTAGTACCCCTCGTCCGTCCACGGGCCGATGGTGAGTTTCGCCTCGGGGTGGAGGCGCTGGAGCGCCTGCGCGAAGACGTGGGCCGCCGAGTGTCGGAGGACGTCGAGGTACTCGTCGGACTGGTCGGTGACGATCTCGATGCGGACGCCGTCGTACACCGGCGTCGCCTCGTCGACGAGGTCGCCGTCGAGGACGCCAGCGACGGTGTCTCGCCCGAGCCCCGGTCCGATTTCGTACGCTACGTCCGACACGGTGGCTCCCTCGTCGACGGAGAGTTTGGAGCCATCCGGGAGTTCGACGGTGATGTCGCTCATGTATGGCGCGGAGTTGCCACCATGCAGGGAAAAACGTAGCCATCCCCCGTCGACGCGTCTCACTCCCCCGTCAGCGTTTTCACTGCGGTGTTGCGAAGCGACGCCGTCGCAGGCAGCCACGAACGAGAGCGTCTCGACTCCCGGCTTGTCACGAACGGTGGTAGTACTCCGGGCAGATACTGTTCAGCACGAGGAGGGACGATACGGTTAACCGTCTCCACTAGAAGATTCACGCGCACTGGCGACCCGAACTGGGGGGTCGGCCGTGCACCGAGTGAGACATGTCGGAACGACCGACGGTACGCGGAGGTGGCCGTCGCGGTGGCCCCTCCCACCTACCGTCCGTCGTCGTGCAGTGCGCGTGTGATATCCCGTCCGCGTCCGTCGATTGTAGGGGTGCTGGTTGCGTGTGCAATACTGCTCGACCGACACGATAGGATGACGGTTCGGTTCCACAGGGTGACCGAGCGGTTCACGTGTCGACGAGATGGGAGCGCTCGTCGCTCGTCCCCGCAGGGCGTCGGTCCCGTCGATCAGTCGGCCGCTTCTATCGCGTAGACGTCGCCCGACGAGTCCTCGGGCGCTGCGGCGAGTCGGTCGAGGCGCTCTCAAACCGTGTGGACCGTCTCGCCACGACAGGGCGCGACCCACGTGAGTGTCTCGCCGCGACGTTCCGCGAGCGCCACCGTCGGCACGGTGAGGTTGTGGCGGACCTCGCTCGTCACCGCCGACCGTGTGTCGCGCGTCTCGAAGCCGGAGAGCGTCCGCCCCGTCTCGTCGGCCCACCGCTGGAACTCCTCGACGCTGTCGCGGATGGTCCGGGCGGCATCGGTGGCCAGCACCCGGTCGTCGAGGCTGACGCCGTCGCCCCAGACGGTGACGTCGTAGCCATCGACGACGCCGTCCGCGACGAGGCCCGCCATTCGGTCCAGCACGTCCCCGACAGCGGCCGTCCCGGCGTCGGCCGAGAGCGAGCGGACGTACAGTTCGAGCGTGAGTGTGTCATTCTCTCCCATGGTTACTTCTCGGTGGGCATCTCGACCGTATCAACCTTCTGTATATCGGCATTAGACGTCTCGATTCGGTCCTAGTAGCCTTATTTCAGTACAATCTGATGGTCGCAGGAAGTAGACACTCTCGGCGTCACGACCGTCGCGCGCCAGTCCCCGGTCGGTCGACCGTCGAGAGGTCGATGTCGCCGCCGGGCATCGGGACGCCGTCGTAGGGGTCCGAATCGAGCAACAGCGACCCGTCGAGGTCCGCGTAGTCGAGCAGCGGAGCGAGGTGGACCGACGCGGCGATGGCGGCGTTCGTCTCTATCATACAGCCGAGCATCGTCTCCAGACCGTGTGCGCGGGCGGCGTGGAACAGTTCGACGGCCTGTCGAGGCCCGCCGCACTTCATCAGCTTCACGTTCGCGATGTCGCAGGCGTCGGCGATGCGGGGGACGTCCGCGAGCGTCACGCAGGACTCGTCGGCCGCGATGGGGACGGCCGAGCGCTCGTAGACGTAGCGGAGGCCCTCCGGGTGGTCGGCGGGAACCGGCTGTTCGCAGAACTCCACGTCGTACTCGGCCAGCCACGCGCAGTTGCGGACCGCCTCGCGGGGCGTCCACGCCTCGTTCGCGTCGACACGGAGGCGGGCGTCTGGGGCGGCCTCCCGGACCGCCGCCAGTCGCGCCTCGTCGTCGTCGGTCCCGAGTTTCGTCTTCAGGACGCTGTAGCCCGCGTCGACGGCGTCGCGGGTCTTCTCGGCCATCCGCTCGGGGTCGTCGATGCCGACGGTGAACGAGGAGGTGACCGTCCGCGACCCGTCGAGGCCCAACAGGCGGTAGAGCGGCACGTCGAGGCGTTTCGCAGCGAGGTCACAGCACGCGATGCGGACGGCGGCCTTCGCCGCCGGGTTCCGCTCCACGACCCGGTCGAGGCGCGCGTCGACGGCGTCCAGCGCCAACGGGTCGCCGACCGCCTCGACTGCCGCGAGCAGGTCGGGCAGGACGGCCTCGACCGTGGCCGCCGTCTCGCCATAGTGTCGAGACGGTGCGGCCGCGCCGACGCCGACGTGCTCTCCGTCCTCGATACGAACGACGACGTTGTCGGCGGTGTGCTGGGTCCCCCGCGAGATGGTGAACGGGGTCTTCAGGGGGAGTTCCACCCGCTCGAACTCGGTCGTGAGGCTGGTCGTACCGGTCGCTCCCCCGGGGTCTGTCGAATCGGCCGGGTCGGTCATAGCGCGTCCAGAATCTCGTCACAACCGAACCGGACCGCGTCGGTTGCGGGCGCGTCGAGCGCCGTCGAGAACTGCTCGACCGCCGCTTCGGCCTCACTGGCGGCCAGTTTCGACGTGTTGAGCGACCCCGCGACGACGCTCGTCGGGTGGACGGGTTCGGCGAGGTCCTCGTACAGCGTCGCGTGGTCGCCCACGTCGGGGATGGAGAACGACTCGTAGCCGTGGACCGACTCGCGGCCCGCCTCGTGGCAGTAGACCAGCGCGTCGGGCATCGACCCGTGGAGGATGCCACAGGTGACCGCGGAGTACGCGGGGTGGGTGATGGCTCCCTGCCCCTCGACGAACAGGTAGTCGTACTCCTCGGCGCGTTCCACTATCATCCGCTCGACCGCACCCGCGGTGAAGTCCGATATCGTCCGGTCGATGGGCAGCCCCCAGCCCTCTATCATGATGCCGGTCTGGCCGGTGGGGACGAACCCGGCACTCATCCCGCGGTCGCGGGCCGCTTCCACGAGTTCACAGGTCGCGGTCATCTTCCCCGTCGAGCAGTCGCTGCCGACGGTGGTGACGACGGTGGCGTCCACGTCGCGGGCGACGCCGTCGGCGACGGTGAGGTCGTCGGGCGGGTCCCGGACGTCCCAGAGACGCGCGTCGTGTTCCTCCGCGAGCGAGGCGAACTCCTCGTCGTCGGTCAGGAAGTAGTGGAGCCCCGACCACACCTCCGCGCCGCGTTCGAGCGCACCGCGAACGTCGTCGCGCCAGGTCTCGTCGAAGCCGCCACCGATGGGCGCGATGCCGACGACGAACGCGTCGATGTCGGGCACGTCGTCGATACCGGCGACGACCGGAGCGTCCTGTACGTCCCGGACGTGATCGGCGACGCGGTCCCCCGCGTGGTCGCGGTCGAGGACGGCGACGACCTCGTGGTCGGTGTAGCGGAGCAACCCCACGGCGGTCTTCGCCCGGTCGGGGAACTTCCCGTGAGCCAGGATGGCGAGTCGCATACCGACTCACGCGGAGCGAGACGGCTTAAACGGTGGTGCGAGTGACCGTGCGGCTGACAGCTCCTCGCCTCACTGGAGGCTACTCGTCGGCTTCTTCCGGGAACTTCACCGCGAGGACGGGCACCTCCGAGAGTCGTAGCACCTTCTCGGCGACGCTCCCCATCAGCAGGCGGTCGAGGCCGCGCCGTCCGTGGGTCGCCATCACGACGAGGTCGACGTCGTGGTCCTCGGTCGCGTCGACGATGGCGCGGTGGGGCGTCCGGCCGGTCACGACCTCGGTCTCGCAGTCGACGCCGCTCTCCGCCGCGCGCTCCGACGCCTCCCGCACGAGTCGGTCACCGCGTTCCTGGAGGTGTTTCTCGACCGAACTCATGTCGAAGTCGAACCCCTCCGGGTCGCCGCTGGGGTACCAGACGTCCGCGACGACGTGGAGCACGTGGAGCGTCGCGTCGTACGTCGATGCGAGGTCGATGGCGTGGTCGAGTGCGAACTCCGCCCCGTCGCTGCCGTCGGTCGGGAACAGGATGTGCTGGTACATGGCCGGTGGTTCGACGGCCACCGACATGAATCGGCGGGCCGCGTGGACGGGGTGCCGTCTCAGAGCGCCGACAGGCGCGCCGTCCAGAACTCCGCGGCCGCGTCGTCGAGGGACTCCTCGTCGTCGCCCGTCGCGTCGACGGCACGGGTCGCCGCTGCCCGGTCCGCGAACTCGTCGAGGACGGTGCGCTGGCCGGTGACGTACAGCGGGTCGGGAGCGTCGTCGAGCGCCTCCCGGCAGCGCTCCAGGTGGTCGGCTATCTGGCCGTCGCGGATGCGCTCGAACCGCCCCTGCGAGAACCCGCCCTTCGAGTGCTGTTCCTTCACGTCGCTCTCGAACCCCTCGAAGGAGACGCGCTCGGTGCCCTCGTAGACGCCCAGCGCGAACGTGTCCGACCGGACGAGCGCGAGCGCGTGACGTTCCTCGGGGGCTGGCGCGAACCACGACCGGTCCACCGCGAAGGCCTCGCCCCACTCGCAGAACGGTTCGGGCGCTCGCGGCGGTGCCAGCGCGACGCTCACCAGTTCGGCGTCGTCGGCGTAGACGAGACACGGCGCGGCCCGCGAGACGAGCGCCGCCCGGTCGCCCAGCAGGTCCGTCACTTGCTCCGGCACCCGCTCGTCGACCATCGCGGAGAGCGCGCCCTCGGCGTCGGTCTCGACCGATTCGAGGCGGGAGAGCACTCTCTCCCGTCGGGTTCCGCGGATGGCCTCGCGCCGCCGGAAGTCGAGAGCGACGTCGTCGCTCTCCGATTCGTCGCCTCGTTCGCCCTCCAGCCCGGCGATGCGGTCCTCCAGCCGGTTGATGCGCTCGTCGGCCGCCTGTCGGTCGGTGACGGCCTCCTGGCGGCGTCGCTCCTCGGCCTCCAGCTGTCGTTCGAGGTGTCGCTTCTCGTCTTCCAGCGTCGCGATGCGCTCGCGAAGCTCCTCGCGGCCGAGCAACCGGTCGAGCATACCGGGACGTGGGAGCGGGGGGTTAAATACCGACGGGAGCGCCGAGTTCGATGAGCCGTTCCGCCTGCGGCGCTTTCGCCAGCAACACCTCCTTGAGGTCGGGGTAGCTCCCGTCCTCGACGATGTCGAACGGGACGGCCAGCGTCCGGTCGGGCACCTCGTCGCGGCCGCGAACCGCGAGGTGACGCGTGCCGAGTTTCATCACGAGCGGCTGGTTCCCGTCCGCGACGGGGTCGGACGCCGCCCCTGTCGCGTCCGGTTCGTAGAGCTGTCGTGCTACCTGCTCGTGGTCGAGTCGACTGATCGCTGGCCGGTCGCCCTCGTACGGCTCGACGTACAGCCGTCCGAGATAGTATCCGACTGAGAACTGTTCGAACATCGGTACGAAACCACGTTTGTCATTGTGTGGCATAAACCTTCCCCGCAGGGTTCGCGTTTCTGATAATCACGGCGGAGAACCGAATCCGGCGGCCGGTCTGCGTCAGACGACACCGCTTTCACCGGCCGCGCCGCGTGACTCGGTATGATACCCGAGCGCTGGGCGGAGTACTACCTCTCGAACGCGCCCAGTCTCGTCTGGTTGCTCGTGGCGAACGTCGCCGCCGTGCTGGTCGGAGTGAAGTACTACGTCGCGTCGATGCCCGCGGTGAACACGTTCGCGTGGCCGCTGTACGCCGACTCCCCGACGGCCGTCTTCGTCGCCACGCTCTCGGTGGCGACGCTGCTCCCGAACCTCGGCCGCAGGCTCCGCGACGCGCCGATGAACCTGCCGCTGGCGTACCTCCACACGCTCGCGTTCGCCCTGCTCGTCAAGTACGGCCTGTGGACCGCCCTGGCGCTCAACCTCCGGTTCTCGCTGTACTTCCCCGAGGTGTGGGCGTACTTCGGCATCATCCTCACCCACCTCGCGTTCGTCGGGGAAGCGTACCTCATCCCCCACTACGGGCGGACGACGCGCGGGGCGCTCGCGTTCGCGCTGGTGGTCATGCTCCTCGGGGACTTCGTGGACTACGGGCTGAGCGAGACGGCGGGCTGTGTCCTCGGGTCGCCGCTGGGCCGCTGTGACATCTACCCACCGCTCAGATACGAACCCGGACTGCTCCTCCCGCTGCTCACCGTCGCCACGACCGGGGTTACGATGCTCTTAGCTGTCCGGGCCTTCGACCGGTACGCGCCTGCAACTGTCACCCGGACTGGTACTGACGGTTCCGAGGGCCGTTAACCCGTCCGTAGTGTCGCCGTGGACGGTCTGAACGATACGAACAGTGTGACAGTGTTATACTCCTAGGGGTCTCAGCTCCTGTCGATGAACCGGCAGTGGGTCCTCGTACTCTCCGTGTTGGCGCTCGTCGTACTCGCAGCACCGACGAGCGGTGGTGCCCCACCCGCGGTCCAGTCTCCGTCGGCGCAGGCCACCAACGAGACGAGCCTCGGGACGAGCGTCTCCTCGTTCATGCAGGTGAGTTCCGTGGAGGCCGCGGGGGAGGTCGACCGGCAGATGTTCTCGGCAGCGCTGGCGAACGCACCCAACGAGTCGGTCCGGCAGCGACTCCTCGACCGACGCGCCGAACACCTGGCCGAGCGTCTCGACGACGTCGAGCAGAGCGTCGAGGCGGCGGACCGTGGCGAGGGCGCACAGCGGACCGTCGACCGGAGCGTCGCCGCCGCTCGCGTCGACGCACTGGAGCGAAGCGTCGTCGACGTCGGCGAGTTCACGAACCGCACCGGCTCCTCGCCCCCCGGCTTCGAGGAGTTGCGCGAGAGCGTCCGCGGACTCGCCGAACCGACCGCGTCACCGGTCCTCGACGGGGGGACCGACCCCGACCCGCCGGGGAACGGCGAGCCGGGTACCTCCGCCGCAGGCGGCAACGGCGCACGACCGACTCAGGGTGCGTCTGGCCAGTCGAACGGCAGCGGCGACGGCGCGTCCGGGTCGAACCCCGGCGAGGGTGCGTCTACCTCCAGAAACGGCAGCGGTGCGCCCACGTCCGGGAAGGGCACCGGTGCGTCCAACCCCGGCGACGGTAGCGGTGCCGCCGGCTCGAACCCTGGTGACGGGGGCGCAAGTTCGAACGGCGGTGGCGCGAGCGCCGGGCAGAACGGCGGTGGGCCGGGTAACGGCCCGTCGTCGGTCGGCACGACGACACCCGACGCCGCGAGCGTTCCGACGGACCCCGGTCGACAGTCGAACGGCTCCAGTGAGGCGTCGAACGGGAGTGGGCCGCCTGCGGACGGCGGAAACCAGGCGTCGGACGGTGCTGGTAACTAGTCGAACGGTGGCAGTCCGCCGTCGAACGGTGCCGGTGGGTCGGGGTCGTCCGACTCGTCGGCGTCCCTGCTCGGGCCCGATACCGTTTTCCCCGTCTACGACTAACCTCGGGTAATGGACTCCGCGGCGTTGCTGGATTTACTCGGCAACGAGAACCGTCGACGCATCCTCAGACTTCTCGCGCGGAAACCGTGTTACGTCACCGAGATCAGCGAGTACATCGGGGTCAGCCCGAAGGCCGTCATCGACCACCTCCGACGACTGGAGGAGGCCGGACTGGTCGAGTCCCGTGTCGACGACCAGCGCCGCAAGTACTTCTCCATCGCCCGGAACCTCCGTCTGGAGGTCAACGTCTCGCCGTACGGGTTCGGCGCGAAGTCGGCGTACCCAGCCAGTCGAGGACTGGACATGTCGCGGTGTCAGTACGTGACCATCGAGTGTACGACGCCCGACGACGCGGCACAGCTCGCGGAACTCGCCAGCGAACTCGAACGCCTGGAGCGCCTGTCGAGCGAGCTCTCGATGGCCCAGCGCTGGGTACAGGGCCGACTGACCGAGGTGATGGACGGTATCTCCGACCGGGTCGGCGAGACGCCGTCGCTCGGCGCACCGGGCGGCGCGGACACCCGGTTCTACGCGGAGGTTCTCGCCGCCCTCGCCAACGGCGCGGAGACGGCCAGCGAGGTCGCCCACCGCGCCGACGCGCCGACGGAACTCGCGGAGGAGGCGCTCCAGCGACTCGCCGAACACAGCGTCGTCGCCGAGGACGACGGGCGCTGGTCGCTCGTCGGCTGAGCGCTGTCGGCGACGGCGCTGACAGGACCACGTGCCAGCGCTCGCGCCGCGGTCACTCGTCCGCTTCCTTCCACTCCCCAGGTCGCTCCCCGTGAATCTCGCCCTTCGCCTCGCGCTCGCTCGGCCACACCGCGAGCGCCACGAGGCCGAGGTAGAACGCCCCGAGGAACGCCGTGACGGCGATACCCGGAACACCGGGGAGCGCCGCCGCCTCCAGCCAGCGCCCGTCACCCGCGAACAGCGTGACCTTCGCCAGCCACGAGATGCCCAGCACGCCGAACAGCAGTCCGTAGATGCGCCTGATGCGCCGGGAGAGCGCCTCCCAGTTCGAGACCTTGAACGTGGGGTAGCGGAGGTCCTCGCCGAGTTCCTCGCGCCACGCCGTGTGCTGGGCACCGACCGGGTCGAGGACGTTCGCGAAGACGTTCTCCTGTATCATCCGGACGCGCGCCCGGTAGAGGTCGTAGAAGCGGTACCGGCGCGTCTCGTAGACGAGGAAGACGCCGAGGACGACCAGGCCGACCAGCAGCAGGTACGCGGGCATATCGTCAGACGAGAAGACGATGGAGAGCAGAGCGGCGATGAGGGTGATTGCCCAGTTCGTCGTCTGGTCGATACGGTCGAGCGTGGTGTTCGCCTGGCTGACCTCGCCCCGGTAGTAGTGGGGGAGCGCCGAGAGCAACGCCTCGGCGTCGTCGGCGACGTCCGCGGCCACCTCCTCGTCGGGGTCGTCGGCCGCGCCGTCCGCGCGAGTGGAGTCGTGGCCCATGCCGAACAGGTGGCGACCGGCGGAGAAGCCACTTCCCGGCGGTCGGCGGGAGCGTCGGCCGGAACGGAGTCTCACGACCCCGTACAGCAGCGACCGACGACGGGAGGTCTCGCGGTGCCGTGTCGTCGAACTCTGGCGGAGACGTGCGTCTGCCGTGCCGGACTACTCGCCGATGTCCGCGGTGAGGCCGGACTTCAGGTCGCGGCCGAAGTAGGTGCCGACGACGGCCGCGAGGAGGCCGATGCCGCCCATCACGAGGGCGGCCTGCGGGCCGTTCGCCAGACCGATGGCGAACGCGGCGGGGTTGAACAGGAAGAACCCGATGGCGGAGACGATACCTCCGGCGATGCCCGTCTCGAGGTAGCGTCGACCGCTGCTGACCAGTCCGAAGGCGAAGCCCGCCAGGAGGATGCCGACGACGCCCGGGAGCAGCGGAACGAACCCGCCGAGGACGAACCCACCGGCCATGAACAGCAGCGCGCTGACGAAGTGCTTGGGCGAGAAGACGCCGACGGCGCGCTCCTTGGCGCGCGCTCTCCGGGTGTCGCTCGCGGGGGCGTCCGACGACGTGGTTCGGGTGGAGGTGTCCTCCGACTCGATCTCGCGGAGGAGTTCGTCGGTGCTGGACATGTACACTGCTCTGTCGTGTGGGGCAATGGCTCTTTTGCCGGTTCGGGTGTCCCTCAGTCTGCGGGGTTGGTCGCTGTCTGCGGTCGGTGGCTGTCGTCGTCCGTCGAACAGCGGAGGGCGATTGCGACCCAGAGCGTGCCCGTCGCGAGCGACCCGAGCGCCGAGAAGGTGAGGCCGAGCGTGACGAACGCGAGTGTGTAGGTCAGCGCGATGACGGCGCTCGGGACGCTCGTGGTCCGGGGTACCGACGAGCGGACGTCGGTGAGCGTTGGGGCGAGCGAGAGGATTGCGACGAACGAACCGGCGGTGAATATCAGATCTTGCCAGGGCATACCCCTCGCTCGGTGACACAACGTGAGGAGCGTCCGGGCTTTAGGTGGTCATCTGTCACGCCCTCACAGCGCTACGCCTGTAGCCCCCGTTAACGACCGTGATGCTCTCCGGTCGTTCGCCGAACGACGTTCGACGGCCAGCGCGCTCCCCGCTACCGTCGATTTGAAGTCGGGGCGGCGGGAACTCGCGTCCATGAATCCTGGAGACCGCGTGCGGGTCGACCGCGTGGGTGACGCCACGGGCGACGCCGTCTACGAGGGCATCCTGCTCCCCTCCTCGACGGAGACGGAGGTGGTGGTGAAACTCGACGGCGGCTACAACGTCGGTATCGACCGCGCAGACAGCGAGGTGACGGTGCTGGAGTCCGACGTCTACAGCGTCGGCGAGAGCGAGTCGGGCGACGGGTCGAGCATCGAGTTCGACGACGACCTGCCGACCGTCTCGCTCATCTCGACGGGCGGGACCATCGCCTCGACGGTCGACTACCGAACCGGCGCGGTCACCGCCCAGTTCGACGCCGAGGACGTCCTCCGGGCCGTCCCCGATCTGGCGGGCCGGGCGAACTACCGCGGTCGGGTCGTCGCCAACATCCTCTCGGAGAACATGACGCCCGACGTCTGGCAGGACCTCGCTCACGCTGTGTACGAGGAGATAGAGGCGGGCGCGGACGGCGTCGTCGTGATGCACGGCACGGACACGATGCAGTACACCGCCAGTGCGCTGTCGTTCATGCTCGACACGCCCGTCCCCATCGTCTTCACGGGCAGTCAGCGCTCGGCCGACCGCCCCTCCTCGGACAACGTGATGAACGCGGTCTGCGCCGTCGAGGCCGCGAAGAGCGACTGCGCGGAGGTGCTGCTCTGCATGCACGCCACCGAGTCCGACGACCGCTGTGCCCTGCATCGCGGCACGCGCGTCCGGAAGAACCACACCTCCCGCCGGGACGCCTTCGAGACGGTCGGGTCGAGACCGCTCGGCGAGGTCGACTACGCGCGCCTCGGCGACGAACTGGGCGACCACGACGGCGCGGAGGCGAGTGATGCCGTGTCGTTCCGCCGCCCGCACGTCGAGCGCGACGAGCGAGACCTGGCGCTCCACGACGACCTGGAGACGGACGTGGAACTGCTGAAGTTCGTCCCCGGCATGGACCCGGCGTTCCTCGACGTCTGCGAGGGGAAGGCGGGCGTCGTCCTCGAAGGCACGGGTCTCGGGCACGTCCACACCGGGTTCATCGAGCGCATCGAGGAGTTGGTCGACGACGGCACGACCGTCGTGATGACCAGCCAGTGCGTCGAGGGCCGGGTCTGTGACCGCGTCTACGACACCGGTCGCGACCTGCTCGACGCGGGCGTCGTCGAGGGCGAGGACGTGCTCCCGGAGACGGCGCTGGTGAAGCTGATGTGGACGCTGGCGAACGACGACGACCCGGCGGCCGCGATGGCGCGACCCGTCGCCGGCGAGGTGACTCCCCGGTCGGTGCCGTGGACATGAGCACGAGCGTCGAACTGCGACAGGCCCGCCCCGAGGACCGGGACGACGTCGTCGCCTTCACGCAGGACACGTGGGCCGACCGCGAGGCCGAGGACTACATCCAGCACGTCTACGACGACTGGATAGCGGGCGACGGCGACCGCCAGCGGACGTTCGTCCTCGACGTGAACGACGGCGAGGACGTCGCGGGCATCTGTCAGGGCGTCCTCCTGAGCGACGACGAGGCGTGGGCACAGGGGATGCGCGTCAACGGCGACTACCGGGGCCACGGCGTCAGCCTCGACCTGACACACGGCCTGTTCGACTGGGCGGCCGACGCCGGGGCCACCGTCTGCCGGAACATGGTGTTCTCGTGGAACGTCGCCGGACTCGGTCAGTCGCGGGCCGCCGGGTTCGAACCGGGGACGGAGTTCCGCTGGGCGCACCCCGACCCGGACCCGGACGCCGAGAGCGACCACGAGGTGACGGACGACCCGACCGCCGCGTGGCGCTACTGGACGGACTCCCACGCCCGCGACCACCTCCGGGGGCTGGCACTGGACGCGAACGAGTCGTGGGCCGTCTCGGAACTCACCCCAGAGAAACTCGCGACGGCGGCCGACGAGACGGCCGTCTTCGCGGTCCACGACGAGGGATTGCGCGGGATGGCCTACCGGACCCGGACCTACGACCGCCCGAACGACGAGGGTGAGCAGGTCACCTGGGCGGAGTACGGCGTCGGCGCGTGGGAGAGCGTGGACCACGCCCGGTCGCTGTTCGCGGCCGTCCAGCGCGACGCCGCCTCGGTGGACGCCGACCGCACGCGGGTCCTGATTCCCGAGACGGCCTACCACGTCTCCGACGCGGCGTACGCTCGCGCCGGCGTCTCCGACGAACCGGACTTCGTGATGGCGGCCGACCTCACCGACTGGTAGGCCGACGGGTGTCGACTGCCACCGCCTCCTTCTCGCTAGCCGGCGTCCGGCGTCGGCCCGTCGCCGGCGGACCCGACGACGCCGACGAGCACTCCCTCGGCGACCAGCAGCACAGGGGGAACACCGAGGACGACGACGGTGAACGGGTCGACGTCGAGCGTCTCGGTGACGACCGGTACGGCGAGGAGCGCCAGCACCCCGACCACCGCGGTGAGGCGTCGCGTGCGACGGGTGTCGCGCCCGCTGTCGAGTCGCGGGAGGACGCGTCGGAGCAGGCGCACCTCGGCGTAGGTGAGAGCGACGAAGGCGGCCAGCGCCCCGAGACTGGCCAGGTTGAAGTAGAGCGTCCGCGGGATGCCGCGGCCGACGAGCACCATCGGGAGTTCGCCGCCGAGAACGTTGACGATGCCCGTCGCCAGCCAGCCGTTCAGCCAGCAGCAGAACAGCACCCACCCGAGGACGTAGGGACGTTCGACGGAGGTTCGGGCGAGCCAGGACATACCACTGAGCGTTCTCCCGAACGACAAGAAACCACCTGTTGCTGAGACGGAGATGTGAGTGACGTCCGGGGCGAGACGGAATCTGCAACGTCCGTGTTCATTGCCGCGGCACGCCTAGTAGCGTCGATTCTCCGTGACCCCGACGACAGCATCGAGTACCCAGCCAGGCGACGACTCCTCGACGGACCCGACGGCCGCCACCGTCGCGCGACTGGTCGAACGTGCCGCCGACGCGCTCGCCGGACTGGCCGACGAGCGCCGTGACGACGGCCTCCTCGACGAACTGGTCGACGTCGTCGAGGAGCTCCTGCCGCTGCTCGAGACGGTGGACCCGGCGACAGTCCTCGACGCCGTGGACGTCGAGCGCCTCCCGACGCTCGTCGACCCGGCGGGGTTGCTCGAGGCGCTGACGACGGGCGACTACCGCTCGGCTATCGCCTACGAGCACCTCTCCGACGTCGTCGACGCTCCCCGGGTGGTCGAGTCGACGGACGTCCGCGAGGGCTGGCGGCGGAGCCGCGACCTGGGCGACGAGGTGGCGGACGTGACCGACGCGCTCTCGGGGGACGACGGCGACGACGCCGCGTCCGAGGCGGAGCGCGACGACTCCAGCGAGGCCGAGGCGACCAACGACGCCGCGGAGCACGAGGCCGCCGTCGAGGTGGCGGCCTCGCTCTCCGAGACGGACGAGGGGCGGCAACTCGTCGTCCAGAAGACGGTGAGCAGTGCCGTCGCCGAGGTCCGCTCGGACATCCTCGATGCGCGCGACCGTATCGCCGCCACCGTCGAGGACCACGAGGCCCGGACCGGTCGCGTCGACCGCCCGACCTCCCGGAACCCCTCGGCGTTCTCGACGCTCCCGAGGTCCGGGCCACCCGCGGGGACCGCGGCGTTCTCGACGGTCCCGATGGAGACCCGATACTCGGACGCGCCGAACTTCGAGCGTATCTACGGGCGGCGCTTCGAGCGGGAGCGCGAGGAGTGACGCGCGGCCGGTCGGCCGTCTCCCTCGCTCACCCGCCGGAGACGGGCGGGAACATCGCCAGTTCGTCGTCCGCCTCCAGCGTCGTCTCGTAGCCCTCGCCCTCGACGAACGGGTCGGTCGAGTTCCGGAGGACGCGGACGTGGTCGTGGAGCGTCCCGTCGTCGTCGGTGACCTGCTCGCGGAGTTCGGGGTGGCGGTCGAACAGGGCGTCGAGGGCGTCGCGGAGCGTCGCCCCCGGTTCCACGTCGACCTCCGTCTCGCGTTCGCCCGCCGTCTCGGCGAGGTTGGCGAACAGCTTCCAGCGCATACCCGGACTACTCGGTCCGGGCTGAAGAACCTACTCAGTCGTCGCAGGCGACGGCGTCGCGACGCCGTCGGTCGACTCCAGTTTCCGGAGGACGTCCGGCCGGGCGACGACGAACAGCGACTCGCCAGCGCCGACGGTCCGCGACCGGTCGGGGAGCGTCGTCACGGCTCCGTCGCCCGCCCGGACGGCGACGACGGCGGCGGGGAGCGACCCGACAGTGCGCCCGACGAGCGCGCTCCCCTCGGCGACGGCGAGGACGGCCAGCGTCTCCTCGGCCGCGCGGAACAGCGCGGCGAACTCGCGGTCGACCCGCACCTGCGACGGGAGCGTGACGAGCCGGTAGCTCGTCTCGCCGTCGAGCGCGTCGGCGTCTGCGTCGTCCAGCGCGACTGTCGCCACGTCGCCCGCGACGTCCCGGAGTTCGCCGGTCACGACGTGTTCGGGCGGGTCCCACACCTGGACCAGGTCGCCCGCGCTCGCCGCGCTCGACGGGTCGGCGCGAATCGCGACGGCGGCCTGTCCCGGCGGGAGCGTCGGCCCGATGCCCGCCGCGCGGCCGCCGAGCGCGAGGTACTCCACGGTGCCGTCGGGCGTCAGGTCGACGTCGACGTGGCCCACCTCGTAGTCGCTCTTGAGTCGCTCGACCAGCCGGTGGCGCAGTTCCTCTACGGTGAGCCGTCGCGGGAAGCCGAACGAGGTGCCTTCGAGGCGCGTCTTCGTCTCCGGGGGTACCCGGTCGTGGTTGGGAATGTCGTCGATGCTCTGCGGGAGCGTGACCGATATCTGGCGGCCGACGGCTCGGACGATGTCGCGTGCGTCGGGCGCGTCGTCGAACACCGCGCGAGCGATGCGGTCGCCCGCCCGGCCAGCGAGGAAGGCGACGAGCGTCGCCGCGAGGAACGTCCCGACGTTGAGGAGCACTGCATCGACGACGATATCCCCCGCTTCGGTCATCGCCTCGCCGAGCGCAGCCTTCGTGTTCAGACCGATGGCGGCGACGCTGATTCCGGCGAGTATCGAGAGACCGTCCGGCACCTGCGACCGGGCGTACCAGCGGTAGACGCCGCCGACGGCACCGGCGACCACCGCACAGGCGAGGACGAGACTGGCGAGCAGGACCAGCTGGACGACGTCGTCGGCGAGCGCCTGCAACTGGGCCTGAGCGAGCGGAGCGACCCCTCCGACGAGCGAAGTCGGGTTGATCACGACACGACCTCTCCGAACTGGGTGAGCGCCGACCCGGTCCCCACGGCGTACAGTTCGTCGCCCGCCGCAAGCGTGGTCTCGCCCTCGGGAGCGAACTGCCAGCGACCGTCGTGGCGGACCGCGAGCACTTCCACGTCGTAGCGCTCGCGGACGCCCGCGTCGGCGAGCGACGCGCCAGCGAGGTCCCCGCCCACGGCGAATCGACGGACGCGCCGACCGGCGCGACGGAACAGCGAGAGGAGTTCGAACTCGCGGCGCTCGCCGCGGGCGGTGACGACGAGCGACGGTCGCTCCGCGGTCAGCAGCGTCGTCGCGTCGCTCCGGGCGACGGCGAGCGTCACCCGACCCTCGCCGCCGACCGCCTCGACCGAACGAGGCGTCGAGGGTGGGGACTCGTCCGTGGCTTCGTCGGGCGTCGCGTCGGCCGTATCGTCGTCTCCGTTCGTCCCGTGGTCGTCCGACGGTACCGGCGCGAGGGGGACGCCGAGCACCGTCGCCTCGACGCTCCCGTCCCCGGTCCGAACGCGGACCTCGTCGCCCGGTGCCAGCCCGGAGGGGACGAGCGTGTCGACGCTGACGGCTCGCATCCCGTCCGGGACGCGCTTCGAGAGGCCCGACAGCGGCGGCGCGGCGGCGACGCTCGCCCGGCCGCGTTCGTCGAGCGCGACGGTGACCTCCGCGAGGTCGAACTCGGCGCGCAGGCGGTCGGCGAACCGCGTCTCCAGTTCCCCGACCGGGAGGTCCGCGGGCAGTGTGGTCGCGAAGTCGGCCACCCGCGCCCGGAGGTCGGCACCGAGCGGCGGGTAGCCCTCGATGTCGTCGACGGTCCCGCGGACCCGAACGCGGGCGTCGCCGCCGACGCGTTCGACGAGGTCCGAGGAGAGCGTCCGGTCGCGGAGCGCCCGGAGGGAGACGCGTCGCGGGAACGTCGCGGCCATCTCGTCGCCCTTGGCGTGGGCGTAGAGGGTCATCATCACGATGACGACGATGGCGACGGCGATGCGCTCGCCACCGGCGAGCACGCTCGCGTCAGAGAGCGCGAGCAACCCGCCCTGCACGCCCGCGACGGCGAGGCCGAGGACCACCACCGCGAAGCCGGGGATGGTGATGCCGGTGAAGTAGCGCACGGTGAACCCGAGCACCCACGAGATGAGCGCCGGGATGACGCCCGTGAGCAGCCCGAGATAGAGACCCACGAGGAGTTCGACTGGGAGCGCTGCCATGCACGGCCCTTGGAACCGGACGGCAAAGCGTTGACGAACCACGAGGAGAGGGTCGGTGAAGGGGACGGCTTTTGTCCTCGAACCACCAGACGGAGGTATGGCCGACGAACGAGGGATCGGGTCACGGCTGTTCCGGGTCCGGTTCGCCCTGTTGCTGGTGACCGTCACCGCCGTCATCTCGTTCGTCACGGGACTGGCCGCCATCGGCCTGGAGGCTCTCGACCTGGGGGTGGCGCTCGCGGGTGTGGTCCCGCAGGCGGTGAAGACGACCGTCGCCTTCACAGCCGTCCTGACGGGGTTCCTCCTCCTCGTGACGGCGTACCTGCTCCGCCACCGGTTCGAGGCGGGCTGGTACACGGCGTTGCTGTTGCTCCCGCTGTCGGCACTGCAGGGCGTGTTGCTGGTGAGCGCGTACTCGGTACCGCTCGTCGTGCTCTCGCTCGCGGCGATTCCGGGCGTCTACTTCAACCGCTCGGCGTTCGACCGCCAGGACTGGCTGACGACGAGCCAGCAGGCCGCCCTGGGCGCTCTCGTCGGGAGCCTCGCCTACGGCACCGCCGGGGCCTGGTTCCTGCGCGAGCAGTTCGTACGGGGTGCCATCGACGCTCCCGTCGACGCGTTCTACTTCGCCGTCGTCACGGCGAGCACCGTCGGCTACGGCGACGTGACGCCCGTCCCGGGGTCGAACGTCGCCCGCCTGTTCACGCTCACGTACCTCGTCGTCGGCATCGCCAGTTTCACCGCCGCCCTCGGGACCCTGCTCGGTCCCGCCATCGAAGCCCGCTTCGCCAGCGCCCTCGGCACCATGACCGACTCATCACTCGAACTGCTGGACGACCACGTCATCGTGGTCGGCTTCAGCGACCTGACCGAACCCATCGTATCGGAACTCGACCGCCAGGAGATACCGTTCGTCGTCATCACGCGCCACCCCGAACGCGCCAGCGCGCTCCGGGAACGCGACATCGACGTCTACACCGGCGACCCGAGCAGCGACGAACCGCTCCACGCCGTCGGAATCGAGCGCGCTCGGGCGCTCATCACCGCCACCGAGGACGACGCACAGGACGCCCTCGCCGTGCTCACCGCGCGGGAGCTCAACCCGGACGTCCGCATCGTCGCGGCCGCGACGGACGCGGACAACCAGCGGAAACTGAAGCGCGCCGGTGCGGACACCGTCATCAGTCCGGCCGTCCTCGGCGGCCACCTGCTGGCGCTGTCGGCGTCGGGGAGTATCGACACCGAGCAGATCGCGGCGCGCGTGCTCCGGGAGTAGGTTCGCAACGACGCGGCCCGCCGTCTCGACGGTGCTCGCTCACCGGCCCGCGCCCGACGGCCCGCACTCCACGTCGATGACGGCGTCGACAGCCATCGCCAGCCCTGTCGAGTAGTCGTCCGTCGTGCCGACGGTCCGCGCGGTTCGCCACCGACCGTCGCGCTCGCGGTGCACCTCCACGACGTAGCGCGTGCCGTTCGACCCGTCGTACGGGACCATCGCCACCTCGACCGCTCCGGTGGTCCGCACCAGCCTGAGTTCGACTCGTCCGTCCGACCCGCGTAGCGTCAGCGCCTCCCACCGGAACTCCATGTCGGCGTTCTCGCCGCTCGGACAATCAATAGCAGTGAACGTTCCGTCAGTTCGACAGGTGAAACGGTCTGCAACGGGCCGGGACCGGCGTGAAGTCGGTGGGACGGACCGCCCGACGGTCAGTACTTGAAGTTGCGGTCGACGATGACGACGTCGGCGTCGAGGTCCCGGACCCGTTCGAAGGTGGGGCGGGAGATGAACCGGGAGGCTGCAGAGCGCTCCTGGCTCGCGCCGATGATGACGAGGTCGTAACTCGGGGCGTTCGACTCCAGGAACTGCGCGATGTCCGACCGGGAGATGCGGGTCTCGACCGCCGCACTGACGGTCTCGACCAGGTCTCGGAGCATCGTCTCGGCCTCGCGGCGACTCTCCTCGCTCTCGATGCAGTGACAGACCGCGACCCGGCCCGTGCGACCGGAGAGGCGAGCGGCGAAGTCGAGCATCTCGTGGGCGACGTCGCCCGCCTTCCGGACGGGGACCATCACGTGGTTCCACCGCGTCCGGCCGTCGCACGACCGGTGGACGAGGACGTCGACGTCGCCTCTGAACAGTTCGCGGATGTACGGCGAGAGCGACACGCCCTCGGTCTCGTACGACGCGGCGATGAGGTCGCAGTTGGTGTCGTGTGCGGTCCGCAATATCGTCGACGCCGGGTTCGCCCCCTCGCTGGCGACGACCACCTCGCAGGGGACGCCCACCCGCGTCCGAATCGCCGAGGCCCGCGCTTCGAGGTCCGTCGCGGCGCGGGCGGCGACTCGCTGTTCAGGGTCCTCGGAGTCGCTCTCCTGCCCGCCGTCGGTCGCGACCGTCTCGTCGCCCCGCTCGGCCGACTCTCGCTCGGCGTCGGCCACCGCCTCGTCGGTGACGAGGTCCAGCAGGACGACCTTCCCCGCGTCGTGGGCGGCCGCGAGTCGCGCCCCGAGCATCGCCGTCGCGTCCGTGTGTGGACCGCGCATCGGGACGAGGACGTGGTCGTCGCCCTTCGTCGACTGGTAGAGGTACTGGGCGCGTTCGGCGTACACCTCCCGTCGCCAGAGGACGAACGCGCCCGCGACGACCATCGAGGAGAGCGCGATACTCAGCACGTACAGCACCCGCGACCCCGGCGCGCCGTTCGTAACGAGGATGAGCAGTGCCGAGGAGAACGCCGGTGGCACCTCGACGTCGAGCGCCCACGTCACCGCCCCGGTGAGGAACACCGCGAGGGCGGCGCTCCCGGCGTGGACGGACATCTGACTCTCCGGGTAGAACAGGGCTCCCGCGTGGAAGGCGACCAGTCCGCAGACGGCTCCGAGCGTCAGCCCCACGACGAACTTGACCGGCGAGGAGTGCTTCCCGGTCGGGTCGGCGAACAGCGCGTACGTCCCCGACGCCAGCGGCGGGAACAGGAAGAACGAGAACTGCGCGATGGCGTTCGACAGACCGGTGACCAGCGCCAGCAACAGCGGAACGAAGACGAGCGCGGAGACGTGGATGAGGTTGCGGGTCGTCTCCAGCCACACCCGGAGTTCGCGCAACTCCCGTCGCTCGCGGCGGTGAATCCGCCGCAGGACGTCACGTACCCCCTCGCCGCGCATGCTCTGAGTGCAACGGGCGTCGGGTATGTGCGTTTCGTTCCCCGGAGGGAGGTCACGACCCGAACACGTATGCCGGACGACACGAACGTGGGCGCATGCGTACCCTCCACGCCCTGCTGGTCTGCTGTTGCCTGCTCGCTGGCTGTGTCTCGGGAGTCGGCTCTCCAGAGACAGCGCCGGTGGCCGAGACCGCGAACGGGTCGGTGTACACGGCCGATTCCGGTGGCTCCGTCTCCGCGTCGGCGTCCTTCGAGGCCGTCCGCGAGCTCAGAGTCGCTCCCGCGAACGTCTCGGCCTGGCCCGGCGACCACGACGCCGTCACGGTCGAGTCGTCGTCGTTCTCGCCCCGGCAGTCCGCACAGGTCGACACGCTGCCGCCGTACCACCTCTGGGACGCCCCGACCGACGTGGACGCGACGTTCCGGTTCGACATCTCCGAGTCGGCCGCTCCGGGCGACTACCGGTTCACGGTCACGGCGTGGGACGACGGGAACCACAGCCACGAGAGCGGGACGACCGAGACGGTCGTGATACGCGTCACGGAGGACGAGAGCCCCCGAGAAATGGGCGCTACGGCTACAGTTCGGTAGTCGCCGTCAGCGCGATGTCGATGGCGCGTTCGACGTTGTTCTTCGCCTTCTCGGGCAGCTCTTCGCCCTCCGTCTCGCCCTTCTGGGTCCCTTCGACGAGGTTACCGTCGACGGTGCAGATGGCACCCGCACGGAGGCCCTTCCGCCGGGCGAGGGTGAACACGGTCGCCGCCTCCATCTCGACGGAGAGGATGCCCGCGTCCTCCCAGTCGGTCACGTACTCGTCGGTCTCGGCGTAGAACGCGTCGTCGGAGGCGATTGGGCCGACGTGGACCTCCTCGTCGTTGTTCTCGGCGGATTCGACCAGCGACGTGAGGACGTCGTAGTCCGGGACGGCGGGGTACTCGACGGACTCGTAGCGCTTGCTCGTCCCCTCGTTCTTCGCCGCGCCCGTGGCGACGACCATGTCGCCGATCTCGATGTCCGACTGGAGCGCCCCGGTCGTCCCGACGCGGATGAACGTCTCCACGCCCACGCGCGATAGTTCTTCGACCGCGATGCCCGCGGAGGGACAGCCGATGCCGGTCGAGCAGATGGTCAGTTCGCGCCCCTCGAACTCGGCGTTGACGAGTTTGTACTCGCGGTTCTCGGCGACGGTCTCGACGTTCTCGCAGTGGCCGGCGATGCGGTCGACGCGACCCGGGTCGCCGGGGATGAGTGCGATATCGTTCACGTCGCCCTCCTCGGCGAGGATGTGGGGCTGTTTGGCCATGTCCGGGACTCTCCGGCGGGGCTGAAAAGTACGACGGCTTCCCGTAGCGACTCAGTCGAACGACTCCCGGAGCCGTCTGAGTTCCGTGGGCGAGTCGACACAGACCGTCGCTCGGTCGTCCTCGTCGCCGACGAGCACCACGTCGAACCCGAGTTCGAGCGCCGGTTCGAGGTCGCCTTCCACGCTGTCGCCGACGACGACGTACCGGTCGGCGGGGAGCGTCTCTGCCGCGAGTCGGAGCAGCGCCGGGTCCGGTTTGAACGCTCGCGTCTCGACGGGTGAGACGAGCAGGTCGACGCTCGACGACAGGCCCGCGTGGTCGAGTTTCCGGCGCTGGACCGGGCCGTGACCGCCGGTCACGACGCCGACCGGGTGGCGCTCGGCGAGCGTCGCTAGCGTCTCGCGAACACCGTCGGGGACGGACATCGCGGCTATCTCCGCCCGGAGGAGGTGGGCGGTGAGTCGCTCCGGGTCGACCGAGAGGTCGTGCGTCGCGACGACGTCGCGCATCGCCGCGAGGAACGGGTCGGGGTGGAACGACGCGGAGCGCTCGCGAATCGCCTCGCCGAACGTCGCCAGCAGGTCGTCGCTCGCGGCGAGTCCGTAGTCGGCACAGACGCCGTGGAAGATGCCCGCCGGTTTCGGGTCGTAGGTGACGAGGGTCTCGTCGAGGTCGAACAGGTACCCTCGGTCGGTGGGGGTCACTGCAGGTGCGCCGTCGCGTTCTCGTGGTACTCCTCTGTTCGCGTCGAACTGCCGTCTCCGCTCGGTGTTCGCGTCATCCCCGATGCTCGAACGGTGGTTCGCCGTCGGTGGTGATAACGATACGCCCACGGAACGCAGGTGGTACAAGTTCGACTCAGGCCAGCAGGAGCGAGAACAGCGGGACGAACGCCCAGAGCGAGAGGACGTAGACGGCGACGGAGAGCGCCCACGACCGACGGACCGTCGGGGCGACGGCGCGCTTCCCGCCGCCGAACCGGGGCAGGACGTACAGCGCGAAGAAGCCGTAGAGGAAGAGGCCGGTCACGAGGCCAGCGAGGAGGTGTGGCACGAGCGGAATCTCGGCGAACGTGGCGACCGGCGGGAGGAGTGTATCGAGTAGCAGGGCGACGACCGCGTAGACGACGCCAGCGAGGATGCCCGCGGTGTAGTGGACCGCCCGCGCCTGTCGCCCCTGTAGCGTCGCGGGCGGTCTGTCGTAGAGGACGCCCGCGGCGACGAGCGACGGCGTCGTTCCCTCCTCCAGTCGGCTCATCGGGAGGTCCATGACCAGCGCCGCGAAGAACCCCCCGAGCATCGCGACGGGAATCCAGCGCGTGACCGCGACGACCAGCGGAAGTGTCGCCACACCCGTCATCGGAGGAACGAGAGGCCGCCGTCGAGCACGAACGGGTGAGTGGCGACGAGCGGCCGGACGGCCGCGGCCAGCGGTTCGAAGGTGACGACGAGCGATTCGGCGGCGGGCTGGGTCGGCGAGATGCTGAAGAGGATGATGTTGTGCGCGCCGGGGCCGAGACCGACCGCGGCGATGGCCGCCAGCAGCAGGTAGCCCTCGGTCGGTTCGTCCTCGACGTATCCGGCGATGAGCGCGATGACGACCAGCGCGAGCGTTATCTTGAGCAGGACGAACAGCCACGCGGTGCCGAGCAGCGGTTCGGTCGGGAGGCCCTCGCCCAGCGAGATGACGACCGCCGACAGCGGCGTCTGCTCGCCGAACCCGAGCTGGTCGACGCCGACGGCCGTCGAGATGCCGTCGAGAGTGTGGGCGAACACGACGAGCAAGCCAGCCAGGCCGGTGGTCCGTTGGGCATCCTTCGCGACCTGGCCGAGCAGCACCCACGCGACCATCGTCAGGACGACGGCGACGACGAGGCCGAGCCCCGGCCAGAGGAGGTGGAGTTCGGTCGTCGTGAGGCCGACGACCAGCGCGATGCCGACGACGGCCAGCAGCAGGCCACTGCCGAGGACGGCGATGACCATCGTGGCGAGTTCGGGACCACTGGCGAGCGACGACAGCCCCCAGACGAACCCGAGCAGTCCGAAGACGGTCAGGTAGACGATGGGCGAACTGAAGAACGGTGCCACGACGTCCGGAATCACGTCGACCTGGTACAGCGCGTAGAGACCGGCCCCGACGACCATCCACGGCGTGAGCGCGAGCACCGTCCCCTCGCGGACGACCGGGCGCGCGAGCGCGAGCGCCAGAACGGCGACCGCCACCAACCCGGCGACGACGACGAGATACTGGACGTCGGGCAGTGCGAATCCCGACGGCAGGAGCTGGAACATATCAACTACTGTGAGTACTACCCCGAAAGGTTTACTAATCGCTTTTGTGCGCCGAGTCGCACGTGGGGGTATGGACTACGAGGAGTTCGCCGCCAGCATCGACCACACGGTCCTCGGCCCGGAGACGACCCTCGACGACGTCCGGCGGGTCGTCGACGATGCCGAGGAGTACGGCATGAACGTCTGTATCCCGCCGTGTTACGTCGCCGACATCGAGACGGACGTCACCGTCGCCACCGTCGTCGGGTTCCCCCACGGCCAGCACGCTACGGGCGCGAAACACGACGAGGCCGAACGCGCGTGGCGCGACGGGACCGACGAACTCGACATGGTCGTCAACGTCGGGCGACTGAAGGCCGGTGACGACGACGCCGTCCGGGCAGATATCGAGGAGGTCGTCGCCGCGACGCCCTGCCCGGTGAAGGTCATCGTCGAGACGGCGCTGCTGACCGACGACGAGAAACACCGCGCGTGTCGGGCCGCCGCGGACGCCGACGCCGATATGGTCAAGACCTCGACAGGCTTCGCGGAAGGAGGGGCGACCGTCGAGGACGTGGAACTGATGAGCGAGTACCTCCCGGTGAAGGCGTCGGGTGGCGTCGGGAGCTACGAGGAGGCGATGGCGATGCTCGACGCGGGTGCGGTCCGCATCGGCGCGTCGTCGGGCACGGAGATAGCGGGCGGGCACCCGGACGCGTAGGTCGTCCCGTCACGCGGGGTGCTCACTCCGACGGTGACGACGCGGTCGACTCCGACGGCCCCGGTTCGACGGCGACTACCTCCGCACCGTTCTCCAGGACCACCGGGACGTAGAGGACGCCGTCACCGGCCGAGATGTCGGGCGTGACGTGCCCGCCGAGGTCCATCTTGAACCTGACTGTCCCCCCACCGTCTGCCGGGTCCAGCGCGTAGAGTGCGTCGCCGCCGACGTACACCGTGTCGCCGACGGCGGCGGGTGACCCCGTGCCGTCACCGACGTCGAACGACCAGTACTCCTCGCCCGACTCGGTGTCGAACGCCCGGAGCGTGGACCCGTTGACGCTGTAGACGTAGTTGTCCGTGTACGCGATACCGTGACGGCCCGCCGCCTGGTCTGCGCTCCACTCGACGGCACCGGTGAGCGGTTCCAGCGCGTAGAGCGTCCCGCTGTCGTCGCCGACGTAGGCGAAGTCCCGACCGAGCGTCGGCGGGGTGGAGAACCGCGCGGAGAGGTCCTCGTGGACCCCTACCTCGCCACCGGCCCCCAGCGAGTAGACCCCGCCGGTGCCCGTCGCGACGAACGGTGACGCACCGACAGCCCCCAGCGCGGGATACGAGACCCGACCGACCAGTCGCCGCGACCAGTTCACCGACCCGTCCTCGGCGGAGACGACGTGGACCGTCTCCCGTTCGCCGACCGTGAGGTACTCGCCCTGGACCGTCGCCGGCATCGTCAGCGGGCCGTCGAACGAGCGCGACCACCGCTGCTCGCCGGTCTCGGCGTCGAGCGCCTGGAGGACGTCGTCGGCGACGGTGTAGACGGTTCCGTCGGACACCGACGGCTTGCCCCGCGGCGTCTCCCCGGCGAGTTCCCACTCCGTCTCGCCGCTCGTGGCGTCGACGACCATCAGACGGTCGGTCTCCGTGACGTAGACTCGCCCGTCGCTCACCGTCGGGGCGCGGAGCCCGCTCTGCCCGACCCCACGCCGCCAGCGGACGGACGGCTCCTCGCGCGGAGCGCTCCCCCCGTAGTCCCACCGCGTGTTCGCCGCGTCGAACCCCTCGCTCGACCACTCGCCGTCGCTGGCGAAGACGTGGCGGTCGGGTTCCGGGGGCGGCCCCTCGGTCGAAGGTCGACTGTACTCGGGTCGGTCGTCGCCGCCGAAGCCGAGACACCCCGCGAGCGCGGTCACGCCCGTGGTTCCCGCGAGCGCGAGGAATCGTCGCCTGGACGGCGTTCTGGAGGGCATGTACAGATGCCTTTCAGTCTCGACGAAAAAGTACTCTCCCTTGCGCACCGACGGCCGACGCCGAGTCGCGCAGCACGCCGAGCACTCCCGAAGGAGTCGGAACGCGGCGCTCGGCGAGTCCAGCGACGCGGTCTGACGGGCGTCGTCCGACGGGTGTGGGTGCCTCGTCGTCGCTCGCGACCGTCGGCGGAACGTCGCGTTTTTGGCCGCGCGGACCACATCCCCGACAGCGATGGCCCGCTACCACATCGAAACCTACGGGTGTACCGCCAACCGTGGCGAGAGTCGCCACATCGAGGCGGCCCTCCGCGACGGCGGTCACCACCGCGCGTCCGGTCCCGAGGAGGCCGACGTCGCCATCCTCAACACCTGCACGGTGGTCGAGAAGACGGAGCGTAACATGCTGACGCGGGCCAAGGAACTGGAGCAGGAGACGAGGGACCTCATCGTCACCGGCTGTATGGCGCTCGCGCAGGGCGAGGAGTTCCGCGACGCGGGCATCGACGCCCAGGTCGTCCACTGGGACGACGTGCCGAGCGCCGCGCTCAACGGCGAGTGTCCGACGCTGACGCCCGACACCGAACCCATCCTCGACGGCGTCGTCGGCATCCTCCCCATCGCCCGTGGCTGTATGAGCGACTGTTCGTACTGCATCACGAAGCAGGCGACGGGCAGGATAGACAGCCCGCCCGTCTCCGAGAACGTCGAGAAGGCTCGCGCGCTCGTCCACGCGGGCGCGAAGGAGATACGTGTCACCGGGCAGGACACCGGCGTCTACGGCTGGGACACGGGCGAGCGCAGACTCCACACGCTGCTCGACCGCATCTGCGACATCGACGGCGAGTTCCGGGTGCGCGTGGGCATGGCGAACCCGAAGGGCGTCCACGGCATCCGCGAGGAACTCGCCGCGGTGTTCGCCGAGAACGAGAAGCTCTACAACTTCCTGCACATCCCCGTCCAGTCGGGGAGCGACGACGTGCTGGGCGACATGCGCCGCCAGCACCAGGTCCGGGAGTTCGAGGAGGTGGTCGAGACGTTCGACCGCCACCTCGACCACTGGACCTGCTCGACGGACTTCATCGTCGGCTTCCCCACCGAGACGGACGACGACCACCGACGGAGCCTCGACCTGTTCGAGCGGGTCCGCCCGGAGAAGGTGAACGTCACGCGCTTCTCGAAGCGCCCCGGCACCGACGCGGCCGACATGAAAGGACTCGGCGGGACGCTGAAGAAGGAGCGCTCGAAGGAGATGGTCGAGTTGAAGATGGACCTCCTGCGTGACGTCCACGAGTCGATGGTCGGGGAGCGCCACGAGGTGCTCTGCGTCGAGCAGGGGACGGGCGACTCGGTGAAGTGCTACGACGAGGCCTACCGGCAGGTCATCGTCACGAACGCCGAGGAACGCGGCGTCGAGCCGGGCGACCTGCTCGACGTCGAAGTGACGAGCGCGGAGACGGTGTACTGCTTCGGCGAGCCGTTGTAAGAGGCACGTCGTCGACCGCGCCGGTCGGCGGGCGGCAGTTCCCAGTCTACCGGTGTCGAGTCTATCGCTGCCGAGTTCGTCGCTCCCGAGCCCGGCTCCGTGGGGCGGTGGACTTTTACATTAAAAATTTCTGACATCTGCGCGCGAACACGCTCGGACGCTCGACTACGCACTGCGCCTGGCACCGTGTCACGCTCTACCGTCCCCCGTGCGACGTGAACGCATCAGGCGTGAGAAACGTCCGGTAAAGCGACTATTTTACTCTACGCAACGGCCAACGTCCCCCTCTCGTAAGGTGAATCGATGAGTCCCCAACGACGTGACTTTCTGAAACTCGGTAGTGTTGCAGCGGCGACCGCGGTCGCAGGCTGTACTGGCATCATGGGCGGCGACGAGAACGACACCGACGAGACGGAGACTGCCGGCGGTGGCGGCAACGTCTCGACGGAGGGTCGGAACCAGTCGCTCGACGAGTTCGAGACGACCGAGGTCGGGAAGGACGTCTCCGTCGACGGCACGTCCATCGCCGTCAGCGAACCGGCGGTGCGCGCCTCCCTGCTCTATCAGACCGAGGACGCCAAAGACCTCGCGTTCAGTACCGGGAGCCACTACCTCCTCGCCCACGTGGACGCCGGCGAAGGTGGGCCGGCGGCCGACGCCTTCAAACTCGTCACCGGGTCGCTCGGCAACTACCCGGCGACGGACCCGACGAACGGGAACCCGATGGCGGAGTACGGACAGAAGTACGACCCCGAGAACGACGCGACGAGCGGCTGGGTCGGGTTCACGATTCCCGGCGGCGTCACGCTGTCGTCGGCCGCCATCGTCGTCGACGGTAGCCGGAGCGGCTGGCGACTCGCCGACGAGACGGTCGCCGCACTGGCCGAGCCCGTCCCCGCGCTCTCGCTCGACGACGTCGACGCTCCCGAGAGCGTCGCGCCCGGCGAGCCGTTCGAGGTGACGGCGACGTTCGTGAACGACACCGGAACCGACGGGACGCTCCGCGGCCTCGTCGAGCAGTCGGTCGCCGAGCCGGCCGTCGAATCGTTCAGCCTCGACGTCGCCGCCGGGGAGAGCGCCGAGTACACGACCGAACTCACCGCGCCCGACGACAACGGTGAGATGACGTTCACCGTGCGGACGACCGGCGGCAAGCAGGCGACGACGGTCACCGTCGGCTCCGGTCCGAGCAACTCGACGAGCACCACGACCAACTGAACCGGACGCGAGCGGTCGCGCCGCGCCGGCCACCGTTCTCCGTTCTCTCTCGATATCGGCATGGAGTCGGGAGTGACGACCATCGCCCCCGAGACGGTCCGCCTCCGTCAATCGCTGCCGGGTCGGCGGCCGGCGAGTCAGCACCGGGCGTGTCGGCGACCGTCGAGTCGGCGACCGCCGGACTACCGACGGTCCGCGTCCGGTCGCCGTGGTCCGGACTCGCGGGCCGGGATACGTCCGTCGTCGTCCTCCTTCCACTCGCCGAGTTCGCGCGGGTCGAGGTGGACGAACACGTCGTCCACTTCGTCGATGGCGCGAATCGCCCTGACGACGTCCGTCTCGATGTCGTGGGCCTCCCGGACGGTCCGGTCGCCCTCGATCTCCAGGTGGAGGCTCACGTCGACCTCGGGGCCGACGTGGTGGGCGACGACGTCGTGGACGCCCCGGACTTCGGGATGCGTGAGCGCCCGCGCGACGATTTCGTCGCGGAGGTCGGAGTCGGGAGCCTCCCCCACCAGGTAGCCGACGTTGTCCCGACCGATCTCGTACCCCGTGTAGAGGATGCCGAGGGCGACCACGCCACCAGCCAGTGGGTCGAGGACGGGGTAGCCGAGCGCGCTTCCGGCGACCCCCGCCAGTGCAGCGACGGCGGTGAGGATGTCCGCGCGATTGTCGAGCGCCGTCGCCCGGAGCGCGGGCGAGTTGAAGTCCTCGGCCATCCGCGAGCAGTACCGGAAGAGGAGGTACTTCACGACGGCGCTCCCGGCGAGGACGCCAGCGGCGACCGGTCCCGCGACGGCGGCCCCGCCGGCGAGCGCCGACTGGGCGGCTTGCCACAGCACGCCGACGCCCGCGGCGCCGATGCCGACGGCGACGACGAGGGAGACGAACGGCTCGATGCGCTCGTGGCCGTGCGGGTGGGTGTCGTCCGCTGGCTGGGTCGTCAGGTAGAGGCCACCGACGACGACGATGCTGTAGGCCGTGTCGGCGAGACTGTTGACCGCCTCGCCGCCGACGGCGAGGCTGCCCGTCGAGAGGTAGACCGCGCCTTTCGCCAGCGCGAGCACGAGGTTGGCACCGAGGACGAGCAGACCGACCCGCCTGAGTGCCGAAACGCGGTCCATACGACTCGTTAGATGCTCCGCGATAAAGGCGCTGTGGGCTGTGTGCCCCGAACTCTCGGGTTAGCCACGTCGAAACCTCGGGCGAACCCGGATGCCCACGGAGGGTCCACTGAGGAGGGGCGACGTCTCAGCGGACACGGACCGCGCCCGTCTCGCTCTCCTCGGCGTCCTCCTGGTCGGCGAACGCCTCGTGGAGTCGGTCGTAGGTGTCCTCGATGGCCTCGACGATGACCTTCGTCTCGCCGATGACGGGCATGAAGTTCGTGTCGCCGCCCCACCGCGGGACGACGTGGGTGTGGAGGTGGTCGTCGATGGACCCGCCGGCGGCCCCGCCGAGGTTCAGACCGGCGTTGAACGCCTGTGGCGAGAGCGCGGCGTCTATCGCGTCGAACGTCCGCTGTTTGAGGCGGGCGTGGTCGAGCAGTTGCTCGTCCGAGAGGTCGCGGTAGTCGCCGCCGTGGTCGTACGGGATGACCATCGCGTGGCCGGGGTTGTACGGGTAGTTGTTGAGCAGGACGAACGCGTGGTCGCTCCGGGCGACGATGCGGTGCTCGCGGTCGGCGTCGAGGTCCGGGAGCGCGCAGAACGGACAGTCGTGGTCCGGAGCGTCGCCCTCACCGCCGCGTTCGACCCACTCGATACGCCACGGCGCGAACAGTTGGTCCATACGACACTCCCCGATTTGGGGCATCCTAAGCGTGTCCGTCGGCCACGCGGACCCGCTTGCCCCCAGTTTACCTGTTGTGGCTGCAATCCACTAAACCGGCCTGAAACGGTCTGCTAAACAGTTGTGAACGGTTCCACCGGATTCGGGGTATTTCGGCGGAAAATCGCACGACTGCGGACGGTTGCATCGCTGAACGACGCCCAACGGTTTACCCCCTTTATATTATCGTGGTCGATAGCGGTGAACGATGGCAGCGACACAGAACAGTCGGAACGACATGACCGAGGACTGCCCGGAGTGTAGCGCCGAAACCGCCCATTCGGTCTCGCTCCAGATTCGCACCGAGAGCACGAAGGCTGAGAACGCCCAGTTCTCGCGCGAACCCTACCGCGTCGCCACGTGTCTCGTCTGTGGTCACGAGACGACGCTGCGCATGAACAACGCCTGAAGAACTCTCCTCGCCCACGTTCGAACACCTCCCGTCAATCGTCGGTCCGTTCTCCACCGACGCTCGACTCGCCTCTCGCTGGCGTTCGGTCCGTCTCTCCACTGCCGTTCGGTACACGCCACGAACTGCTCGTCGCCTCCCCAGCGACGGGTGACTGCGTCGCGGCAGCCCATCACCTCCGCGACCTGTGGTGCTGCTACAGACAGTCGCTTCGCTCGCGGGGCCAGTCGCAGTCGGAGAGTGCGAGAGACGACGGGAACTCGTCGTGACTAGCGGGACCGGGTCGTCACTTCACAGCCGTCCTCGGTGACGATGACGGTGTGTTCCTTCTGACTGACGAGGCGGCCCTCCTCCTCCTGCAGGACGGGGTAGCCGTGGACGACGCCCTGCTGTTTGAGGCGGCGGAGCGCCATCTCCGCGCGGTCGGTGTCCAGCCATCGCGTCGCGAACGGGAGCGTGCGGAACTCCTCGGTGACCTGCTCGATGACCTGGCGAGCCTGCCGGTTGCGGACGCTGCGCTCGTGTTCGAGCGCGAAGATCTCCTCCGTCGCTCCCTCGCCGACCTTCCCGCTCCCGTCGGTGGCGAACGGCTCGATGGCGACCACGTCGCCCGCTTCGAGTTCGACGCCCGTTTCGACGGCCCGGTTCGGGATGTTCGGCGGCGTGTGCTGCTGCCAGTGGCCGAGGCCGTGGCCGGTGAGGTTGACGACCGGGTTGAAGCCGTAGCCGTCGATGGTCTCCTCGATGGCCGCGCCTAGCTCGCCCGTGTGGACGCCCGGTTCGACGAGTTCGAGGGCGGCGTCGAGCGCCTCCTCGCTGGCGGCCGCGAGGTCGTCGTTGCCCGACAGGTCCACGGTGATGGCGGTGTCGGCGAGCCAGCCGTCGACGTGCACGCCGATGTCGAGGTTCACCATCTCCTCGCCGAACTCGGCGTCGTCGTCGATGCTCGGCGTGGCGTGGGCCGCCTCGTGGTCGATGCTGATGTTGACGGGGAACGCCGGCTTGCCACCCAGTTCGCGGATGCGCTCTTCTGCCCACTCCGCGACCTCCAGGTGCTTCACCCCGACGTCGACTCGGTCGGCGGCCTCGTCGCGGACCTCGGCGAGAATCTCGCCCGCCTCGCGGTGTTGCTCGTACTGTTCGTCCGTGAGGTCTACGCTCATACTCGGCGTAATCCGCACCGCGGGAAAGAGGTTGTGCTGTCGGCCGCGAGCGTCGGTTCTCGACTCGTCAGGACGATCAGTGGTCGTCGGGCCACGAACTGGCCTACCGACACGACCTTTTTGACTGCTCGCCCGCGCAGTACCGACGATGGACCGACTCCCGCCGTTCGACGCCCTCCGGGCGGACGACGCCGTCACGGTCGCCGAGTCGACTGCCACTCACGCCTCCGACGAGTTCGACTACTGGACGCGACTGGACGGCATCCTCGTCCTCGGCGTCCTCGACACCGACGGGAACGTCCTGCTGATGGACAGCAGCCACGGCTGGCGACTCCCGTTCGTGGCCGTCGAGGGCTCCGACTGGGCGTCGGTCGCCCGAACGAGCGCCGAGGCACTTACCGGCGTCGAGGTGACCGTCGAGAGCGTCGAACGAGTCGAATGCGTCGAGCACCGACCGGACGATAGCGCGGACCGGGTAGATAGCGTCACGCGGACGGTCACCCACGACGTCGTGGTGCGAACGACGCCGGTCGCCGAGGGGTCGCTCGCCGCGACGCCTCGGCTCCCCGACTGGGGGGAACTCACCGTCGACTGGTTCGGCGCGGTGCCCGACGACGCCTACCGAGACCACGACGAGACAGTGGCCGACATCGAGCGGATGCTGGACTGAGATGGGGCCGACTACTACCGCGAACTGACTACTCTTCGCTGGCTCCGCTCCCGTCGTCCTCGTCGTCACTCCCGTGAGCGTACCGGGCGGTCTGCATCGCGTCGGAGTTGAACGCGCTTCCGGCCCGTCCCTCGGCGTCCATCACGACGACGCCCGCGTCGCTGCCCGTGATGTCCTCGAACTCCTCGATGGCGAGTTCGGCGGCCTCCTGCGGGTCCCGGCCGAGTTCGAGGTGGTCGACGGCGCGGCGGGCGAGCGTGACGCGGACGATATCCTCGCCCGAGCCAGTGGAACTCGCCCCACCCGCGTGCGTGCAGAAGAACCCCGACCCGACCTGCGGGACGTCGCCGACCCGGCCGGCGAGCGCCCGCCAGCGCCCGCCCGTCGAGGTGAGCGCGGCGACCGTCTCGCCGTCGGTGGCGACCGCACCCACGGTGTCCGATTCGTGGTGGGCGTCTCGCCCCTCGTTCGACGAGTCGCCCTCCGGTGCGCCGCCGAAGTCCTCCCTGAGCCACTCCAGCTGGGAGCGGACGTCGTCGTTCGCGGGCGGGTCCTCGTCGGCCCACTGCTCGCGGGTGCGTTCGCTCCACAGGTCGACGCCCACGGGAACGTCGTAGGCGTCGGCGAGGTCGACGGCGTGGACGCCCGCGACGCAGACGTGGGGCGTCTCCTCCATGACGAGGCGGGCCACCTCGCTGGCGTGTTCGACGCCGGGCATCGAACTCGCCGCGCCGACCGACCGGTCGCTGGTCATCACGCCCGCGTCGGTGCGGACGACGCCGTCGGACTGGACCGACCCGCCGACGCCCGCGTTGAACCGCGGCGACGATTCGAGGACCCGGACCGTCTCCACGACGGCGTCGAGTGGCGTCGCTGCCGTCCGACCCGCGTCGACGGCCTCGTCGAGGACCGCCTGTCGCGGGACCGGTTCGTCTACCGGTCCACCCGCGCCGCCGTGTGCGATGACGTACATGGAGTCGGTGGCGTTCGGAGGGGCTTAACGTCTGGCGACTCGCTTCGCAGTGGCCCATTTCTTCGACGGTCCGCGTGGAATACTCCAATCGAGACCATTCAGTATAGAAGGTGGCTCCTAACGGGCCGAAAGTCGCGCATAGCTAACCCTCGTCTCGTTGCGCTCTCGGACGAATGACACGGAAGAAACGCCACGGCAGGCGCACGTTCCTCAAACTCGCTGGTGCGGGCGTCGCAGCGGCGAGCGTCGGGGCCGGGAGCGGTGCAGCGTTCGCCGCGCCAGGCGAGACGCAGAACGGGTGGACCGAGTACGAGAGTCCAACCAGCAAGACGCTCATGGGCGTCGTCCAGACGGTCGAAGGCCCGTACGCGGTCGGCGGAGCGGGCGACGTGCTCGCCCGCCGACCCGACGGGTGGGAACTCGTCCTCGACCGCGGGCCGACCGTCCAGTCGAACGGCCTCCGGGCCGTCGCCGTCACCAACGACGGGCGGAATATATGGTTCTCGGGTGGGTCAGGCGTCGTCGGCCAGTACGACGTCGTCGACGAGCGACTGACCGACTACTCCGCACCGGGCGGGAAGACCTCGACGTGGGAGGGGGTCGCCGTCACCGGCGCGGCCGGGAGCGAGACGGTCCACCTCACGAACGGCTCCGGTGAGTACCTGAAGGGGACGAAGAACGCCGAGGGCGGCGTCGACTGGGACGACGCCATCAAACCGGGCGGTGGCTCCACCGCCACGGCCGTCGCCTTCCTCGACGCGTCGACCGGCTACATCTGCGACACCAACGGCAAGGTGTACGAGACGACCGACGGCGGCGACTCCTGGGCCGAAATCGGCATCGGGTCCGGCGGCGCGGGCGTCGCGCTGTACGACGTCGCACCCGTCGCGCCCGACCTGCTGTTCGTCAGCGGCGGGAACGGCTACGTCTACCGCTACGACGGGACGCGCTGGACCCCCGAGAAGCCCGGCGCGAACGCCATCTACTCCGTCGACCACGACGGCACCGACGGCCTCGCGGCGGGGTCGGGCGGCGTCGTCTACGAGTACGGCACCGCGGGCTGGACGCAGGTCCAGACGCCGACGACGAAAGCGCTGCGCGGCGTCGCGCTCGACACCACCGGCCAGTTCCCCGACGCGGCGGTCGGCTCCTCGGGGTCGGTCGTCGAGCGCGGGGAGTACACGAAGCCGCTGCCGAACAGTATCGCCATCACCACCTCCGCCAGCGAGGAGACGGGCTACCGCCTCGCCGTCGACGGCGCGGTCGAGACGGGCGACGACGTGGAGAGCGGCGACTCGTTGACGAGCAACCTCGGCACGCCCGACGTGGTGACCGGCACCGTCGGGGGGACCGACGCCAGCGACACCTACGCCTACTCCGGCGAGATACTCGACTTCGAGATCACGAGCGGCACCCCGGCGAACGTCGACCTGACGGTCAACGGCACGCCGACCGAGATTCGAGAGTTGCGCGACCGGCCGTGGCGGGTGGTCGAGTCGCCGACGGGGCAGACGCTGAACGCCGTCGTCCAGGCGACCGAAGGGCCGTACGCCGTCGGCGCGGGCGGCAACGTCCTCGCGCGTCGTCCCGACGGCTGGGCGTTCGTCGTCGAGTACGGTCCGCTCGCGCGGAGCAACACGCTCACCTGCGCGGGCGTCTCCGACGACGGCCGCGACGTCTGGTTCGCGGGTGGCTCCGGCGTCATCGGCCAGTACGACACGGTCGACGAGACGCTGACGAACTACTCCCAGCCGATGGGCAAGACCTCGACGTGGGAGGGCATCGCCGTCACCGGGACGACCGACGACGACGTCGTCCACCTCGTCAACGGCTCCGGCGAGTACCTGCGTGGCACACGCCAGTCGAGCGGTGCGATGCAGTGGAGCGACGTCGTCAAACCCGGCGGCGGCTCCTCGGCGAAGGGCATCTCGTTCCTGAACCGCTCGACGGGCTACATCGTCGACACGAACAGCAAGGTGTACGAGACGACCGACGGCGGCGACTCCTGGTCGACCATCGGCATCCCCGGCGGCTCGGCGGGGCTGTACGACGTCGACGCGCAGGCCGAGGACCGCATCGTCGTGACGGCGGGCGACGGCACGCTCTACCGCTACAACGGCGCGGTCTGGACGAAGCTGTACGCCGGCGGGAAGGCGCTCTACGGCGTCGACCTGCAGGGCGACACCGGCTACGCCGTCGGCTCTTCGGGGGCGATCTACCAGCTCCGCGACGGGGGCTGGCAACCGGACGACTCGCCCACCTCGAAGGGCCTGCGGAGCGTCGCGCTCTCCGGCTCCGAGACCATCCCCGACGCCGCGGTCGGTGCGTCGGGCACCATCGTCGAACGACGGGGGTACGTCGCGGCGCTGCCCGGCTTCGACGCCGCGCCGACGGACCCTGACGGCGACGGCCACTACGAGGACCTGACCGGCGACGGCTCGTTCGGGCAGGCCGACGTGCAGGCGCTGTACGACCTGCTCGACGACCCGAACGTCTCGGTGAACACGCCCGTCTACGACTTCAACGGCGACGGAACCGTCGACGTGACCGACGTGCAGAAACTCAACTCCTGGCTCGACCAATGACGGACACACCATCACGGTTCGGACGCATCGGCATCGCACTACTCGCAGTCCTCGCGGTCGTCGCGGGCGGCACGGCGGTCACGGCGCAGGAGGCCGACGGCGGGCAACCGACCGTCGAACTCGTCGCGGCCGGTGGGGGGAGCGGTCCCGCCACCAGCTTCGACGTCGTGGCGTCGAACGTCAGCGGCGTCGGCGCGTACGAGTACACCGTCGGCGTCGCGGACGACGAGAACGCGACCATCACGCGGGTGACGCCCGGCGGCAACCCGCCGTCGTTCCTGACGACGGTCGAGTACAGTGATAACCGCACCTCGGCGTTCGTCCGCGTCGCGGGTGCCGACACGAACGACAGCGGTCCCGTCAGCATCGGCACCGTCGAGTTCTCCGAGGCGGTCGAACGCGAGGACCTCTCGCTCACCGTCGCGGCGCTCGGCGACGAGCAGGGCGAGAGCTACGACGTCCGCGTCCCCGAGCCGTCGGAGTCGGCGTACTACCAGGTCGACTTCGTCGGCGGCGCGCCCATCGAGGAACTCGGCGAGAACGCGACCTACAGCGGCCAGGACCGCCTGCTGAAGTACCTCCACGGCTCGACCGAGGAGCCGGTTACTCGCGTCGGCGGGCCGTTCGCCGACGAGAACCTGACGCAGTGCGTCACCGTCGAGTCGTTCGACGTCGCGGACGACGAGGCGACCGTCGAGTTCACCGTCGCGGCGGGCTGTGACCTCGACCTCTCGCTGGTCAGCTACGAGAAGACCGGTCCCGGCTGGAACGCCTCGACCGCTAGCGAACAGGTGCTGTACGACGACGCGCAGGGCACCTTCGGCCCCGGTAACCACACCATGACGGTCGAACTGCCCGGCGACCCCGGAACCCCGGTGGGCGACGCGAGTGACGACTCGTCCACGGGGTCGTCCGACGAATCGACGACCGAATCGTCGGGCGACTCCTCGGCGGAGGCGTCGGCGAGCGCCGCCTCGCCAGTCCACGAGGTGCTGGCCTGAGTCGGCGAGCGGACCGACCCGAGACGAGCAGCTTTTTTCGCGCCCGCCGAGCAGTGGCGGCCACGATGATATACGACCGCGGGGAGGCGACCGGCTACACCGTCGCGGACCGGTTCGACGGCGGCGTCGGCTGGCTGGCCCACCCCGAGGAGACGGGTCGGCGGACGAGCCACGCGTTCGTCGACGACGGCGACGTCTGGGTCGTCGACCCGCTGGACGCACCGGGTCTCGACGACCTGCTCGCCGAGTACGGCGAGGTAGCGGGCGTCGCGGTGCTGTCGGGCTTCCACGCGCGCGACGCCGACGCGTTCGCCCGCCGACACGACGTACCCGTCTCGCTCCCGCCGAAGATGGGCCGCGTGGCAGACCGGCTCGACGCTCCAACGCGCCGACTGCGGAACGGCGACGGCGGGTTCACCTTCCGACAGACCACGCCGCTGCCGGGGTGGCACGAGACGGTCGCATATCGAGAGGGAGACGGGACGCTGTACGCCCCGGACTCGCTCGGGACGACGGCGTGGGCGACGGTGGACGAAGAGCGACTCGGCGTCTACCTGTTGGCCCGTCCGGTCCCCCCGCGCGCCCTGTTCGAGGGGTACGACCCCGACCGGGTGCTCGTGGGGCACGGCGAGGGCGTATTCGAGGACGCGACCGAGGCTCTCGACGATGCCCTTGCGGGCGCTCGTCGTCGGTTCCCTCGCGCACTGCGGCAGGAGGGTGTGACACAGCTTCGAGCGGTGATAGGCGCGCTCACCGACTGAGGCCAGTGCGACCGGTAGTACCGCGTCGAGACCTCTGTTCGAGGAGGACGAGAACGGGTGACACGCGGCGTTCTCGTCGGATAACGGCAGACCTTTTACCGCGACGTGTGGAGTTCCCGCCAATGTCTTACGAGAAGGTCGACGTGCCCGAGGAGGGCGAACCTATCACCGTAGGCGCTGACGAGGACGAACTCGACGTGCCCGAGAACCCCATCATCCCCATCATCTACGGGGACGGTATCGGGCAGGACGTCGGTCCGGCGGCCCAGACGGTGCTCGACGCCGCGGCCGAGGCGACCGGCCGGGACATCAACTGGATGCGACTCTACGCGGGCGAGTCCGCCCGCGAGAAGTACGACGAGAACCTCCCCGACGACACCGTCGAGGCCATCGAGGAGTTCCGCGTCGCCATCAAGGGTCCGCTGACGACGCCCGTCGGCGCCGGCTTCCGCTCGCTCAACGTCGCGCTCCGGAAGAAGCTCGACCTCTACGCGAACATGCGCCCGACGTTCCACCTCGACGGCGTCCCCTCGCCGATGAAGAACCCCGGCGCGATGGACATGGTCAACTTCCGCGAGAACACGGAGGACGTCTACGCCGGCATCGAGTGGGAGGCCGGCAGCGACGAGGTCCAGCAGGTCCGCGAGTTCGTCGAGGACGAGATGGGCTTCGACTCCACCATCCACGACGGCCCGGTCGGCATCGGCGTCAAACCCATCACCGAGTTCGGGACGAAACGCCTCGTCCGCAAGGCCATCGACTACGCGCTGAACAACGACCGCGACTCGGTGACGCTCGTCCACAAGGGCAACATCATGAAGTTCACCGAGGGGGCGTTCCGCGACTGGGGCTACGAGGTCGCCGAGGAGTACGGCGACGAGGTCATCACCGAGGACACGCTCTGGGAGGAGCGCGACGGTGACGCTCCCGAGGACGCCGTCGTCGTCAACGACCGCATCGCCGACAACATGCTCCAGCAGATCATGACGCGCACCGAGCAGTACGACGTGCTCGCCATGCCGAACCTCAACGGCGACTACCTCTCGGACGCCGCCGGCGCACAGATCGGCGGCCTCGGCATCGCGCCGGGCGCGAACATCGGCGACGGCCGCATGCTCGCCGAACCCGTCCACGGCAGCGCGCCGAAGTACGCGGGTCAGGACAAGGTCAACCCGTCCGCGCTCATCCTCTCGGGCCGCATCATGCTCGAGTACCTCGGCTGGACCGACGCCGCGGACCTCGTCCGCGACGCCATCGAGGAGACCATCTCCGCCGGCGAGGTCACCTACGACATCGAGCGCCAGATCGACGGCGGCGAGAAACTCGCCACCAGCGAGTTCGCCGAGCGCGTCGCCGAGCGCATCCGCGACAAGGCGTAACCGACCTGCAGTTCTCTTCGCTCTTCGAATCTCCTCTCTCCCGTTCTCCCGCTATCCACTGACGACCAGAGCGGGAGACAGCCCTAGCACGACAGCTGATGCGTCACTCTCCCCACGGCACCTCCTCGCGAGGCGGTGAGAACACCTCGACGCCGGTGACGACCTCCTCCCCGTCGTTGCGCGCGGCGTGCGGTTCGTCGCTCGGGATGTCGTAGGCGTCGCCCGGTCCTACCGATAGTTCCTCACCGTCGACGACGAACGTGAGCGTCCCCTGGACGACGTAGCCGGTCTGTTCGTGTGGGTGGCTGTGCTCGGGGACGTCCGCGCCGGGTTCGATGTGGAAGTACTGGAGGCTCACCGACTCGCCGACGACGAGTTGCCCGAGTTCGACGCCCTCGGCCGCCTCGGCCGTCTCCCACTCCTCGCTGCTGACGATGTCCATACCGGCGACTCGTCGCCGACCGTCCTATCAGTTCGGGGTCGCCGGGCCTCATCCGAACAGCGTCGTCGTATTCGGACACGGCCGTCGACCGCGAGGCAGTCCGAGGCTTTTCGACCGTGGGCGCGGTAGTCGACCCATGTACACGGTGGTCGGCTGTCCGGAGTGCAGGGCGTTGAAGATAGTCGACGGGCGGCCGGAGACGACCAAGTGCCCGCGGTGTGGGCGCACCTCGCAGTTCCAGAAGCTCCGCGCGTTCTACAAGAGCGAGGACGTCGACACCGCCCGCGAGGTGCGCGCCCGGCTGCTCGCCGACCGCTCGGGCCACGGCGACGCGTACGAGGACCTCGGCACGTTCTCGGAACTGGACGAGGACGCCGACAGCGCCGGCATGAGCACCACCGAGTTCCTCGAACGTTCGGGCCTCGACGTCAACGAGGTCGGCGCGGCGGGCGACCGCGCCGAGAGCGGAACCGGTGGCTCGATGAGCCGCAAGGAGACCGTCGAGACGGCGCTCCGGGACCTCGACCGGCCGACCGAGGAGGAGATCGTCGACTACGCCGCCGACCACGGGGTCCCGGCCGACTACGTCCGCTCGGCGCTCGACCGACTCACGCGTCGCGGCCACGCGACCGAGACCGGCGGCCGCTACCGCCTCCTCTGACGTGCGTCGAGACCACGAGGAGCGGACGGACGCCGCATCCGAGACCGACGAGCACTGGCCGGGCGACGAACTGCTGGACGACGACCGCCCAGGCCTCGACCCGATGCCGCTCGTCGTCGGGGCGTTCGTCGCTGTCTCAGGAATCCTCCTGTTCGTCCAGCCGGTCGTCCGGGTCGTGACGCTGTTCGGGCGACCGGTCCCGCCGTTCGTGCTCGCGCCCGCGCCGCTGTCGCTCGGATTGGCCATCGGGACGTTCGGCTTCGCGCGTCGCGGCGAGCGGACGGTCGCCATCGCCCACGGCGTCGGCGCGGTGGGGTTCGGCCTCATGTTCCTCGCCACCGGCGTCGGGACCGTCGTGTTCCTCTGGCTGGGGCTCGCTGTCGTCCTCGGCGGCGTCGTCTTCCTGGTCCTCGACGCGCGGCGGTGAAACGACGTCGAACGAGGACGGACGACACTGCTCGCCGAGAGACGGCGAAACGACACGCTGAAACGGCCACTCCGAAAACCCGCGGTCATGGACGTGGAGCAGTCGACGACGCTGGTGCAGGGGGTCGGGTTCATCGTCGGTGGCGCGCTCGCGTTGCTCGGTGCCGGGACCGACGCGAGCGTCGGTGGCGTGACGCTCACCGCCCTCGGCGTCGGCGTCGTCGCCGTCGGGTTCGTCGTCGCCACGGTCGGGTCGCTCCTCACCAGTTCGCGGGCCACCTCGCGGTCGGTCACCGCGGACAAACGCATCCAGGCCGGTCTGCAGGGACTCGCCGCCGCCGGGTTCGTCGTCCTGTTCGTCGCGCTGGCGGCCGACCTCGGACTGGTCGCCGTGCTCGCCGGTGCGGCGCTGATTCTCGCCGCGCTCGCCGCCCGGTGGTACCTCGAGAAGCGCGAGTGAGCGAGGGTCGGGTCCGACGGCGTCTCGGGCGCTGCGTCACTCCTCGCCGGTAGCCCCGACCGCGACGATTCCGCCGCCGACCACCACGCCGACGGCCAGCGGCAGTGCGAACGCGGCGACACCCCGGAGTCCGAGTTCGTGGGCGACGACGGCGACGGCAACGACGAGGAGCACCCCGGCGACGGTCATCGCCACGATGGGTCGGTTCGCGTTCACGGCCGTCACTCACGCGTCGCCGGCCAAGAAATGTCGGGCCTCCGTCCGGTTCTCCCCTCGTCGTCCGCCTCGCCGTCGGACTACCGCCCCAGTTGCTCGTGGGCGCTGGCGAGGTGCGAGGACGCGAGCGCACCGAGCAGCGAGAGTTCGCCCGCCAGCGTCGCGGTGGCGACGACTTCGGCGAGCGCGTCGGCGTTCGTCCCCGGCGGGTCGCCGCCGCCGCGGACGCCGACCACGTCGAGGCCCTCGGACTGCGTCGGGAGCTTCGTCCCGCCGCCGACCGTCCCGAGTTCGAGCGAGGCGAGCGTGACGCTGGCGTACAGCGACTCGTTGCCCTCGTCGTCGGTGCGCACGTCGGCCGTGGTGATGGTGTTCGACCCCTCGACGACCTGCGCGGGGTCCTGCCCGGTGGCGAGGAACGCGGCCGCGACGACGTTGGCCGCCTGCGCGTTGAACCCGAGTGCGCCCGCCTTCGCCGACCCGACGTGGTTCTTTCGGGTGTTCGCCTCCGCGATGGCCGCGGGGGTGGTCTTGAGCACGTCGCCCACCGCGTCGGCGGGGATCTCCACGTCCGCCGAGACGGTCCGCCCGCGCCCCTCGACGGCGTTGATGGCGGCGGGCTTCTTGTCCGAACAGAGGTTGCCCGAGAGCGCGACGAGCGAGGCCGGCGTCTCGGCCTCGACCACCTCGCAGGCCTCCTGCGTCGCGATGGTGGCCATGTTCATCCCCATCGCGTCCTTCGAGTCGTAGCCGAACCGCAGGAAGACGTTGTCGCCGACGACGTAGGGCGTCACGTCGACGAGTTCGCCGTGGCTCGTGGTGGACTCGGCCGCGTCCCGCAACCGGTCCTCGTTCGCCCGGACCCACGAGACGACCTCGCTGGCCTCCGCCACGTCCGCGACCCGGAAGACGGGCGCACGGGTCATCGCCGACTTGAGGACGCGAGCGGTCGCACCCCCACCGGCGCGGATGGCCGCACAGCCACGGTTCACCGACGCGAGGAGCGCCCCCTCGGTGGTCGCCAGCGGGAGGTAGTGTTCCTCGCTTGCGGCCTCCCCGTCGAGGTGGACGGGGCCGACGACACCGACGGGTACCTGCACCGCGCCGGTCATGTTCTCGATGTTCGACCCGGTGGCTTCGTTCGCCGGGAACGAGTAGTCGCCGACCGTCGAGAGGTCCGCGTCCGTCTCGCGTTCGAGCAGGACGCGCCGGGCCATCGCGGCCGTGTCGGCGTCGGCGTGTGCTTCGAGTTCGTACAGTCGCAACTCCCCGTCCTGCACCCGGTCCGCGAGGTCGGCGGCGACCTCCTCGTCGGCGTCTGCGGCGGTCATACGGTGGGGTCGGACGGGGGGAGGCTAAGGATTCGGATTCTGGCTAGGAGTCGTTGGAATTGGATGGAATCGAGTCATCACCGAGTACACCTCGAAAGCCCCTGAACTCTCGTGGCCTGCGACTCGCTGCGCGCGCTCCCTCCGGTCGCGTGCTTACTTCGTCACCAGAACGCTTCGCGTTCTGGCTGGCTCGAAAGACGCAGAGCGTCTTTCGAACGTCTCGGCTCACGAGAGTTCAGCCCCTTTCAGTCCGCCCGCGATAGCTGGGCGAACTGTCGATGTGGGTGGACTGAAAGGGGCGAGGCTCAGGGCGAAGGACGACGACGTAAGCACCACAGGGAGCGAAGCGACCGAGGAGCGCAGCGAGTCGCCCGAGTCCTGAGCCTCGGGGCTTTCGAGTTGTTACTGATATCGACGATGTATCGTCAGACGTTCGAAACCGCACCTAGCGCCACTCGTGGGCCAGCAGGCCGAAGTAGTGCTCGTCGTGGAACGCGCCGTCGGCGAAGCGCTCCTCGCGGTGGACGCCCTCCTCTGTGAAGCCGAGCGAGTCCATCAGCGCCATCGACGCCTCGTTGAAGTCGAAGACGGTCGCCACGACCTTGTGCAGGCCGTGCTGGTCGAACGCCCAGTCGAAGAGGAGTTCGCTGGCGGCCGTGGCGTAGCCCCGGCCCTGCGACTCGGGGGTGATCCAGATGCCGTAGGTGCCGACGTTGCCCTGCGGTTCCTCCTGTCGGAGCGTCACGAGGCCGACGTAGCCGCCCTCGGCGCAGACGACGAACGCGGTGTTGCCCTCGTTCCGGAGCCAGTCCACGAACTCGGTGACGGACTCGCCGTCGGCCGGTCCGGTCGGCCCGCCACCGGGGACGCGGATGTCGGGGTGGTTCATGTCGCTCCCGATGTCGTCGTGGTCCTCTTCTTCCATGGTGTGGAGTTCGACGCGGTCGTTCGCGGCGAACAGCGGGCCGGGCATGAGTCGGCGTTCACGGGTCGGCGTGATGAACGGTTCGGAGCGGTCGGGGACCGTCCGTACTCCGGTGAGCGGCGGGCAGGGGCAAGACCACCGTTGATAACCCGGGGACGTGTAGCCGACGGGAACGACCAGATGTCGGAGAACAAGCGTCACCCGTCGGCGACCGACGCCCGGAAGTTCGCGGGCGTGTTCAGGCAGCAGGTCGAGAGCGCGATTCGAGAGATGCGGCGCTCGACCGTCGCGCTCGCGTTCTCGGGCGTGACCGCCGGTCTCGGCGTGAGCTTCGGGGCGCTGTTCATGGGGATGGCGCTCACCTACTCGGGCGGGTTCGAGTCGAAGCTCCTCCAGCAGTTCGTGCTGGCCAACGCCTCCGCGGTGGGGTTCCTACTGGTGATGCTCGGGCAGACCGAACTGTTCACGGCCCACACCACGATGGCGTGGCTCCCGATACTCTCGGGAGACGCGTCGCTGTCGGACCTCGGACGACTCTGGGGCGTCGTCTACGTGGCGAACCTCGTCGGCTGCGCGGCGTTCGCGGCGCTCGTCGCCGTCCTCGGACCGTCCATGGGCATCGTCGAGCCGAGCGCGTTCGGGTCGATGGCCGACGCACTGCTTCCGTACTCGGGGACGACCATCCTGCTGAGCGGGGTCGTCGCGGGGTGGCTGATGGGGATGGTGACGTGGCTCGCGTCGGCCAGTCGCGACACCGTCGGCGAGGTGCTCGTCGTCTGGGTCGTCACCGCCGGTATCGGCTTCGGCCCGTTCCACCACGCGCTGCTCGGGACGACGGAGGTGCTCGGGGCGATGTTCCTCGGCCAGGGCGTGACGCTCCTCGACTTCGGTCGGTTCCTGCTGTGGACGACCCTCGGCAACGTCGTCGGCGGGACGGTGTTCGTCGCCGCGCTCAACTACGGCCAGATAGCGTTCGGCGACACGCCGGAGGACGTCGAGGTGGACCCGCTGGAGGACTCGGAGGGGTCGGAGGTCTGAGGAGGCGGTCCGAGCAGTCCGCACGCTACTGCCCCTCGACTACGCTTTTGTCCCCTCGCCGCGCGCTCACGGTATGACCGCTCCCGCGGACCTCGTGCTGACGAACGCCGAGGTCCACACGCTCGACTCGCCCGACGAGACGTACGAGGCGCTCGCGGTCCGCGACGGCGAACTCGTCCGCCTCTGCGACGCCTACGAGGTCGAGTTCCTCGTCGGGGCCGAGACCGAGGTGCTCGACTGCGAGGGCGGCGTCGTCCTGCCGGGGTTCGTCGACGCCCACACGCACCTCCCGATGGTCGGGCGACGCCTCGTCCACGCCGACCTCTCGGTGGCCGACTCGCCCGACGAGGCGGTCGACCTGCTCCGGGAGGACACCGACGCGGCTGCAGACGAGACCAAAGCGGCTGCAGACGACACCGACGTGACTGGACAGGGCTCCGACGCGGTCGACGCCACGGACTGGATTCAGGGGTTCGGCTACGACGAGAGCGCGTGGGCCGAGTCGCGCTACCTCACTCGCACCGACCTCGACGCGGTGAGCGAGACGCGGCCGGTGGTCGCCTTCCGCGAGGACATGCACACGGCCGGGCTGAACTCGGTCGCACTGGACCGACTGGCCGACGGGATGCCCGACGACGACGTGCGAACCGAGGGCGGCGACCCCACCGGCGTCGTCGTCGAGGAGGCCGTCGACGCGGTGTGGGACGCCGTCGAACCGGACGCCGCCGAGATGCGCTCGCTCGTCCGGGCCGCGCGAGACTTCGCCCACGAGCAGGGCGTGACCGGCGTCCACGACATGGTCCGCAACAGCGAGGCACCGCGCGTCTACCGCGAACTCGACGACTCCGAGGACCTGGACCTGCGCGTCCGCATCAACTACTGGACGGACCACCTCGACGCGCTGGTCGACCTCGGCGCACGGACGAACCACGGTAGCGACCTCGTCCGGGTAGGCGGCGTCAAGAGCTTCACGGACGGGAGCTTCGGCGGCCGGACGGCGAAGCTCTCCGAACCGTACGCCGACGCTGGGGACGAATCGGAGGGCGGCACCGATGCTACCGGCCAGTGGGTCGTCTCGCCCGACAACCTCGCGGCGTACGTCGCCCGAGCGGACGACGCGGGGTTGCAGTTCACCGCCCACGCCATCGGCGACGAGGCGATTCGGACCGTCCTCGGCGCCTACGCCGGGACGGGTGCTCCAGGTGAGGCCCGACACCGCGTCGAACACGCCGAACTGCTCACCGACGACCTCGTCGAGCGGTTCGCGGACCTCGGCGTCGTCGCCTCGGTCCAGCCGAACTTCCTGAAGTGGGCGCGCGAGGGCGGCCTCTACGACACCCGCCTCGGCGAGGAACGAGCACGCTCGACGAATCGGTACCGCGACCTGCTGGACGCGGGCGTCCCGCTGGCGTTCGGGAGCGACTGCATGCCGCTCGGACCGCTGTTCGGCGTCCGACAGGCCGTCACCGCGCCGAGCGAGGGCCAGCGACTCACCGTGACGGAGGCGCTCCGGGCGTACACGCGCGGGGCCGCGTACGCGGGATTCGACGAGGACCGACTCGGGACCATCACGGTCGGCAAGCGCGCCGACCTGGTCGTGCTCGACGACTCGCCGTGGGACGTGACTCCCGGGACCGTCGACGACGTCGAGGTGACGCACACGCTCGTCGACGGCGAGGTCGTCTATCGGCGGGACGACTGAGCGCCGCTCGCGCCGGGAGTCCGACTGGCGACGCTGCGCCGACCGTCGAGAGCGTCGAAACCACCGAAACCACCGTAACGGTTAACAGGTCGATTCGACGAGTTGTCCCATGGTTCCCCTCCAGGCCGTCGGCACCCTGTTCGTGGCGGTGTTCCTCGCGCTCGCCGTCCTCGCACCGCTCGTCCTCTACTCGCTCGTCCGGTCCGAACACGACGGTCGAACGACGATGTCCCGCGAGGAGGGCGAACGCGCCGCGCGTCGAGACTCGCGTGACGATTTCCGCTAGCACTGCCTCGTCACCGTGCGCTGACCGTCCCGGCAGCGCCCTGGCCGGGCGTCTCCAGGTAGCCGTCGGCTCCCGACCGCTCGAATCGGCTGTAGAGCGCTCTTCCCGTCGGAGCTGGCCGGTCGTGACTCTCAGAATCAACTGTCAATTTATCGTGTCATATCGCTAGCTAACTATCATCCGATACTCGTAGGCTCTCCCCGTCATGTCAGACGACTTCGACACTGACGAGGTATCACAGCGGCGACGACGCGTCCTGCAGGCGTTCGGCGTCGGAGCGGCGGCGACGGCGCTCGGCTCGGCGGGGGTGGTCGGCGCACGGTCGAACCAGGCCGACGACGGCGACGGACTCGACCCGAACCTCGGGTTCGCGGCGCTGACCCCGGAGACCGACCTCCCCGTGGAACCGGACCACGAGGTGCAACTGCTCGTCGGGCCGCCACGGGAGCAGGGACGGCCGCTCCCGGAGTTCTTCTACCAGCCGACCGGGCTGGCGGTCGAACCGGGAGACGTCGTCGCGTTCCGGTTCACGACGCCCGGCCACACCGTCTCCGCGTACCACCCGTACGCGGGTCGCCAGCAGCGGATTCCCGACGACGGCGACGGCCTGGCGTGGTTCTCGTCGCCGTATCTCGGCGGCGGGGCGACCTGGCTCTACCGCTTCGACACGCCGGGCGTGTACGACTACTACTGCGGGCCGCACGAGGTGTTCGGACACGCCGGCCGCATCGTCGTCGGGGATGCGACCGAGGCACCACCGGTGCCGGACCCGTGTGCGCCCCCTGCCGAGGCGGGCGAGAGCGGCGAGGGGGGCGGTGGGGAGGGTGAGAACGCCGACGGTGCCGGCGGCGAGGAGGGCGCAGCGAGCGAAGAGGGCGAGGGTGGTGGCGGCCAGGAACTCCGTCCCCCCGCGCTGACCTCGGCGCTCGTCCTGCGGGACCCGGCGCTCGACCCGCAGAACATCGTGGACTCCGGCGCGGTCGGCTGGGAGGAGATCGCCCAGGAGAACAAACAGCTGTTCGTCGAGTTCGTCACCCCGGACGTCTGTGGCCTGCCAGCACCCGAACCGGAGCCGTCGGCGACGGCCTACCAGGTCGACCTCGTGCTCGGCGAGCCCGAAGCCGTCCTCGGCGAGGACCCGGACGACTTCTACGGCCAGCAGGGCCGACTGCTCCGGTACCTCCACGGGTCGAGCGAGACGCCGGTCGTGCGGACCGGAACGGGCGGTGCACTCGACGACGTCGCGGACTGTCTCGACAGCGACGTCATCGCCGTCGCCGACGGGACCGCGACCGTCACGCTCGACGTGCAGGACGGCTGTGAGGAGACCGTCTCTCTCGTCAGCTACGTCAACCCGGCCGGCGCGGGGACGTTCGACCCGTCGGTCGAGCAGGAGTCCTACGACGCGACCACGGAGACCGTCGGGCCGGGCGAGCACGTCCTCTCGGTCGCGCTCCCCGGCGACGAGAGCGATGGCGAGTGACGACTGCTCCGGCGCTCACTCCAGCAGCGACTCCCCGGTCATGGGCGCCGGCTGGTCGACGCCGAGCAGTTCGAGAAGCGTCGGGGCGAGCGCCGCGAGTCCGGCGTCGTCCCGAACCGAGTGACCGCCGTCACCTGCCCCGCCGTCCACGTCGGGCGAGAGCAGAATCAGCGGCACGGGGTTCAGCGTGTGGGCGGTGTGCGGGTCCTCGACGGTGCCCATGTCGTCGGCGTTGCCGTGGTCGGCGGTGAGAATCACGTCCGCGCCCGCGTCGAGCAGCGCCGGAACGAGGCGGCCGACCTGCTCGTCGACGGCCTCGCAGGCAGCTCTCGCGGCGTCGAAGTCCCCGGTGTGGCCGACCATGTCCGCGTTCGCGTAGTTGAGCACGAGGAGGTCCGGGTCCGACTCGTCGACCATCGCCAGCGCCTCGTCGGTCAGTTCGGGGGCGCTCATCGCGGGCGTCTCGTCGTACGTCGGCACGTCGGGGCTGGGAACTATCTCGCGGACCTCGCCGTCGAACGCCACCTCCCGGCCGCCGTTGAGGAAGTAGGTGACGTGAGCGTACTTCTCGGTCTCCGCGAGGCGACCCTGCGTCCAGCCCCGGTTCGCGACCACCTCGCCGAGCGTGTCGGTCGGCTGGTGGGGCGGGAACGCGACGGGCAGGTCGAACGTCTCGTCGTACTCGGTCATCGTCACCAGTCGCGTCTCGGGCGGGTCGGTGTCGAACTCCCAGTCCGGCCGAACGTCGGCGAGCATCCGAACCAGCTGGCGCGCCCGGTCCGAGCGGAAGTTGACGAACACTATCGAGTCGCCGTCGTTCAGGGCGGGGCCGCCCTCGACGAGCGTCGATTCGACGAACTCGTCCGTCTCACCGCGTTCGTAGGACTGCTCGACGGCCGCGACGGCGCTGTCGGCCTCGTGGTCGGCCTCGCGGTTCACGACGGCGTCGTAGGCGCGTTTCGTCCGGTCCCAGTGCTGGTCGCGGTCCATCGCGTAGTACCGACCGGTCACGGTGGCGACGTGGCCCGTCCCGGCCGCCTCGGCGACGCTCTCCAGTTCGCGCAGGTAGCCCGCGCCGCCGTTGGGAGCGGTGTCCCGGCCGTCGGTGAACGCGTGGGTGACGGCCTCGACGCCGTGGTCAGCGGCGGCGCGGACCAGCGCGTGGAGGTGCGTCTGGAGCGAGTGGACGCCACCGTCGCTGACGAGGCCCATGAGGTGGACCCGGCCGTCGTGCTCGCGAGCGTAGTCGAAGGTGCTGGCGATGTTCTCGTTCGCACCGAGTCCGTGCCCGTCGACGGCCGCGTTGATGCGCGTCGCGTCCTGTTCGACGATTCGTCCCGCGCCGATGGTGAGGTGGCCGACCTCGCTGTTGCCCATCTGACCCTCCGGGAGGCCGACCCAGGGACCGTGCGTTTCGAGGGTGCCGAACGCCCCCCGCTCTCGGTAGTCGTCGACGGTCGGCGTGTCGGCGGCGGCGACCGCGTCGCGGCCGCCGCCGTCCGGTCCGCGTTCGTCTCCCGTGCCGAGTCCCCAGCCGTCGAGGATGACGAGGGCTGCTCTCATTGGGTGGGATGACTCCACGGATGGGTAAAGAGCGTTCGGAGGCTGTCCTCTTGCGGGGCTGGTCTCCGGTCAGTACTCACCGGAGTGCTGCACTTCGTACGTGAGCACCGCGAACTCGTCCCCGTGTCTCTCTGCGTCGGCCAGTGTCAGGGGCGGGTCCGTGATTCTGCGCGGCAGCAGTGGTGCTCCCGACCCGAGCGTGACGGGGGCGATGGTGAGGATGATCTCGTCGAGGAGTCCCTGTTCGTGGAACTGTCCGACGAGGTCCCCGCCACCGACGAGCCAGACGTTCTCACCGTCGGCAGCCTCGACCATCTCCGCGTGGACGGGCGAGACGTCCCCCCGAACGACGGTGACGTCCGCACCGTCGACGACCGGTAGCTCCCGTGTGCTGAACACCCACGTTGGAATCTCGTACGGCCACTGCTCCGGGTTCTCCAGCAGGTTCTCGTGCTCGACGACCCACTCGTAGGTCGTCGAACCCATGGCGATGGCACCGACCCGGTCGACGAACTGGGCGTACCCCTCTTCAGACTCTTCACTGTCTCCGAACTGGAAGAGCCAGTCGAGGGAGTTCTCCTCGTCGGCGATGTACCCGTCGATGCTCGTCGCGGTGTAGTACTGGGTCTTCATCTGCTCGATTACCCTTCGGGAAGCGCTCCGACGCGATAAGGCTGCGTACCAACGTCGGATGGCCCGGTCGTCCCGCTCTCGTGGTCCGGCGACTGTCGTCGCGGGTCCGGCGATCGTTCAGCGTTCTCGTTTCGCCTCGTGGCCGAGGTGCTCCTCGACGGCGTCGACCTTCTCGCGGGCGGTCTGGTCGCTGGTGCGCTTGTCGTCCACCTTCAGGAGGGTGCTGACGCGGTCGCCGTCGACGGCCTCGTGGGCGGCCTGTGCGGCCGCGAACAGGTCGTCGACGCTGTCGGCCTCGATGGTCGTCCCCATCGGGGTGGTCTCGTAGGAGACGTCGAACTCGTCGAGGGCGGCGACGGCCTTCGCCACCTCCTCGCCCATCGAGCCCTCCTGTACCGGTGCGACGCTGAGGAATCCGATGACGGTCATGGTCGCGTCGCCGTTCGCGGCCACGCGGCGAAAGCGTGGCGGTGGCGAGTGCAAGACGGCCCCGAGTTCGTGTAGGTAAAACGACCGTTTGTTCCTTGGGGCGTGTTAGGTACTGGCACTACGACGCTCGTCCATGGTCTCACGCAGACGCGTCGCGGTCGTCCTCGGAGTGCTCTGTCTCGTCGTACTCGCCGGCTGTGGAACCGGGGGGAGCGGTGGCGACGCTGGCAACGCCGCACCGAACGGGAGCGGCGGTAGCTCCGGTGGCGCGGGGGGTGGTGCGGCCGACGGCGGCGGTGGCGGCGCGGCGACCGAGCAGGCGGCACGCGGTTCGAACGACGGTAGCGCGGCGACGGGCGCACAGGCTGCCGAGCGCGCGCTCGTCCGCGACGGGACGATTCGCCTCGAGGTCTCGGCGTACGACGCCGCGCGGGCGAACCTCACCGCTGCCGTCGCCGCGAACGGCGGGTTCGTCGCCGAGTCCAGCGAGGAGGTCCACGAGGCGGCCAACGAGACGTTCACGACCGGTCGTATCGTGTTCCGCGTACCCTCGGGGAACTTCTCGGCGTTCGTCGAGCGGGTCGGGGCGACGGGCGAGGTGCTCTCCTCCCAGTCGACCACCGAGGACGTGACCGACCGGCTGGTCGACCTGCGAGCGCGGCTGTCGAACGCCGAAGCCGAGCGCGACCGACTCAGGAACCTCTACGAGTCGGCCAACGAGACCGAGGACGTGCTGGCGGTGAGCCGGGAACTGAGCGCCGCCCAGGAACGCGTCGAACGCCTCGACGCCCAGCTGGCCGCGCTGGAGGGTCGGGTCGCGCTCTCGACGGTGACGGTCGACCTGCGCGAACCGCACCCCGAACCCGCCGCGGCCGAAGCGGGGACGGCGTTCCACGAGACGGACGTCGTCGCGGCGCTCGCCTGGTCGGTGGGCGGGGTCGTGCGCCTCGTCCGGTCGCTGGTGGTCGCGCTCGCCTACGCGCTGCCGTACCTGGTCGTCCTCGCGGTTCCGGTCGGTGTGGCGGCCGCCCTCTACCGGCGCGTCGGGTGAGTCGGGGACGAACCTGACAGGCGTCCGAACCGCCGTCTCGGGTCGTGTCGAGTCGTCTCCTGGGCTGCCGCGGCCCCGCGGTTATTTGCTGACCGGTCGCGTCCGGTGGGTATGGGCGGTGTCTCCGAGACGATCGACCGACACGAGGGGCGACTGGAACGAGCCGAGGAGGTGCTCCGTGCCATCGTGCGCGAGGCGCGGGTCGAGAAGCTGACGTTTATGGCCGGTTCCATCGCCTACCACGCGTTCGTCTCGCTGTTGCCCGCACTGGTCCTCCTGTTCGCCGTCTCCTCCACGCTCGGCGTCTCGGTCCAGGGCGGCATCGAGGAACTCACCGGCACGCTCCTCTCGCAGGACGTCTCGAGGCAACTCATCGACGACATCACCTCGACGAACCAGTCGACGAGCCTCTCCATCGTCGGACTGGCGGTGCTCGTCTGGGGGAGCCTCCGCATCTTCCGGGGCCTCGACACGGCCTTCTCGGACATCTACGAGTCCGAGGCCGCCAACACGTTCACCGACCAGATTACCGACGGAGTACTGGTGCTCGGGACGTTCGCGGTCGCCATCGTCGCGGCCGTCTGGGTCCAGTCTCGCTTCCCCATCACGGGCGGCGGTCCCCTGGTCGCGCTGGTCGGGGGTCTCGTCACCGTCGTCGGCCTCACCGTCGCGTTCCTCCCGATGTACTACGTGTTCCCTGACGCGGACGTCAGCGTCACGGAGGTCCTTCCGGGGGTCGTCGTCGCCTCCGTCGGTCTGACGCTGTTCGCACTGCTGTTCAAGGTGTACATCACCTTCTCGGGGAACGCGGACTCGGCGCAGTCGGGGAGCCTCGTCGCCGCCATCATCCTCCTGCTGACGTGGCTCTACTTCAGCAGCCTCGTCATCCTGCTGGGCGTCGCGGTCAACGCCGTCCTCTCGAACCGCTCGCGGGACGTGAGCATCGACCCGGTCGTCGGGGGCGTCCCACGCGGTGAGCGCCGGAAACTCGCCACCCGCGACGAACTCGTCGCGGAACTGGAGGCGTTCGCCACGCTGCTCGACGACGACCCCGAGACGTTCGTCGCACACATCGACGACCAGGAGGTGTCGCTACACCCGCCGCAGGCAATCACGGTCGATACGGACCCGGAACTCGGCTTCGGAGACGGCTCGGTCGCCGTCGAGTTGCGCTGGACGCCCCGAGAGGAGTGAGGCCCGTCTGGGCCTGGAAAGGAGCGCGAGCGATTCGGCGATACTACCGGAAGGACCCGACGGTCCGACCGACCGTACTGACGCCCTTCGCCGCCACGTACCGACCGGCCATCGTCACGAACGACCGCGGGTCCTCGGCGAACCGGACGAAGAGCGGGTCGTACCCGAACTCGTCGGCGGCCTCCCCCGGCGGAATCACCTGGTTCTCGTCGAAGCAGTACACCGGCTTCTCCGCCTGCCGGGCGATGACGATTGCCTGATGTCGCGAACTCTCGACGAACGACGACGCACCGGTCGCCTCGTACACGTCGGCCTTGTACTCGCCGTGGCCGCCCCGTTCGTCCCTGACGGCCTTGCTCGGCAGGTCCCACATCACGAGTTCGTCGTACTCGATGCCGTGTTCGTCCAGCCACTGCTCGGTCTCGGGGCGGTACTGCTCCAGCCGACAGGTGACGAGCCACCCGACGCGCGTGTCGGGAATCAACCGTGGCTCGACCGTCGTGAGGAACTCCCGGTAGCGCGGGCCGTCGTCGTTCTCCTCGGGCGTCGGGTCACGACAGAGCACGCCGTCGATGTCGACGCAGGCGTTTCCGAGCGTCTCCGGGTGCAACAGTTCCCACTCGAACGCACACGGGTCCGCGACGGTCTCGGTCCAGTAGTCGGGCCGGTCGGCTGCACGCTCGGAGACGTACACCGCCGCGCTCCGCACAGTGGCGGAATCGGCGAGGTCGCTCGGCCGGACCCGTCTCTCGACCGACTCGTCGGGTCCGACGTGGTCCGCGAGAACCAGGAGGACCTCGCCGTCCACCGCCTCCTCGCCTCGAATCTCCTCGGTGTCGACGACCGGCAGTCCCGTCGTCTGCTGGAGCAGGCTCGCCGCCACCGAACTGCTACCGTCGAGGTGGACGATGCGGTCGACGTCGTTCGGCAGGTCCCAGGCCAGGCGACGGACGGCCGCGTTCAGGTCGTCGACGCTGCGATAGTCCATCGTCTACGCTCTCCACCGGCCGACGCATTAATTCATCGTACAGAGAACGTAGTAGCGCCACTGACCGGTCGAATGAGATACTGTGACATTGCGAGGGTTCCCGCCGGCGACGACGATTCGCCACGACTCGCGCCTCGACAGAGACGTGTCGGCCGGTGGTCAGAACGTCAGCGAGCGATGTACCGTGCGACGAAGACGATCGGGACGACCGGTATCGCCAACCCCGTTACGACCAGGAAGACGGCGATGAGTATCCGCTCGCCGGTGGTCGAGTCGCCCCACACGGACTGCCAGGCGTCGTCGATAGCCTCCGCGGTTCGTCGAATCAGGTCGGCCTTGCCCGATTCGTGACGCCGAGTGCCCCGCAACGCTTTCCCTGCGTCAGGACCCGTGAACGCTCGACCACGACGAGGACCCGTGGCCTCGTGAACGCCCGACTCGACTCAGCGTCGTCTACACGCCGATTTCGAGAGGTTACGCAGACGAAGTCTCTGCGCGGAGTAGAACTCGGGAGAAGTGCACCGACCGAGATTTGAACCACGGTCGCTCGCTTCCTCGCTCTGCTCGGACTGCGTGCTCCCTGCTTCAAATCTCTTCGTCGAGAATTCACGGGGACCACTCAGTTGCAGCGCGACGAGACGCGCTGCTGGAATCGTTGGTTCCTGAGAAGTGCACTGACCGAGATTTGAACTCGGGTTGTGACCATGGCAAGGTCACGTGATACCACTACACTATCAGTGCGCTTTCTGCATCCCAACCTGGGACGGAGAGGAATAAAAACGTACCGGAGTATCGGTGTCGGTGAACCCTCGTGGCATGGGACTGTCTCTCACCGAAAACGGTCGTGTGAGGCCCCCACACGCCCGTAGGGAAACGCTACCCTTTTAGGAGCGCACTGGGTACCACTGGAATAGTCTCGTGTACAGCGAGGAAGCGCATCGGCATGACACGCACCGTACTCGTGCCGTCGTCGCTGGTTCGAGAGTCCCGTGACAAACGGGAGGCGACCCGAAAGCTCGGGTACGTCGCCCGTGCCGCCACGGTCTTTCGAATCGACCGCCTGCTCGTCTATCCGGACCCGGATGGCGAGGGGCGCTGGGACGACGGGTTCGTCCGCACCGTGCTGGCCTACGCGGCCACACCCCCGTACCTCCGAAAGGAGGCGTGGGGGCGGCGCGACGAACTGGAGTGCGTCGGTGTCCTGCCGCCGCTCCGCGCTGTCGCGCAGACCGGCTCCGAATCTGACGGTTCGGGGTCGTTAAGACAAGGAATCGTGACCGAGGTCGGACCTGACGGGCGCGTTCGGGTCAATTGCGGACTGCAACACCCAGTCTCCCTGCTCGTCCCGCCGCAGATGGCGGTCGAGGAGGGGGAACGCGTGACCATCAGGGTCTCTTCGCGACGGCCGCTCCGGGCCCGCATCGTCGACGAGTCCCTTCCGGGACTCTCGGTGTGGGGCGAGGAGCTGGATACGGCACTCTCCCGGGCCGACGCTGGCGTCTCTATCGCCGCGTCGCGCCACGGTGAGGAACTCGACGTCGCACTGCTGGGCGAAGTCGCCCCGCGTGTGCGCGATGGGTTCACTGCCGTCTTCGGCTCGCCGGAACGCGGCCTCCCGGAGATTCTTGGCGTCCACCCGCCGCGGGTGGACCCACGCGACGAGCAATGGTCGCCCGACGGCGACCACGAGTCCCGAGACGGGGGTACCGAACCCGCCGACGGGACGCGGTCTCACGAACCGGCAGCCCGGTTCGACCTCTGGTTGAACACGGTTCCGCACCAGGGCAGCGAGGTGGTGCGAACGGAAGAAGCACTGTTCGCCACCCTCGCCTGCCTCAACCTGAGGTAAACCATGCCACAACCAAGCAGACCACGCAAAGGCTCGATGGGCTTCGGCCCCCGCGTCCGCGCGTCCAGCGAGGTGCCGCGTCTCAAGACGTGGCCCGAGGACGACGGACAGTCGGGGCTCCAGGGATTCGCCGGCTACAAGGCCGGCATGTCCCACGTCGTGATGGTCAACGACGAGCCCAACTCCCCCCGTGAGGGGCAGGAGGAGACCGTCCCCGTGACGGTCGTGGAGACGCCGCCAATGCGCGCGGTGGCGCTCCGAGCCTACGAAGACACGCCGTACGGCCTGCGACCACTCACCGAGGTCTGGACCGGCGAGTTCCACGAGGACCTCTCCCGGACTCTCGACCTCCCCGAGTCGGCAGGTCAGGAACAGCTCATTCGCGACGCGCTGGAAGCGGGCGACCTGGGCGACGTGCGTCTCATCACGCACACCGTCCCGAACGCCACGAGCGTCCCGAAGAAGAAGCCCGACGTGATGGAGACGCGAGTCGGCGGTGGCTCGCTCGACGAGCGCGTGGAGTACGCGCTCGACCTCATCGAGGACGGCGGCGAGCACTCGTTCTCGGACGTGTTCCGAGCGGGCGAGTTCGCCGACGTCGCAGGCATCACGAAGGGGAAGGGCACCCAGGGCCCGGTCAAGCGCTGGGGCGTCCAGAAGCGCAAGGGGAAACACGCCCGGCAGGGGTGGCGCCGACGCATCGGCAACCTCGGCCCGTGGAACCCCTCGCGCGTGCGCTCGACGGTCCCCCAGCAGGGGCAGACCGGCTACCACCAGCGCACCGAACTGAACAAGCGCATCGTCGCCATCGGCGACGAGGACGTCACGCCCGACGGCGGCTTCGTCAACTACGGCGAGGTCGAGGGCGACTACGTGCTCGTCAAGGGGTCGCTGCCGGGCCCGAACAAGCGCCTCGTGCGCTTCCGCCCGGCGGTCCGACCGGCCGAACAGCCGCGTCTCGACCCCGAAGTGCGCTACGTCTCCACGGAGAGTAACCAAGGATGACTGTCGTATACGACCTGGAGGGCGAGGAGACGGGGGAGATCGACCTCCCCGAGGTCTTCGAGACGCCGTACCGTCCGGACCTCATCCAGCGGACCGTCCGCGCCGCCCAGGCCAACCGGAAGCAGGACTACGGTGCGGACCCCTACGCGGGGATGCGCACCCCGGCCGAATCGTTCGGTAGCGGTCGCGGCATGGCCCACGTCCCCCGTGAGAACGGGCAGGGTCGCCGCGTCCCGCAGACGGTCGGTGGCCGCAAGGCCCACCCGCCGAAAGCGGAGAAGGACCGCTCCGAGAAGGTGAACAAGAAGGAGCGACAGCTCGCGACCCGCTCGGCGCTCGCCGCGACGGTGGACGCCGAACGCGTGGCCGAGCGCGGTCACCGGTTCGACGGTGACTCGCTCCCGCTCGTCGTCAGCGACGAGTTCGAGGACCTCGTGAAGACCAAGGAGGTCGTCGCGCTGCTCGAATCGCTCGGCGTCTACGCCGACGTACAGCGCGCCGACGAGGGCAAGAAGGTGAAAAGCGGCCGCGGGACGACCCGTGGCCGCAAGTTCCGACGCCCTTCGTCCATCCTCTTCGTCACGACCGGCGAGCCGTCGAAGGCCGCCCGCAACCTCGCGGGCGTCGACGTCGCCACCGCGAAAGAGGTCAACGCGGAGGACCTCGCACCCGGCGGACAGGCCGGTCGACTGACCGTCTTCACCGAGTCCGCCATCGAGGAGGTAGCCAACCGATGAGCATCATCAAACACCCGAACGTCACGGAGAAGGCGATGAACGAGATGGACTTCCACAACAAGCTCCAGTTCATCGTCGACGCCGACGCGACGAAGCCGGAGATCCGTGACGCGCTGGAAGAACAGTTCGACATCGGCATCGACGACGTGAACACCCAGATCACGCCGAAAGGGAACAAGAAGGCGACCGTGCGTCTGTCCGAGGACGACGACGCACAGGAAGTCGCCTCGCGCATCGGGGTGTTCTGAGATGGGGCGACGAATCCAGGGCCAGCGCCGTGGCCGCGGGACGCCGACGTTCCGCGCACCGAGCCACCGCTACAAGGCCAACCTCGACCACCGGACGGTCGAGACGGACGTCGTCCGCGGCGAGGTCGTCGGCATCGAGCACGACCCCGCACGCAGCGCGCCCGTCGCCGCCGTCGAGTTCGAGGACGGCGACCAGCGCCTCGTCCTCGCCCCCGAGGGCGTCGCGGTCGGCGACGACATCCAGGTGGGTGTCAGCGCCGAAATCGCGCCCGGGAACACGCTCCCGCTGCGGGAGATTCCCGAGGGCGTCCCCGTCTGTAACGTCGAGCGACAGGCCGGCGACGGTGGGAAGTTCGCCCGTTCGTCGGGCGTCAGTGCGACCCTGCTGACCCACGACCGCAAGGCCGCGGTCGTCCAGCTCCCGAGCGGCGAGATCCGCCGCCTCAGCCCGGACTGCCGGGCGACCATCGGCGTCGTCGCCGGTGGGGGTCGCACCGAGAAACCGTTCGTCAAGGCCGGGAACAAGCACCACAAGATGCGTGCCCGCGGTACGAAGTGGCCGCGCGTCCGTGGTGTGGCGATGAACGCCGTCGACCACCCGTTCGGTGGCGGCGGCCGCCAGCACCCCGGTCGACCGAAGAGCGTCTCCCGAGACGCGCCGCCGGGCCGGAAGGTCGGTGACATCGCGTCCCGCCGGACGGGCCGCGGCGGCAAAGGAGGGCGAGACAAGAAATGAGTTCAGACTACCAGATCGGCCGCGACAAGGACGAGGAGTTCACGTACCGCGGTCACACGCTGGAGGAGCTCCGCGAGATGGACCTCGAGGAGTTCGCGGAACTGCTACCCGCACGCAAGCGGCGAACCATCGAGCGCGGCCTGACCGAGGAGCACCAGAAGCTGCTCGCGAAAGCCGACAAGCGCGACGCCGAGACGTCCGCGAACAACCCGCTCCGAACGCACCTGCGCGACATGCCCATCGTGCCGGAGTTCGTCGGGAAGACGTTCGCCGTCTACAGCGGTCAGGAGTTCGAGCGCGTCGACGTAGAGCCCGAGATGCTCGGGCACTACCTCGGCGAGTTCGTCCTCACGCGCAAGTCGGTGACGCACGGTCAGGCGGGTATCGGGGCGACGCGCTCCTCGAAGTTCGTCCCGCTCAAGTGACCATGGGAATCAGTTACAGCGTCGACGCCGACCCGGAGACCACGGCGAAAGCCATGCTCCGAGAGCGTCATATGTCCCACAAGCACAGCAAGGAGATCGCGCGAACCATCAAGGGCGAGACCGTCGCTGACGCCGTCGAGTACCTCGAAGCGGTACTCGCTGGCGAGCGCTCGGTCCCGTTCAAGTCCCACAACTCGGGCGTCGGACACCGTTCCGACATCGAGGGCTGGGACGCGGGTCGCTACCCCGAGAAGGCCACCGAGGCGTTCCTCGACCTGCTGGAGAACGGCGTCTCGAACGCCGACCACCAGGGGTTCGACGGGGACAGCATGCGCATCATGCACGTCGCCGCCCACAAGGTCGGCGAGTCCCCGGGGCGCAAGCCCCGCGCGTTCGGTCGCGCCACCTCGTGGAACACGCCACAGGTCGACGTCGAACTCATCCTCGAAGAGGTGGATGACTGATGGCAGACGAACACGAGTTCATCGAGAACGGCCTGCAGCGCACCCAGATCGACGAGTTCTTCGGTGAAGAGCTCGCTCGCGCCGGCTACGGCGGCATGGAGGTCGCGAAGACCCCCATGGGCGTCCAGATCGTCCTCCGGGCGGAGAAGCCCGGGATGGTCATCGGCAAGGGCGGGAAGAACATCCGCAAGATCACGACCGAACTGGAGACGCGCTTCGACCTCGACGACCCGCAGATCGACGTGCAGGAGGTCGACGAACCCGACCTCAACGCACAGATCGTCGCGGACCGACTCGCGAACGCGCTCGAACGTGGCTGGTACTTCCGGAAGGCCGGCCACACGACCATCGACCGCATCATGGACGCCGGCGCGCTGGGTGCCGAGATCGTCCTCAGCGGGAAGGTGACGGGCGCACGCTCGCGCGTCGAGAAGTTCAACCGCGGCTACATCAAGCACAACGGCGAACCCGCCGAATCCATCGTGGACGAGGGTCAGGGCGTCGCGGTGATGAAGCTCGGTACCATCGGCGTGACGGTGAAGATCATCCCGCCCGGAGCGCGCCTCCCCGACGACTTCCAGGTCGCCGAGGACGCCGACGTCTCCGAGTGGATCGTCGAACCCGAGGAGGACGAGGGTGTCGAGGAGCTGCTCGACCGCGACCCCGACGAGGTCGCCGACACGGGCACCGAGCCCGTCACCGAGGCCGAGGCCGACGACGAGAGTCCGCCGACCGCCGACGAGGAGGTCGTCGAGGAGGAGGTCCTCGACGAGGAGCAGGAGGTCGCTCCCCCCGAGGACGGCGACGTCGAAGAGGAACTCGACGACCTCGAAGAGGCCGTCGAGGGCGAACTCTCCGAGGAGAGCGAGTCCGAAGCCGAGGACCTGCTCGACGAGATGGAGAACGAGGACGCCGCCGAAGCGGACGTCGAAGAGACCGTCGAGGGCGAGGACGACGAGGCTGGCGGGACCGACCGCGCCGCCGGTGCTCCCCAGGCCGACGCCGACACCGAACCCGAGGAGGGCGAGGACAGCGAGGCCGCTGCCTCGGACAGCGAGGCCGCCGACTCCGAAGACGAGGAGGGCGATAACTGATGGCCATCCTCTACACCGACGAGATCCGCGACATGACGCCCGCCGAACGACAGTCCGAACTCGAGGAGCTCGAGACGGAACTGCTCAACGCAAACGCCGTCCAGGCCGCCGGTGGCGCACCGGAGAACCCGGGTCGCATCAGCGAGATGCGCCGGACCATCGCCCGCATCAAGACGATCCAGGGTGAGGAAGGCGACGACGTGGGCGGAGGAGTCGAATAGATGTTGACCGCCGAGACCCTGCCGCGACACGAACTCGTCGGCCTGCACGTGCGGGTCGCCGACTCGTCGGACCCGACGCTCGTCGGGACCGAGGGCGAGGTCGTCTCCGAGACGACCAACACCCTCGTCGTTAGCGTTGCGCGCGAGAGCGGGCGACGTCAGGGGTCTCGGTCCGTGCGGGTGCCGAAGGCGGTCGCGACGTTCGAGTTCCGTCTGGACGGCGAGTGTTCGGAGGACGCCTCCGAGTTCGTCGTCGTCGAGGGAGACCGACTCGTCGCGCGCCCGGCCCGACGCACCGAACGCACAGGTGATTCACGATGGCAATAGGACTGAACGTACCAGAGCCAGAGGAGACCTGCTCCGACCCGAACTGCCCGTTCCACGGCGAACTGTCCGTGCGCGGTCAGACGATCGAAGCCGAGGTCGCCTCCACGGCGATGGACAAGACCGTCGTCGTCGAGCGAGAGTACGACGTGCGCGTGCCCAAGTACGACCGGTACATGAAGCGCCGGTCGCGCATTCCGGCACACCACCCCGCATGTCTCGACCTCTCGTCCGGCGACATCGTACGTATCGCAGAGACTCGACCGCTGTCGAAGACGAAATCCCACGTCGTAGTGGAGATCGTCGAGGCGGCCGAGGAGTCGGGCGGCATCACTGCCCCCGCGACAGAGACCACCGAGGACACCGACGGTGACGTCACCGAGGGTGCCTCCGGAGACCGCTCGCCCGAGGGTGAGAGCTGATGCAAGCGTTGAACGCCGACGTGACGCAGGGCCTGGAGAAGGGTTCGCTCGTCAACTGCGCCGACAACACCGGCGCGCGCGAACTCAAGGTCATCAGCGTCTCGGGCTACCACGGCACGAAGAACCGCCACCCCAAGGCCGGCGTCGGTGACAAGGTCACCGTCTCGGTCACGAAGGGGACGCCGGAGATGCGACGTCAGGTGCTGGAGGCCGTTATCGTCCGCCAGCGCAAGTCCATCCGCCGGCCCGACGGCGTCCGCGTCAAGTTCGAAGACAACGCGGCCGTCATCGTCGACGAGAACGAGGACCCCCGCGGCACGGAGATCAAGGGGCCCATCGCTCAGGAGGTCGGCGAGCGGTTCGGCAGCATCGCCAGCACGGCGACCATGATGTACTAACGATGACGAAACAACCACGCAAACAGCGCAACCGACGTGCCAACGCGCCGCTCCACGAGCGCCAGAAGCAGGTCCGCGCGACCCTCACGCCCGACCTCCGCGACGAGTACGGGCAGCGGTCCGTCCGCGTCAACGCCGGAGACACCGTCGAGGTACTCCGGGGCGACGGGGCCGGAACCGAGGCGGAGGTCCAGAAGGTGGACCTCCGGAGCGCGACCATCCACGTCGAGGGCGTCACGATTCAGAAGGCCGACGGCGAGGACGTCCAGAAGGGCATCGACGCCTCGAACGTCCGCGTCACCGGCCTCGACCTCGACGACGATCAGCGCGAGGCACGACTAGAGGGTGATGACGAATGAGTGACCACCAGAAACGACTGTCCGCACCGACGTCGTGGCCGGTCGCACGCAAGACGAAGAAGTACACCGTCAAGGCGGGCGCGGGCCCCCACGGTCAGGACGGGGTTCCGCTGCTCATCCTGCTTCGCGACGTGCTCGGCTACGTCGACTCGAAGAAGGAGGCACGCTACGCGCTCGAACAGGGCAGCGTCGTCGTCAACGGCCAGCAGGCCACCGACGAGCGACGCCCCATCGGGATGTTCGACATCCTGGGCTTCGTCGAGCGAGACGAGTACTACCGCGTGTTCCCCGACGAGGGCGGTCGGCTGGCGCTGACCCCCATCGACGCCGAGAGCGCCGACTCGAAGCTCGGCAAGGTCGTCGGCAAGACGACCGTCTCGGGCGGGCGCACGCAGTTGACGCTCCACGACGGGCAGACGCTGCTCGTCGAGGACGACGCCATCGGCGGCAGCGACTCCGTCGTCGTCGACAACGACGACAAGAGCGTCGTCGCGCACTTCCCCTACGAGGAGGGTGCGCTCGTCACGGCCGTCCGCGGTCAGCACGCGGGCGAGATCGGTACCGTCGGCGACATCGCCATCACGGCCGGCTCCGGCCCGAACAACGTCACCGTCGAACAGGACGGTGACGCGGGCTTCGAGACGGTCGAGGACTACGTCGTCGTCATCGACGAGAACTTCGTCGAGGGCGACGGCGAGAGCGCCGACGCGCCCGAGGACGCGACCGAAGAAGCGTCCTCGGACGTCGAGGCGGACACGAGTGACGACGACGAGGTGAGCGACGAATGAGCTCCGAGAGCGAGAGCGACGGACTCCACGAGATGCGCTCGCCGACCGTCGAGAAGGTCGTCGTCCACATGGGTATCGGCGAAGGTGGGCAGCCGCTCGCCAACGCCGAGGAGATCCTGCACGAGGTCACCGGTCAGGACCCGGTCCGGACCGTCGCCAAGCGCACGGTGCCGGAGTTCAACATCCGCGAGGGCGACCCCATCGGTGCGAAGGTGACCCTCCGGGGGGACCTGGCCTACGAGTTCCTCGACACGGCGCTGCCGCTGGTCGACATCAGCGGGAGCCAGTTCGACGAGACGGGGAACTTCAGCTTCGGTGTCGACGAACACACCGAGTTCCCGAGCCAGGAGTACGACCCGAGCATCGGCATCTACGGGCTGGACGTGACGGTCAACCTCGTCCGCCCCGGCTACCGCGTCCGCAAGCGCGACGTGGCCACCCAGCAGATTCCGTCGCGACACCGTCTGAACGTCGAGGACGCGGTGCGGTTCCTCCAGACGGAGTTCGACGTGGAGGTCAACTGAGATGAGCGAAAGCGAGACAGAAGAGACGGGCGACTCCGACTCCCCGCGAACCGGCCAGCTCGAAGCGTGTCAGCGCTGCGGCCGCAAGCAGGGACTCATCGGGAAGTACGACGTGTGGCTCTGCCGCCAGTGCTTCCGAGAGATCGCCCGCAACATGGGATTCAAGAAGTACAGCTAATGACGGGCAACGATCCACTGGCCAGCGCGCTGTCGGAGCTCAACAACGCCGAGAGCGTCGGCCATCTCAACCAGACGGTCCAGCCCGCCTCGAACATCATCGGCTCCATCCTCGAGGTCTTCTACGACCGAGGATACGTCGACGGCTTCCAGTTCGTCGACGACGGTAAGTCGGGCCGATTCGAGGTCGAACTGAAAGGTGCCATCAACGAGTGTGGCCCCGTGAAACCGCGCTACTCCGCCAAGGCGGACGGCTACGAGAAGTGGGAGAAACGGTTCCTCCCCGCGCGCGACTACGGGACGCTCATCGTCTCCACATCGGAGGGCATCATGAGCCACTACGAGGCCCGCGACTCGGGCATCGGTGGCCAGGTAATCGCCTACGTGTACTGATGAGAACGCATATCGAACTTCCGGACGACGTGGACGCGTCGCTCGACCACCTTGACCTCACCGTCGAGGGTTCCAACGGGTCGGTGACGCGCAAGCTGTGGTACCCGGACGTGACGGTCTCCGTCGAGGAGGTCACCGTCGAAGGCGACGAGGACGAGGACGACCGACAGGTCGACGCCGTCGTCGTCGAGAGCACCGAGGACGACCGCAAGACGGTCGCCACGGTCGGCACCTTCGAGAGCCACGTGCGGAACATGGTGTTCGGCGTGACCGACGGGTGGGAGTACCAGATGGAGGTCTTCTACTCTCACTTCCCGATGCAGGTGAAGGTCGAGGGCGACGACGTCGTCATCTCGAACTTCCTCGGGGAGAAGTCGCCGCGCCGCACCCCCATCCACGGTGACACACAGGTACTGGTCGACGGCGAGGAACTCGTCCTCAGCGGTCCCAACATCGAGGACGTGGGCCAGACCGCCGCCGACATCGAACAGCTCACGCGCGTGAACGACAAGGACACCCGCGTGTTCCAGGACGGCGTGTACATCACGCAGAAACCGAAGCGAGGTGAGGCCTGATGGCAGTTCCAGAGACTCTCGAAGACATCGACGGCGTCGGCCCGAGTAAGGCAGAAGCACTCCGAGAGGCGGGCTACGAGTCCGTCGAGGACGTTCAGGCCGCGACCGTCGAGGACCTGACCGAGGTCGAGGGCATCAGCGAGTCCCTCGCCGAGGACATCCTCGCGGACGTCGTCGCCGAAGAGTCCCCGGAGACGGGGACGGCACAGGACGACGACGCCGAGGCGGCGGCCGACGACGAGTCGACCGACGCCGACGAGGAACCGGAGGGTCCCGCGGACATCGAGGACATCTCCGGCGTCGGCCCGAGCAAGGCCGACGCGCTCCGCGACGCTGGCTTCGAGACGGTCGACGACGTGCGCGGGGCCAGCCAGTCCGAACTCGCGGACGTCGAGGGCATCGGGAACGCGCTCGCCGCTCGTATCAAGGCCGACGTCGGCGGACTCGAGGTTCGCGACGAGGAGGAGACCGAGGCCGAAGTCGAGGACGAGGGCGAACCCGAGGCGGCAGTCGACGAGGACGTGGAGACGGAGCTCCAGGCCCGTGGACACGCCGACAAGACGCCCGACCTCGACGACGAGGCACAGCGACTCCTGACCCAGCGGAAACGCGAGGGCAAACCCGCGTTCCGCCGCCAGGACTACCACAAGAAGAAGCGCACGCCCGAGTCGTGGCGACGCCCCCGCGGCCAGCTCTCGAAACAGCGCCGCGGCCAGAAGGGCAAGGGGCCGAAGGTCGCCTCCGGCTACCGGACGCCGAAGGAGGTCCGCGGACTCCACCCGAGCGGCTTCGAGGAGGTCCACGTCGAGAACGTGAACGACCTCGAGGGTGTCGACGGCGACACGCAGGCCGTGCGCATCGCCTCCACCGTCGGCGCTCGCAAGCGCGAGCGCATCGAGGAGGAGGCCGAGGACGCCGAGATTCGCGTCCTCAACCCGACCTACGTCGAAGTGGAGGTCGACCAATGAGTGACCTGAGTACCCAGAAACGACTGGCAGCCGACGAACTCGACGTCGGGAAGAACCGCATCTGGTTCGACCCCGACGCCGGTGGTGACATCGCGGACGCCATCACCCGCGAAGACATCCGCGAACTCATCGCGGACGGCTCCATCGACACGAAGCGAGAGGCGCGAAGCAACTCCCGCGGTCGTGCACGCGAACGCAACGAGAAGCGCTCGTACGGCCACCGCAAGGGCCCCGGCTCCCGGAAGGGACGCAAGGGCGCTCGTGACGGGAAGAAAGACCAGTGGATGCGACGCATCCGCGCACAGCGTCGCCGCCTGCGCGAACTCCGCGACGAGGAGGAGCGGCTCGACCGCTCCGAGTACCGTGAAGTGTACGGGATGGCCTCGGGTGGGGAGTTCGACAGTGTGAGCGACCTCGAACGATACGTGGAGAACAACTACTGATATGGCAAGCGGACCACGCTACAAAGTGCCTATGCGGCGACGCCGCGAGGCACGCACGGACTACCATCAGCGGTTGCGCCTGCTGAAATCCGGCAGAGCACGCCTCGTTGCTCGCACGAGCAACAAGCACGTCAGGGCGCAGCTGGTGACTACAGGAGACCAGGGAGACAGAACGCTCGCTTCCGCACACTCGTCGGACCTCGCCGAGTACGGCTGGGAGGCACCCACGGGCAACCTGCCCGCGGCCTACCTCACCGGCTTCCTCGCGGGCAAACGCGCGCTCGCCGAGGGCGTCGAGGACGCGGTCCTCGACATCGGCCTCAACACCGCGACACCGGGCAGCAAGGTGTTCGCGGTGCAGGAGGGGGCCATCGACGCCGGACTGCAGGTCCCGCACAACGACGACGTGTTCGCGGAGTGGGAGCGAACCCGCGGCGGACACATCGCCGAGTACGCGGAACAGCTCGACGACCCGCTGTACAGCGGCGACTTCGACGCGACCGACCTACCGGACCACTTCGATGACGTACGACAACGCATGGAGGACGAGCAATGAGTGACGGCTGGGAGCCGCGAACGCGCCTCGGACAGCAGGTGCTCGACGGCGACATCACGACGATGCGCGAGGCCCTCGACTCGGGCCTCCCGCTCCGTGAAGCGGAGGTCGTCGACCGACTGGTGCCGGACCTGGAGGACAACGTCCTCGACATCAACATGGTCCAGCGCATGACCGACTCCGGGCGCCGGGTGAAGTTCCGGTGCTCGGTCGTCGTCGGCAACCGCGACGGCCTCGTCGGCTACGCGGAGGGCCGCGACGACCAGGTCGGCGGCGCCATCCAGAAGGCCATCGGCATCGCGAAGCTGAACATCATCGACGTCTCCCGTGGCTGTGGCTCGTGGGAGTGTGGCTGTGGGCGACCCCACACCGTCGCGCTCCGCACGACCGGCAAGGCGGGCAGCGTCGAGGTCGAACTCCAGCCCGCACCGCGCGGGCTGGGCCTCGCGGGCGGGGAGACCGTCCGCTCGGTGCTCGAACTCGCCGGTATCGAGGACATCTGGACCCGCTCGTCCGGGCAGACCCGGACGACGGTCAACTTCGCGAAGGCGACGTTCAACGCGCTGCGCAACACGGCCGAAGCCCGTGTGCCCCAGCGCGCCGCCGAGAAGCGCGAGGTGATAGAATGAGGGCGCTCGTGCAGGTTCGCGGCGAGGTCGACATGAGCTACGAGGTGCAGGACACCATCGACATGCTCAACCTCGGTCGCGTCAACCACTGCGTCCTCGTCCCGGACACCGACACCTACCGCGGGATGGTCACGAAGGTCAACGACTGGGTCGCCCACGGCGAACCCAGCGCCGACGTCGTGGCCGAACTCGTCCGGACGCGCGCCGAACCCGCGAAGGGTGACGACGACGTCTCCGACGAGTGGGTCTCGGAGAACACGGAGTACGACAGCATCGACGCGCTGGCAGAGGCGCTCGTGGACGAGGAGACGACGCTGCGCGAGCAGGGTCTCTCGCCCACGCTCCGCCTCCACCCGCCGCGTGGCGGGCACGACGGCATCAAGCACCCGACGAAGGAGGGTGGCCAGCTCGGCAAACACAGCACCGAGGAGATAGACAGCCTCCTCACCCAGATGCGATGACGAGCAAGAAACGACGACAGCGCGGCTCGCGCACGCACGGCGGCGGAACCCACAAGAACCGGCGCGGTGCCGGTCACCGTGGTGGCCGTGGTCGCGCAGGGCGCGCGAAACACGAGTTCCACAACTACGAACCGCTCGGCAAACACGGGTTCGACCGCCCGGAGAAGGCCAAGGAGACGGTCGCGACCGTCTCCCTGCAGAAGCTCGACGAGGACGTCGCGGTGTACGCCGCCGAGGGCCTCGCCGAGGAGACCGGCGACGGCTACGCGCTCGACGCGCGCGCCATCGTCGACCCGGCCGCGGAGGTCGACTACGTCAAGGTGCTGGGCGCGAACCAGCTCCACACCTCGCTCGAAGTGACCGCCGACGCGTTCTCCGAGAGCGCCGTCGAGCTCCTCGAGTCCGAGGGCGGCGAGGCCGTCCTCACCGAACGCGGTGAGGAGCGCGCCGAGGCGATGGCCGACGACGAGGAGTCCGAGGCCGACGACGAAGACGCAGACCAGTAACTCCGATTCGCCGCCGTTTCTTCGCCCGTTGCCGCTCCAGCGACTGCACTCGCTCGCTACCGAATCAGCGACCGCCCTGGCTCTGTCGTTTCTTCCCACCGGCAGGGCTCAATATGTGCCCGACGGCGGACGGGTTGGCTGGGCGAGGGCTAGTCAGTGAGTCGAAGGACATACATGGGGCCGAAGGTTACCCTGCGTCAGAATGAGTTGGAAGGAGACCGCCGCACCCGTACTCACGCGGATGCCCACCGTGGCTCGACCGGAGGGCCACGTCCCGTTCAAGCGAAAGCTCACCTGGACGGGTGGCGTCCTCGTGCTGTACTTCTTCCTGACGAACGTCCTTCTGTTTGGACTTCAGGGTCAGGGTAGTGACGCATTCGGGCAGTTCAGAACGATTCTCGCAGGAGGGCAGGGAAGTATCCTCCAGCTGGGTATCGGACCCATCGTCACCGCGAGCATCGTCCTGCAGTTGCTCGGTGGGGCGGACCTCCTCGGGTTGGACACCAACGACCCCCGCGACCAGGCGCTGTATCAGGGCCTCCAGAAGCTCCTGGTGGTCGTGATGATCTTCCTGACGGGTATCCCCCTCGTCTTCCTCGGCGGGTTCCTGCCCGCGAGCCCGCAGCTCGCCCAGCAGTTCGGCGTCTCCCAGTTCGTCATCAGCTGTCTCATCTTCGCGCAGATCGCGGTCGGCGGTATCCTCATCCTGTTCATGGACGAGGTCATCTCGAAGTGGGGCGTCGGCTCCGGTGTCGGGCTGTTCATCGTCGCCGGCGTGAGCCAGGCCCTCGTCGGCGGGTTCTTCGGCTGGTCGGGGCTCACGAACCGGACCGGCTTCCTGGAGGCGTGGTACAACATCCTCACCGGGTCGGCCACGACGCCGCCCCTGTTCTCGATGGAGGGCCTCCAGTTCCTCATCGGCTCGGGCGGTGGGCAACTGCTCGCACTGTTCACGACGCTGCTCATCTTCGGCATCGTCGTCTACGCCGAGTCCGTCCGCGTCGAGATTCCGCTCAGCCACGCGAAGGTCCGCGGTGCACGCGGTCGCTTCCCGGTGAAGCTCATCTACGCGAGCGTCCTGCCGATGATCCTCGTCCGCGCGCTGCAGGCGAACATCCAGTTCCTCGGGCGCATCCTCTACTCACAGATGGGCGAGGGGATGCCGAACTGGCTGGGCGTCTACGCACAGAGCAACGGACAGCTCACCCCGACCGGCGGGCTGTTCTACTACTTCGCACCCATCTACTCGCCACAGGGGTGGGTCAACGCCATCCAGACCAACACCGTAGACATCCTCATCCGCATCAGCGTCGACCTGACGTTCATGGTCATCGGCGGAGCCATCTTCGCGGTGTTCTGGGTCGAGACCTCCGGGATGGGCCCGGACGCCACGGCGAAACAGATCCAGAACTCCGGGATGCAGATCCCCGGCTTCCGGAAGAGTCCGAAGGTGATGGAGAAGGTGCTCGAACGCTACATCCCGCAGGTGACCGTCATCGGCGGCGCACTCGTCGGCCTGCTCGCCGTCGCGGCGAACATGCTCGGCACCATCGGGGCCGTCTCCGGGACGGGCCTGCTGCTGACGGTCTCCATCACGTACAAGCTGTACGAGGAGATCGCCGAGGAGCAGCTCATGGAGATGCACCCCATGATGCGACAGGTGTTTGGCAGCGCTGACTGAATATCTGCAGAGAAGAGGTGTTGAGACACGCTGAACACCTATCCCTCTTCGCCGTAGTATTAAGCGATAAATCTCCTGTGAAAACAGGCTCGGATGCTGTTACTACCCTACTGGGAGACGTACGCGACAAATCCGTCGCCGCACCCTCCACATGTGATTTCCTCGGCGTTCCCCGCGCGGAAGATGTTGTGCTGACGCCGTTCCTTCACATCGTGCACAGTGTGCGCATCTACTTTTGCGGTTGAGCCACAGTGCGGACAAGATACTGATTTCATCGTCATTGCACCACATCCTACGCGCCACTGTAATGTAATTCTAACTGAATATCTAGTTAAGTGATGATATGAGTCGAGGTACCGCGGTAGGACGTACCAGTTCTACGAGAATCACACTGTCTTGATTTACTATATAATTGACATATGGCTGCGAACCGTCTGTTCAGACGGTGTTCACAAAATGACTGACGATATCGACTGGCACAGAAACCAGTCCATGGGCGGCAAGACGACCCGGGTCCGGCCAGCAATCATCTCGCGCGGGCATAACGTCAAGGACGTCCCAGACGCGCTCGTGGAGGACATCATCGAACACACAACCGCGCGCATCGTCTGTCCGGACTGTAAGGACGATAGCTTCTACTTCATACCAGAATTCGGTGGTCGCCCGCAGCCGGAGTGTCAGGGCGGCTGTGGCAACACGTTTGTCTTGCGCTGACTACTCCTTACCCGTCCGGGGGCGACATGGACCGTTCGCGTGCCTCGCCTGAGAGCTATTCTGCAGTCTCTCGCGCTCGTTCGATGATGTTTGGGCTGCGATGGTAGTATGCCAGCGCCTCATAGACGTCTCTCACAGTGATGTTGTAGTCGTGGGCTATCAGCTCGGCATCGATGTCGTAGACTTCGTAGGCGTCGTAGACCTCCAATACTGAGGGTTGTCAGTAATTTCTGCCCGCCGAGCTATCGCTCATATCCCAACTCGAAGTCGATAGGGTTCACACGCATGCTCTGAAGAGGTCTTCAAACTACGTCTGTTATGTGTCACAATCTGAATCTCTCATAGAGATTCGTCGTTCTCCACCAACACGCCACCAAACCTTTGCGGTTGTTGGAGACTCGATGAAACATGGCAATTGACAAGACTGCACGTCGCATCCTCACGGTTCTCGACGAGCACGGCGAACTGCCAGGACCGCGTATCGCTGACCGCTTGGATGTCGCATCGGGGTCAGTATCGCACTCGATGCGCGAGCACCTGCTCCCGCGGGGACTCGTCGAGACGGTTCGAACGGAGACGAACCCAGGTTCGGCAAGAGACACGCACCATTATCAGCTGACTGAACAGGGTCAGGGGTGGCTGGACGAGCACGGGGACAAGGTCACTATCGACTCGTTGGATGACCTGCAGGATGGAGTCGAGCAGGCGGTTGAGGTCGCGGAGTCGGCGCGTGAGTCCGTGCAGAGCTATCGGCAGAAGCTGGCGAGAGCTAACGACCGTAGCAAGGAGAACAAGGACCGTATCGACGAGATAGATGGCGACTATGCCTCAATGGTCGAACTGCTGCGCATCCAGAAGAACGCCCGCGAACACGCTGACGAGCACGCGGACGACCTGGACGCGCGTATCGATTACACTCAGGAATCCACCAAGAAAACGCTCCAGAGGCTTGCTCGCGAGTTGGACGCGCAGCGGAACCGTGTCATTGACCGAATCGAGGAACTCGAAGAGACTGTCGCGAACCAGCAGGAGCGCATCGACGAGCAGGCGGAGCAGATTGAGGGACTGGAGTCTCGTCGTTGGTTTTGACGGGCAACCATGATAGTGAATTAATTTTATTTGTCTGTCATTCATAGTCTCGCTGTCGGGTTGTCAGACCCGGCTGTCAGGGGCTCCTTCCCATTCCCCTCTCGTCCCCTGTTGGAGCCCTTTCTCAAACTGACTCTCTTGAATGAATTTGATTGTCAGCCGTTGGTTTGATTGGTCTTCACTGGATGGTTTCGGCCGCTGGGTCACACCCGGTGGGCGACCACTGTCGCTGCCATCATCACGACGGTGGTCGCGCTTCCCGTTGACTTCGATTGGGGTCCTTGGACCCTACTTATATACGAATCAGTTCTGCAGCGCCTCACGCCGACGAAAAGCCAGGGGTATTCGCGCTCAGAAGTTGTCGCCGAGACGATATCGAACAAAGACGTAGTCCTCGTGTCGTGGTGGGCGCTGGTGCGGTAGGGGTGGCAGGTGCGGATGGGCGTGTTCGTCCATTGCATCGGCCTCGCGAGCGCCCGCGGAGGAGTCTCAATTGACGATGATGACTCGCCCATCATCATCTCCGGGAGTCGGGGCAAGGTCCTCGACGACCTCGGCGACAGCATCGTCGAACTGGTTTTCGTACGCGAGCCCGTCGTGGATGTGCTTGGTCGTCTGGTTCTTTTCGGCGCTTGCTCTGGCCTCGGCGCGGACGTTGTCGAGTCGGTCAGTGATGTACTCGTCCCATGTGCTGCTGACCCAGTTGTCGTTAGTCTACATCACAACTAATTGACTTATCGACGGGTGCAACGGGGTTGGGGTGCTCGTAGAAGAGCAATAGGGCGCTGGCAGACTCGATGCTCTGGGGGCTGCAATATCGCCTCCATCCGACTCGTGCAATCACGCTTGTCGAACATGTAATTCGGGCGTCCTGCGTGTCGCCCGTGGGAACAAAATCGACGAGGATGCAGCAGGACATATCCAGATTCCGAACGTCGGGTACGGCCTTCGACTTCGACCTCGACGAGGGAGCGGACGGTCACCGCTGAGCCCCCGCGTGGAGGTCGCCCAGCGCCACGCCAATGACGAAGATAGCGAGAAGGCTCACACTGACGACGACCGTGGTCGGCACTGCGCCGTTCGCGAGCTCCGTCGCACCGTAGGCGAGTATTAGTTCACCCGCGCCGAAGGCAACGGTCGTCCGAACGAGACTCATCGGGTGGGGCGAAGGGCGCTAGCGACGAAGAAGACGAGGGGTGCGGCGAGGATGAGCGCGAGCATCCCGCCGTCGTAGCCGCCGACCGCGTAGGCGGTGGTGACGGCGAGAGCGAACGCGAGGAGGCCGGTCGGGATGGCGAGGGTCTCGCGGGTGACGCTCATGGGTGCGTGTCAGTCGGTGGCTCGCATAGTGGTTGGGGTCAGCCGCCAGAGGTAGCTGAAGTTTTCACTCGACGCGAGGGGTGGTGGGTCGCGTTCGGCGACTCTATAAAAATGGGCAACACATTTAGTATAGAGTAATTCTCGTGTTAGTATATGTTGGCTCTGCAATCGGCGGGGTTTTTCGACGCGATAGCGTGGGCGCTCACCAAGGGATTCTGGGGGGTCGTTCTCGCGGTCCTGGTCTTCGGTGGTATCTGGCTGTGGAACAACCCGACGTGATTGCCGTGGAGCTGGTGAGTACTCGTCTGTATCGCGGCTGCGACAGTTTCACTTCCAGTGGGCACATTGCGACCCTTTTTGTCGATTCCCAGTAACTCTGGGTATGCGGAATCGTCTGGAGACGGTCGTACTCGGCATCATAGGGAGCATCATCACATATTTCATTCTCCCGTTCCTTCCCACGACCCCTACTGCTGTTGACTTCCTTCAGTACGGGAACGACCCTCGGGTTCGGTTTGTCTTGTTTCTCGCCGTGGTTTGGTACGGTCTCTGGCGTGGCCTCGATGCATTTCGGAACCGACGAGCAGCGAAGAAGCGTGGCTCTGGCGTCTATACGTTCAATATGGGGCAGCGAGAAATCAGATTCGTCGACTGGTCGGGCGTCAGACGGCACTTCGGCGTGGACTGGGAGGTGACGTACGGGTCGACAATGATTGGTAAGGACTCGATGGCTCGCGTCGATGGTCCGTATTGCCCCGAGTGTGGGACGGAGCTGATGAAACACGAACAAGAGCGTTACATCCAGTGGAACCGAAAGATGTGGAAATGCCCCGGCTGTGGCTTCAAGCACGCGCGGCCCAAGGAGTTCCTCTACGAGGAGCGAGAGGCGGTGGCCAAGGTCGTTGAGCGTGACCAGGAGGTAGAGACGAACCGACTTGATGACCTCGCCCCCCCGAGCTGAACGAGAACGAGGGGTGACCGTCTCGGACCGTGGTCAGCGGGCACCCCACCGTTGAGCTCTCGCCGACTACGAGGGAGACGTTTTTATCGATTCTTCACCCTGGTGTGGGTATGACTGTTGATGGATATGACACCTATATTCCCGAATTCACTCCAAACGAAGAGGCTCCGGACGCATCGTTTATCCGAGGTAACCTCTCGAAGCGGTTTGATAGGATTGACCGAATGGCTGCGGAGTACAGCGAGCTATCTGATGCGTTCTTCGACGGCGAACAGACAGTCACAGAGGTGGAAACATCGAAAGTGTTAGAGCTGCAGAATGGGTTGGATGATGAGCTCCGACTGTTCTTCGTAATCGCGAACGCGACGTTCAATTTCAACTGCGCCTCTATCGCCTACCAGTATCTCGTTCGGCCAGAGCTTCGGACGGGGGCGCTTCTGGAGTTATTTTTAGAAGAGGTTCCACAAGACGCACTGGAGCAGATGTTGGTTCGGACGGGGTTACTCGGAACAACGTTGGTCGGACACATGTCCAATATTCAAGGGAAGCGGGCGATGTTCTCTCATGACGTAGTTGTTACCTCGGATTGGGAGGGGACGTTGCGTCCGTGGGCGTCCCGTACGTTGCGTATCAACGAAGCATTGTACGACTTCAATCCACGCGAGAGTATCGAAGGGGAGATGGAGTGAGCGAGGTGGTCTCTCTATCGTAGCTCCGCTGTTCCACCAGTCTACCTCAGCTGACTCAGATACACCACGTAACGCCAGTACGTCACTACCGTCATCACAGCCACCGTAGTTCACCATGCCAGCGACGATATCCCAACGCGCGCGTTGGTTCACAAACGTGAAACGCTCCTTCCGGACGCCGTGCCCAGGGCGTTGCATCGATTGCCGGTACTGATAGACGTAGAGCGTGAGTCTATCAGAGGCTATCACTCCTCTTGCAACGGGATACTGTGGTCTCTCAATACGCGTTTGCCCGTTTCGAACTGCTGTTGGGCTCCGAATCCATGCATATCCATGTACACCTGCCTGACCTGTGATTCATCATCGTACACGATGCGAAAGCGGGGACTCCTGATGCCCTTCGCGGACCGTATCGAGACGTAATTCACTCTCTCTAACTCGATTGGCGTCTCAAGGGTGAACGTCGACTGGTAGAGGTTAAATCCCGCGATTGCCACGACTGGAACGCCAATGATAATCAGATTCCGAACCGCTCGCTCCCGGTTGACCAAGTAGATGCCGGGGTCGACAATGAGCCCTATCAGCGTCGAGACCACGATGAAGAGGGCGCTCACGCAGAGCGTGGCGACGATGAGTTTGTGCTGTCGGTAGTGGCGTCTGAGCGGTTTGAGGCGTTGCGTCTCGAAGTGAAGCGCTCCGTTCTCGACCCACAGGTAGCCATTTCGATAGTGGAACCCCGACTGTGATTCGCGGTCTGGCATCTGTTGTGTATCGTCGCACGCCTGTTCAAGAAATAATATCTCGCATTAGAGAGACCGTGCCAGCGACGGTCAGTACCACGAAGGAGGTGATACACACGCGGCACAAGTCTATCAGTTGAATCAGCGAATATCGGGCGAAATTAACGCATGGACTGGTGCGGACGCGGGCCCATATGATTTGATTCGAGACATTGTTCGAAGCAATCATGACGGTCCGCCCAACGCGTCTGGGTGCGATGTCTCAGCCCCATCGCGGAGGCCCGGTCCCTCCGTACGACGGTGCAGAGCGTACAGACCACGTGACCGAAGCTCCCTCGACAGCCCGCTCGGGCCGTGAGTTCTGGCGTGACCACCTGACCGGCACTGCCTCGACAACCACCTCGAAGGAGGACGCGCTCACCGACCGCCAGTTCCAGTTACTGTTGGAGGGAGCGCGTCGCCTCGACGACCCGTTCGCGCGGCAGGCGCGGTTCGTCATCTTCGCGACTGGTCGGTTGGGGATGCGAGCGGGCGAAGTCACCCATATGACCGCCGAGTGGATTGACTGGCGCGAGAAGACGATTCACGTTCCCTCGTTCGACCGCTGTACGAAGGGCCGTGGTGGCAATGGCCCCTGTGGATACTGCCGCGAGCAGGCTCAGTCGATAGCGGCCAACAACGAGGACATCACCGTCGAGCAGGCACTGTCGACGCGCTGGGCTCCGAAGACGGCCGCCGGAGCGCGGGCGATACCGTTCGACTTCGAGACGCGTGTCGAGATGACCGTTGAACGATTCTTCGAAGCATATGACACGTATCCGCACTCGTGTGCGAGCATCAACCGCCGGGTGAATCGCGCCGCGGAGGCAGCCGATGACCTCGACAGCCAGCGGGTTTACCCCCATGGTCTCCGCGCGACCGCGAGTACGTTCCACGCGGCGCGGGGACTCACCGGATTACCGCTCCAGTCGTTCATGGGCTGGGAGAAGCTCGCCACCGCCGAGACCTACCTCAACGGAACGACCGAAGCGACCCGCCGCGCCCTCCGCTCGGTTCACTCCTCGCGGTAGCTCCCACGCTTTATTCCGCCGAAAGTTGCGCGATTCAACTGATTGACTCGTGCCGCGAGTGTATCAGTCTCGATTCCGCTTGACGCGGAGTATCTCCACATCGTAGCCTCCTCCGTGCGGAGTCGTGACTGCATATCCTCCTTCCACATTGACTCCATTACGTTCAGCGGCGTTGATGAGACTGCTCAGTTTGTCGTGCAACGCCGCCTCGCTGTCGATGGATTCTGTCGGTTCGGACATAGGCTGGCTTTGAACGAGTGGTCGACGAGTCAGAAACACGTTTCAACGAATCCGGCGTTCTCGGCGGCGTGCTACGGTGTGAATGAACGCTCCGCACTCGTTCCCGCCTGTATGCACACTTGAAATAAATAAAAATATGGCATGGTCAGTCATGCCACGACAGCAAACGGGGGGATGGGAGCCACGCCCACCTGCATGACATGGGGGCAGTGGGCATAATCGGAGCTAACGTGCTACTGACACTTGCCCCCATTCGGGTATGGCCGTGAGTGTATGTAAATCTGCGCTACTCCCGTCTTCGAGGACTCTACCCCATCACTGAAGATACCGCCCCGATACCGTAGTGATATTCTCTCCCGCTCGCTCTCTCGAACGGACCGTTGGATAGAGCTGTGCCGTGGGTGTACCAGTGGGGAACTACCGACGCACTGGATTCACCTGTACATCGTAGAGCGACCGGTGAGTCGTCGTCTCGCACTCATAGGACCCGGCGACATCGATGCCGTTCTTCTCGGCTTCGTCTAAGAGGTCGGTCAAACGCGTTCGAAGCCCGTCTTGGTCGTGGATTGGCTGTGAATCGTCGGTCATGCGTACCTCGGCGGACACCCCGCTCGTCACAGTATTAGGGGGTAGCCAGTTAACACTGTGGCGTGGTCATCCATGCCTTGATTCATCAGACTGTGACTCCCACTTTTAACCGCCATTGTATCAATCATAAAACAGACTCAAGTAGAACGGGCGATAAGGAAGTAGCGCCAGTATGAGTGAAGACTATCCAAACGGGGTGCCGCTCACCCACCGAGAACAGGAACTGCTTCAGACCGCACTGAATAGTGGATAATTCGAGGTCCCTCGCCGGACGAGCACGGTTGCACTCGCTGACGAGGTGGGGGCTTCCTCACGCGAGGTCTCCGAGCAACTCCATCAGGCCATGGGGAAGGTCCTCCGGCATTCGAACTGGACTGTATCATCCTCCGTCACTGGGAACGAATGAGAACAACTGACTGAGGGACCCACGCACTGGGTCTCTCGTCGGACTCGTGCTACGTGTGTATCGCGTCAAACGTATCGAGTTGCCGGATGCTATCGAGAGTTGGACACTCAATCTGTCATCCGAAATCAATAAATGCCGTCGGTATTGTACCAAAACGCGACGACGACACCCCAATCGGAATGAGGTTGTCAGAGGCACACTCCTGTGGGGAGTCTGTCGTCAGGAACTAATCGTTTCGAGTAACGGACAAGCATCCTCACACTCGCCACCTGTTGTCCGTTCCAACGAGTGTTCCTACCCACGGATTTGGGTCAGATACTCATAACGCTACCGACAAGTATAGGACTCGAACAGTATCTCCTAATTGTGTTGCTTTACTCAGGAGTGATACACTCACGCTCAGTCTCTATCGAATAGGCCGAGTGAGCGACGTGTACCGCGAGTGTATCGCCTGCAAATTCTACTTTCGATGGAATTTCATGTCGTCTTACTCTCAACGCAATCCTCAGTGTAGATTTGTCTAACAGTACTTTCCGTGAAACTATCGGACACAATTATGCAGATTCCCCCACAACCGTTACTTGGGTGCCTCGTTCGGATGCGGGAGGATGGGGACGAGGAATGCTGGAAGAGACTCCCAACGTGCTCCGGGCGAGTGGCCTAACGCGGGGACAGTGCCTCTGACAGCCTTTTCCCCCGTTTCCGCACGTAATCGAGATGCCTGCAACGAGTATCAAGGCTCTCCCCAAATACTCGGGTATGACGTGGCTTCTCAACCCAATCTGGCGCAGCTTCGAGTACATGGGTCTGATAGACTCACGCTCTCTGTCTATCGAACGGACAAGCGAGAGTTGGTTGTGTGTCTATCGGGATGTCTGCGAATCTCCCGAACAATAATGTTTTTGTAGAAATGTTTTCAACTCATGGTCCCTGCCCGCTCTCGCTCTCTCATCCTCTTGGTCGCCTGTGTAGTCCTGTTAGCAGGTTGCACAGGGTTCGGAGGGACGCCGTCACCAACCACATCGACGACAGCGTCCGCTATCAGTGCCGAAACCACATCGTTCGCCTTCGACCCAGCCTATGCGAGTGATGAACAGGGGGAGCCCGACTACTTCGAACATCCGGCAGATTCCCGGGAAGCTGTTCAGGTCAGGTGGTCAGACGACCACCTCATCGTCTCGGGGGCCACTATCGGTATCGGCGACCAGAACTGCATCGACGTACAACTCATAGAGGCGCGAGCAGTGAACGCGACCGCGCTCAGCGTCGTCATCGAAAACGATGCAGTCGTCCCATCGGACAAAAGCGGGTGTAATGGGTCTGCAGCCCCCTACGAATACCGGGCGAACATCAGTATCTCGGGGAACTCTCCCGAGCAGGTGATTGTGACGCATCGAGCTGGTGGAACTGGAGAGACACAGTTCGAGACGGTCGTTCGGCGGGCGCAGAACGGAACCGTCATCCCGTCGATTCAGGACCCCTGAACCGATACGGCCCCGCTCACCACGACGGAACCTACTCTTGGAGATGAAACACTCACGCTCTGGGTCAACCGATTGCCAGAACGGTGGGACGTACGCTCCATGCATTCTGAGCTCTGAGACATTACAGTCTCGGCTTCGGGGTGCCCTGTCACAGTGGTGGTTCCGATGCCGTGATGATGATTCGCTCCGGCGTGACACCGACATTATAGTCACAGTACTCGAACCACACAGAAACGGAGGTCGCTCCCGAAGTACTATCGTCCATTAGCAAGGCGTCAAGTGCCCCCGGGTCAACCGCCTCGTACAGCGGCTCGGGGAGTTTTCGTGGGTCACACTCCATGACTTCTGCTAGTGCATTGACGACAGCGATGCTCCTTGGTACATCTCGGTCCACCTCGAATACTGCGCGGTTGGGCTGTTCCGAATCGTCGTGTGGTGTCAACTCACTCTCGGCCATCGACGGGCCCCCACGCTCCGACGCATCGTCGCGCGACGGTGTCGCTGAGTGTAGTCGACTCGCACTGGAATACTGTTGAACTGAAAGACGCTCGTGCCTCTGACATAATTTTTCTGAACGAGTAGCCGTGGTACAGGGACAGTTCTCAGAGAAGTCGGTCTCCACAGGGGGATGTCACGGTCGGCAGGAACCGACGGTGAGTCGTTCGTATCGTGTACCCGCAGCCCCACGGATAGCTGTTATCGTTAGCCTCACCGGCCTCTATCCCCTCTTCAAGACCGACAGGAGCACTGGAGTGTACTAGGGTAGCGATTGACTCCCCTCGGGGACGACCTCACAGTGAGTGCGGTCGTGAACGATGCAACGAGAGACTGGCTATCAGCCATAGCCCACCCTCTGAGTCGTTCGTTCAGTCGAATCGACGGAGTGGTCAGTCGGCTGAAAGTTAGAGGAGCGGGTCGAGGTCATCGATGTGGTCACCTGTCGTGACACGCTCGTTCTCGAAATCGAACTCGACGACATCGGCGTCGGCGAGCTTCGGCAGGTCCCGATGGAGCAGAGCAACGACGACGCGTTTCTGGTGCTCCTCGCCGACGTCACTGGGTTGGATGTCTGATTCACGGGCAACGAGTTCAGTCGCGAGGCTGCTGACATCCCACTCCTCGCTCTGATTCAACAGGAGGCGGAGTGTCTCGCGACGAAGCTCCTCGGCCACGAGGTCGTATGCCTCGTCCTTCGAGAGGTCATCGGGTGTCCACTCATTCATATCTGAACATACTTGCTGCTGAACTGGTAGGACTTGGGGCCGCTGCCGCAAGGGACTGACTGATAGACTTACGCTCTAGATGTTTCGAACGGTCCGAAGGAAGGGATAGATAGCATAAGTGGCTATTAAGTCACGATTCTCGAATAATTCGGTTGCAGACTGCCGGTACTTTTATTCTAAATCACATCTTCGACCCTGATATACAATGGTGGTCTGTCAGGGGTGTTTATGCTGATGATTGTCGAGTTCACGATTGACCAGCCCACGCTTCTCCAGTCGTTGCGACAGGTACCGTCGACTCGTATCACGTGGGAGCAGACCGATACGACGGCCAACGACGAACGACTCATGCTGTTCTGGGCCGAGTCCGACGATTACGACGCCTTCGAGACAGCGATGTACCACGACTCAACCGTGACTGCCCCTCGAACGCTTACGAGGTTCAGCGACAGGCGGTTGTATCAGGTCGAACAGGTCGGTGAGGGTGTCGCGCAGTCCATCTATCCGACAACCGTGGAGGCCGGAGGAATCATCCAGCAGGGGACGGCGACATACGCGGGCTGGTGGTTTCAGGTCGCCTTCCCCGACAACGACGCGCTCAGGCACGTACACGAGACCTGCACGGAACACGACCTCGACTTCTCTCTCGAACGCAAGTACGAGCTCGCCACCGAAGATACCCCTGCAACCAGCTATGGACTCACCGAGAAACAACGCGATATGCTCATCCACGCCGTCCAGCAGGGGTACTACGACGTCCCACGGGCGACGTCCCTCGACTGCATCGCAGACGAGCAGGACATCTCCCACCAAGCCGCCTCGGAACGCCTCCGACGAGCAATCGACGTTCTAGCGCGAAACACGATTGTGACCAGTCGCGAACAGACCGACCAGTCGGCAAAGATGGGGAAGGGAGACGAGGCTGGTGATGATAGCCGATGGGCGAACTGACGCTTACGCTGGCGTGACTGCAGAGACGAGGAGTTCGTAGTCCATCGGCGTCTCGGTGTCTCGACAGGTCCACGCTCCTTCGACATCGACGCCATGGTGGTGTGCTGACTCAATGATAGCGGCGAACTGGTCGACCAACGCTGCTTCAGTCGTGATGGGGAGATGTGATTCGTCCATTCGTTGTAGCTGTGACACCAACGTACTCTCGCCCGCCAACTATGCGATTTTCTGCGCGACGGAAGAACGCCCGCAGTTGTCTGCATCTCTAGCAACGCCGCTCGGACGAATAGGGACACCGCCTGCGCTGGCAGGACGGTACTGACGGGGGAGAAGGTGGAGATAGCCTCTGACACTGCCCGGTCCCCATATTCGTAATAACGTGACAGACACAATAGAATTTTGCCTGCGAATCAATACCGCTCGCCGATTGTGAGCGCCGCGAGTCCACACGGAGGTAAGTCGACCACTGCTGGCGATACACTCAATAGAGTATGGTTATTGGTACCGGCTGACTCGACGACCGTTCACAGGGTGGAACTGGTCACCTCAGCTGACGTGGCAAGACGTGACGAGTCAGACCCCGAGACACTGGCACAGGACGAACAGTTCTGTTAGATGTCGATGAGGTACGAATCGCACGTGTCGAGTTAGACCCGTGCTGCGAGTGTATCAGCGACACACCGAAACGGAGGCTCTCTCGTCAAACCAGTAGTGCTTCGGGAGAGCCCGCGGTTTCTCAGACCATGGCAGACGAATACGACAAGCTGGTTCGAGACGACATCCCAGAGATAATCGAAGCGAACGGTGAACGCCCCGTTGTTCACCACGTTGAGGGCGAAGAGTACACACAACGGCTGCTCGACAAATTAGACGAAGAAGTCGGCGAGTACCGGTCGGACCAGACCGTCGAGGAGTTGGCCGATGTACTCGAAGTTGTCCATGCGCTCTGTGAGACCCACGGCGTTGACTGGAGTGAACTCCAACACCAACGAGAACAGAAAGCCGACCGACGGGGACACTTCAAGAACGGAGTCATGCTTGAGCGCGTCGAGAGATAGACGCTCTCAGTGTATCGCTCATCTCGGACTGCTACTAATCATATATCGCACTATCGGTGTTCTCTACCTCTGTCATTTGTCAGCCCGAGCATCTGTGCCGTTGGAAGTCTCCAGCCGTAGTTAACTGCGGCCAGACGTGTCCCAACGGTTACGACAGCACAGACCGCGACGGCGATACGTTCTGCCCCCATACCAGCTGTCACTATCCAATAGGCACTCCCACCCAGAACGGCACAACTCGCGTAGAAGTCCTCGAAGAGGATGAACGGCGGCCGGTCCAGTAGAATATCGGCGACCGCGCCACCCCCGACCGCGTTAATCGTCGCAATCGCAACGACACCAACGGCCGAGACGCCACTGTCTGTTGCCACAATCGCGCCAGCCGTAGCGAACGCGGCGAGCCCCACCGCATCAGCAACGAGTGTGAACGGATGGTCCTCTGGAGACCCAAGTACCACACAGACTCCGAGTGCGACCCCCACACCGAGTGCTCCGAACCCGATTTCGCCCAATGACTGGAGGGCCAGCGGCACGCGATTCACGAGAAGGTCTCGCATCGTCCCCCCGGCGAACGCTGTGGCGAGTCCGACGACGACGATTCCGAAGACATCGAAGTCCTCACGGATTGCCTTGGTCGCCCCGACCAGCGCAAACGCGACGAGACCGACTGCGTTCATCACAGTGAACGGGTCAACGGGCAACACCCCGGTGAGGTCCTGAATCACTACGTCGACATATGGAATCGAGAGTATTGAGCCCACGGTATCGGCACACACCGATTGTGGCCCTCTGATAACGAGAAAAAAGATAGACTCACGCTCTGGGTCTCTCGTTCGGTGGATGCCGCGTGTGTATCTGTATACGGTGGCCACCACCAGAAGGTACTTGTTCGCCAATAGATACCACTTCGTATGAAGCGCCGTGCCCTCCTCGGCCTCTCTGGGGCCGTACTCAGCGGTCTCGCAGGCTGTTCGACGGGAGCGACAGACAGTAGCGGAGCGCCGAAGCGGGTCGCCACCGGTCCTGCTGGTGGATGTCAGAGCAAAATCACGGCACAGCAGTATCCAGACCCCCCATCGACCCTCACTGAAGAACGCGTCGTTGAGTTCGTGAAACGATACGAGCGGGCGCAAATTATCAATCAATCCGCAGGCGACCACGGCAGCCTGAGCGTCCGAATTACGGTTGAGTCCGTGAGCCAGACGGACGATGGCTGGCTGATTCAGCTTGGGGGCGGTATGTCACAGGAGGGCTGTGGCGACGGAAATTCGTACGTTTCCGACGGCATAGTTGCCGCTCACTACTTCGTCAACGAAACTGCCGTCTATCGGGCCGATACGTTCGCCGAAACCGCTGGTGACCCGCGGCAGAACGGAACGAAAGTCGCGTAGATTCTGTGCGCCCTCGAATTGATAGACCCACGCTCTCTGTCTATCAATATGCAGGCCCCAGTCGGCGCACTCTCTGCTTCGCGTCGCTCTTGAACCACTGACAGCTACGAGCAACCGCGCGGGGAGACTGTGACTATTATGTATTCACACAAGAGTTATACAAAGATAGCAGATTCGTGAGATATGGAACGACGCACGGTATCGATTGTCCTCCTCCTCCTGAGTTTGCCACTGTTCGCAGCCCCTGCAATGTTACCGGTCGAAGACGTTCGAATGCACGACACCACATCCTACCTCGGAGAGAACGCCACCGTTACTGACAGCCCCGCTGTCCGGGTCGTCGCCTACGAAAATCTCAGCACCCACGCCCAAGACCTGTACCGGCAAACCCTCGAACACGATGGCACGTACAGAGTGGCCATCGATGACGGAGCCAGCGATTACAGGTACTACAATGGCAACGGCCAGTTCAAATCACTCGTGATTGAGCGTCCAGCGAACAGTACACTGCCACCCGCAGATGAGTCCTATCACCCGCAGTACGAACTCATGACCACATCCACCGTCCGCCCACCACTGTTCTCCGGCGCGTACGTCCCCCAGATGATGCTGCTCTTCCTCGCCATCTGTTCGCTTCTCAGCGGGCTGTACCTGTTCTTCAACGACCACGCGTAGTCACCCGTCGGTATCTGATACACCTACGCTCTGCGTGTATCGAACGGCTGAGCGAGAGAATCGACTGCCGAACCGAGCGTACCTCCCACTCAAAGACGTGACTCACCCCTATCAAGGGTTATACCCACCGACCTCTACTCTCTTCGACATGAACGATAGCGACGACAATTCGCTCGCTCCCGACTCAGAGACGGGCGCACCACTTCGACTGGAGGTGAAGCCGACGTACTCGAACGTGGTCGGGCGGAATGACGCACGCGTCGGCCCTGACGTGATACAAGTCCTCGAACTCAGTCCGGGTGATTGTGTCGAACTCGCGGGCGACAGGACGACTGTGGCCACGGTGTGGCGCACTGATGTCGACGACTGGGGCACCGGGACGGTCCTGCTCGACGAGTTTACCCGCGAGAACGCAGGCGTCAGCGTCGGTGAGACAATTGACGTTCGACCCGCCATCGTCAGCGATGCGACGTCGCTCACCGTTCAGTCCTCGACGGACCGTCCAATATCGTTCGATTCCTCCGAGATGAATCGGGTCAGGGACGGCCTGTCGTACCGCGTCCTCACGGAGGAGGATATCGTCTCGATTCGAGATGCTTCGGGGTCGGCAGCTTCTCCCTCCCACCCGTGGGCGGTTCGTGTCCACACCACCGACCCACGCGGTCCGGTCCGTGTGACGCCTGAGACGACTATCGAGTTTCAGGACCCTCAGTCGGATACTGACCGCGCGACAGTTCCCGACTCGGGGACGGACGACGCGGTCCGACTCCCGGTGAGAGAGATGTACGAGGGGAGCGTGGGAAACAACGCTGCCTGCATTGGGCATAGCGTAATGGAGCTTCCACCCTACCATCAGAACAACCGTGCAGACCAGACGCTGTACGTCAGACCGGGCGACTACGTCGAACTCACCGGCGAGAACACGACCGTTGCGCGGGTCTCACCCACCGATAAAGCAGACTGGGATACTGAAACCATTCTTCTCGACGAGTTTACCCGTGAGAACGCGGGCGTCGCTATCGATGACACGGTCGTGGTTCGGCCAGCAACCGTCGAGGACGCCACCTCGATAACCGTTCACTCCTCGACGGACCGTCCGGTGTCGTTCGATGAGGAGACCGTGGCGGTGGTCGGAGAGCGCCTGTACAAGTGGGTCCTTGTGGAAGGAGACATCGTCCCACTACCGGGCACGGACGGCCCAGTGCCGGTCTCCGAGGCCAGTGCGGTGCGGGTCGTCGACACCGACCCAGCCGGACCGGTCCGTGTGACCTCAGTGACTGACATCGAGATGCAGGACCCTCACTCGGGCGACTCATCCCACTACCGAAGGCGGAGAGACTACGCCTACTGATTCAGCCAGCGAAGGAACTGATAGACTCACGCTCTGAGTCTATCAGTACCGGCAATCGATGCAAACTCACTCAATAGGGAGGTCATAGAGTTCGGGGCGGTCCTCGATGCAGCGTCTCACAGTTGACCGCGATGAATCGAGTTCGCGAGCGGCGGACCGTTTAGACTGTTCACCCTGGTGGACGCGGTTAATGACCGCACGGATGTGAGGATAGTTTTCCGCTTCAATGAGCCTCCCGTCGTCCTTTACGAATCCGAGCGGGGCTTGTCCATGCTGATACTCCTCGCTCGCTTGCCGCGCGGCAATGCCCTCTCGCGTCCGCTGTTGGGCGATAGAGGCTTCGAGTTCGGCAAAAACACCCAAGAGCTGAAACATCGCGCGTTGATACGGGTCATCGTCATCGACTCGCAGGACGAACCCCTCGGAGATGATGTGGAGTTCAGCGCCCGCATCGTCGACGATACGCTCGGCGGTCCGGTCGAGGTCTCGGATGGAGCGGGCGATGCGGGAGACGCTGTGGACTACCACGGCGTCGACCTCGCCGTCCTCGACGTCATCCATCATCGCCTGGTAGCCTGAACGGTCGGTGTTGGTCCCGGTCGACCTGTCGATGTGTTCGTCAGGCATCTTCGCGAGGTTGATGTCCCAAATTCTGCGACAGTAATCGGCGGTGCTCTGTCGTTGTCGTTCGAGTGACTGGTTCTCCGTGCTGACTCGATGATACCGTCTGATATGCATACCAGTTTGACCAGCCCTATCTGTTTATAAAATTCGGGAGTCGTGACCAGCCTGGTCGCGGACCGAGGTACTCGACCAGCCATTGTACACGTTACTATAGAAAGTCACGCAACCAACGAGAGCAGCCCGAGGACCGCCCCGGTGTCACTCTTGTCTAAGCGGGGAGTTCGACAGCCTGGTCAAGAGCCGCAGGCGGGTTGGTTCGAAACATGAATCGGCTCACGAGCAGCACGGCTCGGAAGCAACGATGAGTAGGATTAATCGGCATCGTCGCCGAACGACGAGACGCCACTTGCCGAAGGGGGCCGCCGTGTTACTGGCGACCCCGCCTCAGCTCGCAGAGTTGCATCGCCCCGATGACGATGACAACGACTTCAGCGACGAGTTGAGCGACGGGGATGGTTTGTGCATCCATGTGGTTTAGCGACCGCTCTGCATAGTTTCTACACAAGCACCGACACGGTATCGACCCCGCCGCGTTGGACGAGGGTTGACACCGACCGCCCTCAGAAATGCCACCTGCCGAAGGGAGCCGATGTACGAGTGAACCATACCCTGGGAATGTTAAAAACATAAACGATTCTCCCCACGCGCATGCGGGCGGGGACCACGTTCATCTGAGTCCGACTACCGAGCGGAGGGTCTACCCCTGTGACGAACACTGCGTACCAGGCAGCGACGAATGCCACTCATAAACAGAGAGACCGAGAGTAGTCATCATCGCTCTCTCCATCGCCTTCCACTGTAGTGGTGAACTCATTCCACGCCGCTCATGAAGGGTCCTCTCCTCGGTGAGTTGCGGCATCAAAGGCAGTGGGGAGACGCTCAATAAGAATCACTTCGAGCTCGGAGATGTTGGTCGAACGAATCGCGTGGGTGTTCGAACGGACGGGCGCTACGCGTCGCACGATGGGTAACCGAACCGATTACCGACGGTGAGGAAGCGTTCGTCGGGATACGTAGGGCCGAGCGCATTAGATGGAGAGCTTCAGTAGTCGTTGACCGCACACAGCAGATTGGTCGTCAACCAGGGCGACGAGCTTCGAACGCACAGCCCCTCAACCGACCGCTCGCAACTCTCGCACTTCAGAGCTGTTCAGCAGCGGACACGACGCTTAGGTTTCTCCGTGCGGCTGACTCGACATACGGAGTTAGGACAACACCACTCCCCAATAGTACTCGGCTCTATCTCGGTCGTGAGGATGGAGCACCCCATCATCGTCGGGCGTAATCCCGAACTCCTTGCCAACACCGACTATCACCGCGTAGGGTGGTTCGTCAGGGTCGAAGCCGTAGTTGAGGACAGCATCCCGTCCAAGTGACAGTAGCTCTATCGGCGTGAGGTCCAAGAGGAACGACTGGGAAACGTCCGTGTCAACGTAGCCTTCGGCGAGGGCGACCAGTGCGAGGCCGTTCTTCCCTGTGCCATCAGACGCACGCCAGTAATGCCCATCGTCGTCGACCGCAATGCTGAGGTCAGTGGGGTCGAGCTCGCCCGCCGCAACCACGTCAGAGGCGTCACGAGTGAACCACGAGGATGCGTTGTCGGAGTACTCCCAGTCGCCACTACCGAACCCGTGGTCGTAGCCCCGGTCTTCGATGGCGCGGAGGATGGCCCCGAAGTCCCCGCTGTCGTACAGCTCGCTGTGAGCAGGCGGTTCGCAGATGCCCTCCTCACGGGCGACGTGGGCGAGCACCCCACGGGGAGCCGGGTCGTGGCTGGCGAGGATGCCCTCGTCTTTCGCGTGTGTCCAGGCGACGTAGTGTTCCTCATCAGAGAGTGGCCCCATTGGGGTGTTGGGGTTGCGCACCCCTGCGTCACACAGCAAGAACGTCAACGCGTTGTACGTGACGTGGTTGTCCTTCTCACCCTTCTTGTAGTCCATACCGAAGTCGCCCCTGACTTTGAAGTAATTCTTCGAATCGCCGGTGTGTCCACCAGGGAGGGTGTTCAGCCCACGGTCGCCGTCGGGGATACCCGTGACGTCGGTCATCGTGAGGTCGTACAGTGCGCTCACTCGCCCGTCACTCTCGATGTCCGACCCTGCACCGTCGGCGTCGCGCTCGGGCGTGGTCGACTCACCGAACGCGCGCTCCTCGTCAGAGAGCTGCCCGAACGGCGTGGCACAGACGAGCAGCTGGTCGAACTCTGCCCGCCCGTCGACCACCGCGTCGGCCGTCCACTCGCCGTCGCGTTCGCTCGGCGGCACGAACCGCGAGGCGAGGTAGTCCCCGAGGTCGACCTTCTTGCCATCGCGGGGGAGCTCCACGAGGCGTGCGTCGAACCCATCGTCGGCGAGCAGCCACATCGACCGGAGCGCGCCGCGTCGTCCCTCTGAGGTGAACGGGACCGACAGCGCCTCGCCAATGGACTCGTACGTCTCGTCGTCGAGGATGGTATCGGTGGTCTCTTCCTCGCCGCTGACCGTCCGCAACGGGTTGAACTGCGCCTCCTCGGCATCAGGGACGACGTACACCCGGTCGATGCCATGGTCGGCCAGCAGGTCAATGACCTCCTCGTACGCCGACAGCGAGAACTGCGTTGTGACCGGCGAGATGGTCGGGTGGCCCGCCTGGATGGCGTGCATAGCGTCCGCGACCCCTTCGGCGATGACGACGTAGTCGCGCTCGTCGAGGGAGTGCAGCCCGAAGATGGTCTCGTCATGGGTGACGTACTCCGCCTTCCGGTGCTTGCTGTACTTCGAAGAGAGAAAGTCACGGTAGTGGCCGTCGTAGCCCGCTTTCCCGCCCCCCTTCGCGCCGGTCGTCCGGGTAATCGTGAATACCGGCTCGCCCGTCTCGTCCCGGTAGACGAACACGTACCGCCCTTGAGAGAGGGTCTTCGGCTCGAACGTCTCGAAGTCCTCACCCTCGTCTTCGTTCGGTTCGGTGAACAGCCCCGTGGCGAGTATCTCCTCGCGGGTGTAGCCGCGCTTTCGAAGAACGTCGAATGCTCCACTGTTCGGAGGTGCCCAGCCGAGCTGGTTGGCATCGATAGTCTCATCGGTGAGGCCCCGCGACCGGAAGTACTCACGAGGCGTGTCCGGACGGTCGTCGTCGTAGAAGTGCTCGCCGAGGCGGTCGTCGACGTGGGCATGCCAGAATTCGACGAGTGCCGCCAGTGCACTCTTCTCCGGGGGCACTGTTGGGTCGGTAAATACATAGCCAGCAGCGGTCTTGTCGAGCTCTCCGGCGTCGACTGCTGTCGCGATTGGGCCGTTGGCGAGCGTGACGTTCCCCACACGCTCGACGGCTTCGGCGAGGGGCACGTAGTCGAGGGGCTCATCTAGGGCGTAACCCTCGGTGGCGAGCGTCCGTTGCACCTCGGTCCAGTCGACCGCGATGCCGTGGTCACTCATATCCACATCCCCTCCTCAAGGAACGACTCGGTGAACGAGAACGCGTCCCGAACGATGGTGAGGTGTTTCTTCGACCTCGTTAAGGCGACGTACCAGACTCTGTGGACTTCTCGCCACTCCTCGGAGCCGAAGTTGTCGTACCCCTCGCGGGTCTTGCTCGTGATACCGTCGAAGCAGATGACATGGTCGGCTTCCTGGCCCTTTGCTCCGTGAAATGTACGGAGAGCGATGTTCGCCTGGTGCGGGTCGAACACGTTTTCGTTGCGCTCCAGCGCCGCCTGGAGGTACTGCACCCCCAGCAGCTCACCGACGGCCTCGTTGATGGATGCCGAGTCGAGGAACTCCAACGGGGCGTCACCGACCAATGCACGGGACGCCTCGATGGTGAGGTAGCGACTGAACTCACGCATCGGGATGAACGTCTGCTCGGGCTCGCTCCGAAGGTCCTGCACCGAGAGTGGCCCGTCTGCGAACGTCGCCTCCGACGGGACGTGGCCGAGCACAGTCGCTGCCTCGGCGAGTCGCAGCGGCTCGTTCGCGTAGTCGCCGTGATAGGGGCTAAGCACGTCGCCGTCTGGTTCAGCAAAATCCTCGGGGTCGTATTTTGCGAGCTTCTGGAGGGCATTGTACAACCGGAGTCGGTGGGTCGTCTGGTTGTTCTCGTGAGTCCACGCCCGCGACCGCGAGGACCCCGTGAACAGGTACCCTGCGCGCAAGAGGTACTCCGCGATAGGCTTGAGCTGGTAGGTCGTCGAGGCTTCGAGGAGCACCGTCTCCGTATCCGTAGCAGCCAGAGCGTCTTCGAGGAGCGTCTCGGGCGTCGAGATACCCTGGGGCGCATCGGGCGGGTCCCCATCGGCGTGCATCCGGTACTCCACCGAGCGTACCGCGAGCGTACCATCCGAGGTCTGCGGCGTAAGCTTCGGTGGGTCGTGGGCTACCGACAGCACGTCCGTCGCCAGCATCCAGTGCTGTTCGGGCACGCGCCATGTGTCTGGCAAGAACACCTCGGGAAGGTCGATGTCGTGGAACGTCTCGGTCGCCGCGCCCTGATAGGAGTTGACCACTTGCATCGGGTCGCCCGTGACGATGACGACACCGCCCTCGTTCTGAATGGCGTCCATCCAGAAGTCGAGTACCTCCATCATCAGCGGGTAGGCGTCGTGGATTTCATCCACATAGAGCACCTCCACGTCGGGCACGAGTTCGAACACAAGCACCGAGCGGAGCCAGTCGTCGTAGTCGTGGACACTGTGTTCGGATTTGTACACCGCCCACTCGTCGATGAACTCGACGACGTGAGGTTCGTAGCCGTAGAGCTCGTCGAACTGCTCGTAGTACGGACACTCGTTCACCCGCTTGATGTCGATGAGCTGCTCCATCAGCCAGTCTCGGATTTTGAATAGCAGCTCGCCGGGACCTGGGTCGTCGCCACTGCCGTAGTAGTCGATACCCAGCTCTCCCGTGCAGAACCCCTGTCGCCGGTACGAGGCAAGGGACGTCGAGTGGCCCTCGGCGTCTAGGAGCCGACGGGCGACCGCATGAATCGTTCCGAGCCATGTCGTCTCGTCACCCTCGAACGCATCGTGGGCGGCGAGCTCGTTCGCCAGCTGGTGGCCTTTGTCGCGGCGGTAGCTGATGGCACAGAGGTTTCCCAACGAGAGCCCCCCACGTTGGCGGGCGTACTCATCGAGGCGTTCCTCGGCCTGTGTCGTCTTACCAGCTCCCGCCGCTCCGTTGATTTTCACCGAGGAGTCAACGGGGACACGCTCCTGGTCGACGATGGAGATGCGCGTGCGAGGGGTTGGCTCTCCCTCATCGTCAGAGGTGTGACTCATTCGGGGTCACCTCCGACAGCCCGCACACCATCATCGAACGTCGCTGCCTCAATGAACGCGCGTGGCAACTTCCAAAACCGCTTGGTGCCCTCGCCGACGCTGATGTGCTCGGATGCCGCCCCGTCGATGACGCTGAGTGCTTTGAGCTCCTCCTGCATCGCCCGATAGGTCACATCGTGCGCGTCGCCGACACTCTTCAGCAGCTGCGTGTAGACGTAGAGGTGCGCGTCGTCCTCGGGTTTCTCGTAGACCTTGGAGACTTGGACGGCCTGTTCGGGGTCGGTATCGACCCCTTTTTCCAGTCGAACGCTGAGCTTGCTCCAGAGCTCTTCGACGGCCTCGCGGCGCTCAGAGACGTAGTGCTCGACGGTCGCGTTGCGCGACATGAACGGACGGAGGAACTCCTCTTTCCACACGCCGTCGTTCTTGTAGTTCATTCCCGCAATCTGTGCGCCCGCGTCCAGCGACTGATTGGCGATGAGGTCGATGAAATTCGAGTGGTTGTTGTGGTTCGAATCGCCAGTGTTGACAGTGAACGTCTCCCGGTAGTCCTCGGGAGCCTCGAACTCCCAGAGGTGGGAGACAGTGCCCGATGACCCCTTATCGCGCTCCTGGACGAGCGAGATAAGGTGCTCTTGTATCCACTCGTCGAGCGGGAGACGGCGGAACTGCGCGGTCGTCGAGTCGTCACGCTCGTCGGCGCGAGTGTCGATGTTGTTTTTGATGAAATCCTCAACCCCATGTTGGCCGAGGTCGAGCTCAGACGCGAACTGGGCAACCAGCTCGTCGAGGTCGTCATCGTCAAGGATGCCGTCAAGGTACGCGTCGGCGAGTACTGGGTCGACGAACTCTCCGAGAGCGGGGTACTTTTTGAGTCCTTCCTCGTGGACGGCCGCAATCACCTCCGTCGCGGCGGTGGAGGCGTCGGCTGTTCGGGTGATGTCGAGGTCGTCGAGATGAGTTTCGAATGACATTGGTATATGTTGAAGAGTGTGACACCCGCTGGCGGCCATCGGTAGGTCTATAGCCCCATCTTCCCCAGGAGAGAACACGGGAACCACCACCCTCAGACCCGCTAGTGGGTTGTCTCGGGGGAGAGTCACTACCTCTCCCCCGTTCGGTCTTCTTAGAACCTCACCTCCGAGAGCGAGGGGTGGGTCTTCAAGGGCGTCACCAGCACGCCCACGTCCGGAACCATCCAGACACAGACGTCCTGGGATTCGTTGAGGGAGTCGCTGGCCGTGAGGTACTCCGCACCCTTGTCGGACAACGACGCTCGGTTCGTTCCGTCCAGCGTACGCACACCGAGGAAGGTGGCGTCGAACGGGAGGGGGTTGTACTCCATTTTGACAATCACCCATTCGAGATGCTACTTAAATACTTTTCGTCTGGAGGGTACAAACAGCAGATAAAGCGCCTCAGAAACCCTCACGCGTCGAAACTCTAAGACACTTATAATACTATGTCGTCCTTCGCCTTGGTCGACTAGAAGGGTCCACAGTCACCGAGCGGAGGTAGGCGGGCTGGCGACAGCTATTAATAGATGAGACACGCGCGCGCATAGTTACGGGTGGTCAGACCCCCTAAACGCCGGTTTATCGAAATGGGGTGTCATCACCCGAGGAAGCCTCTATACTACCCATATTCTATACAGAGATGCTTCACAAGGGGGAGTGGTGCGACCCGTGAACCCGAGGAATCGCCGCTACTGTTTGATTTTGAGCAGTACAGAAGAAACCATCACTTACCACGGTGTTCGACGTGCCACTACACCACACGATACGCCATGTCACTCGCTCACTCGGAGACGGACCCTCTCTCCTGAGCTAATTCTTCGACCTCCACCAGCGATAGCAACCAGACCGTCACCTACCCTTCCTCGCGCATGGTAACGCGCGCAAAAGGAAAAATGGTCTGAGGGGGTTTGACCACCCGAAGTATTGCGCGAGGGCGCACGTGTAGAGCGCCACCACCTGGAACGGGGCTATACCACCACAGAGCTCCGCGGAATCGCCCAACTCCGTCCCAGGTAGAGTATCGTCTCATTCGTGGATGAACTGCGCGCTCTCAGCGCAATCTGATGCGGTTGAGCAGAAGGGGTGTCCGAGGGGGTGCTCAGCGCCGTTCCGCGCTACCACAGACGGTGCACTCAGTCCACGTCGCGCCACCCCAGTCTTTGTACGTTTCTTGGTCGCAGTCGGGGCAGAACAGATAGCCGGGTACTTCTAGCATGCGGACGGAACGAGAGCCGACCACAATAGGCTGGTGGTGGGCTTAATCAGACGACCAACCGAAGTATTCCTGTACTGGGTGTCCTCCTATTTCGCTGAGTCGCTCACCGTATCTGCCGCGCGCTCTGTACCGGACACCGTGGTCTCCTCGTCGACCTCTGGGAGGTAGATGAGTGCCGTCGTGGTCATCCCGAGCGGAGGCGATGTGTGCTAACCAGTCAGGGCAGTCTCTGGCACTGGTGCGAGAACGGGGTGCAATAGTGGTGGATGGCCCCGTATAGACTTTGCATTGGTGACACTATCAGGGTGTATGAACCGCATATCCCCCTGGCACGGCGATGCCGAGAAATTCCTCGGCACAGGCTGTCCTGAGTGTGGCCGTCACTGGCTCTCGCCGGTTCGGGGTACCGAACAGAACGGGCGCGTCGTCTGGTGTTCGGACTGCGGATTCGTCGGCGAAGTCTCCGTTGGAGAACACACCGGTGACCACCCCCACGTCGACGAGCGTACCGACCCACCGACCATCACCGACTCGGACGTGCCAGTATCGGACGTCATCGAGCTGTACGAGCGTGAATGGACACGATACGAGATTTTCGACGAGCTAGATATCCCTGTCGAGGCAGTCCAGGATGCCGTCGTCTGGCATCTCAAACAGTTCCGCGATGAGTGGCGTGAGGAGGGTGAGAAGAACTTGGCGTACAATCTCGGTGAGCATGGTCGCAACGAACAGTTCGAGGACTGGTATCGCGCGCGCGCGCTACGGCCGTGAGCCCACCGACGTTACCGTCGACGACCACGAGAACGAGCGCGTCTATCTCGGCTACTCGCTCTTAAAACATGAGAACGCTATCCAAGGCGAGGCGTCAATCATTCGGACGACTGACGAGCCCGGTGAGTCCGAGGTCGTCTCGGAGTTCGAAAATGGGCGTATCCCGAATGGCTACTACGAGTTCGTCCGTCGCTCGCTCGTCGAGCAGTGCAAGCGGACTGCTGAGTACTATGAAGACGACCCGGATACCTGAGCGACCCGACCGTTGATATCGTCCGCGTACTAACACGAAACCATGGTCGAACCGCCCAGTCCGTCGCCGCCGGCCGCGGTCGATGAATCGATACAGAACCTCCTGGAAGCGCTCACGGCTAAAGACGACGCCTGGTGGGACCAACTGGCCGAACGCGCGGAGGACGACCCGCGGCTGACGGTTCGCCGTCGCCCACCGACCCACCTCACTCGGCTGGAGGACCCACCGGCTGTCCCGCTCGCTGCCGACCGTCCCGAAGACCTCGTGTGGCTGGAGTGGGTGACGTGGGACGACGATTCACCGGTCGAGCACGACCACTATCATCACCCGCTCGGGCACGTCGCACCCGATATCGACTGCCATCCCGCTGACACCATCCGCCCACCCGTCGTCCTCACCCGTATGCCCAGAGCCGACGAACTGGGAGCCGACCCGTGTCCTGAGTGTTGGCCCACTGACCACGCCGAGCCGACGATTCGCGGAAACGGAGACCGATGAGCGACGGGCTAGCGGTGGCGTTCGCAGCCCATCTCCGTCAGCAGGCCCTTGATGCGGCCGTGGCGGGACTCATCATCTCGATGGTGGTCGTGACAGTTATTGTACCAGTGTGGCTGTTCGTCATGCTGTGGTGAGCTACGGCTCGGTCAGTCCGTAGAGCTCAGAAGCGAGAAGCACCGCAAGCCCTCTACCGAGTACGGGGGCGAATCTTCCCAGTGCCCACACAGTAGGCAGGCGACACCAGTGACGCGAACGAACATGACAGGGTACCAACCGTCGGGTCCTCCCCTGATAGTGCTCTCGTCGTTGCGTGGCCTCTCACGTCTTTTTCGTCGTCGGTCGGCGCGACTCATCCTGCCGTAATGTCTTTGCACCGTTGTTTGACTGTAATTGACATGAAGTGTGAACAGTGCCGCGGTAAGATTACTGGATTGTGTGTCAACGGGTCGTCGCCGTCCAAGGCGACGTGTCTCTGGTGTGCGTTCAACTCGTGACCTGAATCGTACCCGGCACAATTGACCGCAGGGTTCGTCTGTTGTCACAGAGGAACTGTGGGCGACCGAGCGCATGACCATGTCCGGGGTCTCTCGTTCTCATCGTCCTCGCCGCGTTCGCGCTCGTCTACACCGTTGCACTCGCCGCAATCGTCATCCTGGCCTCAGCCTCGTCTAACTCATCGTTCGTCGCGTGATTATCTATGGATGAGACGGTTGTCCACTGTTATTTGGTGTCTCTCCTAACACTAGACCACTGTACTCCAGATGGCTAGGGCCGAACTGTTGGTTGTTGTCGACGAGCGTGAGCACCTGATTCATCCTGACGGGTCGTGGGAGACATCGTCCGAACTGGTCGCGGATGTTCACCATGGAGACCTGCGAGGTCGCGAGTTCGTCCGAGAGCGTGATGACGTGACGTTCAGAATCGAGGAGGAGCCCGAGGATTATCGCGCGCCCGCAGATGGGTTGACGGGCACGGTGTTATTGTTACCGGGGGCGACCGACCACGGGGTCATCGGCCACGTCCACTGCATCGACGTACTGGATTAGCTTCCCTGGTCGTCATCATCGTTGAGGAGCGCACGTATCCCGGACGTGCCACCCATGCTTCCTACTCCGTCGACATCCATGTCGTCGGGCGCGTCCAAGGGCCCGTCATCACCGAACAGGTCGTCCCACTGCCGTGCGATTTCTCTCGCCTTCTCTTGGTCATCCTCCTCCATATCAGCGCGTGCAGCCTGTCGCACGAGGTGTTCATGCAGAGTCTCCGTGACCTGTTGATAGCCGAGGTAGCCGAGGTCGCTCGCATCTGTTACCTCCTGTCGCTCTATGAGGTCGTTCGCGAATCCTTCGTCATCGGTTATCTCAGCGAACAGTTCCAGCCACTCTGGTGTGCCGCCCACTCGTTCTGCTGGGTCAGTTGTCACGCCACATCGTGGGCAGGTCTTGCTAGTGATTCCTTCCTCGCCGCAGTTCCAGCACGCAAGCGCTTCAAATGACTCATTCTCTTCCTCCTCAGCTGTGGGCAACCCTGCAGCCTCACGGATGTTGTTGTTTCGCGTCTTGTCCCCTGTCCGGTCGTAGACGTTCAGCATTCGCAATGCATCATCTGTCCACCCAGTCATGTGCTGAATCTGCGAGGGGGTGAGTTTCAAGTCGTTCACGAAGTGTGTGATAGCGGCAGCACGGAACGAATGTGGGTTGATTGACTTGTCTTCGACACCTGCTCTGTTTGCTATTCGACGCAGCGCACTGCGAATACCATCAGGGCTCAGCGCACATTCTTCAGGGTTATTACTGTCGTAATTTGTGACGGTGAACAAGGGGGCCTGATTATTCTCGGAGTCTGGGTGGTCTCTGAGCCATTGACGGACATCGGCTGCAGACCAGATTAGAGTACGCTCTGAGTCTGGTACACCTTTCTGTCCGACCCCATCCTCATTTGGCTCCCAGGTCGGGTCGTCTGTGTTCTGGATATCGACGTCCCCGACTCGCAATTGCGATACCAGGGTCACTCGGTGGCCGTCGCTCAAGAACGCGATGATGGCGCGGTCTCGACTATTGTTGCACGCCTCCTTCATTGACTCAACGTCAGAGACCGTCAACAAATCATCGTCATCTGGCTTGGACGCGTCGGGAGACTGGATGGCGATACTATCATACCACGAGTAATCCCTCTCTCCGTGCTTTTCCGTCTCATCCTCAAGCCAATAGTAGAAGCCCCTCAACGCACGTTGATAGCCGTACATCCCACTCTCACTCAAATTATATTCGCCTTCGAGGGTACTGAATAGTGAGGACAACCTATCGAAATCGAAATCTAATAGTGGCCATTCAGCACGCTGTGCAGCGTTTCTTAGTGTCGAAGTGTCAGCTATGCGCGTGTTGATGGATTTCCCCCGGGTTTTCCGGAACGCCTCGTATTTGATTATCGCGGACTTGTCTCGGTCGTCTATAACTGCATCGTCCAGGTGTTCTTTGAAGTCTTTATCGCGGTCATCTGGGTGTTTCGCTGCTTGTACGACCTGTTCCTTACGTCGACGTAGTTTACCTTTGAGGTCGCCCGCGTCGTTGACGTCGGCCATTGTGTCTCAAATGTAAGTGCTTCAGATATTTGGTTGCTACGCCACATGACGCGACAGGTGTTCGGCAGCGCCGACTGACGGTTCGACGCGGTTCGACGCACGACAGACCCCTCTCGACGCTCTCCTGTACGGCCGACTCGACTACGGTCGGCACGCTCCGTCCGACAGCTACCGGAGTCGGTTCTCGATGCGACCCCTCGTAGCAGGGACGACGGCGAGTGCGACGACCACGAGGACGAGTCCACCCAGGACCGACAGGAGCGTCGCCTGCGCGATCGCCCCGAGCGCCAGCAACAGCAGGACGAACCCACCGCCCCAGGTCAGTAGTCGCGGAATCCCTCCCTCCTTCGTTACGCCGGACGCCTCTGGCGGCATGGTACCAGCCTCCGAGACGCAGGAGGTGCATAGAAGTTCGTGTTGCTCGGAGTGGACCGGCCCCCGGCTCCGAGCCACCCGGTTCGGGTGCCGACCCGGGGGGAGTGGAAAGGGCTATTACCTCCTGTTCCTCCCGTTCGAGACGTATGGGGTCAGACCAGCCAGCACTCGTGCGATGTGGGGACTGCGACAAGGTACTCACTGGCCGGCTCGACGACGGAGGCGAAGCGAAGCTGTCGAGTGGCCGGTCGTGCCCGACCTGTGGGGGAGAGTCGTTCGAAGCGGTCGAGGAGGGTGTCCACGAGGTGGACGCGTCGCCCGACGGAGGGACGGACGCGTCAGGAAGCACGGTCGACTGACCGATGCCGTCGGGTGTGACGACGTCCGTCACATCGACGCCGCGTCGGTGGCCCGTCGCGCGACGAGTCGCTACGTTCACTTTCCCCGCGACGGAACGGGGGGATGATGGTCGATTTCGCTCCGGGTGGATTGCGGTACGCGACGGTGTCGTTGCTCGCTAGCCTCGCCGCTGTCGTCGTCTCGCCCGTCGCGGCCGTCGTCGGCCTCGCGACGACCGGGTTCGTCCTCGCGTTCTACCGCGACCCGGACCGACAGGTCGCACCGGGCGGCGTCGCGTCGCCAGCCGACGGTCGAGTCTCGGTGATTCGGCGCGACCCGGACGGTCGCCTCCGCGTCGGCGTCTACATGAGCGCGGCCGACGTGCACGTCAACCGCGCACCGCTCTCGGGGACGGTCGAGGCGGTCACCCACCGGCCGGGGGCCAACAGGCCCGCCTTCTCCAAGGACTCGGACCGGAACGAGCAGGTCCGCGTCGACTGCGGCGCGTTCGACGTGGTGCTCGTCGCGGGGTGGTTCGCGCGGCGCATCCACCCCTACGTCGAACCGGGCGACGCCGTCGAACGCGGCGACCGCATCGCCCACATCTCCTTCGGCAGCCGTGCCGACGTGGTGCTGCCAACCGGGTTCGACGAGGCGGACCTGACCGTCGAGGAGGGCGACCGCGTGGTCGCCGGGCAGACGATGCTCGCGGCCGAACCGGGAGTCGAGTGTCGGGAACGAGCGTGAGGGAGACCCTCGGACACGTCCGGTAGCGACGGAGACACGGCGGCGCCCGACTCGCCAGCGGTGGATAAATGGGTGCGAAGCCGCTACGTCGGGCTATGCTCGCAGCCCTGCTCGTCGCGTTCGTCGTGCTGACGTGCCTGCTGGTCGCGGTGCTCGCGGTGGGGGCACTGACGGCGCTGGCGACGCTCTCCGCACCCGTCTCGGTGTTCCTGACGAGCGTCGTCCCGTACGTCGCGGCCGCGGCCATCCTCGGCGTCCTCGAAGTGGTCGTCGTCGTGGCGCTGGCGTGGACGCTCGTCAAACGCTCGGAGTTCAGCGTCCGTGGCGGTCGCCTGGAGTCGCTCGCGAACCACGCCGAGCGACACAGCGACGTCGCCCGGTCGCTGGGGCTCTCCTCGCTCGTGGAACGGCCGCCGGAACGGAGACGCGAGGACGCGCTGGATACGCTGAAGCGGCGGTACGCCGACGGCGAACTGGACGAAGCGGAGTTCGAGCGTCGACTCGGGCGGTTACTCGACAACGACGACGTCGACACGGCCCGCGCACGCAGAGAGCGGGCGAGACTCCGCGAGTAGTACGGACGCCCTCCCGCGACCGTCGTACCCCGACTGCGCCGTCCGTGAGGGGCCGCGCTTTACCGCTCAGCCCGCTGCCGCGCTCAGTCGTAGCGTGAGGCGAGTTCCGTCGGCGTGACCACGTCGACGTCGCCGCTGGATTCGAGTTCCGACACCCGGTCGACGAGCGACGAGAACGCCGCCCGGTCCGTGAGGTGTCGGGTCGTGAAGACGAGCATGGCGACCTGTCGGTGCTCCGCGGCGGCCTCGACGCAGTCGGTCGCCAGCGAGAGGTCGTCCGCGTCGACGGAGAGCACCGTCCGCGTGTCCGAGAGCGAGGTGTTCGACCCCAGTGACCCGCCGACGCCGACGAAGGTCAGGTCGAACAGGTCGTCTGCGTAGCCGAGCGTCTCCGCCGTGTAGCTGCCACGCGGCGGCCGGAAGACGTTCGTCGCCCCGTCGAACCCCTGGTCGTTCAACTGCGAGACGGCACCTTCGACCGCCTGTCGCTCCTCGCCACCGAGGCTGGTGAGCCGCTGTCGTCCCAGAGTGAGCGGTCCGACGTCCCAGCCGTCGGACTGCATCGTCTGGTAGTCGTCGGACGTGGGCGTGCTCGACCCGCCGAGGTTGTCCGGAGCGAGGAAGACCCCGGCCGCGTAGCCCGCCTCGTTCAGGACCGGGTAGGCCAGCGAGAAACTGTTCTCGTGGTCGCCCTCGAAGGCGAACACGACGGTTCCCTTCTCGGCGCCTGGGTGCGTCCGGAGGTCGCTGACGAGACACCGCGAGGCGTTGTCGCCCAGCCCGTAGTGCTGGACCCGGATGCGAGTCACCTGCGAGAGGTCGACGGGGTCGGGACTGCTCGCCCCGGCGTCGACGCGGAGCCACTCGCCCGCCGCCTCCGAGGGGACGATGTCGGTGTACTCGGCGGACCGCCCGTTGATGTCCTGGACGCGGATCATCGTCTCCGTGGCCGAGGCCTCCGTCGCTTCGAGTTTGACCGCTATCGAGAACTCCCGCCCCGAGAAGTCGATGGGCTGGTAGTACCGCCGTTCCATCCGGGCGACGCCGCCGTCGCCCGTCGTCATCCGAACGGCCGGTCCTCCCAGGAACCCCTCGTTGTCGACGAGGGCGACCTCACCGGACTGTACCTGCCAGTTCTCCTCCAGGTCGGCGAAGTCGGTGTACTGCTCCCCTTCGCTGGCCATCCACGCCGGGGGCTGTTGGGGTGCGGGGGTCTGTGTCTCGGTCGGGGTGCCGTCGGGCGTCGGTGTCGCGGTGTTCTCGGGGGTCGACGTCGGGGTGCTCGTGACCGACCCGGTCCGCGTCTCGGTTTCGGAGGGACCACTGTCGTCCGAACAACCAGCGAGGCCCACGAACGCGGCGCCGACGGTTCCGAGGAAGGCACGACGGCGCACGCGATGTTTGGGTGCCATGTTCGTCCCGACCAACGTCCCACACTACCTTGGTAAGAACGTTGCTAAGGAGTGAGTTTCATTCGTGAGAGAGGGATGCTGTTCGAACGAGCGGAGCGCGCCTCGCTGGCTCCCCGCTCCCCTCAGCGACCGGGCGACGCCACGAACCGGGCGTTAACGTGTCGTTAGTCGTCGGCAGTGAGTTGCTCTGGACGGGGACGGGAGGGGGTCACCGTCGGTAAGACGAGACTACCGGCCGTTACTGGGTCGTCTCGTCGCCGCTCCGCGTGGGCCGTTCGTCGAGCAGTCGTCTCCGCTTCGCGTACGCGTGGAGGAACCCGACGGCGGCGAGACAGTAGACGGCCACCAGCGTCACGACGAGGCCCGGCACGCCGATGGTCGCGTCGAGGAGCGACGGGACGCCGAGGGCCAGCGTACCGCCGATGCCGAGCAACACGACCGGGAGACCCACGGTCGTGTACCCGATAGCCGTCGAGCGCGTCATCTGCCGCTGTCCACAGTGCGGACAGTTCGACGCCTCGGCGGGGATGTCGGCCCCACACGAGACGCAGGGCAGTTCGCTCACATCTACCACAATGCTATCTACTGTAATGAATGTTCGGTATCTGGAGGATAGTCTGACGGCCGTCAGCCGACCGGCGTCTCACTCCGGCGACACTTGCCGGGGGCCGCCGGAGGAGAACAGCTTCCGGGCGTACCGGTACACCGGGAACAGCGTCGACGTGATGGCGTCGGGCACGCCGGTCGAGTGCGCGTAGACGGCGACTGGCACGTCGTGGTCGTTCGCCAGGTCCACCGCCCGGTCGGGGGTGCTCCCGAACATCCAGCGGTCGAGACGGCGCGTCCGCGACGCGCCGACGACGAGCGTCCCGCCGCGTTCCTCGGCCACCTCCACCAGGCCAGCGGCGACGGTTGGTGCGGTGACGTCCACGACGTCGACCTCCACCCCCTCCAGCCGGGTGAGGGTCGACTCGGGGTGCTCGCTGGTGCCCCCCTCGCTCGGCGTCACGTTCGCGACGACGACCGGGATGCCCGCTTCGCCGAGTCTCCGGACCATCGACAGCAGCTCCACCTGGTGGGGGCCTTCCCCCGTTCCGATGACGAGCGGTCGGTCCGACGACGGCTCGGGCACGTCACCGACGAACAGCACGCCACAGGGTGCCTCGTACTCCACGCGCTCGGTCACCTCGGGGTGCTCCTCGGGGAGGCCCATCATGATGCGGTCGGCCCCGTCGTCGCGTGCGGTCTGGACGATGTCGAACCCGATGTCCCGACAGATGTGGGACTCGACGAGCAGGTTGTCGGTGTCGACGTCCGCCTCGGCGAGCGACTCCCGGAGCGCGGTGAGGCGCTCGGCGTTCTCCTCGCGCATCAGTTCGCTCGGGGTCTGGTCGGGCGTGTCCGTGACGGTGACGAGTTGGACGACCGGGTTCTCGTGGTCGGCACCGGCCAGCGACCGGGCGAGTCGGACGTACTTCGGCGCGCGGTCGGGGCGCGCGATGGGGACGAGGACGCGGAACGCCTCGGCGTTCGAGAGCGACTCCTCCCCGGAGGTGCTCCCGCCCAGCGCCGTCGGCGTGACGAGACTCGCCCGTTCGGACATCTCGTCGACGGGCGTCGTGCCGCCCCAGGCGAGGTAGACGCCCAGCATGACGACGACGACGGCAGTCCCGATGAGGACCCCGACGGTCGGCAGCATGTAGATGAGCGCGAGGTTGGCGACGATACCGACGACCGGCAGGACGGGACTGCCGGGCATCCGGAACCCTCGCGTGAGGTTCGGCCGGTTGCGCCGCGAGAAGACGAGCGCCCCGTTGACGACCGCCAGCGGCAACAGGAGGTTGAACGTCGCGAATCCGGTGAGCGGTTCGAGTCCGAGCACGTCGTGTGCGACGAGGCCGTGGTGGCCGAGCAGCGACATGAAGACGATTATCAGGAGACAGATGAGCGCGGTAGCGGTCCCGATGGACCACGAGGGCGTACCGTAGTCGGGGTGGATACGCGAGAACCGACGCGGCCCCTGCCCGTTGCGGCCCATCAACGCCCCGATACCGCTCGCCGCGAGGATGGAGGCGTTCGACGCGCTGATCATCGAGAACACCGCCCCCGCGACGATGAGGTACTGGCCGACGGGGCCGAGGAACGAGGCGGCGACCTGTCCCATCGCCGTCTCACCCTGTTCGAGGACGCTGTTGGGGACCGGTGCGTTCACCATCGCGACGATGACGAGCGTGTAGAGGACCGTGACCGTGACGATGCTGGCCGCGATGGCTCGCGGCACGGTCTTCGTCGGTTCGATTATCTCGCCCGCGCTCGCCGCGATGGCGGAGAATCCGAAGAACGTGATGAACGCCAGCGCGGCGATGGAGACGATGCCTCCCGCCTCCATCTCGAAGCCACCGGTGAACGTCGTCGTCGCCTCGCCCGGTCCGGCGTAGGCGATGGCCCCGCCGATGAAGACGAACAGGACCGCGACCTTCGCGGCCGTGACGATGACCTGGAAGCCTCCGGACTCCTCGGTCCCCTGCGCGTTGAGCGCACCGAGTGCGATGGCGGCGAGGACGCCAATCGTCCCGCGGGGGAGCACCGCGAACGACTCGGGGAGGATGAACATGAAGAACCACTCGTCCATCGTGGCGAGGTAGAACGCCGTCGTCCCCGTGTATCCGAGGAACAGCGCCATCCCGACGCCGTACTTCAGCGTGTCGAACCTGTCGAACGTCCGCGAACAGAACAGGTAGCCACCGCCGTTCTCGGAGTAGATGGAGGCGAACTCCGAGTACGCCGCCGCCGTGATACTGGCGACGAGCGCGGCGATGACGAACGCGATGACGGCGCTCGACCCGATGGCCGCGACCGCCGTGCCGGACAGCGAGAAGATACCCGCCGCGATCATCGTCCCGAGACCGATTGCGAACGCGACCTTGAAATCGAGCGTCCGCGTGTGTTCGACCATCGCTGCGGAATACCTGCTGAAGGTATATAAATGGACTCCACGCGGCTGCCAAATACGCGGAGATAATTACTGAATGCTAAATCACGCGGGGGTTCGAGACCGTTCCGTCAGCCGAAGAGGCGCTCCCTGAGCGATCGGTCGCGGCGCTGTTCTGCCAGCAGCACGGAGCAGTCGACGTCCTCGACGACGTCCATCACGAGCGACCCCGAGACGAGTCGTCGGAGGAGACCACGCTCGGTGGCTCCCACGATCATCATCGTCGCGTCCCCGGCGGCGCGTTCGATCGACGCTTCCACCTCGCCGGTCTCGACACGGAGCGTCGCGTCCGAGAGGCCGTGGTCCGCGGCCCACGATTCGAGGAACTGCCGACCGGTCGCCTCGTCGTCGGCGACGTTCATGAGGACGACCTCGCTCCCGTACTGCTCGCGGAGCAACACCGCTATCTGGGCGGAGAGGTCGGAGTCCGGGCCGCCCGCCGTCGGGACGAGGATGCGTTCGGGGTCGAACCCGCGGTCCTTGAGCACGAGGAAGTCACACGGAACGTCCTGTGTGAGGTCGTCCATCGCGCCCTCCGCGCGGCCGGGCGAGCCGTGGTCCGGCCCCCAGCCCATCACGACGAGGTCGGCGTTGTACATCTGGGCCGCGCCGAACACCTCTTCGAACCCGCGGTGGGAGATGACGGTGTGGGTCTCGACCGGGACGCCGAACGTTTCGGCGTCCTCGCGGGCGTGTTCGAGCAGCTCGACGGACTCGCCGCCCAGTTCGTCGGCGTGTTCGGCCCCGTACTCCAGGGAGGTCTGGTCGGGGACGGTCACGATGTGGGTGGCGACGACGGTGCCGCCACGCTGTTTCGCGATCGCTCCCGCGAGCGTGACCAGGTCCGTCTCGCTGGACGGGTTCGACAGTGGCACCATCACGCGGAACTCCCCGCCGTCCGGCTGGACGGCGCTCGCGGCGTCGACGGCCGCGTCCGGCATCTGGTCGGGCTGTGAGAGGATGTACTGTGCGAGGATGCCTCGCTTGTCGGTCTTCGAACTCGCGTAGAGGAAGTACCAGACGATACCGAACCCGACGAACCCGACGGCGAGACCGATTTCGACCGGCTTCATGAACGCGATGAGTCCGAACGAACTGATGGCGCCCAGAATGGGAACGACCGGGTACAGCGGTACTTCGTACTCGGGCTGGTAGTCGGGGCTGTCCGACTGTCGCATCACGATGAGCGCGAGATTGAGCAGCCCGTAGACGATGAGGTGGAGGACGCTCCCGGCTTTTGCGAGCGTCTTGACGTCACCGTAGAGGATGAACGCGATGATGATAGCACCCGTGACCGCGATGGACCGGTACGGCGTCGCGAACCGGGGGTGGACGTCGCTGAGCTTCGATGTGACGAGTCGGTCGCGGCCCATCGCGAAGTTGATGCGCGAGGAGGCGAGGATGGAAGCGTTCGCGCTGGAGGCCGTCGCGAGCAGTCCCGCGAACGTCAGGAGGGCGATGCCGACCCCGGCCAGTCCGACCGCACCGAAGGCGATATCGGCCACGTCGAGGACGGGCGTCGTCGTGAACTCCGGCGCGAGCTGTTTCCAGTTGATGACACCCATCAGGACCACCATGATGATGGCGTACATCGTCGTAACGATGACGACACTCCCGATGACTGCGAGCGGGAGGTTCCGTCCGGGGTTCTTCAACTCCTCGGCGACGGTCGTTATCTTCGCGAAACCGAGGAAGGAGACGAACACGAGCGCCGTTCCGGGCAGAATCGCGCTCGCGCCGCCAGTCTCTTCGGGGAAGAACGGTCGGAGCGTCGAGAGGTCGGCCTGCAGGAACCCGAGGACCGAGAACAGCGTCAGGATGGCAACCAGTATGACGACGATTATCGTCTGCAGGCGGCCGGTCTCTTTCGCTCCGACGTAGTTGACGCCGATGAACACCAGTCCGGCAAGCAACGCACCGACCTGGAACGACGAGAGGCCGACTGTCCCGAGCGGACCGAGTGTCGTTGTCACGTCGGGCATCGGAAGGAACGTGGCGAGGTACTCGCCGAACCCCAGCGTGTAGAATGCGCTCGCGAACGCCAGGCCCATCCAGTTCCCCCACCCGGCGATAGAGCCGAACAGCGGGCCGAGAGCGTGGTTGACGTAGTAGTAACTCCCGCCAGCCTTCGGCATCGCCGTGCCGAGTTCGCTCGCCGACATCGCCGTGAACAGTGAGATGATACCTCCGGCGACGAACGAGAGCGCGACCGCGGGACCTGCTGCGGCTGCCGCTTGCCCTGGCAACACGAAGATGCCCGCACCGATCATCGTCCCGACGCCGATGGTCAGCGCCGCGAGCGGTCCGAGGTCCTTGGCGAGTTCCTGGTCGTCGCCGCTCATCCGGACCCGCCTCCGACGTGCAGCGGTGCGGTTCGGCCGCCGCTACACATCGGGGCCTCCGGGGAGGGCGACGACCGGCAGGTCCCCCTCGGTGACGAGGTCGAGCGTTCGGTCGCCCGAGATCAACTGGACGATACGCGACCCGCCACGCGGGTGGAAGGCGACGGCCGTCGCGTCGAGGTCGCGGGCGGCTTCGAACACCGTGTCGACGATGTCGGTGCCGTAGCGGACCTCGGTCTCGGCGTCGGGGAACGTCTCCCGGAACGCCTCGAACGCCTCGGCGGCCTGTTCTTCGCTCTGTTCCACCGGCGTCTTGTCCGGGACGCCGCCCCCCTTCTCGACGACGTGTAACACCGTGACCCGCTCGGGGTCGTACCGGTCCAGCGACCGGGCGGTGAGACGTGCGTCGTCGGCGTCGGCGACCGGGACCAGGGTGTGAGCGAGGAGAGTCATGTCTCTACTCGGGTGTTCGTGTCGATGTCCATAGGCTCCACTGTTCGGCAGTCGGCAAAACGGTTGGTGGTTCCGCCGTCGTCCGATGAAAACCGATTTAGACCTCAGCGGTGTGGTGTCCGACATGACTTCGGAGGGAGCGTGCGCGTAATCGTCGTCGGCGCGGGCGAAGTCGGGGAGAGCATCGCCGCCAGCCTCTGTGGGACCCACGAGGTGGTCGTCGTCGACATCGACCCCGACCGGGTCGGTGACCTCACCTACGAACTCGACGTGCTGGCCATAGAGGGCGACGGCGGCGACCGCTCGACGCTCGTGGAGGCCGGAATCGAGACCGCCGACCTCGTCATCGCCAGCACGGACGACGACGAGACGAACATCGTCACCTGCGGGACTGCAGACACGCTCAGCGACGCGTTCACCATCTGCCGCGTGAAGGACACGCAGTATCTCGACACGTGGCGCAACGCGGACGGCGCGTTCGGCATCGACTTCATGGTCTGTACCGTCCTGCTGACCGCCGAGAGCGTCGTCCGTCTCATCGGTCTCCCCGCCGCTCAGGACGTCGACACGTTCTCGGGCGGCACGGTGCGGATGGCCCAGTTCGAGGTACCCGTCGACAGCCCCGTCGCCGACCAGACCGTCGCCGAGGCCGACCGGTGGGACTCGTTGACGTTCGCGGCCATCATCCGCGACGACGAGTTCGTCATCCCCTCGGGGGACACCTGCATCCAGGCCGACGACGAGGTCATCGTCATCGGGTCGCCCGAGAGCACGAGGGAGTTCGCCGCAGACCTCTCGCCGAGCTCCGGTGGTCCAGACGACATCGTCATCGTCGGCGGGAGCGAGGTCGGCTTCCAGGTGGCCCGCCTGCTCGAAGAGCGCGGGTTCCGCCCGCGGCTCATCGAGCGAGACCCCGACCGGGCGCGGAGCCTCGCCGAGCAACTGCCGAAGACGACCGTGATGGAGTCCGACGCGACCGACCGCTCGTTCCTCCAGCGCGAACACGTCGGCGACGCCGACGTGGTCGTCACGGCACTCGACAACGACGAGAAGAACCTGCTGGCGTCGCTCATCGCCAAGCGTCTCGGCGCGGACCGCACCGTCTCGCTCACCGAGACGGGCGCGTACGTCGAACTGTTCGAGGAGGTCGGCGTCGACGTCGCCGTCAACCCCCGTGAAACCGTCGCCGAGGAGATAACGCGGTTCACCCGCGAACAGCGCGCCGAGAACGTCGCCATCATCGAGGACGACCGGGCGGAGGTGCTCGAACTCACCGTCGAGGAGGAGAGTTCGCTCGTCGGCCGTCCCATCCGCGAGAGCGTCCCGGACCTCCCCGCCGGAACGGTCATCGGGGCCATCACGCGCGACGGGAGCTTCGTCACGCCGCGCGGGGAGACGGTCATCCAGGTGGGCGACCACGTCGTCCTGTTCGTCAGGACCGAGGACATCGACGCCGTCGCGGCGAAAGTGTGACCCGACGAGCAGCGCCGTCACGTCGTGACGCGGTGGCGACGAGCGAGCGTCGTTGATGCGGGTCCGCGTCGACTGGCGGACCAGTGCCAGCATCCTCGGCACGATTCTGAAGATACTCGCGCTCCCCATCGCGGCGGTCGGCGCGCTCGCGGCGGCGTACCGCGAACCGCTCGCGCCGTTCCTCGCCCCGCTGGCCATCACTCTCCTCGCGGGGGTCGCCCTCGAACGGTTCGACCGGGGCGACCCCGGTGTCCGCGAGGCGTTCCTGCTCGTCTCCAGCGCGTGGTTGGCCGTCGCGCTCGTCGGGGCGGTGCCGTTCGTCGTCGCGGGCGAAGGGACGCTCGCCGACCCCGTCAACGCGCTGTTCGAGTCGATGAGCGGTATCACGACGACGGGTGCGACGGTCATCGACGACTACGACGCTCACGGCCGTGGGGTCCTGATGTGGCGGCAGGTGCTCCAGTGGCTCGGCGGCCTCGGCATCCTCGTCCTCGCCGTGGGACTGCTCTCGGAGCTCTCCATCAGCGGGGCGCAGTTGATGGAGACCGAGACGCGGACCCAGAACGTCACGAAACTCACTCCCCGCATCGAGGGGACCGCGCGTCTCCTCGGCGGCCTGTACGTCGGGCTGACGGCGCTGCTGACGGGCCTGCTCTACGGCCTCCACCTGGTCGGGCGGGCGGTCGGCTCGCCCGACCTCGCCCCGGAGATGACGCTGTACGACGCCGTCGCGCACGCGCTGACGACCATCGCCACCGCCGGGTTCTCCCCGCGCGCAGAGAGCGTCGGGGCGTTCTCGCCCGCGGTCCAGTGGCTGGTCATCGCGTTCATGTTCGTCGGCGCGACGAACTTCGTCCTCCTCTACCACCTGACGCGGGGCGAAACGGATCGCTTCCGCGAGAGCGAGGAGTTCCGCGTCTACCTCGGCGTCGTCCTCGGCGGGACGCTCATCGTGGGGGCGATGCTCGTCCTCGACGGCGAGTACGCCGTCGGCGAGGAACTGGTCAGGACGACGCTGTTCCAGGTGACGTCCATCGTGACGACGACGGGGTACGCGACGGTGGACTTCGACCTCTGGTCGGCCGGGCCGCGCCACGTCCTCTTCCTCGGGATGTTCGTCGGCGGGATGGCCGGGTCGACGACCTGCTCCATCAAGACGCTGCGCTGGCTGGTCGTCGGCAAGACGTTCCACCGGGACCTGTTCACGGCCATCCACCCGCGCGCCATCCGGCCGGTCCGGCTCTCCGGACAGACCGTCGACGAGGACACCGTCCGCGACATCTACGCCTACACGCTCGTGAGCCTCGTTATCTTCGGGCTGCTGACGGTGTTCGTCGTCATCGACGCCTCGCGGGCGGGCGTCGAGGTGACGGAGTTCGGCGCGATGGGCGCCGCCGCGTCGACGTTCCTCAACATCGGCCCCGCGTTCGGGTTCGCCGGACCGTACGGGAGCTACGAACCGTTCCCCGACTCGACGAAGCTCGTCATGGTCGTCATGATGTGGGTCGGCCGCATCGAGATATTCCCCGTCCTGGCGCTCCTCACCCGCGCGTTCTGGCGGTCGTAGGCTGTCGTGAGGCGGTTTCGGAGGCGGCGTCGCGGGGACGGGTCGCTCGAAGACGGTGGATTCATATCTCGGCCGTCGGAGCATCGGGTGTGATAGCGGTGGGTCGTCGATGAGTCGCCTCCGGGTCGAGTGGCGCGCGAGCGTGAGTCTCGTCGGCACCGTCCTGCGATACCTCTCGGTGCCGCTCGCCTTCCCCCTCGCGGTGGCGCTGTTCTACGGCGAGGACGTCCTCGTGTTCGTCGCGACCATCGTGTTCGTCGTCGGCGTCGGGTACGCGCTGGAGGGTCTCGACCCGGAACCGGACCTCGGCCAGCGCGAGGGGTTCCTCATGGTCGCGCTCACCTGGCTCACCGTCGCCGTCGTCGGGACGCTCCCGTACCTCCTCGCGGGCGACGGGACGCTCGCCCAGCCGGTCAACGCGCTGTTCGAGTCGATGAGCGGCTTCACCACGACGGGCGCGACGGTGATGGGCGACATCTCCTTCGACACGCACTCTCGGGCCATCATGATGTGGCGCCAGCTCACGCAGTGGCTCGGCGGCATGGGCATCGTCGTGCTGGCCGTCGCCATCCTCCCCGAACTCTCCGTGGGCGGCGCGCAGTTGATGGACGCCGAGGCGCCCGGCCCCGGAATCGAGAAGCTCACGCCCCGCATCGCCGAGACTGCCCGCGTGCTGTGGCTGGCGTACATCGGCCTGACCGTCCTCGAAGCGACGCTCCTCTACGGCATGCACGTCGTCGGTCCGATGGTCGGGCTGCCGAACCTCGCCCCGCAGATGACGCTGTACAACGCCGTCGCACACGGGTTGACGACGATGCCCACCGGCGGGTTCTCCCCGGAGGCACGCTCCATCGAGGCGTTCTCGGCGGCCGTCCAGTGGGTCATCGTCCCGTTCATGGTCGCCGCCGGCGTGAACTTCGCGCTCGTCTGGCAGGTCGTGAACGGCGACGTCCGACGGCCGTTCCGCGACGGCGAGTTCCGGGCGTACGTCGGCCTCCTCGGCGTCCTGAGCGCCGCCGTCGCGCTGTTGCTGTTCTCCGGGACGGGGCTGTTGGACTCGGCGTCCGGGGTCGTCGGTATCGACCCCGGTTACCTCTCGGACCTGCAGGCGGCGGTCCCCGGCGACCTCGAACGGTCGGTCCGGGACGCGGTGTTCCAGGTCGTCTCCATCATGACCACGACGGGATACGCCAGCGTCGACTTCAACGCCTGGAACGGGACCGCCCGCTACCTGCTCGTCGTTGCGATGCTCGTCGGCGGGTCCGCCGGGTCGACCGGCGGGGCCATCAAGGTGGTCCGGTGGGTCGTCATCGCGAAGTCCATCCGCCGGGAACTGTTCACGACGGTCCACCCCGAGGCGGTCCGCCCGGTCCGTCTCGGCGGGCGAGCGCTCGACGAGCGCGCCCTCCGTGGCATCTACGCGTTCACCGTCCTCTACCTCGTGTTGTTCCTGGTGAGCATCCTCGTCCTCCTCGCGGACGCCGACCGGGCCGGTACGGCGCTCACCAACTTCGAGTCGATGAGCGCCGTCGCCGCCACCATCGGGAACGTCGGGCCGGGGTTCGGCGTCGTCGGCCCGATGCAGTCGTACCTCGACTTCTCCCGGTTCTCGAAGCTCTACATGGTGTTCCTGATGTGGATCGGTCGCCTGGAGATACTCCCGGTGCTCGTGTTGCTGACGCGGTCGTACTGGCGGTCCTGAGTCGCACGTCGCGCTCGCTGGTGACCCGACTGTCGAATCAGGCACCAGCCATAACCCCCCTCCGTGGGTATCGGTGGTATGGTTCAGAAGTCGACGTTCGTGATACTCGCCGGTGTCGTGTTCCTGTTCATCCCCATCCCGCCCATCGCGACCATCATCGGCATCGTGCTCATCTTCGCGGGAGTCGCGATGCGGTCTATGGGCGGGTCCTGACCTCCGGGTAAACCCGTCGGACCGACGAACAGTTATGCGACTGGCGACGGAGCGTAGGCTATGAGCCAGCAGACGCTCACAGCCCTCTCCCAGCGCGACGAGGCGTTCTGGATAGCCCTCGGCCTGCTGTTCGGCGGCGCGGTCCTCACCGCCGTCGGTACCGGCCTCACCGCTCCGCCGTCCACCATCGTCGTCGATATCGGGCCCGTCCTCGACTCTTCACCAACCACTATCGTGGTCGATATCGGGACGCTCATCGCCGACGTCGGCAGGTTTCTCTCCGGCGTCGGGACGCTCGTCATCCTCACTCGAATCGCCGTCGCGGTCTGGCGCATCCTGCGGACGACGGTGCTCGCGGGCAGACTCGGCTACGCCGAGGGAGTCGCGGGCGACGCTCCCGACGCCGACCACGGCGCGGCCGACGAGGACCGGACGACGCTCACGGAGTGACGCGTCACTCGTCGGTCAGCGTCGCGGACCCGAACGGGACGGAGAAGTCGTCACACCAGACACTGACGCCGCGGTACTGCGTCGGGTCGATGTCGCCGGGTAGTTCCTGTCGGAAGGTCCCCTCCTTGGTCGACTCGCCACCGTCTGCCCCGCCGTCGATGCGCACCTTCACGCCGCGGTCTATCTGGTCGCGGGTCGTGGGGTCACCGTCGGGCGTCAGGTAGACGAACACGTCCGGCCCCTGCGTCTGACTGTAGTTCTGGAAGTAGAGGACGTGTGTGCCGTCCTCCTCGACAAGGGAGACGGTGCCGGAGACGCGGTGGGCGGCGTCGGCCCCCGAGAACGTCCCGGTTGCGAGCGTCGTCGCCCCGTCGCCGGGTCCCGCCTCGACGACGGTGGTCGAGCGTTCGGGTGCGAACAGGTCGTAGACGACCGGGCCGGCGACGACGACGATGACGACGGCCAGGACGGTCAGTGCGGTGCCGAGACGACGGTTCATACCGGGAGGAGGCCGTCCCCGAAGATGTAGGTTTTCTAGAATTCGTTCGGACTCCGTCGAACATCGGCGTCTCGGGGTTCGAGGCCAGCGTCCGGGGTCGAAGCTAGCGTCACGAGTCGACAGCGTAGTCGGGAGTCGTGACCGGAGCGCGCGTGCCGCCGGAACACGAGGACCGGAACGGTACCCGGTCGGTAGTCCCACGAGTCGAGGACGAGGCCCGCGGCGAACGAGTTCGTCGTCGGTCAGCGCCGCCAGTACGCCGGCGTGAGGATGACGAGCACCGAGAGTATCTCCAGGCGACCGATCCACATCAGGAACGTCATGTACAGTTTCGAGGCGTTCGAGAACGGCTCGAAGTTGTTCATCGGCCCGACGACGCCGACGCCCGGCCCGACGTTCCCGAGCGTGGCGATGGCCGCGCTCGTCGCCTCCAGCGCGTTCAGTTCCAGTCCCGCGACCCGGAAGCTGTCGACGTAGATGAGCACCGTGGACAGCGCGAACAACACCACGAACAGCAGGACGAACACGAAGATACTCCGGATGGTGTCGTCGTCGGCGACGTTACCGCCGTGTTCGATGGGTCGGACCGCCTCGGGGTGGACCGTCGTGAACAGTTCCCGCGAGATGGTCTTCCGGACCAGATACCAGCGGATGACCTTCACCGAGCCGGCAGCGGAGCCGGCGGACCCGCCGATGAACATGGCGAACAGGAGGACGACCTGCGTCGACTCGTCCCACGTGTTGAAGTCCATGCTGGCGTACCCGGTCGTCGTCACGATCGCGACCGTCTGGAAGACGGCCTGTCGGATCGAATGTTCGAGGTCGCCAGTGAGGCCGGGGACGTTCGTGGGGACCGCCGCGAGACCGACGCCGGTGTACAGCATGGCGGCGAGCAGGGCACCGACCGCGCCCATCGCGAGGAGGTACGACCGGAACTCGACGTTCTCGACGAGGTGGCGAGGCTGGCCCTCCAGGGCGTACCAGAACAGCGCGAAGTTGGTCCCGGCGACGACCATGAACAGTATCACCGCCCACTGGACGGCCGCCGAGAACGCCTCGACGCTCCGACCCTCGGGTGAGAACCCGCCGGTCGGCAGCGTCGTCAACCCGTGGGCGACCGCGTTGTACACCGTCATGTTGTCCGCCAACCCCACGAGTTGCAGCGCGTAGTACACGCCGATGGCGAGGAGCGTGAACGCCACGTAGATGCTCCAGAGTGCCCGTGCGGTGTCCTCGATGCGCGGCGTCAGCTTCTCGATGGAGAGCCCCGGCGACTCCTCGCTGATGACCTGCGCCCCGCCGACCGAGAGTTCGGGGAGGATGGCGACCATGAGCACGAGGATGCCCATCCCGCCGAGCCACTGCGTGAGCTGGCGCCACAGCAACACCGACCGCGAGTGCGTCTCGAACGAGATGTCAGCGAGGACGGTCGACCCCGTCGTGGTGAAGCCGCTCATCGACTCGAACAGCGCGTTCACTGGGTGAGCGACGGTGCCCTGCCCGGCGACCAGGTACGGGAGCGTCCCGACGAGCGGCACGACGAGCCACGTCAGCCCCACCAGCAGGAACCCCTCGCGGTGGCCCAGGTCCGGCTCCGGTTCGAGGCGCGTGAGCGCGTACCCCAGTCCGAGCATCACGACGCCCGTGACGACGAACGGGAGGACGTCCTCGCCGTAGTAGACCGCAGTGGCCAGCGGAAGCAACGTCGTCGCCGAGAGGTACACCAGCACCGACCCGAGGACGCCCAGGCTGGTGTGATAGTCGACGTTGGTGCGGATCCGCGATAGCACGTTACGCTCCACCGTCACGCTCCTCGCCCGCCCCATCGTCGACCCGTCGGCTCGCGACTCGGTCCTCGTCCATCGTCCCCACCGTCTCGGAGTCGGCACAAAAGTCGTGCGGACGACCGCGGAGCTACATCGACAGTCGACGGACGAACACGGCCCCGACCCGCTCGCGTCGTCCTATCCAGACTCGACGGTTCGTAACGAGGGACGTGCGAGGGACGCCCCGCAGAGAACCACCGTCAGTCGTCGAGGACGCGCAGTTCGTACCCCTCGTCGGCGTCGAACACGTCGCGGAACACCGATTCGAGGAAGTCGGCGAGGTGCTTCGCGTCGGCGATGGCCGAGAGGACGACCACTCCGTCCGGGGCCTTCCGGGTCTCCGGCTGTTTCACCTTGAACACCGGGTACTCGTCGAGCAGAGCGTCGAGACGCTCACGTTCCTCGTCGCCCAGTTCGAGCGTCACCGTGCGGTCGGCGTAGTCCAGACGCCCCGCGTCGGACTCGAAGGCGACGCCGTCGCCGCCACCCGTTCGCTGGGCGTTGACGGCCCGGACGAACGCGACGAGGCGATCCTGGGGCGTGTCGGCAGTGTCGGTCACGTGGTCGGCGATACCCCCGGAGAGATGTTAAGCAGTTCGTGCGACGACCTGCAGCCAGTGGCTGTCCGTCTCGGTCACGAGCGAGTCGACCGTGAATCCGGCGTCCTCGACGATTTCCCGGAACGACTCGGGGTCGTACAGCGTGAACCGTCGTTCGTCCTCGGCGTCGTACGGGCTCCCCTCGGTGTCGCGTTCGCCCTCGCCGCGCTGGACCGCACAGAACAGCACGCCGCCGTCGCGGAGGACGCGCTCGAAGCCAGCGAGGGTCGCCGGCGCGTCCTCCCGTGGGACGTGGAGGAACGACGCACAGGCCCAGACGCCGTCGAAGCTGCCGGGTGCGAACGCCAGCGAGCGCATGTCCATCCGGGCGCGGTCGGCGCTCGGGGCGACGTCGCCGGCCTGCCGGAGGAACGCGGGCGTGATGTCGATAGCCGTCACGTCGTGGCCGCGGTCGGCGAGCGTCGCGGCCTCCCAGGCCGGACCACAGCCCACGTCGAGGACGCAGGTGGGTCGGTCGCTCGGGAGCGACCCGTCGCTGCTCCCACCGTCGCCCGTGCGTGCTGCGCCGAGCGCGTCGTCGAACCGCTCGACGGCGTCCGCGACGACGCTCCGGTCGGCGTGTCTGTCGCGGTACTCGTCGGCGAGTCCCTCGTAGGAGGCGAGCGTGCGGGCGACGGGGTCGTCCATGGTGGTGAGACGTGACGGTTCCTACAAGCCTTTTAGGGAGGCCGGTGTGGGGCCGATATGAGCAACCCGCGAATCCTGCTTATCGGACCGCCTGGTGCGGGCAAGGGGACCCAGAGCAAGCACATCGTCGAGACGTACGGCGTCGAGCACATCACGACGGGCGACGCCCTGCGGGCGAACAAGGACATGGAGACGGAGTTCGGGAAACCCCGCGAGTTCATGGAGAAAGGCGAACTCGTCCCGGACCCGGTCGTCAACGAGATCGTCGTCGCGGCGCTCGAAGACGCCGACGGGTTCGTCCTCGACGGCTACCCGCGCAACATGTCGCAGGCGGAGTACCTCGACGAGCAGACCGACCTCGACATCGTCGTCCTCCTCGACGTCGGCCGCGACGAACTCGTCACCCGCCTCACCGGCCGTCGGGTCGACCCGGAGACGGGCGAGAACTACCACGTCGAGTACGACATGCCCGACGACGAGGCCGTCCGCGACCGACTCGAACAGCGCGACGACGACACCGAGGACGTCGTGACGGACCGCCTGGACGTCTACTCGGAGAACACCGAACCGCTCGTCGAGTTCTACGAGGACCGCGGCCTGTTGACGCGCATCGACGGCGACCAGACGCCCGACGAGGTGTGGCACGACCTCCGCCTCGCCATCGAGGACGCGCAGGCCGACGCCTGAGTCGGCGGCCGAGTGGCGTCAGAGCCTCGACCGGGTCGGGGTCCGAACGCTTCGCAGTCCGGCCGACTGACGGACCGACGTACTCGTTCCCTCGAACCCACGTCACAGGGTTGATAACGACGCTGTTCCTATCTCCGGCAAATGGCACGTGTTGCGCAGAAAGTCCGGGACCTCGCGAACGAGGACCCCGGCATGCGTCGTGCACTCGAAGTCGTCCTCGACCGGTCGGAGTCGAACGGCGGGACGGTCGAGTGGGCCGACGTGGACGACGAACTGTCGAGCGGCCAGTGGGGCCGACTCATCGAGAAGGGAATCCTGAAGAGCGCCGACGGGGACGGCTTCAGGGTCCGCGACCCCGAGGGCGTCGAGCAGGCGCTCCACGGGGACGACGGTGCGAGCGGAACGAGTACGACGACGACGAGCGTCGACGACGACGACGAGGACTCCGGGTGGACGACCTACGACAAACTCGCCGGCCTGGCCGCCCTGGGCCTGTTCCTGGGCTACCAGGTCAGCCCCATCCGCAACCTCGTCGGCGGCACCCTCGACGCGGTGCTCGGCCCGCTCAACGAGATGCTCCCCTTCTACGCAGTCGTCCTCGTCCTCTCGATGGTCACGGGGCTCTACTCGACGCTGCTCCAGGCGAACCTGATGGACACCGACAAGATGGGCGAGTACCAGGAGCGGATGCAGGAGATTCAGGAGCGCTACAAGGACGCCAAGGAGCGCGGCGACGACGACGCCGTCGACCGCATCAACGACGAGCGGATGGAGGCGATGGGCGACCAGATGGGCATGATGAAGATGCAGTTCCGCCCGATGGTGTGGATCATGCTCATCACCATCCCGGTGTTCCTCTGGCTCTACTGGGAGATCATCCAGCACGCCGACGAACTGGGGTCGGTGACGATGCCGCTCATCGGCGAGACGGCCTGGACCGCCGGGACGTTCGTCTTCCCGGCGTGGATCCTCTGGTACTTCGTCTGCTCGATGGGGTTCACCCAGCTGCTCCGCAAGGCGCTGAACATCACCACGTCGCCCTCGACGTCGTAGGACCGTACGCTCTCGACGTTCGACCACGCGCTCGCGACGTTTCGTCGGTGGGTCTCACCGCGACACGCTGTCGACTACCGTGACGCGGAGCCACACTCCGCGACGCGTAGGATAACCGTTTTATTGCCCTCGGCCGGAGAGGGGACATGTTAATCACCATCTCCGGACCCGCCGGAGGCGGCAAGAGCACCGCCGCGGCGGCGCTCGCCGACCACCTCTCCTACGAGCACATCAGCGGTGGCGACATCTTCCGGTCGCTGGCGGCCGACCGCGACATGACGCCCCTGGAGTTCAACCGACTCGCGGAGGAGGACGACCAGATCGACCGCGACCTGGACCGACAGCTCCGGACCATCGCCCGCGACCGCGACGACGTCGTCCTCGAATCCCGGCTCGCGGGCTGGATGGCTGGCGAGTACGCCGACTTCCGTATCTGGCTCGACGCGCCGCTGCCCGTCCGCGCCGCCCGCATCGCCGACCGCGAGGAGAAGGCGGTCGACGTCGCCCAGGAGGAGACCGAAGCCCGCGCCGAGAGCGAGGCGTCGCGCTACCGGGAGTACTACGGTATCGACATCGCCGACCGCTCCATCTACGACCTCGTGCTCAACACCGCCCGCCTCGGCCCCGAGGGGATGGTAGAGACGCTGTTCACCGCCGTCGCGTCGTACGACCCGACGACCGACGAGGGGAAGATACCGGTCGAGGGCGTCCGCTACGAGTTCTGAGATGCGTGGCCCCCCAGACGACCGCTCGCTCGACGACCTCCTGTCGTTCGGCGTCGTCAACCTCGACAAGCCGCCGGGACCGTCCTCACACCAGGTGGCGGCGTGGCTCCGCGACCTGACCGGGCAGGACCGTGCCGCCCACGCGGGCACGCTCGACCCGAAGGTGACGGGCTGTCTGCCCGTCCTGCTCGGCGACGCCACCCGCGCCGCCCAGGTGTTCGACCGGGTTCCCAAGCGCTACGTCGCCGTGCTGGAACTCCACAAGCGAGCACCGGCCGCCTTCGAGGAGGTCCTCGCGGAGTTCGAGGGACCCATCCTCCAGAAGCCGCCCCGGAAGAGCGCCGTCAGCCGCCGCGTCCGTACGCGGACCGTCCACGACCTGACGGTCCTCGAACGCGAGGATCGTCGGGCGCTGGTCCGAATCGACTGCGAGAGCGGGACGTACGTCCGGAAGCTCTGTCACGACCTGGGACTCGCGCTGGGCACCGGCGCGAACATGGGCGCGCTCCGGCGGGCGGGCACCGGTCCGTTCGACGACGGGACGCTCGCGACGCTCCACGACGTGACCGACGCGCTCGCGTTCGCCCGCGAGGAGGGTACGGAGGCGGACATCCGAGATATCGTCCAGCCAGCCGAACGCGCGTTCGTCCACCTCCCGAGCGTGACCATCGCGCCCAGCGCCGCCGAACAGGTCGCTCACGGTGCCCCCGTGTACGCGCCGGGGGTCGTCGACTGGGAACCGGCCACCGAGCCGGACCCGTGGAGCGACGCGTCCGAGGACGCCATCGAGGAGGGCGCGCTGGTGGCCTGCTACACGCCGGACGGCGCGGCGGTCTGTCTCGGCCACTGGATGGGCGACCCCGACGCCGACTCCGGTACCGTCGTCTCGCTCGAACGCGTGCTGGTCTGAGCGGGGCCGTGCAGTAGGGTGACGCGCCGAGGACCGAAGCGAAGCGCTTAATCGTCGTACTCTCGTCGTTCGAGTCGCGGGGCCGTGGGGTAGCTTGGTATCCTCGGCGGATGGGGTCCGTCGGACCTGAGTTCGAATCTCAGCGGTCCCATACGATATTTTACGGGTCGTCATTATCGGAGTCCTCAGGCATGCCTATCGCCTGAAAACTTCGGTTGAGGGGGTAGCCAGCGAACTGTTTGGCTGCTACCCTGAAACGACAGTACTGACTGCTGAGAGCAGCGGCTCTCAGACGCGCGCGAGGTGTAGACCGTGAGTTCGTGCCACCAGTGCGGGTGCCGCCCCTCTCCTTGGCCAGGACTGGGCGGCAACCCGCTGGTAGTGTGGCGCCGTGACCACGGAGGTGGTCCGGCGTGACGAACGGCGGTCCCGGACGCATTGAGCGTTGCGTCGTCAGTTCCTTCGGCAGAGACAGGGTTTGTCATAACTCTACGATAGGAAGAAGCGATCAAGAGCTCGGCCTCGCCCTTGACGATCAGCTCTCAGACGACGACTGGGGGTGGGCAGCGTGATTCGGGATATCCAGGGCGATGCGGTTCCGGATTTCATCCGCGCCAGCCGCTTGTACGATGTCGAGAAGGGCGAGCAGATCCTCTGGGACTGGCGTCGTAATCAGCCCGCCCGTTCGCGAGAGACTGGTGGCGAACACGGCGACAACGATGAGTGGGGGGCCTGACCGTGTCTCGCTACATCGAGGCCGCCCCGCACGAAGGCGACATACGATTCACGGTTGGAGTCCACCCAGACGAGCACGTCTCCGATCACGGGCTAGCACCCTACTATGCGATGGACAGTCTCCTCAAAGACTGGGGAGATCGATGGAAGACGGAGGGGAAGCCGACGGAGACTATCCAGTTTATGGGCGAAGAGTGGGCCACCAGCTTCGATTACTCGAAGAGTGGGCTCGATCCGTGGGACTATTCGGACTTCCAGATCGAACAGGTCCGTGAGTTCCACTTCTACTTCGTTGCGACCGACTCGCCTCACTACAGCGGCAAGCGTGCCGACCAGGACCGTCGGGTAAGAGGCGGGACGATCACAGTGCGCCCACGCTGGCCCAATCTCAAGTCCGAGGGGAAACCCGTGTCAGTCCCCAACTACGGTGCCCCATATATCGATGTCCAGGTGCAGGCATCGAATATTCCACACGAGCAGTATCTGACGCTCGTCAAGCGCGTGATGACTGCGTACGGTATCGCTGGGCGGTACTTCGACCAACCGCACCCAGACAGCCACATCAACGATTTGGCCTACTACGTGCGCCTGTTCCGGGGTGAGAGTGGACCGCTGTACGCTCCGGATGGTCCGATTGCCCGTGCGCACACGCTCATTCAGGGCGACCGGAGTGGCTACCGGAAGCACGTCGAGGACCATACCAAGATTCCCGGCTACTACGTCACCGCTACCGTCGAGGATGAGAAGGCTGGTGAACTGATTCGTGGCCATACACTCGGAAAGGAACTGAAACACTACTACCCGAACCACCCCGACGAGTACGACCCCGATCAGGCACCACATCACCCGAAATTCGAGGTCTCCTACCAGACGAAACGGACCGAGGAGACGGTACGGTGGAGCGATCTTGAGGATGCTCGTCGAGAACTCGAAGAGACGCTTCTGAATTGTCTCGAATGGTGTGGGCTCGCGACGACTGCTGAAAGCGACGCGTTCGTGCCGTTCGATTCGTACTGGCAGCTCAGCAATACCCACGAGGCTCGAAAGCTCGTGAAGTGTCCCCTGCCGGAGATCGAAAGCGAGCAGGAACATCGAGTGATGCAGTTGTGGGGCCAGATGACTGACACGGACCGGGACGTGACAGAACTACTGCTGACCGACGGCGGGAAGATCTCACCGAAGGATGCCGCCGAACGGACGGGCAACACCTACCGGACGATCCGAACGGTCATCGACCGGATGGAGGGACTCATTCGCCATACCTACGGAGAGATGGAATTGGAGTCTAAGAAGATCCAGCAGGAGCTGTTAAAGCGAGTGCGAGCAGCCGGTGACCGCTTCGAACAGTCCATCGAGAGCGCCACAATGGATCTCGCCGACGCGGCTGACGACCGACTTCCAAGCGCATGGGCTCGGCTCCGTCGTGAGTATGCGATCAGTCAGGTGGACGGTGAAAACTGTCGGAAACTACTGAAGGTCGGCTACCAGCCGAGTGACGAAGTCGAAGCTCGTGAAATCCTCCGCGAGATCAAGACGATGTATTGCCAGCACGTCGAGCCGGACATCTATGGCGTCCACGTCGTCATGAGGTTAGCTGATGGGTCCCGAAGACGGTGGCGCAACCTTCGCAACGCCTTTCAGAAGTCCGTCGAGCGACATAGAGAGCTAGAGCGTCAGAACGAGAGAGCGCGAGAGATGTTCGACTTCGAGGCGTGGATGGACGCCGGTTGTCCGCCAGCAGACGAGTGGGGTAGCGGCGGGTAGCAGCTGGCCTGGTTAGAGGTATCACTGTCCTACGCGGCTTATCGCGGCAATCTGGACTGGTTTTAGTCCCTCAACCCAGCAGTTACTGCTAAGAATTCCTCCAGCAGAGTCACAAGTAAATTGACCGACCATATCGAAACCGGAATGCGAGCTTCCGGTTTACTCTTACTCGTGTGCCTAAGGGCACGGAATCAAATTACATGTGAACTCAGTTCAGACGGCGTAGACGCGCTAGGCTATCAATCCGAGTATACAGCAGACTGCTTCTCAATCTGCGTTTGTTGGTCTCTCCTGTGTTGCATGATGTTCAAAAAGAATCTCCTGCTTTCTAAACAATGGATTCCTTCTCCCCAAAACGTTATTTATGCTTGTGGCAGTGGAATAGATTGATATATCGATGCAAATGAGCGTATTACCGGGTTCCTTCCTTTTGATCTTGACTGCTCTATTGCTATTCTATATATACTCCCGCACAATAAGACCTATTCTCGCTTCAAATCGCTGGGCATTCCCACCAACCAGTTCTCTGCGGATTAGAGTTTTCCAACGGAGAATCATAGACCGAGGGCTGTGGAGTACAATTACCGGGATAATCCCAATAACTCCTCTTTCAACGTACTTGAGTTTTATTTGGGTGATTCCGCTTTCTTTAGGATTGGTATTTTCTCTCGCGTATTTTGAATATCCTGGGGAACTGCTGATCTATGGTAGCATTGAGGCAGGCTGGCAAGCCCAGTTGACGATTACCAGCCTTAGCTTTGTGGTGCTAATATTCTTGCTTGAACAAATTAACCGCAGCAGGTACCGGGAGGGCGTTTTGCGTAGTTTCCTTTCCTCATCGAGGGTAATGCCGGTATTGTACTATACGCTTTCTGCGTCAGTAATTCTTACATATTTGACATATTATCATTCGCCAGAGAACTCTCAACCCCTGTTCCTTGACGCTACATTTTTCTTTCTCGTAGGTACAATCGTAGCAATCGGATATGTTTACTATCGGGCTGTTCGCCTCGTCTTTTCTGATTTGCTCGAAAAGCTAACGATTCAACAGATAAATAAAGGAATCAGGCTCCGAGCCATGGACAGAGAGCGAGTCCAGAACTCAGAATCCATAATCCGAGATCGCTTACCTGAAAGCGTCCATGTAAATAATCCTCCAATTCGAGCTGACCCAAATCAGACGGTCAGAAGTTATGACGCAAATGAAACTGGACTAGACGGGTACGTCGTTGACATAGATATCGACCGCCTATCCACTGCTATCAGCCAAGCTAAGGATTCGCTCGGCGAATCAGATGACTTATTCGTAAACTTGAAATTAGGGCTTGAGATGCAGCGAGGAATCAACTTATTGTCTGTCTATTCTGACAGTACGATTGCTCCGTCCATTCCGTCGGAGGTAATCGAATCCACCCAGGAAGCCATCTACTGTTCAAAATCTCTTCCTTGGAAGACTGGTGATTCGATAGTCGAGAAGAATATGTCTCATATTAGCGAGGAAACACGCAGAGCAATCACCGAAAGCAATCCTGTAGAGGTTGAGGCCAATCTAGAACGTTACTCGCTCTTGCTAGAGTCCGCATTGGAATTAGAGCAAGGTTCATTCGTCAATAGTGACGAGGCCTCAAAGATAGTTGACGGCCACGTCGATTCGATACTCCGGGAAATATATCGCATCATTGAAGCGGTCGCTGAGAGCGGTGTAACCGAAATAGTCACCGCAGTCCGAGCTGAGATTTTCAGATTTGCTTTAAAGTTTCATCGACGACGAGAGCCGTCACGGTTCCAAAGAACCGTTGGGTTGTATAATTCATTTTATCGGAACCTCAGTGCTAACCCGAATGTAGACTCAGAAGCGTTGAGAAGCCTACTATATAGCGTTGACAATCTTAGCACGTCTATTTTTGCTTCTCTGAAAGATGCTGACACGCCAAAAGATGCAGAATCGGTTGGAAAAAACATCGCTGACTTCTATGAGGTCGTCGACGACATGCTCAGATCAGCATTGCAATTAGGAGACGGAGAGACCTTCAATAATCTCTGGGAGTTAGGTCAGATTGGTTCCTATCGTGTTTCCGATTACCGTGGAATAATCGATCGTACGAGTGCGGAATACGATCAGGAATTGAGGAGCAGTTTAGTCACTCTCGTTCATGAATTGAGCAATGATACGATAAGCCAGATACAAGATCAGGGGGAAAATAGCGGTGGCGAGGACCTTTTGGGTAGACTCCCCGATTTTCCTAAGCTCGTGCGGCTTCAAAATCGACTTATCACTGCCGAAATCCAAATAGAAGTAGCCCAGTCAATACGCGATAATTTCAAAAAGATTCAATTTGTAGCTGCTTCTCATGCTTATAGGATGCAGCAGGTGGGAGATCTTGAGCCCACAGAGTTCTCTAAAATTTGCCAGACATCGTTGAGTCAGTATGACGTGCACGGATTGATCGACGGATACACTCTGGCAATCTCTAAAGCACCCCACGGGATGAGTAAGTGGAATTGGAATGACTCTAATGCATTCAAAAATGCCTGGGTTGAGATGCCCTCTGATGATGAGGTTCTTGGCGAATTCTTTTGCTACATGATGTTGATTCTGATTGACCCCGATGAGTACGAATTAGACGGGATTACTGAATACAATAATCCGTTGGCAGAAGTTGAACCCAAGGAAAGAAAACCACCAAACCTTCGCTCTATTATCTCAAATATAGAAAAAGAAGATATTGCGGTGGAACTACTGAGCAGCGCCGACAAATTTGAATTTGAAGAACGACGCCGTATTCTCCAGGTCATGAACACAAATGCAAGGAAAATTCTCAAAGAGCGTAACCGTAAAGCGATAGCTGATGCCGATATTGATGATGACCTTGTTGCAGAGTTCAGAGATACTTATGAAGAGGAGTTCTGCCAGAGATTTATATTAAGGACAGTTCTGGATGATTTGGGGCAACTCAATGTCGTTGAATATGATAAGGATACAAGTCCGCTTCCTTCTGGCTACTCCGTCAATTATCCCAAGATTGCATTCTTACCAAATCATGAGGTGATAACCCATATTGGACGTGATGCTCAGAGTCACGCCGACACAATAACGTCAGCATGGATTTCTGACAATCGAGATAATATCAACGAAGTGGAGATGGATCCCGAGAAACCTTTGCCAGAAAAGATTGCGGAGGTTGTCAGAAGTGAGCCAGCAAATCCGAACGATTCTCATGCACTAATCCTTTCGGGAGTTCGCGCGCGGGCAGCAGTGAGAGATAGCGACTATTTCCAGAGAGGTGATGGGTCGACCGCTGACAGTGGGGTGTTCACAGTTGACAATAACGAAATCCCAACGTACTATGGTGGTGTCGAAAAGTACGATTTCCTGTTACTGATTGGCGAACTAAGCGCACTGGAGCTGGTTGAGTATCGTAATAATGGTCAAGTCGTGGATATTGAAGTGGATGCGATTTCACACGAATCGAACTCGGGTGATGATTCAGATAGAAGCGAGGACAACATAATAGACAGGGGCCAATACGTACATTTACAAATCAAACACTATGCTGAATTCAGTACAACGAGTTACTTTGCAGTAGGTGGTAAAGTGGATTAATAGTACCCCTTGTTGTATCACTTCAGTTAGAAAACTGCATCTAAACAGCTTGGTTTTAGTTACCATAGATTGTCCAGACCGGCCCCTCCTTATTAGCCAGATTTACAGTTTGTCATTCAACCTTGATAAAGAATGCCTCATCATCTACCCTCAACACTCAGCGACTGATTCGCGGTATCTATTCAGCACGCCCTCGGCAAACTACTATCGGGTTAAGAGTTCACCAGAACCTCTTGCTAAGGTCCCGTTGATCTTGGTGGTCATCGCTCCCTGGTCAAGCGTCTGATTGCTTTCATCGGATCCTTCCCAGTGAAGATTGTATTGAAAGCTCCTCGCCCGAAGCTGCCAAATGCCTCATAACCTTTCGCCACCGCTTGTCCTTGAGTGACGAGCTCGGCCAACCGCGTCAACTCCTCCTCGTCATAGGCTCTCGCTAGTCGGTCAAAGAGGGGTTCTTCAGAATCATACTCGACGAGTTCGCGATACCAGATCGTGAACAGGAGGAAGGTGAACCCACTCCGATCGCACTCTGGAATGGATATCTCCGCACCAGTGACATCCTCATAGAGCGTAACAAGCCGCTCGAATCGCGCGTCGTGTGCTTCGAGCTGTGCTTCCATCCATGAAGGATTCAGCAACTGTTCTGCAATATAGGGATCTGCAGGCATGAACCAATCATCGTCTCGGGGAGAGAACTGCCGGTAGATCGTCTGTGAATAGTAGAACGGGTCTGCTATGTCTGATTCCCGGCCCAACCATCGGAGCAGTGTGAAGCCAAGCGCGGGTCGAATGAACAGCACATCAAACGCTTTCTCCCCGTCGACGACCTGCTTTGGGTTAATCTTGGCACTGGATAGGACCGTCGAGAGATACGATGAAACCCTAGGTACAACCTGCTCGTCGTGGAGCCGTTCGAGTATCTCAGTGCAAATATCGGCGAGCTTCTCCGTGTTGAGCTCCGTCTCGACCCCGTCCGGAAGCTGGTCATCGATGTACCACCGAAGGAGGCCGAGCTCACACCCCGCCCAAACGTTCGAGAGATGATCGACGAGGAGCTGTGCACCTTCGGGTGTCGACTCTGTCTTAAGCGTCTCATCGATCGCTTTGAGCGAGAGTGAGAGGCCGTCTTTGACCTGTAGATGTCGCGCTCGAGCGTTGTTCGAACTGCTTCTCGCTGATCCACCCCCCCAGTCTGGTTCACCTCTCGGGATTCCAGTCTCGTCTGTTGTGGCGATGAGCTGATGCTGGTTGATGGATCGAACCGCTCGGGAGAGTGCCATCCCTGCAGTCCCCTGCTCACCAAACAACAGTGATTCGAAAAGGTCTTGCATTCCCTCTCGACCACCAGTTCGGCGCATATTCCCCTCCTCCCGGGAGTTCGGAATCGCTTCCGTGGTCACCTGCCGGTAGTTCGAATACTCCCTATCGGCGGTTTCGAGTCGAACGAGCTCGTCTTCCCATCCCGATTCGATGTTGAGTGTGAGGATGTCGCCTGCAGTCTGATGATCGGTTTGTTCATCGCCAGTGTTTATCGGTTCCCACTCGAACCTCACCGTTGGTTCACCGCTACGTGCAGTCAGTTTTACCGACGCTTCCGTTTCGAGTCCGTCTGCGACTATCTCAAGCTGGTCGCCATTCGTCTTCGATGTTAACCGTACATCCAGGAGGTCGATGTTCTGCTCGACGATATCGGACGAGCCTTCAAACGAGGGGTACGGACGAGTCTGGATGTCCTTCGAATCGACAGGGTCTCCAATCTGCGCCGGGAAGGCACCGGCACCAAGCAGCGGACTGGTGTTCCCTGTAAAGTACATGGAATTCGGTGCGTGACGGATGATCCCCGCCTCGATGTTACCGGAATCCGCTGTGTTGACGAGGGCGGAGCCAGTCATATTTGGACTCCCGAACAGACAGGCACTCCCCCAGTTTCCTTCGACTATGAGGAACTTGGCGTGGACCCATCGCCCGGTCGAGTGTGAGAGATGGTGGAGAGCCGTGCCTCCACCGAGGTGCTCGAACACGGCATCGAGATCGACGTGTGTCGACTCAGGATCCACGACGACGTGATATTCTTCGGCACCCAGCGTATCGGCTATCTCACCGAGTGGTGTGCCCGTGCTGAAGAACGGGGCGGCGAGCCACGCCTGCTCGATTTCGCCGACTGAATCGGCGAGCTGTTCGATGATCGGATTCTGAAGGTTATGGACGAACTGGGCGTCCGGTTCAGCTCGTGGTTCAATATCTACTACCCACTCGCTCACTTCGAGCAGCTGGCGTACCTGCGTCCATGTATCTCGGCCCGTCACATACTCGTCAGCGAGCGTCTCAAGGAAGGTTCGAATCGAGCGAGCGACGTGTACCTCCGCTGCACCAGCTGGGTCATCTGACTCGTACCCTGGCGTAATCATCGCACTGGTCGCGAGCTGCGCTGCAGTCGTGTACTCGTTTAGCGTCACGTTGGCTGAACTAACGACGAACGAAAGCTGCTCCTCACTTGCCGTGAGCCCAACTTTCGGGTGAAATACCTCCGTGGCCGAGATCGGCTCGAGATAATACTCGCCGCTGAGGTCGTACGGTGCCCAGTCCTCTCTGGTGATGGCACGATGGTACCGATCCTGATCCATCAGCACGACTGGCCGGGCGACCCCAGATTTGTGGAGCTGTTTGAGCAGGTATGTGCGAAAGAACGACGGGTCGAACGGATACGTCGTCATGGCCGCATACTCCGCGACGTCCGGCTTGAGTGCGTTCGAGAGGTTCACTGCTCTCCCCCGCTTCGGAGCCGGCTGATATACGTGTGGCCAGCGCCAGTCACAATCGGCTCCTCGTTTTTGTACCGGACGAGATTGCAGTCCTGGAGCATCGTCAGCATCCGCCCAAATCTGAGATTCTGCGTGCGCGGAGCGCCTGGCTCCGCTTCCGCTCGGAACGTGTCCGTTTCGAGGTCGTGGGTGAACGCGAGGGCGATGGTTTCGCCAGCGGAAAGCCGATCGTGGATGACGTACTGATGTGTCTCGAGCACTCGGTCAGTGAGTGTTTTGAACGCCGCACTGGCTATCCCGTTCTTCGATGCGTGACGTTCGAGGTGATCTGATAACGCTGGGAGCGACGACCGCTGTCGGCCGTACTGCTGTCGTAACAGCGTGTCAACGTCTGGGTATGATGTGGTGAGGTTCCGATACCGCTGGTCGACGAGCATGAGTGCCACCAGTCCTTGCCCTGTCGCCTGTCGCAGGAGTGGTTCAGCCGCTGCTTGCGTTCCAATCTGTGCCAGTTCCCTCCATGTTTCGTCCAGCTGGAGCTTAAGGGCTGGGAGTGTCACTTGGTCTCCGTCTATCGGGTGCCACCCCGTCTTGACTACCGACTTGAGCCGCGTTCTAAGTTCACCAACCTCCGGTGCTGAGAGCCCGGCTTCATTCTCGGAGATTGCTGGCTCAACCGAGGTCATTGGAGCTTCACCGTTGAGCGCCAGTTCGCGGGCCAGCACTCCTCGAGGGAGGGCTTTTCCTCCGCTACTCGACCGCGCCGCGAGCGCGTCATCTACCGTCGCTGAGAGCTCATCTGTATCAGTGATGACTGCCTCTAAAGACCTTCTCGTGACTCCTAACCCCTCCGCGAGGTCCAGATAGCGATAGAGGACCGACAGCAGTGATCGGAGTGCGTATGCTGCGTACCCTTGGAGCCAGTATGCCCGAGCAAGTACTCGGAACTCCTCGAACACCGCCTGGTCCGTCTGGTCAAGTGCGACGCGTTCATGTCCAGACTCCAATAGATCCAGCACTCTGAGTATGAACAGTCCCCACCCCCGTCGTAGCACGTGGACGTTGCTCGCGATGTCTTCGCGCTGTTTCTGGTCGTGATGGACTCCCCCGATGACGTGTTCCGGGTATGAGAGGGCTGGTATGCCGACTTTCTCCCCAACCTCAGTGAGTACCACGTCATTCCGGCTGGAGTCCCATTCGACGAATCCGAGGAAAAGGCGCTGGACTGCTTCTAACTGCTCAGCAAACTCCTCCGGTCGACAGAACGCCGCTTGGAGTGAGACGTACTCGCTGAACTCGTCTAATTGTGCGTGGGTGACTTCCTCCTCGAGGATACAGGAAAGCAACTCGTCAGCCACGGGCCCGATATGGTGGTCGACAGCATCCGCGACTGTGCGGCCTGCTGCGGTAAGGCCCAGCTGGGTCCCCGTCCTTCTGAGGTATATTTGACGAAGATTGCTCTGGATGTTGTCGATGGCATACGAGCTTTGGAGCAACTCGATCTCACTCAGGTCGACTGGGTCTTCATCCCAGAGCTCTTCTCGACCAATTCGTTGGCCCCCTGTCATTCCCCGAACTCCTTCGGGTGGGTCGTGTGTCTGCTGGTACCGATAGCTTGCCATAGCCAAGATCTCCTCGAACGTTCGAAGATGCGCTTTCTGTTCGGCTACCGACTCGTCGCTGGCCTCTGGGTGGTTTGAGATTTGGTGTGTCGCCCATGCAAAGCCGGAGAGGTAGCCGCCACGAAGGTAGACGTCGGTGGTGATCCCTCTTGCAAGGGTAGTCGCCAATCCGTTGCGGATGGAATCGGCCCGGAGTGGTGTTCGGGGTGCGCCCTGCTTATCAAGGCGACTTGTCCACTGGGGGTCGAGGGAGGACATCTACTAACTCGTGATCGAGCGAACAGATGAATATTGGTCCTTAGTGTCATTATGCTCTATTCGGATATCACTCGGTAAGCCAGAATGGTCTTCTCGTCCTTGGACAAAAGCCAGCCGCTCCTCCTCGCTGTAAGTATCTGACGTCGATGCTCCCGACGGCGAGACACAGGTCACGACGGGTGGCGTGGCGGCCTTCGTGGTCCGTACCCTGGCTGACGGCGAGCCACTATGCCGAATCGGTATCGTCGGTCCGGCCTGAATCATCGCCGGCTTCGGCAGGATTCGTGCGCGATACGCGCTATGTATACAGCACGAAGAAACTGTTAGAGATATAAAATTTGAAAACTCCGTCTAGTAGAACCACGCACTCAGTCAAACAATAGCGTCGCGACGGGGTCAGTCAGCGATTCGGCGAGTTCGGAGCACTATTTCCGCTCAGCCCATACAGTTCGGATCGATCAGTAGGCGCGTTGCGAATGGTCGCTCGTGTCGTGTTGAGACGCTTGGCCGCCTTCCGTTTCGAGAGATCGCCGGATGCGACCATGTCGAGGACCGCACAGACATCATGGTAGTTGTTACCCTCAACAAGTGTTTCATCCTCCTTCTCAAAGCCGAGTGGCGCTGGTCCGTGCGCGTAGTCGGGATTTCGACGGCGCTGCGCGAGGCCCTCGCGGGTGCGCTGTTGGGCCATCTCGGCTTCCAACTCGGCGAAGACGCCGAGCATCTGGTGCATCGCCTTCTGGTATGGGTCGTCGACGTCCGGAGCTAACCTGAAGCCCTCGGAGATAATGTGGAGGTCCGTCTCGGCTTCCTCGACGATCCGCTCGACCGTTTGGTCCAGGTCGCGAATCGACCGGGAGACCCGCGAGACGCTATTGACGACGACCGCATCATGTGTCTCGACATCCTCGATGAGCTCGCGGTAGCCAGCGCGGTTGACGTCCGTTCGGGTCGCCTAGTCCTGATAGAACATCAAGTCGCCAAGGTCGGCGTCAAGTTCGCGCTGGGCGTACTCGGTGGTGGCACTGCGCTGCCGCTCGAGGGACTGCTCCTCGGTGCTGACACGTAGATAGCAAGTAATTTGCGCCATCATCTCTCCCACCGGATGATAAATATAAAGACTGCAGGATATTCCCACCCTGGGAAAGAACTAGGTTTACTGCCACTCCATCGCGACCGGTGGTAGGAGGTACGCCTAATGGTACGAAGCGAAAATACCCGCAACAGCACAGCAACGAGTAGTCATAATAGTACCAAAGGATGGCCGAGTGCGGATTCTGTTCAACGGAGTACAAGCCGGTGCACGATTGAACTCAATATTTTACCCGCGATTGATTAGTTTGAAAACTGCTCGTTCCGTAGTTCTGCCTTCTCGATGAGCTCCTGGTTGAACGCGTCACCATCGCGCCCCTGGTGACGACGGCGGTGGCAATTGGGACAGAGCGCGATGACGTTCTCGGGGTCGTCCGGCCCACCGTCTGTGAGGCGCTTGAGGTGGTGGACTTCGAGGAATGGCTGACCACGTTTGTTCTTGAACGGTGCCGGTTCTCCGCATCCCTGACAGACGCCATCGGCGGTTTCGAGCGCGAATTCGCGGACGACCTCCGACCGTTTTCGGCGCTTTCCACCGCTTGAGGTACTGTTGGTCGTGGCAGTTGACGTCGACGAGCGCGGTGAGCTCTGCTTACCCTTCTGGAACAACTCCTCTGCGGACATCGACCCGAGTGTCCGGTCGCCGATGTCGACGTCGGTCCCTCCGGACGCGACCAACCGGAACCGTATCGCTTCTCGCATCCGACCGTCGGCGTCCGCAAGTGTGTCGACTTGGTGGCTATCGTACTCGAACTCGCCAACGTAGGTGACGATCCACGGTAGGTCCGTATCCTCGAAAAGGTGAACCGCCTCTCCGTTCTGCTTGTGGTCCCGGAGGGCCTTGTTCCCGTTCTCCATTGTCATATCCCCCTCTGCTCCCTCACCGGAGTAGAGGAACGTATCGTCGTCGAGGAATTCGTCTTTGTAGCCGTAGTCACTCCCCGATTCGCCAGTGACGATGATGATGAACGGGTAGTCTGAGGGCTTGGCGATACCCTTGTAGCGCTCACCCTTGAGCACGTCGTGGATGAGCCACCGACTGTACGTCTCGCCCACCTCAAACGCACCTCTCTCGAACTCAAACGCATACTCACCATCGGTTTCGGTGACGAGCTCCAGCGATAGCAGCCAGTCGAGGTGTTTCTGTACGACGCCTTCGGGAAGTGCATAATCTGGGAACACACTGCGGAGTCGGCCCTGTATCTCACCAACAGTGCGGTGACCCGATGCTATCGCTCGGGCAATCTCCCGGAACCCATCAACCGCGGTCGCCAGTCCCTCATAGATGACTGCGGGGTTGTCGTGTTCGTAGTACGCTGCGCCCTTGTTGGTGAGTTCGTACCACCCCTCAGACTCACGAATCAAGCCGATGGATACCAAGAACGCGATGTTTCGGCGGACGGTGGTCTCTGTTCCTGCAGGGGTGCTGTCGAGAATCCACTTCATTAGCTCCGTTTCATTCGGCTCTGCGCTCTTGATGAAGCCGAGTGTGTCGTGCAGGTACGCCATTCGCCCGTTGACGCCGCCGAAGAACCGTTCGGTTGTCATCCGCGTTTGGTCGGCCATCGTGTCGTCTTGACGTATTCTATTGGGGACATATGCACTCCGATTCGGAGCTCAACAGCACGACTTGACGTCACCCCACGGGCTCACGTCGCGAGAAGATTGCTTCACCCGATATGCACACGAGCCGTCGAAAGCTGTGTGTACCAGACACCGTATTTCGACGAAATTCGTGACGACCGCAACTCAGATCTCACGAGCAACCCCCCTATTTCGGCTCCAGCTTATATATAACTCAGACTTGAGTCCCTCCGATAGAACTAGGATTTAGCAGTCGTGTGTACGAGTATGCGTATCCGAACAGACGGCGACTACGCTCACCGAATGGACGCGATTGAGCAAGCCGCGCGGTTCTACGGCCAGAACAAGACTGCGAGTGTGGTGAACGCCTGTGAAGACATCCCACGACTTGCGAACGCTGTTGAGCGGCTATTGGGGCGCGGCGATCTCACCACTGAGCAGAAGCAAGAGATTGCCAATCTCTTTGACCTCGGTCAGAGCTTTAGCGTGAGATACTCCGAGACCGTAAACGTCGGTCAAAGCGAATAGTAGAACTGAGGATTCGTCCGCCGAGACCACTTATCGAGCAGCTTGAATATATCGCACAAAAAGAGGTTTGCGTTCGGAACATTCATTTAATCTTAGCTATCAGTTAGTCTCAGTGATGAAGGAGGGACAACGACTCAGTAGGCGAGACATCCTCAAATTGGCTGGCGCGAGTACAGGCGTAACACTCGTTGGTGGGAGCGCCGCATTCGTCCTCGTTGATGACAAGCAGAACCGAGGACAATGGGGCGGACTGATCAATGGGGGAAACGGGACGTCCAAGGGAAGTGCGAGTGTCCCTCAAGATGGCAATCGTAGCGATAGCTCCGGAGCAGAGCCAGAGCCCCACAATCCTGCAGATGACGAGTCTGGCGAGGGCCAGCGATCAAGAACCGGCGAGGTAGAGCCGTCCGCGACATGGCAAGAAACACTCGTTGGAATGCATGAGTACAGTGTCTCTGTCGAAGTGGATCTTGGCACTAAGGACGAAGTCTGGGTTACACGCGGTGTCAATCGCGATAACCGACTCATCACCTTCAGCCGAGAGGATGGGCGGATCCAGAGTGCCAAGGTAGCGGGGGAAGGCGGAGTTGTGGGCCCAGTCGAACTCTTGGATACCTTCGTGCTCTACCACCACAACGATACTCTCGATATGAACACGACCTTCGACACGCACCTAGCTGGGTCGAAAACTGATGTGTCCTATCCCATGCATCTCGAGTACATTCAGGGTGGGACCTGGCCCCGGGAGCTGTCAGGAAAGGTCGAAGAGAAGCGCTATACTGTTTCGTACGATGGACAAGTAGGAGTTCTTTCGACGGATATCCCTGTAGAGTTTCACGAGTACTTCCAAAACCGACGCCGAGCTCGTGATTACGGGGCCTACGTATCCGATGGGTTTGACGATACGTACATTGACAGTCTGGTTGACCAGTTCAAAGAGTACGGCGAACAGGAGGGGTATTCTGAGAGCCGGATGGTCGATCACATGGCTGCATTCGTACAGGGGCTAGAGTACACTAGAGACAGTGTCACCGCTGGGTTCGACGAATATCCGAGGTATCCAGTCGAGACATTAGTTCATGGCGGAGGAGACTGCGAGGACACCTCGATTCTGCTTGCGTCAATGATCGAGTCACTCGGATTCGGGACGGTGCTATTGAGCCCGCCAGGCCACATGGCAGTCGGGATAACTGGCGATGATGAGTTGCCAGGATCGTACGTCACTCACAACGGGGACCGGTACTACTACCTCGAGACTACCGGCGAGGGCTGGGGTGTCGGTGAAATACCAAGCGAATACGAAGGGGGTCAGGCCCGAGTCTTCCCGATCGACGATCATCCTGCAGTCACCTACCACTTCGGTACCGGAATTCACGAAATGGGGGGGCTGAAGACTGAGGTACAGTTCTGGAATACAGGTGATGCGCCAGCGCGGAACGTTCAACTCCAGCTCGAATTCGAGGACCGTAGTGGGCAGACAGTGATGACCAAGCGCTCGGAGGGAATGACCCTGGCCCCAGACCAGCGAATGACTGTTACGAGTCAATTCGAAGTCCCTGATATCGAGGTTCGCATCCGATCGGGGGTTTGGGTCGATGGGCAGGTTCATGACACTGCACAGGCGTCCGGATACCGAGAACCGGGTGAGTTCTACGGTCCGGACGGAGAACAGCTATAGTTGGTCTGCCGGTGATAGCTGGCACAGGCTTGGCATACCAGCCCGAGGCGCTACGCTACCAATCAAGTGGCGAAACCCCGACACTGTCCTGAGAGAAACTAGCGGTATGCAGCATTGTCTCTTTGGGCCCAGGACTCGAGATAAAGAGCCCAAATTGTTTCCACACTGGAAGAGAGCCGACGTTCTCTATCGGAGTAGAAACGACCGAGCTCGTCTATTTTAGAGTGAGTCATTCCAGGAGGCAGTTTTTTGCCCTTACCACCAAGTTGTTTACAAGAATGAGCCAGTCTTCGGAGGGCCTTTCTACGCTATTACGACGTGTTGTTGAGGACTACCCGATTGAGCAGATTGGCAAGGGAATTTCACCTCATGTCACCCGTGAAGATATTGAGACGCGGATTCCGGAGCGGATCCAGGAACTCCTTCAGAATGATGATCTCGTCATCAAATCCTCTGCCGGGAGAGGGCGGTGGACAGCCATTCCCTGGGTTGCGATTATGGATCCTCGGGAAACGGATCGAATCCAAGATGGAATATACGTCGTCTATCTGTTCGAACCACAGGAAAACCGTGTTACACTGACGCTCAATCAAGGTGTGACAGAACTGAAGGACGAACTCGGGACAAAGGCCGCCCGTCAACGCCTGCGAGAGACTGCAAATGGTTTCTACGAAAACCTCTCAATAGAAGGATTTCAGGCAGGACCGATCGATTTCCCCCATGCCTCCTCTCGAAACGAACTTTATGGGCCGGGTACGATCACTTACAAGCGGTATTCGTTAGAATCGATACCTGACGATGACAGCCTTCGTGATGACCTTGAAACACTCGTGAGCACATATCAAGAGCAGATCTCGCCAGCTCATACTCCGAACGTCTACCAATGCCCGATCAAGGGAGGAGGGATAATGGAGCAGAATTACGAAGATACGGTTCTCGAGGGAGTCAGCAGAGAGCGCCTTGAAGGGATCTGTGATATCCCGGTCGAGCACGAGGATCTCCGTGTCTGGGGCAACCGATCATCTACGGCCGCTAACCCCGGTGATTACCTCTTGTTTGCGGAACGAGATGGTCCCAGTGGCGGCGAATATACGGTGTTGGCTCGGATCGCTGATGCAACAGTGTTCGATGCTGAAACAGCACGTGAATTCAGCGAAGCTGTTGGCTGGACAGACGAGAGCGAAACCGCCTTCCCACATAAGATGTTCCTCGAACCACTCTACAAAGCCAAACTCAACCGGGCGGACTTCTGGGATCTTATGGGGTTCAAAGGGTGGCCCAACGACTCCTACAGCCGACTCGATTTTGAGCGTCAAGAGTCATCGTTCTTTTCGAAGTATAGGTCGGTCACCGACTTCCTCGAGAAGATCAAAGGTGAGCAAATATACCCCCAGTCTAGCACGCTAAATGACTACTGGCAAACGATCGATACACAACAACAGAAGGCTGAGACCTTCCTGGCTAACCCGACAGAAGGGTCCTTCAGAGCATTACTCAATTCGCTCCCATGGTATGTCAGCCGATGGACCGACTCGAAAGTGGAGAAGGTGTTCGAGGAAGCAACGCCACATGAGGTAGCCGATATCATCCAAGATTCGGCTGACGAGGGCAATATCGGACCGGTACTCAACTTTGGTGAACTGGGTGTAGGGGCCGCGTCTGAACTCCTAGCCTCAGTGTCGCCGGAGAAGTTCGCTCGACTGAACAAAGAGGTCGCTGACGCAGTAGAGGCCATGCGATTCGACCGCCCGAATCCAAATACTACGTCGCCAAGTCGATATGATACGTTTCTGGACGATGTCGAACAAATCCTCGAGCAGTATTCACTTCGGGAGTTCGTTTGGGAGATCCCCGACTGGGCCACCGACCTACAAGTCGCTACCTACGCGTTCCACTTACATGAGACGGGGGAGCTGGATCTGACTGAACTCGTCCCCGTTGATCCGTTCGAGGAGCTTGAGTCTCTGCTCGAACAGGAGGCTTCACAGGCTCATCTCTATCGGCAAGCTGCTGCTCATTTGGTCGCAGGAAAGAACGTGGTCTTTTACGGACCACCAGGCACTGGGAAAACAAGAGCAGCAAATCTTCTATCCGACGCGCTCTGTGCGTCGAAATCTCTCGTCACTGCGAACGCAGAGTGGTCAAACTATCAGGTCGTGGGTGGCTACCGACCAGTGGGTAACTCGTGGGAAGCAGAAGCTGGGTTCCTGACCAGTGCTGCAAGTAAGTGTGTGGAGACGCTACGACGCGACACGCCACAGCCGTCGTGGGTGATCATCGACGAACTGAACCGGGCAAATCTTGACGAAGCGTTCGGCGACGTGTTCACGCTGCTCGACCTCGACTACCGGACGACTGAACCTCTTTCGTATGCCAATCGCGAGGTCTACGTTCCGCTGTCGTTTCGTATCCTTGCAACGATGAACACATACGACCAGGCACAGCTCTTCTCGCTGGGATACGCTTTCCGACGGCGATTCGCCTTTGTCAATGTGCCATCGTTACTTGACAATCAGAAGCCCCCCGAAGGATCGACCGAGGATGGAATTCCGTCTGAAGCCCCTGAATTGAATTCTAGTGATGAGAAGCTGGTTGCGCTCGTGGAGAAAGCAGCAATCGATGCTATGGCTACTGGTGGAAATGGTGGCGGTGTCACCTCGTCTGATGTTGCGCCGATCTTCCCCGAATTCGCTTCCCGAAAGACACTGAGCGATGCGCTAAACACGGTCAGTACCAAGCCGGAGCTACAGAGGAATGGATTGGATGCCATCCAGACACTCATCTACTTCTGTATTGAGGTCACTGACCAGGACGTCGTCGATATTGGCCAGGCACTATTGATCGACGCCACGAAGTACCTAATCGCACATCAGCTTCTATTCCCTGACGAGACCTCACGAGAGGCACTTGATGATGCGCTCGTGGCCTATATTGTGCCGCAATTTGAGCATTTCATGTCGGAACTTCGTCGGGCTGAGACCATCGATCGAGATAGCGATGCGAAAGAGCGTTTCAATCGGATCATCCAGCTGGCGCGAGATCTGGCGTTGCCGAAAACGGCGACCGTGTTGGCAGAGGCTGGCGAGTCAAAACAGATCCTCTCGTGACGATGCGTGTCGAGACGTATGGACGGTACAGCCAATCTGATCTTGGACTTGATGACGAGGAGTGGGGCGCACTCCAGCACTACATAGACACTATCACCACAGCTCTCGAAGACGAGGTCACCAATGCTAGGGGTGTTGAAGGTGTTGAAGAAGCCCCACCATCGATTGATAGCAACGAATTCAACCCTGGCGGCTGGGTAGGGCTGTTCCCAGGCGACGTAATCGTCGTCGCGAGTCATCTCTCTACCGATGAATACGAAGTGCTTCTGCAGGAGACTCAAAAGTGGGTCGAAATCATAGGTGCGACGACGTTTGAAGCTGCATTCCCACTCTCCCCGGAGTTGCTACTCGATTTTCGAACACAGCTCGCTGCCTACAGTAAAGCGCTCATAGAGCTGTCCGAAAGCCTGCGAAACCAACGTTTACCGGTGGAAGTACAGCGCACGCAGAACCGCGGGCTCGAGCCACAAGGGCGACCCCTGTTTGGAGAGACCATGCGTGAAGCGGCCCGTGGCTCGCAGCAAGTCGTCAGCGAAGAGGTCAAGTTCAGCTTTGACACTGTTCTAAACCACCTCCTCGTCCGGTTCCATATCGATCTCCTCACCGAAATGCAGGCTCTATCGGAGAGTTACGCCTATTACGAGTCAGCGTTCGCATCTCAAGTTTCGTATCACGAAGACTTCGTGAATACAGGTATCCCGAGTCGGTTCGTCGATAAAGCTGTCGAGCGTGACTTCACTGCGCCCGACGTGATCGCTGAAGCACGACGAGAGGCATCTGGTTCGATGGCGGAAATCATCGACCTTTGGGAAGCGTTCCAGCGGGATATTGGCATGGAACTCTCCCTATCACGCAATCTAAATACGGCAGTCAAGCCGATTAGCAAACTATACGAGCTCTGGTGTCTCGGCATCTTGCTGGACACACTCACTGAAGTCTGCGGACGGCCACCGAAGAGTCCGGAGTCGATCAACCGTGAGTATCGGTTCGGCGATGGTGTGCGTCTCCACTACAACCGGTCCCTCGGTCGATTCAGCCAGTACTTCAAAGACGAACTTGGGATTCGGAATGGGCCAGGGCAACCCGATTTCGCTCTCGAGATCGATGGAGAGATTGCTTGGATCGGAGATGCCAAATTTAAGACGGAAGTGAGGCTTGCAGACTATCGTCGCTTCCTCGCCTACGTTGTTGACTTACTCCACCCTGACAAACCGAGTTCAATTCTCTACGCCTCTGAGGAGTCCAAGGGTCAGAAGCGCGTTCGGGATTACGATATTGATCATATCGCCCTTCGCCCCAATACTAGAGTGAAAGCTCGCTCGGACCTACTGAACGCCTTTGAGCTACTCGTGGGGTAGCACTACTTCACCGGGGGGCATTGCCATCTATCGGTTTCGATTGATTTCTGAGGAGAGTCATCGATTGTTACCAAAGACCTGTCGAGACTGGTTCCCCCTAGTGTAGCTTTTCCGCAGAGTCATCGGCGGGAGCTTCAGAGACGATTCCGAAATCCGGGCCAGTAATGACTACAAAAACATTCTGGATTCTAGAGGTATTAGGTATTGTGACCAGAACACTTGTCACCTTCAGCAGGATGGTACAATTATGCGAGAGGATCGTGTAGCGGCCGTCTCAGAAGCTATTGCAGACATCGGTTACGAGGGAATCGTCGCTTTCGATCAGTTCGAACCTGAGTACACCACTATTGAACGACTCTACGAGGAGTTCAGAAATACTGACCGAGTTCAGCTGCTGGCCATCTGTGCGACGACACAGGACTTTCAGCTTAATGGAGACGCCCAAGCATTCTGGCAGACACTTACTGACGTGGCGCTTGAATACGGCTCTTTGGACTCGCTCACCGATGTAGAAGCGATATTATGGAGGTTCATGGAGGAACCGGTCAATGCCCGGTTCACGAGTATGAAGACCACTCGGCTCAGGAAATTACTCAAGTCTGAATTCCCTGAATGGTTCTTAGCGAGTCATCGTGATGTGGACCCGTTCGAGGTGTGGGAACGACTTGCGGACGGCATCGAGAACAAGAAGCGAAAGAAGACGGTGGTCCTCTCGATGAAAATCTACGACATTGCCCACCTCATCGACACAGGCGAGTATCTGCAATTTCCCTCGGATATCCCAATCCCGTGTGACCTCCAGGTCGAGCGGGTCTCAGAAACCGCGGGGATAACGGTCTCCACGAAGACGGGTGACGTCATGGCTGCCTGGGGGGAGGTAATGGAACGAGTTAGTGAGGAGGTCGGCCGTCCCATCTCGTTGCTCCGCATTGACTCAATCATCTGGCAGGCCGGACAAATTATCGGGGACGCAGGTGAGAATCTCGAGCAGAGCCGCCTAGCGCTCGACGCTCATTTTCAGGAAGTCGGTCTTGAGGATCCCGAGCGCACCGCTCTTGCCAACGAACTAACAGCGTGTATACAATCGCACCCAGGACCACGATGAAGCGCTCGAGCTATCGAATTCAACAGCTGGCGCAGGCCTTCGCACACACAATCCCGATCGTCGACGAGACAGCCACCCATAGGAGGTGGAGGCCTGGCATCGGCCCCTTCGAAGAGGAGCGCCAACTCGAACAGCTCCGAGAGGAGGTAGAGAATAGGGGACTGATTGAGGTGACAATCAACTACGAAGAACCCTATCCGGACTCCAGCCGCCGTGTCGATCTGCTCTTGGATGATGGTGGCAACCAGTTACCAATCGAGGCGAAGCTCATCCGATTCCGACGGGACAACGGCAATATCGATCCGAATATGTACAAGAGCGTGTTCAGTCCGTTTCCGGAGCGGAGTTCGTCGTCGATGCTGACGGACTGCCAGAAATTAGCCGAGTCCGGATTCGACTTTCCTTGTGGAGTACTTGGACTCTATTACGAGTCCAACGAGGAAGCGTACGAGGAGCTCCGTGCGGACCGAATCGCAGAGAAATTCACCCTCGATGTAGGGTACTGGTACGATATTCCGATCGAACCTATTTGCGTCGAATCGTTTAGCGGCCTCCGCCATCCACATCACCAACAGGGGGCAGTCATCGCCTGGGAACTCACAGAACCATGACGCGAGAAATAGGACTCGTCAGTTGCGTCAAAACCAAACAGGATAGGGCAACGAAACCCCGCGATCTCTACACATCTCAGTACTACCGAAAGATGCGGTCGTACGCCGAAGAGGAACACGACGAGTGGTGGATTCTCTCGGCGAAACATGGCCTACTCGATCCTGATGGACCACCGGTCGAACCCTACGATGAGGCGCTCAGAGAGGCAAGCGTCGCGGAAAAGCGTGACTGGGCGGAGAGAGTGTACCAAGAACTCGAAGCAGCCGGGCTTCTCGAGCCAGGAGTGCATCTTGTGATTCACGCAGGGGAAGACTACTATGGCCACCTCATCCCGAAAATCCGGGATTTGGAGGGTACGAGTTTTGAAATACCGACAAAGGGCCTTTCAATCGGTGAAACGGTTTCATGGTACACGGAGCAAGAGGACAGACAGATCTGACCTGGCGCCGTACGATATCGAAGCTGTGGCCGGTTCAGAAGCCTATTCCGTAGGCCATCTCGAAACCCAGCGGGGGTATATGGATGCTTTTCACACCGATTGACATCATCAGTGTTATAATTGCGAAACTAGCCTATCTGCTGAATTGTTTCTGACTCCTCAACATCTTTCGGAACGCGGCCCGCGAGGCTCATTTCTGTTGTTGTAATCGATAGTGGTACTACTGATACCGGTTGCTGTGATACTACTGAACTCTCGATTAGGCTTTGTTGAGGAACTCGTCTGCCGCGTATCCAGATTCAGACATCATCATCCTGGCACTGCGTCGGACTTCCCTGTTGGGGGGCCGACGGCCATTCTCTCTAATTTTGCTCTTAATGTACTCCGCTACTTTATCTACCTCGCTCGCTGTAGCGCATTCGGCAACGCTCCGGAGTGACCTTTCATATCCCTTCATCGCGGGGGGCAATCCCTGACGGCTACTGATGACAGCGTCGTTTGTTTGCCCGATCTCCCGAAGATGTCCCTGTACGCGCAGTTCTATGTCTCGCGAGAGCGTCATACAATTCTTTCAAGGCTATCTAGGTATCAATCCTCGGTTACCATGATTCTGCTCTCCCACAATTGCCTGAACAACCAATCTACGGATTGCTTGTCATAGCATCAGGCAAACTGCGTCCACTTAGACGGTTTTACGGGAATATCATAGGACAGACTCCCGGAATAGATCCTGTACGCGGAACCGGTATCACCGAGCCAGCTATGGTGGGACTGCTACCGCTCAGAATGGATATGTCTGGCTCAGCACTGACTATAATATTATGAATTTTACATATCTATAATCGGATTCAGAGTATATCTGTCGGGAGCCGTACCTCTGAGGAAGGGGGGGACAACGGGTTACCAGAATAGGGCTAAGCAGATCACTGCCGTCGCTCCATAATCACGGTAATATCTTTATCGTAAAACTCCGAAAAAACTTCTTCAATTATATGACGCTCTGATTTTACTTGGCTAGAATCCGCAAATACACGGACCTCATCAACATCCGTGAGGTCCATACGGATGTCGTTACGGGCGAGGTTGATAACGTCTCGATACATCACCGGATCTCCCGCTTCGATTTTCTCTTTGATCTGTTGAATCCCCTCAATCCGCCGACTTCGCACGATCACGCTTACATCAGTTTGGACAATTTTGGCGTCGGCCGCTGTCCCGAGATCCCCGTCCCCTCTTTCGATTCCGTTTTCGAAAATCGCCTCGGCATCATATCCCTGGCTCTTCAGCCCAGCATAAATCCACCCAATCAGGGCTTCTATGGCCGACAAGAGGTCGGTGTCCTCCTCATCCAACCACTCATCCGCGTTCTCAAATATCTTGTCACGATCTCGATCTCTCAAGGCTAACTCTATCAGCTCGAAATCGAGAATCGCGTTATGAATGCGTTTTCGGATAGTAGCGCGCTTATTGTAGTGGACCTGTTGGGATTCGTATTCCTTTTCTCCTCGAAGATATGCTCTGTCTGACCGTCGGAGTAGCCCAGACTGTCGATCTTCAGATGGCATGATTGTCTAACCTATTTTTGGTTAGTTGCTAACCCCATATCTATTTGTTCATGGCACCAAACTGCATAGACAGCCTGACCAGGCGATCTGGTCATTCGGTTGGAAAGCAAATCACCCTGCCACAAAAGTGGTGGGACACGTTGCACGCATCGGCCGATGCCGTAGGAGTCAGCTGGAAACTTGTCTCCTACAGCATCGAACCTTCCGCATGGAGCAGACCGACAATCGGTGCCCCGAGAGAAACTATGGCGGCGAGTGCTAAAGTGGTTTCTCCGGGCTACATCGGATCCTGCCTCGGGAGTTGCTGGCCCAAAACTAGCATACTCACCCAATGGAAAAGACTAGAACGCAAGCAGTGGAGGAATCGACTGATGAGTAGCGATCTCGTACCCCTTTCGCCGGAAGAAGCAGAGGAGATGTGGCTCAATCGTCTGCAGTCCGAGCGTTCTGAGGAAACGCTCGATAGCTATCGATATCGGATTGATCAGTTTGTCTACTGGTGCGAGGATGAGGGAACAGACAATCTGAACCATCTCACGGGCCGAGATATATATCAATTCGACGCCGCACGTCGAGCTGAGGACCTCGCTATAAGTACGCTGAACAACCAACTGGGTACGCTTCGACAGTACCTCGAGTTTTGTGTCGACGTAGATGCTGTCCCGCCAACGCTTCCCGCGAAGGTCGAGGTTCCAAGGCTCGCAAACTCAGCTGCAGTAAATGAAGATAAGATCACGTCTGAGCGAGCAGAGAATATCCTCACCCATCTAGACCGGTATGAATACGCATCGCGCGACCACGTGATCTTCGCGCTGATGTGGCACACGACGGCTCGACTTGGTGCAATTCACGCATTAGACGTCGAAGACTGTTACCTCGATGCAGAGGACCTCAAGCGTCTCGGCCATGCTGATGACATCACCGAGGAGGACATAGAGCGAGCAGAGCTCCCCTTTATCTACATTCGTCATCGGCCAGAGTCGGAAACAGAACTGAAGAATAAAAATGAGGGCGAGCGCCCCGTGATGTTAAGCCCCGATGTAGGTGATCTACTCCGAGACTACATCAAAGTCTCGCGAATTGAAGCTACAGACGACTACGGACGAAATCCGCTTCTCTCGACAAAGCGAGGAGGGAGAAGGATGTCCAAAAGTGCGATTCGATCGCGATGCAACATCCTCACTCAACCTTGCCGGTTTGGAATTGAGTGTCCACACGGCCGAGACGTGGATACCTGCGAGGCTCGGGAGCATGGGTATGAAAGTCGCTGTCCATCAGCTCGCTCCCCACATCCGATTCGTACCGGAGCAATCACTCACCATATCGACTGTGGGTGGCCACCGTCCGTACTAGCTGAACGCGTGAACGCAACGCCGGATGTCATTCGAAATCACTACGACCACCCTGAACCGCTGAAGCGAATGGAATCGCGTAGAAAGCATCTCGGTAAGCTGAACCAGGACAGCACCAATTCTGGGAGCGATAGCGAATAACGATGAATCAGGCTCTCGCGAACGACGGTACATGCGTCACGCGAGAGCCGCGTATCTCAGCGGTCCCATATACTTCTGTCGCGAGCACACTCGCGAGCGACGACGTTAGGCGGAGCTGATATTCGAGCACCGAGTGACTGCTACCCGTCGAGACGGGCTTCGACATGGTCTCGAAGCACCGTCCGATGACAGCGTTTCTTGTCCGTATTCTCGAAACAGACCAGCGCGAGGTCCTCCCCGGACCGGACCCTGTCCACGAGCCCCTCGACTGCGTCCCGGGCGTCCGGGGTAGACGCGAGGTGGTCGCGGTACCGCGCTTCGAACTCGACCTCCTCCCAGGCGGCGTTGTGCGCGCCCTCGTCGCACATCCCCCGCCGCTTCAGCGCGTCGTGGCGACGCTTGGTCGCGTCGAGGAGGTCCGCGGGCGGTCCGAGCGACGGCTGGTTCTCGTCGACCGTCGACCGGAACCAGCCCGTGGGTCGCCGGACGACGCCGACGAGCGTCGTCTCCGCCGGCAGGTCGACCAGCCCGTGCTGGAGCGCCGCGACGTACGTGTCCCGCACTCGCCCGGAGGTGTTCATGACGTGCTGCTCGTTCGGGAGCGTCGGTGGTCAATGGCACGGTGGTGGCCACCGGTGGCTCGACTCGTCCCGTCACCAGTGACCGAGGTGTCCAGGTCGGTATCGCCGAGTGGGTCGGGAGGGGGGACGGTCCGTGGTCAGTCCCCCGCAGCGGTCCCCTCGCGCATCTCCGAGGGGTCGCTCATCCCCTCCTTGACGCCGAATTCCACGAGCAGGACGTTGACCGGCCACGCGACGAGGAAGCCGATGGACAGCGAGAACACCAGCGCCGACCAGAACAGTATCTCGCCCATGTGCGCGTCGGCGGCCAGGAGCAGGTCGGTCCCGATGGCGAAGATCTCCATGACGGTGATGGAGGGGGTCTCGCTCAGCAGCGCGTCCCAGGTCGCCTCTTTGAACCCGACGCCGTCCTGCATCAACGGGCCGATGGTCAGGGCGTAGCCGAAGAGGTACGCGAAGCCGAACGTGATCGCCGCGACCCACCCGACAGTGAGTGCGAGGATTCCCTGAGCGATCGTGATACCGACGACCTCGCCGGCACCACACCCCGAGTAACAGTGCGCGGTCGAACGGAAGCCCCGTCGCCACAGCGAGTCGTGCGCGATCTGCGTTCGACCGGTGTACCAGTAGACGGCGAGCCCGAACGGGCCGGAGTACAGGACGACGAGCGTCCAGACCGCCTTCATCATCGACCCGAGCGGTTCGTTGTTCGACCGGAGGTCCCACCAGAGCACGCCGACGCAGGCGAGGACGACGAGCGCCCACACACCGACGATGGTGGGGTTCGAGAGGATCGGGACGAGCACCTCTCGAGCCGGTTCGAACGCGTGTTCGACCTGTTTCGCGAGGCCTGCGAGCCCCCCATCCGACTGGAGCATGGAGGCCAACGCCGCTGTGTTCGTGGTCATCGTCTGCCCTGACCTTCTCGCGGCACGTTTAACGGGTTTGTGCCTCGGGAACCAAACTGGCGTCTCCGGGGCTGTTCGGTCGCCTCGTCGACCTGCGCCCGGTATCGGCCGTAGACGCGACGGTTCCACTCAACTGGGCCGAGAGACGACTGGGTTTGGTTACTTCGGGCGACCGGTGTGGTCCACCGAACGTCGTGAACCCGAAGTTCGAGTCGTGGGACAGCGACCACCGGTAGCGGGCGCGCTACCGGTCGACTGCGACGAGCCACATGAAGGTGGTGCCCGCAGGCGAGGCTTGTATCGTTAGCGAAAAACCGCTTGAACGGGACGCCCGTCGTTAGAGATGCAATGGCGCTACAACAGATCGACCACCTGAGCGAGGAGCAACGCGAGTGTATCGACAACTGCAACGAGGCCGCACAGGTCTGCGAGTGGTGTGCCGACGAGTGCGCCGGCCACGGCGAGGAGATGGCCGAGTGCGTCCGCCTCTGTCGTGACGTCGCCGACATCGCCAGCCTGCACGCGCGGTTCATGGCGCGGGACTCCGACTACAGCGGCGACCTCGGAGAGCTCTGCGCGGAGGCCTGCGAGGCGTGCGCCGACGAGTGCGAACAGCACGACCACGACCACTGTCAGGCGTGCGTCGACGTGCTCCGCGAGTGCGCGGAGACCTGCCGCTCGATGGCCTGAATCGGCGGACTCGGTTCCGTCCACGCGCGGCGAGTCGGCCACCGACGAGGTCGGCCGCCGCGCTCGAATCGGCGTCGAACACGTTTTCGAAGGAGTTGCCGGCGAGCGGCAGGTGTCGCGCTCGCGTCAGCGGATTCGCGTGTCGTCGTGAACGCCTCGGTCGGCGGCCCCGGCCGCAGCACTCTCGTTCACCAGGCCGAAGTGCTCGTCGCAGAACCGCACCGTCGCGTCGTCGACCCGGTACTCGACCTTGCAGACCGTCTTCCCGTCGCGTTCCTCGCAGAACGGCTCCCACGTCGGGAGGGCGTAGAACCCGTCGCGGTCGCAGAACGCACAGCCCTCGACGCCGCTCCAGTCGCCGCGCGCGAGACTCCGACCGAACTCGGACTCCTCGCAGCGGACGCAGAACCCACCGAGTTCCCGGTGGTGGACGGTGTCGACGACCGCTCGATTGAATCCCGCTCCCAGTCCGCAGGCGACACAGTCCATCGCGTCTCCCCCCTGCTCCTTTCCCCCTCGTCTGTCACCTACGGTCATCTCGGATGTGGGAGAAGCTACCACGTCGAAATAGTTCTTTCGGGATACTTTCTCGAAGTGGTGCATATCTGAAGGGTCCACAGTGTACGACACACCCGCCGCCGACTGGCATCGAGACGACGGTCACGGACGAGGCGTCGTCCGAACGGAGTCGGACCGCCGCGTCCCCCGTTCGTCGAGCGAGGCACTCACTCCCCCAGCGAGAGCACCGTCCGGGCGTCGGTCCCCGACAGTCGCTCGTCGGGAGCCGCCTCGGCGAACAGGTCGACGCCGACCGCGCGGGGGTCCGTCCCGTCGGCGTGTTCTCGTTCGCGCACGACGACCCAGCCGTGCGCCTCGGCGCGTCTGAGGAGTCGCGTCGCTCCCGCAGTCGAGAGGACGATGGTGTTCGTCGGCGCGTCGTCCTCCGCCGTGTCGTCGCCTCCGGCCGTGTCGTGGTCCCCGTCTGCGCCGTCGTCCGGCTGTTCGTCGTCGCCCGACGACGCGTCGCCGCGCGTCGGTCCGTCGGCCGATTCGCTGGACGTCTCGGTAGCTCCGACCCGCGCGACGAACGGAACCGACGCGTCGAGGCGGGCGACGTCCCTGGCGGCGAACGGTCGGTTCGGCATCGACTCGACGACCCGGTGGTGGACCCCACATCGCTCGCAGGTCGTCCCCAGCTGGTGGTCCGTCATCTCACCTCTGTGAGCGCGTCGGGGAGCCTTGTCAATGGGTCGGGTCGGCGCGCGGCCGGGCTCCCGCTTAAGTTGGGGGGCGTCGAACGTCACCTATGCCAATCGCTGCCGAGGAGTTCGAGACGGGTCGGGTCGACGCGGAGGCGGACGGCGCCCGATGAACTCGGTCAGCGAGCGGTTACTGCCACGCAGCAGAGCCCGCATCGGGTACTGGCTCCTGGCGCTCCTGGCGCTCGTCGTCCTCGTGGGGGCGGTCTACCTGTTCGTCGGGACGCTCGTCACGGGGCTGTTCCTCTACTACGCGGTCCGACCGATCAACCGACGCATCCGGAGCCGCATCGACGGCGACGGGCTGGCGGCGATGCTCACGCTCGTCCTCGTCGTCCTGCCACTGCTCGCGCTCGTCGGGTACGTCGCCTTCGTCGCGGTGCAGAACGTCAACAGCGTGTTCGCGCAGTACAACGTCCAGAGCCTCATCCAGCCGTACGTCGACGTCGAGCAGATCCGGAACCTCTCCGAACTCGCCAACGAGCCCCGTGCGCTCCTCGAACAGCTCCGGCAGTCGGGGTTCCAGGGCGTCGTGTCGATGATTCTCGGCGTCGTCGGCATCCTCGCGAACGCCGTCGTCCACGTGTTCCTCATGACCGCCGTCGTCTTCTACCTCCTCCGGGACGACCGCAAGTTCGCGGGGTGGTACCGCTCGGCCGTCGGCACGGGGTCGCCCGCCCACGTCATCGGCCAGCACATGGACCGCGACATCTCCAGCGTCTACTTCTCGAACGTGCTGTTCATGACCTCCATCGCCGTCTTCTCCGCCGCCTTCTACTCGGCGTTCAACGTCGTCGCACCGTCGTCGGTGCAGATTCCCCTCCCCATCGTCCTCGGCGTGCTCACCGGCGTCGCCAGCATCGTCCCGCTGGTCGTGGGCAAGATCGTCTACGTCCCCATCGCGGTGTTCCTGTTCGGTGCGGCGTTCCAGAGTCCCGCGGAGGTGCTGCTCTACCCAATCGGGTTCACCGTCTTCGCGTTCCTGTTCCTCGACTTCATCCCGCTCACCTTCCTCCTGCCGTTGCTGGCGGGCCGGTCGCTCCACAGCGGGCTGATGATATTCGCGTACGTCGGCGGGACGCTCGTGTTCGGCTGGTACGGCCTGTTCCTCGGCCCCCTCATCCTCGTCGTCGGCCTCCGCATCGCACAGGACATCGTCCCGGCGCTCCTCCGGGGGGACGCGGTGACGCCCGGCCCCTCCAACGAACCGGCACCCGAGACGGACACGGACGCCGACGGCGAGTCACCCGCCGACGACGGCCCTCCGGCGGAGTCGCGTGGCGAGGGGACCCGGAGCGACGGCGGCGAGAGGGATAGCAGGGTGAGCGAGGAAGAGGGGAGCGATAGTCGAGTGAGTGACGGCGGACAGCACGACGAGTGACGGGCAGGGCGAGCACCTCTTGCAGCGGATGTTAGATTTTACGGGCTAATCACTTACCGAGCGATGACTATCACGGCTTTAGTCCGAAGGATGTTTTATCTTCTACGAACGACATCTGGTAGCAATAACCATGCAAGTCAGTTCGCTGCTCGTGTCCGCGGGACTGATGGGGGTGGTGCTGGTCGCCGTCGTCGCGGCGGTCGTCGGCCTCCGTGACTGGCGCTCCGACGACGACCGACCGGAGGCCGAGGCGACGTCGCTCGGGGAGCGAGCCGAGGGGCTGCTCCGGAGCGGAATGAGCAGTCAGCTCGTCTGGATTCTCGGGTTCCTCGTCCTCTCGTTCGGACTGGGGGGAGCGGTCGTGCTGTTCCTCGCCGGCGGCCCGATGAGCGCGATGGCCGCGATAGCCGGCGTCGTGCTCGGTGTCCTCGTCCTGCTCGTCTTCCTCTCGGTCGGGACGTACCGGACCGTCCGGTTCCGTGGCCGGACGAGCGCCAGCGCCGCCGCCGTCACCGCGTGGACGCTCGGGTTGCTGTTCCTCGTCGCCGTCACCGTGAACCTCGTCGTCTCCTGAGCCATGGCCCGACCCGACCGGAGGACCGACTCGTGAGGGTGTCGCAGTTTGAGCGACGCCCAGCCCTCCCGGTCGGCCTGTGGTGGCTCGGTCCCGTCCTCGTCGCCGAGGCGCTCCTCCTCGTGGGCTACTTCGGGCTGACGGGCGCTCGGCCCACCGAACTCCGGTACGTCCTCTACCCGTTCGTCTGGATAAACCTCGGTCTCGTCGCCGTCGCCGAGACCCATCCCCGACCCGCGACTCGCCGCGTTCGCCTGTTCGCTGCCGTCGTCGCCGTCGCGTACTTCCTCGTCCTGGCGTGGCTCGCGGGACTCCTCGCCGTCGACACCGCACCGGCGACCCACTCCCACGCGCACGTCCACGGCTGGCAGGTGACGTTCTCCGCGCCGGGGTGGGGTCCGCGTATCGGCTACGCGACGCAGGTGGGCCACGCCTACTTCGTCCCGTACCGGGTCGTCGGCTACGCAGCGCTCGCGTACCTCGTGTTCGCCCGGACGCTCGACGCTAGCGCCGCCGTCCTCTCGGGCGTCGTCGGCCTCGCCGCCTGCCTCTCCTGTGGCTTCCCCCTCGTCGCCTCGCTGGCGGCGGGTGCCCTCGGTCCGACCACCGCCGGAGTGGCGACGTCCTCGCTCTCGTTCGACCTCTCGACGCTCGCGTTCGTCCTCGCCGTCGCACTGCTGTACTGGTCGCCACGGCTCCCGTGGCCGGGCGGTGGGAGGCGATGACGCCGCGAGGCCGATTCGACACGGTCGCTCGCGCGGTCACACGGCGCGTCGTGGTCGCCGTCACCCGTCGAGTCGCCCTCGCGACCGTCGTCACGACGCTGTTCGTCGGCGTCGCCTCGGCACACGCCGGGTCGCTCGGGAGTACGGCACCCGTCTCCGTCCCGTCGTGGCTGTTCGCGCTCACCGGCGGTTCGGTCGTCGTCGCGTCGTTCCTGTTCACCAGCCTGCTCACCGACCGCGACCTCATCCGGGCGATTCACGAGCGCGGCCCGACGGTCCGTGCCCGCCGACTGCTCCCGGTCGGTCGCTACGTGCTCGCCGCGGTCGGTCTCGTCGCACTGTTCGCCATCGCCGTCGTCGGGTTCGTCGGGCCGCCGACGGCCATCGCGAACCTCGCCGTCCTGCTGGTCTGGGTCGCGTGGTGGGCTGGCTACACCGCAACCGTCTACCTCCTCGGGAACACGTGGCCCGCGCTGAACCCGTGGCGGACGCTCGCCCGCCTCCTGCCGTCGCTCGACCGGTCGTACCCGGCCCGGCTGGCCGCGTGGCCGAGCGTCGCCGGACTCCTCGCGCTGGTCTGGCTGGAGGTGGTCAGTCCGCTGGCAGACGCGCCGCGACTGCTCGCCGCCGTCGTGGCGGGCTACTCGCTCCTCACGCTGTCGGGGGCGGTCGTGTTCGGTCGTCGGGCCTGGTTCTCGAACGTCGACCCCGTCTCCCGCGTGTTCGCGTTCTACGGCGCGATAGCCCCGGTACAGCGCGTCCCCGACGGTGTCAGCGTCGGCCTGCCGGGCGCGGGACTGCTCGCCGGGGAGCGCGCCGACCGACCACCGGAGCGTCCACAGTCGGCCGACCGACCGATTCGCGTGGACGGCGGCGTCGCGGACGCGCGCGCGGTCAGTCCCATCCGGACCGCCACGGGTCGCGTGTTCGACGCGCCGCTCGTCGACGGCCGCGACGACGTGGCGTTCGTCGTGGCGCTGGTCTGGGGGACGACGTTCGACGGGTTCGTCTCGACGCGCCTCTGGGCCGACCTCGCCCGTCCGGTCGTCCGCTCGGGCGTCCCGTCGCTCGCCGTCTACCTCGGTGCGCTCGTCGGCGGGTTCGTGCTGTTCCTCGGGGCGTACCGCCTCGCCTCGCGCCTCGCCCGGCGCTCGGCGGGCACGTACGTCGCGACCGGCGAGATAGAACGTCGCTTCGCCGTCGCCCTGCTCCCCATCGCCGCGGGCTACCACCTCGCGCACTTCCTGGGCTACTTCCTCACGCTGTCGCCCGCGCTGCTGGGGGTGCTCGGGTCGCCGCTCACGCCTCCGACGGACCTCGTCGTCGCCGTCCTCCCCGACTGGTTCGGGGGCGTCCAGTTGCTGTTCGTCGTCGTCGGGCACCTCCTCGGCGTCTGGGTCGCCCACGCCGTCGCCTTCGAGACGTTCACCGGACGACTCCAGCCGCTCCGCAGCCAGTACCCCTACGTCGTCGTGATGGTGGCGTACACGACGACCAGCATGTGGCTGCTGCTCCAGCCCTACACCACGCCACCGTTCCTCTGAGCCATGACCACCGACCCACGTGACGACCGACCCCACGACCAATCCGACGCACCGTACCCATCGGACTCGACGGACTCGACCGACACCACCACGACGCCCCCCGGCCCGGCCGCGAGTCTCGCGTCCCTCCCGACGGAGGTCCCCGCCGACGCGGACCCAGTGCGCTGTCAGTACTGCGACCAGCCGTTCCCGACCGACCGCCTCCACGCGCTCCACCTCGGCGAGTGTCACGCCGACCTGCTGACGCCCGAGGAGACGGCGGCGTACGAGGAGAACGAGGACGCGGAGGTCGACGACCTGTTCGTCTACCACCTCAAGGTCGTCGCACTGCTCGTCGTCGTCGTGATGGGACTCAGCTACGTCTACGCGTTCGCGCTGGCGTGACGGTGTCCGTGGGGTCGAGGGAGAGCGCCTCGTGCCCCGTGCTCGTCGGGCAACGTCACCCGGGTCCGACAGGTACTGAGACCGCACAGTCAGGCCCCGGCAACGGTATCTCCAATTGATGCATTAATGGTCGCTCACCGTTTCTGGACGCAGTAATGAGCACGGCAGAGACGCTCCAATCGTGCACACCGAACGAGCGCATGCGCATCGAGGTCGTGGACGGGAGGGACGTCATCGAAACCATCGAGGTCACGGCGCGTGAGTACACTCCCCGGAAGTCCGAGGGTGGCATCGACGAGGGGCTACTGATCGTCCAGATCGACGCCATCACCGACCTTCCGGAACACATGTCCCACAAACTGGACTCCCCGCAGGAGTGGGAGGGGACCCTGGAGATTTCGGCACGGCAGACCGACGACGGAACGTGGACGAGACCCGTTCTCCAGGCGTGGGGAACGGAGACCGAAGCGTACGTCGAACTGGGCTACGTGAACTTGATCGAGGAGCTCTAGCGGTTCGCTGGCTCCGCAGCGCCCAGCGAACGGCCGTCTCTCTCCGGGTCGTTCGGTATCGGCCTGCGAAGGACCGACGAGCGTAGCGGTACGGCTACGCGGACGGGTAGACTCGGCGACCGACGACGGACGCGTCGGCTACGGTGCGAACCGGACCGCCACGTCGTCCGCGGTCAGCAGTTCGCCGGCGACGACGTCGGCGACGACGCCCGGCTCCTCGTAGAAACAGTCGTGGAACTCTTCACAGCGAACCTTCGCGCCGGACCGGCGGGCAGGCAACGGCTGGTCACAGTGCGTACAGACGAACTCCATCTCGAACGACGACGCCATGGAGGCTTCACGCGTAGGCATCGAGCGAATATCGACGGCCCCACCGGAAATGTGCTGGGCCGTCGTCTGCGAGCAAGAGAAGGGGCCTGGCGACGTTCGGGGTCCGTCCTGGTACACCTAGTCACCGACTGTACCGTCTCGGTCGCGGGTCAACCCGCGTTCGACGTCAGTCCCCGGTAGCGGGCGTCCTCGACTCCGACCGGACCTGCGGCGACAGCCGCGCGACGGCCAGACAGCAGACGCCGAGCGCGCCGCCGACGGCGGCGGTTCCGACGACGGTCCACCGGACGGCGGTGACGAACCCCATCGCGTCGCTCAGTACCGCGACGGCAGCGCCCATCGCCAGCGGGGTCACCGTCGCCGTCACGCGACCGAGCGACGCGCCAGCGCTCACCAGACCGCCCCGGAACGTCGTCGTGTAGCCGGTGATGACGCTCCGGTACAGCGAGAGGGAGACGCCGAAACCGAGACCGATGCAGACGCCGCCGGCGAGGGCGACGGCGAGCGAGGGTGCCCAGCCGATGACACCCAGTCCGACGCCCATCGCGGCGGTCGCGCCGACGAGCGGCCAGTACCGCGAGTCGAACAGGGCGGTGATACGGCCCGCCTGCGTCGCGGCGGTGGCGTGTGCGACGCTCGTCACCGCCACGAGGACGCCCGCCTGGCCGGGCGACCCGCCGATGGCGGTGACGACGACGAACGAGTTGTACGTCAGGAACGCGATGTAGAGGAGGTTCGGGACGCTCCGACCGACCAGCACCGCGGCGACCCGTGGCTGACCGACGAGCGCCAGCAGGTCGCGGACGCCGTGGTCGGTGGCGTCCGCACGCTCCGTCGCGTCCGACGGCTCCTCGAAGTACCGCCAGACGAGCACGGCGACGGGGAACGGCATCGCGTAGAACAGGAACGGGAGGTTCCACGCGACGGTGACGAGGGCGCCCGCGAGCAGCGGGAACACCATCAGCGTCAGCCCGGACGCGGCGAACCGGAACCCCTGCGCCGTCGCCTCCTCGCCGCCCGCGTAGAGGTCTCCGATGCTCGTGACGATGACGGGCGTCAGTCCCGCGAAGCCGACGCCCTGGAGCAGTCTGAGCGCGAGGACCGCCCGGAACTCCGTCGTGAACGCCAGTCCGGTGCCGCCGACGCCGAACAGTAGCAGTCCCGCCAGCAGGACCGGCTTGCGACCGTAGCGGTCCGAGAGCGCTCCCGCGACCGGGATGAGGACGATGCTCGGCGCGGTGAACGCCGTGATGAGGAGCCCGATGGTCGCCTCGCTCACGCCGTACTGGCCGGTCAGGCTGTCGAGCAGCGGCGAGACCAGCGACGTCCCCAGCGGCGGGCTGAGGTTCACCAGGAGGAGCAACAGGAACGCTCGCTCGCCGACCACGTCGGCGTCGTCGCCGAACAGCGACGCGAAGCGCGACACCGCGTTACGTCCACCCCATCACTGGCATCCTCGCGGCTCGACGGCGCTCGCTCATACTCCACCGAAACGGACTCCGAAGGATAACTCGACCGGTCCCAGCAACCCCCTCGCACTACGGTCGGTCGAGCGGTTCGGCCGTCTCGGACCCGTGAGGCCCGTGCGAGTCGTGGCTCTCGTGGACCTCGTCGCCCTCGTACCGCGCGATGGCGAGTGTCATGAGGCCGACGCTGAGGAGGACGATACAGCCCCCGACCGCGATGACCACCTCGCCGAGGTGCGCGTACGTCGCGTACAGTACGACGGCGAGTCCGATGGTGGTTCCGGCGACGACGGTGGCGGTGAGTGAGTCGTTCATGGTCAGGTGATGGAGTACGACGCGGCGAGCGTCAGCGCGAGTGCGGCGACGAGGCCGATGGTCACGACGTAGGTGACGGCGCGCGGTTCGTACCGCAGGTGCTGGAAGTACGCGGCGACGAGCACCGCCTTCACCGCCGAGAGCGCCATGATGACGCCGAACGCCGTCCAGTAGGTCAGTCCCGCGAACTCGACGGCGACCTGTGCCGTCGCGAAGACGAACAGGACGACGTAGATGCCGGCGTAGAGTTTCGTGTTCATTGGTTTCGGTTGTGGGTGGTGGTGTATCAGTCGGTCTCTCGGTCGGTCACAGGATGTAGAACAGCGGGAACAGGAACAGCCAGACGATGTCGACGAAGTGCCAGTAGAGGCCGAAGTACTCCACCGGTCGGTCGTCGTCGAGGTACGCGCCGTTCCACGCCCGGACGAGCATGTAGAGCACGATGAACAGGCCGACGATGACGTGTGCTGCGTGGAGGCCCGTCGTCAGGAAGTACGTCGACGTCTCGACGCTCGTCGAGAGCCACTCGCCCTCGTGGTACAGTTCGTACCACTCGATACCCTTGTTGCCGAGGAAGCCGAGGCCGAGCAGCAGCGTCACGAGCAGGCTGGCGACGAGACCGTTTCGACTCCCCTTCTGGGCGGCGACCATCGCCATCACCACGGCGAACGAACTCGTCAGCAGGATGTACGTGTTCATCAGCCCCGGGATGGGGTTGTGGGGGACTATGTGCCAGTCCGCCCAGCCGAACGCGACGCGGATGAACACGTACGATCCGATGAGCGCCCCGAACAGCACCACGTCCGAGGCGAGGAAGAACCACATCCCGAGCTTCGTGTTCTCGACCTTCGCGAACGGCCAGGACTCGCCGAACGGTCCCGAGGGACCGTGGAACGTCTCGCGGGCCATCCCGACGAGGGTGTACCCGCCCAGTAACCCGCCAGCGACCGCGAGTCCGGCGTAGGTCGTCCCGCCCGAGTTGATGCCCGAGAGGCCGAGCAGCACGAAGAACCCCGCGAGGGCGATACCGAACGGCCAGATGCTCGCGTGGCTCTCCGCGTGGTCGTCCGCGTGGCCCTCGATGGCGTGACCGTGTGCGGCGACGCCGCCGTCCGAGCGGGTGGCGGTGCCGGGACCGCCGTCCGCGGCGGCGACGCCGGAGGGTCGCGGTCCCGCCTCTTCGAGGAACTCGAGGCTCCCGCCGTCGTAGCTGGGCCGGCCGGGAAAGTTCTCCAGCGGCGGCGGCGAGGGAACGGCCCACTCCGCCGTCGAGACGTAGCGCCAGGGGTCGCCCGCCGCCTCCTCGCCGGTGGCGAGGCTGGAGTAGAGGTTGTAGAACATGACGAGGAACGACCCGCCGAGCAGGAACGCGCCGACGGTCGCCAGCTGGTGCCACGGGGTGAACCCGACCGGGTAGTCGAACACCCGGCGCGGCGTCTCCCAGGCGATGAACATCGGGAAGTAGAGCAGATTGAACCCGACGAAGAACAGCGCGAAGTGGACCTGTCCGAGGAACTCGTCGTACATCCTCCCGGTCATCTTCGGGTACCAGTAGTAGATGGCCCCGACGAGGGCGGTGACGCCCCCGACCATCACGTAGTGGAAGTGCGCGACGACCCAGTACGTCCCGCGGAACTCGAAGTCGAGCACCACCGCGCCGAGGAAGACGCCGGTGATGCCCCCGAGGATGAACAGCGCGAGCGCGCCGAAGGCGAACAGGAAGGGCGTCTTGAACCGGATACGCCCCTTGATGGTGGTGTAGATGAGCGCGAACACCATCAGGTCGAACGGCAGCGAGATGCCGATGGTGGTCGCCATGAACAGCGTCTTCACTGGCAGGTTGATGGCCGTCAGGAACATGTGGTGCATCCAGACGAGGAACGACTGGAGCGCCACGAGCACCATCGCCGCGATGAACCACTTCCGGCCGACGATGCGCCGCCCGGAGAACGTCTGGAATATCTCGGCCATCGCCCCCAGCGCCGGGAAGAAGACGATGTACACCTCCGGGTGCCCGAAGAACCAGAACAGGTGCGCCCAGAGCAGCGACCCGCCGGAGTCCGTCGCCGAGAAGTAGACCGTCCCGAGGATGCGGTCCGACGAGAGGATGAGGAGCGCCGCCAGCAACGCGGCGAAGGCGAACAGCATCATCCACACGGTCAGCAGGATGGTCCAGGTGAACAGCGGCATCCGCCGGAGGGTGAGGCCGGGCGCGCGCATCCGGTGGATGGTCGTCAGGAAGTTGACGCCGCCGACCGTGACAGAGGCGGTGAACATCAACAGCGCGAGCACCACCGTCGTCGCGCCGATGTTCGGCATGTAGATGGGGACGTTGAGCGGCGCGTACATCGTCCAGCCGCCCGAGAAGGTGCCGCCCTGGAAGAACGAGACGCCGAACAGCGCGCCCGAGAAGAGGTAGAGCCAGTACGACAGCGCGTTCAGCCGCGGGAACGCGAGGTCCTTCGCCCCGATCTGGAGCGGCACGACGTAGTTGGCGAACCCGAACGCCAGCGGCGAGAGGAACCAGAACACCATCAGCAGGCCGTGCGAGGAGACGGCCTGGTTGTACGCGGCGTCCGAGAGGATGGTGCCGCCCGGCTGGAGCAACTGGAGTCGGATGAGCAGGGCCAGCACCCCGCCGAAGACGAGGAAGAACAGCGACGTGACGAGGTAGAGGATGCCGACGTCCTTGTGGTTCGTCGTGACGAACCAGCGGCGGATGGACGACAGTGGCGGCAGGCCGTGTTCGTGGCTCGGGTCGCTCGTCGTCCGGTCGGCCACCGGCAGGTCGGCCGTGGCGTGGCCACCGTCCGTCTCGCGGCCACCGTCCGTCTCGCGGCCACCGTCCGTCTCGTGGCCGCCGTCCGTCTCCCTCGATGTGGTGTCGTCGCTCATGACCTGAGTTCCTCGCTCGTCGTTCTGGTCGCGATGCCGGCGAGGAGTGCGGTGGCGGTGCCCTCGGTCGGCGTTCCGCCGCCACCCCCGCCACTACCGTTTCCACCACCGGTTCCGCTGGCGTTCGCACTGGCGTTACTCTCGGTACCGTTTCCGCTCGCGTTGCCGCCGCTGGTGTTCGCGTACCACTTCTCGTACGCCGACGGCTCCATCACGACCACCTTCGCGTTCATCTCGGAGTGGCCCGCCCCGCAGAGCTCGTAGCAGTGCGCCTGGTACTCGCCCGGCTGGTCGGCGATGAACCACGTCCGGGTGGTCTGTCCCGGTATCGCGTCGGTCTTCGCCCGTAAGGCGGGTATCCCGAAGTTGTGGAACACGTCGTCGGAGGTGACGACCAGGGTGACGCGGGTGTCGGCCGGGACGACGAGGTCGAAACTCGACGCCCCGTTCGGGTAGACGAACTCCCACGAGAACTGTCGGCCGACGACCTGTACCTCGATATCGTCCTCGACTGGCGACGCGCTCGCCGGACTCTCGACGTACAGCAGCGTCCCGTAGGTCCAGGCGATGAGCGAGATGACGACGACGGCGCTCAACCCGAACGAGAGGAACAGCTTCCGTCCCTTCCCGCCGCCCGCCGGCAGCTCGCCGAGCATCGGGCGGTCGTCGTCCCCCTCGGCGGCGTGGTCGCCACTCGCCCGGTAGCGGTAGGCGTTGTACGCCATGTACCCGATGACGACGACGCCGACGAGCGTCCCGAGGACGATGAACACCCAGTAGATACTCTCGAAGACGTTCATCCGCGTCCCCTTCGGGATGAGGTCGTCGACCTGCACCAGCATCGGAACGACGTCACCTGCAGTCATCGAATCGCCCTGCAAGCGTTTTCGTTCCATCCTACTTAACTATGAGGTATGTTAGCAATAAGGCCGTGAATATCTTAACAACGATAACAAAATTCTGCGATAGCGTTAACAGTACTCGGAACAGTCTTCCGGTATGCCAGACCCGACGTCCGAGTTCGACGACCCGACGCTCGCAGAACAGGTCGAGGAGTACGACCGGCTGTTCGGTATCGTCGGCGACGGCGTCATCGGGGCGGCCGGTGGGCTGGCCGGGACGGCGTTGATGACGGGCGTACTGTTCGTCGCGGCCCAGGTCGGTGCGTTCTCCTTCGAGTCGTTCGCCTCGCTGGCGGACCCGCTCGGCCTCGGCGACGCCGCACAGCCCGTGCTCGTCGGCTACCTCATCTTCCTCGCCAACGGGATGGTGCCGTGGCCGCTCCTGTTCGCGGCGCTGATGGAGTACCTCCCCGGCGAACGGCCGCCGGTGAGCGGGATGTTCTTCGGTGGGGCGCTGTGGACCGGGTTCGTCCTCGGGTTCTACACCGGCTACACTGGGCTGACGCTCGCACTCTACCTCGGATTCACGTTCGTCGCCCACCTCGTCTACGGGCTCGGACTGGGGCTCGTCTTCGAGTACCTCGCGACCAGGCCCGACTCGCTGGTCTGAGCCGTCCGACGTGGTCTTCGATTCTTACGTTGTTAGAATAGCGAGTGGATCGATTCGGGCGCCGCCGACGTCGTGTCAGGGGGTGGTACGACTACGTGACGGGCCGTCGTTCGGGTCTATCGCTGTTCGAAGTCGCGGCGCATCGCGATCTCGAACCACGGACAGAGGCGTAGCTGGCGGTAGAAGCGGGGGTTCTCGTGGAGGTCCTCGTAGTCGACCCACAGCAGGCCCTCGACCTCGTCGGGGTCGCGGTCGATCTCGTCGTTCGAGAGCGTGCACTTGAGGACGGAGCAGACCTCCCACTCGACGCCCGCGTCGAGGTAGTAGCGCTTGTACTCGAACTTGTCCGTCACGCGGAGGTTGTCGTACTGGTCGGGCGTCACGCCGAGTTCGTCGGCCAGTCGCTCGCGGGTCGCCGCCTCCTGGCTCTGGTTCTGGTCGGGGTGGGAGGCGACGGTGCCGTCCCAGAACGTGTCCCAGAGGCGCTTGTTCGCCGCGCGCTGGGCGAGCAGGATGCGGTCGTCCTCGTCGAACACGAGGACCGTGAACGCTCGATGCCGGATGCCGTCACCGGTGTGCGCTTCGAGGCGGTTCTCCAGACCGACCTCGTTGTCGTCCGCGTCGACGGCGATGACGTCCTGCTCGGCGTTCTTGTGGGTCTCGTCGTCGCGTGCGCCGGACTCCTCGCGCTGTACGGCGTCGGGAGCGTCCTCTGTACTCATGCGCTACCCTCCGGGGACGCGTCTTATGGTAGCTTCGACTCCCGTCCTCAGCCGTCGGTACGGGCGACGTAGCTCTGCCCCACGGGCAGGCGGAGTAGCTGCTCGCGGGTCTCGACGGTGAGTTCTCGCGCCGCCACCATCTCGCCGTCCAGACTGAACGTCGCCGCCTCGTCGGACTCGACGGTCACCTCGGCGTGGCGGGTCCGTAGCCGCGAGAGACTCGCCGGGTCCCGGCCGAACAGTTCGAACAGCGCTCCACCGCTGACCAGGTCGATGGCGGGCCGTTTCTCGATGACGGTGACGTCGAGCAGTCCGTCCTCCACGTCCGCCGCCGCCCCCTCGTCGCCCGGGAACCCCCGCGCGTTCCCGAAGAGGACGAGGGCAGCGCTCCCCGACCACCCGTCGCCGCCCTCGACCGGTTCGATGGAGATGTCGAGACCGTCGTATGCGGCGAGTTGGCGGAGCGAGTTGGCCGCGTAGGCGAGGACGCCGTACTGCTTCTTCTGCTCGGGCGTCGTCTCGGCGCTCGCGTCGGCCGTCAGCCCGCAGATACAGGAGTTGAGGAACGGAATCGGCTCGCCGTCGTCGACGGTGACGGTCCCGAGGTCGATTGACCGGACCGGTCCCTCGGCCAGCACCTCGAACGCGTCTTCGATGCCCTCGATGCCCACGTTGTTGGCGAAGTTGTTGCCCGTGCCGCCTGGGACGACGCCGAACTCCACCTCCGGCAGCGCATCGGCCTGCCACAGTCCGCGGACGACGTGGTTGTACGTCCCGTCGCCGCCGCAGGCGACGACCCGGTCGGCGTGGTCGGCGGCCTCGCGTGCGATGTCGATACCGTCGCCCTCGTTCTCGGTCTCACGGACCGCGTAGCCGTACTGGTCGGCCAGTTCCCTGACGCGTGGGCCGTGCTCCCCGTCGCCGCTGATGGGGTTGAGGACGACGACCCGGTCGGCGTCGCGGTCGGAGGGGCTCTCGACCTGCATGTCGGTCGCGGCGTTCTGGTCCTCGGGCGGTACCATACCTCGATTGTAACGAGCGGAAGGACAAAGGCCTACACCTCGGTAGTGCAAGCCGTGTTCGCGCTCGACCTGCACACGCACACGCGATTCTTCCACGGCTTCCACTGCCGACCGACGCCGTACGACCCGGTCGGTGCGCGACTCCTCGGCCTCGTCGCCCGGCGTCGGGGCCTCGACGGTCTCGCGTTCACGAACCACGACTACTACGCGCCACAGAGCGCCGGACCGGTCTCACACGTGCCCGGTATCGAGGTGACGACGACCCGTGGCCACGTCCTCGTCGTCGGGCCGGACCCGCCGACGTTCACCAGACCCGAGCGGCTGGAACCCGAGGCGGTGGTCGAGATGGCCCACGACCGGGACTGTGCGGCCATCATCGCCCACCCGTACCGCAACTCGACGGTCCGGGAGGTCGACGCCGACTTCGACGCCATCGAGGTCAACGGGAAACACCCCCGGACGCAGAGCTGGGTCGAGCGACTGGCCGGGGAGTACGACCTCCCGTTGGTCGGCGGGAGCGACGCCCACTACCCGTTCGAGGTCGGTCGCGCGTTCACGCGCGTGGACGCGGACGAACTCACCCCCGAGAGCGTCGTCGACGCCATCCGAGGCGGCGACGTCGAACCCGTCGTCGGCGACTTCGTCACCGACCGTCTCGTCCGGAAGCTCTACCGACAGATACACCAGCAGAAAGAGCACCTCCAGCGACCCGCCTGGCTCGACACCGGCGGCGAGAGCGACCAGCCGACCCCCGGCGTCGGGAGCGCCCCCGACGAGGACTGAGGCGACGGCGGTCCCGCTCTGCGAGTTCCGACCGGCGCTCGACCGTCCAGCACCGGAAGAATTGCCACAACCTGCGGATTTCGTAGCGGCTCAGCCCAACTGCTCGTCCAGAATGAGTCGCGTCTTCGTCGAGATGACCTCCTCCTGCTCGCGGGCGCGCGTGATGAGGTCGTTGACCCCTCGCGTGTCCGCCGCGTCCACGATGAGCACGAGGTCCTCCTCGCCGCTCACCTGCCAGACGAAGTCGACGCTCTCCCACGTCGCCATGCGCTCGGAGATGCCCGCGGTGTCGACGGCCACGTCGACGCCGATCTCTATCATCGCCTTGACGTTCCCCGTGTGGGTGGCGACGGTGAACCGCTCGATGACGCCGTCGTCGACGAGTTTGTCCACGCGATTGCGCACGGTGCCCTCGCTCGTCCCCACCTCGTCGGCGATCTCGGTGTACGGCGTACGGGCGTCTCGGCGAAGCACGTCGAGGATGTCGCGGTCGAGTGCGTCCATGGAGGTGGGTACCTACCAACCGGCAACAGTTGACACTTACGAATTTCGTAATCACGCTTCGAAGGACAACACCTAAGAGGCCTTGCTGCTAGGTGATTCGTAACGATGGACGCCTACGTGGCAATGGAGGACGGACGTGTCGTCTCGGCGCGCGGACGTGCTCCCGGCCGGACACGTGGAGAACTGGTGTTCACGACCGCCTATACGGGCTACGAGGAGAGCCTCACCGACCCCTCCTACGAGGAACAGGTGCTCACCTTCTCGTACCCCCTCATCGGTAACTACGGCGTCCGAACCGAACGATTCGAGTCCGAGCGCGTCCACCCCACCGCCGCCGTCGCCCGCGAGTTCACCGACGACGTGGCCGACTGGCTGACCGAGGAGGGGATTCCGGCGCTCGACCACCTCGACACCCGCGACCTCGTCACCACCGTGCGCGACGAGGGCGCGATGAAGTGCGGCGTCGCCGTCGGCGAGGACGTCACGCCCGAGGACGCGCGCGAGGAACTCGCGAAGTGCGAGGGGATGAGCGACCACGTCGACATCGGCGACCAGGTGTCGGTGCGCCAGCGCGTCGTCTACAACGCCGGCGGCGACGGTCCCACCGTGGCCCTCGTCGACTGCGGCGTCAAGGGGAGCATCGTCTCCTCGCTCGTCGACCGCGGCGCGACCGTCTACCGCCTCCCGCACGACGCCGACCCGGAGGCCGTCGCCGAAGTGGACCCGGACGTGCTGTTCGTCTCGAACGGTCCCGGCGACCCGGAGAACTTCGAGGCGACCCAGGACATCGTCCGCGAGTTCGCGGGCGAGGTGCCGATGGCGGGCATCTGTCTCGGGCAGCAGATCGTCGCCAGCGCGCTCGGCGGCACGACCGAGAAGATGACGTTCGGCCACCGCGGCGTCAACCAGCCCGTCATGGACCTCGAATCGGGGCAGGTCGTCATGACGACCCAGAACCACGGCTACACGGTCGCCGACCCCGGTCCGCTCGACGTGACGCAGGTCAACGTCAACGACGACACGCCGGAGGGACTGGAGAGCGACGAACTCGACGTCCTCACGCGCCAGTACCACCCCGAGGCCAACCCCGGCCCCGAGGACACCCTCGGCTTCTTCGACGACGTGCTCGGCCTGGCGAACACCCGGACGCCGATGCTCGCGGACTGACCGTCCGACCGCAGGCCCGCTGCTTCTCGACCGTTCTTCGACCCCGCAGCGTCGCTACTCCTCCAGCGACCGCGCGACGGCCTCGACCGCCTCGACCGGGACGTCGTGGTCCGTCGCTATCTCCTCGGCGCGGGCGGCCGACAGCCGGCCGTCCCCTCGGCCGATGTCGCCGGACTGCCGACCGGTCGCGTCCGCCCGCCCGTGGTCGTGGCTGTGGACCGGGTCGAACGTCTCGTCGTTCACCTCCAGATTGACGGCGTCCCAGCGCGCGTAGTGGCCCATCGCGTCGAAGTACGCCTTCGTCGCGCGGCGCTCGTCGCGGTCGAACTCCGCCGTCAGCAGAGCTTCCTCGTTCAGGACGGGACCGGCCTTCACGACGCCCGCGGGGTTGACGAGCATGCTCCCGCCCGCCGCGAGGTCGTAGCCGAGTTCTCCCTCCTCGAACCCCTCCGGTTCCAGGTCGCCGAGGTACATCGAACAGGAGGCGACGAACGACTGCGTCTCGAAGGCGTACTCGCGGACCGCGGGGTAGATGTCGCAGGTGTCGGCGGCCTCGCTCGACTCGGCGCGAGCCTTGTCGCCGGGGTGGCCGTTCTGCGTCCAGAACCCGGGCCAGGTCGCGGCGTGGACCTCCTCGCCCATCGCACAGAGCGCCGCCTTCGAGAGCGTCATGTGGTTCTCGTAGCAGACGAGACCACCGAGCGTGCCGATATCGGTGTCGTGGGTGGCGAGGCTCGACGGGTCGCCACGGCCCCAGATGGTCCGCTCGCCGTGCGTCGGCATCAGTTTCCGGTGGCGACGCACCAGGTCGCCCGAACGGTCGAAGAAGAACAGCGAGTTGTACAGCGTCTCGCTCCCGCGGCGGTCGCTCCGCTCGTTCGCGCCGAGGACGACGTGACAGTCCGCGTCTTCGATGGCGTCGCCGAGTACCTCGACCGCCTCGTCTTCGACGTGCAGACTGTTCTTCTGGAGGTCGACCATCAACTCGGTCCAGCGCGGAATCGAGACCGACCCGCGCCAGTAGGGGTACCCCGGGAAGTACGTCTCCGGGAAGACCACGAGGTCCGCACCCGCGTCGCCCGCCCTCGCTATCCACTCGCAGGTCCGGTCGAGCGTCGCCTCCTTGTCGTGGTAGACGGGTTCGACCTGCGCCGCCGCGAGCGTGAACGACTCCTTCGGTTCGGTCTCCGGTCCGGTCGCGTGCATGACGTGAGATGTGTGGGCACGTCGCAAAAGCGTTCGCGCGACGCGGTACGCCGACGAGATCCTGCCCTCGCTCGTTCACGCGAGGACGCCGCGTGAACCGACAGAGTCGTGTCCCGAGTGAAATCTACGCCCCCGACCAGACAGGCCGCGTGTTCTCGGGCCCCGTGTGCAGCGGCTGCGTCCGGCAGCGCGAGTTCGACGCGGACACGAGTGCCTATCGCAATCGGTGGTCCGTCGCTCGACCGTGGTCGGGATACTGATTCAGGTGTGAGCCGAAACTGTCTCCCCGTCCTGGTGCTCGATGCACTCGTAGACGGCGTTCCTGAGTGCCACCTGTCGGGGGTCGTCAGTCAGGTGCAGGCCCATCCGGTTCGGGGTGTAGGCGAACCCCAGCCCCAGTTCGGGGTCCGCGAACCCGAACGACCCGCCCGCGCCGGGCGTGCCGAACGCGGCGTCCGACGTTCCGAACGGGAAGTCGGGAGACGGTTTCGAGTACCCCATCGCGTACGCCGTCTCGATGCCGATGACGATGTCCCTCGTCTCACCGGACGGTGGCACCGGGGGCGCAGTCAGTTCGGCGAACACGGACTCGGCGAGGCCCAGCGCCTCGCCGCCCGTCGCCAGCTCGCCGTACAGCCGAGCCATCGAGCGGGCGGTCCCGATACCGTTCGCCGAGGGAATCTCGACGGCGCGGAACGCACGACCGTTCAGGTCGGCCGGACGCCGCGTGTCGAGGACGTTCAGTGCCCGCCTCGTCACCGACCACGGGGTGAAGTACGACAGGACGAACCGGGGCGACATCGTCCGGAGGTTCCGAAGCATGTCCAGCGGCCCGAACGCGTCCAGTTCGGCGACGCGCTCGTCCGAGATCTCTTCGGGCAGCCCGATGTAGAACGCGAGTTCGAGCGGCTCCGCCACCTCCTCGGCGAAGAACCGGCCCAGCGTCCGCCCGTCGGTCCGGCGGAGCAGTTCGCTCGCGTACCAGCCCAGCGTGAACGCGTGGTACCCCTGACGGGTGCCGGGCCCCCAGTCGAGGTCCTCGTCCGCGAGCAGGTCCGAGAGGAACGCCGTGTCGGCGATCTGTTCGGGCGACAGACGCCCGTCGAGCGTCGCGACTCCCGCCTGGTGGTTCAGCAGCTGCCGGACCGTGACGTCGGCTTTCCCGCGCTTCGCGAACGCCGGCCAGTGGTCCGCGATACGGTCATCGAGGGCGAACAGCCCCCGGGAGAGTGCGACGGCGATGGCCGCCCCCGCCATCCCCTTCGTCCCGGAGGCCACGAGGACCATCGTCTCGGCCTCCCAGGGGTGTTCGCGGGCGGTGTCCCGGTGGCCACCCCAGAGGTCCACGACGGCCTCGCCGTGGCGGTAGACGGCGAGGGCCGCGCCGAGTTCGTCTCGGTCGTCGAAGTTCTCGGCGAACACCGCACGGACCGACTCGAAACCGGGCGCGACGGTACCGTGAATCGCTACGGTATCGGTACCCGGTGCCACAGTCGTCATCTCGCCGTCTCCGACCGACTCTCGACCGGTGCCGAGCGACCCGGCGTCATGCCGAGGCGGCGCGTCCGGGAAGCAATCGGGACGAGCTCCGTCACCTCGCCCAGCCCCTTCGGGGGCATGTCCCGGTAGAAGGTCTCGTAGTTGCCGTCCTCGACGAGGTAGATCTCGGCCCAGAACCCGACTTCCCCGTTCCGCAGGCTCTCGTCGACCCACTTCCAGGCGGGGACGTGCATGTCGTTCGGGTCGTGAGCGAACCGCTGGAGGTCCTCGAGCGACCGCCAGTACTGTATCGAACCACCGCCGCGGAGGCCCTGCAGGGCAGGCTGGTACCCGAGGAAGCCGCTGTCGGGGTCCGCCGCCAGCTCCTCGAACATCGCACCGATCTTCCGCCCCGCGAGAAACCACCTCCTGACGGCTCGGAGCTTGTTGAGCCGAAACCCGTTGATGTAGAGTACGAAGTCGCCGTCGGTCTCCGCAGCCATCCGGCCACTGATTACTCGTGCCATCTCCTCCTGTAGGCCCTCTGCAGACATAACCGTGACAGTCGACGTGTGGTCGTCGACGGCCCTGGTCGTCGTCGGCTGGGCCACTCTCGGCACGTTCGACGGACCAGCTACGACACTCCGTCGACGGACGGACGCTCCCGGCCCGACCACCGAGATGATCGACCGACGAAGGTGCGCTCGGGCCGAGTCGGCGACTCGTCTTCTGGACTCGGACCGTGATTACATGAGCGCACATCTAGAGTTATGGAATGGTAGGGAAACTGCTGAACTTTCGACCGAGCGTTAACATGCAGGGGGTATCTTTTTGTCCGTGGCAAGTGTTGCCAGTCGTGGTTCGCTCGTCCTGTTCGACGGGGGACGCGGACGGGAGAGAAGGTGGAAGCGGTTCCCGGGACGCTCCGGGCGAGTGAGCCCGGCCACGCGACAGCCATCGTGTGCCTCTGACAGCCCCGAACTGCTGTCGCGTGGCCCTCACCGACACCCGAAGAGTGGAGATGCTGTGTCGACGAGACGTCGAATCTCACACGACTGTCTGACGTTTCTACTATCGAAACGGTACGCGAGATCTCATCACCGCTGCGCTGTCAGTCGATTGTGGACTCACTCCTCACGGCTCGCGAACGGATGGGGGCGAGAGAGAAGGTGGAAGCGGTCCTCGGGACGCTCCGGGGCGAGTGAGTCCGGCCACGTAACGGGTGTGAGCCTCTGACAGCCCGACTCCTGTCGCGGGGCGTTCCCAGGGCGAGCCACCGGACCGAACGGTAACGAGGTCGTGTTTCCAGTGAACGATTCTCTGCGACGAGTTCGAGGCGGCGCGTCGGCGCCACCTCTCCGTCGAGAGGCTCGCCCTCTGTGTCCCTCACTGCCGGGACTCGACCCCGTGAGTCGAGTCTGGGTGATTCGGTCGGCGTTCTCACACTATCTGTCGAACGTTGTGCCCTCCACACTCCGGACAGGCGACGTTGGCCATGCTCGCCTCGGTCGATTCGAACGTACGTTGACAGTCGCGACAACTGTACGTATGCTCGGTCTCACCCTCCATGCCGATGGCCTGCTTCACCTGCCTGATGATGCTCATTGTCGAACCCCGTTCGTCAGTCGGTACCAATGGTCAATAAACTGTGAGTTCGTTGCACCGTTCCCAACGTTCGTAACTCTCTGGCTTCCGAGGTCTTACCACTGGAAGACTCCGGGCGAGTAGACGACTCGTGATAGACCCGCTCTCTGCGTCGCTCGTTCGGTACGAACGACGAATCTAACGCACGAGTGTTCCCTCGAAATGACACGATACCCGACACGAGTGGCAGAGAGTCCCAGTCTACGGACGCTGTTCGCGGGGACACAGATGACGCTGGTCGCTCTCGTGCTGTTCCTCGGGGGAACGTCCGGCTATCCCCTCGGAACCGGATTCCTCCTCCCTATCGCCGGACCCGTCGCCGTCGGCGTCACCCGATAGACCCACGCTCTCACACGACCGTTCCAACGCAGTGAGCGACCCATTACCCGTTACCGAACGCCGGGGACAGGGACCCCGGTGAACTCACTCGTCGGAACTCGCACCCGTGGTGTCCGTTCGCGGACTCGACCCGAGACTCTCGGCGTCCGTGACTCGGGGCGTGATGCGGCTGTCGTGGACGAGTTCGGTGAAGACGATGCGGACGAACTGGACCATCAGCACCATCAACAGCGGCCCCAGGAACAGCCCGTACCACCCGAACAGCGTCGTCCCGAGGATGTAGGCGAACACGGTGAGGCCGACGTGGATGGACTGCCCGGCGAGGTACGGCTGGACGAACGTCTGGGGGAAGAGGTCGAGAAACAGGAACGAGAAGAGGAGGAAGCCGACGGGGAAGACGAACGACGCCTCGCCCTGGGCTGCGAGCCAGAGGAGGTAGGCACCGACGGGGACGTAGACGAGCTTGCCGACGACCAGCGGCACCAGACTCGCGAGGCCGGTGAGCAACCCGAGTGCCGTCGGGAACGGGATGGTCAGCCCGGCTGGCGCGAGGAGGTTGAACCCGTTGTACGTGAACACGGAGAGGATGCCGACGGTGATCATCATCATCGTGTTCCCGAGGAACACCGATTCGAGGTCACGGTCGACCGCGGAGAGGTAGGCGTACGACACCGACCGCTCGTCGCCGACCGCCGAACGGAACCAGCCGGCGAGGCGGTGGTCGTCGCGCAACACGAAGAAGACGAACGCGAGCGCGACGAACAGCTGGACCAGTACGGCAGACAGCATCGAGAAGGCTGTCGCCCCGAACTGGAGCGCGTTGCGGTCTCGGAGCCGCGAGAGCAACTGTCGGGGGTCGCTCAAGAGCGACGAGACGTCGAGGTAGGGCTGCGCGAGCGACCTGAGGTGCTGGACCGACGCGAGATCGAGTTCCAGCACCAGCCGGGCGACGATGTACGCGATGAGCGCGACGAGCGGGAGTGCGACCAGCAACAGCGTCGACGTCGCGGCGAGTCCCGAGGAGTCGGTCAGCCGCCGGACCCGGCGGCTGACGGGCCGAACCGCGTAGTAGAGGAACAGTCCGAACACGAACGCACCGAGGAACCGCTGGACGGCGAGGTAGAGGAGCCCCACGAGGATCGCTCCGAGGAGCCACCACGCGAGCCGCGACTGGTCGAGGTCCGCGCTGATTCCTCTCATCGTTTCCTTCGGTCGTCTGGCGTTTCCGAAGCGGTTCCACCGCCCTCCCGACGCGACCGGGGGCCACCGTGCCGTCGGCAGTCGGACGACGAGTAGTGTGGCAACACGACGGTCACACCGCCGGGATGCCGATTGCCTCGAACGGGACCCGCGTGAACAGGGCCACGAGGTACATCGTGACGACGGCGATGAGCCACGCCGTGACGCCGGCGGGCACGGCAGTCACGATACCACCGTCGTACCGGAGGTACAACACGCCGATCCAGACGAGCAGCGCGACGAGCGCCCCCGCGAAGGGGGTGATGTCAGGTTCGTAGACGGCGAGTGCGTAGCTCACGACCGCCCACACCGCCGCGCTGAGAATCGTGGAGACGACGGCGTGGACGTACGTCGGATGTTGGTCGGAGACGAGGCGAATTCCCAGATAGTTCCCGACCCCTCCGACCAGGACGCTCACGACGAATATCAGCACCGTCCCCCACAGGATGGTCGTTCCGTCGAGCGTCGACTGGAGGAGCGACGAGATAGATAACACACGAACCGTTGACGCGGTGCCCGGAAAACGGTACGGCTTGTCCCTGTCCTGTCCGGTGAGGGGTGTGGCTTCCGCCGAGAACGAACGAGCGAGAGCGACCCGTTACGGATGTGTGAACGGGCTCTCGGTACTCCCCGTCAGGCGTCTCGCAGGTCCGACAGCACCCGCAGTCGAATCGCGCTCGCGGCCACCTCGTCGGCCCGCCTGACGAGTTCGGCTTCGAGCGTCGCGGGGTCGACGGCGGTACGCGAGGTGTGCGAGAGCACGACGTGCTGGAGTTCGACCGGGAGGCCCGCCGCCGCGACGACGTGGACCCCGTAGTAGGGGTGGCCCAGCAGGTCACCGACCGCCGTCTCGTCGTCGCCGTGGTACTCCGAGAGCTTCGAGACGTCGTGGACGAGCGCCCCTGCTACGACGAGGTCCATCGAGAGGTCCGGGTCACGGCGCTCGACGAGCGACTCCGCCAGCGCGATGGCACCCACCGTCACGTCCCGGACGTGTCCGACCAGGAACTCGTCGTCGATGCCGAGGTCCCGCTGGACCGGCGGGAACCACGGGACGGAGTCGAGTTCCTCGACCCCGTTCTCGGCCATCGCCGTCGCCCACGCCCGGACGACGCCAGCCCGGAGGTCGTCGTCCGCGATGCGGTCGAGTTGGGGGAACGCTTCGCGGACGGCGTCGCCGTGACGCTCGGTCGGTGACTCGCTCATGTACTCGACTGCGGTGGCTCCGCTCAAGAACCCTCGTCTCCAGTTTCGCAGTCGGTGTGCGCGCAGTTCAATAGCTCGTGTGGCCTACTTGCGCCGTCATGTCCACCAGAACACCGACCAGTCCCGACGCCAGCACGCGAACACACCTCGGCTCGGGAGCACTCGCGCGTCGCGGCATCGCCGCCGCGGTTCTCGGCCTCCTGTTGACGGCGGTGACGCGACTCGTCGCCGTCGCGCTCGATTCGTCGCTCGCCGACGTCCAGCAGTTCGCGTGGGGTCCCGTCGTCGGCGTCACGCTCGTCGCCGCCCTCGGCGCGACGCTCGTCTACGCCGTATTCGACCGGTTCACCGACCGCCCGGACCGGTGGTTCCTCGTCGCAGCCGCCGCGGTGTTCCTCGTCATGCTCGCGCCCCTCACGCTCGGTGCCGAGTCGCTCGACCTCACGACGAACGCGCAGGTCGGCCTCGTCGGCCTCCATCTCGCCGCAGCAGTCGGCATCGCCGCTGGTATCCTCGGGAGCGACCGGGTCGCGCGAGACCGTACGGTGAGTCGCTGAGAAGCACTCACCGAGAACTGCCGATAGCAGCGTTTCGAGCTACTCGCCGCCCCACTCGCGGGCGACCGTGGGCCGTTCGCTGACCGGGAGCACGTCGAGCGGCTCGTCCTTCGCCGCTAGCGCCTCCAGCGCTGCCTGAGCGCTCGCTTCGGTCGAGACGTACGGAACGTCCTCCTCGACCGCCGTCTCCAGCGCCGCCCGCTGGTCGGTGACGAGCAGGTCTATCGCCCCCTCGCGAATCGCGCCACGGAGGTCGTCCTCGTCGTCGAACTCGGCGAGGTCGTAGTGGTCGGCGAACGACGCCCGCAGGTCGTCGAAGGTGACCACTGCGGTCCCGTCGCGCGGGACGGGCGACCCGGCAGCGTCCTGCGCCTTGTCGTAGGCCTTGCCGAACGAACGGGCCGTGCCCATCACCTCGCCGGTGGATTTCATCTCGGGGCCGAGGCGGGGGTCCGAGCCCGGCAGACGGTCGAACGGCAGGACGACCTCCTTGACGCTGGTGTGCTCGGGGATGCGTTCCTCTGCTTCCAGTTCGGGCAGCGACGCCCCCGCCATCGCCTTCGCGGCGAGTTTGGCGATGGGGACGCCCGTCGCCTTCGAGACGAACGGGACCGTCCGTGAGGAGCGCGGGTTGGCTTCGAGGACGTACACCTCTGCTCCCTCGTCGCCCTCGTGCTCACGGACGGCCAACTGGACGTTCAGGAGTCCCACCGTGTCGAGCGCGTGCGCGATGGTCTCGGTCACCTCGCGGACGCGGGCGAGCGTCGAGGCGTCGAGCGACCGTGGCGGAATCGAACACGCCGAGTCGCCGGAGTGGACGCCGGCCGTCTCGACGTGTTCCATGATGCCGCCGAGGAGCACGTCCTCGCCGTCGCAGACCGCGTCCACGTCGAGTTCGACCGCGCCGTCGAGGAACTGGTCGACGAGGATGGGCTTGTCCGGCGACACCCTGACCGCCTCCTCGATGTAGTGCTCCAGGTCCTCGTCGGAGTGGACGACGCGCATCGCGCGCCCGCCGAGGACGTACGAGGGGCGGACCAGCACCGGGTAGCCCAGGTCGTGGGCGAGGTCCAGCGCCTCCTCGCGGCTGGTCGCGGTGCCGCCCTCCGGCTGTGAGATGCCCAGCGAGTCCATCAGCGCGTTGAATCTGTCCCTGTCCTCCGCGAGGTCCATCGCGTCGACGCTCGTGCCCATGACCTCGCAGTCGAGGCCGCGCCGGGCGAGCTCCGTTTCGAGCGGTTCGCCGACGTTGACGGAGGTCTGGCCGCCGAACTGGACCATCACGCCGTCGGCGTTCGTCGTCTCGACGACGTCCGCCACCTCCTCGGCAGTGATGGGTTCGAAGAAGAGGCCGTCGGAGGTGTCGTAGTCCGTCGAGACCGTCTCGGGGTTGTTGTTGACGACGTGGGCGTCGATGCCGAGTTCGCGCAGGGCGCGCACCGCGTGGACCGCGCAGTAGTCGAACTCGACGCCCTGCCCGATGCGGATGGGGCCGCCGCCGACCACGACGACGCTCTCGACGTCCGTGTCGACTCGCACCTCGTCGCGGCCGATGCCGCTGATGGGGTCGCGGGCGGAGTAGTAGTACGGCGTCGAGGCCGCGAACTCGCCCGCGCAGGTGTCGACCTGCTTGAACCGACGGTCGGTCGTGGTCGCGGCGACGTCGTCCAGCGTGGCGGACACGTCGAAGGCGTCGCCGCCCGCTGCTACCTCGGCGGTCGACGCGCCGCCAGCGAGCGCCGCCACCTGCTGGTCCGTGAAGCCGACGTCGCCCGCGAGTTCGAACTCGCCAGCAGGGGCATCCCTGGCGGCCTCGGCGATGCGGGCGTAGCGCTCGACGTACCACGACTCGATGCCCGTCAACTCGGCGACGCGCTCGACCGAGAACTCCCTGTCGAACGCCTCGAACATGGCGAACGAGCGGTCGGGCGACGGCCGTTCGAGGTACTGCTCGGCGAGTTCGTCGTCGTCCACCTCGACCCAGTCGACGGCCGGTTCGTACTCCGCCGAGCGCAGCGCTTTCAGCAGCGACTCCTCGAACGTGCGCCCGATGGACATCGCCTCGCCGGTGGACTTCATCGCGGTGCCGAGCGTGAAGTCCACGTCCTCGAACTTGTCCTGAGGCCAGCGCGGCACCTTCGTCACGACGTAGTCGATGGCCGGTTCGAACGCGGCCGTCGTCTCGCCCGTAATCTCGTTCTCGATCTCGTGCAGACGCTTGCCGAGCGCCACCTTGGCCGTGACGCGAGCGATGGGGTAGCCCGTCGCCTTCGACGCCAGCGCCGACGACCGCGAGACGCGCGGATTGACCTCGACGACCCGATACTCGCCGCCGGGCGTCCCGTCGTCGCGCCACGCGAACTGGATGTTACAGCCGCCCTGGATGCCGAGTTCGCGGATGACGCCCAGCGCCGCCGAGCGCATGTCCTGATGGCCGTCGTCGGGGATGACCTGCGACGGCGTGACGACGGTGGACTCGCCCGTGTGGATGCCCATCGGGTCGAGGTTCTCCATGTTGCAGATGATGATACAGGAGTCGTCGGCGTCGCGCATCACCTCGTACTCCAGTTCGACCCACCCCGAGATGGACTCGGTGATGAGTACCTCCGAGTTGCGCGAGAGGCGTAGCCCCTTCCGCACGCGCTCGTACAGCTCGTCGATGTCGTCGACGACGCCCGACCCGCTTCCACCGAGGGTGTACGTCGTCCGGGAGATGACCGGGAGGCCGCCCACCTTCTCGACGGCCTCGTCCACGCGCTCCTGGAGCGCTTCGGCGGTGAGTTCGCTGACCGACTCGCCCTCGTCGAGCGTGATGGTCGTCGAGGCGGGCACCGGCTGGCCGATGCTCTCCATGCGCTGGCGGAACAGGTCGCGGTCCTCCGTCGCGTAGATGGTGTCCAGCGGCGTCCCCATGATGTCCACGTCGTACTCGTCGAGGACGCCCTCCTCGGCGAGTTCGGCCGTGACGTTCAGCCCCGTCTGGCCGCCGAGCCCGGCGATGACACCGTCCGGGCGTTCCCGCTCGATGACCTCGGCGATGGCCTCGGTGGTGATGGGTTCGATGTACACCGCGTCGGCCATCTCGGGGTCGGTCATGATGGTCGCCGGGTTGGAGTTGACGAGGACGACTCGCGCCCCCTCCTCCTGCAGGGCTCGACACGCCTGCGCACCGGAGTAGTCGAACTCGGCGGCCTGTCCGATCTGGATCGGACCGCTGCCGATGAGCAGAATCGTCGGGTTCTCTGCTGGGACGCTAACCGAGCGCTCCTCGTCGCTCATTACCCACACCGAGTCAGCACATCGTAATAAGCGCCACGAAAATCTGCGAAACCCGAAGCCGATTTACGAAATTCGAAATGGCGGCGGAGTACTCTTCACGGACCTCCTCGCTCGCTTCCCTCGCGCCTCGCTACTTCTCGCGGCCCACTCCGTTCGCCGTTCGCGTATCGGAGATTCTCCTTCGTTCGCTTCGCTCACTCAGTCCGAATCTCCCTGCTTCGCGGCTCGCTACGCTCCCCGCTCACCAGTTCGAGGCGCTCGCTTCCCTCGCGCCTCGCTACTCCTCCAGTCTCGCCTCCAGCACCTCCTGCGGGAAGAACTGCTCCGGCCGGTCCAGCACGAACTCGACGGTCCCGTCCTCCCGCAGGCGCCGGGTGCTGATGCCCAGCGACTGTCCCTCCGCCATGCCGTAGTACAGTTTCTTCGCGTGCCCGAAGTCGTAGTAGCCCGGCAGCAACACGGCGCGCTTGCGCTGCTCGTCGCGGAGGACGAGCAGGAAGAACACCATCGACACCTCCGCACGGAACGCGTCGTAGTCGTTGACGTCGCCCGCGTCGACGAACTCGACCAGCGCCTCGTACTCGCTGTCCGGGAGGAGCACGTCGAACGCGTCGCGCTCGAAGTCCGGCCACACCTGGCCCGGGTGGAGACAGAGCGTCTCCCACCCGCGCTCGCGGTACTCCTCGGCCGTCGTCTCCATGTCGCCGACGATGTCGTCCCAGTAGTCCGCGACCCCGCCGAGTCCCTTCACGGACGTCGGTTCGTCCATCGCCGGTACGTCGTCGGGGTCGGGGTCACGGGAGGACTCGTCACCGACGTCGTCGCTGTCCATGGTATCGCAATGCCGGCCTGCCGGGGAAAAGCTGTCGTGACCGTCGTGCTGACCGTCCTCCTCGCTGCCCGCTACGGTTATCTCCGGGCGAGATATCGCTGCCGTATGGAACCGCACATCAGTATCGTCACGCTCGGCGTCTCCGACCTCGACCGCTCGGTTCGGTTCTACGACGAGGGGCTGGGCCTCCCGCTGCGCGAGCGTGACCCCGACTCGAACGTCGCGTTCTTCGAACTGGCGGGCGCGTGGCTCTCCCTCTACCCCAGAGACCTGCTCGCGGAGGACGCGACGGTTCCCGCCGACGGGTCCGGGTTCGCCGGCGTCACCATCGCGCACAACGTGGCGACCCGTGAGGGAGTCGACGACGTCCTCGCCCAGGCCGAGGCCGCGGGTGGCGACCTCGTGAAATCCGGAGAAGAGGTGTTCTGGGGCGGCTACTCGGGGTACTTCGCCGACCCGGACGGCCACCTCTGGGAGGTGGCGTGGAACCCCGACTTCGACCTGGACTGACCCACCACAGGTCGTCGCCCGGCGCGAAATCAGTCGGCCTCGCTCTCGGACTCCGCTCGCCCGTCGGCATCGCTCGCGGTCCCCTCGGCGTCGTCGGGGGCCGCGTGCATGATGGGGTCGCTCTCCCAGTAGGCGTGGTTCTCGTCCAGCCTGAAGCAGGCCGCCTCGTGACGCTCGCCCGCGTCGTACGCCGGTGGCTCCTCGCGCCGACACGCCTCGCGGGCGTGCGGACAGCGCGTGTGGAAGTGACAGCCAGCGGGCGGGTTGCGCGGCGAGGGTACGTCCCCCGCCAGCGCGTCGACGCGGCGGCCGTGTTCGCCGGTCGCCGCGCGCGGGACGCTCTCCAGCAACGCCTGCGTGTAGGGATGTTGCGGGTCGTCGAAGATGTCCTCGGTGGCCCCCGTCTCGACGATTTCACCGAGGTACATGACGGCGACGCGGTCGCAGATGTGGCGGACCACGCTCAGGTCGTGGGCGATGAACAGGTACGTCAGCCCGAACTCCTCCTGTAAGTCCTCCAGCAGGTTGAGCACCTGTGCCTGCACCGAGACGTCGAGCGCGCTCACCGGCTCGTCGAGGACGATGAACTCCGGTTCGAGCGCCAACGCGCGGGCGATACCGACGCGCTGGCGCTGGCCGCCCGAGAACTCGTGGGCGTAGCGGTCGACCTGTCCGGCCGACAGGCCGACGCGTTCGAGCAGTTCCATCGCCCGTTCGCGGCGGCCCTCCTTGTCGTCCATCCCGTGGATGACGAGCGGTTCGGCAATGATCTCGCCGACGGTCATCCGCGGGTCGAGACTGGAGAAGGGGTCTTGGAAGACGATCTGCGCGTCGCGACGGAACCCCTTGCGCTCGGAACTCTCCATCCCGAACACGTCCCGACCGTCTATCTCGACCCGGCCGCCGGTCGCCTCGCGGAGCGCCAGCAGCGTCTCGCCCGTCGTCGACTTCCCGCAGCCGGACTCGCCGACGAGGCCGAGCGTCTCGCCGCGTTCGATGTCGAACGAGACCCCGTCGACCGCCTTCACGCTCTGTGGGTCGCGGCCCAGCAACCGGTCGACCAGCGAGTCCTGCTCGAAGTAGTACTTCCGCAGGTCCTCGACCCGGACGAGCGGGTCGCCGCCGTCAGTCATCGTTCTGCACCTCCTCGGTCCGGCGGTCCGCGTCCGTCGTACCGGGGCGGTCGGTCTCCGCCGGCTGGTCGGCCTCGAAGTAGTCCTCCGGGAGCGCCTCCGAGGGGTCGTAGTCGTGGTCGGCCAGCACACAGCGCGCCCGGTGCTCGTCGCTCCCGTCGGCGTCGAACTCGGGTGGGTGGTCGAGGCACTCGCGCATCGCCTTCGGACACCGGTCGGCGAAGTAACACCGGTCGCCCATCTCCTCGTCCAGCAGCGAGGGGACGTTCCCCTCGATGGGCTGGAGCCGCGGCGCGGGGTCGTCGAGGTCCGGAATCGACCCGAGCAACCCCTCCGTGTACGGGTGGGTCGGCCGGTCGAACACGTCCGCGAGGGTGCCCCGCTCGACCACCTCGCCGGCGTACATCACGCAGACACGGTCGCACATCCGCGCGATGACGCCGAGGTCGTGGGTGATCATGACGATGCTCATGTTGCGCTCCTCCTGCAGGTCGCGCAGGAGGTTGAGAATCTGCGCCTGGATGGTGACGTCGAGCGCCGTCGTCGGTTCGTCGGCGATGAGCACGTCCGGTTCGCCGGCGAGCGCCTGCGCAATCATCGCGCGCTGGAGCATCCCCCCGGAGAACTGGTGTGGGTACTCGTCGGCCCGCTGTTCTGGGTCCGGGATACCGACCTGGTCGAGCAGTTCGACCGCCCGTTCGTGGCTCTCCGGGTCGGTGTAGTCGCGGTTCGGGACGATGCCGTCGAGCAGGAACTTCCCGAGACCGTACCCCTGCGTCCGCGACCGCGTCGACCGCGGGTTCGCACTGGCCCGCCGCTGGACCTCGACGGCCTCCGCGATCTGCTCGCCGACGGTGATGGAGGGGTTGAAACTGCTCATCGGGTCCTGGAAGATCATGCTGAACGACGGCCCCCTCAGCGACCGGCGGACCCGGGGCGGCAACTGCTGAAGGTCGACGAACTCGCCGTCTGCCGCGTCGCCGAACTCGTCGGCGAGTGACTCGTTCCGGTACCAGACCTCGCCGCTCGTCACCTCGCCCGGCGACTCGACGAGGTCGATGAGCGACAGCGCCGTCACCGACTTGCCGGACCCGCTCTCGCCGACGATGCCGAGAATCTCGCCGTCGCGCACGTCGAACGACACCGACTCGACGGCGTTGACCTGCCCCTCCTCGGTGAAGAAGCGCGTCGAGAGGTCCCGTACGCGGAGGAGGTCGGGGGCCGTCGGTCCGGTCGCCCCGTCCGTTGCTCGGTCGCTCACGCGCCGCTCCCTCCTTCCCCGCCGAGGCCGGGGTCGAGTGCGTCACGGAGCCAGTCCCCGACGAGGTTGATGCCGATGACGGTCAGGACGATGGCGATGCCGGGCATGGTCGCGACCCACCACGACGTCGCGAGGCTGTCACGCCCCTGCGAGATGTCGAAGCCCCAGGAGAGCTGCGTCCCGGAGAACCCGAGGAACGACAGCGCGCTCTCCAGCAGGATGATGGCCGCGATCTGGATGGCACCGAGGACGAGGATGGGTGTCACGCTGTTCGGCAGGATGTGCTTGCGGATGACGAAACTGTCGCTCGCGCCGAGGCTCCGGGCGGCCTTGACGTACTCCTCCTCGCGCACCGAGATGGCCTCGCCGCGGGCGACGCGGGCGAACCACACCCACGTCACCAGCGCGACGACGACGATGACCGTCACCGGGATGGTGATGGTCTCCGGCATCCCCGGTGCGAGTCCGGCCGCGACGAACGGGTCGTACACCCGTCTGGTCAACCGCCCCCACAGTCCCACGAGCGCGACGGCGAGGACGAGCGACGGGAACGCCAGCATCACGTCCGCGAAGCGCATCAGCGCGTCGTCGACGTAACCGCGGTAGTACCCCGCGACCAGGCCGACGGGCACGCCGATGAGCATGGCGAGGAGCGTCCCAAAGATGCCCACGATGAGCGACGTCCGCGCACCGTAGACGACGCGCGAGAACATGTCCTGCCCGAGTTCGTTCGTCCCCATCGGGTGGTCCCAGGTGGCGTTGATGGTCTGTTGCTCGCTGACGACCTTCACCGACCCGTTGACGAACTCCGAGGAGGTGGTGTTCTTCGTCTCGCTGAACCCGATGGGCGGGAGGTTCCCGTCGTCGAGGTTCTGCGTGCGCGGGTTGTCCGGCGCGACGAACGGCGCGAACACCGCGACGAGCAGCACCGTGACCACGAGGAAGACGCCGATCTTGGCGAGCCAGTTGCTCCGCCACTCGCGCTTCAGGTTCCGGATGGTTCGTGGAGAGACCATCAGTCGATCACCCGCGGGTCGAGGTACGCGTAGAGGGCGTCCACGACGATGTTCACGAGTACGAACCCGATGCCGATGACGATGAGGCTCCCCTGCAGGATGGGCCAGTCACGCGCGTAGACGGCGTTGATGACCGTGTTGCCGAGCCCCGGCCAGTCGAACACCGCCTCGGTGATGACCGCGCCGCCGATGAGCGTCCCCAGCTGGAGCCCCACGACGGTGATGACCGGGATGAGCGTGTTCCGGAGCGCGTGGCGGTACCGCACGAGCGTCTCCGGGATGCCCTTCGCGCGGGCCGCCCGCACGTACGACTTCCCGAGTTCGTCGAGCATCCCGCTGCGCGTCAGTCGCGTGATGAGCGCCGTGAAGTACGTTCCCAGCGTTATCGCCGGGAGCGCGATGTGCGACAGCCACCGCGTCATCCCCGAGAGGTTCCCGTCGAACAGCATCCAGAACGCCGTCGAGAACGCGATGCTCCGGCCGCCCACCGGGAAGATGTCGAACTGCACGGAGAACCACAGCAGCAGCATGATACCCAGCCAGAAGTTGGGCGTGCTGATGCCGAGCAGCGAGAACGTCGTCGCGCCGTAGTCCGCCGGCTGGTGGCGTCGGGTCGCGCTGACGACGCCGAGCGGAATCGACAGGACGACGGCGACGAGCGTCGCCGCGACTGCGAGTTCGACGGTCGCCGGCAGCCGAGCGAACACGACGGCGCTCGCCTCCCGGCGCGTGATGTACGAGTATCCCATGTCGAACTGCAGGAGCCCGACCAGGTAGTCGAGGTACTGGGCGTACAGCGGCTGGTTCAGGCCGAGTTCCGCCGCTATCTGCTGGCGCAACGCGGGGCTGGCGTCCAGCGGCGCGACGACGTTGACCGGGTTGCCGGGCGTGATGAACCGCAGCAGAAACACGACGGTGATGACGCCCCAGACGACGACCACACCCTGCAGTACCCGCTTCAGGAGAAACCGTCCGAACGACATCAGCGAGGGGCCCCCACCGCAATCACTCGCTGGTCGTGCCGGAGCCGTCCGAGCTGTTGCCACCACCGCCACTGCCACCGCCGCCACCGCTTCCGCCCTCCGACCCGGCCATCGACTGCGCCTGCTGGACGAGGCCGTCCACCTCCTCGTTGCTGAAGGAGGTGAGCGCCCCCTCGGTCGTCAGCAGCGGGATGATGGTCTGACTGGCGTCGAACGTCGCGTTCCCCCAGCCGATGAGGTAGAACGGTGGCCCCGTCGAGAGGTCGCCGTCGAGCAGTTCTTCGGCCAGCGTTCCGAACTCGCGCTGCTGGACCGACGCCGAGACGTTCTCGAGCTGGTCGATCTGGTTGGTGACCGCCTGCGCTATCTGGAGGTCCTTCAGGTACCGACCGACCGGCGTGTGGAGCGTGATGCTCGCCCCCGAGTAGCCGCTCTCCTCGACGAGCTGCTGGGCGCGCTCCCGGTCGAACTCGTACGGGCCGACGTCGGAGTTGTAGCCCGTGAACCCCTCCAGCGTGGGCTGGCCGGTCGGGTCGGCGAACGTCGAGAGCACGTTCTCGATGATGCTGTCCAGGTTGACGGCGTAGTTCATCGCCTGTCGGAACTCGACGGAGTCGAACGGTTCGGTGTTGTACACCATCGCGTTGTAGATGACGCGCGTACTCGGGACGGCGCTCAGCGAGGTGCCCCCGTTGTTCTCGATGCGCCCCGCGTCCTGGGGCGGGACGTTGGTGACGAGGTCGGCCTCGCCGCCGAGCAGCTGGTTGACCCGCGTACTCGACTCGCCGGCGGAGGCGATGACGAGCGACTCGGCGGGAGCCGGCTCGCGCCAGTAGTCCTCGTAGCGCGTGTAGCTGACCCTGACGTCCTGCTCGTAGTTCTCCAGCTGGAACGGCCCGGTGCCGTTCATGTCGGAGTTGATGGTCGCCGTGTCGTTGTCCGCTATCCACTGCTGCTGGACGATGTCGCAGTACGTCGCGAACAGCGAGAAGACGATGGGGTTGATGCCGTCTGAGCTCACGTCGACGGCCCGCTCGCCGTCGACGACCTCCGCACCGGTGACGCCGGACAACTGGTCGCTCTGCGGACTCGCCAGCCCGCCGACGTCCTCCTGGACGATGCGGTTGATGGAGAACGCCACGTCCGCGGGCGTCAACTCCTCGCCGCTGTGGAACGTCACGCCCTCTCGGATGGTGAACCGGACGGTGCCGTCCTCGACACGCTCGTACCCGTCGGCCAGCGACTGGACGACGTTGCCCTCCGCGTCCCGACTCAGCAGGCCCTCGTACGACTGGAGGACGATGTTGTCCGTCGTCGTCTCGCGGTGGTCGTGCGGGTCCAGCCCGGAGTCCATCTGACTCTGGGTGATGCGTACCTCGCTTCCCTCCTGTGGGACGATCTCGTACGCGTCGATGCGCTCGTCGCGCCGGGCCTCCCACTGGATGCGGTCGGACTTCCCGTAGACGCTGTACTGTCGGTTCAGGAATATCCACGGCGCCTGTTCGTGGAGGACGAGGTTCGCCCGCGCGAGGTACTCCTCACGGGTCTCGGGCTCCGGGAGTTCCGTCCCCTGTCCGTCGCCGCCGGTGGTCGTGTTGCCGCCGCCGCCACCGCTGGTCGTTCCGTCGCCGTCCGTTCCGTCCCCGTTCCCGTCGCCGCCAGCACAGCCAGCGAGCGTCGCCGTCGCCGCTGCCCCCCCGGCCAGCGTCAGGAACGTCCGTCTGTCTACTTCCTCGCCTGTCATGCACTGTCATCGCAGACCTGGGCTATTAAATTGATTGCCCTGCATCCGGCCTTCGGCTGGTGATTCCGGGCCGTTGTCAGCTTCGGTCCGGGCCGGGTCGGTCCGTCGCGCGGGTCGGAGGCGGGAACTCGCCAGACGGCGCCGTCCCGCGCTCACACCGGTCGGTCGTGCTCGCTCTCGAACTCCCGCTGGGCCCGGTACTGGTCGACGAACTCGCTCACGTCGAACTCCAGCATCTGCCGCTCGAACGCCGTCATCGCGTCGTCGTCCGAGGCGTGACTGACCGCGTGCTCCATCAGTTCCACCAGCAGTTCGACGACCACCTCGTGGAGCCGTCGCGAGTCGAACGCCGTCATCCAGACGATGGTGTAGCCGACGCTGCCGTCCTCGCTGACGTCGGCGCTGACGACCTGTTCGGGGAACTCCTCCAGCACGATGCCCATCGCGTGGGTCGTTCCGAACGGTTCGCCCGTCGTCGTGTCGATGGCCTCGTCGAGGACGCTCACGAGGTCCTCGGGGACGAACCGGGAGAGCGGGTGCATGTCCATCACGACGGCGTGCCGGTCGCCGCAGGCACAGGCGTACTCGCGCATCCCCATGTCGAGGTCGTGGACCCCGACCGTCTCCCCGCAGGGCAACGAGAGCGTGCGCGTCCGCCCACCGGGTACGCGCGGTTCGGTCATACCCCGACTTGGTGGTAGCGTGGGTTAAGGACGGCGCTATTCCTCCGAGGCGTCCAGGTCGTCGGGCTGCTCGCTCTGTGACTCGGGACCGGCGGCCTCCGCCGGTTCGGCCGCGTCTTCGACGGACTCTCCCGGTGGCTCCTCGGTCATCGACCCGGTCGACCCGCTGGCCTCGGTCCCGGAGGCCGCCGAGTCGTCGTCCTCGTCAGCAGCGTCGCCGTCGTCAGCGTCGGAGTCGGCGTCCTCGCCGCCGGCGTCGTCACTGTCGGCGTCGTGGTCGGCCGTCGCTGCCTCGTCGTCGCTCGCCGAGTGCTCGTCGTCCTCGTCGCCCTCGACTTCGATCTCCAGTTCGACCTCTATCTCCGCACCGTCGAGTTCCAGTTCCGCCTCGGCGGTCCGCGTCTCGCCGACTTCGATCTCCAGTTCGTTGGTGTCGACCTCTACTTCGACCTCTACCTCGACGTCGACGTTGTGCTCTGACATCGCCCGGGGCTACGCCGGGCGGAAGAAAAACCGTTGGCCCTGTCTCAGCGCCACTCCTCGTCGATGTCGCCGTACGGGTCACCGAACGACGACAGCGCGAACTCCGAGTCCGGGCGCTTCATGCCGAGCAACTGCCGGTAGGCACCCGCCACCGTGGCGCTGGCGTACGCCACGAGGAACGCTCCGATGACGGTGCTGACGACCGTCGCGACCACCGGTGAGACACTCCCGAACACGATGTTCGTCCCTCTGTTCGCGATTATCGAGAGGATCTCCAGCACGACCGCCAACCCGAGGAGGTTCAGGCGATGGCCCTTGGTGAGCGCCCAGCTTCCCTCGAGTGCCGCTATCGGTCCCTTGTCGAAGACGGCGATCTCCTGCCGGACGAAGTAGAGGCACAAGGCGATGAAGATACCCGGCACGATGAGCAGGACGAGTCCGATGCCGGTCGCGACTACGGCGATGAGCCCCGCGACGAACCCGAAGAGGGTCGCCCGCCCGAGATTCCGCTCTGGTTGATAGAGCGTCTCCGTCGCGTCGCTGACGAACGTCCGGTCGGAGATGACTCGAATCGCCTCCGAGACGAACACGCTGGCGGTGAGCAACACGCCAGCCACCAGCGGACTGTCAGAGACCGCGAACGGACCCGCGCTCTCGGGGAGCAGTGGTCCCTCACCGACCTCCGCGACCGCCTCCTGGTACCAGGTCTGCTGGACGATCCAGTCGAACAGCACCTGACTGAGCGTCTGGCCAGCGACCGCAGCGAACAGCCCGGCCAGGACGAACAGTCCGACCAGGAGGAGACCGTTCCGCTCGAACAGCCTGTCGAATCCGTATCGTAGCGCGGAACCAATTTGCAGGGACATACCCGGCACTGGGGCGAGTTCCGGGAAAAACGTTCCGGGTATCTGATACCCGCTCAGGGCCAGTCGTCGCGTTCCTCGCCGCCCGCCGTCGTCGCCGAGTCCGGGTCGCCGAGTTCCCACCCGGCCGCCTCGGCGGCGTCCTCCACGTCGAGGAACTCCCAGTCCACCTCGTCGGCGAGCGCCTCGTCGTCGGCGTCGACGCCGACGAAGACGTGCCGGTCGGTGTCGAACTGCCGTTTGACGTTCTCCAGGCTCTCGCGCTTCCCGCGCGGTCCGGAGAAGAAGTCCTGCCGGATGCGGTTCTTGCGCGTGAAGTTCGTCACGACGTACGTGGGTTTCTCGCTGACGACGCCGAGGTACGTCGTCCACGTCCGCGCGTCGTCGAACACCGCGTCCGGCTGTCGGAGCCGTTGCAGCGCCTCCAGTTCGAAGGCCAGCGTCATGTCGCTTGAGCCGCCACCGTTCATACGAGAGCGTTCCTCGGAGCGCCAAAACCACTTCCGGTCCCACCTTTTGCTGCACTCGCGTAGCGGCGACACGCCTCGCTGTCGCTCGGCGGTCGCCTCTGACTCGCTGGCAAAATCTGGACCAAAAGCCTGCGTCACCCCCTTCGGGGGTTCCTTGACCCGCTCGCTCACTGCGTTCGCTCGCGGTACAATACGTTGGACCAACGCCTACCGCACCGCACGAAAAACGACGCCCGAACCGGTCAGTTCGCCGGTTCGACGTTCTGGTTGACGTGGAAGAAGTTGTCCGGGTCGTACTCGGCCTTGATGCGCTGGAGTCGCTCGTAGTTCTCGCCGTAGGTCGCCCTGACGCGGTCGGCCCCCTCCTCCATCATGAAGTTCACGTACGACCCCGCCTCGGAGTGCGGGTGGAGCGCCTCCCAGTAGTCGCTCGCCCACTCGGTGATTTTCTCGTCGTTCGCCGGGTCGTGGTCGACGCCGACGATGACCATCGACCAGTTCGCGTCGCGGGCGTTCCAGGCCGTCTCGTCGGGAGCGACGTCGTGGACGGCCCCGTCGATGGGGTAGAGGTGCATCGTCGACTGGCCGGTCGGCACCTCGCCGAACCGCTCGTGGACCGCGATGGCGTCGTCGGTCAACTCGCTGACGTAGTCGCCCTTCCAGTACCACTGGTCGCCCGGCGGGTAGTAGACGTCGAACAGCGACTGGAGCGCCGGGTACGGCATCGGCCCCACGTGTTCGAACAGCGGTTCGGCGGCGTCGCGGGCGGGCTGCAGCACCTCCTCGACGTCCTCCTCGGGGCCGAGATAGCACCAGACGAGGCCGCAGACCTTCTCGCCCTGTATCTCCTCGGGGAAGGGGTCGCCGGGCACCCTCGCGACGAGGAAGAACGCGTAGACGTCCCTGGGGGCGTTCGGGAGCCACTCGCGGTACCAGCGCATCGTCTCCGGGAGGGACTCGATGGGCCAGAACAGCGGTCCGGCGACCACGGTGTCGACCGGGTGGAGTCGATACTCGAACGCGGTGACCACCCCGAAGTTACCGCCGCCGCCGCGGAGCGCCCAGAACAGGTCCTCGTGTTCGTCCTCGCTCGCGTGGACCAGTCGGCCGTCGGCCAGCACCACGTCCGCACCGAGCAGGTTGTCGATGGTCAGCCCGTACTTCCGTGTCAGGTAGCCGTGCCCGCCGCCGAGCGTCAGGCCGCTGACGCCCGTCGTCGAGACGACGCCGCTGACCGTCGCCAGTCCGAAGGCGTGGGTGGCGTGGTCGACGTCACCCCAGGTGCAGCCCGGCTCGACGGTCGCGACGCGCTCGTAGGGGTCCACCCGGATGCCCGTCATCCCGGCGAGGTCGATGACCAGCCCGTCGTCCACGAGTCCCAGCCCTGGGCCGCTGTGGCCGCCGCTCCGCACCGCGACGTCGAGGTCGTGTTCGCGGCCGAACCGCACCGCCGCGACCACGTCGGCGACGTCGGTACACCGCGCGATGAGCCCCGGCCGTTTGTCGATCATCCCGTTGTAGACGGCGCGCGTCTCGTCGTACGCCTCGTCGCTCGGGAGACAGAGCGTGCCGCGGAACTCCTCGCGGAGTTCGACGACGGCGTCGTCCATCCTCGTGCTGTGGGTTGCCATGGCTGTTCTCAGTTGTCTTTGAGGCAACAAATAGTTCTATGAATGGTTTCGGGGCGGTGTCCGGTTGGTTTGGGCGTCCTCGCGGCTGGTTCGTGCAACGGAGCGCGTTCCCTCCGGGCCCCGGTGTTACCGTAAAACGTGCTGGTACCTCGCGCCTCTCGTCACCTCTCTGCCGGCCGGTCACCACCGCGTCGACGAGCCACCGACTCGGGAGTCGGGTGGGTCGAGCGTCGAGGAACGAGGGGACGGGCCGCTTACTGCTCGGCTTCGACCGGTTCGAACTTCTCCAGGTCGATGGTGTCCTCGAGCAGGAGCTCTTTCTTGTCGCTCACGTCGATGCGGTCGCGGGCGAGTTTCTTGAGCTTCGACTGCGGGGCGAGGTTACCGATGAGGACGCCGCCGACCACCTTGCCGTCCTTGATGGCGACGCGCCGCCACTCGTCGTCGCTGTACTTCTTCTCGACGTCGTCGTCACCCAGCGTCGGGTGGCCGAACGAGAGGAACGGGAAGTCGAAGTGCGTGATGGAGTACGAGGAGACCCACTCGAAGGTGGCCTCGTCGACCTCGACGCCCTGGTCGAACGTCATGTTCGTGCCGGCGATGGAGCCCTGCTCCTTCGCGCTGCCCCACGCACCGTTCTGGGCCTGGTCCTCGAGGATGACGTCGTAGAAGTAGGTGAGGTCGCCCGCCGCGTACACGTCCTCGACGTTGGTCCGCATCTGCTCGTCGACGACGATGGAGCCGTCGTCGGTGCGCTCGATGCCGCTCCCCTGCAGGAACTCGGTGTTGTAGTTGAGACCGATGGCGACGCCGACGAAGTCAGCGTCGTAGTAGTCGCCGTTGGGGTCCTCGACCCCGACGACCTCGCCGTCGTCGTTCACGTCGAAGTGGTCGACGCCGCTGTCGAAGACGGGCGTCACGTTGTTCTCCCGGAGCGCGTCGTGGATTATCTCGGCACCCTCCTCGCTGAGCGCGTAGCGCCACCAGGCGTTCCCGCGCATGAGGTAGTTCGCCTCGACGTCCTGCGCGCCGCAGATGGCGGCGAGGTCGATGCCGAGCAGGCCCGCGCCGATGACCGCGCCGGTGTCGGCGCGTTCGGCGTGTTCCTGGATGGCGCGGGCGTCCTGGAACGTCCAGAAGTGGTGGACGCCGTCGGCGTCGCTCCCGTCGACGGGCAGCTGCGTCGGCGTCCCACCCGTCGCGACGAGGAGGCTGTCGTACTCGATGGTCTCGCCCGTGTGGAGGTTGATCTCGTGGGCGTCGGTGTCGACGCTGGTCACCATCGTGTTGAGTCGGAGGTCGATGTCCCGGTCCTCGTACCACTCCTCGTCGTGGATGGAGATGGGTCCGGCGGGCATCTTCCCCTTCGCGAACTCTTTGATGAGAATGCGGTTGTACAGGGCCTCCCCCTCGTCGGTGATTACGGTGACGGAAGCGTCGGCGTCGGCTTCGCGGATGGTCTCCGCGGCCGAACTGCCCGCGATGCCGTCTCCGATTATCACGTGCGACGCGCTCATGGGCGGCGATATGATACGACCCCTAATGTGGGTTGCTATCTCCGAAATTAGTGTGGTACGAGCTCACGCACGGCCGCAGTCGGTGGGTCTCGACGGTGGTCACCAACATTCAAGCACGGCCCGACCCAACCTGCGTCCATGAAGATTCGCCAGAATCCACGGCACTGGGCGGCCAAGAAGGCGCTGACGACGCCCGGCGTGCGCTCCGTCGCCAACTACGGACTGGTGAAACTCCACACGCGCATCTTCGCGGGGAAGGCCGACGAAGCCCGCCGCGAGGAGCGCGAATCGTACCTCGACGCGCTGTTCGACGCGACGATGGACGCCTACGTCGCCGCGCTGGAAGCCGACTACTCCGAGGCCGAGGCTCGCGAGATAACCCACATCCAGGCCAACTACGACTTCTTCGACAAGGGCTGGACCGAGATGATGGAGATTCCGGCCGACGAGTTCGAGGCCCACTACCGCCGCTACGAGGAGTTCTTCACTGCTCACGGCATCACTATCGACGACCCGCTGGGCGAGTTCCGACCCTCCGGCGGACTGCCGGACGTGCCGGCGACGCCGGAGCACCTCGACGACCCGACGTACGCGAACGCCGTCGCCGGGTTCTCCGACGACGTCTACGTCGAGACGCCGGGCGGGATGACCGTCGGAGGCGACGAGGAACCCGAGGACGTCAGCCTCGCCGACGCCCCCGGCGTCTCCGACGACGACGCGACCAACGAAGCGGACGACTGAGGACCCCCGGTCAGTCGTTCACCGACGGCTCGGACGGCTCCGGTTCGACGCGCCGTTCCCGCGTCTCGACGATTCGCTCTGCCACCTCGAACCCCGCCACGATACCACCGTCGAGCGACCGCTCGGGGTACTGCGACCGCGAGGCCATCCCGGCGTAGTAGACGCCCTCGCCCACCTCGTCGCGCAGGTCGTACGGGACGACCATGTCCAGGTAGCCGCACTCGTAGACGGGCGCGGTCCGGGGGTTGCGCGCGACGCGGAACTCGCGGACGGTCGAGCGGTCGAAGTCGGGGAACAGGTCCTCGATGCCCGACAGCCAGTGTTCGCGGAGTTCGGCGTCGTCCATCCGCCAGAGGTCCTCGTCGAGCGACTGGACGTAGCTGGCGACGTACAGCAGGTGGTCGCCGCCGTAGCGCTCGGCGGGCACGAAGTTCGTGTGGTCGATGAGCGCGCCGAACGGCGCGTCGTCGCCGACGTTGAGCCAGTACGTGTCGGTCAGCGGTTCGTCCATCGTCACCACCGCACAGACCGACCCCTGGAACTCGATGTCGCACTCGTAGCCGACGAGGTGTTCGAGGACGTTCGGCATCGCGGCGACGACCACCGCGTCGACGTCGTGGGTGGCGACGCCCTGGTCGGTCTCGACGGTGAGCGCCTCGACCGCCTCCTGGTCTCGCCCATCGTCGCCATCAGCGTCGCCCGTCCCGTCGCCCTCGCCGAACTGCCCGTCCACGCCGACCACGTCGACGACGCGCGCGCCGGTCGTCACGTTCTCGTGGCCCACCGCGTCGACGAGGGCGTCCACGAGGACCGGGAAGCCGCCGTCGAAGTAGCCGAGGTACTCGCCCTTCAGCAGGTCCCGTTCGCCGCGGAACTTGATGCGCCCGAGCAGCCACGCGGCGCTCACCTCCTCCTTTCGCGACCCGAACTTCGCGTCCAGCAGCGGTTCGAAGAACGACTCGTAGACGTTCTCGGTCGTGTGCTCGATGCAGAACTCGCGGGCGGTGACGTCCTCGAAGTCCTCCAGTCGCTCGTAGGAGTCGAACGAGGGGACGCCCCCGCGCACGTCGACGTCGAGCGTGAGCATCCCGAGTCGGAACTTGTCGTACAGCGAGAGCGGCGGGAAGGCGAGTATCTCCCAGGGCTTGTCCATCGGGTGGACCGTCCCGTCGACGTAGTAGGCGTTCTTGCCGATACGCCACTCCAGACGGTCGGCGACGCCGAGTTCCTCGGCGAGTTCGACGATGGTCTCCTCGGACTTCGAGAGGTGGTGGTAGAACTTCTCGACGGGGTCGCCGTTCGTCTCGTAGGTCGCCGCGAGGCCGCCCACGTCGTCGCCCGCCTCGAACACCTGCACGTCGTGGCCCGCCTGCTGGAGGCGGTACGCGGCGGCGAGCCCCGCGACACCGCCGCCGACGATACCGATCATGGTCCGGGGTTCGCCGCTTCGGCGTATGTGCCTTCGGGTCTGGGCGCGGTCCTCGCTCCTCTCCAATCGTCTCGGTTCGCTGTCACGCGTTGTTGCGCCGACCGGGACGGCAGTCGCTAGCTTTTTGCGGCGTCTCCCGAACTGTCGTGCCATGGTTACCGTCCGGGCCCCGGCGACGAGCGCGAACCTCGGGAGCGGGTTCGACACGTTCGGTCTCGCACTCGACAGACCGGCGGACATCGTCTCCGTGGAGCGCGCCCACCGAACCACCATCGAGGTCACCGGCGCCGGTGCGCGCTACATCCCCGAGGACCCGGAGAAGAACACCGTCGGTGCGGTCGCCGAGGCACTGGACGCCCCCGCACACATCCACATCGACAAGGGCGTCCGGCCCGCGTCCGGGCTCGGCTCCTCGGCGGCGAGCGCCGCCGCCGCCGCCGTCGCCCTCGACGAACTGTACGGGCTGGGCCACACTCGGGAGGAACTCGTTCCCGTCGCCGCCGAGGGGGAGGCGGCCGCCTCGGGCGAGGCCCACTCGGACAACGTCGCACCCGCGCTCCTCGGCGGGTTCACGGTCGTCGCCGACGACGGCGTGACGCAGGTGTCGCCCGACCTCTCGCTGGTCGCCTGTCTCCCCGACATCGTCGTCTCGACGCGCGACGCCCGACAGGTCGTCCCCACGTCGACGTCGATGGACGACCTCGTGGAGACGGTCGGCAACGCCGCCACGCTCACCGTCGGAATGTGCCGGAGCGACCCGCACCTCGTCGGCCGCGGGATGGACGACCCCGTCGTGACGCCCGCCCGCGCGGACCTCATCACGGGGTCGGAGGGCGTCGAGGGGGCCGCCCGCGCGGCGGGCGCGACGGGCGTCACCGTCAGCGGCGCGGGGCCGACGATGCTCGCGGTCTGCGAGCCGGGAACTCGCCGAGCCGTCGCGATGGCGATGATAGACGCCTTCGACGACGCCGGTGTGGACGCGACGGCGTTCCAGACGAGCGTCGGCGAGGGTGCGACGCTGTACGACTGACCAGTCGGTCCGGTCCCCCGACGGTGAATCGGAATCCCTCTTCGGACGAACGCTTATGCGGGGCGCTACCGTCTCCCGGTCATGGTCCACGAGTTCCCCAGCGAGGAGTGGATGGCCGCGTGGCGGGAGACGGTCAACGCCGACGAGGAGTACGCCGAGGCGGCCGCCGAGTGGGGTGTCGACTTCGACGGCGACATGGTGTTCCACCTCACCGCCGACGACAGACTCCCGGAGGACAGGCTGTTCTTCGTCGCGCTGGAGGGGGGTAGGGCCCACGAGACGTACGAGATAGACAGTCTCGACGACGCGGACTACGGGTTCGTCTTCCGCGGGACGTACACCGACTGGGTCGACCTCACGGAGGGCGACGTCGGCGCCATCGACGGGCTGATGACCGGCCGGTTCGAACTCGACGGCGACATGCAGCGCGTCCTGCAGTTCAGCGACGCGGCCGCTCGACTCGTCGACCTGGCGTCCGCAGTCGACAGTGACTACAGGTACTGATTTTCGCGGAGTCGAGCCGCTCCGGTCGGGGCGGCGTCCTCAGGCGCTCGTCGTCCCCGCTTCGGTGCCCGAACTGGTCGGTTCGGTCGTCGTGTCGGTTGGTTCTGACGTCGTCGTGTCGGCCGGCTCTGACGTCGTCGCTGTCGGTTGGGCGGTCGTGGGCTCCGGCGTGCTCTCGGTCGGTTCGGTCGTCGTCATCGACTCGGCGCTGGCCGTCGTAATCGGCTCGGACGTCGCCACCGGTTCCTGTGTGGTCGACGCCGTCGGGGTCGGCTCCGCCGTCGTCGGCTCGGGTGTATCGGTCGGTTGCATCGTCGACGGCTCCTGCGTCTCTGTCTGCATCGGTGCGTCCGTCGACGTCGTGGTGCTCGGTGCGGCCGTCGTCGGGAGTGGATTCTGGGTCGGCTCGGGCGTGGGCTCCGGTGTACTCGTCGGCTCAGGCGTCGGTGCTTCGGTTGGCTCGGGCGTAGGTTCCGGTGTCGGCTCGGGCGTGGGTTCCGGCGTCGGCTCTGGTGTGTCCGTGGGCGTGTCGGTCGGTTCGGTCGTCGGCTCGCTCGTCGTCGGTTCGGGCGTGTCGGTCGGTTCTTCGGTCGGCTCCGGCGTCGGCTCTTCCGTCGGGTCCGGGTCGTCGCCCTGGTCCTGGTCAGGGTCGTCGACCGGGTCCGGTTCCTCGGTCGGTTCGCTGGTGGGGTTCGCCGTCGGCTCCGGCGTGTTCACCGGTTCGTCGGTCGGCTCCGGCGTCTCCTGACCGTCGTCGCCGGCGTCGGTCGCCGGTGCGTCCGTCGCTCCGTCGGTCTGGGTGGCCGTCCCCGCTCCGTTCGTCGTCGAGTCGTCGATGGGGCCGACGGTCGGCAGCTCCGTCCCGTTCGTCGCGTTCGACGGGCCGGCGGACTGGTCGTTGATGTCGACGATGCCGCCGAGGAGGCTGAACCCGAAGTACGCGAGCGGGACCACGAGTAGGAGGACGCCGAGTGCTACGACGGCGACGAAGGTGATGTCGTCTGTTTCCATGATCGAAGGCGGGTTACCGCGGCTAGACATTGTCGAGACGCTTAACTTGGCGGCCCTTAACGCCGATATCCAGACTTTCACCGAATAGAGTATGTCTCTGGGCTGTGCCAATCGCGTCCTTCGCTGGGCGATTCGGCGGATGCCGATGTGGTTAAGCATTAATACTCTCGCTATCCGACACACACCACGAACATCTGTGGTGTCTCCAGCGTCCGACCGACCGACAGTCTACATGTATCCTGACTACTCGGAGAGCAACGCCTACCAGCGACACCTGCGCGACGCGATCGGCGAGCGTGGCTACGACGTTCGGATGGTCACTGCCGACACGTCGCTCCCGCTGCTCGACGCGGTCCGCGAACACGGCCGACCGGAGGTGTTCCACATCAACTGGCTCCACCGACACTTCGTCACCGACTCGAAGGTTCTGACCGCACTCCTCGCCCTCCGTCTGCTGTTCGAACTCGTCGTGTTGCGCGCCCTCGGCGTCGAACTCGTCTGGACCGTGCACAACCTCGTCGAACACGGCCGCCGCATGCCGCGACTGGAACTGGGCGTCCGCCGAATCGCGGCACGGCTCTGTGACCGGATCATCGTCCACTGCGAGAGCGCCCGCGAACTCGTCGTCGAGACCTATCGCCTCCCGGAGTCGACGCAGGAGCGCATCGAGGTCATCCCACACGGCCACTACGTCGACAGCTACCCGAACGAGGTCGACCGGGAGACGGCGCGGGACTCACTCGGGTTCGACGACGACCAGACGGTCTACCTCTACTTCGGCCTCATCCGGTCGTACAAGAACGTCCCCAACCTCGTCCGCACGTTCTCCACTCTCGACGCGCCCGACGCCCGCCTGCTGGTCGTCGGCAACCCGATGAGCGACCGACTGGAGAGCGAGGTGCGGACGCTCTGTTCGAAGGACGACCGCATCACCTGCGTGCTGGAGTTCGTCCCCGACGAGGAGATACAGGACTACATGAACGCCGCGGACGCCGTCGTCCTCCCGTTCGAGGAGGTGCTCACTTCGGGAACGGCCATCCTCGCCATGTCGTTCGGCCGCGCGCTCATCGCCCCGCGGGCGGGATGTGTCGCGGAACTCCTCGACGGCGACGACCTGCTCGGCTACCCGCCGAACGACCCCGAGGGACTCCACGAGTCGCTTGTCTCCGCCCTCGACGCCGACCTCGAAGCGCTGGGCGAGTACAACCGCGAACGGGCAGACACGCTCGACTGGGAGGGCATCGCGGACCGGACGGTCCGGGCGTACGCACGCGGCGCGCGGTGACGGAAGGGGGACAGCGTCGTCGCCGGCCTCGATAGGACCCGACTACTCCGGAGTAACCGCCGCATACTCATGGCCGCGCCGCTCACTGTCTCGTACATGGGAAAACGGGTCGCTATCATCGGCACCGGCGCTGATCCAGAGAAGAAAGACCGAACCGGCTTCGCGATGGCGTACCGACACGCGCCGGGGTACCTCCGCCTCGACGACTGTGACCTCGTCGCCTGCGCGGACATCGTCCCCGAGAACGCTCGCGCGTTCGCCGACAACTTCGACATCCCCCAGACGAACGTCTACGAGGACTACGAGGAGATGCTCGCCGAGGAGGACCTCGACATCGTCTCCGTCTGCGTCCCCGCCGCCTTCCACGCGGACATCGTCGTCGGGAGCGCCGAGAGCGGCGAGGTCGACGCCATCCACTGCGAGAAGCCCATGGCGACGACGTGGGCCGACTGCAAGCGCATGGTCGACACCTGCGACCGCCACAACGTCCAGTTGACCATCGACAACCAGCGCCGGTTCGGCACGCCGTTCCGCAAGGCGAAGGAGCTGCTCGACGACGGCGAGATCGGTGATCTCGTCCGCATCGAGTGGTCGGAGGACAACCTGTTCGACGCCGGGGTCCACACGTTCGACCTCTGCCGGTACTACACCGACGACGAACCCGTCGACTGGGTGCTCTCGGGTATCGACTTCAGCGAGGAGAACGTCTGGTTCGGCACGCACAACGAGAACCACGGGCTCTCGCAGTGGAAGTACGACAACGGCGTCTACGGCCTCGCCGCGACCGGCGACGGGATGGACATGGTGGGCTGTTACTTCCGCCTCGTCGGCGAGCGGGGCGTCATCGAACTCGGCGTCGAGGACGGCCCGGCGCTCCGCTACCGCACGGACGGCGGGAAGTGGAAGACGGTGAAGACGACCGACTCCATCCACGGCCCGGCCTACAGCCGCCCGCGCGCCGGTGCCCGACTCGTCGCCCGGCGACTGCCGGTCGTCTCCGACCGCACCTTCGACAAGACGACGTTCTACGAGCGTGCCATCGAGGAGGTCGTGAACGCCCTGGACGAGGGCCGCGAACCCGAGATTTCGGGGGCGAACGCGCTCGCCGGGACCGAACTCGTCTACGCGTCCTGGGAGTCCTCGCGCCGCCGCGGCCGCGTCCAGTTGCCACTCGACATCGACGACAACCCGCTCGTCGAGATGATCGAGGCGCGCAACGACGACGGCGACGACGAAGGAGACGAGGCGAGCGAGGGACAGGACGAGTCGGCCGAAGAGGCCGAAGCGAGCGACTGAGCCCCCCCCCGTCACGCCACTGTTCCACTCGGTCTCGGTCGCTATCGGTCGCAGTGGCTCTCGGAGTTCGAGCTCTCCTGCGCCCGCCTCCTTACTCGGAGTCTCCACGACCGTCTCGGCCCGTTTCTACAGCGACCGCTGCCTCGTCCGTCCCTTCGGTCTCGGTGCCGTTCGTCCCCTGGTCGTCGCTCGTCCCGGTCGGTGGCCGAGCGGGCGACCCCTCGGGTGTCTCGGTCATCATGAACCCTGGGCCAGGGTCTTCACTGGGTGAGGGGTCGAACGTCCCGAGGACGCTCAGCGCGCCGAAGAGGACGAGGACCAGTACCACCAGTGCGCCGATTGCGAGCACCGCGACGAACGCCGTGTCGCTGGTGTCCATGGCGTTCGCCCGCGACGGGGGTCGGTCGCTTAGTTACCCGAGGCTGAAGCGTCCGAGGTGCTGAACGACTCCTGCGCAGAAGCGTGTAGGCTGCCGATTCCGTCGCCGACTCAGACGCCGCGACCCTGCAGCTTCTCCTCCTCGGGCATCGTCTCGTTGGCCTGCCCCTTCATGCCCCGGCCGATGCCCTTCGCGATGTCCTTCAGCGTCTCGGGGTCGTCGTAGTTGTTGACCGCCTCGACGACGGCAGTGCCCATCGCCTCGGGGTCCTCCGCGCCGAAGATACCCGACCCCACGAAGATGCCGTCACAGCCCAGTTGCATCATGAGCGCCGCGTCGGCGGGCGTGGCGATGCCACCGGCCGCGAAGTTGACGACCGGCAGGCGACCGCGCTCGGCGGTCTCGTGGACGAGGTCACGGGGTGCCTCGTTCTTCCGCGCCCACTCGTCGCGCTCCTCGTAGTTCATCCCCGAGAGCTGTCGGATGGAGCGCTTGATGGTGCGCTGGTGGGTGACGGCCTGGTTGACGTCGCCCGTCCCCGCCTCGCCCTTGGTGCGAATCATCGCCGCGCCCTCGTTGATGCGTCGGAGCGCCTCGCCGAGATTGCGCGCGCCACAGACGAACGGTGCGGTGAACCCGCGCTTGTCGATGTGGTAGCGCTCGTCGGCCGTCGTCAGCACCTCGCTCTCGTCGACCATGTCCGCGCCCGTGGCTTCGAGAATCTGTGCCTCGACGGTGTGGCCGATGCGCGCCTTCCCCATCACGGGAATCGAGACCTCGTCGATGATGCCCTCCAGCAGGCTGGGGTCGGCCATCCGGGCGACGCCGCCGCGCTTGCGGATGTCGGCGGGCACCGCTTCGAGGCTCATCACGGCGACCGCACCGCAGTCCTCGGCGATGCGCGCCTGTTCTCGCGTCACCACGTCCATGATGACGCCGCCCTTCTGCATCTTCGCGAAGCCGCGCTTGACGAGGTCGGTCCCTCGCTTCAGGTCCTCGATGTCGGTCGCCTCGCTCATACGAATCGTCGGGACGGGACGCACTTAACCCGTGTCCTTCGCCCGTCGGACCGCCCGACGGGACCGACCAGCAGGGTTTTGCACGCCCCCAACTACGCCGACGTATGACCGCCGCCGACTCGTCGGGCGACCACTCCTCGACCGCGGTCGAGCAGTTCCTCGCGTTCGTGCGTGACGGCTCTCTCCCCCCGAGCGACGACCTGCCGCGCTACCTCGCTCCCCTCCCGAAACTCCTCGAAGACGTCGGCTTCCGGTTCGTCTGGCTGGTCGTCGTCGTCAACCTCGCGGGCACCGCGTTCGGCTTCTACTACTACTCCGGGCAGTTCGCCGCGACGCCCGTCGAACTCTGGCCGTTCGTCCCCGACTCGCCGATGGGGACGCTGTTCATCGCGCTCGCCCTCGGTCTCTGGGCGATGGACCGCCCGAACGAGTACGCCAACGCGTTCGCGCTGTTCGGCTGTATCAAACTCGGCGCGTGGACGCCGTACGTCCTGCTCGCGTTCTTCCCGGCGTGGGACTACCTCTGGTGGCCGATGTACAACTTCCTGTTCTGGAGTCACTGCGCGATGGTCGTCCAGGCGTTCGTCCTCCACCGCATCGCCGACTTCCCCGTCAGGGCGGTGGCGCTGGCGACGGCCTGGTACACCGTCGACCTCACGTTCGACTACTTCTACAACCCGGTCGGCGTCCTCACCCACACCACCATCCCGGTCTTCCGGTACGAACCGTGGTTCCTCAGCGACGCCGTCACGAACCTCCAGATAGCCGCGGCGGGTGCCGTCGTCCTCACCATCGTCCCGCTGTTCGTCGCGCTGGCGACCCGCGTGAAGAAACTGGAGTTGCGGCTGGCAGAGCAGTGACTGCGGGCCTGGTGCTCCCGCGAGCGAACGCAGTGAGCGAGGGGAAGCTCGCTGGACGAGTACAGCGAGTCCAGCGTTGGACTGAACGGGCGAGCGCGCTACGGGAAGCACGACGAAGCAAGCACTGGAGCGAACGCAGTGAGCGAAGGGCGCAGCGAGTCGCGCGACCGTAGCGCGGGAGGGCGTTCGAGGCAGCAGAAAGACTGTCGGGACCAGCGGCAGGATGGCCGACCTCGTCGACTCACTCTAGCGCTTCGGGGTCGCCGTCGGCGTGCGAGCGGACCCACAGCTCGCCGATTCTGGAGAGTCGCGTCCGGTAGGACTTCCCCTGTTCCTCCTGCTCGATGTACCCCTTCCCGCCCGGTCCCAGTCTGTCGACGTTGTAGATGACCTTCGAGCGGAACGAGTCGCTGTACTCCTCGCCCAGGTCGCGAGCGAGGGTCTGCGCCAACTCGGACACCGACGCGAACTCGCCGTGGTCGCCGAGCGTGAACATGATGAGTTCCTCGAACGGCTTGACGTTGGAGAACGAGGCGACGGGCAACTCGACGACGTGGCTCCCCTCCACCTCCTTCGCGCCGATGGTCGTCCCGCGTTCGTCGAACTCCGCGAGCAGTTCGCGGGCGTCGTCGAGCCACCCGGTGATGCGTTCCTCGTCGACCGAGGAGTCCCGGACCTCGCTCAGGAGGTCCAGACCGAGCCGTAGCTCCTCGGCTAGTTCCGTCTCCAGGTACTTCTCGGGGACCGTGTAGTAGGTGCGGATGCGCTCGCGGTCGCCCTGTCGCTCGACCATGATGGAGTGGGCGGCGGTGGCGAACGCGAACGAGACGGTTCTGGGCATCGAGGAGACGTTCACCCACACCTCGCCGTCCTCGCGTTCCTCGCGGTCGAGTTCGGCGTTGATGAGGCCGTACGCCTGCTCGAACGCCGTGTCGTAGTCGTAGACGTCCTCGACGACGAACCGCTCGGTCTCAGCGCCCAGGAGGTTCTCGAAGTCCTTCTCCAGTTTGGTGGCGAGGTGCCGCGAGTACTCGACGTTGGCCTCGCTGCCCACCGCGCCTTCGAGGAGGATGACGCGGTCCACGTCGAGTTGATCTCTGACGAGCGGGGCGATGAGCCGGTCGTAATCGAACCCGACCGGGACGATGTGGGTCTGCATACGTGGTATGGCGCGAGACTGGGTAAAAAGACCGGCTGTCGCGGTGCTCGACGTATCCCCGTTCGACTCGACTCGCGGTCCTGCAATCGAAGTCAGCGCCTCGCGATGCGTGGCGACAGCGCGTACTCGACGTGCCCCGCACCGTCGGCCACCTCGAACGAGAGCGACAGCGGAATCTCCGTTCCCAGTTCCAGCGACACCTCGCTCCCGCCCGGAATGGGGCGGTCCAGCGCCCGGAGGTAGTCCACGGAGTAGAGCGACTCCGCTTCGCACGCGTCGATGTCGACCAGGTCCTCGCCCGACAGTCGGTGTCGCACGTCGTCCGTGTCGCCCTCCGCGGTCACGACGAACGCTTCCCCCTCTTCCTCGACGCCGACGGTGGCGTGGTTCGACACCATGTCCGCCGCGCGAATCGACCGCGAGAGCGCCTCGGCTTCGAGCACGACCGACGCCTCGTACTCGAAGTCGAGTTCGTCGAGGTCCGGCGGCGAGCGAATCGCGTCGGGGTCGACGAGCGCCATCGAGTAGTCGAGTCCGGCGACGGCGACGTCGAGGCGTCGGGTTTCGGGGTCGAGCGCCAGCGACACCGGGTCGTCGCCGCTCGCCATCGAGAGCACGTCGTCGAGTCGCTCCAGCGGGACGCCGAGCGTCCGCTCCTCCACGTCGAACGTGTCGAAGGCGGCCGTGTCGAGGTCCAGCGACACCGACGCCACCGTCGCGGGGTCCATCGCGGCGACGTGGAGCCCCTCCTCGTCGAACTGCACACGACATTCGTCGACCAGCGCACCGAGCACGTCGACGGCGGTTCGGAGCGTCGCCGCCGGCGCGACGACGTGAAGAGGGGACTCGTCGGGTCGTGTCTCGTGGGTGGACTCCTCGTGGGTAGCTTCTGCCATTGGCCTGACCGATTCGTTCTCGACCCGACCAATAAGCGTTCTGTAGCGATACTAGTAGGTACTCCGAAACGCAGTATCATTATACGTGCTTAGCGAATAAGATAACTCGATACGAATTATGGTTGGCGACGAAAGCACGACCGACGACGCGAGAGGGCGCGGAATCCTCACGGCTGCGGACCGGGCGTACCTGCGCGGCGAGGCCGACCTGTCGAGCGTGCAGTCCGAGCGCAACACCCGCGCGCGCATCCGGGACCGCACCTACGACGCGATGCTGGACTTCGAGTTGCTGGTCGAACGGCTCTCCGAGCGCGACCGGAAACTCGTGTTCGAGAAGCGCTTCGGCGAGATGGAGGGCGCCGACGCGTTCGACGCGCTGGTGTCCGCGATGGCGTTCTGCTACCGCGCCGTGGGCGACACGAACACGGAGTTCGAGGCGGTGCTCCGCGAGGCAATCAACGTCGCCGAGGCGAGCGACGAGCGTGCGGCGAGCGTCGACCTCGACCTGACGTATCACTCGCTGACCGTGCCGGAACTGCGGCGCAAACTCGACCGGGGGGAGTCGCTGTCGCTGACCGAACTCTCCTTCCTCCAGTCGAGCGACGAGGTGAGCCTGCGCGAACTCGCGCGGTACTTTGACGACGTGGCGGACGCTCGTCGTGGGATTGACGATGGGCGTATTCAGTCGAAGGTGACCGAGTTCTAGGTGGATTGTTGTCCTTCGCTCCGACTGCTCTCACTGGACGTGCTGAGACTTCGAAAGGCCTCGGTCGGTACGGTCACCTGACTCGCTGCGCGTGGTTCGAGACGGCTCCGCCGTCTCGTCATTGCCGGACTGCGTCCGGCAAGCAGTCGGAAACCAACGGTTTCCGACGACATCACGAGAGAGCGAAGCTCTCTCGAACGACTTCGCTCGCTGGCGCTCGCTCCAGTGCTTGCTTCCTCACGCGGGCGTACCGACCTCGCCCACGTGAGACTCACTCCGTTCGTCTCACTGGCTCTCGTTCGCTCGCTACCACTCGCTCACGAGAACTTCCATTCCACCGAGGACCGCACCGCGCCTACCCGACTCCGTCGGCCGCGCACGAGAGCGCGGCCAGCCGTTTCGGTTGCGGTGGCCGGGAGCGCATCCCGAGCCCAAGCGAGGGTGCGCGACTCGGGGAAGGGCAGGGCTGCCCTCGGTGGACTGAAAGGGAGAGGGCGCTCGTCGCCGCCCCGACGAAGCAAGCACTGGAGCGAACGAAGTGAGCGAGGAGCGCAGCGAGTCGCGGCGGTACGAGCGCCCGAGGGCTTTCGAGTCGTTATCGTTCCAGGGACAGCCAGCGAGGGCTTTCGAGGTATTCGCCACTCCCCTCACTCCTGCGCGGGCGTTCGAGGTCCTTGCACTGGGTACTCGGACGTCTACAGTTCCACCAGCCAACCCACCTAGACTGACAAACCCTTTAGCCGAAACCGCCCGAGACGCGCCCATGGAGAGTCTCAACCGGATGGCGCTGGAGCTCGTCGACGAGGCCATCGAGTTCGCCGACGAACTCGCCGTCGACGCCTACGAACTCGACAACGGCGCGACGGTCGTCGACTTCGGTATCGACACGCTGGGGGGCGTCGAGGCGGGCCTGCTGCTCGCCGAGATACAGTCGTCCGGCCTCGCGACGATGTCCGCGCGGATGGACGAGCTGGCGGGTGCGCCCCGGACGTACGTCGACGTCTCGACCGACCACCCCGCGCTCGCCCTCCTCTGCTCGCAGAAGGCGGGCTGGGAGGTGTCCGTCGAGGACTACGAGGCGCTCGGGAGCGGCCCGGCCCGAGCGCTCGTCGCCGAAGAGGAGGAGTTCCAGCGGGTGGGCTACGCCGACGCCTTCGAGTTCGCCATCCTCGCGCTGGAGACCGACGAACACCCGACCGAAGCGGTCGCCGAACACGTCGCGGAAATGTGCGACGTGGACCCCGGCAGCGTCTTCCTGCCCGTCGCGCCCACGGCGAGCATCGCGGGGAGCGTCGCCACCGCCGCACGCGCCGGGGAACTGGCGACCTTCCGCCTCTCGGAACTGGGCTACGACCCGATGGACGTACTCTCCGTCACGGCGAGCGCACCCGTTGCCCCCGTCGCCGAGGACGAGCGGGTCGCGCTCGCCCGGACGAACGACGCGCTGGCGTACGGCGGGCGCGCCCACGTCGTCTGTGACGCCGGGTTCGACCGGTTCGACGAGGTGGCCTCGACGGCCGCCGAGGAGTACGGCGAGTCGTTCTCGCAGGTGTTCGAGCGCGTCGACTGGGACTTCTACGACGTCCCGACGAGCGTGTTCGCGCCAGCGCAGGTCACCGTCGACGTGGTCGGCGGCGAGGCGTCGAGCTACGGCGGGACCGACGAGGACCTGCTCGCCGACGCGTTCGGCCTGTGACCGACGATGAGTGACGCGTCCCCGACGGGGTGCCGGCGATGAGGTTCAAGGTCGTCCCCGAGCCACGCTCCGTCTCGTTCCTCCGGGAGGCGACGCTGGCCCTGCCGCTCGTCCCCGGTAGCGAGGACGACTGCTGTGCGCGACTCATGGCCGACGCGGACGTCGCTTCGCGCGATGCCGCCAAGGAGTGGCTCACGTTCCTCCGGGCGCTGGGGCTGGTCGCCGAGAGCGGCGGGAAGTACTACCAGACGCGCTCGGACCCGAGCGACGCCGACCTCGCGCGGGCGTTCCGCGAGCGCGTCCACCCGGTCGAGGACCTGCTGGCGGTGCTCGACGCGGCTCACGAAGAAGAGGAGACGCCACTCTCGAGCGGCGAGGCGTACGAGCGCGTCCGCGAACGCGTCCCGCAGTGGGAGCGCTCGCACCGCACCGACTGGGAGGACGTGTGGCGGACGCGTATCGACCGCGCGCTGGACTGGGCGGTGACGTTCGGCCTCGCTGCGGAGGTGGACGAGGGCTACCGACCGGCGGACGACGCGGAAGGCGACCCCCGATGAGCGAGGAGAGCGACGACCGGCCCCCGTCGGAGACGGCACACACCAGGCCGCCAGGGACGCTCGGCGACAAGGGCACGCCGATTCGTGCGGTGTTGTTCGACCTCGACGGGACGCTCTGTCGGTACCGGCGCTCGCCGGGCGAGGTGCTCGACGTGGCGTTCGAGCGCGAGGGGCTCGACCCGCTGTTCACGGTGGCGGCGTACGTCGACGCGTTCGACCGGTTCGCCGACGAGGCCGACGGGATGGCCGACCTCCGGGAACGCTGTTTCGCCACGCTCGCCGAGGAGCGAGGCCACGACCCCGCAGTCGGGCGGTCGCTCGCGCGAACGTTCGCCGACGAACGCGACCAGCGCGACGTCGTGGCCCTGCCGGGCGCACACGATCTGCTCGACGGCCTCGCCGGCCGGTATCGTATCGGCGTCGTCACCAACGGTCCGCGGGACGCACAGCTCGCGAAACTCGACGGCCTCGGTCGCCGCGACGCGTTCGACGTGGTGGTCTGTGCTGGCGACGAGACGCCGCCGAAGCCAGACCCGGAACCGTTCGAGCGAGCGGTCGCGACGCTGGGCGTCAGTGCAGCCGAGGCGGCGTTCGTCGGCGACTCGCCGACGACGGACGTCGCGGGCGCGAACGCTGCGGGGCTCGTCTCGGTACTCGTCGGCGACCGCGAGGACCCGGAGTGCGCTCCCGACGTTCGACTCGCGGCACTCGACGACTTCGACGGCCTCCTCCCGGAACGCGGGTCGGGGTGAGCGCTCGGTGGAGACGGGTAGTGCTGTCTCCGGTGTTCCGCCGCGGTTCAGAATCTGAGGCGCGGGTCAGAGGGTGAGTATAACGGCGTTCTCTCCCAGCGTGGGACATGGTACAGAAGCTACGGTACATCGACCTCAGTGCGCGTGGTGAGAACGGTCGACGGGGTGTCCAGCCTCGACGGGACCGATGAACAGCCGCGACGACGAGCAGTCGGGAGACGGCCCAGGGATACCCCTCGACACCGTCTTCGACCTCCTCGCGGTCCGCGAACGTCGGGCCATGCTGTACTACCTGGCCGACCACGGCTCCGTCCCGTTCGACGAACTCGCGGCGGCCGTCGCCGGCCGGGACGCCGACGGTGAGACTCACTCCCGCGTCGCGGTGGCACAGAGCCACGTCCACCTCCCGCGGTGTGTCGACGCTGGCGTGGTCACGATCGACGACGAGACAGAGGAGGCCGCCTACACCGGGACGCCGTCGCTCACCGCGTGGCTGGACTGGGCACGCGGCCGGGACAGTCCGACGTACGCCTCGGACGTGAGCGGGACGCGGGCCGTCGAGTCCGGCGGTGAGCCCCGGTGAGGCGGCCCCAGAGGACGGACCGTTCCGCGTCAGACCGCCCGGCCGCCGATGCCGGACGTCCCCAGCGAGAGCGTCCCGACGACCATGAGCGCCACGGACATCAGGCCGATGAGCACCTGTAGCGGCGTCACCAGCGGGACGAACGCGAGGAGGGCGACGAGGAGCGCACCGACGACGATGAGCAGCGCACCTCCCCGTACCTTCTGCCGTTCGCTCAACGAGCGGTCGTACTCGCGGATCTTTCGGCCGACTGTGGACATAGGTAGTGGTAGGACTCGCTGAACCATAAATCGCTCCGAGTGACACGACTTGCCGTGACAGACTGGCCGGGTCAGCGTTCGCCCGGCGCGACGTCGGTGACGGTACCGACGCCCTTCGACTGTCCCTCGCGGAAGACGAACCGCTGGCCCTCCTCGACGTGGTACGGCCGGAACTTGAAGCGGACGCGCGTCTTCCCGGTGTCGCCGGGGAGCAGGTGTCCGCCCTCCGGCGAGAACTCCGCCGCCTCGCTCACCGTCTCGACGTGGACGACCGGTTCGTACCCCGACTGGATGCGCGTCGGGTGGTTGAGCACCATCACCTCCGCCTCGAACTCGCGGACGGCGGTCGGGTCGGCGTCCCGCGGCAGGAGGACCATCCCGCGTTCGACCTCCTCTTCACGGACCCCTTTCAGCGCCACGCCGACGATGCGACCCGCCTTCGCCTCGTCGACGCGGTGGTAGTGCATCTCGATACTCCGCACTTCGACCTCGCGGAACGAACCGTCGGCCATCGGCCCGAGCAGGAGTTCGTCGCCCGCGCTCACCGTCCCGGTCCGGACCGTCCCGGAGGCGACCGCGCCGACGCCAGCGACCTTGTACGTGCGGTCGATGTACATCGAGAACTCGCCCGCGCCCTCGGCGGTCTTCGGCAGGCGCTCGAACAGTTCGTCGAGCACCTGCAGCCCCTCCATCGTCACGGCGCTGGTCGAGAGGATGGGGACGACCTGCTCGCTGATCTCCTCGATGGCCGTCTCGACGCCGTAGCGGTCGATGCGGAGCGGCGTCCGGTCGGCGTTGCGCAGCAGCTGTTCGACCTCGCGCTCGACCTCCGCCAGTCGCTCGGCGCTCACCATGTCGGCCTTCGTGATGGCGACGATGGTCGGCAGGTCCGTCGCCAGCAGGATGCCGAGGTGCTCGCGGGTCGTCTTCGTCGGGCCGTCGTCGGCCGCGACGACGAGCAACCCGTAGTCGAGCTTCTGTCCGACCAGTCCTCGGATGGTCGTCCGGAGCCACGGTTCGTGGCCGACCGTGTCGACGAACGACACGAGTCGGTCGGCCTCCTCGACGATGCGCGCCCGGTCGGTCTTGCGGTGGGGGTTGTCCATCCGGACCGGGTCGCCGTCGTCGAAGCCGTAGACGCCGTAGGAGAGGTCCGCGGACAGTCCCCGCTCGACCTCGTGGGGCTGGACGTCGAGGAAGCCGCGCGTCCCGCCCTCGCCGTCGTCCGCCTGCCCGGTCACCAGCGACCCGACGAGCGTCGACTTCCCGTGGTCGACGTGGCCCGCCGTGCCGACGACGATGTGCTCGTCGTCCACGTCCAGCATCGCCCCCTCGCGGATGGAGGCGACGCCGACGATGCCGTTGCCGCCCTCGGTGCCCGACTCGTCGGGGACGCCCCAGGTCTGGACCTCGTCGATGTGTGCGCCGGCCTCCTCGGCCAGCAGCGAGAGGACGTCCATCGTCTCGGAGAACTCGTCGGGGCTGATGCCGGCGAGGCCGCCGTCGTCGGTGACGCCGACGACGTACGTCGCCTCCCCGTCGCCGGAGAGGACGCGGTGACGCAGTTGCGCTGCGAGGCTCTCCAGCCGTCCGTCCGCGAGGTGGAGGGCGCGCGTGAGTCGTTCCTTGAACTCCACGCTGCCCCCCTCCTCCTCGCCGCGTTCGAGCGCTCGCTCCAACACGGCCCGGTCAGGGCTCATCGGTGGTGAGTAGTCCGTCACCCGTGAAAAGGCTTCCCGCGGGTGTGTATGTTTGTCACGGCACGGCTCGGTGCTACGGAGCGGAGTCGGAGTCGCGGACCGGCGCCGGGGCGGTCGGGTCGTCCTCGCGCGACGGTTCGGTGTCCGTCGTGCTGGCGAGGTAGATTCCGAGCGCCATGACGCTCCCCCCGACGAGGAGCGGCAGTCCGACGCGTTCGCCGAGGACGAGCGCACCGAGCGCCACGCCGACGGCGGGTTGTGCGAAGAAGAAGACGGCGACGGTGCCCGCGCCGACGTACTCCATCCCCTTGTACCAGAGATACCACGCCGCGGCGGTGCCGAACACGCCGAGGTAGCCGACGGCGGCGACGAGCCGGGGTGTCACGGGCACGTCGAACGCACCCGGCTGGGCGAGGAACTCCCCCAGCGCGAACACGCAGAACAGCGGGAGAGAGGTCAGCGTGGCGTACGTCGCGGCCTCCAGCGCGGAGTAGCGCCTGACGAGCGGCTTCCCGTACACCGTGTACACCGCGAACGTGACGCCCGCGACGACGAGCATCCCCGACCCGAGGAGACTCCCCCCGGTGTCCAGCCCCGACCGCCCGACGACGAGCACGACCGTCCCGGTGGTCGCGAGCGCCATCCCGAGCGCTCCGCGCCGGGAGAGCGCCTCGTCGAAGGCGACGACCGCCAGCACGAGCGTGAACACGGGTGTCAAGATGGTCACGAGCGACCCCTGCCCCGCGCTGGTCAGCGCCGTCCCGACGTACTGCGTGGCGATGGAGACGGCGACCCACGCACCGAGGACGGCGAACGAGCGCCACTCGGCGCGTGAGAACGAACGACGCGGCTTCGTCGCCCGGACAACCGCGAGCAGGACGGCACCTCCGAGGACCATCCGACACAGCGCGAGCGTCAGCGGCGGGACCGTCTCGAACCCCCACGCGCTGACGACGTACGTCAGTCCCCAGAGCACCGCCGCGCCGAGTGGTGCGAGGGCGGCGAGGCGGCTCCCACCGTTCACGCTGGCCACCCCTCACGTCGAATGCCCACCGCGTCGACCTCCACTGTACCGACGTTCTTCACGCCGAGCGAATCGCGTCCAGTGCTTCGAGGAACCCGTCGGCGTACGACGCCTCGGTCGTGTGGTCGGCGGCCAGTTTCGCCGTCTCGTCGGCGTTGGCGACGGCGTAGGCGTCGCCGACGAGTTCGAACGCCGCGGCGTCGTTCTCCGAGTCCCCGACCATGGCGAACTCGTCGACAGAGCGGTCGAGACGGCGACAGACCGCCTCCAGCCCCGCGCCCTTGTCGACGCCGCGACTCGTCACGTGGTAGGCGTAGCCGGTGTCGAACACGTGCATCCCCTCGGCGGCCGCGAGTTCCTTCAGCGGCTCCAGTGGCTGGTCGAGGCTGACGGCGAGTTCCGTCTCGCGCCAGCGGTTCGTCAGGTCCACCTCGCCCCACCCGGGTTCGTAGCCCTGCTCGCGGTACCGTGTGACGACGCGCTGGGCGGCCTCCCGGTCGCCGACGAACGTCAACTGGTCGTCGTCGACGAGGTACGCCGCGCCGCCGTTCTCGGCGACGACGCGGGTCGGGATGCCGACGAACGAACAGAGCGCGACCGGGTAGGGCAGGGCCTTGCCGGTCGCGACGACGACCGGTTCCGGCCACTCCCGGAGCGGCGTCATGACGCGGGGGTCGACGGCCCCCTCGCCGTCGGTCAGCGTGCCGTCGATGTCGACGGCCAGCGGTGGAGTCATGGTGGCGATGGACGCGCCGGGAGAATCAAGCCACCGCTTGGCGAAGGTTGGGTATGCAGCCTCCCGTCCGACCGGTACGGGTCGCGCCCGACACGTACCTCGTCGACGCCATGCTGTTCGACACGCCCGGTGCCCTGTCGGCGTACGTCCTCGACGCGGACAGGCCGGTGCTCGTCGACGCAGGCACCGCCGACCGGACCGACCGCCTCCTCGGTGCTCTCGACGCACTCACCATCGACCCGGCGGATATCGAAGCGATTCTCGTCAGCCACGTCCACCTCGACCACGCCGGTGGGGCGGGCGAGCTCGCCCGTCGCTGCGAGAACGCGACCGTCTACGTCCACGAACGCGGGTACGACTACGTCACCGACGCCGCGAACCTCGACTACCTCCGCGCGAGCGTCGACGAGGTGACGGGGATGGACGACCCCTACGGCGTCCCCGAGGTGGTGCCCGAGGACCGGACGGTCGCCGTCTCCGGCGGCGAGACGCTGGACCTGGGTGACCACACGCTCCGACTCGTCGACGCGCCGGGTCACGCACCCCACCACTACGCCGTCTTCGACGAGACCACTCGCGCGCTGTTCACCATCGACAGCACGGGCACCCACGTCGACGGCCGGCTCTACCCCTCGACGCCACCGCCGTTCGACCTGGACGCGAACCTCGCGACCTGCGACCGACTCCGGGACCTCGACCCGTCGGTGAACCTCTACGGTCACTTCGGGCCGGGCGGTGACGACCCCGTCTCGGAACTCGACGCGTACGCGGCGCTCCTCCCGGAGTGGGTCGAACTGGTCGGCGACCTCGCGGCCGAGCGCGGCGAGGACGTCGGCGCCATCGTCGACGCGCTCGACGAGCGCTGGCGCTCGCCGACGACCGAACGCGACGTCGCAGGGGTGCTGGCGAACCGGTAGGTCGTCGGTCGGTGTCACCGAACGCGCTCCTCGGTCGTGGTCCAGTCAGAAGTGGGAAGGAAGGTGGAAGTGTTCCCGACACGCTCACGGGCGAGCATGCCTCAGCCACGCGAGGTCCGCACTCGGCCACGGGCGACCTCGCGTTCCGTCGCGTGGCCTCGGACGAGCCAACGAACAGGACCGATTTGAATCTTCCGTGAACGTGTGTAGTGTCGGGACCGACAGACTGTGCCAGAACGCCGACAACGTCACTCCGAGAGGCGTTCGTACGCCGCGGTGACGCGCTTGAACTCCTCCTCGTCCCCGCCGCGGTCCGGGTGCGTCTCCTTCACCCGTTCGCGGTAGGCCCGTCTGACCGCCGACTGGTCGGCCGACGGGTCCAGGTCGAGGATACCGTACGCCTCCCGCGGGGTCGGTCCGGGGTCTGGCTCCGGCGGTCTGCGCTGGCGGCGACGCCGCTGGTCACCGGCCCGACGTTCCTGCCCGGTCGCGCGTCGGCGTCGCCCCCGGCCGCTCGCGGTCCGGCTTCGAGCGTCGCGCGGCCCCGCCCCGAACCCGCCCCGGCCACCGTCTGCCTCCGCCGTCTCTCGTCTCGTCCGCCGGGTTCTGCCGCGGTCGTCGATGCGTGCGCGTCGCTCCACGCTGGCGTACACTCGCTCGACGAGTCGTCCGGACGCCTGGTACCACATCAGGTACGCGACGACCCCGAACGGCACCGCCAGCAGCAGCGCTAGCGGTTCGAGCAGGACGGCGAACAGGGTGAGGAGGACGGCCATCCCGCCGAACGTGGCCGCGAGCGCCGACACCAGTTCGGGGCGTGAGCGGTTCACGACTCGACTAACGGCCGCGCGGGCCTAAACCCCTCGGCGGTGCAGGCCGTACGGTTATCCCGCGCCAGTGGCTACCCGACGAGTATGAGTGTCTCCGGCCTGTGTGAACTCTGTTCGACGAACGAGATCGTCGACGGCTGTGACCGCTGTGGCCGACTCGCCTGCGAGGTCCACTACGACAGGGAGACCGGCCTCTGTACCGACTGCCTGAAGGAGTCGGGCGGGACGCCGGACGACGAACCAGAGCGCCAACCGGACGGTCCGGACGGCGTGGATACCTACCAGTTCTGAAGCCGGACTCCCCGAAATCGAACGACTCGGCGACAGTAGCGGCGGTGTAGCGACCGACGCTCGCCTCCGTCCTAATCTATTAGGTGGAACCATGAGGTGAGAACCCCGTGTTCTCTCGGACGAAGCAGGCGGGGTCAATTCCGTTCGTGGGCACGATATGGAAGGCTTACCTGCCTGCTTCTTTCCTCACGCCGCTACGACCCGTGAGCGGGCGCGCCGAGGGGCGTTCGACGCTCCCGGCCGTTCACCGGTGACGGTTGAGTCGCTTCTTGAGCCGTTTCGCCGCCTGTCCGGCCGCCTTGTCGAAGGTCTCTCCCTCGCCCGCGAAGATGATGCCGCGCGACGAGTTGACCAGACCGACGCCGTCCGCGAGGCCGAACTCGGCGGCCGCCTCCGCGTCGCCGCCCTGCGCACCCACACCGGGGACGAGGAACGGGAGGTCCGGGACGAGTTCGCGGACGCGTTCGAGTTCCTCGGGCGTCGTCGCGCCGACGACGAGGCCGACGTTCCCGTGGACGTTCCACTCGTTGGCACGCTGGGCGACGTACTCGTAGAGGCGCTTGTCCGTGCCGACCTCGAGGTTCTGGAAGTCCGACCCACCGGGGTTGGAGGTGCGACAGAGGACGAACACGCCCTTCTCCTCGCGCGAGAGGAACGGTTCGAGCGCGTCTCTGCCGAGGTACGGGTTGACCGTAATCGCGTCCACGTAGTCGAGGAGGTTCGCGTACTGACGCGCCGTGTTGCCGATGTCGGCGCGCTTCGCGTCGAGCAGGACGGGGACGTCCTTCCCCTCGGCGTAGGCGACCGTCTCCCGGAGCGACCGCCAGCCGTCGCTGTCCTCGTAGAACGCCGCGTTGGGTTTGTAACACGCGGCGTGTTCGTGGGTCGCGTCGATGATGCGTCGGTTGAACGCCCAGCGCGGCAGGTCGTGGTCGCGCAGGTGGTCGGGCAGTCGCTTCGGGTCGGGGTCGAGGCCGACGCTCACGACGCTGTCGACGGCGTCGATGCGCTCGCCGAGTCGCTCGAAGAAGCTCATTGCCGGGCGTGGCGCGCCCACCGAATAGAGTGTTACTATCCGAAATAGCTACGTTCGTGAGAATCGTTCTCGAAGCCATGTCCTCCCCGCCGCAGTCACCCTCGTACCGTGACGACCGGTACGCTGGCTACGGCGCCGGTCTCGTGGTGTTCGGTCTCGCGGTCGTCGCGGCCGTATTCTCCCGGACCGCGACCGGAGCGTACGCGACGCTCGCCGGGCGGTTCGTCGGTCTCATCGTCCTCGGCAGCGTCGGTGTGTTCGCGGTGGCTGCCGGGTCGGAATCGTCTCCCGTCCATCGGCGCGTCGTTTCGGACACTCGCGGTCGTCGGTTGCTCCTGAAGACGGGCGGGTTGGCCCTCTGGACACCGGCGCTGACGTCGCTCGCGACGGTCGTCTCCGGCGGGGTGGCGACCGACCTCTCCTCCTCGGTGCATGTCGGTGCGGTGGGCCTCGGTCTCCTCGGACTGGCGGTCTGCTGGCGTGCGCTCGACGCGGTCCTCGACCGGGCACGCGACGGTCGCACGGGCCGGTGAACCGTCGAACCACCGACTGGTCGGGTTACGGGGAGTTTTAACCGCTCGCGCCCCAAGTCAGGGGCGATGGATGACGGTGTGACGGTCGCGGTCGACCCGCACGTGCACTCGGCCGCGTCCTACGACGGCCACGACCCCGTCGACCTGTTGCTCGAACAGGCCGCAGCGGTCGGACTGGACGGTATCGTCGTCACCGACCACGACACCATCGAGGCGTCACTGCGCGCCGCCGACATCGCAGACGACTACGGGTTAGTGGGCATCCCCGGCGTGGAGGTGTCGACCGCTCAGGGCCACCTGCTGGCCATCGGCGTCGAGGACTGTCCGCCGCCGCGTCGCTCGCTCGACGAGACGGTCGACATCGTCCGGGACATGGGTGGCGTCGCCGTCGTCCCGCACCCCTTCCAGCGCACCCGACACGGCGTCCGTCGTCGGTTCATCGACGACTGTGACGGCCTCGAGGTGTACAACTCGTGGGTGTTCACGGGCTACCGCAACCGCCGCGCACGCCGGTTCGCGAGCGAGAAGGGCTACACGCCGGTCGCCGCCAGCGACGCCCACGTCGCACCCTTCATCGGGCGAGCGTACACCGAACTCGCCGTCGAGGACGTCGACTCGCCCGCGGAGGTGGACCAGGAGGACGTCCTCGACGCGCTGGACGAGGGGGCGACGGCGACGACGGGTCGGCGGCAGCCGCTCCACCGGAGCGCCTCCCACTACCTGTCCGGGGCGGCCCGGAAGGCGGGCTACGCGCTTCGACAGCGACTTCCGGGGATCGGCTCGGTCCCTACCCCGGCCGACTCCTCGTAGAGCGGAGCCGTTCACGCGAGTTCGGTCGCCGTCGCTGGGTCCGACGCGCCGACCTGCCCTCCCGGCTTATAAGTATAGCCCGCTTTCCTATCCTGAACGGCAGTATAGGGGACAGTCATGGGAAGAGAGGTGTCCGTGGCCATCGACCCGCACGTCCATTCGGAGGGGTCGTACGACGGACACGAGCCGGTCGAGCGGCTCCTCGAACGCGCGGTCGAGGTCGGACTGGACGGCATCGTCGTCACCGACCACGACACCATCGAGGAGTCGCTGCGTGCTGCCGATCTCGCCGCCGACTACGGGTTAGTGGGGATTCCGGGTGTGGAGGTGTCGACCGCCCAGGGCCACCTGCTGGCCATCGGCGTCGAGCAGCGTCCCCCGCCCGGCGACCCGTTCGACGAGACTGTCGAACGGGTCCGAGAACTGGGCGGCGTCGCCGTCGTCCCCCACCCGTTCCAGCGCACCCGACACGGCGTCGGGAAGCGGTCGGTCGGCGACTGCGACGCGGTCGAGGTGTACAACGCGTGGGTGTTCACGGGCTACCGCAACCGTCGTGCCCGTCGGTTCGCGGACGCGAACGGCTACCCCGGCGTCGCCGCGAGCGACGCCCACTCGGCGGCGTACGTCGGCCGAGCGTACACCGAACTGCTGCTCGACGTGGACTCGCTGGACGACCTCACCGCAGAGCGCATCGTCGACGAACTCGCTGCCGGGAGCGCCACCATCGAGGGTCGCCGCCAGCCGCTCTGGCGGAGCGCGAGCCACTACGCCTCGTGTACGGGCCGACGAGCACGCGGGGTCGACCCGCGACGACCGTCGCTCCGCACGCTCGGAGCGGTCGCCGGCGGTGCGGTCGTGGGGAGCGTCGCGCGCGCTGGCGTCGCGCAGTTCCGCTCGTAACTCGGGGGTCTCCGACCCAGCGCGCGCGGGTCCAGTCGTCGCTCAGTCCAGTTCGCGCCGTCCGTACGCGCCCTCCCGTTCGAGTTCGCCACGCTGGCGGAGCACCGGTGGCGTCCGGCACATCCCCGGCGCGCCGGCCGCCTGCGGGACGATGCAGTTGTTGCAGTCCGCACAGAGCGCCTCGCTCTCGGCGTCGGCGAGCAGTCGCGCCGGCAGTTCCGGTTCGGCGTAGAACGGCCGACCGAGACCGACCGCGTCGCAGGCCGCCGTCGCCACGTCGTCGCCGAGCAGTCGGTCTATCTGTGGGCGCTCCCTGATACCGCCCTCACAGAGGACGGGGACGTCGACGCGCTCGCTGACCCGACGACAGAGGTCGGCGTTCCAGCCGCGAGCGGGCGGATTCCGGGCCGCCTCGACGCGCGTCGCGGCCGCGACGGCGCGGGCGCGCCAGCGACTCCCGAACGCCGCCGCGTAGCCGGACTGGAACTGGCCGGCCGACCAGCCGCGTGCCGGGTACTGGCCACGGATGAGGCTCATGTCCCAGAACGTCGAGCCGTGGACCGGGGCGAGCGCGTCGTAACCGTACTCCGCCAGTCGGACCGCGAGGTCCACCGCGTCGTCTGCAGAGAGGCCCGTGCGGACGAACGGCGGTCGCTCCTCCTCGGTCGGGACCTTGGTGAACAGCGGGACGTCGCCGGCCCGTTCTCGTATCTCGTCGTGGACGAGTTCGAGGAACCGGCCGCCGTCGTCGAACTCGTCGTCCCGGTCGTTGTAGTACGGCGAGCAGAACTGCTGGACGATACCCATGTTGGCGCTCGAGAGGTGGATTCCGTCGTAGCCCACCTCGACGGCGCGCCGTGCCGCGCGCCCGAAGTCCGCCGCGAGGTCGTACACCTCCGCGGTCGTCAGGACGTGCGGGTCGTACGAGAGAAAGCCAGTCCGCGCGGCGGCGCGGAGGTGGACCGGAGGCAGCGAGACGGCGAGTTGCTGGAGGTCGGGATGGGCAGCACGGTACTCCCGGTGCCACGTCTCCAGACTGCGGAGGCCGCCGTGGTCGAGCTGGACGACGATTCGACCGTCGTGGTCGTGGACGGCGTCGACGACGGGTCGCAGGCGCTCGGCCTTCGCGTCGGTGTCGATGCGGGTCATGTTCGGCGCGACGGCCCCGCCCTCGCCGCGGACGAGCGTCGCTCCCTGGAAGACCAGTCCTGCTCCGGCGCGGGCGGCGGGTTCGAGTTCGTCCGCGAGGTGCTCGCCCGCGTCCGCACCGTCGCCCGCGCACTCCAGCAGCGGCGCGCGATAGAGGCGGTTCGGGAGGGTCAGCCCACCTACGTCGAGCGGTTCGCCGAGCGTCGCGGTCATCGACGGAGCGTGGCGACGACTGGAGAAAAGCCTGCGGACTACGCGGTAGGGTCGCCCCAATCCGCGGACTACGTGTCCTCGCCGTCGAGTCCGTCGAGCGCCGCCGTCACGACCCGGAGCACGCGCTTCACGTCGGCTCCGTCCTCGACGAACACGAGGACCCGCGGCGGGTCGACGGCCTTCGGTCGCACTCGCAGGTCGGCGTCCTGCGCGGCCCCGGGGACCGCGTCGAGGCCTGCGCGGAACTCGACGCGCGCCCGGTCGTCGTGGGCGTACACGTCCGCGAGACGGACTGTTCCCCCCTGTTCGTCGTCATCTCCGGCTAGCCCGCTGGCGACGACGCCGTACGCTCGCTCCCCGAACTCGTCGGGGTCGAGCGATTCGGCGTCCTGCACGTCGACCAGTTCGAGGTTGGCCAGCGGGCCGTCGGAGCGGGCGACGAGTTCGCTGGCGAGGAGCTGGGCGAGTCGGACGCCGGAGGCGGTGCGGTCTGACTCCTCGCTTCCTCCTGCACCGTCGCCGTCGCGCTGGTCGGTCACGACGAGAGGTCCGCCCGCGCTCGTTCGGCGTGAGCGGCCACGTCGACGCCGTTCTTGTGGGCGTAGAGGACGGCCGCGGCCTCGATGGTGACGCCCGCCTCGGACTGGAGGGCGTTGATGGCGGCGACGGCCTCCTGCTTCTCGGTCCCCGCGTCGACGAGGGCGTCGAGGATGCGCTGGAACGTCGAGCGCTCCTGGATGATGGACTCGTCGGGTCGGAACCCCTCCGGGATGGGTTCGTCGTCGGGGTCGAACTCGACGGCGAGGTCGCCGTCGTCGCGGGCGACGAGGCCCTCGCTGACGGCCACGTCGATGAGCCGCTTCGCCTGGTCGGGGGAGAACCAGTCGCGGTCGAGACTCAGCGCGACGACGAACTCGCTCTCGGCGACCCGCTCCCGGCCCTTCGCGCGGAACGGCGCGGCCACCGCTTTCCGGAGACTCATCGACGGATGGGCGGCCCCGGAGGGCTAAAGCCCTGCGGACCGGCACGGCCCCGCATCGAAGCCTTTAGGTCCGTCTCGGGGCTGGTTCACCGTATGAAATTCCAAGGGCGCTCGGAGAAGAAGCGAACCGGGGGACGACGACGACCCATCCGCAAGAAGCGCAAACACCAGCTCGGTCGGCAGGCGACCGAGACGCGCGTCGGCGAACCGAAGCTGAAGGCCGTCGAGTCGTGGGGCGGCAACACGAAGACCCGCGCCATCCAGACCGACTCCGCGAACGTCGCCACGGACGACGGCGTCGTGCAGGCGACCATCGAGACGGTCGCCGAGAACGGCGCGAACCCGAACTACGCACGCCGGAACATCATCACGCGCGGCGCGCTCATCGAGACGTCCGAGGGGACCGCCCGCGTCACCTCCCGCCCCGGTCAGGACGGGCAGGTCAACGCCGTCCTCGAAGAGTAACCACGCTGGCAGCTCGTTTCTCCCGTACTCGCAGCCGTGAGCGGCAGCGACGTCGCTCGGCGACTGGAGCGAACGTTGAGAACTGGTCGAGAACTGGTGAGGTGACCGGAGCAGTTACGGTTTCGGTGCGGCCTTCTGCAGCGCCGTCTCGGCGATGTTGCCGCCGTAGTCGGAGGCCCGTGAGAGTGAGTCGACGACCAGACCCAGTAGCTGGGCCTGCTGTGGGTCGAGTTCGCGGACGCGGTTGTCGACCTCGCGGGAGTAGTCGTCGATGTCGTCGACCTCCCGACGAGCGGCGTTCGCGTTGCGGTTGGCGACCTCGCTCTCCTCTTCGAGCAGCGCGTCCATCGACGTCTCGATGACCTCGTTGGCACGGGAGAGCAGCTCTTCGAGCCCGTTGGCGGCCTCCTCCGGAATCTCGTCGAGGTCGAGTGCGAGTTCGGCGATCTTCGTCGCGTGGTCGGCGACGCGCTCTAGCTGTCGCGCGCTGGTGTGGTAGTCGAAACAGACCTCGCGACCGAGACCGACCTCCGTGGCGGTCGAGGGGTCCCGGAGCACGCCACGGAACACCCGCGAGGTCATGTACCAGAGGCGGTCGACGTCGTCGTCTCGCTCGATGACGTCGCTTGCGAGGTCGTCGTCGTCCTCGACGAGCGCCGTGATGGAGTCGGTGAGCATCGACAGGGCGACCAGCCGCATCCGCGTGATGGCGTTGACGATGGAGAGCTCCGAGGAGTCGAGCAGGTCCTGCAGGATGACCGTCTCGCCCGTCTCGCCGATGACCTCCAGGCCGACGAGGCGCTGGGCGGCCTCGCGGATGGCCCGGCGCTGGCTGGCGGTGACACGCGACGTCTCCAGATTGATGATGTCGAAGCCGCTGACGTACATCGTCACGACGGCGCGCATCAGCTGCTCGCCTTCGAGTTCGGTGATGTCCAGCGTCCCTTCGGTGCGGTCCTCCTCGCCCTGCGGGGTCAGCAACAGCGCGTCCTCCTCCGGATAGAACTCGACGACGCTCCCGGCGCTGATACCGTTGTCCGTCGCCCACGTCTTCGGCAGCGATACGGTGTACGTCGACCCGCCGGTCACCTGCACCTTCCGGGTTTCCATACTGGTGGTTCTCCCGTCCTACCATATAAATCGAACTATCTCTATATACATCGCGTGAGCACCACGGTCCACGCTCGTCTTCTCCCGAAGCTACGTGACACCGGTGCAATTTTTGGAATCTTCCGACCGCCGTTCGAGGACTCCCGGTTCGGACTCCCTGGAGCCGGTGTGCGGCTGCTTGTTAGTTATATATAGCTATAGTGTGATAGAAATTCGCATAGTGTTGGCAGGGGACAGCTATTTTAGCATCGACCGTCAACGGGCGTCCATGAAGCAGTGCCACTCACAGCAGGTGACCGCCTGATGGCCCGGCAGACCTTCCAGGCGAGTCTCGACGACCTCGAAGAGAACGTGCTCTACATGAGCGAACTCGTCTCCGAACGCCTCCGGATGGGACTGAGTGCGCTCGAGCAGAAGGACCGCGACCTCGCGATGGACGTCATCGAGGGCGACGACGAGATCAACCAGCTGTACCTCGACCTCGAGGGCGACTGCATCGACCTGCTGGCGCTCCAGCAGCCCGTCGCGGGCGACCTTCGCTTCGTCGCCTCCTCGTTCAAGATCATCACCGACCTCGAACGCATCGGTGACCTCGCCACGAACCTCGGCACGTACACGCTCGACGCCGAGCGCGACGTCTTCCCGGACGTCGACGTCCAGTCCATCGGCGACATGACGCTCTCGATGGTCGAGGAGGCGATGAACGCCTACGAGCAGCGGGACGCCGACGCCTGTTTCGACATCGCCGAACGCGACAACGAACTCGACCACATGTGCGAACGCGCCTCCGAAATCGTCGTCCGCGACCTCATCGAGACGGAGATCGCCGAGGGCGAGGACATCGAGTCGCTGATGACCGACGTCTCGCGACTCCTGCTGACGATCCGCGACCTCGAACGCGTCGGCGACCACGCGGTCAACATCGCCGCACGGACGCTCTACATGACCGAGAACAGCGACGAACTGATCTACTGACTCCCCCTTCGCGAGACACCCACTGACCGCGCGTCCTGCATCGAAGCGTGGCCCGGCGACGCCGCGGTGAACGCGCTCCCGTCTCAGTCGTCGAGGCCGAGCATCGACTTCAGCTTCGACCCCTTCGAGAGGCCCTCGAGTTCGCGGAGCGCCGACTTCTCCTCCGAGAGGTTGTCCTCGAGCGGGTCGGTGACGTCGTCGTCGAGGTCGAGTTCCTTCGCCAGCACGAGCAACCCCTCGTAGCTGGTGATCTCGAAGCGTTCGGTCTTCATCCCGGCCTGCATGTCGAACAGGTCGTGGAGGTGCGGGTCCGACGACTCCTCGACGAACTCATCGTGTTCGGTGCGGAGTGCGTCGAGCACGTGGCTCTGGCTCTCCTCGGGTTCGTGACCGAGTGCCCGGAACGCGTCTTCGAGGCGCTGGACCTGCTCGTGGGTCTCGTCGCGGTGCTCGGCGAACCCGCGCTGGAGTTTGTCGTTGTCGGCCTCCCGGGACATCTCCTCGAGCGTGTCGACGAGTCGCTTCTCGGTGTAGTACATCTGTTCGAGCTGGTGGCGGAACATGTCCTCCACGTCGGTTATCGTCATGGTGTAATCCCGTCTGGAGGGTGGAGTGGTAGCTGAATAAGTAGCGGCTCGGCGTACGCAGGCGGGTCTGGAGTGGTCCTCGCCGAGCGAGGCCCGGTTCGTCGCTACCGCGAGACGAGCGTCTCGGCGAGTGGGACGCGAGAACGAAGTCCGAGCGGCCCCCGAGACCGCTCGCCGCTGTGTGGTCCGTCGAGCGTTACTGGAAGCCGATGCGGCCGGTCGAGGACTGCTCCGGGCCGCGCGTGCCGCCGCGGAACTGGTCGGCGATCTCCTCGTAGTACGCTCGGATGTCGTCGTTGATGGTCGGCCGGACCGACTCCATCGCGGTCCGGAAGTGACGCATCTCGACCTCCTCGGCGTCGTGGTCCTCGCGCAGGGCCTCGATGGCCGCCTCGCGGGCGATGGACTCGATGTCCGACCCGACGTAGCCCGCCGTCAGTTCGGCGAGCTCACGGAGGCTCACGTCCGGCGCGAGCGGCGAGTCGTCGGTGTGGATGCGGAGGATCTGCTCGCGGCCCTCGAGTTCGGGTTCGCCGATGAACACGAGGCGGTCGAACCGACCCGAGCGGATGAGCGCGGGGTCGATCATGTCCGGCCGGTTGGTCGCGCCGATGACCATCACGTTCTCCATCTCCTCCAGCCCGTCGAGTTCGGTCAGGAGCTGGTTGACGACGCGCTCGGAGACGTTCGACCCGATGTCGCCGCCACGGCCGGGCGCGAGCGAGTCGAGTTCGTCGAAGAAGATGACCGTCGGGGCCACCTGTCGGGCCTTCCGGAACGTCTGCCGGATGGCCTTCTCGGACTCACCGACCCACTTCGACAGCAGCTGCGGGCCGCGCACCGAGATGAAGTTCGCGTTCGTCTCGTTGGCGACGGCCTTCGCCATCAGCGTCTTCCCGGTGCCCGGCGGGCCGTAGAGCAGGACGCCCGACGGCGGGCTGACGCCCATCCGCTCGAAGCGCTCGGGGGAGTTCATCGGCCACTCGACGGACTCCTGGACCTGCTGTTTGGCGTCGTCGAGCCCGCCGACGTGGTCCCACGTTATCTTCGGGAGTTCGACGAGCACCTCGCGCATCGCCGACGGATCGACCTCCGAGAGCGCCCCGCGGAAGTCGTTCCGTTTGATGATCATCTTGTCGATGAGGCTCGGCGGGATGTCCTCCTGATCGAGGTCGATCTCGGGGAGGTACCGCCGGAGGGCCTTCATCGCGGCCTCCTTCGTCAGGGACTCGATGTCCGCGCCGACGAAGCCGTGGGTCTCGTCGGCGAGGTGGTCGAGGCTCACGTCGTCCGAGAGCGGCATGCCCCGCGTGTGGATCTGGAGGATCTCCTTGCGACCCACCTCGTCGGGGACGCCGATCTCGATCTCGCGGTCGAACCGACCTGGACGCCGGAGTGCCGGGTCGACGCTGTCGACGCGGTTGGTCGCCGCGATGACGATGACCTGGCCGCGCGATTCGAGGCCGTCCATCATCGTCAGCAACTGGGCGACGACGCGGCGTTCGACCTCGCCGGTGACGTCCTCGCGTTTCGGCGCGATGGAGTCGAGTTCGTCGATGAAGATGATGGAGGGCGACTCCTCGCTGGCGTCCTCGAATATCTCGCGTAACTGCTGTTCGGACTCGCCGTAGTACTTCGAGATGATCTCCGGGCCGGCGATGGAGAAGAAACTCGCAGACGTCTCGTTGGCGACGGCCTTCGCCAGCAGCGTCTTCCCGGTGCCGGGCGGACCGTGGAGAAGCACCCCCTGTGGCGGCTCGATGCCGAGTTTCTTGAATATCTGGGGGTGTTTCATCGGCAGTTCGACCATCTCGCGGACGCGCTGAATCTCGCCCTGGAGGCCGCCGATGTCCTCGTAGGTGATGCCGCCGCCGGTCTTCTCGAAGCCCGATATCGGCTCCTCGCGGAGTTCGACCTCGGTGTCCTCGGTGATGAGACAGACGCCCTCCGGGTCGGTCTCGACGGCGATGAGCGGAATCGCCTGACCGGGCGAGCGCATGAACGGGTGGTTCGTGGAGGACATCACCGGCACGATGTCGCGCTCGACGACGGGTCGCTTGAGAATCTGGCGTTTGACCATGCCCGCGGCGTCGGACCCGAACTGGACCGACGCCTCCTCGGGTGGCGCGAGGGTGAGCTTCTCGGCCTTCGTCGCGTCGGCCTTCCGAATCGTGACGCGTTCGCCGATGCCCACGTCGGCGTTCTGCCGCGTGAACCCGTCGATGCGGACGGTGTCGGTGTTCCAGTCCTGGCGGTCCGCGCGCCAGACCTTGGCGGCGGTGCGCTCGCCGCCCTCGATCTCGATGATGTCTCCTGGACTCAGCTTCAGGTGCAACAGCGTATCCGGGTCGAGGCGTGCGATGCCGCGGCCCGAGTCGTTCGGGTACGCCTTCGCCACCTCCAGTTGGACTTCGTTCATTACGGGGTTGTGTGGTGGGGTCCGGTTTCGCCGGACATATCCCTTTTGCTCATGTGTCACACACGTACTGCGTGCGACTGACGATACGTGGCAGAGGACCGTCTCCAGCCTTGTAATACGGTCGCTACTGCCAGGAACGTTTCGCGGGTGGTCGCCCGCGCTGACCACGCGCGCTCTCACGGACTCTCACGAGCGGCCTGTCAACACGGTTCGTGAGTGGTAATGACACGCTACCGGGCCGAAACGCTCGCGTTCGTCTCCCGGCCGACACTCGTTCCGCCGTGTGTCGCGTAGCTTTACCCCCTCCACTCCGGAGACCACACCATGCGCACGCTCGCCTTCGACGGTCGGATGGGTGCCAGCGGCGACATGCTCCTCGGCGCACTCCTCGCCGCGGGTGCCGACCGGAGCGTCCTCGACCCGGTCGAAGACGCCCTGCCGGTCCGCTACGATGTCGACGAGACCGAGAAGAACGGTATCGTCGCGACCCGCGTCGTCGTCCGCCTGACCGACCAGGCCGACGAGGACGGACCGACCGACGACTCCCCCCACGACGAGGGCGGGGGAGACGGCCACGACCATCACCACCACGACGACCACGAACACGGAGCGTCACAGCACCACGGGCGCGACCACGACGGTTCTCACAGCGATGGCAGCCACGACTCCCACCACGGCGACCCCTCGGACACCCACGACCACGAGGACCACCATCACGACCACGCAGAGGGAGCGGGGCGACTCCGGACGTACCCGGAGGTCGTCGAACTGGTCGAGGGGATGGGACTGCCCCCCGAGGTCGAACGGGACGCGCTTGCCGTCTTCGAACTGCTCGGCGAGGCCGAGGCGCGGGTCCACGGCACCGATCTCGACGAGACGCACTTCCACGAGGTCGGCGCGGACGACGCCGTCGCGGACGTCGTCGGGGTCTGTCTCCTCCTCTCGGACCTCGGCGTCGACCGCGTCGTGACGACGCCGCTCGCGACCGGTGGCGGCGAGGTGTCGATGAGCCACGGCACCTACCCCGTGCCGACGCCCGCGACGCTCAACCTCGCCCAGGACGCGTCGTGGTCGCTGCGCGGCGGTCCCGTCGAGATGGAACTGCTCACGCCGACCGGCGCGGCGTTGCTCGCACACCTCGCGGAGGGGGTCGAGCACCTCCCGCCCATCGACGTCGCGTCGTCGGGCTACGGCGCGGGCGGCTACGACGTGCCCGAGTACCCGAACGTCCTCCGGGCCGTCGTCGGCGAGACGCGCGACGGCCTCCGCCGCGAGTCGACTCGACTGCTGGAGACGAACGTCGACGACGTGGCTCCCGAGGTGCTCGGGAGCCTCCACGACACGCTCGCGGAGGTCGGCGCACGCGACGTGTCGGTACTCCCGACGACGATGAAGAAGTCCCGACCGGGCCACCTCGTCAAGGTCGTCGTGAGTGCCGAGGACGCCGCGCGGGTCGCCCGGCGACTCGCCGAGGAGACGGGGACGCTCGGCGTACGCGAGACGGGCGTCCGTCACCGGTTCGTCGCCGACCGGTCGTTCGAGACCGTGACGCTGCAGGTCGAGGGCGAGTCCTACGAGGTGTCCGTGAAGGTCGCCAGCGCGGGCGACGAGCGGTTCGACGTGAGCGCGGAGTTCGACGACGCGCGAGCGGTCGCCCGCGAGACGGGTCTCCCCGTCCGTGAAGTTCTCCGCCGTGCAGAGCAGGCGTTCGAGACGGAGTAGGTGAACCTACCCCTCGTCCGTCGTCGTGTCGCGCCCGTCCCCCCGGTGTTCGTCTAGCGCCTCCTCCATCGTCAGGTCGCCGCGAGCGACGCGCCGGGCGAGGCCCTCGGTGATGGTCCGGTCGCCCTCGCTCCGCTCGCGGGAGCGCCGTTTGATGACCTGTATCTCCCCCTTCGTCGGCGTGATGTCGCGGCCCTCGATGCGCTCGCCCGAACGTCGGGCGATGTTGACGGCGGCGAGGACGTCGCCCATACCGCGCGCACCCGTCCCGAGGTAGGGCGTCGTCCCCGTCTCGTCGACGAGTTCCAGCGGCACGTCGGCCAGGTCGTCGACGATGCGCGACCCGTTCAACCGCGCACCGTCGCCGATTCGCACGGTCGGGTCGACGGCGTCCTCCAGTTCGCGTTCGACTACCGTCCCGACCTCGGAGACGGGCACCTGGAACGCGGCGACGACGGTGTCGCCCACGAGGACGGCGACGCCCGGCCTGTCGCCGGGGTCGATGCCGACGACCATCCGTTCGTCGCCACCGCGGATGAGCGCGAGCGCCTCCTCGACGGCGCGTCGCGGGTCCTCCGGGTCCGCGCGGACCACGTCGACCGACACCTGCTCGGGGTAGACGTCGTCGTCGGGGCCGGTGACGAGCAGCGTCGTCGCCTCGGGCAGCTCCTCGTCCGGTTCCTGCGTGGTGAACTCGACGCTCCGCTCGCGCAACTCGTTGACGACGCCGTGGTACACCTCGAAGTCCGTCGTGGCGACGACTATCACGGGCGACGTTGCCACCGCGAGCTAAAAAGTCTCTCCTGTCCCCGGGTCGGTCGTGACGCGACGGTTCGTACCCGCTCAGGGCTCTTCTGCCCCGACGAGTCCGTCGTCGGTGATGCGGAACCGTGCGTTCCCGCCTGCCTGTTTCGAGCGGTGCTTCTCCAGCGTCGCACGGCGGTTCCCGCCGCGGAACCGTTCCAGTCGGAGGACCACCGCCGACCAGTGACTGAGCGTGTGCCCACCCAGCCCGCGCGACCGGTCGCTGTCGGGGTCGGTGAACACCTGGTTCGTGATGAGCACCGCGATGTCGTGGCGACGGGCGAGGCTCAGCAGGTGGGTGATCTGTCGGACGACCTGCCGGAGCACCGCACCCTCGTCGTCGTTGTCGCGTTCGAGGCGGTAGAACCCCGTCGCGCTGTCGAGGACGATGAGGTCGACCTGCGACGCGAAGTCCGCCGCGTCCTTGACGGCCTCCTCCTGTTCGGCGAAGTCCAGCGCCTCGCTGATGATGACCCGCGAGGCGAGGTCGTCGACCGACTCCTCGTCGCCCACCGCCCGCGCCAGTTGCTCGAATCGGTCCGGCGAGATTCCCTCCGTGTCGATGTAGAGCGCGCTCGACCCCGACGCCGCGACGCCGACGGCCGCCGAGAGGGCGATGTTCGTCTTCCCGGCCGCGGGTGCGCCGTACACCTGCGTCACCGCGCCGCGTTCGAGGCCGCCGCCCAGCAGGTCGTCGACGGGACCACAGCCGGTCGAGATGTAGTCGCTCACTGCCAGCGGGTTCGTAACCGGCCAGTAAAACCTCCCCGGTCCGGCGCGTCGAGCGCTGCTCAGCGAGCGCCCCGCCGCTCCGGACGCCACGGCTTTGGTGGTGCCGCGCCCCTCCTCGGCATGGACCCCCGACGAACGCTCGCCCAGCAGATGGCCGGCGAGGTGGTGATGAGCGACGACCCCGGCGGGACGCTCCGGAAGTGGCGCTCTGACTTCGGCGTCGCGCAGACCGACCTCGCCGACCGGCTCGACGTCTCGCCGTCGGTCGTCTCGGACTACGAGTCGGGTCGTCGACAGAACCCCGGTATCGGCGTCGTCCGACGACTCGTCGACGGCTTACTGGACATCGACGAGGCCCGCGGCGGCGGCCGCATCCGCCAGCACGCTCGCGTCCTCTCGGCCGGCTTCGACAGCGACGCGGTGCTCGACCTGCGCGAGTACCCCACCGCGGTCCAGCTCTCGCGGTTCTACGACGCCATCGACGCGACCGAACTCGTCGACGGTCGGTCGGCGACCATTGCCGGCCACACCGTCATCGACTCCATCGAGGCCATCACGCGGCTCTCCTCCGAGGAGTTCTACCGCCTGTACGGCCAGTCGACGAACCGCGCGCTCGTGTTCACGAACGTCACGCGAGGCGAGTCGCCGCTCGTCGCGCTGCGAGTCGTGACGCCGACGCCGACGGCGGTGGTCCTCCACGGTATCGACCCGGAAGACCTCTGGGAGCACGCGCCTGCGCTCGCACGCGCGGAGGGCTACTCGCTGGCGGTGACCGGACTGGAGAACGCCGAGATGCTGGACGCGTTGCGTGACGTCGCCTGATTCGTGCCCCCGGTAGCTCCGCTGACAGCTGAGAATTCCGAGACGACGACCGACAGGTCAGAGCGAGGGGGGCGTCGTCTCGTCCACTGCGAGTCGCAGGCCCTCCTCGGTGGCGCGGACGTACCCCTCGTGGACGAGTTTCGGGAGGTGAGCGTGGTGCAGCGCGATTGCGACCGGTTTCCGTTCCGACTCGTCGAGTGAATCCGGGGCACATCCGTTCTCGGCGGCCGCAACCGCGACGACTACCTCGTCGAACGAGACCGGTCCGTCGCTCTCCGCGAGGTAGGCGACGACCCGTCGACGCCGCTCGTCGGTGAACACGTCGAGGCGGCCACCCGACTGGAGGTCGTCGTGCGGTCGGTCGTCGAACGTCGCCGTGGACCGGGCCTGTTTCTCTGTCTCCGACATCACGAGCAATGATTACGAGCAGACCGACGTGAACTGAAGGGCTAGACAGTTAATCCTCGCCAGCCGACAGGTCGGGACGTTCGAGGAGTTGCTCCAGGATGCGCTGGTGTGCGCGCCTGAGGTGCTTGTGCGTCGTCGGCGAGGAGACGCCCAACGAGTCGGCGACGTCCTCGGCGGTCGAGTCCCGCGGCCACTCGAAGTACCCCGCGTAGTACGCGACCTCCAGCGCGGCCTGTTGCCGGTCGCTCAGGGTGTCTTCGAGGGAGATGCGCGCCCGGTCAGGGTGGTCCGACCGGGGTACGGTTCGCTGGGCGACGAGTTCGATGTCGCTGTTGCTGTCACCGAGCGCTTCGACGAGTCCCCGAACGTCCGCGTCGTCCGGCAGCTCCGCCACGATGCGGAACGCCCCGTCCTCGACGACGGCCGACCGGATTCGACCGCCCAGCGAGTAGAGCTGGGAGGTGAGGTCCAGGTGGGTCGCCCGCAGTTCGTACACCGCGGGGTCGGCGTCGCGGACGCGGCGGAACTCCCGGCACCACTCGTAGCCGTCGAGTAGCTCCTCGAACCGCTCGGTCGACACGTTCTCGACGCGCACGTACTGCAGGTGGTCGTTCGTCGTGGGAATCGTGCGCTCGAACGTCACGCGCCCCTCCTCGCCCACCTCCTCGATGAGGGTCGGGACGTGGTCGGTCGTTCGCAACTCCACTTCGAGGAGGCTGTCGCCCATCAGTGCTACCTTCCGTTCGAGCGCGTTCAGCGCGTGCCCGAGCGCACCGCCGAGGTCCGAGAGGACGGCGCACTCCCGCGCGTCGAACCCGGCCACCTCGTCGGAGTACACCGTGAGGACACCGAACCGACGCCCGTCGTGGACGATGGGTATCGCCGCACAGGAGCGGAACCCCTCCGCGAGGGCGTCCGTCCGCCAGTCGTCCTCGTCGGTCGCCGTCGCCTCCAGGTCCTCGACAACCTCGACCGACCGGGTCGTCAGCGCGCGCCGTATCGGGCAGTCCAGGTCCGCGTCGAGTTCGAGGACGGTGTCGCCGTCGACGAACCCGCCACCGTCTCCCGCGTGGGCGCGTGCGGGGAGGACCGACCGACCCGGCGCGAGTTCACCCATCCAGGCGAAGACGTACGGTTCGGCGTCGACGAGGCGCTCACAGACGGTCTGTTCGACCTCGTCGCGCGTCTCCGCGTCGACCAGCGCCTGGACGATCTCCCGGATGACCTTGTTGACGCGGTTGAGACGAGCCAGTTCGTCGCGGTGTGCGGCGAGTTCGCGCTGGCGACGGTTCCGCTCGCTGACGTCCCTGAAGATACCCTGGACGACGCTCCCGCTGGGGAGGTCCGTCACGCCCGCTCGTATCTCGACCGGGACTCGTGTGCCGTCGCGTCGAACGACCTCTCGAATCTGCTCTTCTTCGAGGACGCCACCGATCTCGGCGTGTTCGTCGAATATCTCCCGGTACCGGTCGGCCTCCTCTGGTGGGTGGAGGTCCGTCTGGGGGCGGCCGACGAGGTCCTCGTAGGGTCGGTCGAACAGGTCGACTGCCGCCTCGTTCACGTCCAGAATCTCGCCGGTCTCGGCGTCGGCGGCCACGATGGCGTCCGGCGCGGCGTCGACCAGTCGACGGTAGCGCTCCCGCGACGCCCGCAGTTCGGCGTCCTGGTCGTCCGTCGTCGTCTCCGTCCGCGTCTCGGTTTCGAGTTCCCCCGACCCGTCGTCCGGAGATCCGCTGCCGGTTCGACGGAGCGTCACCACCGTCAGACGATGCCCCGCCTGCTCGACGTCCCTCGCGACGACGCGGACCGCTGCTCCCTCCTCGACGCGTGCAGTCGCGTCACACTCCCGGTCGCCGTCACCAGCGGCTGTCGACGGCAGCACACCTCCCTCGACGAACGCCTCGTACGGTTCGCCTCGCACCGATTCGGGGGGCCGGTCGAACAGTTCACCGAACTGGTCGTTGGCGAAGACGACGGTTCGGTCGCAGTCGAGGACGGCCAGCGGGTCGCTCGTCGTCGCCGCGACCGCTCGGAACAGTGTCGCCTCGTCGAGCAACGGAGCGGTCGAGTCGCCGTCCGTGGTATCGTCGTACGCCGGCGGCTCACGGCTCACGCCCGCCAGTTGGACCGAGTGGAATTAAAGACGTTGGCCGGCCGATTTGCTATCGCAGCATATCGTTTACGAGGTATGGTCGGCAGCACAGCCGCTCGGCGGCCAGCGTCTCGGAAAACGCGTGTTCGGCGGCGTTTCAGTCGATCTGCTCCGCGTACGCGTCGGCGCCGAGCAGTGCGTCGAGTTCGTCCTCGTCGACGTCGGTCAGTTCGAGCATCCAGCCGTCGCCGTAGGGGTCCTCGTTGACGAGTTCTGGTTCGTCGAACAGGTTCTCGTTGACGGCGCTGACGGTCCCCGACAGCGGCGAGTAGAGGTCGGAGACGGCCTTGATGGACTCGACGACGCCGAACTCGGCGTCCTGTTCGACCGAGTCTCCCTCCTCCGGGAGTTCGACGAAGACGACGTCGCCCAGTTCGTCCTGTGCGAAGTCGGAGATGCCGATTCGAGCGGTGTGGTCGTCGTAACGTGCCCACTCGTGCGTTTCCAGGTATCGAAGGTCGTCGGGTGTCTCGAAGCTCATTGGAAGGGTGTGTCCGCGATGCGTGCCTGCTTGTGTTGCCCGCGAACCACGACCTGCACGCTCGTGTCGGGGTCCGCGTACTCGCTCGGGACGTACCCGAGGCCGATCGGTCGGTCGAGGGTGGGACTCATCGTCCCGCTGGTGAGGTGGCCGACGACCTCTCCGTCCTCGTTCGCGACCTCGTAGCCGTGCCGGGGGACGCCCCGGTCGAGCAGTTCGACGCCGACGAACCGGACCGCCGGGTCACGCGCGTCCGCGAGTGCGTCGCGACCGACGAACGACGGTTCGGCGTCGAGTTTCACGACGAACCCCACGCCCGCCTCGTAGGGCGTCCGGGGTTCGTCGTCGGGGTCGAAGTCCTGTCCCGAGAGGAGGAAGCCGTGTTCGATGCGGAGCGTGTCGCGCGCGCCGAGGCCGCAGGGCTGGCAGTCGAACTCGCGCCAGACCGTCTCGGCGTCGTCGCTGGGACAGAGCAGTTCGAAGCCGTCCTCGCCGGTGTAGCCGGTGCGGGCCGCCAGCACCGGTACGCCCGCGACCGACGTTTCTGCGATCTCGAACCGGCCGACCTCGCGGACCGCCTCTCCGGCGGCCTCGGCGACGAGGTCCTCGCTCCCCGGCCCCTGGACCGCGAACATGGCGTACGCGTCGGTCGCGTTCTCGACCTCGCAGTCGAGCCCCCACTCGTCGCGGTGGGTCGTCCACCGGTCGTACGTCTGCTCGTCGTGTCCCGCGTTCGGGACGAACAGGTAGCCCGACTCGTCGGGCAGGTCGTAGACGACGGTGTCGTCTAGCATGACCCCACGCTCGTCGACGATGGCCGAGTACTGGCCCTCGCCCGGCGAGAGTCGCGACACGTCGTTGGTCGTCAGCCGTTGCATCAGGTCGAACGCGTCGGGGCCGGTCACTCGAATCTCGCCCATGTGCGAGACGTCGAAGATGCCCGCGCCCTCCCGGACGGCGGTGTGTTCGGTCCGGATGGAGTCGAACTCCACCGGCATATCCCACCCGCCGAACTCCGTGAACGACGCGCCGCGCTCGGCGTGAACCTCGCGCAACGGCGGTGTTCGAAGGGCCATATCGCCCACCTCGGGGCGAGTGACGTAATGATTTGGTAATCGAGGTCGCGACAGTGATGAATCGTATGTTGCGATATAGAACAGTCGCCGTTTCGTCATGAGATATCGTGCGTGGAAGTCGCTGAACGCCCGTCGGGGTGGATATCCCGTCAGATTCGGTACTCGACTGGCTGTCCCCCACGTCCGGTCGCGACGGCGGACTCATGAACGTCCATGATAATCCTTATCCTCCGAGCCCTGCTTGGTGGGACTGATGGACGATGTCTTCGTCGGGAGCGTGATGTCCTCTCCCGTACACACGGTGCGCGCCGACACGGCGCTCGGGACCGCTGGTGAACTGATGCTCGAACACGGAATCGGGTCGGTCATCGTCGTCGACGAGGACGACAAACTGGAGGGAATCCTGACCGCGACCGACTTCGTTCGGGTCGTCGCGGAGGCCGAGACGGACTCGAGTGCCCCGGTCTCCACCGAGATGAGTACCGATATCACGACGACGACAGCCGACCAATCCATCCAGAGTGTCGCGAACGTGATGCTGGACCACGAGTTCCACCACGTGCCGGTCGTCGACGACGGGACCGTCATCGGTGTCGTGACGACGACCGACCTGACGGCGTACCTCTCCACCCGAGAAGCGCCGACGCCGGCCTGAGTACGAGCGAACCCGACCGTGTGGGTCGTTCTCTCGAATGCCCACGCGTCGCTATCCTGTGGTGTCTCCGACCGCTCGTCGTTCGGGTCAAGCCGCGCCGTCGCTCGGCGCTCAGCTCTGCGAAAAACTGGTGTAGTACCGGTCGCCACCGCGGCGCGGTGGCCGTCGGTGGTCTTACGTTCGGACGACGTTCGTCGCGCGCGGGCCCTTGGGGGCCTGTTCGATGTCGAACTCGATGTCCGTCCCCTCGGTGAGGTCCTCGCCGCCGACGTCCTCCATGTGGAAGAACACGTCGTCGTCAGCATCCTCGGTGGAAATGAAACCGTAGCCGCCCGTGTCGTTGAAGAAATCAACCGTACCGTTTGCCATTACGAACAACCGTCGACGCCACCCACGGATAGCGCTTGCGAGGGTCGCGCTACCACGACTGCCGGCGCCCGGCAGTCCGAGCCTCGCTCCATCGGGTCATCACTGCTCGGCCGCTGTTCAGCTCTCGAACGGTTCGTCGTCGCGGTGGTTGTCGACGTTCTCCTGTTCGGCGGCCTCCTCCTCGCGGACCTCCGACTTGCGCTCGACCTCCTCCTCTATCTCCTCGTTGCGCTGTTCGCGGGCGGCCTCCTTGGCCTCCGCTTCGGCCTCGTCGACGTCCTCGGCGTCCTCCTCCTCTTTCTCCTTGGCCATCGTCCGGTCTCGTTCGTGCTCGTCGGACATAGCTCGCGGTTCGAAGGGCGACGGCATATGTCTGGGGGCGGCCACGGCAAGTCCGTCCGGTACTCCCTCCGGTCGCCCGCCTGATCGTCGGTTCGAGCGGTCACCGGGGGTCGGTACTCAGTCGCCGAGGCGCGTCTCGCCCTCCGGTTCCACGTCGAGACCGAACTCGTGGGCTCGGGTACGCCAGAACTCGGCGAACCCCTCTTCACCGGTCTCGACGGTCGACTCGCCGCTGTGGACCTGATCGAGTTTCAGGTCGACCTCGTCCATCAGGCGGTCGCCCACGTCGTCGGTGATGACCCCCGACCGGACGGCGTCGAGGACGGCGCTCTTCTCCTGCTGGAGGACCTGTCGCTCCCCGACCAGCAGTCGCTCGCGGCGGAGTTCGGGGTTCTTCGACAGCAGCGACGCGATGGTCTCCTGAAGCTCCTGCTGTTCGCGTTCGTACTCGTTGGTGAAGTCCTGATACACCTCTCGGGGCAGGTCGCCGTTCCGCTTGAGGCGCTCGGCGGCGTCGAGCGCCGCGTTCACCGCCCGTCGCCGCCCGACGAGGAGTTCGTAGAGCTCCTCCGCGTCCGAGCGGGTGATGACGCCGAGTCCGTCGAGCAGGCGCTCCATCGAGAGCCCCTGGACGACCAGCGAGAACGCGGCGACGCCGAACACCATCGCCCGGAGTTCCTCGCGGAAGGGGAACGGCCCACCGGACTCGACGGTGGCCGGCAACCCGAGGACGAGCGCGATGGGAATCGAGCCGTGGAGGCCGCCCCACAGCATCACGTGCTGGTACGAGCGCGAGATGGTCGGTTCCTGGACGCGGTTCGCGATGGCGGTGATGGGGTAGACGACCGCCGCACGCGCGAGGAGGACGAGCGGGATGGCGACGAGGATGAGCCATCCGTGTTGAACCACCTGATTGATGGGCGTCGTGAGGCCGATCATCAGGAAGATGAAGGTGTTGACGAGGAAGGCGAGCGTCTCCAGCGAGTTGAACACGGATATCTTCGTCCGGGGGCTCATCGCGTACTCCGCGCCGCGGTTCCCGATGAACAGGCCCGCGACGACGGTGGCGATGACGCCCGAGACGTGGAGGTAGTGCTCGGCGACGAGGAACGACCCGTACGCGAGGATGAGCGTCAGGACGATCTCGGTCATGTGGTCGTCGAGATTGTACATCACGCTGTACACCGCGTAGCCGAGCACCAGCCCGACGACGAGCCCGCCGATGCTCACGAGGACGACGTCGACGAGCAGCCCTCCCATGCCACTCGGGGTGAACAGGTCCTCGGCAGAGGAGTCACTCGCGACGAGCGCGAGGAGCGCCGAGAACAGCACGACGCCGACGCCGTCGTTGACGAGGCTCTCCCCCTCGACGAGGACGGCGAGCCGGTCGGGCGCGCCGAGTTCCTTGAACAGCGCCAGCACGCTCACGGGATCGGTGGGGAGGATCATCGCCGCGAACAGCAGCGAGACGAGCAACGGGAACCCGAAGGCGTACACGCCGGCGGCTCCCAGCAGCGCGACCGAGACGAGGAGGCCGACGACCGCCAGTGCGAGTACCGGGCCGAGGTTCCGCCGGAGGCGTTCGAAGTCGGTCGTCGCCGCCCCCTCGAACAGGAGCGGTGGCAGGAGGACGAGCAGGATGAGGTCGTGTGAGAGGCCGAACGGGACGTGGAACGCGTCGGTCGCGTACCGGACGATAGAGAGTCCGATACCGGCCATCAGGAGGGCGACGGTGTAGGGGAAGCGGCCGACCTTGGCGACGAACACACCGACTGCCGCGGCGATGAGCGCTATCGGCAGCAGGTCGATGAGGATCTCCTCGATGGTCGGTGCCTGCTCCCCCGCCTGGAGGAGCAGCGGAGCGACCACCGATGCGAATCCGAGTTCCATATCCGTCTCCACTCGGGCATCGTTCATAAGCGACGGGCTGTCGTGCTGGGAAATGCGCCGACAGCTGTCGGTCGGGTGGCACGAATCCGGCGCGAAAAAGCGCCTCGGGAACCGACTGCGCGACTACTGGAACTCGGTGATGGTCACCGTGTACGAGCCGCCGCCGCTGTAGGAGTCGACCAGGACGGTGAGGTCCGTCGACGTGTCCGGGTCGTCGATGGTGATACTCTCCTGGCTGTTCGCGGTCCACGACCGGTAGTCGTAGCTCGACGTGGTCGGGCAGCTCCCCGACCCCTCGCTGGCGTAGAGGTCGAAGTCCGCGCTCGACGGCCCGGACAGTTCGAGGACGACCTGGCTCGGCGAGGAGTACTCGAACCCGTAGCTGTAACACTGGCTGTCGTAGGAACTCGACAGCGACCCGCTGGCGCTGGAGGAGGTGGAGTCGCCGCTCCCACCGTCGTCACCGCCGTCGTCCCCGCCGCCGCCACTGCCCGGCGTCGTGGTGACGGCGTTCCCGGCGTCGACGCGACCGCTCCCCTGTTCGTCCGAGGAGAGGCCCACGTCGACGGCCGTCGCCTTCAGGTGACTGCGCAGTTCCGCGTTCGTCAGGTCGTGGGCGGCGAGCGTGAGGCCCGCGACGCCCGCCACCACGGGCGTCGCCATCGAGGTGCCCGATATCTTCTCGTAGCCGTCGTCGGTCCACGTCGAGAGGACGTTCGTCCCCGGCGCGGCGAGCTCTATCTCGGAGCCGACGTTCGAGTAGTTCGCGAGGCTCTCGTCGGGGTCGAGCGCGGAGACGGCGAGACACTCGGAGTACGCGGCCGGGTACGACACCGGCTGTCCGTAGTCGTTGCCGGCCGCGGCGACGACGAGCGACCCCTGGTTGGTCGCGTAGCTGACGGCGTTCTGCATCGTGGACGTCGAGCCGCCACCGCCCAGCGAGAGGTTGATGACGTCCGCGCCCTGGTCGGCCGCCCACTGGATGGCGTCGGCGATGTCGGCCGTGGACCCGGACCCGGTCTCCGAGAGCGCCCGCCCGGAGATGATGGTCGAGTTGCCGATGCCGGAGACGCCCTCGCCGTTGTCCACCTCGGCGGCCGCGATGCCCGCCACGTGGGTGCCGTGGATCTCGGCCTCGCCGTCGCCGTTCTGGTCGGTCAGTTCGTCGGGGTACGGGTCGGAGTCGCCGTCGACGAAGTCGTAGCCGGGGTTCGACGCCATATTACCGTCGAGGTCCGGGTGGTCGTACTTCACGCCCTGGTCGACGACGGCGATGGTGACGCCCGAGTCGCCGAACGTCGTGTCCCACGCCTCTGGGGCGTTGACCTGCTGGTCGGCGTACTGGTCGCCGAACCGCGGGTCGTTGGGGACCTGCAGCGACTGGTAGGTCGCGTTCCGTTCGACGTACTTCACCTTGTCCTGCTTCTCCAGTCGCTTCTTCAGCTTCCGCCGGTTCTTCTCGGAGGCCTCGCTGGTGTCGAACGCGACGTACCGGAGTTCCTCGTTGTGGTGGCGCAGGTCCACCTCGATGTTCGTCTTCTTCTCTATCTTGCGCTTGATCTTCTGGGCGCGCTTCTCGACGTGTTTCCCGTCGGCGGAGATGCCGACGAGCAGTTCGTCCTCCTTCGGTCCCGGCGACCGACCGGGGGTCGCGCTCGCTACACCTGTCAGACCCACAGCCCCTGCCAGCCCGGAGAGACGCAGGAACGTGCGACGGTCGAACATGTTATCTTCTCCCATGCGAGAGGACCCAGTACGAGATACTATTTCAAACTTATCATCTCGGAATTAATCCAAAATATTATACTAGTATCTATATGATTCAAGGTGTTAGACAGTGGGTTCTAGACTCCGAATCAGTACGCTTTCGAACGTGGCCGTCCACCAGCGGGCATGAGCGGGCTTCGAGACTGGTTTTCGTCGGGCACGCGTGGCGGTGGACGGTCGGTCGGCCTGTTCGTCGACGGCCCGAACGTGTTCCGCGAGGAGTTCGACGTCGACCTGACGGACCTCAGGGGCGTCGCAGAGGAGCGTGGCCGGGTCGCCGTCGCCCGACTGTACGTCAACGAGCAGGCCCCCGCCGGACTCATCCAGGCCGCCGAGGCCCACGGCTACGAGGTGGTGACGACGAGCGGCGACGTGGACGTGAAGCTGGCCGTCGACGCCGTCGAGGGAACCGTCTCGGGCCAGTTCGACGTGCTCGCCGTCGCCTCCCGCGACATGGACTTCAAACCCGCCCTCGAAACCGCCGCCCGCCACGGCGTCACGACGCTCGCAATCGCCCCCGGTACGCACGGTCGGTCGGACGCACTCCAGCGAACTGCGCACGAGGCGGTCACGCTCGGGGACTGACGGCGCGACCGTCGGGAGGTCGTCCTCGCGTCGTGCGGTATCACCCTCCACGGTTCCTCAAGACACTTGTTCCAGGGCACGAACCGTCCGGCCATGCCCGGTCCCGTCTTCCTCGAAGGGGACGCCGTCGCGCTCCGTCCGCCCGAACGCGAGGACGTCGAGTTCCTCCAGCGCTGCATGAACGACCCTCGCGTCTGGCGGCCCGCCCTCGACGTGAACCCGATGAACCGTGAACTGGGGACGGAGTTCTTCGAGGACGTCCTCTCGTCGGAGGAGGGCGTCCACTGTCTCGCGTGTGCGGACGCGGAACCGCTCGGCATCGTCTCGCTCACCGGGTCGCAGTACGGCCCGAGCGAGACATCGCGCGCCCGTTCGATGGAACTCGCCTACTGGTTCGCCCCCGAGCACCACGGGCAGGGCTACGGCTCGGACGCCGCCGCACGGCTGGTCCAGTACGCCTTCGAGGACCGGAACCTGCGGCGGGTGAGCGCGCGCGTCGGCGGGTTCAACGACGCCTCGGTGGGCCTGCTCGAATCGCTCGGCTTCGAACACGAGGGGACCCAGCGCGAGGCGGCGTGGTTCCGCGGCGAGTACCACGACATGCTGTGGTACGGTCTGCTCCGTAGGGAGTGGGAGCCGAGCCCGGAGTGACGACGGTCGGTCGATACCGACGGCGAACCGCCCTCGTTTTGGCCCGCGCGCTCGCAGTCGGTCCCATGAGCGACACCGACCCCGTCCTCGACGACCACCTCCACCTCGACCCGGTGAACGGCCGTGGCGTCGAGGCGGCCGAGGAGTTCGCCGACAACGGCGGGACGCACCTGCTCGTGCTCAACAAGCCCTCGTGGCACTACGACGTGCAGGTGAGCGACGCCGAGGACTTCCGGGTCGCCTACGACCACACGCTCGACGTGGTCGGGGACTCGAACGACGTGTTGCCTGGGAGCGCGTGGCCCGTCCTCGGCGTCCACCCGGCGCTCGTCTCGCAACTGGTGGACCGCGGGTTCGCGCCCGAGGAGGCGCGCGACCTGATGCAGACCGGCCTCGACGTGGCGGCGGAGTACGTCGCGTCGGGAGACGCGCTCGCCATCAAGTCCGGGCGACCGCACTACGACGTCGACGAGGCGGTGTGGGACGCCTCGAACGAGGTGATGCGCCACGCGTTCGCGCTCGGCGCGCGCGAGGACTGCGCCGTCCAGTTGCACACGGAGGGCGGCGAGGACTTCGAGGACGTGGCGCAGTGGGCCGAGGCGGAGGGGATGGACCGCGAACACGTCGTGAAACACTACTCGACGGGCGGCGTCGAGGGACCGACGCCGAGCGTCCTCGCGGACAAGGACGAACTGGTGCGTGCCATCGACCGGGACGTCCCGTTCATGATGGAGACGGACTTCATCGACGACTCCGACCGGCCGGGGGCGGTCCTGGGGCCGAAGACGGTCCCGCGCCGAACGCGGTGGCTCCGCGAGGAGGGGTACGACGCGGCGCTGGAGCGTGCGCACGTCGAGACGCCGCGTCTGGTGTACGATATCGACACACGGGAGACGCTCGACTGAGCCGTCCCGTGGCGACCCCATTCGAGCAACGAAAAGGCCTATCACCAGTCGCTCGTACGGGAGAGGTATGAGCACCCCCGAGGGCGAGTTCTACACCGACGAACGGTGGCAGAACTGGCTCGACAGACTCGACGAGGAGGGCGTTGACCTCGAAGACGAGGACTCCGCACGCCTGCGACTGAACATGCAGGACGACGTCGTCATCGCCGTCGCCAAGATCGTCTCCGCGTACGACGAGGGCGACCTCCCCCAGGAGGAGGCGATGGGCGAACTGGAGGACGTGAGCGCCATCGTCCTCACCGAGGTCGACCGATTCGACGACGAGGACACGCTGATGCTCGTCGACGCCGTCCAGACCGCGATGGTCTGCGTGTTCCACGCCGCCCAGGAGTTCGTCGCCGCCGGCCCCGCCGACGAGGGTGGCATCGAGGGACACGTCGACGCGGCCCGCGCGGCCGAGGCCGAGGAGGACCTGGACACCGCCCACGTCCACTGCGTGAAGGCGGGCACGCTCATTCTGGACGGCGAGGAGTTCGACATGGACAACCTCGAAGAGATGGACTACGGCCTCGTCGCGGAGTGGGTCAACGGCCTCGACAGCCTCTACGAGGCGATGCGCGACCCCGAGGTCATCGAGGAAGAAGACGAGTAGCGCGGTTCGCCGTGGGCGAGACAAACGAGAACGACGGATTCCGAACGGCCACCGAGAGCCGTTCGGTGCCGAACTCTCGGGAGTCGCCCGAAACCGCTGGAAGTCACCGACGAGACGCAGCGCATCCTCCGAGCGCCGATGAAGACCGAGGGCGGACGATTTTCTTCGGTCGCTGAACGACGGACCGCCGACGGGCACGACCGACCCGTGGATTTCGACAGTTGACGAACTCGTCGTCGTCAAACACTTATACCAGAGAGTCAACCCGTCAGTAATGACAGCCGTCGGCATCGACGCAATCGAGATTCACGCGGGCAAGCTCAAACTCGACCTGGCCGAGACGTTCGCACCGGCCAAGAACGAGTCGCCGGAGAAGTACACGAAGGGACTGGGCCTCGCGGCCTCCTCGTTCCCGGACACCTACGAGGACATCGTCACGATGGGCGCGAACGCCGCCCACCGACTGATGGAACGACGGGGCCTGACCCCGCAGGACATCGGCCGCATCGACGTGGCGACGGAGTCGTCGTTCGACAACTCCAAACCCGTCTCGACGTACATCGCGGGCTGCCTCGAACAGGTGTACGACGGCGACTTCCACCACGCCAACAAGGGCGAGCGGAAGTTCGCGTGCATCTCGGGCACCCAGAGCCTCGACGACGCGTACAACTGGATTCGGGCGGGTCGCAACCGCGGGCGCTCGGCGCTCGTAGTCGCCACGGACACGGCGCTGTACGCCCGCGGCGACGCTGGTGAAGCGACGCAGGGCGCTGGCGCGGTCGCCATGCTCATCAGCGAGAACCCGCGCCTGCTCGAACTCTCGACGGAGCAGGGTTACGGGAGCGCCGACGAGACGGACTTCCTCAAGCCCAACCAGCAGTTCCCGAGCGTCGACGGCAAGCGCTCGGTGCAGGTCTACCTCGCACGCATGCGCGAGGCGCTGGAGGACTTCGAGTCCGTCGCGGGCGACACCCACCCCGACGACTTCGTCCTCGGTCCGTTCCACACGCCGTTCCCCGGCATGGTCCGGAAGGCGGCGCTGCTCGCCTACCGGCACATGATCCGTGACACGGAGATCGAGGAGCGACTCGCCGACGAGGTGGGTCGCCAGCCCCGCCCCGAGGCGTTCGACAGCGACGAGGAGTACGTCGAGGCGATGGGCGACTACACCGACCTCCTGAAGGAGACCAGCGACTACCAGAACTGGTACGACGCCACCATCGCGCCGACGCTGGAGATCTCGCGCGAGGTCGGCAACTGGTACACCGGGTCGGTCCACATCGCCCGAGCCAGCGGCCTGAAACACGCGCTCGAAGAGGGCATGGACCTCACCGGCGAGCGACTCCTCGTCGGGTCGTACGGGTCGGGCGCGCAGGCCGAGATTCACGCCGAGACCCTCCAGGACGAGTGGGAGGAGGAGATAGCCGCGCTCACCATCGACGAGCAGATCGCGTCCCGACGCGACATCACCTACGAGGAGTACGAGCACGTCCACGACGTCCACAACCACGACAAGCAGGCGGACGACGTCGAGGAGTTCACCACCCCCGACGCCGAGTTCGTCTTCGAGGGCTGGGGCCGGATGGGCGAGCGGAAGTACCGCTACGTCGAGTAAAACCGTCAGCGACCACCGATTCTGCAGCGAGATGCCCACGTTCGTGCATCGTTTCGTCGCCCTCGGGCGGTAATCGAGGGTATGATATGCATCCCTTCGGTAGCGTGACGTAGCCGATGTCTCGTCGACGGACCCCCACTTCTCCCCACCATGAGCAGTAACGACAGCCGGGGCAGCCCGTACGCCCCACACACCACAGCCGAGACGGCCGCGATGCTCGACGCAGTGGGCGTCGACAGCGAGGAGGACCTGTTCGACATCCCGGACGCCGTCAGGTTCGACGGTGCGTTCGGAATCCCCGAACGGAGCGAGCGCGAGACGCGCCGCCACCTCGAGGCGATGCTCTCGCGCAACGAGAGCGTCGTCGAGTTCCTCGGTCGCGGCCACTACGACCACTACGTCCCGTCGCTGGTCGACGCGCTCTCGCTGCGCTCGGAGTTCCTCACCAGCTACACGCAGTACCAGCCCGAAGTCGCACAGGGCTTCCTCCAGGCGCTGTTCGAGTACCAGTCGATGCTCGTCGAGTTGACGGGACTCGACGTCGCCAACTGCTCGATGTACGACGCCGCGACGGCGCTGGGCGAGGCGGCGACGCTCGCCGCCCGCGTCCGGAGCGTCTCCGGGTCGGTCGTGCTCGTCCCCGAACTCCTCCACGAGCGACGCCGGAGCACGCTGGAGAACTACGTCGCCGGGACCGACCTCACCGTCGAGTCGTACCCGATGGCCGACGCGAACGCCGACATCGACGCCCTGAGCGACCGGATGGCCGACGACGTCGTGATGGTGTACGCCGAGAACCCGACCGTCCGCGGGACCGTCGAGGAGCGCCTCGCCGATATCGGTGCCCTCGCGGACGACCACGACGCGCTGTTCTGTCTCGGGACGGACGTCGTCCCGCTCGCCCTCCTGCAGGAACCCGCGAGCGTCGGCGCGGACGTGGTCGTCGGCGAGGCCGCCTCGCTCGGGATGGGCTACGCCGACGGGATGGGGATGGGGCTGTTCGCCTGCGACGAGTCGTTCCTCCGGCAGGTGCCCGGTCGCCTCGTCGGCGCGAGCGAGGACTCCGCGGGCAAGCGCGCCTACACGCTGACGCTCCAGACCCGCGAACAGCACATCCGCCGCGAGCGAGCCACGTCGAACATCTGTACGAACCAGGCGTGGGTCGCGCTCCGGACCGCCATCCACGCCGCCTCGCTCGGCCCCGACGGCCTCGTCGACCTCGCGAACGACTGCGTGACCGGTGCGCGTGACCTCGCCGACCGCGTCGACTCGATACAGGGCATCCGCGCGCCGGTCCACGACCGTCACCACGTCCGGGAGTTCGTCGCCCACACCGACCAGCCAGCGCAGGCGGTCGCGTCGGACCTCGCCGGCGAGGGGTTCGCGGTCCACGTCGTCGGCGAGCACGAGATTCAGCTCTGCACGACGGAACGGAACGAGACGAGACGAGACGCGCTGGTGGAGGCGCTGGAGGGAGTCGCATGAGCCGCGCGGGACCAGCGGTCCCGCTGGAAACCGGCGACCGTGTCGCCGGTGACGAGTATCACGAGCGAGTGAGATCACGCGAGCGACCGCAGGGAGCGAGTGTGAAACCGGAGGGTTCGGCATGAAGTACGAACAAGCGCGCTGGACCGACGACTCCGAGGAGCTGTACGAACCGCTGCTCTCGGAGAAGAACAGCCGGGAGGTCGAGGTGGAGTCGGACCTGCCCGACGACCTGACCCGCGACTCGCTCGAACTCCCCGACCTCTCGGAACCGGAACTCGCGCGCCACTACACGCGCCTGTCGCAGATGAACTACGGCGTCGAGTCGGGGCCGTTCCCGCTCGGGTCGTGCACGATGAAGTACAACCCGAAGTTCACCGACGACGTGGCCGCCCACCCGAAGGCGGCGACCCACCCCGACCGCCCCACCGCGGCGCGGCAGGGGACGCTCGAACTCAGGTATCAGTTACAGGACGTGCTCGGGCGCATCGGCGGGATGGACGCGGTGACGCTCCAGCCCCCCGCGGGTGCGGCCGGCGAGTTCACGGGTATCCTCGTCGCGAAGGCGTACCACGAGTCCCGCGGCGACGAGCGCTCTGAGGTGATCGTCCCGGACTCCGCGCACGGGACGAACTTCGCTACCGCGGCGATGGCGGGCTACGACGTGGTCGAACTGCCCGCCGACGAGGACGGCCGCGTCGACGTCGAGGCGCTGGAGGCGGCCGTGAGCGAGGAGACGGCCGCGTTGATGCTGACCAACCCCAACACGCTCGGCCTGTTCGAGCGCGACATCGAGCACATCGCCGACCTCGTCCACGACGCGGGCGGGTTGCTCTACTACGACGGTGCCAACCTGAACGCGCTGCTCGGACGCGCGCGTCCCGGCGACATGGGGTTCGACGTGATGCACTACAACGTCCACAAGACGTTCGCGACGCCCCACGGCGGCGGCGGCCCCGGCGCGGGGCCGGTCGGCGTCACCGAGGACCTCGCCGAGTTCCTCCCGGACCCGCACGTCCGCAAGACGAACGGCGGGTTCGAGGAGTACACCCCGGAGCGGTCCATCGGGACCGTCCACGGCTTCGGCGGGAACTGGCAGGTGCTCGTCCGCGCGTACGCGTACATCGCGCGACTGGGCGACGCGGGCCTCGCCGACGCCTCGGCGAAGGCCGTGCTCAACGCGAACTACCTCGCCTCGCAGATCGACTACGACATCCCGTTCGGGCCGTTCCACCACGAGTTCGTCGCGAGCGCCGACGAGGACGCCGCCGACGTGGCGAAGCGGATGCTCGACTACGGCGTCCACCCGCCGACGACGAAGTGGCCCGAGGCGGTCCCGGAGGCGCTGATGACCGAACCGACCGAGGTGGAGAACCGACGGTCGCTCGACCAGCTCGCGACCGCGTTCGACGCCGTCGCGGGCGAGGACGTCGACACCATCGAGCGCGCCCCCGAGAACACCGCCGCACGCCGCATCGACCAGGTGTCGGCCGCACGCTCGCCACGACTGTCGTGGCAGGCGCTGGACGCTGATAGCGAGTAGCGAGCGACCGCCCGTGCGCCTCTGCGGCAGCTCCCGAACGGTCGGCTGAATCCGATGCAACCGACGAAACGGTCGGAACCCGAGCGCGACGGTGTTCACTCGTTATCTCGGTCTGACCTGTACGGGGAGGTGACCATGGGGATACTCAGTCGCGTCATGGGTGGTGCGGAATCGGCACCGAAGTACCAGTGCTCGGCCTGTCGCGAGGTGTTCGAGGCGGACACCGAGGCGAACAGCGTACTCACCTGCCCGGTGTGTGGCGACCGGAACGTCAACCCGCTCTGAATCTGCTCTCCAGCCCCGTCCTCTCCAGGGTACTGCGGTGTAGCGTCGCTCCGACGGTCGTGCGTGGACGCCCACTGGCCGCAGTCAGCGCGCGCTCCGCACGTACACCTATCGGCCTCGCGTTCGTGGAGGGACCATGTTCGACGCCGACCTGGGTGCGGTCACCTTCGACTCGTACAGCACGCTCGTCGACGTCGATTCGGTCGAGCGGGCGCTCGCCGACCGTGTCGACGACCCGGAACCCGTCTCCCGACTCTGGCGGTCGCGCTCCCTGGAGTACACGATGGTCGCCAACCACACCGACAGCTACCAGCCGTTCTACGAGATGAACCGCGACGCGTTGACGTACGCGCTCGCTGTCCACGACGCCGACGTGAGCGACGAAGAGCGAGACGAGATTCTCGCCACCTACCACGAACTCGACGTGTTCGACGACGTGCGCCGGAGCATCGAACGCCTCGGCGACGCGGGCTACCCGTGCTACGTCGTCTCGAACGGCGACCCCGAGATGCTCGACTCGATGGTCGACCACGCCGACATCGGCGACCTGCTCGACGGCGTGGTGAGCGCCGACGAGGTCGAGCAGTTCAAACCCGACGCCGAACTGTACCACCACGCCGCGGAGCGAATCGGCGAACCGCCCGAGGACCTCGCCCACGTGAGCGCACTGTGGCTGGACGTGCAGGGTGCCCAGCACGCCGGACTCCAGGGCGTGTGGTTGAACCGAGACGACGACCCCTGGGAACCGTTCGGAGCGGAACCGGACCTCGAAGTAGCCTCTATCGACGGGTTCGTCGACGAACTCCTCGACTGACGTACCGGTCGCTACGCAGCCTGTGTGGGTCGAGGGGTCGATGGCCCACCTCAGGGTGTCAGTGGACCAGTCCGACGTCCCGGACGTGCCTGTCGCGGGCGGCCTCGCTCTCGAACGTTCGCTCGCACGCGACACAGACGAACTCGGCGTTCTCCGTGTGGTCGTCGCTATCTCCGGTGTGCTCCCCACCCATATTTGTGTCTACGCATCCGACGGATATAACGGCTGTCCCGTCAGTCACGTTGCCCTGAAAAAGGTTCTTGTCGGCCCGCACCTCGCACCCCTAGTGAGGACAGAATGGGAGCTACCAGCGAACGTGAGCGGCGCATCGAACTGTACGTTCGGTCGCTCGCCCCCGGCGGGACGCATCGCCAGCAAGACACCGTCGTCCGGCGTCTCGACGACCTCCTCCGAGAGAGCGCCATCGACGACTACGACGTTCGCGTCTGGGGCGACCGCATCTGTCACGCCTCGGCGAGCGCCCGGACGGCCGACGGGCGGCACGTCCAGGACCGACTCGCGCGCATCGAGCGCTGGGCCGACGAGGAAGGGCGGTCGCTCGACGGCGTCTACCGCGAGGTCCACTGCGACTCCGCCATCACCGAGGAGTCGTGGACCGAGGTCCGGTTCCCGGAGATAGCGCTCGCGGAGTTCGTCGACGACCAACTGGTCCACCTCGCTCCTTCCCACGACGAGGACGCCGACGAACTCGTCCGCGTCACCGACCGCCTCGCGGACCTCGCCGACGAGACGCCGGTCGATGTCTCAGGGACGACGGCGCGCGAGGACGAAGCGAGCGACGGCGGCGGGGACTCCCCCGACGACCAGGAGCGAAGGCGTATCGAGGCCGGGCACGTCGACCACTGACGACAGACGACAGACCGACGACACGCCGACCGCTCCGTCCGGCAGTCACTCGTCGCTGGCGTCGAGTTCTTCCTTCGCCGCCCGGAACAGGCCGTCGAGGATCTCGGGCGTCGTCGGGTGGTAGGCCCGGTCGGGGATCGCCCGAACGTCCATCCCACCTTCCACGACCACCTGCATCGTCTTCGCCATCGTGTCCGCCTGGTAGTGGAGTCCCTGATAGCCGAGGACGGTGCCGTCGGTGCCGACGACCAGTCGGGCCAGCCCCCTCGCGGCGTCCTTCGTCGCGAAGACACCGTCCTGATCGGCCTCGCGCGTGACGCTGACGTAGTCGAGACCCGCCTCCTCGGCGGCCGCTTCGGAGTGGCCGACGCGGGCGTACGGGTAGACCCCGAGTCCGGAGAAGACGACGTGGTGGTGCGTGTTGTGGTACTCGGCGAGCGACTCGCCGTCGCGGTGGCGCAGGACGTTCTCAGCGGCGACCTGCGCCTGCTCCTTGGCGACGTGGAGGATGGGTTCGCGTCCGTTGGCGTCGCCGACGACGAACACTCGCTCGTCGTCGCGGGCCTGCATCGACGGGCCGACCCACTCGTCGTCGGTGTCGATACCGCGCGCGTCCAGACCGAGGCCGTCGAGCGCCGGGCGTCGCCCGGTGAACAGGAAGAGGTCGTCGGCCTCGACCTGTCGGTCTTCGCCGTCCTGCTCGTACGTGAGTCGGACGCCGTCGTGTTCGCCGTCGGCCCCGACCGGTGCGACCGACTGCTCGTGGGCGTTCGTCAGCACCTCCACGTCGAACTCCTCGCGGTACATGTCGAGTATCTCGTCGCCGAACGGGGTGTCGGCCTCGTCGAGCGGCCGGTCGTCGTGTTCGACGACGGTGACGTCCATCCCGCCAGCCTCAGAGAGGTACGGGACCATCTCCAGGCCGATGTAGCCGAAGCCCATGACGACGGCCGAGTCGCCGAAGGAGGTGGCGTCGAGCACGTCCGCGCTGGTCAGGTACTCCACCGAGTCGAGTCCCGGCACGTCGGGGAGGTTCGCGGTGGACCCCGTCGCGACGACGACGTAGTCCGCGTCGACTCGCTCGTCGCCGACCTGGACCGAGCCGTCGTCTTCGAGCGTCGCCGTCTCGTGGTGGAAGGTGACGTTCTCCCGCTCGGCGAGCTCCTCGACCGCCGCGCGGCGGTGGGCCGCGAAGTTCGAGACGTGCTCGTCCTTCGTGGCGACGACGCGTTCGAGGTCCAGGTCGGGGACCTCGCCGGGCAGTCGGTCGTCGACGCGTGTCTGGTAGTGGTGAGCGGCGGCGGAGTAGACGTCCTTCGATGGCATACAGCCCCGGAGGATACAGAGACCGCCACCCGGGTCGCCGTTGTCCGCGAGGACGAGTTCGACGTCCGGTTCGTCGGCGAGGGCGTCAGCGACGGCGACGCCCGCGCTCCCGTAGGCTCCGATGACGACGACGCGTAGCATACGACAGTACCCGTCGGGCACCCGCTTAGCGCTTCGGCTCTCTGTAGCGGTTCCGCACACCGGAGTGCTTCGACGCTCCCCCCACGACGCCGTGAGTCCGAGCAGGGGTGAGCGGGGTGACCGAGCGGTCGCTCGTCGTCACGTGGGGGCCGTCGAAAATTCTGGAGGAAGTGGGGCGGGAACCGTCAGGCGTCCTGCTGGCTCTCGCGTTCGATGGGATAGGCGACGTCGGACTGGATCCACGCCCCGTTCCCCTCGGGGTCGTAGAGGATGACCTGTCCGTCCTCCAGTTCGAGGGCGACGCAGTCCGGTTCCGTCGTCGATTCCGTCTCCGACTCGTCGTACGTCCGTGTGCTCATTGTTGGGTTCGTTCTCCGTGGTCGTACCGTTCGACAATCGATGGCATGACATGGAGTAGCATAAGTCTTCTACACGCTTGCGAACGGCGTACACACGACCGAAATAGCTTCACACGCCGAGCTACAGGCCGGAGACAGTTCTACCGGGCCAGAGGAGTTCGGTCACGCCACGGCGACCTCTCTCGGAGAGCGTGGTCAGGAGAGCAGGTGCGTCGGTCGGTCAGTTCTCGGCTGCTGAGGTGCTGCAGTCGGCCGTTCAGGCCTGTACGTCCGCGTCGCTCTCGATACCGTCGATGCGGACGAAGCCGTAGTCGCACTCGCTACACTGCCACTTCGTCTTCTCGCCCAGGTGGACGAGCGTGCTCGCCGTCCGCCAGAACGTCTGCTCGCCACCGCAGTCGGGACAGTAGTGCTGGGTCTCGAGGCTCATAGCTCCGACTCTACCCGCCGTCCACTTCACGCTTCGCTTTCGGGGGAGCGTTGCACCGCCGTCACCAACACGCGACCGGCTATAAGTCGCTGGCCGCCGGACGGCCCGGTGTGAAGATCTACACCGGTCGTGGCGACGAGGGGATGACCGACCTGCGGAACATGGACCGCGTCTCCAAGACGGACGCCCGTATCGAGGCCTACGGGACCGTGGACGAGGCGAACGCGCTCGTCGGCGTCATCCGACCGTCGGGACACGACGACATCGACGACCACCTGCGGGCCGTCCAGAACCACCTCCACGTCGTCCAGGCGGACTTCGCCGACCCGGAGGACGACAGCGACGTTCCCCGCATCGACGAGTCCGACGTCGAGCAGCTGGAGTCGTGGATGGACGCCTACGACGAGGAACTCGACCCGCTGCAGTCGTTCATCCTCCCCAGCGGGAGCGAACCGGGGGCTAAACTCCACCACGCCCGCGCGGTGGTCCGCCGGGCCGAGCGGCGGGCGGTGGACCTGGCGAACGAGGAACCGGTCAACGCCGAGGCTATCGCGTACCTGAACCGCCTCTCGGACGCGCTGTTCGTGTTCGGTCGCGTCGTCAACAAGCGCGAAGGCGTCCCCGAGGAGTCACCGACGTACTGAGTGTCGAACGGGTCACCCGACAAGGGAATCGTTAAGTCCCGCGACCGATTTTCTGGAGGTGCGGGTTGGTGATCTAGGCCGGTTATGATACCTCCTTCACACGGAGGAAGTCGGCGGTTCAAATCCGCCCCAACCCACTTCTGATTCCTCGCACCGACGAGAGGTCACGAGGAGTCCGTGAAATCGAAATGGAATCGGAAGGATTTGAACCAGGGAGCGAGCGTAGCGAGCGACCGCGATTCACAGTCCGCTACAGCCCACTTCTGCTGGCGCACTGCGACGAACTCGTGGAAACGGACGACAGCTACGACGCGGTCGACACGGTCGTCTCGCTCGGACCTGCAGCGAGCGACTGAGTCGGGATTCCACTGAATCCTCTCGCGCTGCCGCCTCCGTCAGCCGGTCTCGTGGCTCGGCGTCCCACCACGATATCGAGGACACTCTGGTTTGATATAGCGACAGTCACTACATCGACACACTGTCCGCTGGTCGATTTCCCCTCGCCCTTGCTCCTTTCCGCCGTTTGAAACCGGGTCTCCCCGTTGATTCTGTAGATGGTCGCGTTCTCGGGTCGGCTCCGGTCCATCTGGCGGCAGACGTTCGACCTGGGCTGGCCCATCGCCGTTCAGCAGACGCTCACGACGCTGATGCGGACGGTGGACATCGTCGTCACCGGGCTGTTCTCACCAGCCGCGGTGGCCGCCATCGGGCTCGCCGACCTCTACGCCCAGTTCCCGCTCCGCATCGGACTCGGGTTCGGTGCCGGTGCCATCGCGCTCTCCAGTCAGGATACGGGCCGTGGGGCGGCGGCGACGCGTGACCGGGCGGTGACGCAGGCACTGGTCCTGGGGGCGCTCTGTGGCGTCCCGCTCGTCGCGGTCGGACTCCTGTTCAGCGAGACGCTGATTCGACTGCTGGGCGCGGACCCGGGGGTGGTTCGACTCGGGGGTGCGTACCTGCTCCTCGTGTTCGCCGCAGCGCCGTTCCGTATCGTCGGACTGGTCGGCGCCCGCTCGTTGCAGGGTGCGGGAGACACACGTACGCCGATGCTCGTCAACGGCGGTACGAACCTCCTCAACGTCGGGTTGACGGTGGCGCTGGGGCTGGGTGTCGGCGTCGCGCCACGACTCGGCATCGTCGGCGTTGGAATCGCCACGGCGGTCAGCCGACTGGTCGAGTCCGGAGCGATACTGAGCGCGATGGTGAGCGACCGGACGTCAGTCTCGCTCGCTCGGCCCCGTGACCTCGCGATAACCCGGCAACTGGTGGCCGTGAGCGTGCCGACGTTCGCCGAGGGGATGAGCAACTCGCTGGCGAACTTCCCGTTCAACGCGTTGCTCGTGACGTTCGGTACCGAGGTCGCCGCGGCGTACCACATCGGACGCCGAATCTACCAGCAGCTCAGCGGGCCACTGTACCGCTCATTCAGTACCGTCACGAGCATCGTCGTCGGGCAGCGGTTGGGCGACGGCGACCCCGAGGAGGCCCGGTTCGCCGCGACGGCGATCCTCGGACTCAGCGTCGTCGCCCTGACCACCGCCGGTGGCGTCCTGGTCTTCGGTGCCGGGCCGCTGGCATCGGTGTTCACCGACGACGCAGCCACGCTCGCGTACGCGGTGGAGTTCACTCGGGTGTTCGGCGTCTCGATGGTCTTCTTCGGCGTCTTCTTCCCGCTCTCCGGTGCACTGCGCGGGGCGGGAGAGACGCGAATCCCGTTCTACGCTCGGCTGCTCGGGTCGTTCGCGTTCATGGTCGGCCTCTCGTACCTCCTCGGCGTGACGCTGGGGTACGGCCTCCAGGGAATCTACGTCGGACTGGCGCTCTCGTACGCCTGCTGGGCGGTCGTCGTCAGCGTCGGCTTCGTCTGGGGCGACTGGGCGGAGACGGCCGCGTCCATGATGGCCGAGCGAGCGGAGCGGGAGTCGGCGGTTCAGCAGTGAGCGCGTGGCCGAAGCCATCGACTGTCGTGAAGAGGCCATAAACACCGTTTTCAGCACCCCTACCGAGTTATCCGCCGTTTCGTGTCTGATGCCGATGTAGCGTCCGACGCTATACAGAACCCGAACGCACTGTCCCGCAGCGACGTGGCCCGAAGCGACCGACCGCTCGTCGGTGACGGCGTTCGAGAGGACAGACCGCGAGGTGAGGGGCCAGGGCTGGTGTCTGCGTGATCGTGCGGTCCCCCGCTCAGAGGTTCGACCGCGACGCCCCACCGTCCACCATCACCGCCTCGCCGGTGATGAACGAGGCCCGGTCAGAACAGAGGAAGGCGACGACGTTACCGAACTCGCCGGGATCGCCGAGTTCGCCGGTCGGGATGTCATCGGCCCAGGCCGCTTTCCCGGCCTCGTAGGAGTCGTACTCGCCGCGCTCGACGCCCTGTTCGACGAGGTCGACCATCCGGTCGGTCTCGTGGGACCCCGGCATGACGGCGTTGACGCGAACGTCCGGTGCGAGTTCGCGCGAGAGGGTCTTCTCCAGTCCGACGACGCTCATGCGAACCGAGTTCGAGAGCACGAGGCCGTCGATGGCCTCCTTGACGCTCTTGGACGTCGAGGTGACGATGCTGCCGCCGCCGTCGCGGAGGTGTGGAATCGCCTCCCGGACGAGGCGGACCGTGCTCATCACGAGCAGGTCGTACGCCTCGTACCACTCCTCGTCGGTCGTCTCCTCGAACGACTTGCTCGGAGGACCGCCCGCGTTCGTCACGAGGTGGTCGAGGTCGCCGAACTCCTCGACCGCCCGCTGGACCAGGCCCTCTGCCTCCGCCTTCTCCGTGAGGTCCGCGGCGTGGCCGACGACCTCACCGTCCGCCACCTCGCGGATGTCCGCGACGGCGGCGTCGAGTCGGTCCTCGTCCCTCCCGTTGACGACGACGTCCGCGCCCTCGCGTGCCAGCGCCGTCGCGGCCGCCTTTCCGAGGCCACTACTCGATGCCGCCACGACCGCCGCGTCGCCCGAGAGTCCGAGATTCATATGTTGGCCTCTCGGCAGTCCACATTAAATCGTTCCCACCGGCACCGTCGATCGACGGCTCGACCAGCACCTGACCGCCTCGAATCGCTGACGCAGACGGAGTGGTCGCGTCGAATCGCTACGCCCTGCCCGCGCTACTACCGAACGTCTCGATGTCGTCGAAAAGAGTCTCGAAGCGGTCGACGCTGTGAGCGCGTGATTACCGTCTGAACCGGGCGAACAGGGTCGCTGCGACGAGAGCGACCAGGGCAGCGACGACGCCGAATCCGGGGCCACTGCCGCCGGAGTCGTCGGTAGTGCTGCCGCCACTGACGACGGCATCGCTACCGTTCGTCGAGTTGTTCACCGGGGCTGCGGGTCCAGCGGCCACCTCGGTGCCACCGTCGGTGGTCTCGACGACGGTGACCTCCTCGGTCGTCGTCTCACCGGCGGAGTCGGTGGTGGTCGCGCCGTCGGTCGACGGTGCTGGCGTGTCGGTCGGAGCGGTCGTGGTGGTGTCCGAGGACTCGTCGATACCGCCGTCGTCGGCGGTGTCGTCCGAGCTATCGTCGTCTCCAGTGCTCGCGCCGTCGGAGTCACTCGACGTGTCGGAGTCGGTGTCGTCCGAGTCGCTCGACGTGTCGGAGCCATCCGAACCGTCGTCCGTCGCGTCGTCGCCGCTCGAATCGGAGTCGTCGGTCGAGTCCGAGGTGTCGTCGGAGTCGCCCTGGTCGGAGCTACTCTGGTCCGAGTCCGGGGAGCCGATGGTCTCGTCCGGGGTCTCTGTCGAGTCGTCGGACTCGTCGGTCGTGTCGTCGGTCCCGCTATCGTCCGTCGAATCGGACGTGTCGTCCGAGGACCCGGAATCGTCGGAGTCGCCCTGGTCGGAGTCCGGTGCTTCCGTCGTGTCGTCGGGCGAATCGGTCTCGTCGGGCGTCTCGGTGCTTTCGTCCGGGGTCTCGGTGTCGTCGGGTGCTTCGGTCGTGTCGTCAGGGGTTTCGGTGCTTTCGTCCGGGGACTCCGTCGTCTCGGTGTCGTCGGGCGTCTCGGTGTCCTGTGTCGGTGCCTCCGAGTCGACTGAGAGCGAGTAGTCGCTGTACCCGGTGATGCCGCCGGTCACCAGGACGTAGTACTCACCGTCCTCGGGTGCGGTCACCGAGAGGTCCTCGGGGTCACAGAACGTGCCGGGGGTACAGCGTGCGCTGGATTCGGCGAGGACGTTCCCGCCGTCGTCGAGCACCTGCAGGGTGAACGCGTTCGTGATGACGCTCGGTTTGTCGATGCTCGCGGCGATGGTCGACCCTTCGGCGGCGGAGACGACGTAGTAGTCGTCGTCGCCCTCACCGAGGACGGCGTCGGCCGACCCGGACGAGAGCGACGTCGCCGCTCCGGGGTCGTCGTTCGACTCGTACTGGTCGGGGGAGGCGACGTTGACCGTGAAGTCGTAGTCTTCGGGGTCGTCGCTGGGTCGGTCACCGCTGTAGGTGAACTCGACGCGGTACTCTCCGCTCTCGGGGGCCTGTCCCCCGACGAGCACCGTCTCCACGTAGCCGTCGGCGGAGTCGATGGCGTCACCCGAGGGGCCGTAGAGCGTCGCCTCGACGGTGTCCGGACTCCCGACCTGGAAGTCCGTACGGATGTAGTCGCCCTGCTCGGCGTCGAAGGTGAACGCGTCCGTCGAGTCACTCGTGTCGAGTGTCTCGGTGTACTCCGTACCGGTCTCGACGGGGCGCGGGTCGCCGTCGCCGTCCTGCCCCGACTGCTGGGAGGGCGACTGGAAGTCCGTCGTCAGCGAGTAGTCGTTGAACCCGGTGATGCCACCGGTCACGTGGACGTAGTACTCGCCGTCCTCGGGCGCAGTCGCCGAGAGGTCGGCGGGACCGCAAGTCGTGCCGGGGGTACAGCGCGCGCTGGACTCCGCGAGGACGTTCCCGTCGCCGTCGAGTATCTCGAGCGCGAATCCGTTGGTGATGACGTTCGGTTTGTCGATGCTCGCGGCGATGGTCGCGCCCTCGGCGGCCGAGATGGCGTAGTAGTCGTCGTCGCTACCGCCGAGCGTGGCGTCGACCGTACCGGGCTCCGAGAGGCCCGCGGCACTGTCGATCCCGTCGTTGGATTCGTAGCTATCCGGGGCCGAGCGCTGGACGGAGAAGGTGTACTCCAGCGGGTCGCTACTCGGCCGCGTCCCGCTGTAGGTGAACTCGACGCTGTACTGACCGTCCTCGGGGGCCTGGCCCCCGAGCAACACCGTATCCGGACCGCCCGCTGCCGAGTCGAGTTCGGCTCCGGACGGACCGTAGAGTGTCGCGCCGGTCACGTCGGGGGTCCCTGCGAGGAAGTCGACGCGGACGTAGTCACCCTGTTCGACGTCGAACGTGAACACGTCTATCGAGTCGTCGACGTCGAGCGTGTCGGTGACCTCGGACCCGAGTTCGACGCTCTGTGGGTCCTCGTCGCCGGACTCCTGGAGGGTGGGACTCGCGGCGACGCTGGCAGCACCGACCGCACTCCCGGTGACCACGACGAGAGCGAAGACGAGGGCAGCGATGCGGGGAAGGGCAGTACGTACGCGGGGACTGTCCGGCCTGTCGGCCGGTCTCCTTGAACGCATAGTCGCGGGTTCATTACCAAACCGTATATATGTTGACAAAAAATCATATTATAAAGAGTTTCACGAGTGTATGTATGTGTCCCACTCGAACCAGAGCGTGGCCGTTCCGTCGGACGGTTAGCGAGGTTCGTTCCACTCCCGATTCTACGTCGGAGAACTGACCCGGTGACGTTTCAGATTTCACTCACGTTACGACGATGCGGGCAGTGAGGGAGGAGGATTCGTCGGGTGCGACGAGGTTCGCTACGACTCGTCGTGACTCCGACCGCCCCACACGGCCTTCTCGGGGGTGCGGACGCGCGCGTCCCGGGTCACCGTCAGCTGGCACGAGAGACGGGGGTAGCCGAAACGGGCGGCGAGGCGGTCGTGCCAATGTTCGGGCGCACGGGGTGTCAGCAGTCGCACGCCACAGGTCGCACACAGCCCGCGCCCGCCGCAGTTCGCCCGTTCGGTGAGTGCGGTGTACGGCGAGATACCGGCGTTGAGCAACGCTTTTCGGAGATTCGTGCCGGGGGGAACCGACAGCACGGACGTCCCCTCGCCGTGTTCGACGGTGAGTTCCACCCGCTCCGGGTCGTCGTCCTCGGCTCCCTCCTCCCCCACGCCGGACTCGTCGGTCGCCATCGGTCACGGTACGTGCCGCGGACGGGTATCCGTTCGCCGAGTGGAGCGGTTCGGCAGTGCCGACCGGACGGCATTTCCTCGGACGGGTCGAACCACCAGGTGATGACCGACGAGCGTGACGACGGCCGGGTCGTGGTCGCGACGACCGACGCACAGCGAGCGGACGCACTCGCCGTCCGCCGGGCCGTCTTCGTCGAGGAGCAGGACGTCCCCGAGTCCCTCGAACTGGACGACCACGACGAGGACCCGACGACCGACCACCTGGTCGCGTACGACGGCGACGACGCAGTCGGGGCGGCGCGACTTCGCCCCTACGACGAGGGGTCGTCGTCGGAGTCGGTCGGGAAGGTACAGCGGGTCGCCGTGGTGGCCGACCGCCGGGGCGAGGATTGGGGACGGCGGCTGATGACCAGCGTCGAGGAACTCGCCCGCGAGCGCGGATACGAACGGCTCGTCCTCGACGTGCAGACCCACGCTCGGGGGTTCTACGAAGCCCTTGGCTACGTCGTGGTGGACGAGACGGAGTTCCTCGACGCCGGGATACCCCACGTCGGGATGGAGAAACGACTGCAGTCGTGAGTACGGGCGCGGTGGCCCGCGCCGACTCAGCGCTCGGTGCGGATGCGGTACTCGTCGCGGGCCGACTGGAGCGCGGCCGCGAAGATGGCGAGGTAGTCGACGAGGTCGAGGTCGTCGAACCGCCCGCCGACGCCGCTCCCGCTCGACGTCTTCACCTCGAGGCTCTTGTCGCTCGACGACTCGTCGTCATCGTCGTCCGAGTCCTTCGTCGACACGGTGTCGATGCCTCGCTCGTCGTCCTCGTCGACGCGCTCGACGGAACTCGACGACTCCCCGTCGGACGACCCGCCTCGGCCGCGCAGTTTGAGCACGACGAAGAGGACGGCGAGTACGCCCAGCGCCGCGGCGACGCGCTTGATCTTCCCGCCGCCGGCTTCGACCTCCTCGATGTCGACTTCTTCGGCGATGTCTGAATCGGACATTGTCGAGTGGGAATTTCGCCAGCCGCGTATTTAGTCACTGAACTGCCGGAGATATTGACCTCATGTGGTCGCCGTTCGACCGGTTCAGGTGCGTTCGTGGAGGACGACCTCGACGGGGTCGCGGGGGTGCATCGTCAGCGACGGCCGGAGGTCGAGGTCGGCGTCCGACGCGAGTTCCGGCGAGAAGCGACGGAGCGCGATGCTCAGGATGATCTTCGCCTCGACGAGCGAGAACTGGCGGCCGATACACGAGCGCGGTCCCGCGCCGAACGGGAAGTACGCGTAGGGGTGGCGCTGCCGGACGCGCTCTGGCGTCCAACGGTCGGGGTCGAATCGCTCCGGCTCCTCCCAGTAGTCGGGGTGGCGGTGGAGCACCCACTGGGGGACCATCAGCAGCGAGTCCGCGGGGACGCGGTAGCCGCTCAGTCGCACGTCCACGTTCGGCTGGCGGAACATCGTGTACACGGGCGGCAGCACCCGCATCGTCTCCTTCAGCACGCGTTCGGTGTACTCCAGTTCCCGGAGGTCGGTCATCCCCGGCCGCTCGCCGGGGTCGAGGACGGCGTCGACCTCCTCGTGGAGGCGCTCCAGCACTTCGGGGTGCTGTCCGATCTGGTGGAACGCGTAGGTGAGCGTCAGCGCCGTCGTGTCGTGGCCCGCCAGCAGCATCGTCATCATCTCGTTGCGGACCTGCTCGCTCGTCTGGTCGCCGGCGGCCTCCGCGCGGAGCAGGCGCGAGAGGAAGTCCTCCGCGTCCGTGTCCACGCCGCGGCGTCTGTCCACGAGGTCCGCGACGATGCCCTCCAGCGTCTCCAGCGCCTCGCTGTACTTCTGGTTCCCGCGAGTGGGCACCCACTGGGGCGTCAGGAAGCGGATGGGGTCGGGTTCGAACCGCTCGCCCAGCGGTTCGAGGTTGTCCTGTACCTCGTACACCGTCTCCTCGTCGGGGTCGACGCCGAACATCGCGTTGACGATGACGTCCACGGTCAGCCTCGCCAGCGGTAGCTGGACGTCGAACGGCTCACCGACCGGGAACTGGTCGAGGGCGCGTTCGGTCTTCTCTCCCATCGTGTCGACCAGTCCGGCGATGCGACCCATGTTGAACGCAGGCTGGGCGATGGCGCGCTGCTGTTCCCAGTAGTCGCCCGTGCTCAGGAGCAGGCCGTCGCCGAGCAGTCCGGTGAGGGCGTCGTCCTGGAAGTCGGCCTTCCGGAACTCGGCCTCGTCGTTCATCAGCACCGTCTCCACGTCGTCGGGGTTCATCACGACGTACGTGTCCAGCGGCCCGAGCTGGAATTTCGCGATGTCGCGGTACGCCCGCCGGACGGCGTCCATGAACCGGAACGGGTCGCGGGCGTAGTCGAACGTGCTGCCGACGACCGGCGGTTCGGGCGGTCCGGGGGGCTGCTGGCGCATGAAATAGGTAGGGGCTGGCGTTCGATAAGGGTTGGTTCTATCGGCGTTCGGTCGTGTGGTTTCGGGAACGACGGTGATTCCGCCTTCGTCACTCGTCGTCGGTCGGTCGTCACTTTCGAGATGGGTCTCGTCGACGTGGACGAAGCGTTCCGGCGAGTACAGGGGTCAGCGATGTCGAGAGGATGGTAACGCTCGACCGACGGCCTCGGCTCGGGAGAAGAACTGCGGGGTGGCTCGGGTTCTTACAGCAGGTCTTCGACGTTGTCGGCGACCTCCTCGGGGGTGTCGCCGACGGGGACGCCCGCGTCCTGCAGTGCCGAAATCTTCGACTCCGCGGTACCGGTCCCGCTGCCGGAGACGATAGCGCCCGCGTGGCCCATGCGCTTTCCGGGCGGCGCGGTGCGGCCCGCGATGAAGCCCGCGACGGGCGTGTCCATGTGCTCGCCGATGAACGCGGCGGCCTCCTCCTCGTCCTCGCCGCCGATCTCGCCGCACATCACGACCGCGTCGGTGTCGGGGTCGGACTCGAACAGGTCCAGCGCGCCGACGAAGTCCGTCCCGATGATGGGGTCGCCGCCGATGCCGACCGCGGTGGTCTGGCCGATGCCACGCTGGGTGAGGCTGTCGACGACCTGGTAGGTGAGGGTGCCCGACCGGGAGACGAGACCGACGTTCCCCGACGAGAAGATGTTGCCCGGCAGGATGCCGAGTTTCGCCTCGCCCGGCGTGATGAGGCCGGGACAGTTGGGACCGACGAGGTGCGTGTCGGTCTCCGAGAGGCGCTTGTAGACGCGCGCCATGTCCTGCTGGGGGACGCCCTCGGTGATGGCCACGACGAGGTCGAGGTCCGTGTCGAGCGCCTCGAACATCGCGTCGCCCGCGAACGCGGGCGGGACGAACACGACGCTCGCGTCGGCGTCCTCCTCCTCGACGGCCTGCGAGACGGTGTCGTAGACGGGGATGCCCTCGACCTCGTCACCGCCCTTGCCGGGGACCGCACCCGCGACCACGTTCGTGCCGTAGTCGACCATCTGCTGGGTGTGGAACTTCCCCTCGCCACCCGTGATGCCCTGTACCACTACGCGCGTGTCGTCGTCGACTAGTATGCTCATTGGCTCGCCTCCGTGTCCGCGTACTCGACGGCACGCTGGACGGCGTCCTCCAGCGTCCCCTCGACCGTCACGAGGTCGGTGTTCAGAATCTCCATCCCCTCCTCGGCGTTCGTCCCCGCGAGGCGGACGACGACCGGTTTGGGAATCTCGTCGAACGATTCGAGCGCCTCGTTGATACCCTTCGCCACCTCGTCACCGCGGGTGATGCCGCCGAAGATGTTGAACACGACGCTGTCGACGTTCTCGTCGGAGAACACCATGTCCAGCGCGTTCGAGACGCGTTCCGCCTTCGCGCCCCCGCCGATGTCGAGGAAGTTGGCGGGCGACCCGCCGTAGTGGTCGACGAGGTCCAGCGTCGTCATGACGAGGCCCGCGCCGTTGCCGATGATGCCGACGTTGCCCGAGAGGCGGACGTAGTCGAAGCCGTACTCGTCGGCCTTCGCCTCCAGGTCGTCCCCCGCGACGCCGCCCTCCTCCTCCATCTCCTGGAGGTCCGAGTGGCGGAACAGCGCGTCGTCGTCGATGTTCATCACGGCGTCCGCGCAGACGACCTCGCGGTCGCTCGTGATCATGACCGGGTTGACCTCGATGTCGGTCGAGTCCTTCTCGTCCCAGAGGTCGTACAGCGTCGTCAGGACGTTCGCGACGTCCATCGCCACGTCACGCTCGACGCCCGCGTCGTAGACCGCCTTGCGGGCCTGGAACGGGTGCATCCCGAACGACGGGTCGACGTGGACCCGCGAGATGGCCTCCGGCGTCTCCTCGGCGACCGACTCGATGTCGACACCACCCTTCGTGGAGACCATCGCGACGGGCTTGCCCTCCCCGCGGTCCATCGTGACGCCGACGTACAGTTCGTTGACGAAGTCGACGGCCGCCTCGACGAGCACCCGGTCGACGTGCAGTCCCTTCAGGTCCATCCCGAGGATGTTGTCGGCCGCCTCGCGGGCCTCCTCCTCGTCCTCGACGAGTTCGATGCCGCCCGCCTTGCCACGCCCCCCGACCTGTACCTGGGCCTTGATGGCGACCGGGTAGCCGACCCGCTCGGCGGCCTCGACGACCTCGTCGACGCTCGCGGCGAGTTCCGAATCGGGTACCGGAAGCCCCGCGTCGGCGAAGACCTGCTTCGCCTGATACTCGTGGAGTTTCATCGCCTGTAGCCGCGTCCGGGCCGCGCTTAAATCCCGCCGGTTCCGGTATCGTTCGCCCCCTCGGCCGGCGACGGGAATCGTCCGTGTCGGCGTGTGGCTCACCGACTCGCTACGCGGTCGGTCATCCGGTCGGCGAGCTGGTCGGAGACGCCCGCGAGTCGCGACGCACCGAACGTCGCCACGACGAGACCGCCCAACGTGTTGTAGAACAGGTCGAAGACGGTGTCGTCCAGGCCGTACTGGGTGAGCACGTCGCCGGTGCCGAGGAGCTGTGCGGAGACTCCGATGTAGAACTCGACGAGTTCCCAGACGACGCCGAACGCCATCACGAACAGCAGGATGGTGACGAACATGAACCGGGGCGGGAGTCTGACGGCCGCGGAGTACTGCTGGAGCGCCAGCAGCGTCGCGAACGCGGCCCCCGCGACCAGCGACGAGGACATCGCGTGGGTCAGGTGGTCCCACCACCACGTGCCGGAGTAGAGCGAGACGTCGAGGCCGGGTATCGGGAGGGTCCCGAGCGCGTGGAGGAACATCGCCGTCGTTATCCAGAGGACGAGGCCGACGTTCAGCGTCACCGCGAACCGTCGGGAGAGCAGGTTCGGCAGGAACGTGACGAGCAGTCCGACGCCCGCGTTGACCGCGACCCCGCCGTTGCCCGCGAGGATGCCAGCGGCGAACACGACGCCGATGGCGACCTGGAGGGCGCGAACCAGCGCGCGCTCTCGGCCCGGCGTCAGCCGCCGGTTCGAGGCGACTGACTCCTGGGACTGTGTGTCCTGGACGCGGGTTCGTTCGCCAGCGCTCATGCCGTGACCCCCTCCACTCCGGTCGCCTCGCGTGCCGCGCGAAGCTTCCGCCGGAAGTACCAGCGGAAGACGCCACCGGCGAGGACTCCGCCGAGGAGTGCCGCGGTGAACACGACCATCAACTGGTCGTTGGTCTCGAGGAACGACGTTCCGAGGTACCGTGCGGAGGCGGCCGACCCGAGCGCCCAGAACCCCGCCGTGGCGAGCGTCGTGAGCACCACGAACACGACGGCGACGTCGGGCGTCATCCGGAGGTCGGTCGTCAGCTGCAACGCGGCGACGGCGAGCAACGCGAGCGTGGCGATGCCGACGCCGTTCGCGACGTCGTCGAGGAACGACGGTCCGTACGCGCCCGCCCCGACGGGAATCGCGGCGACGAACAGCAACAGCCACGGGACCGTCCGTCTCCACGACCGGTAGACGACCGGCGGCACGAGCGAAACGGCCGCCGCGGCGACCGCGAGCGCCGTGTCGACGAGCAACCCCTCGAGGAGGTAGCCGACCGCGCCGAGGACGAGCATCAGTGTGAAGAACCACGCGACGACGGCGTTCACTCGACGGTCCCTGACGAACCACGCTTCCGGTAACTGCTGTTGACTCATGACTGCCTCTCCGGAGCGCGACCTCCCGCGAGTTCCGACCGCAGCGCTCTGCGCGCTCCGAACGGTGAAGATTCGGTACCGACCGTCAATAACCTGTCGTCAGAGTGACTCGAACCCCGACTGGTCGGGGTTCGGGGTCGTCAGTCGTCGACGTCCGCGTACAGCAGCACCCTGGCGCACTCCGGACAGACGTACGGCCGAATCAGGTGTTTCTCCTTCATGCCGAGACTGCCGAGCAGGCCCTCGCGGTTCTCGTCGGAGATGGCGCGGACCTTGTGTCCGCCGTCGGTCTGGAGTGCCATCGCTTCGAGCGTCACGCCACAGTCGGGGCAGCGTCGGTTGCTCGGTTCGGTGTCCATGGCAGCCCGTATCGAGCGAGTCGCCTTCAGCGTGCTGGATACGTCACTTCGTCGCGGGCGGCCGTCGCCACCTACGCTTTTGGCGTCGGCCGACCACCCACGGGTATGCGAGCCGTACGCTATCACGAGACGGGTGGGCCGGACGTGCTGCAGGTAGACGACGTCGAACCGCCGGAGCCCGGTCACGGCGAGGTGGTCGTCGACGTCCACGCCGCTGGCGTCAACCCGGTCGACACGTACTTCAGGACCGGCGAGTACCCGGTTCCCGAGTTCCCGTGGGTTCCGGGGTCGGACCTCGCGGGCGTCGTCGGCGCGGTCGGTCCCGACGTCGACGAGTTCGCGGTCGGCGACCGGGTGTTCGGGACGGGTCTCGGTCGGACCGTGTCGGGCACCCACGCCGAGCAGGTCACCGCGCCGGTCGACCTGCTCGCGCGACTCCCCGACGACGCGTCGTTCCTCGAAGGCGCGGCCGTCGCCCTCGTCGGCGTGACGGCGTGGCAGGCGCTGGTGGGCTACGCGGACCTCGAACCCGCCGAGACCTGCCTCGTCCACGGCGGCAGCGGCGGCGTCGGCCACGTCGCGGTGCAGCTCGCCGAGGCGACCGGTGCGACGGTGGTGACCACCGCGAGCGAGCAGTACCACGACCACCTGCGCGACCTCGGGGCGGACGTGGTGCTCGACTACCGCCGCGACGACCTGGAGACCGCCATCGTCGACGCGGGACGGCCGGACGTCGTCCTCGACACGTTCATGAACGAGTACTTCCCGCTCGACGCTCGCGTCGCCGCTCCCGGCGGGCGCATCGTCGGCATCGGGAACACGGCCGACGAGGCGCGCGTGCCGCTCGGCCCGGCGAAGTCGAAGGACCTGCGCTATCAGGTGATGTCGATGTTCAACGTCGAGGAGTACGGGCCGGTTCTCGACCGCCTGGGCCGACTCGTCGTCAAGGGCGAGGTGGTGCCCGAGGTCGCGCGGACCTTCCCGCTGGAGGAGACGGCCGACGCTCACCGGACGGTGCTGGAGGAGTCGTTCCTCGGCAAGGTCGTCGTCGAGCCCTGACCGAGTCCGACTGGACGTTCAGTCGCAAATTGACGGACAGTTTACTCCACTGGCCGTCGTAATCCTGTTCGTACCCCGATAGTTGTGTGATTCCGAGGCGACAACTATCAGTGTGTTTATTGTCGGGGGGAGAGTCGGCTCAGCGCACACATGGTAGAACGTGAGACGTGGGCGACGCGTGTGGGGTTCATCCTCGCGGCCATCGGGAGCGCCGTCGGACTGGGGAACATCTGGCGGTTCCCGTTCCAGACGGCGACCAACGGTGGGTCGGCGTTTCTGGTGGTGTACCTCGTCGCGGTGCTGGTCATCGGCATCCCGGCGCTGCTCGGCGAGTTCGTCATCGGTCGGCGCGCGAACATCAACGCCATCGAGGCGTTCAACAAGCTCGGTCGTCCGCAGTGGGCGTTCATCGGCGCTATCGGCGTCATCGGGAGCTTCTGGACGCTCTCGTACTACAGCGTCGTCGGCGGCTGGGTCATCCGCTTCGTCTACGGGTTCGGGTCGGGCGTCGTCCTGGAGCAGCCACAGACGTACTTCACCGAGGTCGCCGCGACGGGGCCGGACGCGGTCGCACTCCACGCCGTGTTCATGCTCATCACGGTCGGAATCGTCGCGCTCGGAATCGAGGACGGCATCGAACTGGCGACGAAGTTCATGGTCCCCAGCATCGTCGTGCTCCTGGTCGCCCTCGCGGTGTACGCGGCCACCCTCTCCGGGGCGGGCGCGGGCTACGAGTTCTACCTCACGCCCGACTTCGGGACCGTCGCCGACAACGCGGCGAGCGTCGTCCCGGCCGCGGCAGGACAGGCGCTGTTCAGCCTCTCCGTCGGGTTCAGCGTGATGATAACGTACGCCTCCTACCTCGGGAAGGACGACAGCCTCGCCGCCGACGGCCTCACAATCGCCGTGTCGAACACGTTCGTCGGCGTGCTGGCCGGTCTCGTCGTCATCCCGCTGCTGTTCGCCGCGAACATCGAGATCGGCGGTGAACTCGTCGGGAGCGAAGGCGGGGCTGGGGCGGTGTTCGTCGGTGTGACGTCGGCGCTCACGAACCTCCCCGGCGGTGCTGCGCGGGTCGTCGGCGTCATCTTCTTCGGCACCGTCCTCATCGCGGCGCTCTCCTCCTCGATCAGCCTGCTGGAGGCGGTCGTCTCCTACCTCGTGGACAACTACTCGCTGTCGCGCGCGCCGACCGCGGCCGGTCTCGGGTCGGTCGTCTTCCTGCTCGGCGTCCCGTCGGCGTTGAGTCTGGAGTGGCTCGACTGGTTCGACGGCATCGGCGTCACCCTGTTCCTCCCGCTGGCCGTGCTGTTCGTCGTCCTGTTCGTCGGCTGGGTGCTCGGACAGGAAGCCGTCGACGAACTCAGGCAGGGCACCAGCGGCGGGGCGACGCTCTCGATGGTCTGGCTCTGGAGCCTCCGGACCGTCGTCCTGCTGGCCATCCTCGTCGTCGTCGGCCTGAACTTCTACGACCTGTTCCTGACGCCCGACTCCGGCTACTACATCGTCCCGCCGGGGTTCTGACCACCAGCAACCGGTCACCCTGTCCCCGTTCCTCGCGGTCTGTCGTCGTTCGTCACGACCGGCCCTGCCGGGGCCGAGCGACCTAAATTCACGACCGACCTAACCCGGCCGAGATGAATCCCGCTAGCTCCCGGTATCGCGCGTCAGGAGACGACCCGCCGCCGACACGGCCGACGTCGTACCGCCCCGGCGTCTGCAACATCGGACGGACCGAGCAGCGCAGACGGTACCGGTACGCGAGCGTCGGTCTGGTCGCTACCGCCGTCTACCTCGCGGCGGTGGTGACTGCCAGCGCTCCCACGGCGCTCGTCCTCGGGGCGTTCCCGCCGCTGGCACTCGCCGTCGAGTTCTTCGTGCAGGCGCGGACGCGGTTCTGCGTGAAGTTCGCCCTCCTCGGCCGGTACGACTTCTCCGCCTCGGGTGGCGAAGCCGGACCGGTCACCGACGCGGCCTCGAGGCGGGCCGACGCCACCTTCGCGCTCCGAATCACCGTCGTCTCCCTCGTCACCGCGGCCGTCACGACGGGACTGCTGTACGCCGTCGTCCGCTTCGTCTGACCCCGGCCTCCGCTCGTCGCGATGCACGTCGAGCAGGGCGACGGGACACTTCGAAACGGTCGACAGTCAGCGTTCGTCTAGCGTCGTTTCGGCCTGGTATGCCAAGATAAAAAGTCAAGACCAGCTAGCCACCAGTTGACGGTGGACACGCTCGCCCCGTTCTCGCGACACGGGGACTGGAACCGAAGGTGGAAGCGTTCCGACATGCTCCGGGCGAGCGGGTCCGGCCACGCGACGACGCACCTGGCCTCTGACAGCCTCGAAACCCGTCGCGTGGCCCTCCTCTCTATCAGACGGCTCGTGACGCACTGCGTGGCTTCGAGTCCCGTGACTCGCCCGCACAGCACGTTCCGTACGACACGTCTGGTGCAGCACGACCTGCGTAGAAGCCCTTGTGCGCTGCGCTTCAGTGAGGGTACACGGACACGCTCCGTTCTCGGGGGCCGTCGCACTCGACGAGCAACACCGACTGCCACGTCCCGAGGTCCGTCGTCCCCTCGCGGACGGGAACCGTCACGTCGCGCCCGAGGAGCATCGAGCGCAGGTGTGCGTCGGCGTTCCCGTCGAGTTCGTCGTGCGCCCAGTCCTTCTCGGGAGCGAGCGCCTCCACGAACCGCTCGACGTCGCGGACGAGTCGCGGTTCGAACTCGTTGAGCGTCACGCCCGCCGTCGTGTGGCGGACGAACACCGTCGCGAGGCCGTCGTAGCCCGTCGGGAGTGCCTCGTCGACGCGGTCGGTCACGTCCCGTACGTCGATGCGGTCGCCGGTCTGGACGGTGAACTCGGTGTGGGCGGGGCTCATAGGGGCACGTTCGCACGCGCGGGAGAAATCGTCGTCGCCGGCGGGGCGTCGTTCCCCGCCCGCTCGGTGTCGCTCGCGTCTCCGACCTACCGGACGCGGTAGGTCTCCCCGCCGGGGAGGAACCGACCCAGGTCGACCTCGCGGCGGAAGTCCGTCGACTGGAGCGCCCGGAGCGCCTGCACGAGTCGCTGGTGGTCGCTCTCCTCCCACTCGCTCGGGTCGCGGATGGGGTAGACGAGGAAGCCGCTGCCGCGTAGCTCCGTCCCGTGGAGCGCGGCCATGTCGTACTCCACCTTCTCGGCCCGTGCGGTGTACTCCGCGACGACGTGGCGGGTCGCTCGCTCGCCGACCGGCAGGAGGACGTGGGCGGCGATGGCGCGCAGTTCGGCGTCGAAGTAGCGCTCCATCTCGTCGTACTCGCGGTCGGTCGGCGTCCCGTCGACGACGCACATGTGCAGGTACGAGAGGAACGTCCGGGGGACCTGCGGGCGCAGTCCCGGGTCGTCCAGCAGACCGCCCTCGGCCAGCGCACGCTGGAGTCGGAGTCCCGACTCGTTCGTGAACGGCACCCCGACGCCGTCGAGGTCGGTCGCGTCCGCGTCGACCCCGTGCTCCGCGGCGACGCCGCCGTCCGCGGTCGGTGCCCCGCCGTGGACGCCCGGGTGGTCGCCGACGACGTGGAACACGGCGTTGGCGTCACCGTACCCGGGGACGTACTGGTCGCAGGGCGGGCGCATGCCGAACGGGTTGTTCGTCCGGTCGGTGACGTTCTCCACGGAGGACCGAGGTCGCCACGGGCAAAAGGCGATACGGTTCGAACGGGACGCGTTCGGCGTGGTCGGGCACAGGCGTTCGAGGCGGTCGGTCGAGGGTGGTCGCGGGTCGGCTCTGGTCGCCCCGATTCCTCGACCGACACCGTCGCCTCTGCAGTCGTTACACCGTCCGGTCCCGGGCGACGATGAAAGCCGAGACTCTTTGCCATCGCTGTACGACAGTCCAGTATGGCTGTAGTCGTGGTCGGGCGCGTCCCCGTCGAGGAGTTCGCACTCGAGCAGACGCTCTCGACGGTCCCGAACGTGGATTTCAGCGGTGGACGTATCGTTCAGTCCTCCGAGGACGAGGTGGTACCCATCATCTGGGCGCGGGGCAACGAGCGTGACACCATCCACGAGGCGCTCACCGACGACCCGACGACCGAAGAGGCGACCATCCTCGCGGACCTCGACGACGAGTGGCTCTACCGGATGCGCTGGATCGACCGGGTCACCCTCGTCGTCCAGATGCTCCTCGACTCGCAGGCGACGCTCCTCGACGCCGAGGCGGCCGCGGAGAAGTCGACGTGGTCGCTGCGCGTCCTCTACCCCACCCGAGACGCCCTCTCGAAGACGTACGACTTCTGCGACGAGAACGACGTGACGTTCGACATCAGGAAGGTCCACGAACTGGACACCGAACCGGCCGGCCAGTACGGCATCACGGAGAACCAGTACGCCGCGCTCCGCGCGGCCTGCGAGGGCGGCTACTTCAAGATTCCACGCGAGACGAACCTCGACGTGGTCGGCGAGGAACTGGGTCTCTCCCACCAGGCCGTCTCCGAGCGCATCCGTCGCGGGACGGACCAGCTCATCAGCGAGACGCTCCTCATCGGGAACTCGCGGGACCGCTGAGCGGTCCCCGGCCGCGTCCGTTCTCTCCTCCCCTCACGACACGCCGTACCGACGCGTCAGGACCCGCCGGCGTTCTCGCGAGTGGAGCGGTCGCCGTCCTCGTTCCGCCCGCGGCCCCTGTCGTCGTCTGTCGCGGCCGCCTCGCGCCGGTCGCGTTCGAGCGTGTCCGGCTCGGGCTCGTCGCCAGCGACCGTTCGTGGGTCGTCGGCGTCGACGGCGCTCACGGCGTAGTAGGCGGCGTCGTCCGGGACGAAGACGGTGAGCGACACGTCGCGCTTCTCGCCCGCGTCGAGGTCGTAGGCGCGGCTCTCTACCGTCCGCGAGACGGTGCCGTCGTCGTCGTGGAACGCCGTCAGCACCGTCGCGGCGCGCGACTCGCCCTGGTTGACGAGGACGCCCTCCACGTCGACCGTCTCGCCTCGCTGCCGTTCGAGGTCGACGGCCGTCCCGTTGCGGGCGAGTCGAGGGTCGGCGATGTCGACCGTGTCGCTCGCGCTCTGCCGGGAGGTGCGGTACTGGCGGATGCGGTTCTCGACCGCTTCGGCGTACATGTCGGCGTCGCCGGAGAGGCGTTCGCGTAGCGCGAGGACGTCGTCCTCGACGTCGCTCACGACGGAGTCGCTCGCCTCGTCGTGCTCCGCGAGCCGGTCGAGGTCCGCGCGGATGGCGTCGACGTCGTCGCTCACGTCGGCGTCCGCCTCGCGTTCGATGTCGTCGAGCGCGTCGCGCACGTCGAGAAGCGGTGGCAACTGCCCCTCGTCCTCGCTGGCGTTGGACATGGACCACGCTACTCGCGTGCGTCGGTTAGGCGTTTACCTTACCTCCCGTCGTGTACCGACCGTACCCCTTGATGTGGTACGGTACCGCACCTCTCGGTCGTGGTGCCGGCCGACCGGGTGAACTCCTCGTGCGCTCCCGGTACCCTTTTGCTCCGAGTGAGAGAACCCCCGACAATCAATGACGATGGAGGAGCGCATCGAGGAGTTGCGCGAGCGGAAACAGCGTGCCGAACTCGGCGGCGGCGAAGACCGCATCGAGTCCCAGCACGACAAGGGCAAGATGACCGCTCGCGAGCGTATCGACTACTTCCTCGACGACGGTACCTTCGAGGAGATGGACCAACTGCGGACCCACCGCGCGAAGAAGTTCGGGCTGGAGGACCGCCAGATACCGGGTGACGGCATCGTCACGGGGTACGGCGAGGTGGACGGCCGGACCGTCTTCGTGTTCGCTCACGACTTCACCGTCTTCGGCGGGTCGCTCGGCGAGGTGTTCGCCGAGAAGCAGTGCAAGGTGATGGACAAGGCGATGGAGGTGGGCGCACCCCTCGTCGGGCTGAACGACTCGGCGGGCGCGCGCATCCAGGAGGGCGTCGCCGCCCTCGGCGGCTACGCCGACGTCTTCCACCGCAACCAGCAGGCCAGCGGCGTCGTCCCGCAGATATCGTCGGTCATGGGTCCCTGCGCGGGCGGGTCGGTGTACTCCCCCGCCATCACGGACTTCATCTTCATGGTGCAGGACACCAGCCACATGTTCATCACCGGTCCGGACGTCATCGAGACGGTCACCGGTGAGGAGGTCGGCTTCGACGAACTCGGCGGCGCGCAGACCCACACCGCGAAGTCCGGCGTGGCACACTTCTCGGAGGCGAACGAGGAGGAGGCGCTCGACGACATCCGCCACCTCCTGTCGTACCTGCCGTCGAACAACGTCGAGGACCCGCCGCGCGTCGACCCGTGGGACGACCCCGACCGGGCCGACGAGCACCTGAACGAGATCGTCCCCGACAGCCCGCAGAAACCGTACGACATGCACGAGGTCATCGACGGCGTCCTCGACGAGGGCTCCTTCTTCGGGGTCCAGGAGGAGTACGCCCGGAACATGGTCGTCGGCTTCGCCCGACTCGACGGGCACTCCGTCGGCGTCGTCGGCAACCAGCCACGGGCGAACGCCGGGACGCTGGACATCGACGCGTCGCTGAAGGGCGCGCGGTTCGTCCGGTTCTGCGACGCGTTCAATATCCCCATCGTGACGTTCGTCGACGTGCCCGGCTTCATGCCCGGCACCGACCAGGAACACGGCGGCATCATCAAACACGGCGCGAAACTACTGTACGCCTTCTCGGAGGCGACCGTCCCGCTCATGACCGTCATCACCCGGAAAGCCTACGGCGGCGCCTACTGCGTGATGGCCTCGAAGCACATCGGCGCGGACGTCAACTACGCCTGGCCCACCGCCGAAATCGCCGTCGTCGGACCGCAGGGCGCGGTGAACATCCTCTACCGCGGCGAGTTGAACGAGGCAGACGACCCCGACGAGCGCCGACAGGAACTCATCGACGAGTACCGCGAGGAGTTCGCCAACCCCTACACCGCCGCCGACCGCGGCTACGTGGACGACGTCGTCGAACCGCCGAAGACGCGCCAGCGCCTCATCCGGGACCTGGAGATGCTGCGGAGCAAGCGCGTCGACGCCCCCTCGCGCAAACACGGCAACATCCCGCTGTGAGGTACCGATGACAGACCACCTCACCGGACTCGACGACGCCGCGGACGACGAGGCGGCCGCCATCGTCGCCGCCGTGCGCGCACATCTCCGAGCGCAGGCCGCCGCCCGCGCCGCCGACGAGGAGACAGAGGAGACGTGGGACGGCGAGCGATGGGCGTTCGCCGGCCGACTCGACGGAACGGGGATGCGCGGCGTGCGCCGTCGCGTCCCGCTCGACGCGCCTCGCGACGCGTGGGCCGCGTCGGGTCGCTCGGACCGCTTCTGACCGCTCCGCGTCGTCGTCCGACGCGACCGCGGTCGTCCGCGGTTCGTTGCTTACCGGCCCGTCGACCGAATCAGAGCGGCGTCACCGGGTCGCCGCGGCCGACCGCTCCCGACTCGACGACGCGCGCCCGGATGCCGCCGCGGTGGACCAGCGCCTCGCGGACGCCCCGTTTCTCCAACAACCCCTCCAGGTACGAGCACGGTTCGCAGCGTTCGACGCCCTCGAAAACGGCGCTCCCGACGCGGAACCGGTCGCCGACGAGGTGGTCGAGCGCGACCCCTTCGACGGTGAGGTTCCGACGGTGCTCGCCCGGTTCGAGGACGACGCCGTACTCCTCCGCGACGGCGTCGAGACTCTCCCGTTCGACGAGCGTGACGTCTCGTGGCGTCTCGCTCGCCGACGCGGAGAACGTTCCCTCGTCGGCGAAGTACCGGTCACCTCTGAGCCCCCGACCTGCCACAGCCTCGACCCGGTCGCGCGACTCGACGGGCGCGCCCGACTCGGGTGCGACGTGGATGGCGACGACGGTCCGCGTCTCGGCGACGCCCGCCTCGGGCGCGTCCCCGTCGTCCGCGTTCACTCCGTCCATTACGTAGCCTTCGAGGAGCAGGAGATAATCCTTCGGAAGCCGACACGCCCACCGGCCGTCCCAGGCGACCTCAGACGACCGCCCAGTCGTCGACGATGAGGCCGTCGACCCCTGCCTGCCGGAGTCGCCGGGCGGTTCGCGCGCGCTTGACCGTCCAGACGTTGACCGCGAACCCCTCCTCCTGCGCGTCGAGGATGCGCTCCGGTTCGTCGGTCGCGAGGCCGACCGACGGGTGGAGCGCCGCGCAGTCGTACCGACGGCCGATGGCGAGGCCGTGTCGCCAGTCGCGCCCGAGCCGTCGCAGTTCCTGGTGGAACAGGTACGCCAGCGGGAGGTCGGAGACGTCGTACAGTTCCCGGAGCACGTCGGCCTCGAACGACGAGACCAGCACGTCGTTCGGCACGTCGTCGAGGACGGCGAGGAGGTCCGTCGCCATCCCGGCGTGTTTCAGTTCGACGTTGACCGCCACGTCGTCGGGGACGTCCGCGAGGAGGGCGGCGAGGAGCGGGACGGGTTCGCCGCTGTCGAGGACGCGGAGTGCCCGGAGCGTGCGGTAGGGGGTCTCCGAGACCCGGCCGCCAGACCCCGTGAGTCGCCGCAGGCGGTCGTCGTGGACGACGACGAGTTCGCCCGACCCGCAGCGTCGCACGTCGACCTCGACGGCGTCGACGTGCGGGGCGGCGCGCCGGACCGCGAGGCGGGTGTTCTCGGGGCCTCGGTCGGCACATCCCCGGTGCCCGATGACCTGCATGGGCCGTTCGACGCGGGGGGCGGACAAATAGCTCCGTCTACCGTGGGTTCCGACAGGTGACCTGCACGCTCATCGAAGGGCACGATAGACCGATAGAAACAGGTAGCCGTTGGGAATAGTGGGCGCCAAGAATGTTCGACAAGGTACTCGTCGCGAACCGAGGGGAGATCGCGGTGCGCGTGATGCGCGCCTGCGAGGAACTCGACGTCGGGACGGTCGCTATCTACTCCAAGGCGGACAAGAACGCCGGGCACGTTCGCTACGCGGACGAAGCGTACAACGTCGGTCCTGCGCGCGCGGCCGACTCCTACCTGGACCAGGAGGCCATCGTCGAAGCGGCACAGCAGGCTGGCGCGGACGCCATCCACCCCGGCTACGGTTTCCTCGCGGAGAACGCCGACTTCGCCGCGCGCGTCGAAGAAGCGGAGGGCATCACGTGGGTCGGGCCGACGAGCGACTCGATGGAGCAGATGGGCGAGAAGACCAACGCCCGGAAGGTCATGCAGGCCGCGGACGTCCCCATCGTCCCCGGGACGACCGACCCCGCCGAGTCCGCGCAGGAGGTCAAGGACTTCGGGAACGAGCACGGTTACCCGGTCGCGATCAAGGCGGAGGGCGGTGGCGGTGGCCGCGGGATGAAGGTCGTCTGGGACGAGAGCGAGGCCGAGGAGCAGTTCGAGACGGCCAAGCGCGAGGGCGAGGCGTACTTCGACAACGACTCGGTCTACCTCGAACGCTACCTCGACCACCCGCGGCACATCGAGGTGCAGGTCATCGCCGACCACCACGGCAACGCCCGGCACCTCGGCGAACGCGACTGCTCGCTCCAGCGCCGCCACCAGAAGGTAATCGAGGAGGGGCCATCGCCCGCCCTCGACGAGGACCTGGCCGAGGAGATCCGCGAGTCCGCCCGCCGCGGCGTCGCGGAGGCGGACTACCGCAACGCCGGGACCGTCGAGTTCCTCGTCAGCGACGGCGAGTTCTACTTCCTGGAGGTCAACACCCGCATCCAGGTCGAGCACACCGTCACCGAGGAGATTACGGGCATCGACATCGTGAAGTGGCAACTGCGCGTCGCCGCCGGCGAGGAACTCGGCTTCTCGCAGGACGAGGTGGAGATAGAGGGCCACGCGATGGAGTTCCGCATCAACGCCGAGAACGCGGCGAACGACTTCGCGCCCGCGACCGGGAAGCTCTCGACGTACGACCCGCCCGGCGGCATCGGCGTCCGCATGGACGACGCGCTCCGGACCGGCGACACCATCGGCGGGGACTACGACTCGATGATAGCGAAGCTCGTCGTCTACGCGAGCGACCGCGAGGAGTGCATCGCGCGCTCGAAGCGCGCGCTCGCCGAGTACGACATCGAGGGCGTCACGACCATCATCCCGTTCCACCGGCTGATGCTCACCGACGAGAAGTTCGTCGGCGGGACGCACACCACCGACTACCTCGACGAGGAACTGGACACCTCGCGCATCGACGAGGCCCAGGAGAAGTGGGGGAAGGAGACGGACGCGAGCGAAGAGGACGAGCAGGTCGTCGAGCGCGAGTTCACCGTCGAGGTCAACGGCAAGCGCTTCGAGGTGTCGCTCGAAGAGCGCGGCGAACTCGCCGTCGCTGCCGGCGGCGACTCCGGCGGCGGGAGCCGTCCGCAGAAGCGCTCGGGTGGCTCCGGTGGCGGTGGTGGTGGCTCCTCGGGCGACTCCGACGCCACCAGCGCCGCCGGCGACACGGTCACCGCAGAGATGCAGGGCACCATCCTCTCGGTCGGCGTCGCGGAGGGCGACGAGGTCGAGGCGGGCGACGTGCTCTGCGTCCTCGAAGCGATGAAGATGGAGAACGACATCGTCGCCGAGCGCGGCGGCACCGTCACCGAGGTCGCCATCGGCGAGGGCGAGTCGGTGAACATGGGCGACGTGCTGGTCGTCATCGACTGAACGCAGTCTCCCGCTCGTTCGTTCGCTACACGCTCTCGCTCGCGGTACAGTACGACGATTCGCTCACCGCTCAGCATCGCTCGCAGCGCAGCGCCGAACGACCCCACCGACTGCGGGGCTCCCCGACCGTGGACGCTAAACCGCTTCGGCTCCTGTCACGAAACAATGAGCACCGACGGCCAGACGGTCGACGAGAACGACCTGCGCGAACGAATCTCGACGTTCCTGATGCGCAACTTCCCGCAGATCAAGGGTCACGGCGGGAGCCACGAGATCCTCGACCTCGACGCCGAGGAGGGGTCGGTCACCATCGCGCTCGGCGGAGCGTGTGAGGGCTGTGGCGTCTCGCCGATGACCATCCAGGCGCTGGAGACGCGACTCCCCCGCGAGATACCGGAGATTCGAACGGTGCGCGCGGAGACGGGCGACTCGTTCGCGGAGGGCGGCCGCGGCTTCGACCCCGACGACGTGCCCTTCTGACCGTCGAATCGACGGAACGCTTTTCTCTCGGCTTTCCCGACTGTTCGGTATGCGAACATGGGCCGCACTGCTCGTCGTCGCGCTGGTCGTCCTGGCCGGCTGTGGGAGCAGTTCGGCGGTGGACTCGGGCGACGGCGTCGCCGACATCACGCCGGCGTCGGTACCCACCGACCACCCGATGGACGACCGACCGCCGGGCGTCGGGCGGAGCGGGCTCAGCGACCCCATCGCGCTGGCCGACGCCCACGCCGAGTCGCTCGTCAAGCGGAACTTCACGGTACGGACCCGCTCGGTGATTCGGGACTCGAACGGGACGGCCCTGCGGGAGGTGACCCGCGTCGCTCGGTACGACCCGCCGGTCACCACCGAGACGTGGTCGTACGGGGAGACGACGTCGTCGCTCGGCCCCTCCTCCGGAAAAACGGTCGAACGGTGGGCGAACGGTTCGACGGGCGTCGTTCGACTCGTCGGGGAGCAGTCGGTCCGATACAGCGCGTCTTCGACAGTCGGGGCACCGACGCTCCGGGACGAACTGTACGGAACCCTGCCGGCGCTGCGAGACGGGCAGACGACGCTGGACGGGTCGGCGTATCGCGTCGAGACGACCGAGCCGCCGATGCTGTACGGTCCGTACACCGGCGTCCTCTCCGCCGTCGAGTCGTGGAACCAGACACTCGTCGTGGAGCCGGACGGCCGGATTCGGTGGCTCCACATCGAGTTCGCCGGCGAGGCGTCGACGCCGTCGGGGACGGTCCCCGTCACCGGGAGCTACGACGTGCAGTTCAGTGGCATCGGGAGCACGTCGGTCGAACGCCCGGACTGGGTGTCGGTCGCCCTGGAAGCGACCGACCAGTAGCGGACGAACAGCCTCATACTCCCTCCAGCGCAAGCGAGCGCATGAACGAGACGCGCCTGCGGGTGCTCTCCGCGCTCGCCGACGGCCCGGTGTCGGGGCCGGCGCTCGCCGACGAACTCGACGTCTCACGCGCCGCCGTGTGGAAGCACGTCGAGGCGCTCCGTGAGGCCGGCTTCGAGGTGGTGAGCGACGACGGCGGCTACGCGCTCGGTGCGATGCCACCCCTCCACGAACTCGCCATCGCCCTCCACCTGGATGCGCCGTTCGCCGTCGAGTCCCACGACAGCATCGACTCGACGAACCGCCGCGGCCGCGAACTCGCCGAGTCCGGCGCGTCGGACGTGGCCGTCGTCGCGGACGAACAGACCGGCGGTCGCGGCCGACTCGACCGCGCCTGGTCGTCGCCCTCGGGCGGGGTCTACCTGAGCCTCGTCGTCCGGCCGGACGTGCCGATGCGCGACGCGCCCCTGTTCACCCTCGCGGCCGCGGTAGCGGCGGCCCGTGCCGCCCGCGAGCAGGGTGTCGACGCACGCATCAAGTGGCCGAACGACGTGGTGGTTCCCCGCGACGGGACCAGCTACGACAAGCTCTCGGGCATCCTCACGGAGATGCAGGGCGAGGCCGACCGCATCGGGTGGCTCGTCGTCGGCGTCGGGACGAACGCCGAGGCGACCGCGGACGAGTTACCCGAGGGGGCGACCAGCGTCCGCGCAGAGACTGGCGGGGTGGACCGACGTGCGTTCGCCCAGCGCCTCCTGGCCGAGTTCGACGCGCTCCGGTCGGACCTCGATTCGGTCGTCCCCGCGTGGCGAGACCTGGCGCTCACGCTCGGCCAGCGGGTGCGCGTGGAGACGACCGACGGCGACGTCGTCGGCGAGGCCGTCGACGTGGACCGACCGGGGACGCTCGTCGTCCGGCGCGACGACGGCGAGGCGGTCCGGGTGAGCGCGGGCGACTGCGAACACCTCCGACCGGTCGAGTGAGCGGCCGAGTCCCGTCTACGGCAGTACGACCTGCTCGACGTCGCTCGTCCCCGCTCGCCTGACGACCGCTCGGACCACGTCCTGCGCTCCCGCGAGGTTGTCGGAGTCGCCGTCGAGGACCAGCAGTCGGGCCTCTCGTCCCGGTTCGACGACGCCGCAGTTCAGGCCCGCCGCGTCCGCTCCGGCGTGAGTCGCCATCCCCAGCACCTCGCTCGCGGAGCAGTCGTACAGTTTCGCCGCGAACTCCATCTCGCGGAACATCGAGGGGGCGTTGAGGAACACGTTGTCCGTCCCGAGCGCGACGGTGGTGTGCTCGCGCAGTTCTTCGACTGGCGGCAGACCGACGTCCGTGACGAGGTTCGAACGCGGGCAGACCGCGACCGGTATCCCCTCGTCCTCGACGCGTCGCAGGTGCTCGTCGTCGGCGTGGACCATGTGGACGAGCAGGTCCGGGTCGAGTTCGAGTGCGGGGTCGATGTCGCTCGCGTCCACCTCGCCCGCGTGGATGGCGAACGGCTTGCCGGCGTCCCGTGCTGCGGCCCGCTCCTCGGTGAAGTCGGTGTCGTTCGCACCGCTCGCGCCGTAGCCGTCGGCGACGTCGAGGACGCTCGCGTCACCCCGACCGTACACCGTCGGGTCGATGGCGAGGCCGTCGAGCGCTCGACGGAGCTGGTCGACGCCCTCAACGCCGCCCTCGCGGAACTCGAGGAACGCGCCCGTCCCCGAGCGCTCCATGTACCGGAGCGACCGGACCATCCCGGCGACGAGTTCGGGGTCGTCTGCCGCCCGGAGCAGGCGGTGCTTCAGGCCGTCGGGCGGCGCGACGAGTTCCTCCAGCGAGAGGCCGCCGCCGGCCTCCTTGGCGATGGAGTCGCCGATGTGGGTGTGGGCGTTGACGAACGCCGGGAGGACGACGGCGTCGGAGTCGACGCGCTCCTCCTCGACGGCGACGACGTCGCCGTCTTCGACGACGACCCGTCCCTCGACGGGGTCGAACTCCCGGCCCCGGAGTATCGTCCCCGCTATCGTCGTCTCGCCGTCGGTCGTCTCGCGGTCGGTCCTCACCGCGTCGGGGTCGCCGGTCGGTGTCGTCCCGTCCGAAGCCCGGTCGTCCTCACTCATCGCGCGCCTCCTCGAACTCGTCGAGCGTGGCGGTCCGCGAGCCACGGATGTCGCTGACCAGTGCGTCCAGGTCGAGGCCGAGGACGGACTCGGCGGCGTGGCCGACCTGTTCGGTCACGTCCCGGGGAGCGTAGACGCCCAGTCGCCACTGGTCCTTCTGGACGCGCATGACCGCCTTGACGAGCGTCGACTGGTCGCGCAGGCGGCGTACCTGCCCGTTGACGACGACGCGACTGGTCGACTCGGGGATGTCGGGGCGCGACGGGACGTCGAGGACGACCTGTTCGGCGTCGACGCCGGCCTCCGCGGCCACCTCCCGTTCGTACTCGCGGATGGTGTCGTGGTCGGCGTCGATGAGTTCGTCGTCCACGACGTCGTACTCGGCCCAGACCGCCCGTTTGTAGAGGTCGCGGGTGTCGAGACGGCGGGCGTACTCGGCGGTCTCACCGCACTGTCGCAACGCGACCCTGAGGTCGTCGTCGTCCATCCGCCGGAGCTCCCAGGCGTCGGTCGCGTCGGCTCGCAGGAGGCCCTCTGCGGCCCGCCGGAGCATCGCCTTCGAGATGCGGGCGACGTGGTGGCTGTAGACGGTCGGGTTCATCAGCGCCCGCGCGAGCAGGAGCGACTCGCCGGTCTGGACGTTCCCCTCGCCCAGCACGAGTTCACCCTCCGTGAAGTCGAGTTCGCGGACGAGACGACCGGTGTCGATGGTGCCGTAGGGGACGCCGGTGTGGTGGGCGTCGCGCACGAGGTAGTCCATCCGGTCGACGTCCAGTTCCCCCGAGACGAGCTGGCCGTACTTCCCGTCGCCGCGGACGAGGTCCGCGACGGCCGAGGGCGAGAGGCCATGGTCCCGGAGCACGTCGGCCACCTCGCCCTCCGTGAGCAGGTCGTCTATCTCGTCGTGGTAGCGACCGGTCTGCCGGTAGACGAGGTCCTCCAGATTGTGGGAGTACGGACCGTGGCCGGTGTCGTGGAGGAGCGCCGCGGCGCGGATGCGGGCGGCGTTCGTCCCCTCGATACCGAGGTTCGACAGCGCCCGGTCGGCGAGGTGGTAGACGCCGAGGGAGTGCTCGAAGCGCGTGTGGTTCGCCGACGGGTAGACGTACGAGACGGTCCCCAGCTGGCGGATGCGCCTGAGGCGCTGGACGATGGGGGTGTCGAGGAGCGCCTCGGCCACACCGTCGACCTCGATGTGGTCGTGGACGCTGTCCTTGATGGAAATCATGGCGGCGCTTGGGTCGCGTTCGCTTAAAAACCGTCGCCCGCTACCGCCCGTGTTCGGGTGTGAGCGGGGGTTCTCTCCGACTGGTCAGGGCGGCGTGGCCGTACCGTGTTGCTGGTCGAACGTCTCACCGAGTTTCGAGAGGGTCCCGAGCGCCTGCTGTTCCTCCCGAAGGGTCTCCTCGAGGAGGTCGGCGACGTCGTCCATCCCGAGGTCGGACGCGAGGGGGACGAGGTTGCCGTACACCGCTATCTCGTAGTGTTCGGCCTTCTGGGCGGTGGTGACGTTGTAGCGGTCGAGCGCCATCTGGTCGGGCGACGAGGCCAGGAACGCCTCGTGGTCCGCCAGCAGCCCGCTGACGGCGCGGTCCTCTCGCTCCTCGACGGAGATGCCGAGCGTGTTGAACAGCTCCTCGAGACGGAGTATGTGGACCCTCGTCTCCTCGCGGTGCGCCGAGAACGTCTCGGCGAGCCGCTCGTCGCTGGAAGAATCCGCGAGTCGTTCGAGCGCGTCGTAGAACTGGTGTTCCGCGTAGAAGGTCTCGCGGATGGCGTCGGCGAACATGTCTTCGGTCGTGGTTGGGCACATCGTCGTTCTCCGCCGGTACGAGCGCTACCGACTGGCGTAAGCTCGCTCCTTGTAAGGGACGGGCGGGTCGCCGGGACTGTCCGCCCGATGCGACGGTCCGCTCGACGCTCGGTGGTGGGAGCGGTCGAGAGCGGCGTCTCAGTTCGACGCGTCGTCGATTCCCAGCACCGACCGCGCCGCGCGCGAGACGTCGTCGACGTGTTCGTCGGGCGTGTAGACGCCGAGTCGCCAGCGAGCGCGTTCGCCCGCGCGAAGTGCGCCGACCAGTTCCGAGGCGTGTTCCAGTCGCTGGACGCTGCCACCGACGACGACGCGGGCGTTCGCCTCGCGCATCGAAGGCAGGGAGGGGACGTCGAGCAACACCTCGTCGTCGGGGACGCCCGCCCGGGCGGCGATGTCCGTCTCGGCCTCCCGGATGGCCTCGCGTGGGAACTGCGCGACGGCCGCGGGAATCGTCTCCTGGCCGACCCACAGCGCACGCTTGAACAGGTCGCGCTCCTCGATGCGCCGACCGAGGTCCGGAGCGTGGCTCCGGAGTCCGACCAGCAGGTCGTGGTCGGCGAACCGGCGGAAGTGCTCGATGGAGACGCCGCCGTCGACGATGCGTTCGGCCCCCCGTTCGAGCATCGTCCCCGCGATGCGCGAGACGTGGTGTCGGTAGACGATGCCGTTCATGAGCGAGCGAGCGAGCAGCATCGACTCGGCGGTCTGGACGTTCCCCGCCGCCAGCACCAGTTCGCCGTCGCGGACCCGCAACTGTCGGACGAGGCGGCCGGTGTCGATGGTGCCGTAGGGGACGCCGGTGTGGTGGGCGTCGCGCACGAGGTAGTCCATCCGGTCGACGTCCAGTTCCCCCGAGACGAGCTGGCCGAGTTCCCCGTGGCCCGCGACGAGGTCCGCCACCCGCTCCGGCGAGCAGTCGTGGTCGCGCAGGACTTCGGCGGCTTCGGTCCCGCCGAGCAGGTCGTGAATCTCGTCGTGGTGTTCTCCCGCGTGGCGCATGATGACGCCCTCGGTCTGGTGGCCGTACGGACCGTGGCCGATGTCGTGGAGGAGCGCCGCGGCGCGGACGTGGGCTGCCCGCTCGCCGGTGACGCCCAGCGAGTCGAGGGCCTGCCGGGCGAGGTGGTAGACGCCGAGGGAGTGTTCGAAGCGCGTGTGGTTCGCCGACGGGTAGACGAGTCTGACCGTCGAGAGCTGTTTGATGTGTCGGAGTCGCTGGACGATGGGTGTGTCGACCAGCGCCTCGGCGACCGGGTCGAGCGCGATGTGGTCGTGGACGGCGTCCTTGACCGTGTTCATGTCCCCTCGCTGGTGATGGGGGGAGAAAGGTGCCTCGCTACGGCTCCGAGCGCGTGTCGAGCGTCGCACCGTCGAGCGAGAACAGGCCACCGTCGTCACCGTCGTCGCTCCCGCCGTCACTGCTCGTGCTGGTGTCGTCGCCGTCGTCGCCGGTGAGGTTGCCGACCGCGTCACCCGTCTCATCGACGACCGTCTCGACGGTGTCGCCCGTCTCCTCGACCGGCCCCGAGGTCTCGGTGCTCGTCTCCGTCGTCTCGGTCTCGGATGTCTCGGTCTCGGTCGGTTCGGCCGTCTCGGTCTCGGTCGGCGCACTCGTGGTCGACGACGCCGTACTCTCGGTCGTCTCCGTCTCGGTGGCCGTCGCGGTCACCGTCTCGGTCGACGTCTCCTCGTCGTCGCCGAGGAGGCCGTCGGTGGTGTTCGTCACCCCGTCGGTCACCTCGTCTGTGGTGTCGTCGACGGCTCCCGTCGCGGTGTTCACCGTGTCGTTCGTCTCGTCGACGACGGTGTCCGCGGTGTCCTCGACGGTCTCGCCCGTCTCGTCGGTGACGTTCTCGGTCGTGTCGACGGTGTCGTCGACCGCGTCCGTGGTGTCGTCGACCGTGTCGCCAGCCTCGGTGTCGTCGGTCGCGTCGTCGACGGCTCCGGTCACCCCGTCGGTGGTGTTCTCGACCGCGTCCGTCGTGTCGTCGACGGTCCCGCTCGTCTCGTTGGTCAGGTCGTCCGTGGCGTCCTCCGCCGTGTCACTCGTTTCGTCGACCGCGTCGGTGGAGTCGTCGACCGTGTCGTCGACGGTCTCACCCGTGTCGTTGACGAGGTCCTGGGTCTCCTCGTCGGCATCCTCGGGGTTCGAGAGCGTGTCGTTGACGGCGTCGGTGGAGTCGTCGACGGTGTCGCCGACGTTCCCGGTGGTGTCGTTGACGAGGTCACCCGTCGTCTCGCCGGTCTCCTCGACGGTGTCGCCGACGGTTCCGGTCGTGTTGTTCACCGTGTCACCGGCCGTTCCGGTCGTCTCCTCGACGGTGTCGCCGGCGGTGTCGGCGGTGTCGTTGACCGCGTCGCCGACGGGTCCGGTGGCGTTGGTGTCGACCGCGTCACCCACGCCGTCGGTGGTGTTGTCGACCGTCTCTCCGACGGTGCCCGTGGTGTCGTCGACGGTGTCGCCGACGTTCCCGGTCGTGTCGTTGACGGCACCGCCGACGCGGCTGGACGTGTTGTCCGCGATATCACCGACGGTCCCGGTCGTGTCGTTCACCGTGTCACCGACGGTCCCCGTGGTGTTGCCGACCACGTCGGTCGTGTTGTCGACGACATCGGTCGTATTGTTCACCACGTCGCCGACGGTGTCCGTCGTGTTGTTCACCACGTCGCCGACCGCGTCCGTGGTGTTGTCGACCGGCCCGGACGAGTTGCTGCCGGGCACCGGCAGTTGCGGCAGCAGGTGCCGGAGCGTCGAGGCGGACACCCACAGTTCCAGTCGGTCGGCGTGGGCCTTCTGGAACGCGAGGTCCAGTTTGCCCCCGCGGATGGAGCCGTCGGTGATGTCCACGTCGTCCATCACGAGCCGGAACCCGCGGTGTTCGTCGACCGGCGAGCGGATGCAGAGCTTGCCGACGTCGATGCGCGACGCTTGGATGGTGAACGGCCCCGTGTGACTGTCCTCTCTCGTGCCGGCGGCCAGTTTGAGAATCTCGAGCCGCGTGGTCTCCTGCCGGTAGGCGTCGATAGCGGTGTCCTTCAGGGTGAGCGGGAGGGGGAGACAGCCGATGTCGCTCAACTCCTCGTCGGTGTACTCGGCCGATTCGTTCCCTTCGCTCTCGGTCTCGGTGCCTGCGGCGTCCTCGTCGTCCTCGCTCTCGCTCGGTGTCGACGTGTTCACCGTCGACCCGTTCTCTTGGACCGCGGCGAACGCTCCACCGTCCGCCGCCGCTCCGCCCGAGCCCGCAGCGCCGTCCGCGTCGACGCCCAGCGCCGCGCCGACCGGGGCTGCGGTCCCGACCACGAGACAGCAGACGACTGCGACCGCGACTGTCTGACGGACGGTAGTGATACTCACGCTTGTGCATCGTGACGATATCAGACGACATGTGGATTGACCGGGGTATGGCCGGTCGTTTAAACCGGAACTTCCACACCTTACTACTTAGCCGGAACAACCTTACAGGACGGTAAGTATCTTGACTGGTAATGCGTTACGTGACCATCGCCATCCACCCCCCGAACGGGAGCATCCACCCGGTGGGCGCGTCGATCGCGGAGACGCCCGGCGTCGAGCGCGAGGCGCTGCTCTACGTCGACGCGCTGTTCGATGGGAACGGGTTGCTGTTCTACCGCCTCCACGGCGACATCTCGCCGCTGGGGGGGCGCCTCGACGCGCAGGAGGAGGTCATCGACTACGAGGTGCTCGACGTCACCGGCGACACGTCGTACATCTACGTCTACGTCGAGTCGGGCCAGCCCGCGGGGCTGCTGATGTACCTCGCCCAGAAGTACGCGCTCGTCGTCGAGACGCCCATCGAGTTCGGTCCCGACGGCGCGGTGGTCATCACCGTCGCGGGGACACAGGAGAACCTCCAGGAGGCGTTCCACGAGTTCCCGGCGGACATCGCCGTCCACGTCGAGAGCGCGGGGGAGTACACGCCCGGTCACGGCCAACTACTGACCTCGCTGACCGACCGCCAGCGCGAGGTGCTGGAGACGGCGTTCAAACTGGGGTACTACGACGTCCCGCGCGACGCCACCCACGAGTGTATCGCCGCGGAACTCGACGTCGCCACCTCCACCATCGACGAACACCTGCGGAAGGCCGAGTCGCGACTGTTCGGGTCGCTGCTCGGGTGAGCGGGCGGCCACGCGGCGTTACTGATTCTCCAGGCACTCGCGTCGGACGTATCGTCGCGAAAAGGAACGGCGAGTAGTCAGGCGGCGAGCGAGGGACCGCTCAGTCGGTCGTCTCCGCCGCCGTGGTGTCCGCGGACTGCTCCGTCGTCTCGCTCGCCTGCTCGTCCGGGCCGACCCAGGCGATGCAGAGCGACCCGCCCAGGATGCCAAGCACGGTTCCGACCACGAACCCACCGAGCGCCCCGAATATCGAGATGATGCTGATGAGCATCCCCGCCGCGCCGAAGAACTCGGCGAGCGGTGGCTTCGCCAGGGCGAACAGGCCACACAGCACCACGAAGATGGCGAAGATGAGGCCCACGAACGCGAACTCGGTCGGGATGAGCGCGAACTTCATCGCCAGGTCCATCGGGATGATACCGATGACGAGACCCGACAGCGTCAGCAGGAGGCCCCCCCAGAACGGCCGTGCGCGCTTCCACGTCTGGAAGCGCGACCGGTATCCGGCGGCCGTCCGGACGGGTCTGGACTGCTTGACCGACGAGATTGCGCTCATGAGCCGTTAGGTGCGGCGCAGGCGGTCTTGGGCGTGTCGGCCGTCTCGTTCGGGTTGATGGTCGTGTGGACCTGCGTCCCCGGCAGCGTGATGGAGTTGACGAACTGCGCCTGGGACTTGATGGTCGCGTCCTCGATGACCACTGCGGGTGCCGACAGGCCGATCTGGTTCTGCACGTCGGACGACGGCGCACCGGCCTTGATGGTCTGGCCCTCGTCGAACGTCAGGTCGGCGTTGAGGTACGTCGCCTTCTGGGTCAGACCGCTGAACTCCGCCGTCTGGTCCGACTTGATGGACATCCGCATGGTGTCGTCGGTCATCGGCACCTCGATGTCCTTGTACAGGTTGAGACCCTCGATGGTCCCGCTATCTATCTGCGCGACGAACGACGGGTACGCCGCGCACTCGGAGTTGTTCTCGACACTCGCGTACTGCTGGAACCCCTGTCCCTGCAGTTCGTCGAACTCGACGGTGAACCCTCCGACCCCTGCCGTCGGAACTGCCACTGCGACGCCACCCATCACGATGGAGGCGCCGACGCCCAGCAGCAGGATGTTCCCGACAGCGAACACGACCGCGAATCGCCGTTTGTCAATCGCCATGGTCTATCACGACACACTACACGTCCCACCCTAACCCTTGTATGGGTTATTCCCGGTCGTTTAAGTCGCCCCCAGGAAAACGAAAAGAAAGGGAGACAGTCACGAAATGATGTAAACTATTCTGCCGGCGTGAGCTTCCAGTCGCTATCCGCGACGCGCTCGGTCAACAGGCGCTCGTCGGTGTCGCCGAGGACGCGGACTTCGAACGCGCCGTCCTGTCGCTGGACGTCGAGGGAGACGGTCCGCACGTCGGCGGTGGTCTCGCGTTCGATGGCGTCGGGGCGGTCCTCGCCGTCGACGGTCTCCAGACCGAGGTCGCCGTACGGGAGGCGGTCCGAGGCGGCGAGCAGGTCGTCCTCATCGTAGAGGTCGATGGTCACGCCGTCCGTCGCGTTCGTCTCGTCGATGACGAGCCGGTAGGTCTGGAGCGTCATGGTCCACGGCACTCGTGGAGGGTCCGTATGTGTGGTGGCCGGGAGACGCAAGCAGGGCCGCGTGACAGTCAGATACAAGCCCGCAACCGCACAACACCGCCCCATGACGACGTTTCTCGCGGGCGGGACGGGGACGCCCAAGCTGCTGTCGGGAGCCGACGCCGTGTTCCCGCCGTCGGAGACGACGGCCGTCGGGAACACCGGGGACGACGTGGAGATCGCGGGCCACCTCGTCTCGCCGGACCTCGACACGATGCTCTTCCTCGACGGCGACGTCCTCGACCGGGACACCTGGTGGGGTATCGCGGACGACGCCGGGACGACCCACGAGTGCCTGCACGACCTCGCGGAGCGCGCCGACCTCGACACGGAACCGCGCTACCTCCCGACGGAGGCACAGACCGCTGGCCGAGCCATCGCCCGCTGGCGACGCTTCTCGGGCGTGGCGGAGTTCATGTACATCGGCGACTACGACCGGGCCGTCCACCTCACGCGGACGGGCCTCCTCGACGAGGGCCACACCCTCACCGAGGCGACCCGCATCCTCTGCGACGCCTTCGACGTCGACCGCACGCTCCTGCCGATGAGCGACGACCCGGTCGCCACCATCGTCCACACGCCCGACGGACCGATGCACTTCCAGGAGTGGTGGGTCGCGCGCGGCGGCGACCCGACCGTCGAGGACGTGGAGTTCCGGGGGGCCGAGGGGGCGAGCGTCACGCCCGCCGTCCGGGAGGCGCTGGACGCGCCGGTCGTCGTCGGTCCCTCCAACCCCGTCACGAGCATCGGCCCGATGCTCGCACTCGACGAGTTCCGGGCGGCGCTCGACTCGACGCCGGTCGTCGCCGTCTCGCCGTTCGTCGGCGAACGGGTGTTCTCGGGACCCGCGGCGGACCTGATGGCCGCGACGGGTCGGGAGCCATCGACCGGGGGCGTCGCCGATGCCTACCCGTTCGCCGACGCGTTCGTGCTGGACGACGACGACCCGACCGACCTCGACCGGCCTGTCGTCCACACCGACACGACGCTCGACTCGCCCGCCGACAGCGAGCGCGTCGCCCGCGCGGTCCGGGAGGCGCTCGACGAGGTGGCCTGATGGCTGGAGGTGAGCAGTCCTCGAACGCCTCGCTATCCGCACCGGTCGACCCCTTCGAGCCGCGCGTCGCGCTCGCCAGCCTCTCCGGGGCAGCGGACGCGGAGTGGGCGCGAGCGGCGAGCGAGTTCGCGGGATGTGCGTTCCTCGGCGGTATCGCACTCGACGAGGCGACCCGCGACGCCGCCCGCGACCTCGTCGCCCGCGACCGCGAGGAGTTCCTGCCCGACGACCCGGTCGCGTTCGTCGACGCGCAGTTGACCGCCCTCGCCGACACACCGATTCGTGCCGCGATGAACGTCAGGAGCGCGACGCTCGACCCGATTCGGGAGGTCGCCGGGGTCTGTGCCGACCACGACGCGCTCCTCGAACTGAACGCCCACTGCCGGCAGGCCGAGATGTGCGCCGCGGGCGCGGGCGAAACGCTACTGCGCGACCCGGAACGCCTCCGCGAACAGGTTCGGGTCGCGACGGAGGCGGGCGCGACGGTGAGCGTCAAGGTCCGTACGGAGGTCGACGACGTGGACCTCCCGACGCTCGCGCCGCGAGTGGTCGACGCGGGCGCGAGCGTCCTCCACGTGGACGCGATGGACTCCGAGTCCGTGGTCGGCGATGTCGTCGACTCCTGCGACGCGTTCGTGGTGGCGAACAACGGCGTCCGGGACCGGGAGACGGTCGAGGAGTACCTCGACCTCGGCGCGGACGCGGTGAGCGTCGGGCGACCGAGCGACGACCCCCGCGTCCTGCGTCGGGTCCGGCGAGCGACCGACGACTGGTTCGCCCGGCGAGCGTCGAACGACGCCGACCGCTCGACCCGACCGGACGCACGGGCGACGGAGGGGCGATGAGCGACCGCAGTTCGACCGACGAGGCCACCGTCCCGCGGCGCGACGCGGCCCGGAACGCGGAACTCGCCCTGCTCCTCGAAGTCGCGGGGACGCCGAAGCCGGGGAACGTCGACCGACTGCGCGACCACCCGGACCTCCACTTCGACCACTTCCTCGCGGGGGCCGTCGGCGCGGCTCCCGGCCTCCGTCTCGCGGCCGGGTCGGGACCGCTGGGCGAGGCGTTCGAGCGGGCGGTCGCGGGGATGACCGAACAGCGGGGCGGCAACACCCAGTTCGGCGCGCTGCTGGCGCTCTGCCCGCTCGTCCGGGCGGCGAGTCGCGACGACCTCTCGTCCGAGGGCGTTCGACGGGTCGTCGCCGAGACGACCGTCGAGGACGCCTGCTCGTTCTACCGGGCGTTCGACCACGTCGGCGTCGCCGTCGACGACCCGCCCGAGGGGATGGCCGACCTCGACGTCCGCCGGGGGAGCGACGCGATTCCGATGGTCCGGGAGCGTGACCTGACGCTCGCCGACCTCATGGAGCGAAGCGGCGACGGTGACGGCGTCGCCCGCGAGTGGACCGACGGGTTCCCCCGGACGTTCGAGGCCGCAGAACGCGTCGTCGCCGACGACGGACCGGTCTCCGAACGCGGTGCGCGAGCGTTCCTCCACCTGCTCGCCGACGAGGTGGACACGTTCGTCGCGACGACCAGCGACGAGGCCGCCGCGCGCGAGGCGACCGAGCGCGCACAGGCGGTGCTGGCGGGCGAGGAGGACGCTGCATCGCTCGCCGAGGAGTTCGTCGAGCGCGGTATCAACCCCGGCACGACGGCCGACCTCGTCGCGGCCGCGCTGTTCGTCGCGCTGGAACGAGGGGTCGAGGTGTGACCGACTCGGACGGTGGCGAGAGTGAGGGAGACGCCACCGCGGGCGTGCCCGCCGACTGGCCGGTCAGGTGGGACGGCGTGCGGGAGTCCGTCGTCACGACGCGCGGGCCGAACGAGCGCTGGAACGTCGCGGCGCTGGGACTGTTCGCCCCCGAAGACGAGGACGAGGGCGTGGTCGACGCGCCGGTGACCGCACGAACGTGGGGCCGGACGCGGACCTGGCGGAACTTCCGGGAGCGCGGCGAGGGGTACGTCCAGTTCACGCGCCACCCCGTCGACTTCGTGGAGGCGGCGTGTACGGTCCGCGAGGAGGCCGACCCCGTTCTGGAGAGCGCCGACGCGTGGGTGCGCGTCGAGGTGGAGGAGCGAGCGGACGGCGAGCGCGATGGGACCCAGTGGGTCGAGTGGACGCTGACCCCTATCGAGAGTGTGGTCGAACGCCGCGTCGTCCCGACGACGAACCGGGCGCACGCGGCCGTCGTCGAGGCGACCGTCGCAGCCTCGCGACTGGGCGTCCCCGGGTACGACGACGAGACGCTCCGCGAGCGCATCCGCTACTTCGCGTCCGTCGTCGAGTCGTGCGGCGGTCGCCGCGAGAGAGAAGCGTGGGAACGGTTCGAGACGACGCTCGACACGTCTCCGGACTGAGACCGACTACAGTTCGGATTCGCCGGTGTCGCCGCGGTGGAGTCGCTGGATGCGGCGGTACGCCTCGAACTGGCCGCTCTCGTCGAGGTCTATCTCGTACCGGCCGAGGATGTCCTGCGTGTCGGGAATCGACTTGCGCTCGACGACCTCGACGACGGCGATCCACCCCTCTGGGTCGCCGTCCTCGTCGCGCCGTCGACCGACCTCGATGAGCGCGTCGAACGGGTGGCCGATGAGTTGACCCGCGTTCGACCGGACGGTGTTGCGGACGTCGATTAGGCCGACGTCGCCGTCACCGTTCGTGCCACCGTCGGTGGCGTCGTCGCCACTCTCGGTGTCGCTCATGCCGCCCCCCGTCGAGTCCTGCTGTTCGTCGTCGCTCGCTTCGTCCGTCGTGTCGTCGTGTTCCTCGTCATCGATGGTCGGGTCGTCGTCGTCGTGCTGGTGACAGAAACCGTCGTCCTGTGCTTGACGGGTGCACCGCTCCCCCGCACCGGTGAGCGCCCGACACTGTTCGGACTCGGCCTCGGCCATCGGTCAGGGCGCTACTGTTCCTCGACCTCGATAGCGCGGGGCTCGATTGCGCCCACGCCGGTCTCGAGGTCCTGCATGTCTTCCAGTTCGCCGGACTGGCTCGCCTGTTCTATCATCGATATCTGTTGTGCGTAGTGGATGAACGTGTCCACGGAGGCGACCACGACGCGCGCTTCGACGGTCAGGATCTCGATACCGACTACCGAGACGCGTGCCCACACGTCGATGACCATCCCCTTGTCCAGGATTCGGTCGAGGACTTCGGCGAGACTCGACGCATTCGGTGATTGAGTTGCCATCGCTTATCGAGAGTCGAACTGGTCGGTAGTCCCTGTTGCCTGCACAGGCCGGTACCGGTTTCCATTCGAAGGTGGTGAGCCGGGCCTTTCACTCGCAGGCACCGTCTTTTGGTTCGGCTCCGTCGAAGCCGCGCACGATAGCGGATGAGCGACAATCTTTACGCGTACGGCGTCACTCCCGACGACGGCGACATCGAACTGGACGTGACCGGTGTCGAGGGTGCCGACCACGTCTACACCGTCTCGCACGGGCCACTCGCAGCCGTCGTCTCGGACATCGGCGATATGGAGCCCGAGCGGACCGACGAGAACGTCCGCGCTCACGACGACGTCCTCCGTGCGGTGATGGTCGACGCCGAACGTACCGTCGTCCCGATGCAGTTCGGGATGGTGTTCAAGGGGAAGCGCCCCCTCAAGAACATCCTCAGGACGGGCCGACCGACGTTCTCCCGGTCGCTGAGCGACATCGAGGGGACGATGGAACTCGGCGTCAAGTTCGTCGCCGACGAGGACGCCCACTACGACCGCGAGGAGATGGGCCAGGTGGTCGACGACCGACTCGAACCGGTGAGCGTCGGCACCATCGTCAACGACCTGTTCTCGGACCGACTCGTGGTGAACCGGTCGTACCTCGTCGAGCGCGAGGAGCGGGAGGCGTTCGACGAGGCCGTGACCGAACTCGACGAGGAGTACGACGACCTGACGCTCCAGTACACGGGGCCGTGGGCACCGTACAACTTCGTCGACATCGCAATCGAGGCACAATGACGTTCATCGTCGACGACCTGCTCGTCCGACCGTTCTTCGGCCTCCTCAACGTCATCCACGCGATGGCCATCGAGGGGATGTACGACACCGAAGCGCTCCAGGACGAACTGAAGGAGAACCGCCTGCTGTTCGAACTCGGGGAGCTCTCCGAAGCGGAGTACGAGGAACGACGCGCGGACATCGAGCAGCGACTCGACGTCGCCGAACAGGCCCGCGAACAGCTGAGCGGCCGCATCGAGGTGCGCCAATGACACCCGATGACACCCCCGCCGACGACACTCCTGCCGACGACGGCGACAGTAGCGCTGACGACGATATCGACCTCGCCGACCGGGCGCGCGAGGACCTGCTGCAGATCGTCACGTCGCTGGCGTCCGGGTCGGCCGAGGACGCGCTGGCGGCGCTGGACGACCTCGAAGCCGTGGCGACGGAGGCCGACGAACTCGCCTCGACCGTCGACGGCGACGACCTGCCCGACGCCGTCGACCTGCGCGAACTGCCCGACGCTATCGACGTCGAGTCCATCGCGAGGGCCATCGTCTCGGGCGACGCGGGCGACGCCGTCGACAAGTCGGAGCTGCTCGACGTCCTCGAACTCGGCGACCTGTGGGACGCCGTCGACGTCCGGGAGTTCTGGCGCAACGCCGAGGAACTGGAGGCGGCCATCGAGGACGCCCTCGGGGAAGAGGCCCTCGCGGAGTGGAAGGGGTACGTCGGCGAGCAGATGGACGACGCGGACGACGGCGACGACGACCTGGAGGTGGAGTGGGACGACTTCGCGGACGCCGCGGAGTCGGACTCGATGCAGACGGTCATCCAGATGCAGATGCGCGACGCCGTCGACGAGTTCCGGGAGGGCGTCCTCGACGCCCGGAAACAGCTGGTGAAACGCCGCGAGGAACTCGGCCAGAAGACGTCGAGCGTCGGACAGCCGGACTCGCGCAACCCGACGGCGTTCTCGACGATGGCCGCCTCCCGGTCGGACATCGGGGAGGCCGCGAAGCACTCGACGGTTCCGATGGAGACGCGCTACTCGTCGGCTCCGAACCGCAAACGCATCTACGGGAGCCGCTTCGAGGACCCGGCGGAGGACACGGAGGGTGACGATGCCTGAGGACGACGACACGACCCGACCGAACCGCAAGACCCGCACGCCCGGCCCGACCCGCGAGGGCGACAGCCTCGCGGACGTCGTCGAACTGCTACTCGACAAGGGCGTCGTCATCAACGCCGACATCGCGGTGTCGGTCGGCGAGACGGAACTGCTCGGCATCCACATCCGGGCGGCGCTCGCCTCCTTCGAGACGGCCGCGAAGTACGGTCTGCAGTTCCCCGACGGCACCGACGCCAAGCGCATCGAGGAGGCGTCGGGCCGGAAACCCATCGAGGAGGGCGAGGAGGTCGACGGCGACGGCGCACCCATCTCGGTCCGCAGTCCGAGTCGAGGGGGCGTGAGCGGACGACCGCGAGCGGACGAGGACGAGGAGGACCCCGACTCGGCCGCCGAAGCGGTCGAGGAGGTGGCGGAGACGGTCGCCGACGAGACGGCCGGGGACGGCGACGAATCCTCGGACGAGACCGACGCCGCCGAGAGCGAGACGACAGAGAACGAGTCGGCGGAGGGCGCCCCCGCCGAGAACGACGCCGACAGCGAGGACGAATCGGGCGACGAAGCGGAGACCGAATCGCCGGAGGCGGATGACGCAGATTGACATCGACGGCGAGGCGGCGGGTGACGGCATCGTCGCCCTCGTCGTTACGGTGGTCGAACTGGTAGTGGAGGCCATGGAACGCGAGGCCATCCGGCGCATGGAGTCGGGGTCGCTCTCAGACGAGGAGATAGAGCGGGTCGGCCAGCAGCTCGCGGCGCTGGAAGACGAGGTGGAACGCCTGAAGGAGCTCCACGACATCGAGGACTCGGTCGACGAGTTGCGCGGCGACCTCGACGGCCTCGTCCGGGACGCGATGCTGCAGGTGGACCGATGACCGACGCCACCGACGCGACGGACGATGCTGGCGAGGACGCCGACGAGGCGGACGCGGCGGCCACCGCCGAGACGGACGCGGCGGCCTCCACCGAGAGCGACGAGGCGCGATACTGCTACTGCGCCGTCGCGGTCGAGGAGGGGAGCGACGACCGCTCGCTGGACCTGCTCGGCGTCGACGACGAACCGGTCCGACTGCTCGCCGAGGGTGACGTCGGCCTCCTCGTCCACGACTGCGCCGGCCTCTACGACTCCGAGGACCCGACCGAGGTGCAGGGGTGGCTGCTCTCACACCAGGCTATCGTCGACGCGGCCACCGAGGAGTTCGGGACGCCCGTCCCGTTCCGTTTCGACACCATCGTGCAGGGCGACGACGGGACGGTCCGGTCGTGGCTGACCGAGCGAGGTGACCGACTCGCGGACATCCTCGGCGACCTGGCGGGCTGTGCGGAGTACCGTATCGAGGTGCTCGTCGACGAGGAGACGCTCGACGAGCACCTCGCGGAGACGGACGACCGCCTGCAGGAACTCGCCGACCAGCGCGACGACTCGGAGGAGGGGACGGCGTTCCTCGTCGACAAGCAGTACGACCAGCGCCTGACGGAACTCCGACGCGAGCGCCGGGCGGCCCGGACCGAGTCGCTGGCCGAGGACGTCGCCGCCCACGCACGCGAGGTGCAGGAACTCGACGACCCGACGACGACGCTCGGCGACACGCCCGACCGCGAGGGGACCGTACAGGCTCGGTTGACGCTGCTCGCGGACGACGAGGGCGTCGACGCCGTCGGGGCCATCCTCGACGACGTGGCGGCCGAGGAGGGCGTCTCGGTGCGCTTCACCGGTCCGTGGCCGCCGTACTCGTTCGTCCCGGAGGTCGACGATGAAACCGCGTAGGGGCGACGACGCCGTCGTCGACCTGCTGGACGTCATCCTGCGCGACGGCGTCGTCCTGCAGGCGGACGTCATCATCAGCGTCGCGGAGATACCGCTGGTGGGACTGCAACTCAGGGCGGCGCTCGCCGGGATGGACACGATGACGGAGTACGGTCTGCTGACCGACTGGGACGAGGAGACGCGAACGCGAGCGGTCGAGCGGGAGTCGGGCCAGCCGACCAGAATCGAGTGACCGACGGTCGCGCCCGGACGACAGGCTCCCCGTCCCACTCTCCGGTGTGTGGCCCCGTCACGGGCCCACGGCGAAGACGAACTCTTTTAGCCGCGCCGACGAGACGGACGGGTATGGCCATCAAACCCGCCTACGTGAAGAAGACGGCGACGACGCTGCTTGAGAAGTACGACGAAGCGTTCGGGAACGACTTCGAACACAACAAGGACGCCGTCACCGACCTCACGAACATCGACTCGAAGGAGGTTCGCAACCGGGTCGCGGGCTACATCACCCGCAAGAAGGGCGGCTCCGTCGAGTAACTCCGTTCTCTCGCCTGCACCGACCGTAGTTACGCCGTCGAGCGACGCGTCTCTTCGTCGCAGGGTACACGTCGAGGGCTGCCGACGCACCTACAGCGGCGGGTCCGCCGCCGGAGTCGAAACGTATTACCGGCGGGCTGACTAACCGTTCAGTCAGCAACCGATGTACGTGCAACCGTCGCTCCGACAGCGGGTGGTGCGGTGAGTCTGCGAGAACGGCTCTCGCGAGCCTTCGGCGGACAGGAGGAGGTGAATCTGACCGAGGGTGGTATCGGGTGGCCGCTGTTCTTCCTCTCGCTGCCCATCGTCGTGACGAACCTGCTCCAGACGGCGTACAACCTCGCGGACACGTTCTGGCTCGGGCAGTTCTCGACGACGGCGCTCGCGGCCATCACGTTCGCGTTCCCGATGGTGTTCCTGCTCATCTCGCTGGGGATGGGCGTCTCCGTCGCGGGGAGCATCCTCGTGGCGCAGAACACGGGGAAGGGCGACACGCGCGCAGCGGAGTACGCCGCCTCGCAGACGGTGACGTTCTCGCTGGCCGTGAGCACCGTCGCCGGCGTGGCCGGCTTCTTCTTCGTAGAGGACTTCCTCAGGCTGCTCGGCGCGTCCGCGGAGACGCTCCCCGCGGCGACGAGCTACATGCAGGTCATCGCGCTGGGGCTGCCGTTCATGTTCGGCTTCTTCATCTTCATCTCGCTGATGCGCGGCGCGGGCGACACCGTCACGCCCATGCTCGTCATGCTCGGGACGGTCGTGCTCAACATCCTCATCGACCCGGTGCTCATCTTCGGGTTCGACGGCAACCCGCTGTTCAGTATCCTGGGGCTGGAGGGCCTGGAGTCGTCGCTGCTCGCGTCGACCGACTTCACCGGGTGGGGTATCGCCGGTGCAGCCGTCGCCACCATCGTCTCGCGCGCGCTGGCTATGGTCGTCGGTCTGTCCATCATGTTCCGCGGGACGCGCGGGATCAAGATCCACCTCACCGACATGGCCCCCGACCTGGAGTACGCCCGGCGTATCGTCGCGCTCGGCGTCCCGGCGTCCATCGAGGGAACCGGTCGCGCGCTCTCGGTGAACCTGTTTCTGGTCATCGTGAGCCTGTTCCCCCAGTACGTCGTCGCCGCGTTCGGCATCGGCGTCCGGGTGTTCTCGGTCATCTTCCTCCCGGCCATCGCGGTCGGTCGCGGCGTCGAGACGATGGCCGGGCAGAACATCGGCGCGGGGAAACCGGACCGCGCCGAGCGGTCGGCCGCGCTCGCGTCGGGCGCGATGTTCGTCGCGCTCTCGACGATGGGCGTCGTCGTCTTCCTGTTCCCCGAACCCATCGTCAACGCGTTCACCGACGACGCGCAGGTCGTCGAGGTCGGGGCGGAGTTCCTGCGCTGGGTCGCCCCGTCGTTCGGCTTCATCGGCGTCCTCCGTGCCTACACCGGCGCGTTCCGCGGGGCGGGCAAGACGCTCGTCGCGGCGGTCATCTCCATCGCGACGCTGGCGGTCATCCGCCTGCCGTTCGCGTGGGTCGCCTCGCAGTACGTCCCCGGCGTGTTCGAACTTCCGCGCCAGGGTGTCTGGGCGGCGTTCCTCGTCTCGAACGCGCTGGGCGCGCTCATCGCGTTCTCGTGGTACCGGACGGGGTCGTGGCGCGACGCGGACGCGACGACCGGGGCACGCGGCGCGCCGACCGACGACGACTGACCCGTCGGTCGCGGCCGCGCGGGTCTGACAACTGACGAACCCTTGCACCGTCCGTTTTCGCCCGCATCACAACCGTTTTCAGTCGCTCGGCCCGAGCCACGGCAATGTCTCACACTGCTGGAATCCTCGGCGCGACCGGGGCCGTCGGCCAGCGACTCGTACAGCTCCTCGACCCGCACTCCGAGTTCGACATCGTCGCACTCACCGCGAGCGAGGACAGCGCGGGCCGGACCTACCGCGACGCCGCGAAGTGGCGACTCGACGTCCCCATCCCGGACGAGGTCGCCGAGCAGACCGTGGTCGCCACCGACCCCGACGCCATCCCGGACGACGTCGACCTCCTGTTCTCCTCGCTCCCGTCCTCGGTCGGCGAACGGGTCGAACCCGACCTCTGCGAGGCGGGCTACGTCGTCTCCTCGAACTCCTCGAACGACCGGAACGCCGACGACGTGCCGCTCGTCATCCCCGAGGTCAACGCCGACCACCTCGACCTCCTCGAAGTACAGCGCGACGAGCGCGGCTGGGACGGCGCACTCGTGAAGAACCCGAACTGCTCGACCATTACGATGGTGCCGACCCTCGCCGCGCTCGACCGCGCGTTCGGCATCGACGCGGTCCGGGTCTCGACGCTCCAGGCCGTCTCCGGTGCGGGCTACGACGGCGTCACCTCGATGGAGATCATCGACAACGCCATCCCGCACATCGGCGGCGAGGAGCAGAAGATGGAGTCCGAGGCACGCAAACTGCTCGGCTCGTTCGACGGGGCGACGGTGTCGTGGCACGACGCCGACGTCGCCGCCTCCTGTAACCGCATCCCGACGCTCGACGGCCACCTGGAGAACGTCTGGGCCGACCTGAGCGAGGACGCGAGCGACGACGAGGCCGCCGACGCGATGCGCGAGTTCCCGAGTCTCGACCTGCCCTCTTCGCCCGACCCCCTCATCCACGTCTTCGAGGAGCCCGAACGTCCACAGCCCCGCCTCGACCGGATGCACGGCGACGGGATGGCCGTCACCGCGGGCGGGTTCCGCGAGACGTCCGGCGGCGTCCAGTACAACTGCCTCGCCCACAACACCATCCGCGGCGCGGCGGGCGCGAGCGTCCTCAACGGCGAACTGCTCGCGGACAGCGGCTACATCTAGGGCACCGTTTTCTTCGTCGGGTGTCCTCGCTCGCTCCACTCGCTCCGGCCACCACTCCTCGAAAACCCTGCACGAAAAATTCGACTGCTCACTCGCGTTCGCTCGCACGGACGCTGACATCTCTGACCAGTCTACACCGGGGTGGAGCCACCGGGACACGTCGCCCTGACCTTTCGTTTTATCGTCTCTCCGTGTGCGGAATGCGCATGGACGCGATACACGTCAGACTGTTCGTCACCGACGCGGACGCGAGCGCCGACTGGTACGTCGAGCAGTTCGGGTTCGAGGAGTCCTGGGAGTTCGAGGCGGGGGACCAGCGTCACGTTTACGTCGCGGACGGGAACGGCTTCGAACTGCAGTTGACCGAGACAGACGGCGAGGAGGCCATCGCAGACGCGGACACGTTCGACCACCTCGCGCTGGGCGTCGAGGACGTCGACGCGGCGTTCGAGGACATCGAGAACCACGGCGTCGTGAAGGAGCCGGGCGACCAGCCAGAGGCGGGCGCGCGCACCGCGTTCGTCGAGGACCCGGACGGCAACGTCGTGGAACTCGTTCAGCCCCTCGACTGAGACGAGGCGGCAGAAGCGACCTTCTCAGCGGCCGACTCGCCCGACCAGCCCCGCGACCGCACCCGCGAGCGACCGCTCACTGTCGCGTCCCGCTTCGACCCCCGACGAGGTACCGGAGTCCGTCAGCGCCTCGGCGACGAGTTCGACGGGGTGTGGCGGCATCGTCTCGCCCGGCCGGTCGCCGAGTTGCGAGCGACACGACGCGCCGGGCGCGCAGACGCGGTCGCCGGGCGACGCCTCGACCTGCTCGAACAGGCGGGCGCCGATGGCCTTCGAGAGGCCGTAGTGTTCGGCCTCGTAGCCGAAACTCCCGGCCATGCCACAGCACGTCGTGTCGAGGCGGTCGACGTCGTAGCCCGCCGCGAGCAGGACGTTCATCGCGTAGTGGTCGGTGTTCGTCGCCTTCTGGTTGCAGTGGCCGTGGTATGAGACCGCGCCCGAGTCGTCGGGGAACGCCAGTTCGTCTGCGAGGCCCGTCTCGTCGAGGTACGTACAGACGCCGTACGTCGACTCGGCGAGCGTCTCGACGTCCTCGCCGGCCAGCAGGTCGCGGTACTCGTCCTGGAACATCACGGCGTCGGAGGGTTCGACGAACAGCACGTCCCAGCCCTCGCGAGCGCGGGGAGCGAGCGCGTCGACGTTCGCCGCTGCCCGGTCGCGCGCCAGGTCGAGGAAGCCCTTGGAGTACGCGGCGCGGCCGGTCGGTCCCGCGTGCTCGGGCAGGGCGACGTGACAGCCTGCGGCTTCGAGCACCCGAACCGCCGCCTTCCCCGGTTCGGGGTAGGAGTAGTTCGTGTACGTGTCGGGCACCAGCAGGACGCGGTGGTCGGCCTCGTGGTACGGAACCCGCGACCCGCCGCGCTCGTCGAACCAGTCTACGAACGTGTGGCGGGTGAACGTCGGCAGTTCGCGGTCGGCGGCGATTCCCAGGGTGCGCTCCATCGCGGCGCGTGCGCCCGGCACCTGTGGCGCGACGTTCGAGAGCGGCGCGAGAGCGCTCCCGACCCGCGACAGGGTGTCGATGTTGGCGAACACCTGCTCGCGGAGCCCCGAGCCCTCCTCCTCGTGGTACTGGTGTTTGACCTCGGCCTTGAGTTTCGCGAGGTCCACGCCCGTCGGGCAGTCGCTCGAACAGCCCTTGCAGCCGACACAGAGGTCCAGCACCTCCTGCTGGAACCGGTCGGAGTACAGCTCTTCTTCGGGCAGGTCACCCGAGATGGCCGCCCGGAGCATGTTCGCCCGGCCGCGAGTCGTCTGGACCTCCTCCTTGGAGGCGCGGTAGGTGGGGCACATCACCTCCGAGTCGGTCTGTCGGCAGGTGCCACAGCCGTTACACAGTTCGACGAGGTGGGAGAAGCCGCCCTCCTCGGAGAAGTCGAGCGTCGTCTGCGGTTCGAGCGACTGGTAGCTCGCGCCGTACCGGAGGTGTTCGCGGTTGTCGGCTCCGACCCCACGCTCCGAATCCGGACCCACGTCGTCGGGGCCGTCGCGGTAGACGACGTTGCCGGGGTGGAACTGCCAGTCGGGGTCGAACGCCGTCTTCAGCTCCTTGAACGCGCTCCAGAGCTCCGGCCCGTACATCTTCGGGCTGAACTCGGTGCGGGCCATGCCGTCGCCGTGTTCGCCCGAGAACGCGCCGTGGTACTCCAGCACGAGGTCGGTGACGTCGTCGGTGATGGAGTGCATCTTCTCTATGCCCTCCTCCTGCTTGAGGTTGAGGATGGGCCGGATGTGGAGCGTCCCGCTCCCGGCGTGAGCGAAGTACGCCGCCGAAGTGTCGTGGTTCTGGAGTACCTCCTTGAACTCCTGAACGTACGCCGCGAGGTTGTCCGGCGGCACGGTGGCGTCCTCGATGAACGGGTACGGTTTCGGGTCGCCCTCCAGGCTCATCAGGAGCGGAATCGCGGCCTTCCGGAGCTTCCACATGTCGGCCTGGGCCTCCTCCGTGTACGCCTCGACGACGTCGAACGCGTCGCCATCGCCGGACTGCGTCCGGCTGCCGGAGACACTCCGTGTCTCCCAGTCCTCGACGAAGTGCGCGTTCGTCTCGCCGATGGCTGCCTCGAACGCGACGCGCTGGGCGTCGACGGCGTCGTCTCCCGTCTCCCCGTCGACCGTCTCTTCGTCTGCCGTCTCGCCCTCACCGTCGGTAGTGTCGGTGGCCTCCTCGGCCGGGACGAGTTCGGAGTCGAACTCCAGCATCAGGGCCGCCTCGGTGCCCTCCGGTATCTGCTCGACGTACTGCGAGTAGCCCTCGGACTCGGCGGCCAGCCGGAACACCTCGTCGTCCATCAGTTCGACGGCGCTCACGTCGTACCGCAGGGCCTCCGGGACCGCCTCCATCGCGGCGACCAGGTCGTCGAAGCAGTACAGCGCCAGCGCCGTCTCCTCGGGCACCGAGACGAGCGAGACGGTCGCCTCCGCGACGACGCCGAGCGTCCCCTCCGCGCCCACGAACAGTTTCGAGAGGTTGACGACCCGTTCGCCGTCGTCGGTCTCCCGGATGACCTTGTGGAGGTTGTAGCCCGAGACGGAGCGCTTGAGAGTGGGGTAGCGCGAGGCGATCTCCTCGTCGTGCTCGTCGACCAGTGCGCGGACCGTCTCGTAGATGTGCGCTTCGAGCGTGTCCCGTGAGACGATGTCCTCGTACTCCTCGGAGTCGAGCACCACGTCCCGCGTTCTGACGAGCGACCCGTCGGAGAGCACGACCTTCAACTCCTCCGTGTAGGCGTCGGTGATACCGTAGCGCACCGAGTGTGCGCCCGTCGAGTTGTTGCCGATACCGCCGCCGACGGTCGCCCGGTTCGAGGAGGCGGGGTCGGGGGCGAACTTCAGCCCGTGCGGTTCGAGCGCTGCGTCGAGGTGGTCCTGCACGACCCCCGGCTGGATCGTCGCGCGCTGGGCGTCGGGGTCGATGTCGACGACGTCGTCCATGTACCGCGTCATGTCGAGGACGACGCAGCCCGGACCGACGGCCTGCCCCGCGAGCGACGACCCGGCCCCACGCGGGACGACCGGGACGTCGTAGTCGGCGGCCACGCGGACCGCGGCCTGCACGTCCGCGGTGTCGCGCGGGCAGACGACGCCCGCGGGTCGGGCCTTGTAGATACTCCCGTCCGTCGCGTACAGCACCTGTGCGTACTCGTCGAACGCTACCTCGCCCTTCACGACGCGCCGCAGCGCGTTCGCGAGTTGTCGATACTCTTCCACGTCACTGCGGTCGAGGTCCAGCGTCCGCGACGACGCGGCTGGCACCCCGCCCTGCAGCGGTTCGTCCTCGGCGGCCATACTCGTCGCTCGCCCCACGGGCTGTTAAACCTGTGGCGAGTGTTGACATCCGTCGGCAGGTCAGTGCACGAAAGTGACATATCCCCCCCGTGCGGAGGGCTGGCCATGACTGCGCGCGAGCAGGTCGCGTTCCTCGTCGGGTCCGAACACCGCGTCGCTACGATGGAGGCGCTCCGGGACGGGTCGGCCCGACCGTGCGAACTGGAAGAGAGTCTGTCGGCGTCGCGGGCGACCGTCCAGCGAGCACTGAGCGGCCTCGACGAGCGGGACTGGGTCGACAAACACGACGGGAAGTATCGCCTCACGGGAGCCGGGACGTTCGTCCTCCGGGCCTACCACGACCTCGCGGACGTGGTCGAGACGGCCGACGAGGTGGGAGAGCCACTGTCGTTGCTCGACACGGCGACCGACGACCTCCCCATCGCCGCCCTCCGGTCGGCGACAGCCACCACGGCGACTGCCACGACCCCGCACGCACCTATCGAGCGGTACGCGTCGCTCCTGGAGCGAACCGATATCGACGAGCTTCGAGGCATCTGTCCCGTGTTGAGCCCGGTGTTCAACGAGGTCCATCGACCCCTGTTCGAGGCGGGCGTGCCCATCGAACTCGTCATCGACGAGGAGACGCTGGCCGCCGCGGAGGAACTGACGCCGGAGAACCACACCGTGGCGCTGGAGTCCGACTCGTTCACGCTCTACGTCGCCGACGAGGCACTCGACTTCGGCGCGTCGCTGTTCGGCGACTCCGCGATGGTCGCCGCGTACGACGACCAGGGGCGGTTCAGAGCATCGCTCGACTCGACTGACGACGCGCTGGTGGACTGGACGGCGGACCTCTTCGAGGGGTATCGCGACCGGGCGCACGTCCTCGAAACCGCCTGACTGCGCGGGCGGTGTCTCACACCCTGCGACAGTCGACAGACAGTGCATATAACTAGTCTCGCTCCCGAGCGTCGTCTGCGTCCACACACCGGTCCCCTCTGGCGTTTCGGTCCCCCGTTCGCGGCTCACGGCCGCGTGAGCCACCCTCCCCCTCTCGATTCTCTCACCTTCGCTCCTCTCATCCTCCTCTCTTCCCCCGCTCTGTCCCCGCTGTCTCCCTTCGCTCTACCCCCGCTCCGCTCGCTCCCGTTCGTAGACGAGACACGCCAGCAGCGTCACCAGCACTCCGTACAGGTGGACGCTCGCGAGCGTGAGCGGCCCGTCGAGCAGCGTCAGTAGCACCTGCGCCCCGTCCCCGAGCAGGCCGGGCCCGTACTCGCGGAGGTGGCTCAGTTCGAGCGGGACGTTCGTCACCGCGACGCCGACGAGGAACAGCGTCCTCGCCCGACCGGTCAGCAGGTAACAGAGCGCGACCTGCGGGAAGAACGTGTAGACGTAGTAGATGGGGTAGGCGGGGACGACGAGCAGCATCCCGACGAACGTGACGTAGACGGCGACGAGTCGGTCCAGACGCGTCTCCAGTCGTCGGTAGGTGACGGCGACGACGGGCGCGACGAGGAGGAGGGCGAGGACGCTCATCAGCGCCGGGTCGAGCGACGGGACGAGCACGGAGACGGGGCGCAGGAGCGTCGTGTACGCCGCGTCGGGGCCGATACCGCCGACGAACGCGGCGCTCCGGGTCTGGCCGAGCAGCACCTCGTCGACGTACTCGCGGGTCGTGTCGGCGCCGAACGCGAGCAGTCCGAGTCCGAACCCGGCGAGCGCCGTCGCGACGGCGGCGACGACGCCACGCCACGCCCGGCGACGGAGCAGCCAGACGCCGACCAGCGCCGGGAACACCTTCAGGAAGGCGGCGAGCGCGAACGCGGTGCCGCTCGCCCACCCCCGGTCGTGTTCCAGCCAGACGACGCCGAGCGCCAGCGCGGCCGTGATGTGGACGTTGACCTGTCCGTAGAGCAGCGACGGCATCGCGTGGACCGAACAGAGGACGTACCCGGCGACGAGGGCGCCGTCGAGCGCGGTCGGTCGGGCGGCGTCGGTAGCTGGCGTCGACCCACCGTCCGAGTCCTCGCCTCCCTGCCTCGGACTCCCGTCGACGTACCGCACGACGAGCCACGCGAGGGCGACGCCGACGGCGACTGTCCCGGCGGTGTGGAGCAGGTACCCCCCGAGTTCGCCGAGCGAGGAGAGGGCGGCGAACCCGACGACGGTTATCGGCGGGTAGAGGTAGTGGAACGAGTCGACGGCGGAGTAGCCGACGCCGTACATCGGCTGACCGTCGAGGACGGCACGCGCGGTGTAGTGGTAGACGCGGTAGTTGTAGCCGAAGCGCCACGGTTCGAGGAAGAGGGCGCGAGCGAACGGAACCAGACCGACGAGGATGCCCAGCGCCAGCACGAGTCGAGGGGCGGTCCGGCGGTCCATGCACCGACTGGCGGCGCGGGGGTCTTGGTTCGTCCGTCTTCTCCGTGGCCTTCCTCGCGCCCTCTCACCGCCACCCGACCACCGCTCACGCGACCTGGTTGCGGAGGTCCTCGTAGCGGCCCGTCTCCTCGACGCGCTGGAGGTTCTCCGCGACGATATCCGCGAGTCTATTGAAGTAGTTCGGCGTGTGGCCCGAGTTGTGCGGCGTGACGAGGACGTTCGAGAGCCCCCACAGCGGGTGGTCGGCGGGGAGCGGTTCGGGGTCGGTCACGTCCAGTGCCGCGCCGCGAATCTCGTTGGAGCGCAGCGCCGAGACGAGGGCGTCGGTGTCCACGACGGCCCCGCGCGCGACGTTGACGAGGACGGCCTCGGGCGGCAGCGTCCCGAACGCCTCGCTGTCGACGAGACCGCGCGTCTCGTCGGTGAGCGGGCACGCCAGCACGAGGTAGTCGGTGCGGGCCAGCGCGTCGTGGAGCGCGTCGGGGCCGACCACCTCGTCGGTCGGCCCGCCGTCGTCGGGGTGGCGACGGACACCGATGGTCGTCACGTCGAACCCCTTCAGGCGCTGGACGACGCCCTGCCCGATGGCACCCAGGCCGACGACGGTGACCGTGGACCCGGCGAGTTCGTGGCCCTGGAAGTGTCGCCACTCGTGGTCGCGCTGGCGGTCGAACGCCGTCGGGAACTCCCGGACGAACGCGAGGACGGATGCGACGGCGTGCTCGGCGACGTTCGGCCCGTGGACGCCCGAGGCGGTCGTGACCGCGACGTCCCGCTCCCGAAGGGTGTCCATCGGGAGGTGACCGTAGCCGGCGTACATCCCGGCGAACAGGCGGAGGTCCTCGGCGCGGTCCAGCAGCGACTCGTCGATGTCCGTGCCGGTCACCGCCGTCGCGTCGACGATACCCTCCCGCTCCTCCTCGGGGGTCCGAGCCAGTCGAACATCGTGCTCCGGGAGTCGGTCGCGCAGTTCCTCGACGTACGACTCCACGGGCATCCCGTGGACGCTGTGGCGGCGGACGAGCAGGTCGGTCATACCGACCGTTCGACCGGCGGGGGTATGTCGGTACCGACCACCGTCCCGCCCGGTGGAAAGCCACGCCGCTTAAGTCCTCACGCCCGCCGACAGGTGGTATGCAACAGGTGGACGTAGCCATCGTCGGCGGTGGCCCCGCTGGCACGGCGGCGGCGCACGCCGCGGCCACAGAGGGGGCCGAGGCGGTGGTGTTCGAGAAGGGCGTCCCCCGCGCGGACCGTCAGGAACTCGGTCCCGACTCGACGGACGCGGCGGGTATCCTCGACTACTGGGTCGACATGATGGACCTCGGCGAACCGATTCCGGACTGGGTGAAGGCCCGCGAACTCGACGCCGCGGAGTTCATCGGCCCGAACGAGACGGTGACGCTGCGCTCGACCGGCGTGTCGTCGTCGTACCCCAACTTCGGGTTCACGATGCACCGTTCGAAGTTCGACGACTGGATGCGCGAGCGCTGTGAGGACGCCGGCGCGGAGTACCGCGTCGGCACGAGCGTCCGCGAGGTCGAGACCGACTTCGGCGACCCCTCCCACACCGTCGTCCTCCGGGACGGCACCGAGGTCAAGGCCGACCACCTCGTCCTCGCCGACGGCCCCCAGCGCACGGTGACGAACCGGGTGCTCGACCCGCTCCTGCCCGACGGGAGCGTGGACAAACTCGCCTCGACGAAGGCCAACCACATCGCCTACCAGGAGTTCCGGGAGTTCCCCGAGGAGGCGTTCGAGGAGGACCGCATCAAGTTCTGGTGGGGCCTCATGCCCGGCCACACGGCGTACCCGTGGGTGTTCCCGAACGACGGCACGGTCGCTCGCGTCGGCCTGACGATGCCCATCGGGATGGACCTCTCGACGGTCCCGAACCGCGACCAGTACAGACTGCTCCGGGCGGAGGACACCCGCATCCCGCAGGGGAAGGTGTACCTCGAACGCCTGCTGGAACTGGCCTACCCCGAGTACGACCTGGAGGACTTCCCGCTGGTCACCGACCGAGGGAAACAGAACGGGACGGAGACGTACCCCATCTCCTCGACCCAGCCCATCGAGTCCCCGACCGCGGTGAACATCGCGGTCGTCGGCGGCGCGATGGGGGCGACGAGCGCGTTCCACGAAGGTGGCGACCACGTCGCGGTCCGCACGGGCGCGATAGCGGGTCGGATGGCCGCCAACGACACGATGCGGGCGTACAACAGCGAGTGGCAGCACGCCATCGGCGACGAGGTGGTCCGGAGCCTCTCGTTCGCGGAACTCGCGCGCGGCCTCGGCCCGGACGACTGGGACCGCGAGTTCGCGGCGGCGCGGCGCATCGTCGAGCACGGCCAGGAGTTCAACCTCGGGAACTCGATACGCGCGGGCGTCTCCGGCGCGAGCCTGTTCGCCCGCTACTGGCGACACCGCCGCCGGTTCCGCAAGGGGTACGTCCAGATACGCGAGGACGACTACGCGGTCTGACCCGTGGACTAGACAGGCTTTTCCCCGCGACTCGTCAACTCGGTGTGCGTGCCTCTAGTCCTCGCCCCGAGACCCCCGTCGGGGGACCGTGACGGCGCGACGAACCCGGGCACGCGACACGGGTCGCGACCGACCGCGCGGCTGGCCGGCGTTACCGGCTCGAATCGAGAGTCCGATGGACTCTCGCGACTGGCAGCACGTCACGCGCCACAACTGATTCGAGGTTTCTTCGAAACCTCGCGCCTCGCCGGTTCACACCGGCTCGGCAATTGGTCTCGCATTGCGAGACCCGCCCGGCACGAGGGTTTTCCGACCGACGCGGCACGCCGCCACGGGATGAGGTCGGACGTTAGTGTTCCGGGCGACACCCACGACACGCGGAGCGACTGCGACGGCTCGATACGGACGTAGCGTCGGTTCGCACCGACGCGGGCGTCGGTCACCCGCTCGATACCGCCACCCACAGCCCTAATCCGGTCGTGACCGAACGGTCCGGCATGCGCGCCGCAGCCTTCACCGACCTCGTCGGCCCCGACGGCGTCTCGGTTATCGAACAGCCCGACCCCGAACCAGCGCCCGGAGAGGCGGTCGTCTCGGTCGAAGCCTGCTCCATCAACCGCCACGACCTCTGGATCCTGGAGGGCGACTCCGCGATGGTGGACGCGGACGACCTGCCGTTCGTCAGCGGCCTCGACGTCGCCGGAACCGTCGAGCGAATCGGCGAGGACGTCACCGGCGTCGCACCGGGGGACCGCGTCGTGCTCTGTCCCAACCGGACCTGTGGCACCTGCCAGTTCTGTCGGGAGGGTCCCGAGAACCTCTGCGAGACCTTCTCGCTCTACCACGGGGGGCTCGCCGAGGAAGCCCGCGTGCGGGCGGACCGCCTCGTACCGCTCCCGGACGACGTCGGTGCGGTCGAGGCGGCGGCCCTTCCGACGGCCTACGTGACCGCGTACCACATGCTCCGCCGTATCGAGGCCGGTCCGAGCGACCTCGTCTTCGTCCCCGGAGCGACCGGGGGCGTCGGCGTCGCCGGGGTGCAACTCGCGGCCACGCTCGGGGCGCGGAGCGTGGGGACCTCCTCCTCGCGTGCGAAACTCGACCGCCTCGAATCGCTCGGCCTCGACCACGCCGTCGAGAGCACCGACCCGGACGAGATTCGGGACGCGGTGACCGACGTCGGCACGGTCGACGGCGTCCTGAACCACCTCGGCGGGGCGTACACCCAGCTCGGGCTGGACGTCGTCCGGCGCGGCGGCCGGATGGCGGTCTGCGGCCGGACGGCCGGCGGCACCTCCGAGATAGACATCACCGACCTCTTCCTCGGGCACAAACGGGTCATCGGGAGTACGATGGGGACGCAGGGCGACCTGGAGACGCTCGTCGGCCTCGTCGCCGAGGGGGCGCTGACTCCCGAGATAGACGGGACGTACGCGCTCGACGAGACGGGCGCGGCGTTCGAGGCGATGCAGGAGCGCGAGAGCGTCGGAAAGATCGTCGTGACGCCGTAGGACGACGCACGCAGTCGACGACGGACTGCCCTTACCGGCCCGCGACGCCGTGAACCCACTCCGCGAGGTCCGCGGCCACGACCGGTGCGACGTTCCCGCCGAAGTAGAGGCCGAGCGGGGACCACGGGGCATACCCGGACTGGAAGAAGTGGTCGAGGCCCTCGTAGAACTCGACTCGGCTGCCGTTCGGCAGGGGTGCGTCCCGCCATTTCCCGACCTCGCGTCGGAACCACGCGGCGAGTTCCGGTTGCAGGTCCTCGTCCGCGCGACCGGTCTTGGCGACGAAGGACGGGCAGTCGAGACCGCTCGCGGTAGCGGCGGGGTCGTAGTCGAGGACGCTGCGATGCCAGGTGCCCGGTCTGCCCCAGAGGGTCTCGTCGTCCTCGAACTCCCCCTCGCGGATGCGTCGGGCCGTCTCGCGGTCCTCGTCGAGTTGGGCTTCCTGCTCTTCGCTGAGGTCGCCGTCCGGTTCGAACTCGTACCGCATGAACGCCAGGTCGTCCGGGTCGAGCGTGGACTCGGCGCGACCGTCGAGGACGACGACTCCGGCGATATCACCGTGTCGGGCGGCGATTCGCGGGGCGCACATCCCGCCCTGGCTGTGGCCCGCGACGACGACGCTCCCGTCGGCCACCTCGTCGGTGGCCACCAGTTCCTCCACCGCCGCGACGGCGTCGTCCGTGACGACCCGGTCGAGCGTGCGGTCCTCGTCGTCGACGTCGTGGTCGGCGAGCCGGTTCTCGTACAGGAGCGTTGCGATGCCTTCGCTGGCGAGGCCCCACGCGACGTCCTTCAGAATCTTCGACGCGCCGGCGGTCCCGTCCGGGTCGTGGATACCCGCGCCGTGGACGAGCAGGACGGCCGGGAACGGTCCGGCCCCGTCGGGAACAGCGAGGAGCGCGTCGAGCGAGACGTCGCCAGCGTCGACGGTTACGGTCCGCTCGGTGAACGCGCTCTCGTCGACGTAGTCCGGAACGTCGTACTCCGGTGTGAACGAGAGTGTCGTAACCCCGCCGTCGGTGACACCGAGGGCGACGTGCGCGGACCCGTCGCCGAACCGGAGTTCGACGGTCGCCTCGTCCCCGTCGACGCTCACCCCGCCGACGGCCTCGAACTCGCCGTACTGGGAATGCAGCCCACGCCGATACTGCAGGAGCGCCTCCTCGGCGTCCATCGGGCCGTCCGCGAACTCGTCCGGGAACGAGTCGACGACCGACGCGACACCGTCCTCGGTGAGGAGGGCCACCGCGTCGTCGACTGTCTCGTCTCCGACGAACCGCGTCGCGAACGCCCGGCCCGTCGCTTCGGTGTCGCTGGTGGGGGGCATCGTTCGTGTCGTGATAGCTGTCCGGCACGTTGATAGCTTCCCTGGTGTGACCGTACCGTCCGAAGACGTCCGAGTCGATACGGCCGCCTCGACGGAGGCTCGCCGTGCGACGGTCACGGGCGAATTCGACAGGATTAGGCTGGCCGAAAAATCGCAACGACTTTGTTTCTTTAGGTTGGCCTAAATCATATGGCAGGAGACGGGAGCGGCCACGACGGCCCCACACGACGCGACCTCGTCAAGTACGGCAGTGCGGTCGTCGCGGGGGGGTTCCTCGCCGGTTGTACTGGGGGGAGCGACGGCGATTCGACCAGTACCGAGACGGAGAACGGTGCGGTGCCGTCAGATTCGACGCCCTCCGACTCGTCGACGACGATGTCAGAGGCGACGAGCACCGACGGCGAGGGGACGACCACGGAGGGGTCGTACTCGGTCACGATGGAACCGGTCGGGACGGTCGAGTTCGACGCCGTCCCGGAGACGTGGGTCCCGTTCACGGGTGACTACGCCGACATGGGTGTCGCGCTCGGTCAGGCCGACGGACTCGCCGCTATCGGTGTCAAAGCGCGGTTCGGGTCGCACCTGTACGAGGAGCTGCCCGGTGTCTCGGTGGACGAGGGTCGTCTCACGGCGCTCTACGAGGGCGGGACCGGGAAGGAGGTGTTCTACGAACTCGACGCCGACGTCCACGTCGTCGACCCGAACTTCATGGTCGAACGGCTCCAGTGGAGTCAGAGCGACGTCGACGAGATACGCGAGAACGTCGCGCCGTTCGTCGGGAACACCACCTTCACCCGCGTCTACGACTGGCACGACTACGACTACTACACGATGTACGAGGCGTTCGAGAAGCTGGCCCAGCTGTTCCAGCAACGGGAGCGCTACGAGGCGTTCTCGCGGCTTCACGACGAGGTACTCTCCGACGTCCGGTCGCGTCTGCCCGAGGAGACGCCCGATATCGCCATCCTCTACCCCGCCGACGTCCCGCCGAACGCGTTCTACCCGTACCTCGTCGGCGAGGGGACCGCCTCGAAGCACTGGCGGGACCTGCGGGTCGGCGACGCGCTGGCGGCGAACGGTATCACGGACGCTCAGGCGGGCGGGTCCACGGTCGACTACGAGACCCTGCTGGAGGTCGACCCGGACGCCATCGCCGTCCGCCTCCAGGGGGAGGTGACGCAGGAGTACGTCGACGAGAACGTCGTCTCGTACATGGAGGACCACGACGTCGCCAGCGACCTCCGGGCCGTCCAGGACGACCGCGTCGTCTACGGCGGTCTGACCTATCAGGGACCCATCGTCCACCTGTTCCAGCTCGAGATGGCCGCACAGGGGCTCTACACCGACGAGTTCGGCGACGAGGAGCTGTTCGACCGACAGCGCGTCGCGGACATCGTCACCGGCGCGACCCTGGGATGAGTGGTATCGCTCCCTCGACTGGCGTCGATAGCGGGACCAGAACCGAGCCATGAGCAGACGACCCCAGTGCAGACGCGCGACGCTCTCGGTCTGGGTGTACCGGCAGGTGTTCGGCAGCGAGGCGGCGTCCGCCGAGGGCGGCGACGACGAGGGCGGAGAGGACGAGTCGAACGGTCGGGAGTGAGAACGCTCGGCAGTCGCGTCGTCGGTCACCGTACCACCGACTCGCCCCGAAACGCACTGCTGATTACTCGGGGCGCCGTGGAGCACACGTGCGCCACCAGACCTACGGCAAACTCGCCGCGCTCGCGTTCGGCCTGATACTGGTGAGCTTCGTCGTCCTCGGGACGACCCGCGGGTTCGTCGGATTCCGGACGGCGCGACTGCTCGCCGCGCCGACGACGTTCCTCGCGGCGGCGCTCGTCGTCTTCCTGTTCGTCCGCGGACTGCTCGCGTGGACGGGGCTCGCGGAACTCGATTAAAGACGGTCTTAACTGGCGAGCCACTGCCGGCGAAAGCATCAAAACCCGGTTTGAGCCTTGGGAAGGAGTTTAGTTACATCAACAGTAGGTGCGAGCAATGAGTCTACTGCCGCTTCGCGGCGAGTCCAGCGCCGACCCGGACGAGCCGCGGGTGGTCGGTCTCGCGGGCGAGGAGGCCGACGAGACGTTCGAGGTGCTCTCGTCGGGGACGACGCGTGAGGTGCTGGCCGCACTGTACGAGGAGGCGTCGACACCGTCGGAGATTCGCGACCACATCGGCACGTCACTCCAGAACGTCCACTACCACCTCGGCAAGCTGGAGGACGCCGACCTCATCGAACCGGCGGGAGTCGGCTACTCCGAGAAGGGCACCGAGATGACCGTCTACGCGCCGACGAGCGAGGCGGTGGTCCTGTTCGCCGGTCGGCGCGACGACCGCTCGCGACTCCGCTCGATGCTCTCGCGCGTGTTCGGCGTCGTCGTCGCGCTCGGTGCCGGGACCGCCGCCCTCCGGTGGTTCCTCCAGGAGCAGACGAATCGGGCACTCGGCGGTGACGACTCCGCCTCGCAGAGCGCCGAGTACGGTGACGGCGGTACGGGCGGCGGCGCAGCGAGCGGCGGGAGTGGCGCGGACGCGAGCGGTGCTGGCGACGCAGCGACGACCAGAGTGGCCGAGAGCACCCAACAGGCGACCAGTGGCGGTGGCGGCGGTGGCGTCTCCATCGCGTCGAACGACGGCGCGGCGACCACGGGCGCTCCGGAGGCCACCGGCGGGACCGCCGACGGTGGCGCAGCGACGACGAGTCCCGATACCGTCACCGAGACGCTCCAGCGGACGACGGAGGTCGCCGCCGGCCAGGACGCGACGACGGTCCCCCAGCAGGTCGCCCACACCCTCGCATCAGAGCCGGCGCTCGCGTTCCTCCTCGGCGGCGTGTTCGTGCTCTGTCTCGTCGGCGCGGTCTGGTACACGACGCGGTGAGTGTGGCACCGACGGCGTGTCCCGACGGACGGTCGTCGTTCGTCCGGGGCCGCGACACGCCGCGCCGCGGTGTGGAAACGCTCTTTCGTCTCTCTACCGAACCGGGAGCATGGACGTACGCGACATCGCGACGCTCGGTCCCGACGAGCGACGCGCGCTGTTCGAACGGGACTCGGGAGTCGGCGACGCCGGCGAGGTCGCACGGGAGGTCGTCGAACGGGTGAGGACGGAGGGTGACGTCGCCCTCCGGGAGTACGCCCGCGAGTTCGACGACGTCGAGGTCGGCAACCTGGACGTGACCGACGAGACCGAGCGCGCCTACGAGGAACTCGACGAGGACCTGCGCGACCGTATCGAGACGGCCGCCGCCAACGTCCGCGAGTTCCACGAGGCACAGCTCCCCGAGGACTGGCGCACGGAGTTCTCTCCCGGACGCGAACTCGGCCGCCGGTTCCGGCCCATCGAGCGCGTCGGGGCGTACGTCCCCGGTGGCGGGGCCGCCTACCCCTCCAGTGCGCTGATGACCGTCCTCCCGGCGAAGGTGGCGGGCGTGCCACACGTCGCGGTCTGTACGCCGCCGGCAGCGGACCTGAACCAGGCCACGCTCGCGGCCCTCCACGTCGCCGGAGCCGACGCCGTCTACCAGTCCGGCGGTGCGCAGGCCGTCGCGGCGCTCGCCTACGGCACGGAGACGGTGTCGGCCGTCGAGAAGGTCGTCGGCCCCGGTAACCGGTTCGTCACCGCGGCGAAGGCCGCGGTCCGCGGTGACGTCGCTATCGACTTCCTCGCCGGCCCGTCCGAGGTGGCCGTCGTCGCGGATTCGAGCGCCGACCCGGCGCTCGTGGCCGCCGAGATGGTCGCGCAGGCCGAACACGACCCGAACGCCGCCGTCGTCGCCGCCACCGACGACCCGGACCTCGCCGAAGCCATCTGCGAGGCGTGTGACGCGCAGGCAGCCGAGCGAGAGCGGGCGGACACCGTCCGCGAGGCGCTCTCGAACGAGGCCAGCGGCGTCTTCTGCGGGCGGTCGATGCCCGAGGCCGTGCTGTTCGTCGAGGAGTACGCCGCCGAACACCTCGCCATTCACGCCGAGGACGACGAGGCGTTGCTGGAGCGCATCACGAACGCCGGGAGCGTGTTCCTCGGCCCCGACACGCCCGTCGCGGCCGGCGACTACGCCAGCGGCACGAACCACGTCCTCCCGACGGGCGGCGGCGCTCGGGTGACCGGCGGCCTCTCCGTGGAGACGTTCCTCCGCTCGACGACCGTCCAGCGGCTCTCGCACGACGCGCTCGCCGACCTGCGCGATACTGTGACGGGACTCGCCCGTGCGGAGGGGCTGGAGGCGCACGCCGAGAGCGTCGAGAAGCGGTTCGACGACGAGGAGTAGCGCGACCCGCCTCCCACAGCGGACGAGTTCACAGCCGGCGTTCGTAGACGCTCCCCCACTCCTCGTACCCCTGGTCCTCGTAGAAGAGGCGGGCGATGTCCCGGTCGACACCGGTCGCCAGCGCTACTGCCTCGCAGTCTCGCTCGCGGCCCCAGCGTTCGACGTGGTCGAGCAGCGTCTTGCCGTGGCCCTCGCCCCGGCGTTCCTCGGTGACGACGAGGTCGTGGACCCAGACGTGGCGCTCGTGGTGCATCACGCGCTGGACGGAGACGCCGGCGAGGGCGACGGGCGCGTCGTCCTCGTGGAGGGCGAACAGGTGGTAGTCGTCGTCCTCGAAGAACCCGCGGAACCGGTCGGCGTCGAGCGTGGGAAACAGCTCCCGCATCACCGAGAGTGCACGGTCGCGTTCGTCGTCCTCGGTCAGTTCGACGAGTCGGGGCATACGCGGTACACTCACCGGGAGTGTATCGTTCTCTCGGTGGCGCGTGCGTGGTGTTCGGGGAGCCGGCTACCGTCCGACTGGCTCCGCCGTCTTCGGCGTCAGGCTTACCACCGTCGCGCCGATACTATCGTGTATGAGTAGTACGTCCGTCGACGGCGGAACCGTGGTGGTGACCGAGTCGGCCGCCGACAAGGCCATCGACCTCCTCTCGGGCGAGGGGCTCGACACCGACGTCGCGGGGCTGCGACTGTTCGTCCAGCAGGGTGGCTGCGCGGGGCTCTCCTACGGGATGCGCTTCGACGACGAACCGGAGGACGGCGACAACGTCACCGAACACCACGGTCTGCGCGTGTTCGTCGACGAGGCGAGCGAACGCTACGTCGAGGGGTCGACACTCGACTTCGAGGACGGCCTCCAGGGGGCCGGGTTCCACGTCGAGAACCCCAACGCGGAGAGCGAGTGTGGCTGTGGCGAGTCGTTCCGCACCTGACGAGTCGACGACGTTTTTTGCCGATGCGGTCCTGACCTGCTCGTATGTTCGAGGAGATACTGCTCGCGCTCGACGGCAGCGACTGCGCGGAGACGGCTGCCGCTGCCGCCCTCACGCTCGCAGAACGGTCCGGTGGACGAATCCACGCGGTCGGCGTCGTCGAGGTGTACGAACTCTCGACGACCCGGGAACGAGACGCCCGCGAACAGGAGGCCAAGGAGCGACTCTCGGCGTTCGCCGACCGGGCCGCCGAGGCGGGCGTCGACTGCGAGACCGACCTCCGGAGTGGCTTCGCGGACGAGGAACTGCTCGGAGCTATCGACGACCACGGCGCGGACCTCGTCGTGCTGGGGACACACGGGAGAACCGGTGCTAGGAGGTTCCTCGTCGGGAGCGTCGCCGCTCGGGTCGCGCGCCGGTCGCCGGTCCCCGTGCTCACGACGCCAGCGACCGACGACGCGTGGTCGGTCGAGACGGTGCTCCTCCCGACCGACGGGAGTGAACACGCGGCCGCCGCCACGCACGTCGGTATCGAGGCGGCCGCCGACCTCGGTGGAAGTGTCCACGTGCTGAGCGCCGTCGAGGACGACGCGCTGGGTCTGGACGTCCGTTCGTCGAAGGTGCTCGAAGCGCAGACGCGGGTCGCGGAGTCGGCCGTGGACGAGGCCGTCGCCAGCGCCGAGTCGAGCGGCGTCGAGGCGACGAGCGAGGTCGTCTCGGGTCGCCCGCATCGCACGATTCTCGACGCCGTCGAGGCCCACGACGCGGACCTGGTGGTCATGGGGACGCACGGTCGCTCGGGCGTCAGCCGCATCCTCCTCGGGAGCGTCGCCGAGAAGGTCGTCCGGGGCGCGTCGGTCCCCGTGTTGACGGTTCCTGTCGGCGAGTGAAGGACGTCGCGGCCGCCCGCTCGGTGTAGAACGGTGGTTCGACGAGTCGGTACTACTGGTCGAGCTGGAACGCGACCTCGACCTCGACCTGGTACTCCCGGTCGTCCACGGAGGCGAGTTCGACCCCCATCTCCTCGACCTCTACCCAGTGGACGTTGCTGAGCGTCTCCTCGGCCCGGTCGACGGCGTCGTCGACGGCCGCGTCGAAGCTCTCTCCGCTCGACCCGATGAGTGTAATCTTCTTGTAGACCATCGCGGCCTGGGGTACTCGCGGCCGCGAGTTAAAGCTACGCGCCGCGGCACGCCGTCGGCGGGGGCCGCTGTCTGCATCTCGCCGCTCTTACTCCGCCGCTACTGTCTGCCGCCCCGACCGCCTCCCGTCACCCGCCGACGCCGAACCGCTGGCCGAGCGCCTCCGCCACGTCGTTGAGGTGGGCGGTCCCCCAGACGCCGACCACGACGCCGCCCACGGTGTCGAACACCAGGTCGAGCATCGTGTCCGAGAGGCCGTACTGGGTGAGGACCGTCCCCACTCCGAAGACCACCGCAGCCTCGCCGATCGCGAACTCGATGACCTCCCAGAGGACGCCGAAGGCGATGACGAACAGCAGGATGTAGACGAACATGAACCGCGGTGGGAAGTGGACGCCGCTGGCGTACTCGTCGAGCGCGCGGGCGGTTGCGTAGCCGACGCCCGCGACGACCGACGCCGAGAACCCGTGAGTGAGGTGGTCCCACCAGCCGTCCGAGGAGTAGAGCGTGCTGTAGGCCGCGTCCTCGGGGGCGCTGCCGACGACCTCGACGAGACTCGCCGGGAGCGGTATCGTCCCGAGCGCGTGGAGGAAGACGGCGGTCGTGATCCAGAGCGTGAGCCCGAGGTCCATCGGGATGCCGTAGTCGCGCTGGAGAATCGGGGGGAGCTGAGCGACGAGCAGGGCGATGCCGCAGTTGACGATGATACCCGTGTGCCCGAGGTAGAGCCCGACGAGGAACATCCCGGCGAGGCCGACCTCCATCAGCCAGACGAGCGCGTGCTGGACGCGCTCGGAGAGGCCGACGCGTTCGCGGAGCTTCATCCGCCGCCTGCCCCCGGAGGCGTCCGGGTCGGACCTTGGGCGACGCTCCTCACAGGTCGGCCTCCAGTCGCTCGCGGCCGCGGGCGAACCGGCGGAAGTACAGTTCGAAGACGACGCCGGCACCGACGCCCGCGACGGTGGACGCGACGAACTCCAGCATCAGCGCCCGTTCGTCGACGACGAACCCGGTGCCGAGGTAGATGTCGGCGACCCAGCGGACGACGGCCCAGATGCCCGCGGCGGCCATCGTCGTCACGACGACGAAGAAGACGGCGAAGCTGTAGCTCATCTCGACGGCCGTGAACACGTCGAGTTCGACGGCGACGAGCAGCGCGAGCGCGGCGACGGCGATGTAGGTGGTCACGTCGCTGACGGTTCCGTCTCCGACCGACCGCACGACGAGCGGGAGGGCGGCCAGCCCCAGCACCTCCCACGGCGGCATCGCCCGGAGCGAGCGCCGTGCGAGCGCCGGGAACGCGCCCACCGTCGCGACGCCGAGCGCGAACAGCGCCCACAGTCGCTCGCCGACGGCGACGTTCCCGACGGCGACGGCGGCCGCTCCGGCGACGAGCAGCCACGCCAGGAGGGCGTTCGTGCCCGCGTCGCGGAGCATCCGACTGACCTCCGACTGGTCCATACGTGCTGTAGTCGGCAGGCGATACAAAAACCTACTCAGCGGCGGCGGGGTCGTGGCCGTTCTGGCCGGGGCGCTCTCGTGACGACAGGTGTCTCCTCGACGTGTCTCTCGTGTGGATTCAGACGGCGAGATACGCGGCGAGATAGACGAGAACGGCGACGGTGACGGTCGCGAGCGCCGTCAGGGCCATCGCCAGCGTCCGGTGTCGGTCGCGCGAGCGGAGGTGGTCGATGCCGCCGACCCCGACGCCACACGCGACGCCGAGTCCCAGCACGGTGAACACGAACGGGTAGGACAGCGAGAGCGTCGGCGCGGGAACCGCCAGGGCAGCCCCGCCGGACGGCAGCCCCAGCGCCGCCGTCGGGTCGAGGTAGTCGGCGAGCCGCTGGTCGGTGAGGTGGAGGTAGACGACCGCCGCCAGCCAGAACGTCCCGAGTTCGACGAGCATCGCGCCGACGAGGTGGAGCGTCGGGTCGGGACTGAGCGCGATACGTTCGGTCAGCAGCGTCGCCTCGAACGGGTAGAGCAGTCGCGGGGGCGTACCGGTGAACAGGTCGCCGAACGGGTGGGTCGTCAGGCCGACGAGCGCCGTGAGGAGGACGCTCCTCGGCGACACGTCGAACCGACCCGCGAGCGTCGCGACGCCCGCCCCACCGACCGCGAACGCCCCGACCACCAGCGCCCCGAGGACGCCGCTGGCGAGTCCCGACCAGGCGACCAGCGCCCCGAGGGTACACCCGCCGACGACGCGGGGCCACCCCGCCCGCGACACGGCGGCGAACGCGGGCGCGGCGACCACGGCGACGACGAGCGAGTGGGTCGCGGCGCGGTGGACGACGCTGCTCGCGCCCCAGAACCCCTTGGCGAGCGCCAGGGGGCCGCCGTCGGCCCAGAGGAGGCCGACCGGAGCGTAGAGCATGTCGACGTCGGGGAGGGTCGCGAACGCGCCCGCGAGGAGGCCGAGGGCGAGCGCTCGGTCGCGGCCCGTGTACCGGGCCGCGACGGCGGCGACGAGGGCGAACGCCAGCAGTCCGTGACCGACGAACACGCTCTCGCTAGCGCGTCAGCGCGCAAAAACAGTGCGGTGGGTCGTGCTACCCCAGTACTCGGTAGGTCGTCGGCGACGACCCCTACGAGGGGAGTCCCTCGCTCGCCGTCGGGTGGAGCACCTCGTAGTCGCCGTCGCCGTCGACGCGCATCACCGCCCAGTCGTAGTCCGGTTCGAGTCCCAGCAGTTCCTCGCGGAGCTCCGACGCCCGGTCGGGGTCGGCGACGAAACAGCGCAGGTCCGCCTCGTCGCGTACCTCAGTCGGCGTCTGCTCCGAGATATAGACGATACGCCACTTGCGTTCCGCTCTGAGTTCGTCTCCGACGGACTCCACCTCGTAGCCGAGGTCCGTGAAGATCGTGCGCGCTTCGTCGATCAAGGGTGTGCTAAGGACCCCCATTCGTACGGAGGTTGTGTGTCTCTGCACATAACCTTTGGCACGTACTGACATGACACATCGACTCGGCGACCCTTCCGAGAAATCGGGACACTGCGGGGCCGTCCGGGAGTCCGCCGCACTCACTCGTGTGCGGCGTCCCACTCCTCGGCCTTGTGGAGGTTCGAACAGCCGTTGCACTGGATGCGACCCATCGAGTCGACGGCGGTGTCGAGCGTCTCACAGTTCGAACAGAAGTACCCCCAGCGCCGACTCCTGTCCTCGGTGACGTAGACGACGAAGAAGGGGGCTTTCGAACCGCGCTCCGCCTCGTCGCGGGCGACGTACAGCGTTCCGTCTCCGTGGTCGCGGGCCTCGAGGCTCATACGCGCTACTGGTCGTTCGTCGGTAAATGCTCCGCGGTCGATGCGTTGATACGAGCGTGGGCCGTCGGCGCGAGTATGTCCCCTCGTCTCCTCCACTACTCCGACCTCGAAGGGGTGTACGACGACCCCGACCGCCTCGCGCGTCTCGCGAGCAGCATCGACCACCTCCGCGACGACGAGACGCTCGTGGTCGGGAGCGGCGACAACACCGCTCCGGGCGTTCTCTCGCTCGTCTCCGAGGGCCGGCAGGCCCTCCCGTTCTTCGACCGCGTCGGGCCCGACGCCGAGACGCTGGGGAACCACGACTTCGACTACGGTCTCGACGCGACACGCCACCTCGTCCGCGAGTCGCCCCAGCAGTGGGTGAGCGCCAACGTCCGCACCGACGACGGCGACGTGTTCGGCGAGGAGTGTGGCGTCGCCCCCTCGACGGTTCTCGAAGTGGACGGCGCACGGGTCGGTCTCGTGGGCGTCACCGACCCGGCGACGAAGGAGATGAGTCCGCGCGCGAACGGCCTGCGCTTCACCGACCCCGTCGAGGCCGTCGGCCGCGAGATCGGCCGACTCAGGAACGAGGGCGTCGACCACCTCGTCGTCCTCTCGCACCTCGGCGCTGCCGACGACGACCTCGCGCGGACGTACGACCTCGACGCCGTCCTCGGGGGCCACGTGCACGAACCGCGCGCCGAGGTCGTCGCGAACACGGTCTGTACGCGAACCGGACCCAACGGGCACCGCCTCGTCGAGGTCGACCTCGCGGACGGGTCGGTGTCGCTCCACGACGTGACCGACGCCGCCCCCGACGAGGCGCTCTACGCCGAGTTCAGCGACCTCCGCGCGGAGACGGGGCTGACCGACGTGGTCGGCCACGTCGAGCGCCCCGTCGAGCGCCGCCGCGACCTCCGGACCGCGGGGGAGTGTCGCATCGGCAACTTCGTCGCGGACGCCTACCGATGGGCGGCCGACGCGGACCTCGCGCTCCACAACTCCGGCGGCCTGCGCGACGGACCGGCGCTGGAGGAGGCGGTGACCGCGGCCGACCTCGTCGGCGTCGTCCCGTTCGACGAGCCGGTCTCGGTCGCCGAGGTCGACGGTGAGGACCTCTACGACCTGTTCGCCGACGCCTACCGCGCGCCCCACGGCGAGTGGCGCTGGGACGCCCACATCAGCGGGGCGACCGTCGCCTTCGACACCGAGGCGAACGAGGTCCGGGAGCTACACGTCGGCGGGGACCCCGTCGACCCCGACCGGACCTACGAACTCGCGACGAACGACTACCTGCTCTCGACGGCCCACGAGTTCCCGACGCTGACGGCGGCCCACCGCGACCGGACGTTGACGGTCCAGTACGAGGTGCTCGTCGCCTACGCGAGGGAACACGGGATACAACCCGAACTGGAAGACCGTATCGACCTCGGACGAAAAGCTTCAGAACCCTCGGCGCGGAACCACAACCGATGACGCAGGTGGTCGTCCCGGTCAGATACCCGCTCTCGGACCACTCCCGAGCGACGCTCGAGGAGGGTGCGCGCATCGCGGACGAACGAGACGCGGCCCTCGTCGTCCTCCACGTCAACCTCTACCAGAACGGCCACCCCATCTCCCGGCGCGACCTGAAGCGGGCCGCCGAGGAGGTCACCGGTCCGCGCAAGCGAACCCGCTACGTCGTCCGGTCGGGCTTTCTCGTCGAGGAGACCATCCTCGACGAGGTGGCCTCGGAGAACGCCGACGTGGTGGTCATCGGCAGAAAGCAGGTGAGTCGCTGGCGGCGGATGGTCCGCCGCCTCACCGACGACCCCGACGTCGAGCGGTTCCTCCGCGAGAAGATCGACGCGGAGGTCGTCACCGTCGGCTGAACGGCGTTCTGCCGTCGGTCTCTCGACGACACTGCGACGGAGCGCGTCGCTACTCGTCGTCCGGGCCGGACGTATCCGCGCCGCCTTCGTCGTGACCGTCCTCGTCGCTCTCACCCGCGTCCACGTCGTCCCGTTCCTCGCCGTCGCCGTCCGTCCTCGGAGTGTTCTGCGCGCGACTCTCACCCTCGTAACCTCGCTCCGGTGCGCCCGGCCCCCGGTCTCGCATCGACACTGGCAGTTCGCCCGTCGTCTCGTCGAACACGACGTGCGAGTGGGGGTACGCGATCTCGACGTCCGCGTCGTCGAGACGCTCCCAGATACGCTCCTGAACGCGCGAGCGGACCGTCAGCAGTTTGTACGGCTCGCGGACCCAGTAGCGGAGTCGGAGGTTGACGCCGTGGTCGGCGTAGTTCTCGATGTAGCACGTCGGGGCGGCGGGGTACCGCGCGCTCCCGATGCGGATGTCGGGGCCGCCTTCGATGACCCGGTCGACGCCGCGAGCGGAGTCCTCGATGAGTTCTCGCGCCTCCTTCAGGTCGCCCTCGTAGGTGACCAGCACGTCGAGCGTGAGTCGCGACCGGGGGTCCTCCGCGGAGTAGTTGACGACGTCGCGCTCGCGCATCGTCCCGTTGGGAACGACGAGGAACGTGTTGTCGAACGTGAATATCTTCGTGTACCGGAGCGTGACGTCCTCGATGAATCCGCGCTGGGGCGGGTCCCTGCCGACGAGTTCGACCATGTCACCCACCTCGTAGGGCTGGTCGGCGAGGACGAACAGCCCCTGGACGTAGCTCCCGACGATGGGTGCGAGCACGATACCGATGACGGCCGAGAACACCGTCAGCGAGATGGTGATGTCGCCGAGTTTGACGTTGTAGATGCCGAGGATGGTGAGGAACCCGAACACGTAGACGACCCCGCGCATGAGTCGGAGGACGGTCCGAGTGACGCTCGGTCGGCGGAACCGTCGGGCGATGCGCCGGCCGAACGTCTTCGTCAGGAACTGTGCTGCGTACCACGAGAGCGCGATTACGAGGAGGGTGAGGATGAGGCGTGCCCACTCGTCGGGGATGTGGAACAGATTCACCAGTTCGCTAATTGCCCGTTCACTGACATCCGACTGGTTCCCCGCCGACTGGTTTCCCGAGACGTTGCTACCGGTTCCGTTTCCCGTCCCGTTTCCGCCCGTCCTGTTCGTCGACTGGTTCTGCGTCCCCTGCTGCAGACTGGTCGGGGACGACTGGCCGCGCATACCCGTCGCTCTCCCGACGAGGGAAAAAGGGTTGCGACCCGTGGCTCGGGAAGTTTGAAGCGTCTGCCCGCCGCGTCTCTACGTATGTTCGGGTTACGCGAGCGCCCCGCGTTCGACGTCACGCACACGGAGTCGCCGGGCGAGGCGCTGGTCTGTGGGTTCTCCGAGTACGGACTGGCGGGGCTGACCGCCGCGAACTACCTCGTTGAGCACCTGAACCTGACGGAGGTCGGTCACGTCACGACGGCGGAACTGCCGACCATCACGCCCTTCGAAGACGGCCGTCCCCGCCATCACACCCGCCTGTTCTCCCGCGAGGACTTCCCGGTGACCGTCCTCGTCGGGGAACTGTTCGTCCCGCCCGCGGCCGCCACCCCGTTCGCAGAGGCGGTCGGCGAGTGGGCCGCCGACGAGGTCGACGAACTCGTCGTCCTCTCGGGTGTCCCCATCGCTCACGGCCCCGACGACCACCGCGCGTTCTACGTCGCCACGGACGGCTACCGGGAGCGACGCCTCGCCGACCAGGACGTTCAGGCGATGGCCGGCGGGTTCCTCGACGGCGTCAACGCCGCCATCACCCGACTGGGTCTCGACACCGACCTGGAGACGTGCGTGTTCGCCACGCCCGCCCACGCGCAGGCCCCCGACGTGGACGCCGCACTGCGACTGCTCGACGCCGTCACGCGGGTCTACGACCTCGACGTCGACACGGAACCGCTCGAAGCGTACGCCCAGCGCGTCCAGCGCTACTACGCCGAACTCGCCGACCGGATGGAGAGCCGCGAGGAGCAGGGGAGCGACGACCGGATGTACATGTGAGCCATGGAGCAGGTGCGTGAGTACGCCGACCTACGTCGCTCTCGGTGACTCGGCCAGCACGAAATCAAGCCTCCGAGGTGGGCTCGAGAAACGCGTTCGTCGTGAAGGTGACGATCGCACGACGGAGCCGTTCGGTGACTGCCTGGTCGGACACCTCCATCTGTGTCGCGAGTTCGGCGAGTTTGATCTCTCGAGGGACGGCGTAGTACCCCTCTTCCACCGCCTTGGTTAGCGTCTCGCGCTGAACGGGAGTCAGGCCGAAATCCGCGACGATGTCGGAATCCGCCGACCCACTGATGACGTCGAGGTACTCTGCCTGTTCGTACTTCTCCAGGAGGGTGAACTGGAGGTCGTACTCCGCGCACACGTCTCGGAACCGTGTCAAGCCGTCGTAGTTGGGGAACGCGACCTGGTACTCCCACCCCTCGTGAGTGCCGACCATCCGCTGGAGGACCCCGCCGGCGTCGACGAGCGTCGGATATACGCTCCGCCGCTGTCCCTCGCCGACTTGCTTGACCCGATACAGTTGCTGGTCGCTGAAGGTCGTGAGACACCGGATGTCCGTCACCGTCGGGTCGGTCTTCATCGCCGCCTCGAACGCATCACAGTCGTCCGATTCGACCCAGAAGGTGCCGACCCGCTTCTCGTAGTCGACGGTCTCTAGCTGTTCGAAAATGACACGTGTGGACGGTACGCCTCGGAGCGCCTGGAGTAGCGTCGGTTGTGATACCAACGCGTTGACGATTAGTCGCACGGGGTCCCCCGACATAGTAAGGGTGTGAGAATGCCATACATAACCATGACGGTGCGCGCTTCTTCCGTGGCCGAGGACAGTACGGACGCGCGGACGCAACGGAACGGGAGGGAGTCGGTTGCGCTATCTCACCGACGGGTGAGGTCGAGGAGAATCGATACTTCGCAGCACGGGTGTCTCGGCTGGTCCGGCGCCAATCTGGGTGAGACGACGACACACTGGTATCGCCTACTGCGTGCCGAGGGCCGGATTGCGCCCCCGATTGGCAGCGCCGAGTTCCTCCATGCTGGAAACCATCGTGAACCGACCGCTGTATCGCTTTCGCCGTCGCCACGCTTCCAGCACTCTATCGAATCGGGGTCGCTCTCACCACGATTCACCGACCCGTGATATCGAGTCTCAGGCCGTGAAGAGACGGTTAACGATGTTTATTGCCAATACACGTATCAGTGGCGAGTCGCTAGGGTGAGGTGATGAGTAAAGCAGACCTCCAGCGGCCCGCCCGGGAGCGCACGACGCGCCGGAAGGCGGTGCTGTTCTGCCCGACCTGCGGCCACGAGAGCCACGCGCGTCGTGGTGACTGGCTGGTAGAGCACCGACCGACCGACGAGGGGGACGTCGTCGCCGTCTCCTGTCCGACCTGCGAGACGACGCTCACGGTCGAACCGGCGTTCTGTGGGTAACGGCGAAACCGACAGTCCTCCTTCCGACGCGAACGCGTCCTCCGCTCAGTCCGTGACGACGTCGTCGACGAGACGCATCGGGGTCGCGTCGTAAGCAGGGTTCTCGACGGCGAACCCCTCCGCCGGTTCGAGCATCACCTCGCTCGGCGAGCGGAACTCGTTCTGGAACACGAACCCGTCCTCGATGACCTTCGCACCCGACCCGATGACGGTGACCGGCACGTCTAGCTGGTGTGCGGTCGCGGCGATGGGGAACGTGCCGACGCGGTTGTAGAGCGTGTCGCCGACGATGCAGTCCATCCCGAAGACGACCTCGTCGCACTGCGAGAGGAGGTAGCCGACCGCGCTGTCGACGAGCAGGTGTGGCTCGATGCGGTCGATTTCGGCCAGCGACCGGACGGTCTTGCGGCCCAGGTAACGCGGCCGCGCCTCGGTGGCGTAGATGGTGAGATGCTTCCCGTCGCGGGCGGCGAGTTCGACCGCCTCCAGCACGGTCGAGGAGTAGTCGTGTGTCAGGAGCGTGTCCCCGTCGTCGAGACGCTCGGCGGTGTTCTCGGCGGCGAGATGCTTCGCCGTCTCGACGCGGTCGACGACCCGTTCGGCGGCCTCCTCGGTGAGCCGCTTGGCCTCCTCGATACTGTCGGGGTCCGCGTCGGTCACCGTCGTCACGATGTCCCGCTGTGTCGTGTGGAGACTCGCGTGCGACGGGTTGGCTCGACGGAGCGCGCTCGCGTTCCGCTCCAGGTCCCGGATGTACTCCTCGACCGTCGCCACCTCCCGGTCGGTGAGCGACGCGATAGCCCGTGCGGCCTTGACCGCGACGACCGACGAGCTGTGCGTCTGCATCTCGCGGATCTCCTCTACGGTCTCGTCTATCATTGGTCCCACCTCGCTCGAATCGGGCAAAGTGTTTCTGGATAGCTGGGCGACGGCCGACACCACTAGGTCCATGACCGTGCCCCGCGTGGGAGTACCATGGGGTTCCCCGTTCGCTACACCTGCCCGCGCTGTGACGCGGTCGTGACGCTCGACCGCGAGGGGTATCTCGCCGACAAGTGCGTCACCGAAGAGCCGCTGTCGGGGTGGGCGTACGCTCCGGCCTACGACTCGTTCGAGGAGAGCGACGGCGTCGAACTCGTCTGCGGTGCGAGCGAGACGGAGGGCGAGGGCTGTGGCCGTCCGTTCTACCTGAGCTTCGTCCGCTACGAGGAGGGGCGCGAAGTGGACGGCGACGTACCACCGGATCCGGACGACGGGCCGAAGTTCGACTTCCTTCGCTGAGTGCCGACGGGGGTACCTCGTCGTTCTCTCCAGTCACCGCACGGACTCTCCGAGGCCGTCGCCCCCGCTCATACCACCCTACTCTTCCCGATGGCCGTCGACCTCCTCGAACCCGTTGTCTGGGTCGACGCGTCGCGCAGTCGTGTCGAGCCCCATCGCCTGCAGTCGGTCGGGCGAGACGGACTGCTGGCCGTTGTCCGACACCGTGACGCCGCTGGTGACGATGGAGCGGACGCCCTCCTCGACGGTCATGTCCACGTCGACGACCCGGTCACGGCTGACGTGGAGGACGAACCCGCCCATGACCGGGTTCGGTGCCATCGGCATGAACAGCGTCACCATGTCGTCGTTGCCGGTCGCCACCTCGACGTTCTGTGGCGTGTCGGCCGTGACGAACGCGAGCGTGTACGACCCCTCCGACGGGTACTCGACGAGTTTCACGTCCTGGAAACTGTCGACGTCGCTGTCGACGACGACCTCGCTCATCTGTCGGAACCCGGTGTAGATAGAGCCGAATCCGGGGATACGTTCGAGTCCGTTGTGGAACACCCGCGTCGCGCGCCCGTTCGTCGGTGACCGGTTCGCTAGCATCCCGAGGACGAGGGTCCCCAGAACGAGCACGACGACGGTGACCGCCTTGACGTACGCCTTGCTGAGCGTGGAGTCGGCCTGGATGAATCCGAAGTGCCGCGCCAGGACGGTGACGACCGGATCGAGGTTCGTCGAGACGAATTCCACCAGTACGCTGATGATGAGCAGGGAGACGAGGAGGGGGAGGATGAGTGCCGCTCCGAGGGCCAACCACTCCCGGAGCATCTCTTTGACCCCCTCCACCGGTCGAGCGTCTGCAGTCGCCATACGAGACTGTTCCACGTCTTTGACTAAAGACATGGGGCCTGCCAAGCCGGGGTATCTGTAAGTGAACGGTCCACGATGCCGGTGGAAATATATGCGTTCACGCACCTAACCACGGTAGTGAGCGTCAACGTAGAGTCCTACGTGGTCGACCCCGGTGACGACGAGTACGTCGACCAGGCGTGGGACCTCAAAGAACGCATCAACCACGAGGAGGGCGTCCTCAAGCAGCGACGGGGGTTCTTCACCGACGCCTACCGTCGCTCGACGGTCTACTGCTACCTGGAGGACGACGACCTCCTCGCGTTCGCCTCGGCGCGCCGCGACGGCTACATCCTCTTCCTCGCCGTCACGCCCGAGTTCCGCGGCCACGGCTTCGGGAAACGGCTCGTCGCCACCGTCGCCGACCGCCACTCCTCGGTCACCTGCCACTACGACCAACCAGAACGCCATCGAGTTCTACCAGCACCTCGGCTTCGAGATTCAGCGCCGCGTCTCGGGGTACTACGAGGACGGTGGCGACGCCTACTACCTCCGTCTCGGCGAGGACGGCCTCCGCGAGCGTATCAGCCGGTTCATGGGCTTCTGAGCGACCTTTTATGCCCGCGCCGGGGTCGCTGCGCGACCCCGACAGTGCAAAAGCTCGACCAAAAGGATTCCCTCACCGCCTCGGTCGCTTCGCTCCCTCGACGGTTCAGTCACCCCGCTCGCTCCCTGCGGTCGCTCGCGGTACAGTAGAACGACTGCTCGGTTCGACTGCGATCGCTCACGGCGCGCGTACGACTCGCTCCTTACTCGTAGCGACCCGTCTCTGCACCGCACTCGGCACAGTAGAACACTTCTGCGCCGTCCTCGGCCTTCAGCACGGCGTCCGTTCGGTCGCCACACTCCGGGCAGTGACGGCGGAGGTCTATCGGTCCCTCGTCCTGGGGTGCGCCGATTGCGAGGACGACCAGTCGCTCGTCGTGGGCGTTCCGCCCCTGCTGCCAGTCGCCCGGCGCGAACCGGATTAGCTCCCCCGTCTCGACCGTCACGTCGCCGCCCTCGGTCTCGAACGTCGCCGTCCCGGCGACGACGTAGAACAGTTCCTCCTGCTCGTGATGTCGGTGGTAGCAGTCGCCGATTGTCTCGCCCTGCGCGACCTCGTAGTAGTTGACGGCGAGGCCCTCGACGCCGAGCGCTCCGGTGAGGCTCTTGAACAGTTTGCTGCCGTCCTCGTACTGGTATCCCTCGACGTCCTCGACGGCGACGTGGTTCATCGGCGCAGGATGTACGTTCGGCGGGATAACTCCACGGTACGGAGTGGTAGTGAACGACGGCTCCTATCGTTGAGTGTCCTCCCGAAACCGCCCCTATCCCGAACACTTCTTACCCACGCGGGCGTGAACATCGAAGGGATGAACGAGCGGACCCGCGAGTACCTCCGCGGCCGGTTCGGCGACCACTACCGACGGGTGTCGGTCGAGTCGCCGCCCGCGGCCGACCGGCGCGAGTGGGGGTACATCCCCTTCACGTCGGGCGAGGGGACGACGATGGTCCGCCACAAGTCGGCGTTCGACGTGGGCGACCTCGGGACGTTCCTAACCCGCGAGCGTCCGCGGCACGTCTACTTCTCGGCGGGTCGGTACGACGACCCCGGCGCGCGCTCGATGAACGAGAAGGGCTGGCGGGAGTCAGACCTGGTGTTCGACCTCGACGCCGACCACCTGCCGGGCGTCGACGAGGAGGCGGACAGCTACGCCTCGATGCTGGCGACCTGCAAGGACGCGCTCGGTCGCCTGCTGGCGTTCCTCGACGACGACTTCGGTTTCGAGGAGATGACCGTCGTCTTCTCGGGCGGCCGGGGCTACCACGTCCACGTCCGCGACGAGTCGGTCCGCTCGCTCGACCGGCAACAGCGCCGCGAGGTGGTCGACTTCGTCCGCGGCATCGGCCTCGACGACGTGACCCAGTTGACCTCCGTCGAGACGGTCGCCGGGATGGGTCTGAAGAACCCCGTCGAGAAGCGGACGCTGCGAACCGACGGCGGGTGGGGTCGGCGCGTCCAGACGCGACTCCTCGCGCTGGTCGAGGAGGTCCGTGAGATGGACGAGGAGGCGGGCGTCGCCCGTCTCCGCGAGTTCGACGGTATCGGCGAGAAGGGAGCGACGACGCTGTACAACGCGATGACGAACAACGACGACCAGCTACGGGCGGGCAACCTCGAAGCGGCGGGCCAGTACACCCGGAAACTCGCGCAGTTGCTCCTCGACCGTGCGGTCGCCGAGGACGGTGCGCCCATCGACGAACCCGTCACGACGGACATCAACCGGCTCATCCGCTTACCGGGGAGCCTCCACGGCGGGTCGGGCCTCGCCGTCACGCGCCTCGACCGTGACGACCTTGCCGGATTCGACCCGCTCGTGGACGCCGTCCCCGAGACGTTCCGGGACCACGAGATTCGGGTGGACCTCCCCGAGGACCTGACGGTCGAACTCGACGGGGAAACGTATAATATCCCAGAGGGGACTAGCACAGTGAGAGAGTGTGTCGGCGTCCACCTGATGGCGCGCGGTGACGCGGAGAAAGCCCCAGAATGAACCTCGACGAACTACAGACGGCCCAGAGCCGTGAACGACAGACCGACAGCCTCCAACAGCTACGGGAGTCGTTCTACGAGGACGCGGGCCAGTTCATCTCGCAGTTGCGCGAGGAGCGAAAGCGCGCCTCCGAACGGGCGGACGACCCGTTCGACGCGCCCGAGGTGCGACGCCTCACCGACGACATCAAGACCGCCGAGCGGACGGTCGAGGCCATCTACGAGCGCCGTATCGGGAAACTCGTCAAGCAGGCGAGCCTCGAAGCGGCGGGGATGGCCGCCGACGCGTCCGGACTGACGCGCGAGGAGCAGGACGTCTTCGAGACGCTGGTCACGACCATCGAGAACAACCGGGTGCACGTCCTCGACGAGGTCATCGCAGGCGAACGGCAGTCCACGCCGACCTCCTCTACCCCGTCGACCGAAATCGCCGACGAGGCGACGAGTAGTGGGGAGGAGACGACCGTCGCCGACGATGGGTCGGCACCGCCGACCGCCGACGCGTCGGCCAGCGAGTCGTCGGGCGTCGACGCCGCCGACCTGATGGGCAGTGGCGGTGACGCGGCGGCCGCCCACGAGGAAGAGTCGTCGGTTCAGGAGGTCCCGCCGGACGCGACGGGACGCGCCGACGACTCCGGCCCGGCCATTCCTCCGGATACGCCACTGGAGACCGAGGAAGCCGACGTGGAAGCGCCGGAGGACGACCCGACGTACGGTGCGGACCCGGACCCGGGAGGAACGGCGGCGGCGTCCGCCGGTGACGCCACGGCCTCGGAGGAGTCACGACCCGTCGACCGCACCACCGTGCGAATCACGCGCGACGTCGGCGAGATTCTGGGCGTCGACCAGCGCGCCTACGACCTCAAGAGCGAGGACGTGGTGACGCTGCCGACGCCGAACGCCGAACCGCTCGTCGACCGCGACGCCGCGGAACGACTCGACTGAGGCTCGCACTGCGTCTCACCGAGAACCGACGACCCGACGAGTCGCACCCACTGGTGCGCTCGTCGTCTCTGCTCCTCCTGTCGTCTATCCGGTGCAGCGGCGACCCCCAGGTCGGCGTGCTCGGCAGGGGGCCGTCGCACCGCTGACGCTCCGGCCGAACGAGCGGTCTTCAAAACTGTTCTCCGTGCGAACGAGCGTAACGTTGTCGCGGGGGTCGCGGAGCGACCCCCACTTGCACGAGGTCTACTGGAACGTGCGACTGACCTGTTCGCTGTCCTTGGGGCGCTCGCCCGAGTTGAACCGCTCTTCTATCTCGTCGTACTGCTGGCGCGTCTCCTCGGTGACCGAGGCGCGCACCTCGTCCATCGCGTCCTCGAAGTGGTCCATCGTGATGCGGACGTTGCCGATGGAGCCCTCGATGTTCTCGCGGCTCTCGTCGTCCATCGAGGTGATGAACTCGCGGCTGGCGACGAGGGCGGCCTCGCGGCAGACTGCTTCGATGTCCGCGCCGACGTAGCCCTCCGTCTGGCGCGCCAGTTTGTCGAGGTCGACGTCGTCGGCCAGCGGCTTGCGTTCGGTGTGGACGTTGAATATCTCGCGGCGGGCCTCCTCGTCGGGGACGGGCACGTGGACGTGTCGGTCCAGCCGACCGGGGCGCAGGAGCGCCGAGTCGATGAGGTCGGGCCGGTTCGTCGCGGCGACGACCACCACGTCCTCCAGCTCTTCGAGCCCGTCGAGCTCCGTCAGGAGCTGGGAGACGACGCGCTCGCCGACGCCCGAGTCGCTCATGTTGCGACCGCGCTGGCCCGCGATGGAGTCGATCTCGTCGAAGAACACCACCGTCGGTGCGTTCGACCGGGCCTTCTCGAACACGTCGCGGACGCCCTTCTCGGACTCCCCGACGAACTTGTTGAGCAGTTCGGGCCCCTTGATGGAGATGAAGTTCGAGTTGGCCTCGTTGGCGACGGCCTTCGCGAGCAGCGTCTTCCCGGTGCCCGGCGGGCCGTAGAGCAGGACGCCCTTCGCGGCGTCCATGTCCATCGCCTCGAACACCTCGGGGTAGTCCAGCGGCCACTGGATGGTCTCGCGGAGGCGCTCCTTGGTGCCCTCCAGACCGCCGACGCGGTCCCAGGTCACGTCGGGCACCTCGACGAACACCTCGCGGAGTGCGCTCGGAGTGATGCCCTTCAGGGCCTCGCGGAAGTCGGTCTCCGTCACCGTGAGCGACTCCAGTACGTCCGCGTCGATCTCGTCCTGTTCGAGGTCGAGTTCGGGGCGGATGCGCCGGAGGGCGTTCATCGCGGCCTCCTTCGTCAGCGTCTCGAGGTCCGCGCCGACGAACCCGTGGGTGTTCTCGGCGTACGTCTCGAGGTCCACGTCGTCGGTCAGCGGCATGCCGCGGGTGTGGACCTGCATGATCTCCAGGCGGCCGTCCGTGTCGGGGACGCCGATCTCGATCTCGCGGTCGAACCGGCCGCCGCGGCGGAGAGCGGGGTCGAGCGCGTCGACGCGGTTCGTCGCGCCGATGACGGTCACCTGGCCGCGCTCTTCGAGGCCGTCCATGAGGCTGAGGAGCTGTGCGACGACGCGGCGTTCCACGTCACCGCTCGTCTCCCCGCGCTTGGGGGCGATGGAGTCGAGTTCGTCGATGAAGACGATGGCCGGCTGGTTCTCTTCTGCCTCCTCGAACACCTCGCGCAGTTGCTCCTCGCTCTCGCCGTAGTACTTCGACATGATCTCCGGGCCGGAGATGTCCGTGAAGTACGCGTCTATCTCGTTGGCGACGGCCTTCGCCATCAGCGTCTTCCCGGTCCCGGGCGGGCCGTGGAGCAGGACGCCCTTCGGCGGGTCGATGCCGAGCTGGCGGAACAGTTCGGGGTGGCGCATCGGCAGTTCGACCATCTCCCGCACCTGTTCGAGTTCGCCGTCGAGACCGCCGATGTCCTCGTAGGTGACCGATGGGGTCCCCTCGGTCGTCGACCCGCTCGCACCCGAGGCGATCTGTTCGGCGGGCTTCTCGCTGACGTGGACCTCCGTCGAGTCCGTGACGACGACGGTCCCGTCGGGGTCGGTCTCCGCTATCTTCAGCGGGATGCGCTGGCCGCTCATCGAGGAGAGCGGCCCGAGGCCGAGGCTGAACGGGACGGTCTGTCCCTTCGTGACGGCCTGGCCGCTCAACTTGTCGCGGATGTGGCTCCCGATGTTCCCGCGGATGCGGAGGTTCTGCGGGAGCGCGACCGTCACCTGTTTGGCGGGGTTGACGTCCGCCTTCTCGACGTCGACCTTGTCGTCGATGCCGACGCCCGCCTCCTGACGGAGGCGGCCGTCGATGCGGATGACGCCGTCGTCCTCGTCCTCGGGGTAGCCCGGCCAGACGCGCGCGACGGCGCGCCCGTCGGCCCCACTGATGAGGATGTAGTCCCCGTTCTCCAGGTCGAGGTCGTCCATCGCCGCGCGGTCGATGGCTGCGAGTCCTCGACCCGCGTCCTTCTGCTTCAGCGGCTTGACGGTGAGTTTCATAGGCTCACTTCGACGGTGACGACGCCGTTTTTGATAAACGCTTGCGAGCGTCCCGCCGGGACGTCGAACTCGTACTGCTGGTCGCCCTGGACGACCATCACGGTGCCGTCGACGACGTCGACGTCCGCCTCGACGCCAGCACCGAGGTCCGCGGCGAACACGGTCCGGTCGCTGTAGTCGTACCGGCGGAGCGGTCCGTCACCGTCTGCGAAACGTAGCTGGTTGGTCATGTACTAACTCCAGGTTAGTGCTTCTAGTATTTAAACTTTGCCTCGATGAACCACCGGACAGTAGGCGAACGGCGGACAACAGTGGTGTCGCGGTTCACAGTACGACCGGGGACGCAATTACGCTGACGGTCGGGGCGATTCCCCCCACCGTCGGACGTCGCGCAGCGGTGGAGTCTGGATGGGTCGAGAACCCGCCCGCAGAACGACCGGGGCTTTTGGGTGATGGTGGCGTGGGGGCCGTATGGAGCAGGTCGACCACGACGGGCGGACGACGGCGTACCGGCAGACCTCGTTCGGCGGGGGCGTTCCGACGCTCTACGTCCACGGGAGCGGCGCGGGCCACTCGGTGTGGGTCCACCAGTACGGGCAACGGGGCTTCGACGGCCCCTCCGTGGCGCTCGACCTGAGCGGGCACGGCGAGAGCGACGACGTCGACACGGCGGCCGGGCCGGAGACGATGGCCGCCTACGCGGCGGACGTGGTCGCCGTCGCCCGCGAGACGGGCGCGCGGGTGCTCGTCGGCAACTCGCTAGGGGGTGCGGTCGCACTGACGGTCGCCCTCGACACCGACCTGGAACTCGACGGTCTCGTCCTGACGGGCACCGGCGCGAAACTCGGGGTCCACGAGGAGCTACAGACGATGCTCGCCGAGGAGTTCGACGCGGCCGTCGAGACGCTCCACGGTCCCGACATGCTGTTCCACGACGCGGACGACGAGACCCGGTCGGCGTCGATGGCGTCGATGGAGACGACAGGCCGAGCGGTGACCGAGCGCGACTTCCTGACCTGCGACGCGTTCGACGTCCGCGACCGACTCGACGAGGTCACCGTCCCGACGCTCGCACTGACGGGCGAACACGACCGCCTCACCCCGGTCTCGTTCCACGAGTATCTGGCGGAAGAGCTTCCGGACTGCACGCTCGAAACCGTCGAAGACGCCGCTCACCTCTCGATGCTGGAGCGACCGGACGCCTGGAACGACGCCGTCGGACCGTTCCTCGGCGAGCGCTGAGGGACGTCGTGTTGGAGCCCTCCGATACGGTCCAGACTCCGCGACTCAGACCGTCGGCGCTTCGTTCTGCCGCTGTGCCCACGTCATGAGGTAGTGTGCCCAGTAGCCCGCGTTCTCCCCGTAGCGCTCGGCGAGTCGGTCGAGGTGGTCGTCGGTCGCCTCGGGGAGTCCGTACAGTTCCTCGACGGCCGAGCGCAGGCGTGGTTCGTACAGCGGTGGTCGGTCCATCCGACCGAACCCGTGGACGGCGACGAACTCGGCGGCCCAGGCGTCGAACCCCCAGATGGAGCCGAGGCGGTCGAGCAGTTCCTGCGTGTCGAGCGTCGAGAGCGGCTCCGTCGCGAACGTCTCCGCCGCCGCGAGGATGGTCCGGGCCTTCCACTCGGGGAAGAGTCGTCCGACGGCGGGTGCTCCGGTCAGGACGAGCCGCGGTGTCGGGAACAGCAGGAGGGCGTTCGCCGTGAGCGTCGCCCCGGCGGTGGCGTCGTCCCGCCGACTTCCAGCCGCTGACGGTGGGCGTTCGACGACGCGTCCGACCGAGGTGACCAGTTCCCGCTTCTGTTCGCGCGCGACGTGTGTCGGCGTCGCCTGGGCGAGCGCCGCCCAGCAGGCGGCCTCGAAGGGTGCCGGAAAGCGGACCTGGTGGTAGCCGTCGAGCGAGTCGAGGATGTGCCGGAACGGTGGGTCGTCGGCCGCCGCCTCGTAGAGCGGTTCGACGTCGTCCGAGAGCGAGAAGAACGCGCCGAGCCAGTCGGCGACCACACGGTCGTCGCCCTGCTCGTCGACCCACTCCACGTCCGCGTCGAGCGTCGTCGACTCCTCGCCCGGCGACACCGTCGCGACGAACGGTCGTTCCTCGGCGTACCCCCCGACCGCGACGCTGTCGTCACTGCACACTCGTTCGTCGGCCCACGGCTCGTTCCCGTCGAACGCCTGGACCGTCTGCCCGAAGTCGTACGGTTCGGTCGCGTGCAGTTCCATACAGGACTCGACACGAACCAGCCTGATAAGTGTCGCCCCCTACCGGACAGAATACGGCAACCGACGGGGGCTGCCGACGGATACTTGTGCGAGTCTACAACTCGAGATGGTGGGACGGTCCCCCGAGAAACAGCGGCGGACTCCGGCCCAGGTGGGAGGCGTGGACGGGCGTCGACGGCGTCCTGTCGGTCAGTAGACGTCGTCGAGTTCCGGTTCGACGTGGCTGTGTTCCTCGGCCGGGAACTCACCGGACTCGACGGCGTGCTTGTACTCCTCGACGGCGCGTTCCATCTCGCCGCGAACGTCGCCGAACGCTTTCGAGAAGGGCGCTGCACCCTCGGAGAGGCCGATGACCTCGTCGACGACGAGTACCTGGCCGTCGCAGTCCGCGCCCGCGCCGATGCCGATGGTCGGGATGTCGAGTCGCTCGGTGATGACGCGACCGAGGTTCGCCGGTATGTGTTCGAGCACCAGCGAGAACGCGCCCGCCTCCTCGTGGCGCTCCGCGAGGTCCACGATGTGTCGAGCGGCCTCGGCGTCGGTCCCCTGCCGGAACAGGCCCGTCACGTTCTCGCCCTGTGGCGTCAGGCCGAGGTGCGCCTGGACGGGGATGCCGAGTTGCGTCAGGCGTCGGGTGAGGTCGACGGTGTGTTCGCCACATTCGAGTTTGACGGCGTCGGCGTCGGCCTCCTTCAGCATCCGGCCGCAGTTCTCGATGGACTGTGCCTCGTCGACGCCGAAGGTGAGGAACGGCATGTCGGCGACGACGAGCGCATCGTCGACGACGCGGCTGACGGCCGCGGTCCTGCTCAGCGTCTCCTCCAGCGTGACCGGGAGGGTGGAGTCGTGGCCGAGGCGCGTGTTGCCCACCGAGTCGCCGACGAGGACCATGTCGATACCCGCTTCGTCGACGACCGACGCCGAGGGCGCGTCGTACGCCGTCAGCATCGTGATGGGGTCGACGCCAGCCTTCTCGCGGATGTCCTTTGCCCGCATACCTCGCGGTCGGTCGGCGTCGGGTAAAAATGCCGCTGGTACGGGCTACTGGAGGACGGTCGAACGTGCATCGCAGACGCCACGATACTCTCACCTGCGGATAGATTCGGTCACCGACCGGCTCCGGTCGACAACGAACGGTTGATACCTCCCCACGGAAACACACCACTGTGCCACACGTCGAGCGAACCGACCCCGACGGCGTCGACTACGGGTGGGTGATGCAGACGACGTTCGTCGTCGCCATCGCCGTCGGGGCCCCGCTCGTCGCCGTCGCCTCGCTGTTCGTCCCCTCGCTGAACACGTGGCCCGCTCGCGCCGAGTTCGCCATCCGCGTCGGGGCGGTCCTCTGGGTCGTCATCGCGGTGAGCGTGTTCCTCTACGCTCGCTCGCGCGTGGAGTGACGGCAGAACGCTTCGAGCGCTTCCCGACCGACGGCTCCTCTCCTGACCGCTCTCCGACCGGCTAGTCGACGACCCACTCGAACGCCGTCCCCGCCCGGCGCGCCGTCTCCTCGTCGCGCGCGGAGTCGCCGACGAACAGCGTCCGTTCGGGCCTCGCGTCGAGCGCTCGGACGGTCGCCAACAGCGGTTCCGGGTCCGGTTTCTGCGTCGCGACGGTGTCACGACCGACGACCGCGCCGACGTGGTCGTCCAGGCGGTGGGTGTCGAGCGCGATGCGACAGGCGGCCGCGCAGTTGAGCGAGCAGACGCCCACCGGGACGTCCAGCGGGAGGTCGTCTGCGTGTGGCAGTCGCTCGGAGTCGCGTGCGCCCTCGCGTTCGTGGCGCGAGATGACCTCCTCGACGGCGTCGTGGTGTGGCGTGCCCTGCGACTGGACGAGCATCTCCCAGAGGCCGTCGGGCGGGGTCGCCCCACGGTCGCGGAGGACGTGCGCCACCTCGCTCGCGACGCGGTCCCACTCCACCAGGAGCCGGACGAGCGTCCCGTCGAGGTCGTAGACGACGGCCTCGTAGTCGTCGGTCACGAGCGGACGAACCCCTCGACTGCTTCGACGACCGCGGTCACCGACGAATCAGGGGCGAGCAGGAGGAACAGCCCCTCGTCGTCGCCGAGGACGCGGAGGGCGACCAGATTCTCCATGTGGGTCGTCAGTGCGCGCGTCTCGCCCGAGTCGACGAACAGGTCCTCCGAGAGCGCGCGCCGCTCGGCATCGTGGAAGGCGTGGGAGTGGACCCTCTCGAAGTGCTCGTACATCGCCTGGTCGTCCTCGTAGCGGTCGGCCACCACGTCCGCGCAGTACAGGAGTTTGTACGCCTCCCCGTCGTACTCGACGACCAGCAGCAGGTCGCTCCCGGTGACTTCGAGAGCGGACGCCACGGCACGCTCGGCGTCGAAGTCGACGACGGACGAGTCGTTCACCACCGGCATGGGTACTCGTTCGAGTACCCGAGGATAAACGTTCTCGTCCGCCAAACTGACCGACTCGTGACCGAGAGCGACCGACCGGTGTGCGGCGTCGTTCTCGGGTCCCGCCCGAGCGTCAGTCGAGCAGGTCGCGCGCGATGACGGTCTTCTGAATCTGGCTCGTCCCCTCGTAGATGGTGAGTATCTTGGCGTCGCGGTAGAGGCGCTCCACGTCGAACTCGCGGGTGTAGCCGTAGCCACCGTGTGTCTGGACGGCCTCGTTGGTCACGTCCATCGCGCCCTCGCTGGCGACGTACTTCGCCATGCTCGCCGCGGTGGGGAAGTCGTCGGTCCGCTGGCCCTTCTTCCGGGCGGCGTCGCGGGTCAGCAGCCGACCGGACTGGACGGTCGTGTGCATCTCGGCGAGTTTGTGGCGGATGGACTGGATGTCGGCGATGGGACCGTCGAACTGCTCGCGCTCCTGGGCGTAGTCGACCGCCCGGTCCAGCGCGTCCTGCGCGAGGCCGACCGACTGGGCGGCGATGCCGATACGGCCGCCCGTGAGGATGGAGAGCGCGGCCGACAGCCCCTTCCCCTCCGGAGTGAGGCGGTTCTCGGCCGGAATCCGAACCTCGTCGAACGTGAGACTCGTCGTGTCGCTGGCGCGCAGGCCGAGTTTCTCCTCCGGTTCGCCGACGCTGAGGCCGTCGACGTCGCCGGGGACGACGAACTGGGTGACGCCCTCGTCGGTCTTCGCGAAGACGATGTAGACGCCAGCGCGACGGCCGTTCGTGATCCACTGCTTGTCGCCGCTGACGACGTAGGCGTCGCCGTCTCGCTCCGCGGTGGTGGTCATCTGGGCGGGGTTCGACCCCGCGCCGGGTTCGGAGAGGCAGAACGCGCCGACCGGGCGGCCCGCGACCATCTCCGGCAGCCAGCGCTCTCGCTGCTCCTCGTCGCCGAACTCCGCGATGCAGGAGGTGGCGAGGCAGTGGACCGACAGCGCCGTGGCGACGGCGAGCGTCCCGTACGCCACCTCCTCGTTGACGACGGCGTACGTGACGGGGTCGGCGTCGAACCCGCCGTACTCCTCGGGGACGGTCATGCCCGTCAGGTCGAGTTCGGCGAGGCCGTCCCACACCTCCTCGGGGAACGTCTCGGTCGCGTCGCACTCCTCGGCGACGGGTTGTATCTCCTCGACCGCGAACTCGTGGACCACGTCCCGGATGGCCTCCTGCTCGGCCGTCAGTTGCATACGCCACCGTCCGCAGTCGCCCCGCAAAAATCGCCCGTTCCGACACGGTGCTGCCCGGGCGGTGATGGTCGCCACCCGCGTCGAACGCGACGACGGTCGACTTCGTGCCGTCGTGGTCCGCTCCCGAGCCGCTCTCGGTACGTTCGCACGCGAACAGGAGCGCAGTCCAGTACCGCGGGCGAACGGTGGGAGAAAGTACATCACGGCGGCCTCCACCGTCTGTCCCATGGCCGACACGCCCGACCCCATCGACGCGTTCGAGGCCCTCAGCGACGAGACCAGACTCGCCATCGTCCGGACGCTCGCCGACCGGCGCCGTGACCGACCCGACGCCCCCGCGCTCTCGTTCTCTGCACTCCGCGGACGCGTCGGCGTCCGTGACTCGGGGACGTTCAACTACCACCTGAACCGCCTCCGACGGACGTTCGTGCGGAAGACCGCCGAGGGCTACGAACTCGACGCCGATGGGATGCGACTCATCGACGTCGCCGAGGACCGGGTCGAGCCGACACGGGGAGACGCTAGACGTGACAGCGAGTGCCCCGTCTGTGGAGACGCGAAGTGCGAGCGGGTCCACGTCCACCTCCGTTCGCGCTGACCGACGCTGCGAGTTCGCCTACTCGCCGCGCAGGAACGCGACGACGGCCTCGGGGTCCGCCGAGAGCCCGCCGCCCTGCGCGACGGTCGGCGACCCGCCACCGCCGCCGCCGAACTGCTCGGTCACCTCGCTCACGACGGCGCTGGCGTCGTGGTCGCCGGACGTCGCCACCGCCAGCGAGGAGTCGGCGACCAGTGCGACCACCTCCGCCCCGTCGCCCGCGATGTCCTGCGCCCGGTCGGCCAGCGCGTTCGCGTCGAGGCCCGCGACGGTGCCGACCACCCAGGTCGAACCGTCTCGCTCGACGGCCCCCTCGCGGAGGTCCGCGAGTCGCGCACCGACCACCTCCTCGCGGAGGGCGTCGCGCTCGGCGGCGGCCTCGTTCCGGTCGGTTCGCAGGCGCTCGATACCCTGCGGGACCTCGTCGAGGGGCGTGCCGAGGTCGCGGGCCGCGGCGAGGAGCGCGCGCTTCTCGGTCGCCCGTCGGTCGATGGCGTCCGGGCCGACGGCGAACTCGACGCGGGTCAGTCCCTCGCCGGGGTTCGACCGCCCGAGGACCGTCACGGGGCCGAGTTCACGGGTGTTCGAGACGTGCGTGCCGCCGCAGGCCGCGACGTCCCAGTCGCCCGGTGCGTCGGCGGCCCCCTGTGGGGACGCTTCGGCGTCCTCGGACTCCCTCGAACCGACGGTGACCACCCGGACGGTGTCGGCGTCGAGACCCTCCTCGGTCTTCGTGTTGAACGCGATGTCCGACCGAGAGAGCGCTTCTTCCCTCGGGACCTCCGCCCAGGAGACCGGCCGTGACTCCCAGACGACGCGATTGACGAGCCGTTCGAGTCCGACGAGCGCCGCGTCGTCGACGTCCGTCGGCGTCGAGAAGTCGACCCGCACCTTCTCCGCGGTGATACCGAACCCGCCGTAGCCGAGGTCGTCGAACAGGCGCCGTCCCGCGCCGTACAGGACGTGGCTGGCGGTGTGCGCGCGCATGCAGTACGTCCGGAACTCCTCGTCGACGGTGCAGGACACCTCGGCACCGGGGGCTATCGCGTCGGCATCCCCGTCGCCGTCGAGGTGGTGGACGACCGTCCCGTCCCGGCGCTCGACGTGGACGACGGGAACGCCTTCGATGCGCCCACGGTCGGCCGGTTGCCCGCCACCTTCGGGGTAGAAGTACGTCTCGGAGAGGACGACCTCGTCGCCGTCCCGGCGTTCGACCTCGGCGTCGAACCCGAGCGTCGACGGGTCCGCCGCGGCGAGTGATGGCATACCGTGCGAACGAACGCCCGACGCAAAGGCCGTTGTGGTCGCGGTGTCGTCGCGGCGGTTCGGGTCCGAGGCGTCCGATGTGACTGGACGGTAGACCACCTCGGGAGAAGAGCGGAATCGAAGGGTCGGCCCGTCCTTCGGTCAGTCCTCGGCGAGTTCGACGCCGAGTCGTTCTTCGAGCGCCTCGATGAGCGACCCGCCGATGCCTTCACTGGTCGCCCGGCCCCGTTCGACGGCGACGACGTCCGCCTCGCGGACGCCGAGTTCGCCCGCGAGGTCCGCCGAGGAGAGCTCTTCTGCCTCGCGCGCCTCGACGACCGTCTCGCCGTAGCCCTTCACGAGGTACGGGAGCGGGTCGTCCTCGTAGTCCGCGCCCTCGACCCAGCGCTCGGAGTCGCCCTTCCGGGCGTCGTCCAGGCGGGCCTGCGCCCGGACGGCCTTGAGTTTGCGGTCACGCTCCTCGTCGCCGGAGGACTGGTCGCTCCGCTGGCCGCCGCCGCCACCGCCGCCACCCTGGGACCCGTCGCTCCCGTGGCGGCGGCAGTCCGGACAGACCTGGAGGACCGCCCCCTCGACGTTCACGGCTTCGAGCGAGCGCTCTTCGGCACCGCAGAGTTCACAGGAGTCCGACTCCCGTGACCCGACGCCGCCAGTCGAGTATTTCGCCATACCCGTCGTTGTGTACCGGCGGTATTTGAAACGTGCGCCCAGTGACGGGTCCGGGTCACGACCGCCGCCCGTGTGGTGGTCGGCGAGTCTGGGGTGGTTGACCGTCCCAGCCCCCGGTCCAAACGGAAGGGCTTTTAATACCGGACCGGATACGAGTAAACGCACGACGAAGCGTGCGTGGGTAGCCAAGCCAGGCCAACGGCGCAGCGTTGAGGGCGCTGTCCTGTAGAGGTCCGCCGGTTCAAATCCGGTCCCACGCACTGATGGGGCTCACCGCCCCGAAAGTGCACGGTGCTCGTCACAGTGACAGCACCCACGCATCATCCTTACCGACGCAACGCCCGAGAGCGACAGCCCCGTCGAGAGATATCCGCCGGTGAGCAGTCGGCCTGCCGACCGACCACGGAAGCGATACGCCGATACCGCGGCCGTCCGTAGCGACGGTATGGAGTTCCGCGCGAAAGACCGGGTCCCCCTGCTGACCGGCGTCCTCACGGTGGTCTCGCTCGCTCTCGTCTTCGCCGCCGTCGGGCAGGTCATCCCGAACGACGCCATCCCGCGGTCGGAGTCGCTCGTCGAACTGGTCCCCCACCTGAACGCCGTCATCAGTCTCGCGGCTATCGGCACTATCACGGCCGGCTGGCGCTGGATTCGGGAGAACGAGGTGGCGAGACACCGGGTCGCCATGCTGACGAGTTTCGTCCTGTTCGCCGCCTTCCTCGTGCTCTACCTCTACCGGGTGAGTCTCGAAGGCCCGAGCGAGTTCCCCGGCCCGGAGGCCGTCTACCTGTACGTCTACCTCCCGGTGCTCGCCGTCCACATCCTGCTGGCCATCGTCTGCGTGCCGCTCGTCTACTACGCGCTGTTGCTCGCGGCGACGCACACGCCGTCGGAACTCCGGCAGACGGCCCACCGGCGGGTGGGTCGCGTCGCGGCGTCGCTGTGGCTGGTCTCGTTCACGCTCGGGGTCGTCGTCTACGCGCTGTTGTACGTCGTCTACTGAGCCAGTCCGCATCCGGGGACTCCGACCCCGACCGACCGGCCTCCCGAGCGCGCGCTAAGGGAACGCTTTTGCCGCACTTGCCCGACTGTCCCGACATGGCTGACACGCAGTGGCCCCACGACCCCGACTCCGACGAGGGGAGCGAGGGGATGCGCAAGTACGGGCACGCCATCCTCGCGAAGAAGATCGACGAGGAAGCGGACTTCCCGCTATCGCGCGACGAGTACGTCGAGAACTACGGCGACGAACCGGTGCGTATCGACCACGAGACCGTCGTCTCCGTCCGCGACGTCTTCGAGCACGTCGACCAGGAGGAGTTCTCCGACTTCCCCGACTTCCACAGGGCCGTCGGCCGCGCGATGCGCGGCGCTGGCTACTGGTACTTCGACATCGACGACTACTGACGCGACTGCGTCGTCTCCTCTCGATGGAGCTGCGCTCTCCACCGCTCGGTAGTGCCCCGGCTCGGCGTTCGAGTCCGGACAGAGGCAAGCGACGGGGTCTGGGCGACCCCCGCCGGTCTGGTTCGTCGCCCCCGACGGGTGACTGGGAATCGGGAGGTGTCGACGGCGACGCACGATACCGTTCGTTCCGCACGGAGACCCGACCCGACTAGCTCGGATCGGACACCGCGTCGTCGACCTCGAACGTGACGGCCCGCACTCGCGGATTGTACTCCTCGTGGTCGTCGATGAACGTCTGCAGGTCGTCGAGCGTCAGCGTCGAGGATCTGCTCTCCGTCAAGGTCGGGTCGAGTGTGAATCGTCGACTGTACTGTTTTGCTGCCATCGAGTACACGAACGTACTGAGAAATACTTAACCGTTGCCTGAATGGGACTCGCATCGCCTGGTAGTGTTAATACACCTTTCATCCGTCTGGCTCACGACTCGGTTCGCCCAGTGCGGGTCGCGTCGTGGTGCCGCGAGGTCGGTCGGCGCTCGGGGGTCACGACGAACCAACACAGGCATAGTTGGGCGTTCTGTAGCGACTACCGTGACGAACACGCAGGTCACCCTCGTCCAGATCGACAACTACGGGCCGTGGACGGTGACGCCCGAACCACGCCGGGAGGTCGACCTCCAGACGCTCCAGTCCCGACTGTACGCCGACCTCTCGCAGCTGTTCGGCAACCGCGACGGCTACGTCTTCTTCACCAGATTCGACAACATGATCGCGGTGACGAACGGCCTCGACCGGGACGCCCACGCCCTCATCCAGGAGTCCGTCGGGAACCGCTACCCGGTGACCGTGAGTCTCGGGTTCGGCGTCGACCCGTCGCCGGTGACGGCGCTCGGCGACGCGACCGCCCCGCTCCAGGACGCCGGGAGCGCACAGGACGCCACCCGACAGGAGATCCTCTCGGGGGACATCCTCGGCGACGAGGAACGGACCGGCGACGACGTGCAGATCGCGCACTTCGACGTCGTCGACGCGACCGGCAAGTACACCGACGAACTGAACGCGTTCGACTCGTTCATCCACATCGAGCAGGGGTACGCCGAACTGATGCGCTACATGCGCACCGCACACGACTCCCTCTCCTTCTTCGTCGGCGGCGACAACGTCATCGCCGTCTGTCCCGCGCTCTCGACGGCGGAGTACGAGGACGCCATCGAGACGGTCCACGACCGGGTCGACGTCGAACTGCAGGTCGGCGTCGGTCGGGCTCGAACCGCCCAGTCCGCGGGGATGAACGCGAAGCACGCGCTGGAGACCTGCCGCGACCACGGGACGGCCGTCGAGTTCTACTGACGCGCGCTTCCGGGTAGCTCCTAATTCGCAGCTGATTGGTAGAGAAATTTTCCCGAGATACGGCCCGAACAACGGTCAGTCAGCTATTTTCTATGAAATCCGGTTCGCAACTACGGCTACCTTTAAGAGGGTTGGTTAGGATATTGTGACAGTATGGCACGGAAATTCGACAGGCGGGACTTCCTCGTCGGTGCGGGGGTAACCGGTTCGATGTTCGTCGCAGGCTGCCTCGGCGGCGGCGACGGAGAGGATACAGAGACGACCGGCGACGGTGGCGGCAACGGTGGCGATGGCACGACCAGTGGCGGTGGCGGCAACGGCAGCACCACGCAGGACGGTGGCGGCGGTGGCGGGTCGGCGGACCGTGACTCCCCGATTCGCGTCGGCGTCCTCCTTCCGTTGACGGGCGACCTCGGGGAACTCGGCGTCCCCATCAAGGACGGCGCTATCCTCCCGTTCGCCCAGCTGGATGGGCAGACCGACTTCACGCTCGAACAGCAGGTCGAGGACACGCAGACCGACCCGAACGCGGCACAGAGCGCGGCCCAGGCGCTCGTCAACGCCGGGTTCCCGGCGGTGACGGGGGCGGCGTCCTCCGGTGTCAGCCTCCAGGTGTACCGGAACGTGTTCATCCCGAACGGCATCGCCGCGTGTTCGCCAGCGAGCACGTCGCCGGAGATCACCGACCTGAACGACAACAACCTCATCTACCGCACTCCGCCCACCGACGCGCTGCAGGGGCAGGTGCTCGCGCAGGTCGCGACCGAACAGGAGGACGCCTCGACGGCGTCGACCCTGTACGTGAACAACTCCTACGGGCAGCTGCTCTCCGACAGCTTCGCGGGGGCGTTCGAGGAGCGCGACGGCACCGTCCAGAACCAGGTGTCGTTCCAGAGCGAGCAGTCCTCGTACGTGCCGCGGCTGGAGAGCGCGCTGTCCGGTGACCCGGACGCGCTCGTCATCATCGGCTACCCGGCCAGCGGGGTCCAGATGTTCCGCGACTTCTACGCGAACTTCAACCAGCCCGACCTCCCCATCTTCGTGACCGACGGACTCCGGGAGCCGTCGCTCCCCGCGAACGTCGACAACGCGATGGAGAACGTGAAGGGCACCGCGCCGCTGGCCTCCGGGCCGGGGACGGAGTTCTTCAACCAGCTCTACCGCGACGAGTACGGACGCGAGCCGGGAGTGTTCACCGCCCAGGCGTACGACGCGACGGCGTGTCTCATGCTCGCCAACGCCGCCGCCGGGGAGAACAACGGTGCGGCCGTCGCCGAGCAGATGCGAACCGTCGCCAACGGACCGGGCACCGAGTACACGCCCGAACAGCTCGGCGAGGCGCTCACCGCAGCGGCCTCGGGCGAGGACATCAACTACCAGGGTGCGTCGAGCGCCGTGGAGTTCAACGAGCAGGGCGACCTGGAGGCGGCGACGTACGAGCTGTTCAGCTGGCAGGAGTCCGACTCCACCGACAGCGGCTGGGCGATCGAGTCGCTCCAGGAGATCGAGTTCCAGGCCTGAGCGCGGGCGTCGAACGCGCGACGCGTCCGACTCACGACCATCACTTCTTTCGACGCCGACCGAGAGAGCGACGCGGCCGACCACTCGGTCCGGTAAAAGGAGGGTTGCGAATCGCAGGGGACCGGTGGCTATCCGCCGAGGAACTCCTGGCGGACCTCCTCGTCGCCGAGGAGGACGTCGCCGTCGTCCATGAACCGGTTGCCCCCGTTGACGAGGACGTAGCCTCGGTCACAGCGTCGAAGCGCCTCCTTCGCGTTCTGCTCGACCATCAGAACCGCGGTGCCCGACTCGTTGATGGCGTCGATGCGGTCGAACATCTCGTCGACGAGGTCCGGCGCGAGGCCGGCGCTCGGTTCGTCGAGCATCAGCAACTGCGGGTCGAGCATCAGCGCCCGTCCCATCGCGAGCATCTGTCGCTGGCCCCCCGAGAGGTTGCCCGCCTTCTGCTCACTGCGCTCCCGGAGGATGGGAAACCGGTCGAACACCTCGTCCAGCCGGTCCTCGGGCAGTTCGTCGAGGATGTACGCGCCCATCTCCAGGTTCTCGCGGACCGAGAGCCCCGCGAACACGTTCTCGTTCTGAGGGACGTAGCCGATGCCGTAGTGGATGATCTCCTCTGGTTGCTCGTCGGCGATGTCGCGGTCGTCGAACCTGACGCTCCCGCCCATGTACGTCGTCAGGCCGAAGACGGACTTCATCACCGTCGACTTCCCCGCGCCGTTGGGACCGACGATGGTGACGTACTCGCCGGGGCGAACGTCGAGGTCGACCGAGTCGAGGACCTGCAGGTCGCCGTAGCCCGCGTCGAGGTCGCGGACCGCGAGCAGGCTCTGCGCATCGTCGTCGAGCGTCGACGCCGTGCTCGCGCCCGTTCCGGTTCCGGTCGTCTCGACGTCGTTCGAGTCGGTGCTCACAGCGTCTCACCCAGGTAGGCGTCGATGACGCGGTCGTCGTTCCGGATCGTGTCGGCGTCGCCTTCGGCGAGGACCTGTCCCTGGTGCATGACGATGATGTGTTCGCAGTTCTGCATGATGATGTCCATGTCGTGTTCCACGAGGAGGAACGTCAGTCCCTCCTCGCGCAGCGCGTGAATCCGTTCGAGCAGTTTGTGTTCGAGCGTCGGGTTGACCCCGGCCAGCGGTTCGTCGAGCAGCACCATCTCCGGGTCGGCCATCAGCACGCGGGCCATCTCCAGCAGCTTGCGCTGGCCACCGGAGAGGTTGCCCGCGTACTCGCTGGCGAGGTGGTCTATCTCGAACAGTTCGAGCGTCTCCCACGCCTTCTCCCGGAGGTCCTCCTCCTGCGTGACGACCTGGCCGCGCAACCCCGGGAACACCGAGTAGGTGAGCGACTCGCCCCGCTGTCCCCGCGGCGCGAGCATCATGTTCTCCAGGACGGTCATCTCCTCCAGTTCGCGGGCGATCTGGAACGTCCGCATCAGTCCGCGGTTGGCGACCTGGTGTGGCCTGTACCCGGTGATGTCCTGGCCCTGGAAGTAGACGTGGCCGGACGTCGGCTGGTGGACGCCAGCGATGCAGTTGAACGTCGTCGACTTCCCGGCCCCGTTCGGCCCGATGAGGCCCGTCAGCGACCCCTTCTCGACCGAGAACGAGGCCCCGTCGACGGCCGTGATACCGCCGAACTCCTTGCGGAGGTCCTGGACGCGGAGCGGGAGGCCACGCGGCGTCCGCTTCGCGTCCTCCTCGACGTCGGAGTCGGCGCTCTCCGCCTCCTCGATGTCCGGGGTCTCCACGTCGTCGGGGATGTTCGCCTCGACCGGTCCCCCGCTACGCGGGTTCTCCGTGGAGTCGTCCGCGTCACTCATCGTCGGCACCTCCGTCGTCCGCGGTCCGACCACCGTCGGCGGCCGGTGACCCCTTGGGCGGGTCCCGGTCCCGGCGCATCAGGTCGACGCTGGACGCCGGTTCGACGCGGTGTCCGAGCAGTCCCTCCGGCCGGTTCTGCATCAGCCAGACGAGCAGCGCGCCGATGAGGACGAACCGCATCTGGTCGAGACTGCCGAGGAAGTAGCCGAACAGCGGCAGGACGTCCAGCGATGCGAGCGGGGCGACGGCGTCGACGAAGTTGTTCGGCGAGGGGATGTTCGGGAGGAACTGCTCCGCGACCCGATTCGCGTACTGTGGAGCGAGGAAGAGGATGCCCGAGAACAGGGCGCCGCCGAGGATGCTCCCGGTGTTCGACCCCGCGCCGCCGATGATGAGCGCGATGAACAGGTAGAACGTCAGCGGCGGTTTGAAGTTGTCCGCCGGGTTGACGCTCCCGATGCCGTACGCGTACCACAGGATACCGCCGAGGCCCATCAGCGCGCAACCGAGCATGAACGTCTTTATCTTGAACCATCGGGTGTCCTTCCCCAGCGACTGGGCGACGAGTTCGTCCTCGCGGATGGCCTTGAGCACGCGGCCGAACGGCGAGTTGGCGATACGCCGGAGCAGCACGTAGACGACCGCGACGACGACGACCAGCAGCAACACGTACGTCACCCGCAGGCCGACCACGGGGTTCTGGACGCCGACGGACTCGAAGAGGCCGAACACGACCTCCCCGACCGGCGTCGGGTCCGAGATGGCGCTGGTGGGGTCGCTCAGCAGCAGCATGTTGGCCGGGTTCGCGGGGAAGTTGCTGAACCCCGCGCCGCCGCCGGTCACGTCCTCGAAGGCGCGCGACCCGAGCGCGATGCGGATTATCTCGGCGAACGCGATGGTGACGATGGCCAGGTAGTCCGCCTTCAGTCGCAGCGCGGGGAGGGCGGTGATGAGTCCGAACAGCGCCGCCAGCAACATCCCGCCGAGGACGCCGACGGGGAACGGTAGGCCGAGACCGGTCGGCGTCCCCGTCGTCGAGCCGCTGATGAGTCCGAACCCGTAGACGCCGACCGCGAGGTAGCCCGCGATACCGATGTTGAACAGTCCGGCGTACCCCCACTGGAGGTTCAGTCCGAGGACCACGATGGCGTACACCGCGACGTAGAACGTCACCTCGCGGACGAGGTTGATGATGCCCGAGAGCTGGTAGTTGAGGACGACGCCGATGGCGGTGAAGAGGACGTACAGGCCGAGCATCGCCCCCAGGATGTACACCGCGTCGAGGGCCGCACCGCTGAGGCCGAAGCGGGACTGCCGCCGTGCGTCTGCCTCGGCGTCACTCATGCGGTCGTCACCCCACCGAAGATGCCCGACGGCCGGAACAGCAAGACGAGGATCATGAGTCCGAACGCGATTGGCTGTGAGAAGTCGGTCCACGGTCCGTTGAGCCAGACGAGCGAGAGGTTCTCCGCGAGGCCGATGAGGACGCCGCCGGCCATCGCGCCGTACACCGACCCGATACCGCCGAGGATGACGGCGGCGAAGATGAGGAGGAGCAACACCCACCCGAAGTTGTAGGAGATGGTACCGCTCTCCAGGACGACGAGGTAGCCCGCCGCCCCGGCCAGCGCCCCGCCGATGATCCACGTCCAGCGGATGACGCGTTCGGTCGGGATGCCCGTGACCCGTGCGAGGTCCTCGTTGTCGGCCATCGCCCGCATCGCGGTGCCGAGTTTCGTCTGCTGGAGGACGACGTGGACGCCGGCCATCAACAGCAGCGAGGTGACGACGAGCGTTATCTCGTGGCTGGAGACGACGACGCCGAGAATCTCGAACGTCTCGGGGCTCGCGGTGACGCCGCGGGAGTTGACGTCGAAGACGAACGCGATGAGGTACCGGAGCGCGAAGGCGACGCCGACGCTGGCGATGAGCAGCGCGATGCCCTCCTGATTGCGCATCGGCTTGTAGACGGCCCGGTCGAGGACGAGTGCCAGCAGGACGGTGAACGCCATCGCGGCGAGCAGGCCGACGAGGATGACGAGCGGGGCCGACGAGATGTTCGCACCGATACGGCCGGGCGTCGCCTGCACGAGGAGTCGGCTGCCGAGGTCGGCGACACCGACACCGGCGATGACGTAGCCGACCGACCACCCGGCGAAGGCGCCGCCCGTGAGGTAGTCGCCGTGAGCGAAGTTGGCGAAGCCGAGGATGCTGTACGTCAGCGACAGCCCGATACCCGCCAGCCCGTAGACGAGACCGATGACGAGACCGCTCCAGAGGTAGTTACCGAGCGCCGACGGGGCGATCGCTCCGACGGCCAACCTGCGAACGAGGTCGAGTAACAGCAAGACAGCCACGACAGCTACGAGGAGTCCCGCCGGGTTCTCCCCGAACAGCTTTCGCCCCCTCGAGTAGGTGTCACTTACTCCCATGTGTATCAATCACGCGTCTCTCTGGTGGGTACGCATAAATAACCCCACCGCTCTCCCGTCGTCGCGCCCGTCAGCGACGTTCGTGACCGATGACCTGTTCGGCGATGCGCTCGGCGCGACGCTCCGGCGACTCCCGCCGACGCAGCACCCCGACGAGGTACGTCACCGTCGCGACGGTGGCGACGACGAGAGCGCCGAGCGAGAGCGTGCCAACCGCTCGGAGGACGACCCCGGCCCGAACGGGGTCGGTCGGCGTCCCGAGCAGGAACGCGCTCCCGAACAGTATGGACCCCGTAACCGCCGCGACGAGGCCGAAGCCGAACCCTACCCGTTCGCGGTCGGCGACCGGTCGTGCGAGCAGTCGTGGGGCCGTGCCACCGGAGGCGCCCGCAGCGACCACGAGCGCCCAGCGGTCGAGGGCCTGTGCGTCGCTCGCCAGCGCCGTCGCGGCACAGAACGAGCACGCCGCGACGAGGAGGGCGAGGGCGGTCAGGTCGACCGGAAACCGGTCGGCTGCGGGGTCGAACACACGCGAGGTTCGCGAACTCACACGGATAAGCGCTGGGATTAGGAGGGGAACAACTTAGTCCGCAGATGGAGGAGGGAGTCGCATGGTCCGGACGCTCGACGACCTCGACGCCGCAGGGGCGGCGGTCGGGGTACGCGTCGACATCAACAGTCCCATCGACGACGACGGAGCGCTCGCCGACGACACTCGCTTGCAGGCCCACGTCGACACCCTCGACGAACTCGCCGCCCGCGACGCTCGCGTCGTCGTCCTCGCCCACCAGGGCCGTCCCGGCAGCGACGACTTCACCACGCTGGCCGCACACGCCGACCGTCTCGACGACCTGCTCGACGCCCCCGTCTCCTACCACGACACCACGTTCGGCCAGGACGCACGGGACGCCATCACCGACCTCGCACACGGCCACGTCCTCGTGCTGGAGAACACCCGCTTCTACAGCGAGGAGGTGATGTCGTTCGACCCCGAGGTGGCCGCCGAGACGCACCTCGTGACGGGACTCGTGCCCGCGCTCGACGCCTACGTCAACGACGCCTTTGCCGCCGCCCACCGCTCACAGCCGTCGCTCGTCGGCTTCCCCGCCGCTCTCCCTGGGTACGCGGGTCGCGTCATGGAGCGCGAACTCGACGCGCTGGGCGACATCGGGTCGACGCCGACACCTCGGGTCTACGTCCTCGGCGGGGCGAAGGTCGACGACTCCATCGACGTGGCGGCGAGCGTCCTCGACTCGGGCCTCGCCGACAGGGTGCTCACGACCGGTGTCGTGGGGAACACGTTCCTCCACGCGTCGGGCGTCGACCTCGGTCCGGCGTCGACGGAGGTGGTCAAAGACCGGGCCGGCGAGGCGCTCACCCGCGCAGAGGAGTTGCTCGACACCTACGGCGACCGCATCGCACTGCCCGTCGACGTGGCGGTCGAACGCGACGACGAACGCATCGAGGTGGCCGTCGAGGACCTCCCCTCGGACGACCCGGCGATGGACATCGGAAGCGAGACGGTGGCTGCATACGGCGACGTACTCGACGACGCCGGGACGGCCATCCTCAACGGTCCCGCGGGCGTCTTCGAGATGGACGCGTTCTCGGTGGGCACGCGCGACCTGTTCGAGGCGGCACGGGCCGCGGAGTACACCGTCGTCGGCGGCGGTGACACCGCGGCGGCGCTCCGCCGGCTGGGACTCTCCGGGTTCGACCACGTCAGTACGGGCGGCGGGGCGGCGCTGACGTTGCTCACCGGCGAGTCCCTGCCCGCCGTCGAGGCGCTCTCGTGAGGGTGGAACCCCCCGGCATCGACGAGGCGGACGCCATCGCGGACGCGTGGGTGGCGCTCGCGGCGGACCAGCAGTCCTACGACTCCTACCTCCTCTCCGAGGAGAACCGGGCGACCGCCCGCGAGTCCGTCTGCCGCTCTATCGTCACTGGGGGGATGCTCGTCGCGCGAACCGAGGCGGACGACATCGCCGGATTCGTCCAGTTCAGCGTCGAGTCGGGTGCCTACGAGACGTCCGTCCGCAAGGGACTCGTCGAGAACCTCTTCGTCGCACCGGACCAGCGGGACCGCGGCGTCGGGTCGGAGCTCTTGGAGGCCGCCGAGTCGGCACTCGTCGCGGACGGCGCGGAGACCGTCGTGCTGGACGTCATGGCCGACAACGAGGCGGCCCGCCGGTTCTACCGACGCCACGGCTACGACCAGCACCGAATCACGATGCTCAAGGACGTCGAAACCGATATCCCGCCCGGGGAGAACGACTGACCACGCGCCAAGGGAGCTTGGGCGGTTCAAGCACTCGATTTGTAATCGAGAATTCGTGGGTTCGAATCCCACCCTTGGCTCTCGACGGTACGTCTACAATTGGATGAACCAGCGGTACGCTGGTCTCGTCCCGGCTATCTCCTCTACTGAGGGGGTAGACTCTATCTCCGGAATCGCTAGACAGAGAACGTGAGCGTTGTATTCCAGTTGGACTCGGCTAGTGCTTCGTTCCATCCCTGGCCGTCCGCACGTGCAACTGCTCTTGCGAGTCGGCTAGTTGGTCGGGCTCTATCCGTGACAGTCGCATTGCGTTCCCTGTCACGCCGAGGCTCATCCCCATGTCACCGACGACCACTGCGAGTGCGACACTGACGAACCCCAGCGGAACGCCGAGGGCTAACACGGCTTTCACGCCGAGACTCGACCAGATGTTCTGTCGAATCACACTGTTCGCCTCCTGTGAGAGTGCGTACAGGTACGGGAGTTTTCCGACATCGTCGCCCATCAGCGCGATATCAGCGGTCTCAAGTGCTGTGTCGGTACCCGCCGCACCCATCGCGATACCGACGTCGGCGGTGGCCAACGCGGGGGCGTCGTTGATACCGTCGCCGACCATCGCGACCGACCCGTACTCGCGCTGGAGCGATTCTATCGCATCGACTTTCTCCTCGGGAAGGAGCTCTGCCCGGTACTCGTCGACGCCGACGTCCTCGGCGATGGCACGCGCCGTGCCCGTATTGTCACCGGTCAGCATCACGACGTGTTCGACGCCCAGTTGGTGGAGCCGCTCGACGGCCCGACGAGAGGCCGGTCGGACCTCGTCAGCAATCGCAACGAGACCGACCAGTTCCGACTCGGTCCCGACGAAGACCACCGTCTTCCCCGCCCGTTCCAACTCGGCGAGCGCATCGCGTGCGGTCTCGGCTGGTTGCTCTGTCACGGCCCCACCGTCGGTGGCTCGGCGTGACTGGGAGAGGTCGAACCCCAGTTCCTCGAACAGTGCCGGTTTGCCCGCGTAGTACGTCTCATCGTCGAGGTCAGCGCGAATCCCCTTCCCGGTCAAGCTCTCGAACCCGGACGGGGTCGGACGGGCGTCGAGACCCACATCGTCTGCCCGAGCGAGAATCGCCTCCGCGATTGGGTGCTCACTTCGCTGTTCGAGACTCGCGGCGTATCGGAGGACATCTGCCTCCTCGAACTCCCCCAGTGAGACCACATCGGTGACGGCCAGTTCGCCCTTCGTGAGCGTTCCCGTCTTGTCGAGGGCGACCGCGTCGACCTCGCCCATCGCTTCGAGGTGGTTACCACCCTTGATGAGCACACCATTTTTCGCGGCGCTCGTGATACCCGAGACGACGGAGACGGGCGTCGAGATGACGAACGCACAGGGGCAGGCGATGACGAGGAGCGTCAGTCCACGGATGAACCACGCCTGCCAGCCCCCGGGAAGGACCACCGAAGCTCCCGCAACGTCGAGGGTGAGACCGTCACCAATGAGCAACGGCGGCACCGCAGCGGTGAGTATGGCCAGCACGACGACGGCAGGGGTGTAGTAGCCCGCAAACCGGTCGACGAACTGCTCTTTGTCGGTCTTCTTCTCCTGTGCGCCCTGCACCAGTTCGATGATTCGAGAGAGTGTCGACTCCCCCGCTCTCGAGGTCACCTCGACTTCGAGGTATCCACCTTCGTTTATCGACCCCGCGTACACGTCGTCACCGGCCGACTTGTCGATAGGAACAGACTCTCCCGTAATCGGCGATTCGTCGACTGCGCTCTCCCCGTCGACGACTGTCCCATCCAGCGGTATCTTGTCACCGGGACGAACGATGACGGTCTCACTGATAGCCACGTCCTCCGCTGGAACGGTCACCTCCTCGCCCGCCCGTCGGACCGTTGCTTCATCGGGCGAGAGTTCCATCAGTTCGCGCAGCGAGTCGCGTGCACGGTCCATCGAGTAGTCTTCGAGCAGTTCGGCGATGCTGAACAGGACTGCCAGTGTCGCCGCTTCGACGAAGTATCCGATACCTGTCGCGGCGATGATGGCCGTCCCCATCAGCAGGTCGATGTCGAGGCTCAGATTCCGGGCCGAGTAGTAACCACTCCGGACGACCGGATACCCACTACTTACAATCGCCACGAGGAACAGGCCGTCGGCGAGTGTGAGCGGGTAGTCGACGATGGTCGCTATCGTGGGGTCGACGCCAGTGAGGACGAACTCTACGAGCAGGCCGAGTGCGACGAACACCGCTCCGACCCACGTCTTGAGCGCCCGCGGACTCGTCCAGATATCCGATGGTGGTGCGATGTTCATCCCACCGGTCGATTCGTCGTCGGACCCACTACTGACGACCTCGTACCCCGCCCCCTCGATTGCCGCGACAACGTCGCTCTCGCTGACTCGCTCCGAATCGTATGTCACGGTGGCTGTCCCAGTGGTCGGTTGCAGCATGGCCTCGGTGATGCCATCGACACGCTGGAGGCTCTTGTCGACTTTCTGGGCGCAGGAGGGGCAGTCCATCTCGGGGACTGTGAGTCGGACGGACAATTCACGGCGATGCCCGTCCTCCTGCGTGTGGTCGACACCGGCTACGTCATCTGTCATTACGTGAATGGAGGGCAGTCACGGCGATAGGTCTTCGTTGGAATATTCCAACTAAACCACGACCAACCTCAAGATGTGGTCGATGGGGAGTCCCGCATCGATTCCCTGTCGACATACCGCGCTGCCAGCTGTGCTTCGGCTCGACGAAGTCGGTAGGTGAGCGTCGACCGTGGGACAGCGAGATGCTCGGCCAGTTCCCCGACATCGACCGCCCGTGGCGTTTCGTAGTAGCCGTGTTCGACGGCTGCTTCGAGTGCAGCCGCCTGTTCGGGCGGGAGTTCGTCTCGGTTGCTGTGGCCATACCTCCTCGTTACTTCGGTGTCTGTCGTCCGGAGCATCTCCATCTCCGCACAGGTGCCGACTGCCGTCTCAAGGTCGTCGAAGAAGGCCCCTACGTTACCCTGTCCCGAGTGGATAATCCGCCATGTGTAGTGACGCCCCTCATGGCGTGTGTCGAATAGGACCCCGTCTCCGAGGTGTGCTCGCGCGATGTGGGGGACCGACGAGCACTCTGGCGTGCGCTCCCAGTACGAGTAGAGCACGAGTGTGTCGTCGGTGTGGTCGAGGACCTGTGTCGACTGGGTCGCACCGCAGTCGTCGGTCGCTAGACAGTCCGCGTAGTAATCGGCGGTCAAGAACGCGTCTTCGATATCGTCGAGAGCGGCTGGCGTCCCGGTCGCGTGGTCGACACGCCAGAGACGTTTTGCGGTCGCATGGAGTGAGAGTGAGCGAATCAGCGCGTCAGGATGCGCCGCGAGCGTGTCTGCTACGCGGTTACAGCCGGGGTCGTATTCGAGGGCAAAGACGAGACTCCGCATACGCTCTAGTGAGGGGCAGACGGAATAACGAGTCGGGTCGTTGGTCGTCAACTGGGGGCGTTAGGGGCTCGCCGGCCCGACCCAACCGCGTGCTCGATTACTCGCTCGGCGAACTTTCGCGCATCGATGATGTTTCGGGCGAGCGGTCCAGCAGTCAGTTCGGCGAACTGGCCGGTCACGAAAGTCTTCGACACTGTCCCATCGGAACGGCACCAAGCGAGTGTCGCGCTCGAACTCCTCTGAGAACACACCCCGAGTTCTACAACGACTGGGTCGTGCCCGAGAGCTACTACGACCAGTACGACCGCGAAGTGCCGGTAGGCGTCGGGGGGGTCGGCCACGCCGAACGTCGTCGGCGTGTCGGGCGTGGGGAGGACTATACGTCGCCGTTCGTCGAACCGATTCCGACCGACTGAGTCAGCGGTCGGCTCGAGTTGCTAGTCACGCCACGCGGATGGGCGTGGCTCACTCTCACCCGTCGACTTGTGTCTTGGACGGAGGTGTAGCCGCCCCAGAGAGCAGTTCGACCAGTTCGGTCTCCGTCACCGGTCGACGCGACCCGTCGACATCGAGCGACTTCGCGAGTCGAACTGTCGTGGGTGCGTGGAGGTTGGCTCGCTCCAGCAAACCCTCGTCGTAGAACACCTCCTGTGGCGTCCCCTCGCCGACGAGGTTCCCGTCAGCCATCACACAGACTCGGTCCGCGACGCTCGCCGCGAAATCGATGTCGTGCGTCGAGAGGACGACGCTGATCCCCTCCCGGCTGATTGCTTCGATACGGTCGGCGACGAGTCGGGAGCGTTCGGGGTCGAGGCCCGCTAGAGGCTCGTCGAGGACGACGACACTCGGTTCGAGGACGAGGACGCCAGCGAGTCCGACAAGTCGTTTTTCCCCGCCGCTGAGGTAGTGGGGGACGCGCTCTTCGAGGTGAGCGGCGTCGACGGTCGCCAGCGCTTCGCGGGCACGTTCCCGGGCGTCGTCCGCCGGAACGCCGTAGTTGCGAAGCCCGAACATCACGTCGTCGAGGACCGTGGGCGCGACGAGTTGCGTGTCCGGGTCCTGGAAGACGAACCCGACCTCCTTGCGGGCGTGGGAACGCGTCTCCGCGGTAACCTTCCGGCCGGTGACGCGGAGTTCGCCCGCGTCGGGCGTGAGCGTCCCGTTGAGGTGTTCGAGCAGCGTCGACTTCCCCGCGCCGTTTCCACCGAGTAGCGCGACGACCTCGTTCGGCCGAACCTCGAAGTCGACGTCGTGCATCCCGACCGTCCCGTCGGGGTACGTGTGGGCTTCACAGTGCAGGTCGACCAGTGGGTCGCTGCCGCTCACAGCCCCACCCCTCTGAGGCCGACGGGAAGCGCGACGACATCGTAGGGACCGACGAGCGCGTAGACGATGATGCCGACCGACAGGACGGTGAGGACGGTGAGGTCACGCGCCGGCGGTCGGGTGACGTCGCCGTACAGCGTGATGTCTCCGTCGTAGCCGCGAGCTTCCATCGACTTCACCAGTCGTTCGGAACGCTCGATGGCCGCCAGCATCGTCATCCCGAGGATGCGTGCGTACAGTCGCTTGTTCGCCCAGAACTCACCGAGGTTCGCTCCCCGCGACCGGGCGGCTTTCACGAGGTCTTCGAGCAGTTCGAGCATGACGAACGTGAACCGATAGGTCAGGAGTGCGATCTGGTCGAGCGGCCGTGGCAACAGTCGGCCGAGTAGATACGCGACGTCGTTGTACGCAGTCGTCATCGACAGCGTCAGCGAGAACGTGACGACGACGAGCGACCGGGTCGTGAGTTCTGCGACCAGCAGGGCCCCCGCCCACGTTACCGACAACTCGCCCAGTGGCGTGGCGACGGCCCCGCCGATAGGTGTGCCTGGTTCGAGGAACGCTATCGGTACACCGACGCTCACGATGAACAGGAACGGGAGCGAGTACCAGGCGAACAGTCGTCGAAGCGGAAGGGTCGCGAGCGCGTACGTCGCCAGCGTCACGCCGTAGACGCCGAGGAGGACGGCGAGCGAGTCGGCCACCGTCACGAGGAGGACGAGCAACGCGAGGACGCCGAGTTTCGTCCACGGGTTGAGACGGTGGACGGGGCTGTCCCGTCGCTCGGCGAACGCGGTGATGAGCCGTGGGTCCGGAACGTGATTCGAGAGCGTACTCATCGCGAGTCAGGCGGTCTCGCCGTCGAAGCCGCGGTACCGACTGGCGTAGACGTACAGGCCGACGCCGAGGAGCGCCAACACGAGGACGACGAGGCCGAACTCCATCACGAGTCCCCCCTTCCGAATCGGTCCCGCGATGGCGATTCCGCGACCGAAGTCGACGAGCGGGCCGCTCCCTTCGCTGGCTCCTTGCTGGAGTGCTTTCGTGAACCGCTTGGCGTACGGGAGCGCCCCACCCGTGTTCGTGAAGCTGACCAGCCCTGCCACGAGACAGACTGCCGCCAGCCCCCCGAGAACGCCGTACTGCTTCCAGCGCTGCATCAGGCGGTCACCCCGTTGGATTCTTCCGGCTCGGTGCGGTCGCCCACGCCCACGAGGTCGGGACGGACCGACGCGAGGAACTGGACGATGAACCCGGTGAGGATGCCTTCGATGATGGCGACGCCGAGGTTGATGCCGACCATCCCACCGACGGCGATGGCGAGGTCACTCCGGGGGAGTGCGCTCCCGTTGACACCGCTGACGACGATGATGACGCCCATCAGGATCGCGCCGACGGAGAGGCCGATGGTCGCGGCGGTCGAACTGGCCGGGAAGACGTCCCAGTCGAGACGGAGCAGCGACCGGAACGCGTAGTACGCGACGATGGCCTCGCTCGCGTTGACCAGTGTGTTCGCCCCGAGCAGGCCGACCGCGCCGTGACCCAGTGCTGCCGAGAGGATATTGACGACGAGCGCGATGAGTGCGCCCAGGGCCGGGCCAGCGAGAATGCCGACCAACCCGGTCAGATTCATGTGAACGCCGCCCCAGACGGGGATGTTCAACTGGAAGATGGCAAAACTCGCGGCCGCACCGACGCCCGCGAGGGCGATCTGCTGTGTCTTGATACCGCTCTGGCGGACCCGCCAGAGTACAGTACCGATGAGGCCCGCCCCAACGACCGTCCAGAGGACGAGCGCCCAGAGCGGGAACGACCCTTCCCCGAGGTGGATATGCGCCATAGTTGCTGTTGTTAACGCCACTCTCTATAATGTTAAAGCTGACTCTTTCAACCCGGCGTGTTATCAGGGTATGGTTCTATCTGTCGGGGTGTTAGCAACGTACTCTCCAGCCGGGGCGGCAGTTAGGCGGGCGGGCTACGCGGTGTCTCGTCCGTCTAGGTCAGGGAGACACCAGCGCCCCGGTGTTCGCTCGTGGTGGACTCCTCCATCATCCACGAGGTAGACGAGGCCGTTCGACTCGCCGACCGCATCCTCGTCATGGGTGCGACTCCGGGGCACGTGGGTCGCGTGGTGGACGTCCCGCTCGAACGGCCCCGTGGACGAACCGACGACGAGTTCGTGAGACTCGTCGACCGACTGGACCTCGACACGGACGAGTCCGGGTTCGTCGATGTCGCACGGGCAGAGTCACCGATGGGTGGTGCCGGTCGAACGTCCGTCGAGGGAGTGTTCGACGCTGGGGATGCGCCGAACGGGTCGAGCCCCTCTATTGTGACCGCTGCAGCGGAGGGGTACGAGGTCGGGGCAACCGTCAACGCAGAACCGAGCGACGAACTGATTTAGCCGATTCACAGACCCGTTCTTCCACGCGGTTGCTAGTCGGTCGAGAGGAGTGCTGCGCTGTCGTCGACGGGGATCACGGAGTAGTCGATGTTGAGCGTGTCCTTCGTCGCGCGAATCTTCCCGACGAACGTCGATATCTCTTCGAGGGAGCCCTCCAGAACGAACAGTTCCATACAGCGGTGCGTCCCGACGTGGCTGTGGAAGTTCGAGGCGACGATACCCTCGTGCTCGTGTCGGAGTTGCATCATCCGCTCTTCGACGGTCGTCGTGTCGTAGTCGAACAGCACCGTCACGATACCCATCAGTTCGCGGTCGTCGAGGCGCTTGTCCTCGAACTCGCCGAGGAGCTTCCGGGAGGCCTCCCGAACCACCTCACTACGGCCGGTGTAGCCGTGTTCGTCGGCGAACTCGTCGAGTCGGTTCAGGAGCGCATCGGGCATCGAGACACTGACCACTGCCATATGATAACTCAACCGCGCTCAGCTATCAATCCTTGTGATTCCGAGCGATGGTGGACACAGCACACGCGGGGACGTCGGTCGATTCCGGGTGTACCGACATCAGGTGTCGGACCGACCGAATAACGAGCGATTTTCACGCGTCGTTGTAGTCCACTTCCCCACCAGGGATGTAAGAGCCGTGAACGATTCTGGCGGACAGTACTCCGGAGACTGAAGCGCTCTGTCGTGCGTCCTCGCAGTACACGGCTCTCTGTGAACCCCTGTCACTGAGACCGAAGTGACACCTCTTTATACGACTTCTTCCCCAAGCGTCGAGTGCCTCTCGGCGTCCAACTCGGACCCACGTTCATCGACTGGCTTCACTTGGCCATGTCGACGGGCTTCACCCGTCGTCGCTGGGCCGAGGTCGCCGGGAGGGTTTTCCAGAACACGGGGAGCGCCGGTGCCGTCACTCGGCTCGTCTAACGCGCCTCCGAGTGGTGCATCTCTATGGTACTCCGGAGTGTGCGTCCGGTAACGAACAATGGAGGCGGTGTTGTGGTACGTGTTGACCGGAACCCGAGGTGGGCCCAACCGCGCACGTATCCTCAGAACTCTTCACAACCGCCCACGGAACGCGAACAGACTCGCGAACGACCTCGATCTCGACTACAAGACGATTCGGCACCACCTCGACGTCCTCGTGGACAACGACATCGTCACCACCAGCGGCGACGACTATGGTGCCATTTATATGCCGTCAGACCGCGCTCGACAGCAGTGGGAGACGGTCGAGACGGTCCTGGACGCAGTCGAGGAGACGAACGACGGCACGAACCAGGACGCCGATCCAGATACGGAGTGACCATCGACGAATGAGTACCGACATGGGCCAGAATTGGGAAAGCGACTATCGCAGTTCCGCGACTGAGGGAGATACATGAGCGGTATGGTCGACCTGTTCCGCGCCCTCTTCGGAGTGAACCTCCTGTTGCTCGCGGTCCTCACGGGCATCTGGCTCCGCAACTACCTGCGGTTCCGGTCGAAGCACACGCTGGGACTGGCGCTGTTCTCGGTGTTCCTGCTCGCCGAGAACGCGCTGGGCCTGTACATGTTCTTCCTGAACCCGACGCTGACGGCGTGGATCCTGAACTCCACGGCGGTCCCCGCTCCTGCTCAGAACGCGATGCTCGCACTCCGTGCGCTCGAGACGGTCGCACTCGCGTTCCTCCTCTGGGTCACGCTCGACTGACCCGTTCTCGGCGTCTCCCCGCCCATCGTTCGCCGCTAGCTGAGACTCCACGTAGCGACCGCGTTTTCATTCCATCGACGAACAGTCTCTAGAAGAAGAGTACGTCTGTACAGTTCCCGGTCGAAATTGGGTCGCATTTCGGCAAATGCTATTCAAACGAACTGTCGTAGTCGTCGATGCGCACAGCGCACCCACCAATGACTGACGACAACACTCCAGTTGACCGCGTCATCGACGGCGCGAACGAACTGCTCACCGACCGGCGCTCGTTCATGGCCGGAGCGGCGAAACTCGGCGTCGGCGGCGCACTGCTCTCGCAGTTCGCCAGCGGCTCGGCGACCGCCCAGGAGGGCGACGAGATGTCGGAGGTGTCGGACCTCGACATCCTGAACTACGCACTGACGCTCGAACACCTCGAGTACTCCTTCTACGAGGAGGGGCTGTCGAACTTCGAGGAACTCCGTGACTTCGAACGCGCCGGGACGCCCGGCGGCGAGATATTCGATGACCCGTCGCTCCAGTACGGGACCTACAACTACCTCGAGAGCGTCCGTGACCACGAGGAGGCTCACGTTCACACGCTCACCGAGACCATCGAGAAGCTCGGTGGCGACCCGGTCGGGGCTGCGGAGTACCAGTTCCCGTACGAGACGCCCGAGGAGTTCGTCGCGTTGGCACTCACCCTCGAGAACGTCGGCGTCTCCGCGTACGCCGGAGCCGGTCCGCTCATCCAGAACGAGGCCGTCGTGGAGGCCGCACTCTCCATCCACAGCGTCGAAGCGCGTCACGCGGCGTTCCTCGGCACCCTCAACGAGCGACTGTTCCCGCACGGTGCGTTCGACCCCGCCCGCTCGATGGACGAGGTCGTCGCCATCGCCAGTCAGTTCATCGTCAGCGAGTAGCGTCGACGCTACTCCCTGTCGGGATCTCGAATCGTTCACAGCCGCGTGCGACGACCAGCAGGCCGAACGCGAGGAGCCAGAGCACCACCGTGGACTCGATGCTCCACACACCAACAGCGACGCCGACGAGCCCGACCAGTTCGAGCACCACCGCGGCGGCGACCAGCGTGCTGACGAGGGTGTTCATCGACCGAGAAGACGTGGACCACCTCGTTAGTTACCGCGTCGCAAACCGGTCGGTAGCCGCTCGGCTACCGGAGTTATCGTCGGAGTAACGCTCTCGACGGACGCGTGGGGCGCGGTGGGGACGCGCCCTCGTCCGTTCACAGGTGGGTTCCCGGCGGGTGCCGGGTGGCTCCCGACACGTCCCGTTCTCGCGGAAGCCATGCTCTCCTTCATCACCCACCCGTTTAGCTGTACCGTCCGTCGGTTTCTGTGAGTTCTCCGAAAACGGTATCGTGCGGTGAGCGTGGCAGACCGGCACACGAAAGCCAGTCACGAGTCGAAGCCCGCTCGCTCCCCGTCTACCACGACGCGACGAGCGCTCGCATCACCTTCGTCTGGGCCTTCCGCAGGTGTTCGGCGGCCGTCGCTGCCGAGCAGTCCAGGTCGGCCGCGACGTCCGCCACCGAGGCCGTGCGCGGCGTGGCGAAGTAGCCGACCTGGACCGCTCTCGCGACGGCCTCGGTCTGTCGCTCCGTCAGTCCGGGGTCGAACCGGCCGGGGTGACCGGCGTACTCCCCGATTCGTTCGACGGCCACGTCGACGACCGCCGGCACCTCATCGACGACGCGCTGCAACGACGCCGACTCGCCGACGACGGTCAGCGCCGCGGTGCCGTCCTCGGCGAACACGACGGGCGGGACGACGAGGACGCCCGACGACGAGACGGCGGCCAGCAGGTCGTCGTCGACCGCACGACTCTCCTGGCGGACGTAGACGTACTGCCGACCGTCGCCCGACGCCGTCAACTCGTACTCGACGACGGAGGGCGTCTCGGCAAGCGCCGCCTCGTAGACCTCCGTCTCCCCCTCGACGGAGTAGAGGAACACGTCCGCGTCGTCGGCCCGCGACCACTGCCAGAGCAGGTCGCGGGAGGGAGCGTCGTCGCTCGCCAGCGCCGCGTGGACCGGGTGGATGGCGTCCTCGGCGAACGTGAGGCGACATCGGAGGTACCGCATCGGGAGGTCGTTGCGTGTGCGTACTTAAATACGCTAGTCGATGCGGCAGAACGCTCCTCGCGGTCGCCGGCCGATATCGACGTAGAGTATGCAGCGTAAACGCCCGCAGGCTGTCGAGCGAGCGAGCGACGCCCCCTCCACGCCGTCGCCCGTCGACGCCCTCGCCGACGTCGCCATCGGTCACGAACGGCACCTGAACGCCCCCGCTGTCGTGATTCGACCCGACGACGTGCAGACGGCCCTCCGTCGGCTCCGGGACGAACTCGGCTTCGACCACCTCTCGTGTGTCACGGCCCAGGAGTACGAGGACCGCTTCGAGACCATCTACCACCTGAAGCAGTACGCGGACCCGACCCAGGAGGTCAGCGTCGTCGTCCCGACGAGTCGCGACGACCCCCGCAGTCAGTCGGGAGCGGCGGTCTTCGACACCGCCGACTGGCACGAGCGGGAGGCGTACGACCTGTTCGGGATTCGGTACGACGAGCACCCGGACCTCCGGCGTATCCTGCTCCCGGAGACGTGGCAGGGACACCCACTCAGACGAGACTACGACCAGGAGCAGTCACAGGTCGTCACCTTCCGCGAACACGCCAACCCGCTGGCGGACGACGAACGCGAGAACGACACGATGCTGCTCAACGTCGGACCGCACCACCCGTCGACCCACGGCGTGCTCCATCTGAAGACGACGCTCGACGGCGAGACGGTCGCGGACGTCGAACCGGACATCGGCTACATCCACCGGTGTGAGGAGCAGATGTGCCAGCAGGGCACCTACCGCCACCAGATAATGCCGTACCCCGACCGCTGGGACTGGGGCGGAGCGGGCATCCTCAACGAGTGGGCGTACGCGCGCGCCGCGGAGGACCTCGCGGACCTCGACGTACCGGAGTACGCGCAGGTCGTCCGGACGATGAGCGCCGAGCTGAGTCGGATGAACTCCCACTTCCTCGCCGTGGGAGCGTTCGCGCTGGACGTCATCGGCGAGTTCACGGCGACGTTCATGTACGCCATTCAGGAGCGCGAACGCATCCAGAACTTGCTGGAGGACCTCACGGGTCAGCGCCTGATGTTCAACTACTTCCGCCTCGGCGGCGTCGCCTGGGACCTCCCGGACCCCCGCGAGGAGTTCTTCGAGAAGACCCGGACCTTCGTCGACGGGCTCCCCGCCCGCCTCTCGGAGTACCACGACCTGCTGACGGCCAACGAGATAATGCAGATACGGACGCTCGACACGGGCCACCTCGACCCTGAGGTCGCCAAGCGCTACGGCGTCACTGGCCCGGTCGCCCGTGGGTCGGGTATCGACTACGACCTGCGTCGCGACGACCCGTACGGCTACTACCCCGAGCTCGACTGGGACGTCGTCACCGAGGACGGCTGTGACAACTACTCGCGACTGCTCGTCCGCATGCGCGAACTCGAAGAGTCGGCGAAGATCGTCGAACAGTGCGTCGACCTGCTCGAACAGTGGCCCGAGGAGGACCGCGAGATTCAGTCGAACGTCCCGCGGACGCTCAAGCCCGACAACGACACCGAGGTCTACCGCGCCGTCGAGGCCGCGAAGGGCGAACTCGGCATCTACATCCGCTCGGACGGCACCGACACGCCCGCCCGGTTCAAGATCCGCGGGCCGTCGTTCTCCAACCTGCAGGCGCTCCCGGAGATGGCCAACGGCGAGTACGTGCCCGACCTCATCGCGACGCTGGGGAGCCTCGACACCATCATGGGGGAGGTGGACCGCTGACGCTCTGGCGGCGACCTATCGGTCCCGAGAGCGCGTCGCACTCGGCCTTCAGCGGTCCCGGTCGACCGACTCGCCGGGCGTGGTGAACGACCCTGCCGAGAGGACGAGGCCCGGTGCGAGCGAGGAGTTGACGCCCGTCTTGGCCCCGTCGCCCGCGACGACGCCGTACTTCCGGCGGCCGGTCGAGACGCGTTTGCCCTTCACCGTCTGCTTCACGCTCTCGCCGTCGTGGCGGAGGTTCGCCACCTGCGTCCCCGCGCCGAGGTTGACGTTCGGGCCGAGCAGGCTGTCGCCGACGTACGAGAGGTGCGGGACGTTCGTGTCGTGCATCAGCACGCTGTTCTTCAGTTCGACGCCGTGACCGACGTGGCAGTTCGCGCCGACGAGCGTCGCGCCACGGAGGTACGCGTTCGGCCCCACGTCCGCACCGGAGCGAATCAGCGCCGGTCCCTCGACGGTGACGCCGGGTTCGACGACTGCACCCTCCTCGACGACGACGTTCCCGCGCAGGTCGGCGTCGCCGCGCACTTCGCCCGCGACGCGACGCTCGAGTTCGCCGAGTTTCCACTCGTTGGCGGCGAGCAGTTCCCAGGGGCGACCGACGCCCAGCCAGCGGCCCACCTCGACCGCGCTCACGTTGTGGCGCTCGACGACCTTCGCCAGCACGTCCGTTATCTCGTGTTCGCCGCGTTCGGACTGTGGGACGTCCAGCCAGTCCCGCGCCTCCGCGGGGAAGTGGTACGCGCCCGCGTTGACGAGGTCGCTATCGGGCTGTTCGGGTTTCTCGACGATGTCGACGACGTTCCCCGACCCGTCGAGCGTGAGGACGCCGTAGTTCGACGGTTCCTCCGCCCGGTAGGCGGCGACGGCCGGACCACGCTCGAACAGGTCGACGATGGCCGACCGGTCGTAGAGGTCGTCGCCGTTGAGGACCACGAAGTCGCCGTCGAGGTGCTCGCGCGCCTGGAGGACGGCGTGGGCGGTGCCGAGTTGCTCGTCCTGGGTCGCGTAGGAGACGGGGACGCCCGCGTACTCGTCGCCGAAGAACTCCCGGACGGCATCGCCCTCGTAGCCGACGACGAAGACGAGTTCGTCCGCCCCCGCCGCCGCCGCGTCGTCCGCGGTGTGGGCGACCAGCGGCCGGTCCGCCACGGGGAGCATCGGTTTCGGCGTCGAGTGCGTCAACGGTCGCATCCGGGTGCCCTCGCCGGCGGCGAGGATGACGGCTTGCATACAACGCCCTCCCACGGCAATCCCGATATGCCTACCGCCTCCCGACGGTCCCGTCGGTCGACCTTTCGAGGACCCGAGGGCCCGTACCGATGCGGCGATACTGGACCGCCCTGCGACCCGGTCTTGCCCTCACACGCCAAGCGTGCGGTGTCTCGACTCCTCGCGTTGGAGATGGCAGAAGGGGCGGGAATGAAACCACATGAAGCCCTGAGAGGCGTCAGCCGGTGACGGCCGACGGCCGAGTTCTACCGCGTTCCCCTTCCTGAGAACCCGATACTCCGGGGGGTATCAAATATCCGACGGTATGGGTGGAACGTGCCGGAGACGTGAGTGTAGGTGTCGCTGAAAGGAGGACGTGTGCTCGAAGCGACGGTGCGGCTCGAAAGGGATAGAATCCGCGAGTCCAGCGTCCGGAGGCTCAGTAGCTCCGGATCTTCGGCTCGTACTCCTTGTTCTCGCCTTCGAGGATGACGTCCGTGAAGTACAGTTCGGGACGGCCCTCGTTCCACGCGACCATCGTGTGTTTAAGCCACTCCTCGTCGCGGCGCTCCTGGAACTCCGCACGCCAGTGGGCACCGCGGAACTCCTCGCGTGCGAGTGCGCCGAGCGTCAGCGCCTCCGCGAGGTCGATGAGGTTGCGCGTCTCGATGGTGTGGATGAGGTCCGTGTTGAACGTCCGCGACGGGTCGCTGACGGCCACGTCGAGGTAGCGCTCGCGGCAGTCCCGGATGTCACGGAGCGCCTGCTTGAGACCTTCCTCCTCGCGGAACACGTTGACGTTCGCCGTCATCGTCTTCTGGAGGTCCGAGCGGATTTCGGCGTGGTTCGTCCCGTCTCGTTCCATCAGGCGCTCGACGCGGGCACGCTCGCGCTCGACGGCCCGGTTCACGACCTCGTTCGCCGGCGCGTCGAGCAGCGCGCCGCCGTCGGAGGCCGTCTTCGACCCCCCATCCGCGGCGACGTTGCCGTCGGACCGGACCTCGCCGGGCGTGACCGGCGTGTCGACGACGCCGTCTTCTGTCTTCGCCGACGGGCCGGTCTTGATCTGGGACTCGCCCTTCTCGCGGTGCGCGGCGTGACGACCCGCTCGCGCGCCGAACACGATGAGTTCGGGCAGGGCGTTCCCGCCGAGGCGGTTCCCGCCGTGGACGCTGACGCAGGCGCACTCGCCCGCCGCGTAGAGTCCAGAGATGCACGTCTCGCCGTTCTCGTCGGTCTCGATGCCACCCATTGCGTAGTGCTGGCCGGGCTTGACCGGCATCGGCTCTTCGAGCGGGTTGACGCCCTCGAAGTCCTCCGAGAGGTGGATGATGTTCTCCAGCCGGTCGGTGATGCGCTCCTCGCCGAGGTGACGCATGTCGAGCAGGACGTAGTCGTCCTCGAACCCGCGTCCCGCGTTTATCTCGTCCAGTTCGGCGCGCGCGACGACGTCGCGGCTGGCGAGTTCGCCGACGTTGTTCGCGTACCCGTGTTCGAACATGAACCGCTCGCCCTCCTTGTTGTAGAGGATGCCGCCCTCCCCGCGGACACCCTCGGTGATGAGGACGCCCGTCGAGGGGAGCGTCGTCGGGTGGAACTGGATGAACTCCATGTCCTCCAGCGGGACGCCCGCCCGGTAGGCCATCGCCGGGCCGTCGCCGGTGTTGGCGACGGCGTTCGTGGTGTGGTCGTACATCTGTCCGGGGCCGCCCGTCGCGAGGATGACGCCGTTGTTCGCGACGAACCCGTTGACCTCGCCGGTCTTGATGTCGTAGGCGACGGCGCCGCGACAGCGCCGGTCCTCGGGGTCCTCGTGGTCGGTGACGGCCAGTTGCATCACGTAGTGTTCGTCGTAGACGCGGATGCCCCGTTTGACGACCTGCTCGTACATCGTGTGGAGCAGGTGGTGACCCGTCTCCGCGCCCGCGTACGTGGTACGGGGGAACGAGAGTCCGCCGAACGGTCGCTGGCTCACCCGGCCGTCGTCGTCCCGTGAGAACGCCATCCCCCAGTGTTCGAGCTGGATGGTCTCCTCGGGGGAGTCCTGACAGAGCGTCTCGATTGCCGGGGCGTCGCCGAGGTAGTCCGACCCCTTCATCGTGTCGTACGCGTGGTCCTCCCACGAGTCGCCGTCGCGGAGGGCCGCGTTGATGCCACCCTCGGCCGCGCCCGTGTGACTGCGGACCGGGTGGAGTTTCGAGACGAGCGCGACGTCCGCGCCCTCCTCCTGTGCTGCGATCGCCGCTCGGAGGCCGGCACCGCCCGCGCCGACCACGATGACGTCGTGTTCGTGAATCGCCATGATGTAGTGTGTGTCGAGGTTGTGTCGCCGGAAGGCGACGAGTCGTTCGCTAGTAGTTCGCTGGGGTTACCAGAACTTGAGGTTGTTCTTCACCGCTTCGCGCTTCAGTTCCTGGATGTGCTCGGTCAGCGGGATGTCCTTCGGACAGACGTTGGTACAGGAGAACTGAGTCTGGCACCGCCAGACGCCGTTCTCTTGCTCCAGGATGTTCAGCCGTTCCTGCTTGAGGGCTTCGCCCTCGCGTTCGTCCATCGCGAACCGGTAGGCCTTGTTGATGGCCGCCGGACCGAGATACTCGTTGTCGCCCGCCGCGATGTTGCACGAGGACATGCACGCGCCACACCAGATGCAGCGCGTCGACATCTTCACCTTCTCGCGGTTCTCACGGCTCTGGCGCTGCTCTTCGAGGCCGTCGGGGACGTCCTCCTCCTTGAAGAACGGTTCGACGGCGTCCATCTGGTCGTAGAAGTGCTGCATGTCCACGACGAGGTCCTTGACGACCTCCTGGTGGGGCAGCGGTTCGACGCGGACCGGGTTCGAGAGCTCCGAGAGCTGCGTCTTGCAGCCGAGTCGCTGCGACCCGTTGATGAACAGCGCGTCCGACCCGCAGATGGCCTGCCGACACGAGTGTCGGAAGGTGAGCGAGGAGTCGTAGGTGTCCCGCGCCCACATCAGGGCGTCGAGGACCGTCATCCCCTTGCGGTACGGGACGACGAACTCGTCGAATCGGGGGTCCTTCTTCCCCTCGACCTCGGGGTCGTAGCGGAACACCTTCAGCGTCCGCGTCTCCTGACCGTCGAGCGACGACTCGACGGCTTCGCGCTGGCGGTCGTCCTCGGCCGCCTGCTCGCGCTTCTGCTCCATTCGGCGTTGCTGCTGGGCCGGGACTGCCTCACCCGGTTGCTCGTCGGCCTGTTCCTCGGTCTCTTGCTCCTGAATTTGCGTGCTCATTGTCAGAGGATGGTGGTCCCGGTCATCGCCATCGCCACACGGATTCCCTGGGCGACGAGCAGGACACCGGCAATCGCGAGTCCGTACTTGACGACTACGCGCTGCGTCCCCTCAAGCCCTTGGTTCACCAGCGCGTTGTAGACGCCGTTGATGCCGTGGAACGCCGCCGTGACGAGGAAGGCGACCATCGTCAGGAGGTAGCCCGGCTCCTGCATCCGCGCCTGCGTCCCCATGAAGGTGATCTCGTAGGCGTGGTTGACGAAGTGCAGCAGCATGAAGTGGAACGCCAGCACGCCGATGAGGAACACCGCCGTCAGTCGCTGGAGCAGCCACCCCGTGCTGTGACGGGAGAACGAGGAGTAGTGGTCCGCCATCAGAACGCCCCCGTGAGGAACGTCGGCACCGACGCGACGACGATAGCGCCCGTCAGCACCAGCGACGCGTAGAAGCTCTTGTCCTGTGCGGTCAGCCCCACGCCGAGGTCCACGAACAGTAGCCGGACACCGTTGAGGATGTGGAAGACGGCGACGGCGAGCAGGCCGACTTCGAGAATCCGCACGATGACGAGCTCTTCGAGTCCCTGTAGCGTCGTCGTGTAAATGCCGCCGGTCCCGCCCGCGGCGGGGATGGCAGTGCTGAGCACCGCGATGTGTGTGAACAGGTAGCCGATGAGGACCCACCCGGTGAACTTGTGGAACACCCACGCCCACATGCCGGCGGAGAAGTCGCGCCACCGACCGAAGTCCTCGACGAGCCCCCTGTCGTACGACTGGCTCATATAACTGGAGCCTCGCAGGCGGCGAGTATAGTAGTTACTAACTTCGGGTTATCTGCGACGCGTCTGCGGCGGCGTGCGTCGGTTGTAAACGACTACCGCACTGACCCCAGCTAGTGTAAACCTTCGGCGGCGTAAATCCGTCCCTGACTCAGGAGCGCTGCTGGGTCACCCGTCCCTGCTCCCGTTCGAGGGCGGCCAGCGTCTTCTCGCCGAGTTTGACGAGGTGACAGAGCGGGTTTCCGGGGTAGACCAGCGGGTTCTCCAGCACCCCGACGAGCAGCCCGGTGAACGGCGCTTCGACGAAGACGCTCTCGGCGCGGAACGGGTCGGCGATGGAACAGATGGTGTCGCCCTCGTAGACGAGCGCCCCTCGCTCGTAGTGCATGTCGACGAGGCCGCCGACGTCGGAGCGGAGCCAGGTCTTCTCGTCGGAGTCCTCGATGACGGTCCGCCAGCCCGGCCAGCGGACCGCCTCCCCCTCGCGCATCCCGAACTCGGCGAGGACGCTCTTCACGCCGTCGAGCGCCCGGTCGATGAGGCCGCGCTGGAACCGGTGGGCCTCCCCCATCTCGATGGTGATGGTCGGCGTCTCTGCCTCGGTCGCCTCCCGCCTGAGCGTCCCGTCCGGCCCCTCTCCGGCGAGGATGACGTTCGAGGCGAACGCGTTGGCGAGCCGCTCGACGTTCGGGTCGTCGAGGTTCGCCCGAACGTGGAGCATGTTCGTCCGGCCGCGCGTCGAGGTGTGGAAGTCCAGGCCGAGGTCACACGGTTCGATGAAGTTCCGGAAGATGCGGTGGGCCATACGCTTCGCACCGGTCGACGTCTCGCGGCCGGGGAACGAGCGGTTCAGGTCGCGGTCGTAGATGGGGAGGTAGCGCTGCTGGGCGATGAACGCGGGGACGTTCAGGACGGGCAGGCAGACGAGCGTCCCCCGGAGGTTCGTGTGGTCCCACGAGTGGGCCACCTCCCGGACCACCTCGATGCCGTTGAGTTCGTCGCCGTGGGCCGCGGCGCTGAGGAACACCGTCGGACCGGGCCGCTCGCCGTTGACGACGGTGACCGGGATGCGGACCGGGTCACCGAGGTACGTCTCGCTGACGCTGTATCGGAGGTTCTGGATCTCGCCGGGGGCGACCGTCCCACCGTTGTAGGTGAACGGTTCGGCCTCTGTCATACGATTTCACGGCCCCGACCCACCATAAGCGCGCCGTCACAGTATTGAGCGGGTCGGGGAGCGACGGTCCGGCCGTCGACCGGGCGACCCGTCCAGTCGCGAACGCACGCTATCGGCACGGTTTTTACCGACCGACCGGTTCGTCCCGGTATGTCCACCGACGACGATCGAGTACGTGTCGGCGTTCTCTCACTACACAACAGCAAGGAGACGAAGGCCATCCTCAACGCGGTCGAGGACCTCGGCCACAAGGGTGAGTGGCTCCGACAGGAGAACACGGCGGTCAACATCGAGGAGGGGGAGGTCATCATCGAACCGGACGTGGACATCATCGCGAACCGCCTCCTGCTCTCGAACACCGAGGAACCCGCCGAGGGGCTGGGACTGGCGACGACGTTCAACCGCCTGCGCCCGATGCTCAACCAGCCCGGTGCGGTGCTGACGGCCATCCACAAGTTCGCGACGGCGGTCACGCTCGCCGACTGGAACATCAACGTGCCCGACGCACTGCTCGCCCTCTCGAACGACCGCCTCAACGCCGGTCGAGAGCGCTTCGGCGACGAGGGCGTCTACAAGACCGCCATCGGTACCCACGGCGGCGGGACGTGGAAGGTGGACCTGACCGAACCCGTCAACCCGAAGGTGGGCAACCGACAGGCGTTCCTGCAGGACTTCATCGAGCGCGACTCCGAACTCCACCGCGACCTGCGGGTCTACACCGTCGGCGAGCAGGTCATCGGCGCGATGCACCGCTTCGCCCCCGAGGGCGACTGGCGGACGAACGTCGCCCTCGGCGGCGCTGTCGAGGACATGACCGACGAGATGCCCGAGGTGGCGAAGGAGACGGCGCTGTACGCCGCCGAGGTCATCGGCCTCGACTACGCGGGCGTCGACCTCATCGAGGGCGAGGACGGCTGGTACGTCCTCGAGGTGAATCCGACGGCCGGGTTCAAGGGCCTCTACCAGGCGACGGGTCGCTCGCCTGCTCCCTACATCGCCCAGATGGCTATCGAGCGTGCCGGCGGCGAGGTCGACGAGGACCGCGTGGACGACCTCGCGGCGACGCTCGACGACTCGACGCCGTCGTGCAAGCCCCGGATGCCCGCGACCCACCGCGAGGACACGCCGCTCATCGGCTACATCGAGGAGGTGGTCGCCTCGGGGACCAGCGGGTCGGTCACCGCGCTGGCGAAGTCCGACACGGGCGCGACCCGGACGAGCATCGACACCTCGCTGGCAGCCGAGATCGGCGCCGGCCCCATCAAGAGCATGACGCGCGTGAAGTCGGGGAGCGTGAAGGGGGGGAAGGCTCGCCCCGTCGTCGACCTCGTCATCGGTATCGGGGGGCGACAGCACACCGTCACCGCGAGCGTCGAGGACCGGTCGCACATGGACTACCCGCTGTTGCTGGGCCGCGACATCCTCCAGCACTACCAGGTCGACGTCCGAAAGCGCGCCGACAGCGACTCCGGCGCGTCGGACGACGACGAAGAGATGCTGGAGGAGTAGCGCGGTTCGGAGAGAGCGGGTTCAGGACTCGTACTCTGCCCAGAGGAGTCGTGTCGCGTAGGACCGGTAGGGTCTCCAGTTCTCCGCGATCCGGTGCATCTCCTCTCTGCTCTCCGCCCCGTACAGGTTCTCTATCGCGCGTCGAACGGCGAGGTCCCCGATAGGAAACACGTCCTCACGCCCGAGCGGGAACAGGAGGAACATGCGAGCGGTCCACTCACCGATCCCCTTGATCTCGGTGAGGCGTTCGACGACCTCCTCGTCGGTGTAGTCCGCCAACCCCTCGCGGGTGAGGTCGTGCTCCTGGAACGCTCTGGCAGCGTTCTGGATGTAGTCGATCTTCCGCCGCGAGAGGCCCGCGTCGTGGAGTTCGTCTTCGTCTGCTGCGAGCACGGTCTCCGGCGTGACGTCGTGGTCGAGGACGTCGTAGAACCGCTCTCGCACTGCGGCGGCACTGGCGGTCGATAGCTGCTGGTTGTTTATCGATATCACCAGTCTCTCGAACTCGTCCCAGTCGGTTTCGCTGTACGGGTCGTGCTTCTCGACGAGCTTCGCCATCACCGGGTCCTCCCGGAGTACCTCCTCGAGCGTGCGTTCCGCGACCGTTTCTGCTCCCTGCCCGGCCCCCGTCTCCGACTGGTCGGTCATCAGTCCTCGTTCGGGTTCGAACACCGTGGATGCTGTGATAGCGGCGGTTCCGCCGACTCGCCGATGGGTCGAGCCGGGTTCCCGGCGACGGTCGTCCCGGGGGCGACGTCGTCGACGACGACCGCTCCCGCCCCGACGGTCGCCCCCTCGCCGACCGTAATGTCGCCGACGAGCGTCGCGTTCGCGCCGACCGTCACGCCGTCTTCGAGCGTCGGGTGGCGCTTGACGGGTTCGGGCGAGTTCCCCCCGAGCGTGACGCCGTGGAACAACTGCACGTCGTCGCCGAGTTCGGCCGTCTCGCCGACGACGACGCCCATCCCGTGGTCGATGAACACGCGCCGACCCAGCGTCGCGCCGGGGTGTATCTCGACGCCCGTCAGCACACGTGTCAGGTGCGAGAGAACACGCGCGGCCAGGGGGTGGCCGCCGTTGAGTAGCCGACTGGCGACCCGGTACAACCAGACGGCGTGGACGCCGGGGTAGGTGAGCACCACTTCGCGGGCGCTCTTCGCGGCGGGGTCGTTCGTGAGTGCGGTGCGGACGTCTTCGCGGAGTCTGTCGAACATCGTGTGTGGAGACTGGTGGTGGTTGGCCGGCGGACCGACGACGGGCGAGAAGGAACTCAACAGCGACAGCACGGACGCACGAACGAACGGTGAGCGAGCGACCGACTGCGACTGATGCTGTCGCGCATACCGGAGTATTCGAGTGTGCAGGCAAAAGCGTGGCGAGGTTGTGAGAAAGTGGTGGGCAGTGGGCATGAAGGTGTCTCCCTGTCTGCAAATTGCCCCTCACTGTCGTCGATTTCGACAGACTCGTGCCGCGAGTCTAACAGTCTCAGTTGACGGATGACAGTATCGAATAGCCTTCCAACCACAGGTTTACGAACACCGTTCGTGTAGGCCCACGCCATACGGCGCAATCTCCGTTTCCACAGAGATGAAGTCGTACCCACCACAGTTCTTCATGAAATAGTCCGTGATGTGTGAGTTCTCGTCGTAGACGACGATGAGAAACAGAGAGTCAACAGGCCGGTTGCGGACTTCTCGTTCGACGACCTCGCCGGGCCCAATGGTTAGATTGGCAACAAAGCGCGCTGGTTCGGGGTCGACACTCGTATAGTGATACCCATCGGTGGGTTCGGCGGAGAGTGAATATCCATCGACTTTCCTACTATGACTTTTCCCATCGTTACGACGAATATCGAGTGTGGTTGAGGTGTTGACGAGGAATATCTCGACGGTGTACGTGGTGTTCACTGAACTGTTCCCGATGAGTTCGATAGGTGCCTCCTGCGTTCGCGGCGCGTCGGAGAGCACGCCACTGCATCCCGCCAACGGCACCAGTAGTAGCAGGAAGGTGACCACGAGACGAACCGACGAGCGACCAGTGAACATCAGAGAGTGTATTTCAGTAGATACTGTCGCCTGACTAATAGCTGCGGGACACGCGGTCGAATGAGAGACTCACGCTCTGAGTGTATCAAACGGGGTTAGCGCCAGACGCGTGCCGCGAGGGGGTCATTCTCCGCAGAAGATATTTACCACTCGTTGATTGATGCACCGTATGAAACGTCGTGCCCTCCTCGCCGTGATTGGGGCAGCCGCTACTGGTGGTTGTTCAAGTGTGTCTGGAGTGTTCGGGGGTGACGTGGAGGAGGGGATGACGGTGAGTTCCGAATACACTTGCATCGAATTGCAGGACCCCCCGTGCATCGCGTCGGTGACGGTCGACGAGATGGGCAACGCTACTCAACTCGTGGCAAAGGTACCCAATTCGTCTGGTACGACAGAACAACACGTCATCCCCACTGAAGGCGGCCAGTTGGAGATAGAAGGATTACGCCCCGAGCAGGAAGTGGAGTTGTATGCGAAGCGGGATGACAAGACGATTCTGTTTCAGAAGGTCCCAACACCCGAACAGCGCAAGCGTGAGCTTCCCCTGAGCAACTCTTCGGACAGTCCCCACTCAACTACTCAGTCCCGATAGACTCACACTCTCGGTGTATCAGCTGAATCGGCGAATATGATTCCGAAGTAAATACCCTTCTCAGATGGGTATTCGCGCGAGTGGAACGAGCGCGATTCACCGTGAGGCGCGCGAGCGCGCCGACCGGTTTTTCAGTCCAAGATGCTCCGAGAATCGGGTCCCTTCGCGACCCCGACGAAGAGGACCGTGATTCAGAAGCCCTTGCCGAGCAGTTCGCGCGCGATGATGTTCTTCTGGATCTCCGAGGTACCCTCGTAGATCTGCGTGATCTTCGCGTCGCGGTAGAGGCGTTCGGCGTCGAAGTCGTTGACGTAGCCGGCCCCGCCGTGAATCTGGACGCACTCGTTGGCCGCGTCGACGGCGACGCGGGAGGCGTACTCCTTGGCCATCGAGGCGAGCGTCGTCAGCTGGTCGTCGGAGTTGTCGACCGACCACGCGCTCTTGTAGGTGAGCTGACGGGCGGCCTCGGTGCGGGTGTGGATGTCGGCGAGCTTGTGCTGGATGGCCTGGAAGTCGCCGATGGGGCGGCCGAACTGCTCGCGCTCCTTGGCGTAGTCCAGCGCGCGGTCACACGCGCCCTTGGCGATGCCGACGCCCTGCGCGGCGACCATCGTCCGGGTCACGTCGAAGAAGTTCATGAGCTGGAGGAACCCCATCCCGCGCGTGCCCACGAGGTTCTCCTCGGGGACGCGCAGGTCGTCGAAGATGAGCTCCGCCGTGTCGCTGGCGCGGATGCCGAGTTTGCCCGTAATCTTCTCGCTCTTGAAGCCGTCCCGGTCGGACTCGACGACGATCTGCGAGAAGCCGTTGTAGCGACCCTCGGCCTCGGGGTCGGTCTTGCACATGACGACGAAGAAGTCGCCGACCGAGCCGTTGGTGATCCACATCTTGTTGCCGTTGAGGACCCACTCGTCGCCGTCCTTCTCGGCGGTCGTGGAGACCGACGACACGTCCGAACCGGTGTCGGGTTCGGAGATGGCCGCGCCCATGATGGCCTCGCCGCTGGCGACCGGTTCGAGGTACTGCTCCTTCTGCTCCTCCGTCCCGTACTCCATGATGGCGTCGGAGCCGAACGTCGTCGCCGTGATGGACAGCGCGATGCCGGGGTCGACGGCGAACATCTCCTCGACGATGAGCGCGGTTTCGAGCGCGTTGTAGCCCGCACCACCGTACTCCATGGGGATGTTCGCGCCGGTCAGCCCCATCTCGGCGGCCGTCTCCAGCACCTCGTGGGGGAACTTCTCGTCGACGTCGTACTCCTGGGCGACGGGGGCGATCTCGTTCTCCGCGAAGCGGCGGACCTCCTCTTTGATCTGTTTCTGCTCGTCGCTGAGCTGATAATCCATGACAGTCGCTCTCTCCCGGCGACACATAACCGTTTCCCGACGGTTTTCAACGGGCTAGGAGTTTCTGTCGGGTGGATGGGAAACGTTGAACACGGCCCGCCAAGTGGGGCCAGTTGTCTATGAACGCCGACGACATCCAGACCATCGCCGTCCTCGGTGCTGGCAACATGGGCCACGGTATCGCCGAGGTGGCGGCCATGGCCGGCTACGACGTCAACCTCCGCGACATCAACGAGGAGTTCGTCCAGAACGGCTACGACCAGATCGAGTGGTCGCTCGGCAAACTCGCCGACAACGACCAGTTGAGCGAGGAGGAGGCCGACGCCGCGCTCGACCGCATCACCCCGCTCGTCGAGATGAGCGAGGCCGTCTCGGACGTCGACGTCGTCATCGAGGCGGTGCCCGAGAAGATGGACATCAAACAGGACGTGTACGGCGACGTGGAGGAGTACGCGCCCGACCGCGCTATCCTCGCGTCCAACACGTCGTCGCTGTCCATCACTGACCTGTCGGAGGTCACCGAGCGTCCCGAGCAGTTCTGCGGGATGCACTTCTTCAACCCGCCCGTGCGGATGCAGCTCGTCGAGGTAATCTCCGGGGCACACACGGCCGACGAGACGCTGGAGGCCATCGAGGACCTGTCTGAGTCGTTCGGCAAGACGCCCGTCCGCGTCCGCAAGGACGAACCGGGGTTCATCGTCAACCGCGTCCTCGTTCCGCTGATGAACGAGGCGTGCTGGATCGTCTCGGAGGACGACGCCACGATGGCCGAGGTCGACTCGACCGTCAAGTACGACATCGGCCTCCCGATGGGCGCGTTCGAACTCGGCGACCAGGTGGGCAACGACGTCACCTACCACGTGCTGGAGTACATGTACGAGACGCTCGGCGAGGCGTACGAACCGGCGCCGCTCCTCGAAGAGGTCGTCGAGGAGGAGCGCTACGGCAAGAAGTCCGGCGAGGGGTTCTACGACTACGAGAACGGCGACGGCGCGGACGTCCCGACCGACGAGGGCCGCGAGGACGTCAAGCACCGACTGCTCGCGACGATGGCCAACGAGGTCGGGAACCTCGTCGGGCAGGACGTCGCCCCGCCCCGCGACATCGACCAGGCCGTGATGCTCGGCGCTGGCTACCCCGACGGCCCCGCGAAGATGGCCGACGAGGCGGGTCTCGACACGCTCGTCGAGACGCTGGAGGACCTCCACGACGAGACGGGCGCGGCGCGCTACGAGGTCTCCGACGGCCTCCGCGAGGCGGCCGAGGAGGGCGGCTTCCACGGTGCCGACGACGAGGACACCGTCGAGTTCACCACCGTCTCGCTGGAGTACCCCGGCGACCAGGTCGGACAGATCGTCCTCGACCGCGAGGCCCGGATGAACACCATCAGCACGGACATGCTCGACGAACTGGCCGACGCCGTCGACGTGCTGGAAGACGACGACGACGTGCGCGCCATCCTCATCACCGGGAAGGGCGACCGCGCGTTCTCCGCGGGCGCGGACGTAAGCGCCTTCGCCTCCTCGGCGGAACCGCTCACGGGCATCGAACTCTCCCGGAAGGGCCAGCGCACGTTCGGCAAACTGGAGGAGTCGCCGCTGCCGGTCGTCGCGGGTATCGACGGCTTCGCGCTGGGTGGCGGCCTCGAACTCGCCGCCTGTGCCGACCTCCGCATCGCGTCGGACCGTTCGGAACTCGGCCTGCCGGAGCACTCCCTCGGCCTGATTCCGGGCTGGGGCGGCACGCAGCGTCTCCAGCGCATCGTCGGCTTCGGCCGTGCGAAGGAGATCGTGTTCACCTCCGACCGGTACGACGCGGAGACGATGTACGACTACGACTTCGTCAACGAGGTCGTCCCGTTCGGCGAGTTCGAGGAGAAGGCCCACGACCTCGCGGCGAAGATGGCACGCGGGCCGCCCGTCTCCCAGAAGCTCACGAAGCGGACGATGCTCCGTGGCTGGGAGGACCCCGACGCCGGACTCGAACTCGAAGCGCAGTCGTTCGGCCACCTGCTGGGCACCGACGACCTGATGGAGGGCATCACGGCGTTCATGGGCGACCGAGACCCGGAGTTCGAGGGGAAGTGACCCGAACTCGGCCTGTGACCGCCTGACAGCCACGCGCCGAAAGACAGCCTTTATCAACGGGAGGGCCGCAGTTTGATTCGTAGCTCGGTCGTCCCACGGAGCGAAGCGACGTGGGCACAGCGCTGAGCGAAGTGACGCTCGGTTGGTGTAGTCCGGCCAATCATTTCGGCCTTTCGAGCCGATGACACGGGTTCAAATCCCGTACCGAGCATTCTGCGAGGAGTATCCCGACGAGCAGATGCGCGACGAGTGGTTTGAACCCTGCGAGACGCAGCACGAACGGAGTGAGTGACCGTCTCGCTTCGGTTCAAATCCCGTACCGAGCACTTTTCGAGTGAACGTAGTGAGCGCGAAGAGCGCACAGCGTCGGGAGTTGTATCGGGAGAGAGCGAAGCGAGCGAGTGCGGTTCGCGTCCCGCCCTGAGCAGTCTTCGAGGGACCGTCTGAGGAGCGGACGGTGACTGGCGCACCACGGTACGCCGCCGAACGACGTGACCGACGTTCGATGACCGGCCGACGCGCCGACCTGTCCGACGCCGTGTGAGCTGTCCCGAGGCTCCTCTCCGCCGTACGCTCGCGAACGAACGGTCCGTCGGCATCGAACACCTATCGTTCATCTATTTGTCTTACGTAAGAAACTTCTTGTCTGACAAACATTCATTATCTCATGGTTACTCTCTGTGGAAGAGGACGCTCAGATGAGTACTATCGAATCCCCGGATGGACGTGTCGAGCTGTCGAGTCGGAACGAGTGCGACCACCGAGTCACCCACGAGGTCGGTGGTCCCGCGTCACTCAGCGTCACCGTCGTCAGCGCGGTCAGCGAAGCACTGGACGCGGACGTGACGGCAGTCGACCCGCTCTACGAGAGCGTCGACCCAGACGCCCTCGACTCGCTGTTCGCGTCCGCGACTGCCGGGAACCGTTCTACGACACGTATCTGCTTCGCTCACGACGGCTGTTCGGTCACTATCTACGGCGACGGTGAGGTTCTCGTCACGGTTCTCGACGACTAGCTATTACTGCGGGAGCGTGGCTCAGGCGCGTGATATCAGCAGTCTCGCAACGGTTAATATCTGAGATGCCGTCGGTACGGCTCGAACGATTATGAGTATCCGACGAAGTTCCTTCGACGACATGGACCGAATGTTCGACCAGATGCGCCGCTCGATGGTCTCCCCCTGGTCGGGCCGCGTGGCCGACTGGGACCTGCCCGAGATGTCCCGCCTCACCGGCCGCACTGACAGCAACCTGAGCATCGAACGCGACGACGAGGGCTACGTCGTCCTCGCCGACCTCCCCGGCTTCGAGAAGGAGGAACTCGACCTCGAGTTCGACGACGGCGTCCTCTCGGTCAGCGGTCGCCACGAGGTCAGCGAGGAGTCCGACTCGGGCACCTCGATGCGCGCTCGCTCGGTGTTCGAACAGGTCCACATCCCCGGCGACGTCGACGTCGATGCAATCTCCGCGACGTACCGCAACGGCGTCCTCGAGATTCGCCTCCCGTCGATGAGCGACCGGGGCGACGACTCCCACCGCATCGACATCGACTGAGCACGCTCGCTCGGACGCCCTCAGCCCTCCGATCCCTCCGACGCGTTACTGCACTCCTCCGCATCGTTTCTCGGGTATTTCCGACCACGACGGCCCCGTTTACCACGGTTGGATTGGTAATGTACAACAACATTCATTACTGCGACTTACAATCTACCACTAACGATGGCAACACAGCGACCCTCCGGGACCGAACCGTCGTGGCTCGAACACGAACGAGAGTACACCGACGAGGTCATCGGCGAGGATACCCTGGCCGTGATGTTCGAGCGGAGCGCCGAGCGAAACCAGACCCGCTCGGCCCAGCGCTACAAGGGCGGCGTCTACGACCGCTCGCTCGTCGCCGAGGGTGTTGTCAACGCGGCTCCGAACGGGGGGTACGCGACGCTCTCGTACGGCGACATGCGGGACATCGTCCACAACCTCGCCGCCGGGTTCCGGGACCTGGGACTGAGCGCCGGGGACCGCGTGGGGATCTTCGGTAACACGCGGATGGAGTGGGCGCAGAGCGACTTCGCCCTCCTGCAGGCTGGTGGCGTCGTCACCACCGTCTACGCCGAGTCCTCGCCACGGCAGGTAGAGTACCTGCTCGACAACCCCGGCGCGACGGGCGTCGTCGTCGAGAACCAGGAACTCCTCGAACGGGTGCTCGAAGTCGAGGACGAACTCGACCTCTCGTTCGTCGTCGTCATGGACGAGATATCGGGGTACGACGGCCGTGAGGACGTGCTGACCCTCGGCGAACTCCACGACCGCGGTGCCGAGGTGTTCGACGCCGACGAGCACGCCTCGTGGCTCGACGAGCGCTCCCCCGAGGACCTCGCCAGCCTCATCTACACCTCCGGAACCACCGGGCGGCCGAAGGGCGTCGAACTGACGAACGCGAACCTCCGGGCGAACGTCAACCAGTGCCGCAAGCGGATGGGGCCGCGCCCGGACAAACCCGCCGACATGCCCGCCATCACCGCCGGGAGCGAGGCGCTGTCGTTCCTGCCGCTGGCGCACGTGTTCGAGCGGACGGCGGGACACTTCCTCCTGTTCGCCTCTGGCGCGACGGTCGGGTACGCGGAGTCGTCCGACACCGTCGCCGACGACATCCAGACGCTGTCGCCGTCGACGGTCACCTCCGTCCCGCGCATCTACGAGCGCATCTACGACTCGATGCGCGACCAGGCGGCCGGTTCCGCCCCGAAGGAGCGCATCTTCAAGTGGGCGGTCGGTGTCGCCCGCCAGTACGCTCGCGCCGACTCGCCCGGCGCGGCCCTGCGGGCCAAACACGCCGTCGCGGACCGTCTCGTCTACTCGAACGTCAAGGAGAAGATGGGCGGCAACATCGAGTTCTTCGTCTCCGGTGGGGGGAGCCTCTCGAAGGACCTCGCGCAACTGTTCATGGGGATGGGACTCACCATCATGGAGGGGTACGGCCTCACCGAGACGTCGCCAGTCGTCACCGTCAACCCGATGGAGGACATCCGCCCGGGAACGCTCGGCGTCCCCCTGGTGGACATCGAGACGCGCGTCGACGACGCGGAACTCGACGAGGACCAGAAACGCCGGGCCAGCGGCGACATCGGCGAACTGCAGGTGAAGGGGCCGAACGTCACCCGTGGGTACTGGGAGCGTCCCGAAGCCACCGAGCGTGCGTTCACGAGCGACGGGTTCCTCAAGACCGGCGACATCGTCGAAGTGACCGACGACGGCTATCTCGTGTTCCACGAGCGTCTCAAGCAGATCCTCGTCCTCTCGACCGGGAAGAACGTCGCGCCCGGTCCCATCGAGGACGCGTTCGCCACCACCGACCGGGTCGACCAGGTGATGGTCATCGGCGACAGTCGGAAGTTCGTCAGTGCGCTCATCGTCCCCAACTTCGAGGCCATCGACAACTGGTCTGACCGCTACGACGTCGACCTGCCGGACGACCGCGCCGCCATCTGCGACGACGACCAGGTCAGGGCGTACGTCCAGACGGTCGTCGACAAGGTGAACGAGAAACTGGAGAAAGAAGAGCAGATCAAGCGGTTCGAACTCGTCCCCGAGGAGTGGACCGCCGAGAACGACCTGATGACTCCCTCGCTGAAGAAGAAACGCCGGAACATCCTCGAACGCTACCAGGGCGAGGTCGACCAGATATACGCCGACGCCGAAGCCGAGAAGGAGGCCGCACGCGCACAGAGCGACGACTGAGACCAGAACCCAGTCGATAGCCTTCTTCTCCTATCCCGGAACTCTACGTCGCCCGCCAGAGTGCGTCGGTGTGAGCGACAGCCGGCGACTCGCATAGGTGTCGCTGGACGGTCTCCACACGATAGTCGAAAGGTATCGGGGTTCAGACGGGGCCGTCGTCCTCGTCGCGCGGGTTCTCCATGAACGGGAGCCGCCCGTGCATCGACGTGGTCTGGACGACGGCGGAGATGGCGAGGAGGACGAAGAAGCCCACCGCCCAGACGGCGGGCGAGAGTTGTGAGACGATAGGGGCGGAGATGTCCGCCGCGACGACGGCCCCGGAACCGAGCGCAGCGAGCGAGACGTAGTACGCGGCCCAGTTGAGGTCCCGGCTCGGGACCCCCATGTACGCCTCGATGTCGCGGATGCGGTCCTCCAGGTGGACGACCTTGTTCTCGCCGTCGTAGCTGACGATGCCGAGTTCGTCGAGTTTCGGCAGATGTGTCTGATGAAGTGACACGTACGCGCTTTGACGCTTCTGTCGGGGCGGCGGTCGTTCGCCGGTCTCCAGACCGGCGACCTGCTCGGACAGTTCGCCGACGTCCAGCGACCCCTCTGCGCCGCGGAGACAGTGTAGCGCCAGTCGTCGCCGGTCGTTCCGCAGGACGTCGTATATCTCGCCTTCTTCGAGTGGTTGGTGTGCTCCTATCGCCATTCTCCCACCGGACCTGACAGGTCGTTACTGATGAGTGTCTCCGAGTGGTCAAAAAGGCTGCGGGAATACGGCCGGCCGGACGGCGGTCAGGGTCAGGCGGAACGGGGCGAACTCACCCGAATCACGCCAGCCAGTCGTCGGGTTTCGTGTCGTAGTCGATGTCCGTCGCGGCGAGGTGTTCGACGTCGTCCCACGCCAGCTCCTCCGTGGTGACGCGGTCGCCGTCGTAGCGGACGAGGACGCCGACCTCCTCCGGGACGGGTTCGCGGTCCCGACGCCGGGCGACCTCGACGTCGTGGTCGTCGAGTCGCTTGGTGATGGTCTTGAGGTTCACCGGGCGTCCCCACAGTTCGAAGACGCGTTCGAGCACCTGCTTGGCCTGCTTCAGGTCGAGCATGACGCCGTTGTACTGGTGGGCGAGCAGCAGTTCGTTGCGGTTGTTGTAGTTGGCGTCCTCGACGGCGACGGTCGGCTTGCCGAAGTTCGTGAACTGCAACATCAGCTTCTTCTTCACGTCCTCGACGTCGGTGCTGGTCGCGCGGTAGTCGCGCGTCGAGTGCGTGAACTCGTACGTGAAGTAGTGGTTCTGGTCGACGAACTCCTGGCTGAGGAACTCGTCGAGGAACGTCACGTCGTTGTGGCTCTCGCGGATCTCGCGCATGCGGTCCCAGCCCGCACAGCGGTCGACGTCGGCGAGCGCCTCCTCGACGTCGGCGTAGCGCGCGTCGTCGAACATGTACCGCGCGATGCGTTCGAGGTCCGACTGCGCGAGGCGCTTGAGGAACCCGCGGTGCTGGCGCTTCACGAGCGAGTAGTGGCGCTCGCAGAGGCCCTCGTAGGTGAGCACCTTCCACGGGTAGCGGTCGACGTCCACCTCGCCCGCCCGTGCCCGCTCCAGTTCGTCGGCGTCGACGCGCGAGTCGTCGGGGTCCAGGGCGTCGAGCGAATCGGCAGAGATGCTGTCGAGCGCGGCGTCGGGTTCGAGCGCCGCCTGTACCTCGTCCAGGTCGATGCGGTCGTGGAAGTTGCGCCACGTGACGCCCTCCACGCGGAGGAGTCGCTCGGCGACCTCCCGGCGGTTGGTGGCGTTCTCGATGTACTCCCAGAGCTCCTTCCCGAGCTTGTACGGGTTGAACCCCGGCGAGTTGAGCACCTGCGCCTGGTGGTCGGCGTAGTCGAGGAACTCGTCGGCCTCGGCGAACCCTTCCTCGCCCATCATCATCGACTCCCAGTAGGCCGCCCACCCCTCGTTCATCACCTTCGTCATCTTCTGGGGGGCGAAGTAGTACGACTCGCGGCGCAGGAGTTCGAGCGTCTCGCGCTGCCAGTCGTCGTACTCGACGGCTCGTTCGGACTCCTCGTCGTAGGCCATCCCGTGGGTCCGGAGGAAGGCGAGCACGTCGAGTTCGGGTTCCTCGGGGAACTTCCCGCCGCCCTCGTCGGGTCGCTGCGCCTCCAGCCACTCCTCGTCGAACACCTGCTGGCGGACCTCCTCGCTCAGCCCGAGGCTGTCGAGCTGGTCGGCGATGTCGTCCAGTTCGGCGTGGTCGCCGTCGCCCTCGATGGTCGTGAACGGTCGGTGCTGGTCGATGCAGTCCTCCAGACAGAGCACGTTGTCTATCCACGCCTCGACGGCCTCGCGGTCGACCTCCGGGTCGTCCATGTACGACTCGATGGTGTCGGCGTGGCCCTCCAGCATCGCCGCCGCGTTCGGGTCGTCGGCGAACAGGCCGAACCACTGGTTGTTCTTGAAGAAGTCGGCGTGGGCCTCGACGTGCGTGATGACCGCCTTTTGGTCGGCCATCGCGTTCGACTCCTGCAGGAACGCGTGGCTCGGATTGTCGTTGTTGACGATCTCGAACGCCTTCCCGCCGAGGAACTGGGTCTGCTTCTGCTGGCGGTCGTACTGCATCCCCCACCGCCAGTGGGGGTAGCGTTCCTGGAACCCGCCGTAGGCGATGAGTTCGTTCATCTCGTCGTAGTCGACGATCCAGTACTTGACGGGGAACGGGTCGAGGCCGAGTCGTCGCGCGAGGGCGTTCGCCTCGCGGACCGGTTCCTCTAGCTCCCCGGCGATGCGCTGCTTCTGTAGTCGTTCGGTGTCCGAGTCACTACTCATCGTTGCTCTCCGTGCTGAGGATGGTGTAGATGGCGCCGACCACGTCCTCCGGCCCGGTGACGTAGGCGACGGCCACGTCGCCGCTGTCGCCGAAGTGCCGTTCGACCTCCTCGGCGTGGGTCGCGTTGATGGCGTTGCCGCTCGGCTGGGTCTCCACGTACGCGTGGAGGTTGGCCGGAATCTGCTCCATCAGCGGCACGACGCGCTCTTCGGTGTCGTTCGACGAGTTCTCCGAGTCGCCCGCCGCGAACACGTAGCGGTTCCACTCGCTCCACGGGTACTCCTCCAGCAACTCGGCGGCGAGTTCGTACGCGCTGGAGATTCGCGTCCCGCCACCGGAACGGATGCCGAAGAACTCCTCGCGGTCGACCTCCCATGCGTCGGCGTCGTGGGCGATGTAGACGAACTCCGCGTTGTCGTACTTGCCCGTCAGGTACCAGTCGAGCGGCGTGAACGTCCGCTCGACCAGCTCCCGCTTCTTCTCGCGCATGCTGCCCGAGACGTCGCGAATGTTGACGACGACGACGTTCTTCTCCTTCTCCTCGACGATCTCGGGGTAGCGGTAGCGCTCGTCCTCGCGGCGGAACGGGACCTGCTTGAGTCCCTTCCGGCGGATGCGCTGGGCGGTCGACTCGCGGTCGATGATGGCGGTCATCTGGTCGATGCTCGCCCACCGGTCGCGCTCGTCCTCGGGGATGTCCGTGTACGCGTCGACGATCCAGGCGTGGGAGACGGGGATGTTCTGCTCGCGCGCCCACGCGTACACCTCGTCGGGACCCCAGCCCTCGACGCGCAGTGCCTCGCGGATGTAGTTCTCGTCGAACTCCATCGCGAGTTTGCGCTTCAGCCCCTGCTTGAACAGGCGCTCGAAGTCGAGCGTGCTCGCGGGACCCGTTCGGGTGATGTCCGTGTAGTCGCCCTCCGTCTCCTCGACGACCTTCTTCCCCTTCGGGTCGAGGTCGAGGCCGAGTTCCTCGTCGAGCTCCTGGGCGAACTCCTCGGGGTCCATCTCGTAGTACTCGTGTTCGCCGCCCTCCTCGCCGGGGTCGCCGTCCTCGTCACCGTCGCCGGGTTGTGGCTGTGGCTGGCCGACGGGGTCGCCCGGTTGCGGCGTCCCGCCGTCGCCCTGACCCACGCCGCCCTTGTCCAGCTGGTCGTACTCGAAGGCGGGCAGGTCGACGATCTTGATGGGTATCTTCACCTCGTCCGGGAGGCTCTGTCCGAGGTCACCGTACTGGATGAACTCGGAGAGGTCCTGGCGGCGCTGCTCGCCGACCTCCCGGTAGCGTTCGAGGTCGTCTCTCAGTCCCATCGGTAGCTCACCTGGCTCATGACGTGTCTGCTGGTCAGTTCCGCGGAGGCCTCGCTGTAGTCGAACAGCTCCTGGAGGTTCCGGACCGTCCGCTCCTTGACGCTCGCCGTCTCCGTCCCGCTCGGTGGGTCGTCCCACTGGCGGGGGTCGAAGTCCTCGTAGGTGCGGCGGACGTCGTCCCAGTCGTGGCTGCCGAGGATGGTCGAGATGACGGGAATCTCCTTGAGGTTCACGTCGCCGACGCGGAACTCCTCGTCGCGGTTGCGCCACGCGTGGCGGTTGAGCGCGGTGATGACCTTCTCCGTCCGGAAGTCGGTCACGGCGGGTCCGGCCTCGGTGCCCTGGAAGTGGGTCTCGTCGAACCGCCCGAGGTGCTCTATCTCGAACACCTTCATCAGCAGCGGGTCGGGTTCGACGAGTTCGCCCCGCTCGTTCTCTATCTGCTCGTTCTCGACCCAGGCGTAGACGTGCTCGACGTACTCCTCGACGGTCTCCTCGTCGACGCGCTTCTCGCGCATGATGCCCGCGAGCACGTCCTCCTCCTGACGCGAGAAGATGCGGTTCTTCACCTGGACGACCCGGTTCTCGAACTCGGTACGTTCGGAGTCCGAGAAGACGGGGGCGTCGATGAACCCGCGTGCCATCCGGTTCAGTACGTCGCGAGGCATGATGACGTGCTCGACGGGGAGCTCCGGGTGGTGACGGTCGGACTCCTCGTTGAGCAGGTCGGCGACGATGTCCCGCGTGAACGTCACGGGGATGCCGTGTTCGCCGTCCTCAGCGTCGTGGCCGAAGTCGAAGTCGTCCTTGTCGCGGCGCTCGTCGCCGTCGCGGATGAACCCCGCGTCGAACAGGAGCGCCTTGTCCACCAGGTCGAGGCCCGTCGGCAGGTCCTCGGTGTCCAGTCGGCTCACCACGTCGTAGAGCGCCGCCGCCTCGATGGCGTGTGGGGCGAGTTCCTTCGTGTTCACCCGGCGTTCGCTGTCCCGGACGTCGATGTGGACCGGCTGGCGTATCTGCTCCTCGAGCTGGTCGTAGTTCTCGGCCGTCCACACCGTCGTCTCGTTGGTGAGTTCCCGACGGAGGAGCTCCGCTTCGAGCGAGAGGTTCGTCAGGTAGTGGAACTCGTGTTTGTCCAGCCGTCGCTTGAGCGCCTTCAGCGGGTCCTGTCCGGCGCGTTCGGCGTGCTGGTTGAGCTGTGCTTCGAGGTCCGGGTTCGAGATGATGATGAGCTGGGTGTCGATGTCCATCCCGATGCCCTTGTCCAGCTTCACGTGCGCCTCGTCGGGCACGTTCAGCAGTTTCTGGAGCAGGTCGGCGTGCTGGGCGGCGTCCTCGACGAGCGTCAACAGCCCGTTGCCCTGCGAGAGGACGCCGTCGTAGCTGAACGCCTGCGGGTTCTTCCGCCCCCGCGAGTTCAGCGCCTGCAACATCCCGTGCATCCACGACCCGACCAGTCGCTCCTTGGGCGACCCGTCGTCCTCGGAGTGGAGGACGCCGATGCCCTGGCCGACGTCCATCACGACGTTCTTCACCCGGAGGTGTTTCGGGTCGGTGACCGCCGAGAACAGGTCCTCGCGACCTTTCCGGCGGTACTGCTCTTCGAGGAAGTCGTACGCCTCCCGGCAGAACGGGTCGAGATCCGTCTCGACCGTGATGGGGATGTGGTCGTCGAGCGACCCGTTCAGTTCGCTCAAAAGTTCCTGGCGCACCTCGCGCGGGAAGACGCTCAGCGGGTGGGCCTGGACGGGGCTCTCGTACCACGCGTCGTCGTCGGTCGGCGAGGCGTCGTCGTAGGTGAGGCCGCCGCCCGCGTCGGACCCGGAGATGTTCCACTCGACGGTGTAGCGTCGTCCCTCGTCGGTCTTGGAGAACTCGCGGAGCCCGTTGATGAGACAGCGCTTCAGTTCGGACTTGCCGGTCGCCGTCGGGCCTTCGAGCCAGACTATCTTCTCCTCTTTGCCTCGGCGAGCGGCGATGGAGCGCAGGTCGTCGACGAACTCGTTGAGCACCTCGGTGTTGCCGAGGATGGCGTGCTCGCCGTCGTTGTGCGGGTCGTCGAAGAAGCGGTAGCGCTCGTTCTCCTCGCCCTCCTCGACGACGGTCCGGGTCCCGGAGGCTTCGATGGCTTCGAGGAGGTACTTCGAGGCGTGGGCGGCGAGGTGCGGGCGTTCGAACAGGCGGTCGACGTACTCCCCGAGGCTCATCGGCTCCTCGTAGGTGTCGGTGAGCGCGCGGTCCGCGTCGGCGATGAAGTCGTGCGTCATGGTGGTCTCGTGGCGGTCATGGCGGAATCACGGGTGTCAGTCCTCCATCTCCGTCTTGGCGACCTCCGCGCCGGCGAACTCCAGCACCTCGCGGGCACCTTCGGGGGAGTAGCCCTGGTCGACGAGCGCGCTGATCCACGCGTTGCGCTCGTCGTCCTCCATCTCCCCGGACGACACCAGCGCCGAGAAGTTGATGTTGTGCTTCTTGTCCTCCCAGAGCTTGCGCTCCAGGGCGCGACGGAGGCGGTCGTTGTCCTGCGGGTTGAACGACGTCCCCTCGCGGGCGCGTCGGCTGACCCAGTTCGACACCTCCTGGCGGAAGTCGTTCTTCCGGTCCTCGGGGATGTTGAGTCGCTCCTCGACCGACCGGAGGAACTGCTCGTCCGGTTCGGTCTCGCGACCCGTTATCTCGTCTTCGATGGTGTCGTCGTCGATGAACGCCATGACGTGGTCCATGTACTTCTCGCCCTGGCGCTGTATCTCGTCGACGTCGTACGCCAGCGCGTGGCGGACGTCCTCGATGGCGCGCTCCTTGTACTCCTCGCGGACCATCTCCAGGTAGCGGTAGTAGCGCTCGAAGCGGTCCTCCGGAATCGAGCCGTGGTTCTCCAGATTGCCTTCGAGGTGGTTGAACGTCGTCAGGGGTGAGAGGAAGCCGCGACCGCGGTGCATCGAGTCCATGATTGCCTCGGCTATCTCGTCGCCGATGAACCGCGGGCTGACGCCCTCCATCCCCTCGCCGATCTCGGCGAGTTCGCCCGCCTCGTCGCGGAGCTTCTTCACGTCCACGTCCTCGGCGTCGTCTATCTCGCCGTTGTAGGCCTTCGCCTTCTGGACGATGTCGACGGTGCCACCCGAGGGCTCCTCGATGCGGGTGAGGACGCCGAACAGCCCCGCCATCTCCAGCGTGTGGGGTTCGACGTTTATCTCCGGCACGTCGGCGTTGTTGAGCATCTTCTGGTAGATGCGCGACTCCTCCTCGTACTGGAGGACGTAGGGGAAGTCGATGCGCTTGGTCCGGTCGTTGAACGCCTCCATCTTCTCGTCGCCCTTCTTGTCCTTGTACTCGGGCATGTTGGTGCGTCCGACGATGACCTGGTCGATGTCGATTCTGGGGTTGTTCTTCGGCTTGATGGTCTGTTCCTGGGTCGCGTGCAGGAAGTCGTAGAGGAACTCCCGCTGAAGCTTCAGCAGCTCCTCGCCGGAGAACAGCCCACGGTTCGCGTTACAGAACGCGCCCGAGTAGTCGAAGGCGCGGGGGTCGCTCTCGCCGTAGACGGCAATCTTGGAGTAGTTGACGTCGCCCGTCAACTCCGTCTCGTCCTGGTTCTTCTTGTCCTTCGGCTCGAACGTCTCGACGCACTGGCGCTTGTTCTCGTCGGCGACCAGTCGGATGACCTCGACGTGGTTCTCCAGCACCTGCTGGAGGTCGTCGTCGTAGTGTTCGAGCAGTCGGTCCATGTAGAACTCGCTGGCGGGGTCGAGCGCCTGCTCGTTCCGGATGGTGTACGGCGCGTCGAGTCGCTCGTTCAGCTCCTCGACCAGGCCGTCGCGCTGGGAGAGCGGAATCAGGACGATGGGGTCCTGGTTCATCGGACTGCGCACCACGTCGTCCGCGGGGTCCTGGTCTCTGATGACGTCACAGAGGTTGGTCCACCGGAACGTGTACATCCGCCCGTCGTCGCGGGCGGTGTAGTCCTCGAAGTAGGTCCGGACCTGTCGGTCGAAGTCGGACTTCCCGGAGCCGACCGGCCCGAGGAGGAGCTTGATGCGCTTCTCTGGACCCAGGCCACGAGCGCCAGACTTCACCTTGTTGACGAACTCGTGGATGGACTCGTGGATGTTGCGACCGTAGAAGGTGTTCTCGCCGTCGTTGAGGGGGTCCTCACTGGCGAGTCGGTACTCGACGACGCCGAGGTCCTCGTCGTACTCGGTGCCGTAGTAATCAAACATGTCCGCGACGCGCTGGTGTGCGTTCCGCGCGATGTGCGGGTCCTCGAAGACCTCTTCGAGATACCAGTCGAACGTGTGCGTCTGACGGAGGTCCGACGGTATCGAGTCACGGTACTCCTGACTGAGGTCTGCGAGCGTTTCCATGTCGCCTTTCATGGTATCACGGAGACGGATGTCTCGTTTCCCCCGGTGGGGACCGGGCAGCCACGCTGCACGGTAGCGTCGACGACCCACCCGTCGCGGCCGACATCGACCGCGAGGCCACCTCTCGCCCTGCGACACCCACTACCCGTTGTCGGGCTGGGGGCGAGCAGAGAGAAAGAGGTGAATGGGCGGGGCCACCGATACTGTGAATAGTGTGTTATGGCTTGCCATAGATAAACCTTGTCACAATACACCGTAATCCGATACGTTTCCACTGAGTTTTCCCCCGAGAAATCGCTACGCGTGGGCAGTTCGGACGGATCGTGCCGACTTCCGACGAGTTCGTGGGTTTAAGTCAGCACTGTCGAAACCCGACCACACGACACTTGCCCGCGCCGCGCGAACGACGGGTATGGACCACGATTCGTCGACCGATATGACTGGCGGGGGGGAGGCTGACGAGAGTGGGGGAGAGACGGTCGTCGACCCCGACACACTGGCCGAGGGATGGCGCGTCTGGAGCGACGCCGACAACCGACTCGTCCTCGCCTACCGACCGGACGTGTTCGACGGGAGCGAGTACCCCGCCCCGTGCCTCCCGACCATCTACGTCACCCACGGCCGCCGGAGCAAGCGCCCTGGGACGCCCCGCAACCCCGCGCCGGGCGACCCGTGGGTCGTCACGCTGTTCCTCGAACCGGAGGTGTCGCGCGACCCGGCGCACTTCGACGAGCGAGGGGCGGCTATCGAGGCGGCACTCGACGTGGCCGAGCAGTTCACGAGCGGCGAGATCGACTACCGTGACCTCTACCAGGTCCCCCGCGAGGAGTACTTCGACGCGCTCGACGAGTTGACGGGACGGGAGGCTTAACACCGCCGACCGACGACAGGCGAGCATGGCCAAAGTCACCCTCATCGGTCCTCGCCTCGCGGAGACGGGTACGGAGTTCGTCTTCGAGGGCGAGTCGACGCTGTGCGAGGGCTGTCCGTACCGCGGGCAGTGTCTCAACCTGACGGAGGGCGTCCGCTACCGCGTGACGGGCGTCCGCGACTCGGGACTGCTCGACTGCGCAGTCCACGACCAGGGCGTCACCGCGGTGGAGGTCGAACCCGCCACCGTCCGCGCGAACGTCGCCTCGACCGGCGCGTACGCCGGGTCCAGCGCGACGCTCGAAGGTCCCTGTCCGTACACCGAGTGCCCGAGCCACGAGTTCTGCGAACCCCTCGGCGTCGACTTCGACGAGTCCCGGAAAATTCGCGAGGTGGAGGGCGACCCGCCCCACGACTACTGCGCGCTCGACCGGGACCTGACGCTCGTGGAGTTCGAACCGAGCGAGACCTGACCGGACAGCGTGGTCCCTCCACCACTCTCCGACCCCGTCCGGTTCGACGGTCGCTCGCTCGTGAGTGACGACGCCGACTCCCCCGACGCGCTCGTCGCGCTGGTCCGGGCGCTCGGGCCCCACTGCGACGCCGCGTACGCCCTCCTCGAACGGCCGCCGACGGCCGTCGACGAACCGGGTGTCCCGAACCCGCAGGCGGTGTGGTCCGACGTGGAGTCCGCGTTCGTCCCGACGTGGACCGGGTGGACGAACGAGAACTCCCAGCGCCGCTGGCACCGCACCGAACTCCCCGACCACCTCGACGACCTCGCCGCGCTCGCCGACCTCACTCGGACCGGCGTCGGGCAGTGGTTCCTCCACACGCTGGCGCTCGCTCGCGACGACGAGTGGGTTCTGGTCGCCGTCCCGCACTCGCGGTTCGTGGCGCTGTCGAACGCCTCACGAGTCCGGGCGGCAGCGAGCGATGCACTCGCTCCGTACTACGCTGCGCTCGTCGACGGCGAGGAGACACTCTCGTGGACGGACGGCGACCGAACGTTGACCATCCGGAACGGGAGCATCTGCGTCGACGGTGACGGGAGCGGTCACTGCTGGCCGCTCTCGCGTGTCGAGGCCGTCGAGCGCGTCGGCGAGCGGACGGTCCGCCTCGGCTGGGCCGACCGCTCGCACGGCCCCGTTCGCCGAGCAGTCGGGCGACTGCTCCGGACGCCCAACCCGCCCGAGCGAGTCGTAGTCCCCGACGAGGAGACCCGCGACACCGTCGCGGACGCTATCGAGTCGTTCCGTGCTTCGTACGAGCCGTCGTAGTGGGCCTGCGTCGGGTTATCCGGAGTACGACCGGGTCGCGCCGTCGCGCTGGACCGGGTCGCCCCCGAGCTGGCCGGTGAGTTCGCCCGCGTAGCCGAACTCCTCCTCGTAGCCGTACGGCGACATCAGGACGGGGTAGAACGGTTCGTCGGCGACGAGTTTCTCGCCGTCGACGGCCGCGAACGTCTCGCCAGCCGAGACGCGCTGGAAGTTCGCGGCGAAGACGGCGTACTCCTCGGCGGTGCGCTTCGGGACGAGTTTCCGGAGACGGAACACCGGCACCTCCCTCGCCGACCCGCGCTCGCTCGGGAGCGCACCGACGGCGGCGAGGAACTCGTAGATGAGCGTGACGGCGTTCTCGGCGGCCTTCGCTGTGCCCTGCAGGCCGCACTCTACCTCGACGATGTCCGCGTACTGGACGAGGCGACCGTCTGTGAACCCGCCCGCCTCGACGACGGCGTCGACCGAGAGGTACGGACAGATGGCGTCGGCGAGCGGTCCCGCCTCGTCGACGACCGCGAACGGGTCGTCGTACGACTGCGTGGAGTGCATCGAGAACGTGGTCAGTCCCCGGAGTTCGTCGGTCAGTTCGGCTGCAAGGCGCTCTTCGTACGTGTCGGCGTCGGGGCTACCGGGGAAGACTCGGTTGAGGTCCGACTCGGTGTAGCGGACCCCGCGGGCCAGCGCCCGCTCGTTGGCGACGATGAGTTTGACCGGTCGCTCGACGTCGGGGGCGTCGGCGAGGAGGCGCTCGACGGCGTAGACGCCGCACGGTTCGTCGCCGTGAATCGCCGCGAGAATCGCGATTTCCGGTTCACCGTCACCCAACTGCTCGATTCGCATTCGCTCGAACTACAGGAGGGGGACTAATCAGTGGCGCGGTCTCTCTCGTCAGTCGACCGATGTAATCGCGACGGTCGCGACGCGGAGACGGGTCGGTCGGTGAGCGGTACCGGTGGGCCGTCAGTGCTCTAACGACTCGACGTAGCGGAAGTCCTCCTCGCGAGCGGTCGGCGTCCCGTCGTCGAGGCGAATCTGCCAGCCGTGCAGGACCTCGGGGTCGTTCAGCGCGTTCGTGAGGACGGTGCGGACATCGAGCAGGTCCACGCCGTAGAAGTCGTTCGGGACGCCGTGGAAGTACTGGAGCGCGGTGTCGAACAGCGAGCGCATCCCGTCGTTGTCCTCGAAGTCGAAGTGCTTGTACGCGCCTGCGGCGACCTGCACCATCCCGTGCATGAACTTCGACTCGGTGTTGCCTCGGCCGTAGTTGTACCACTCGTCCTCGAAACAGTCGTGTGACTCGTGGAACTCCCCCGCGTTGTAGAGGCGGACGCCGTGGACGGTCGCCCGTCTGAGGGTCGCGTGCTCCCACACGTCCCGGTCCGGGTGCCACCCGGTCGGCGTTCCCGACGTGGGCGGACCGACCGACGGGTCGCGGGTGTGGTCGTCCATCGACGCAAAGTTCGGGCGGTGGCCGGTTGAATCTGTCCACACGGACGGCGACCGGTCGTCGACCGCGTCACTCCAGTTCGAGCAGTTCGATGCGGTTGCCGAACGGGTCACGGAACGTGCACCGTTCGCGGCCGGGGATGGGTGTCTCGTCCAGTGTCTCGACGCCGTAGGCTTCGAGATACGTGCGAGTCGTATCGAGGTCACCGACCTCGAACGCGGGGTGACGTGTCGAGGTCCCGGCGTCCGCCTCGTCGATACCGAGGTGCAGTTCGATGTCGCCCGCACGGAACCAGATGCTCCCGCTGTCCGCGAGCGAGTCGGGTTTCTCCACCTCGTCGAACCCGAGCACGTCGCCGTAGAACTCGCGGGCCAGCGCCTCGCTCCCCGGCGTGATACAGAGTTGGACGTGGTCGATTCGTCGCCAGTCGGGTGTCATAGGTCCCGCGCGATGTCGTTCAGCGACCCGACCTTCTCCGAGCGACCGCGCAACTCGTCGGGGTCGAGGTGGCGCGAGAGGCCCGTCTTCCGGACGTGTTCGCGGAGCGTGTCGAGCGCCCGGTCCTCGACGGCGAGTCGCCTGAGGTACTCCGCCAGCGCCTCCAGGTCGTCGTCGGTCGCGTCCCGCCCGCCGTCTGCTCCCTTGATCTCCCACGTCGTCGTCCGGGCGTCGTTGCCCTCCGGGAGGTGCGCGCCGCCGACGATGACGAGCGCCTTCGCCAGCGTCCACGGGACGAGGTCGGCCGTCCCGTAGCCGCGGTCGCGCAGCAGGTTCTCCGCGCCGTCGGTGAGTCGGAATCGACGTCGCCGGTGGCCGACGCCGAGGTCGAGTTTCAGTTCGTCGCCGTCCTCGACGAGATGTGGAGAAGTGGCCATACGTGGGGCCAGGAACGGCGTGAACAAGTGTTCGGCGGTGCGCGGCGCTCCGACGGCGCGGGCTGCCGGGACGGGACGACGGAGGCGACTCCCCAGGAGTCCGCGCGGCGAGCATGTCCTCGACACTCGTCTCCTCGTAGTTGAACAGGACGGTGACGACGCCCATCAGGCGACGGTCCTCCAGTTGCTTCTCCTCGAACTCTCCCAGCAGGTTGCGCGCGGCCTCACGGACCACCCCGCTCCGGTCGGTGTCGCCGTGCTCCTCGGAGAACTCGTCGCGACGCTCCAGCAGCGAGTCGGGCATCGAGACACTGACGACAGCCACGTATTAACTACCGCCCGCTGAATTGATGATGATTGATACTCGACTGCCGTCTCCCCCCGAAACCAGCGCGTTTAACAGGGACAGGGTCCTCCGCTCGACTGCGTGCGAGGGTAGCCAAGTCTGGAAACGGCGGCGGATTCAAGCTCCGCTCCTGTAGAGGTCCGTGGGTTCAAATCCTACCCCTCGCATGAGTGTGCGTCCGACGGGACGCACTCGAATGCACACACGGTAGATTTGAAGCAGGGAGGTCGCGCGAAGCGCGTCCGACCGTGGTTCAAATCCTACCCCTCGCATGGCGTACCCCACCGGGTACGACACATGCGGAAGACCGCAGGGCGGTCTTCCCTCGCAAACTCACTCTCGATGCACCACAACGATAGTAGCACCGCGGCCGTTCTTCAGTCACATGAGCGACGCCGCCACGCCCGAACTCCGTCGGCTGACGACGTATCCGGTGAAGTCACTCGACCCGCAGGATCACGACTCGGTCGCCGTCGAGCACGGCACGCTCGCGGGCGACCGGGAGTACGCGATGGTCGCCAAACCCCCGGACGCGGACCACGACCCGACCACGGCGTCGGTCGGTGGGCAGGGAGAGTACGTCAACGGCAAGCGGACGGCCGCGGTCCACCGCTTGCGCTCGTCGCTCGACCGCGAGGCGGGCGTCCTGACGCTCCGCGAGGAGGGAGGCGACGAGACACGGACGTTCTCCCTCGACGACCCGGACGCGCTGAACGACTATCTCAGCGACTACTTCGACGAACCGGTGAGCGTCCGCCACGAGCCGCGCGGCGGCTACCCCGACGACCGGGAGTTCGACGGACCGACGCTCGTCTCGACGGCGACGCTCCGCGAGGTGGCGTCGTGGTTCGACATGACGCTGGACAGCGCTCGACGGCGGTTCCGCGCGAACCTCGAGGTCGGCGGCGTCCCGGCGTTCTGGGAGGACCGCCTCTTCGCCGACCACGGCGAGGCCGTCGCGTTCCGGATCGGCGACGTGGAACTGCTCGGCTGTAACCCCTGTCGGCGCTGCGTCGTCCCGTCGCGCGACCCCGACACCGGCGAGGAGACGCCGGGGTTCCGCGAGACGTTCCTCCGCGAACGCGAGCGGACGCTCCCCGAGTGGGTCGACAGCGACCGCTTCGAGGGGAACTTTCGGCTGATGGTCAACACACGAATCTCCGAGAGCGAGTGGGGCCAGCGACTCTCGGTCGGCGACGGGGTGGAACTGCTCGGAACGCGTCAGCTCTGATTCCCGCCGGTCCCGTATCGACTCCCGAGCGGTCGCGAGAGTCGGTCGAAGCGAGACCGTGCTCTACTGCCTCGATACCGCGTCGCGACGGCGTCGTACGTCAGCGAGGTGACGGCCCCGTGGGCGAGCGAGAGCCGGAACACCGCGTCGACGTGACGCCCCTCTCGGGGGAGTCGTTCGCGAGCGAGGACGACCGTCTCGTCGCCGTCGGTGGCGAGCACCGCCCGGTCGCCCTCGAACCGGTCGACGACGGCCGTCGAGCGGGGCTGACCGAGCGGTGAGACGAGCGTACAGACGAGGAGGACGCAGAGCGCGTGGCGGATAGAGAGCACGCGCGGCTCTGGACGCGTTCTTGGATTTGAATGTTCGGCCGCTACCGGCTGGCGTCGTCCTCGCGGTGCTCGTCGTCACCGTCGCCCAGCCGTCGCGAGAGGCGGTCGAACCGCGACTGCACGCGGTCGGCACGCGCCTCCGTCTCGTCCTCGTCGTAGCGGGCGTCGACGAGGTCCCCGTCCTCGACGGTCACGTGGAGCACCGCGTCGGTGTGGTGTGCAGCCTCCGGCAGACGCTCGACCGATATCGAGACGTCACCCACGGTCTCCTCGTCGGCTTCGAGCAGCAACACCGCCAGATCACCCTCGAACCGGTCGAGGACGGCGACATAGTCGCCGTCGGCGGGGCCGTCCGACCCGCGTGACTCGTCACTCATACGACTCCGAGAGGACCCGCACCCCGTTGGCCGTTTCGACCGTGACGGTGTCGCCGTCGTTGTTCCAGAGCGGGCCGTCGCTGCCCCAGTAGAGGTCGCTCTCGGTGTCGCTCCCGCTCCCGGTGTGGAGCGTGACGCGTTCGCCGGGTTCGAGCGTCACGTCGCCGAAGGTGTACTCGTGGCCCGCCTCGTCGCGCACCGTCCATCCCGAGAGGTCGAGCGCCCCCTCGCCCGCGTTCTCGAAGACGACGTACTCGTCGTCGAGGTTGTCGCCGTCGTGGCCCTCGGCGTCCGCGTGGACCTCGACGAGGCGGAGGTCGCCTGCACTACTGGCCGGTCCCTCCTGGGTCCCGCCGTCGGCCGCGACTGTCGTCCCGCTGCTGGTGACCGCTCCCGTCCCGGACCCGCCGACGGTCAGTCGCGATTCGACGTCTCCCGACGCGTCGGGGTCGGTCGCGTCGCCCGACCGCAGGTCGTCGGCGTCCGTGGGGGCGGCCTGTTGCGTGGCGACGGTGACTCGCTGGCCGTCGCTCCTGACGACGACGTCGCCGTGCGTGCCGGTCCAGAACGTCGGTATCGAGCGGTCGGCGAGTCGACCGAGCACCTCCTCGTGGGGGTGGCCGTACTCCGAGTCGTAGGCGCTGGACACCACCGCGACGGACGGCGAGACGGCCGCGAGGAACGCTGCGCTCGTCGACGAGGCACTGCCGTGGTGGCCGACCTTCAGCACCGTCGCGTCGAGTCGGTCGCCGTAGCGGTCGACCAGCCACCCCTCGGCCGTCGACCCCGCGTCGCCGGTCAGCAGGAACGCGGTGTCGCCGTGACCGACCCGCAGGACGACGCTGTTCTCGTTGCGGTCGCCGTCGGCGAGGTAGCCCTCGGGCGGGCCGAGGACGGCCGCGGCGACGCCCGAGAACGGGAGGTCGTCGCCCGCCCGGACCTCGTACAGCGGCACGTCGTAGCGCTCGACTGCGTCCAGGTACTCCTCGTAGGTCCGCGTGCTGGCGGCGATACCGGGGTCGTACACCGCGCCGACGCCCTCGCCCTCCGTCTCCAGGTACTCGATGACGGCGGGATGGCCCCCGACGTGGTCGGCGTCGGCGTGGGTCGTCACGAGGTGGTCGACGCGGTCGATGCCGTTGCTCCGCAGGTAGTCGACGACGTGTTCTCCGTCGTCCTGGTAGTCACCCGTGTCGACGAGCATCGTCTCGCCGCTGGGCGAGACGAGGAGGGTCGCGTCGCCCTGCCCGACGTTCAGGAAGTGGACCGTGAGCGTCCCGTTCGAGTCGCCGTCGACGGGTGCGAGCGTCGTAGTGTCTCCACCGCCAGCAGTCCCGCTACCGTCCGCGCTTCCGGGCGTCTCGGTGGGGGCGACCCCGACGCCTGCACACCCGGCGAGGACGACGGCCAGACAGCAGAGCGCGACGCGGAGGACCGAACTCATCGGAGGGGGTCGGGGCCGTGTCAGCAAGAGCGTGTGGGCTGGTCGTAGGGTGGACGGTGGGGTGTCGGTGGTCGGCGAGGAGTCGGTAGACAGTAGGCAGTCGCAGTCACGCCTCGGTGACGCGCTCTATCTCACCGAGCACCTCCCACCCGCCCTCGGTCTCGCGGGCGACGAGCAGCGGGTCGTCCTCGCCGTCGGTCACGAGTCGGTAGGTCGTCCCGTCGGCGACGCCCTCGGCCTGGAACGACTCCTGGAAGAACTCCGCCGACCGCATCTCCAGGGTGAGCGACTCCCCTTCGACGAGGGTGAGACGGACGTCCTTCGGTGCGACGTTGTAGACGCGCTTCGCGAGCGTGTTCATACCTCGGGCGTACGCCTCGGCGCTCTTAATCGGTGGCACTTTGACCGCGCCGGACGGTCCGAGGGCATGGACGACACCTCCCTCCGTCTCGCCGTCGCCGAGCGTGCGGCCCACGCGGGCGCGGCCGTCGCGGCCGACGGCTTCCGGGACGACATCGACGTGGAGACGAAAGACGGGAAGACGGACGTGGTCACCGAGGCCGACCGCCAGGCGCAGCGACGGGTCGTCGAGGTGATTCGCGAGTCGTTCCCCGACGACGCCGTCGTCGGCGAGGAGGAGGACGAACTGAAGGAGGTCCCCGATGACGGCCCCGCGTGGGTCGTCGACCCCATCGACGGCACGAACAACTTCGTCAGGGACCTGCGCGTCTGGGCGACGAGCGTCGCGGCCGTCGTCGACGGCGAGGCCGTCGCCGCCGTCAACGTCCTCCCGGCGCTCGGCGACACGTACGTCGCGAGCCAGAACGGCGTCACGTGGAACGGCCACTCCGTCTCCGTCCGCGAGGTGTCGGACCCCGAGCAGTGTGCCGTCGCGCCCACCATCTGGTGGGACTTCGACGCCCGCGACGAGTACGCCGCGGCCTGCGAGGCCGTCGTCAGCCGGTTCGGCGACATGCGGCGGTTCGGCTGTGCGCAGGCGACCCTCTCGATGGTCGCCGACGGCAGTCTCGACGGCACGCTGACGAACCTGGACCCGAACCCGTGGGACAGCGTCGCCGGCGCGTTCATGATAGCGCAGGCGGGTGGGACCGTCACCGGACTCGACGGCGACCCGTGGCGACACGACTCGCCCGGCCTCGTCGCCTCCTCCGGCGCGTGTCACGACGCGGTGCTGGCCGCGGCCCGCGACGTCGACGACCGCGAGTGGTGAGACGGGTCGGCTCGACTCGGGTGCGACCGAAATAGCACGTCGCGGTCCGTTCGTACGACGCGGCCCGATAGCACGTCGCGCCGCGATACCACGACGCGGTCCGTGCAGCCTCCGCGCACGCGACCGGAACCCTGAACACCTCAGCGCGAACCGTTGAGGGTATGAGTCTCCAAGACCGCGCGTCGACGCTCAGCCCGGCGCGCGCGTGGCTGGCGGCGTTCGCCGCGGCGCTGGCCGTCCTCGTCGGTGGGTCGCTGGTCCTCCGAGACCTCGTCTACGACCGGTTCGTCTGGCAGTACTTCTGGGGTCCCGTCTACGCGGACGCCCACAACGCCGCCTGCGCGGTGAAACAGGGCGGCACGACGCAGTTGCTCGGTAGCGACTCCTGCGCCTCGCTCCCGGCCGACGCCGTCGTCGCGCGCCCCGGCTACACCGTCGTCTCCGAGATCGGCTACGCCGTCACGCTCGTCTTCATGCTGGCCGGCGTGCTGTTCTTGCTCCGGGAACTCGAACTCGGGACGGAGAAGGAGTTCTTCTTCGCACTGATCCCGTTCATGTTCTTCGGGGGTGCGCTCCGCGTCGTCGAGGACGCCAACAACGTCGCCGCGACCACGGCGGGCGTCGAGCAGGCCATCACCTACCCGCTGAACGCGCTCATCATCAGCCCGATCATCTACTTCGTCGTCTTCGCCATCACGCTCGCGACGCTCGTCGCCGCGGTCCTCCTCGACCGACGCGGGGTCGTTAACGACTACGTCCCGGTCGTGTTCGGCGCGGGCGCGGTCTACCTGCTGGTCACGGTGGCGTACATCTACTTCGTGGTCACCACCCGACTCGCCGGACAGCCCGGTACCGACGCCGGGTTCTACCCGCAGGTGACCGTCGCGGTTATGGTGCTCTCCACGCTCATCTCCCTCGCCGTGTTCGGTGCGCTCCGATGGACCAGCCCCGCCGTCGTCGCCGGAACGGGCCTCATCGGCCTCGTCGTCCTGTTCGGCCACACGCTCGACGGCGTCGCGAACGTCCTCGCCGCCGACTGGTGGCAGGTGCTCGGTCTCCCGTTCCAGTACTACCCGAAACACCCTGTCAACGCGTTCATCATCAACTTCACCGAGGCGAACCTCTCGGGGAACGTCAGCGAGACGCTCGGGACTGCGTGGCCGTTCCTGCTCGTGAAGATCGTCGCGGCCATCGCCGTCATCTGGCTGTTCGACGAGCAGATATTCGAGGAGAGTCCCCGTTACGCCATCCTCCTGCTCGTCGCCATCCTCGCGGTCGGACTCGGCCCCGGCACCCGCGACATGCTGCGCGCGACGTTCGCCATCTAGTACGCACCGCTCGCTTCGTCGCCGGTCAGCGCACCGACGACCAGGCCGACGCCGTCACGGGAACGGGTGATGTTCGCGGTCGAGTCGCGGCTCGAAGCCCAGCGACGCGGGCACCGACTCCGCCCGGTCGCCGAAGTACGGGTCGTCGATGAACAGCGGCTGTGCTTCTGGGACCAGCACCCGGACCGCCTCGAAGCCCAGCACGTCCAGGTCGCGGGTCGTCAGGCGGGCGGCGTAGGTGTCGAGGTCCACCTTTCCCAGCGCCTCCAGCAACGCGTCGAGTTCCGCCTCGGCGTCGGGTACGTCGCTCGCGACGCTCGTCGCCGGGATGGTCGTCTCGGGGTCGGTGAACGACCGCGCGGCGTCCGGCAGCGACGCGAAGTAGCCGATACGTCCCCCCGCCTTCGTCGCCTGCGCTCGTCCCATCCGGCGCAGTTCGGTCCAGTTCTGGAGGGCCTCGGCGCAGGCGCTCTCGGCCGCTGCGACCGGGTCGAGGTCGGCCGCGGTACCGAGGGCGAACTGCGGCCACCCCGTCTCCCGGTGGACCGCACAGGCGACGACGGGGACGTCGACGTTCTGCGTCAGTAGCGTCGTCGTCACCGACAGCCCTTCGGAGCGGGCGCGACGACGCATCGTCCCGAACCCCGCGTCGTCGCTTCCGTCGGTATCGTCGCTCCCCTCGTCGACGGAGAGGCCGAGCGGGTCGAACGTCGAGTACCACGAGAGCATCGCGGCGTCCCGCTCGATGACCTCCGTCAGACCGGCGACCAGCGCCTCGACACCCGAGTTGCCGAGTCCCAGACCGGTCGTGATGGTGGGGCCAGCGCCACCGAGCGGGAACTGGACGCGCGGTGCGGGGAGGTCGACCGACTCCTCGGCGCGCAGGTCCTCGCCGGGGACCCAGGCGATGGGGTCCTCCGTGGCGGCCCCCTCCGGGAGCACGAACGACGAGAGCGGGACCGGGTTCTCGACGTCGCTCGCTCGCCCGCGGACGAACTCGGCCTCCCTGAACACGCCCGCGGCGTACCGCTCGAACGCCTCGCCGACGGCCTTCATGTAGGCGGCGTTCCAGTCCGGCGAGACGCCCGCTGCCTGCTGACCCGCCTGCACGTCGCTGAACCCCTCGGTTTCGCAGAGCATCGAGAGGTAGTACGGCAAGGGGAACGACTCGACCTCGCCGACCTCGTGGACGATACCCACGCGCGGGTCGACGGCCATCTCTGCACGCCCCAGCGACGCCTCCAGCGGCCGGTCCACGTGGTCCCGGCGGACGCGGCGGTCCGGGGAGTCGGCGCAGTCACAGTGCGGGAGCGGGAGCACCCGCCGGTCGGCGTACGGTATCTCGACGAGGCCGCCGAAGACGTTCGAGGTGCCGTCGAGGACGCGCACCGCCTCGCGCCCGGCGAGCGCACCGGCGAAGCGTGCGGTCGAGGGGTCGACCGTGCCGTCGTCCGTCTCGTCGAGGTTAGCCGCGACGCGCCCGCGGAGACAGTCGTAGCAGGCCGTTCCGGGTGAGAACCCGGCGACGCACGCCTCCACGTCAGCGACGGCGTGCCCACCGACGCCGCCGAGTTCGACCGCCAGCCACCGCGTCCCGGACCGCCTCGCGTCGGCGAACGCCTCGGCACCCACCTCGCCGACGACGACGCCCAGTTCGCAGTCCCCGACCCGTTCACGTCGTTCTACCGTCGTTTCGACGTCCTCCAGCGCGGCGGCGACCGCGTCGGCGGCCGGTCCCGCCCCGACGAGTGCGACAGTCATGGCTGGGCGGACGGACGAGGAGATAAAAACGGCGATGGTTACGGGACGCGTTCTACGCTACGCTCGCGGCTGGCTGGCGTCGGCGGCTGGCCGGCGGACAGTCTCCGAACGCGATACAGTTCTGCGCACTCGTCGAACCCTTCCGACTCGCACCCGTCGAGACCACCGTCACGGAATCTTCCGACTGGTGTTTCGAAGCGGACCCTGACTCCGCCCCCACTACGTACTTCCGTCTGGCAGTGCTCCGATGACTCGATGTCCTACCAGACGGTCAACTACGAGGAGACGGAGTCGAAGGAAGGGATGCACTTCCTGCGGGACGAACTCGGGTGTGAGGACCACGGCGTGACCGTCCTCGACGCCGACCCCGGCTGGGAGGGGCCCGAACACGACCACGCCGACGAGGGCCACGAGGAGGTGTACTTCCTCGTCGAGGGTGAGGCGACGGTGACGATAGACGACGAGGAGGTGTCGCTGACCGACGGCGACGCCGTCCGGGTCCCCCCGGAGGCGACCCGACAGATAACGAACGGGGACACCGAGAGCCAGTTCGTGCTGACCGGCGCGCCCGAGTAACGACGGCGACGTCTCGCCCCCGCAACTACGGGTTCAGCATCACTTTGACGCAGCCGTCGTTCTTGTCGCGGAACGTCTCGTACATCTCCGGGGCCTTCTCCAGGGACTCCTGGTGGGTGACGACGAACGACGGGTCGATGTCGCCGTCCTCGATCCGTTCGAGCAAGGGGTCGAGGTAGCGCTGGACGTGCGTCTGTCCGGTGTTGACGGTCAGGCCCTTGTTCATCAGCGACCCGGTCGGGAAGCCGTTCATCTCGCCCGTGTAGACACCGGGGACCGAGAGCGTCCCGCCCTTCCGACAGCACCGGACGGCCTCCTGCAAGACGTACGGCCGGTCGCCCTGCATCTCCTCTCCGTCCTGCCCGGAGTCAGCGACGCTCGACGGCCCGGCACCGTGGGCCTCCGCACCCACGGCGTCGATACAGCCGTCCGGCCCGTGGCCGTCGGTGACGTCCATCAACCGGTCATAGACGTCCTCAGACTCGAAGTCGATGACCTCGGCGTCGCTGTGTTCCCTCGCCATGTCGAGGCGTTCTCGCTCCCGGTCGATGGCGACGACCCGCTCTGCGCCGAGCATCTCCGCGCTCTGGATGGCGAACTGCCCGACCGGCCCACAGCCCCAGACGGCGACGGTGTCGCCGTTCTCGATGTCCGCGTTCTCCGCCGCCATGTACCCCGTCGGGAAGATGTCCGAGAGGAACAGTACCTTCTCGTCGGGGAGACCGGAGTCGACCTTTATGGGGCCGACGTCGGCGTACGGCACCCGCAGGTACTCCGCCTGGCCGCCGTCGTATCCGCCGAGCATGTGCGAGAAGCCGAACAGTCCCGCCGGGGAGTGGCCCATCGACTCGCTGGCCATCTCGGCGTTGGGGTTCGACTCGTCGCACAGCGAGTAGAGCTGCTGGTCGCAGTACCAGCAGGCACCACAGCTGATGGTGAACGGAACGACGACCCGGTCGCCCTCGCTGAGGGTCTCGACGGCGCTCCCGACCTCGACGACCTCGCCCATCGGCTCGTGGCCGATGATGTCGCCCTCCTCCATCCCCGGCATGAAGCCGTCGTAGAGGTGGAGGTCGGACCCGCAGATCGCGGTGGCCGTTATCTCGATGACCGCGTCGGTCGGTTCCTGAATCTCGGGCTTGGGGACGTCGTCGACGCGGACGTCCCCCTCATCGTGCCAGCGGAGCGCTCTCATCGACTTCCCTCCTCGTGGACGGTGCCGTCGTCGGTACGCCGTCGCGTGATCGCGGGGTCGCTTACGGGATAGTTCAACGCTCGACTCGACGGGCATCAGTTCGGTAAGGCTGGAGCCTGCGCCTGCTACCTGGCCCTCCCCGTTCCGACGTCTCACGGAGCGTCGATGGACCCCGTCCGCTGGGGAGCGCGGCTAGCGGGCTGGACTCCGACGTAGGGACCGGCGTCGGGACGCTGTCCGACGCAAGCCGGTTACGAACGATCGGGTCTACGCGAGCGCAGCGCGGACGACGACGCCGAGGCCCGTCGCCGTTCGGCACCGACCGGGAGGACCAGCCTCCGTGAGTGACACAGGGGGTTCGACGCCGGCGAGCTCGATGCGTCCCGCTCGTCGGCGTTTCGAGCGGTGCGAAATCGGGGTGAAAGGCCCGTCGGTCGCGGGAGACGGGTGGGTTCGAAGGAGAGTGCTGCCGGCTTACGACGCCATCAGCGACTGCGCGACGTTGGCGAGTTCGCCGTTGTCGGCACCGCGCAGGCGGTCGTCGCCGAGGACGAGACGGAGGCGCGGGCGACCGACGTCGATGGGCACCTTCTCGGTGTCGATGAGGCCCAGCTCCTCGAGACGGGTCTTGGTGCGGGAGAACGTCGCCTTCGACGCGATGCCGACGTCCTCGCCCCACTTCGAGATGTCGTAGAGCAGTTCCTCGTTCTTCGCGGCGACGAGCAGCGAGATGGTGACCTCGTCGAGGCCCTCGCCGTCGCCGCGGGCCGTCTCCATCGAGGCGAGGACGGTGTCGAAGTCCTCGGCCACGTCGGAGCCGATGTCGTCCGAGAGCGACTGGCGCACGCGGGAGATGGCCGGGGTACGGAGGTTGAACTGCTCGGCGTCCTCCCACGCCGCGGCGTACTGCTCGTTCGCGCTGTCGACGAAGTCGGTGTCGTCGGTCGCGAGACCGGCGACCTCGCTCCCGGTGTCGACGATGGCCATCACGCATTCGCTCGTGACGAGAAGCGTGTTCGACGGTTCGTCGAGGGCGCGCAGTTCCAGGCGACCCGCGTCCATCAGGTCCGCGGCCGTGCTCCCGACGATGAAGTCGTCGAGGACGTCCTTCAGCATCCGTTCGTCACCGAACAGTCGGACCGACACGTCGTCGGACTCGTCCAGTCCGTCGACGAGCGCTTCGAAGGTCTCGGCGTCCGGGTTCACGAGGTAGACGGTCCCGTCCACGCCCTCGAGGGCGGATACTAGCAGCGACTCCACGTTCGACTCCAGTACGTTCGAACTCATTGGTAAATCTATAGGGGAAACTGCTATTTAATTTCACCGTTCGTCCAAATCGCAAAACGTGTCTGTCGTTTATGCAGAGCAGTCTCGCTCCGGATTACGATTTTGCCGATTTCAGGCCATATACCCTCCGAATCGAGAACGTCCGCTGGTCCGAATGGTAACTACTGTCAATCCTCGAACTGCCTGTTATCAGTACACACGGGCCTCGTCCGTCGGGGTGGCCTGCTGGGTCGCGGGTCACTCTCACTGGATGCCCGACAGGTCGGTCGCGAGGTCGGTCGACCATCGGAGGTCGCCGTCGAAGATGACGGGGCGCTGGCGGTCGGCGAGCAGCGAGCGGGTCGCCGCCGAGTCGAGTGTCGCCTCGGCCGTGGTCCCCCGAAGTCGCCGACAGGTCTCGAACGGCGCGCTGAACACGCCGCCCTCGCGGCCGTCCGCGGGGACCGTGTAGCGGACGGTGAACCCGTCGCCGTGTGGTTCGAGGTGGAGCAACGCCGGACGCTCGTCGGGAGTGAGCGCGAACGTCCCGTCGCCGACGACGGCGTAGTCGGTGCTCATCAGCACCTGTCGACGGGCCAGTTGCATCGCGCGCTCGATGCCGAACCCGCGGACGAGTAGCCGGGCGAATGCCGTGCCGACGGCGGCCGCCTGCTCGTCGAGCACCGTCCGGATGGTGACCGCGCCCGCGACGCTCCCGCCCGCGACCAGTTTCTGCCCCTGGTGGTACGACCCGCAGGCGTTGAGGAAGAACGTCCGTGCGCCCGACGACGAGAGGCTGTCGCAGTCGAGGCCCCCGTCGGGACAGCGCAGTCCCGACACCTCGCAGTGGCCGATGAAGTGGACGAAGTCGTGGTCCGCCTCGAACAGGCGAGCGAGTTCCCCGGTCGTGAGCGACTCCCGGACGTCGACGGTCGCGGGGAACGCGTCGGAGTTCTCCCGGTAGGTGCGGGCGACGGCGTCGTGTTCGGCTGCCATCGCGTCGTCGTTCAGGACGACGGCGACGTCCAGTGGCTCGCTCGGGGCCGCACTGCGTCGGTGTTCGTACGCCGCCTGCGAGGGGGTGAACGCCGACACCGGGACGCCCTCGGCCAGCCACGCGTGGAGGTCGCCGTGGTGGAGTTCCGGTTCGAGAACGTCGACGCTGGCGACGTCCCCTTCGGGTCGTCCCGCGCGGTAGAAATCGTCCAGCGAGTGTTTGAGGAGCCCCTGCGCGTCGATGGTCGAGGACTCGGGGAGGTAGACGAGGCTCATCGCGTCGAGCAGGTAGGGGAGGCAGCGCGCCTCGTCGTCGCCCTGGTCGGCGTAGGTGGCGAGGTGCCAGTCGGGTCGTTCCGCCGCGACCCGCTCGCGGTCGCAGTCGAGGTAGGCCTCGACGCGCGCGCCCGGCGTCCCCGACTGGAGGGCGTAGGGACAGGCTCCGGCCTCGACGACGAGTTCGTCGCGGCAGTCCCGGCGCTCGCCGGGCAGTTCCCGGACGATGCCGTCGAGGAAGAACACGTCGCAAAGCAGGTCCGCGACCTCGTGCTGGAACGACGGGAGCGGGGAGAACTCGTACTCGCGCTCCGGGAGCGAGAGCGTCGGTCGCGTCCCCTCTCGAATCTCGACTCGTGCACCGAGGTAGTACGCGAGCGGCGCGGCGACGAACAGCGTCGCCCGGTCGTCGGGGAGGTGGAACGTCGCGTCCGTCTCGGGACGCGCCTCGACGACAGCGTCGGGAATCGACCGCTCGCCGAACTCGACGAGCGGCGGGTGAGGGCGGCGGTCGGGGTGTGAGCGGCCCGGTCCGGTATCGGTGATGCCCGCTCCAGAAAACGTCAACGAAGTGGCGAGTCCGCGAGTGGTGGCCGGGACGGTGAGCGTCGGCGGGGCGTCCCAACCTGTCAGATGCGCGTCACCACCTCGCTCACTCATTCAACGGGCATTCGACGGGAGTCGTAAAGACCTATCGCCACCCAGCCAGGTCCGGAGGAGTACGTGTACCACGGGAGAGGTAGATTATTGGCGCGGGCCACCGCACGGGCGACCATGGACTTCGAACACGTCCGAGCGACCGACTCGGCCGTGGCCGACGCGCTGCTCGCGGAGCGCGAACGCCAGCGGAACTCCCTCGCGATGATCGCCAGCGAGAACCACGTCAGTAAGGCCGTCCTCGAAGCGCAGGGCTCGGCGCTGACGAACAAGTACGCCGAGGGTTACCCCGGCGAGCGCTACTACGCCGGCTGCGAACACGCCGACGAGGTCGAGGAACTCGCCATCGAGCGCGCGAAGGAGCTGTGGGGCGCGGAGCACGTCAACGTCCAGCCACACTCCGGCACGCAGGCGAACATGGGCGTCTACCTCGCCATGCTCGACCCCGGCGACAAGATCCTCTCGCTCGACCTGACCCACGGCGGCCACCTCAGCCACGGTCACCCCGCGAACTTCACGGGCAAGACCTACGAGGTCGAGCAGTACGAGGTCGACCCCGACACGGGCTACGTCGACTACGACGCGCTCCACGACCACGCCGAGGAGTTCGACCCGGACATCATCGTCTCGGGCTACTCCGCCTACCCGCGCGAAGTGGACTTCGAACGCGTACAGGAGGCCGCCGAGGCCGTCGACGCCTACCACCTCGCGGACATCGCTCACATCACCGGTCTCGTCGCGGCGGGCGTCCACGCCTCCCCGGTCGGCATCGCCGACTTCGTGACGGGCAGCACACACAAGACCATCCGCGCCGGTCGCGGCGGCATCATCATGACCGCCGAGGAGCACGCCGACGCCGTCGACGCGGCCGTCTTCCCCGGCGCGCAGGGCGGCCCGCTCATGCACAACATCGCCGGCAAGGCGGTCGGCTTCGAAGAGGCGCTCCAGCCCGAGTTCGGAGAGTACGCCCAGCAGGTCGTCGACAACGCGCGAGCGCTCGGCGCGCGACTGCAGGAGCACGGCTTCTCGCTCGTCTCGGGCGGCACCGACACGCACCTCGTCCTCGTCGACCTGCGCGACTCCCACCCCGACACCACGGGCGGCGAGGCGGAGGACGCCCTGGAGGAGGTCGGCATCGTCCTCAACAAGAACACCGTCCCCGGCGAGACGCGCTCGCCGTTCAACCCCTCGGGCATCCGCGCGGGCACACCTGCCCTGACGACCCGAGGGTTCGACGAAGCCGCCTGCGAGCAGGTGGCGGACATCATCTACCGCGTCGTCGACGACCACGACGACGAGGACGTGAAGGCAGAGGCGAGCGAGCAGGTCGACGCGCTCTGCGCCGACTTCCCGCTGTACGAGTAACGCGGACCGCACGCAGTTCTCCGCCTCCAGTTCTTCGTTCTACCGTCGTCGCCGATAGCGCATGTCCCGCTGGACGCCGCCCCAGATCTCGACGACCACGACCAGTATCGTCCCGCCGACGAGGAACACCGGCCACAGCCACGGGTCGACGAGCGCCAGCACGTCGAGGACGCCGTAGCCCTCCCGTTCGGACACCGCCAGCAGCGCCTCCTGCTCGACGACGAGCAGGTACGCCCCGACCAGCATCACCAGGCCCGTCACGACCTTCAGCCCCGTCCGAACCGGGCGGCCGAGTACCCGTCTCGTGTGGTAGGCAAGCGACCGCACGAACGGGACCCTGCGCATCGCCCCCCAGCCCCGACCCCTCGGCATACCCCGTGACATGGTACCGTAAGGCGCGCCGTCACGATAGTCGTACCTGTCGGCGAGAGTTCGTCGTTCACGGGACCAGTTCGGCCGTGACACCACCACGTTCGTGGATACAAACCACGGGTCGTGGGCCGATGTGTACACGTACCCGAGCGTTGAAGGTTCCACGCGTTCGCCGTTCGGGTAATGACGGACATCATCGACGGCAACGCGGTCGCAACAGATGTCAGGGAGGGCCTCGGCGACGCCATCGAGACGCTCTCCGAGGCGGGTCACACGCCCGGTCTCGCGACCGTCCTGATGAGCGACGACCCGGCCAGCGAGACGTACGTCTCGATGAAACAGCGCGACTGCGAGGAGGTCGGCATCGAGAGCCACCACGTCGAACTCGACCCCGACGCACCGGCCGACGAACTGTACGACACCGTCGAGGACCTGAACGCCGACGACGCGATTCACGGCATCCTCGTCCAGATGCCGGTCCCGGACCACGTCGACACGCGCCGCGTCCTCCGCTCGGTGCGTCCCGAGAAGGACGTGGACGGGTTCCACCCCGAGAACGTCGGTCGACTGGTCGCCGGGAACGAGCGCTTCAAGCCGTGTACCCCCCACGGCATCCAGAAGCTCTTCGACGCCTACGACGTGGAGACGGAGGGCGCGGAGGCCGTCGTCGTCGGCCGTTCGGACATCGTCGGCAAGCCGATGGCCAACCTGTTCATCCAGAAGGCCCCGTTCGGGAACGCGACGACGACGGTCTGTCACTCCCGAACGAAGGACCTCGCGGCGCACACACGCGAGGCCGACATCGTCGTCGCCGCCGCGGGCGTCCCCGGGTTCGTCACCGGCGACATGCTCGAGGAGGGCGCGACGGTCGTCGACGTCGGCATCAACCGGGTGGATGCGGACACCGAGAAGGGGTACGAACTGGTCGGCGACGTCGAGTACGAGAGCGCGGAAGAGGTGGCCGGCGCTATCACGCCGGTTCCCGGCGGCGTCGGCCCGATGACCCGCGCGATGCTGCTCTGGAACACGGTCAAGGCCGCCAGCGAGCAGACCGGCGTCGACGTTACGCTGCCGTGAGCGACGGCGCGCAGCGGGACGCGACGGTCGACGTGGACGAATCGATAGACGACCGGATCCTCTCGCCCGACGCACTCGCCGCCCGGTACGGCGACGTGGTTCGGCGGTCGAACCGCATCGAACTCCCGGCCGAGCAGTGGGACGGACTCGCCACCGACGAGGGCCGGTGGGGCGTCGGTGCGCTGGTGGCCCGCGACGGGCACGCGCTGCTCGTCCGCGAGGGGTCGAAGGCGAGCGACTGGGTGCTGCCGGGCGGGAAACTCGAACCCGACGAGCGTCACGCCGAGGGGGCGGCCCGCGAGGTCGAGGAGGAGACTGGTATCGCCGTCACCGTCGACACGCTACTGGCCGTCTCCGAACAGACGTTCGTCGAGGCGGGTGGCGAGCGAGAGTTCGAGTTCTCGTTCGCGACGTTCGGGGCGACGCCCGTCGCCGAGGGTCGTCCCACACCTGCCGAGGAACCGGGGCTCGCCGACGAGGACATCGTCGAGGTGCGGTGGCACGAGACGCCTCCGGACGACGCGTTCGACAGGGCGCTACTCGTCGACCTCATGGACTGGTGAGGCGCGCGGAAGGACCGTAGCGCTGCTCTACTGGCTCGACGAGCGCTGGGGGAGCTTCGGGATGAGCCACGAGAGGAAGGCGTCGGTCGAGCGCGTCTGGAGCCACACCCGTCCCTCGCCGGTGAACTCGGCGACCAGTCCCTCGCCGCTCGTGAGCGTCGACTTCAGCCCGCCGACGCGCCGCACGGTGAAGTCGACGCCCTCCTCGAACGCGACGATGTGGCCCGTGTCGACGACGAACGGCTCCGACGAGCGGACGTCGACGGGTCGAATCGCGCCGTAGCTCGACATGAACAGCGGGCCGACGCCCGCGCATCGCAGGAGGAACAGCCCCTCGCTCCCGAAGAACGTCCGGGCGCCGCCGAACTCGGTGTCGACGTCGATGTCCGGCGTCGCGGCGATGTACGACCCCGACTGGACGTAGACGGTGCCGTCGACGGGGTGGTGCTCGATGTCGCCCGCCAGCGGCGGCGCGAACGACACCTCGCCGGCCTCGCGCGCCGTGAACGTGTTCTGGAAGAAGCTCTCGCCCCCCATCACGCTCCGGCGGAGCGAACTGAGGAAGCCGCCGGTCGCGTTCGTCTCCATCTCGATGCCCGCCGTGTGACTCACCATCGCGCCAGACTCGGCGCGAATCTGCTCGCCCGCGTCGAGCGAGACGGTCAACAGCGAGTCGGAGGGGCGGTGGTCGATCTCGTACTCCATGGCAGGGTGAGCGAGCGAGACGAGATAACGGCTCCTGCTGGTGAGCGGGACTGTACCGATTCAGCGACATCGCCGGTCGGGCGTCGAAATTCGTTCGGTCGCAGTGGGTGTCGCGCGTCAGTCGATGTCGGCCAGTCGCCCCTTCGCCGTCGCCAGCGCGCCCTCGTCGCCCTCCCGGAGGTAGTCGCCGATGTCCTGCGTGGCGCGGACGAGGCGCTCGCTGTCGGCGGGCGACACCTCGCCGTCGAGGGCCTCGAACCGCCGGACGTGCTCGGCGATGCTCTGGAGGACGCCGTTCGCCGCGTCGTCCGGGTGGTCGTCGAGCCACGTCCTGAGGTCGCTGCGGTAGTCGGAGACGGCCTTGGCGTACGCGAGCGCACGGGGCGAGCGCAGCGAGTCGGGGACGTCGCTCGGTCCCGGGCGGTCGTCCAGATCGGCCCCGCGGAGGAGCGAGAGGAGGTACAGCTCCTCGGCGTCGCTCACCCGCATCGACCGGTCGAGCGAGCGACTGACGGCGGCCAGTTCGGCCGCGGCGAGGTAGGTGTCGGAGAGCGGTCGCAGTTCGCCAGCGTGGATGAACCCCGACTGCCGGACGAACTCGCGGCAGGCCTCGGCGGCGTCGCTCGCCGCGTCGAGCAGGTCGTCGTCGACGCGGTTGCGCGCGTCCGTCAGGTCGAGGCGCACGGCAGAGTCCGTGTGTTCGGTGCGGTCGTCGACGCCGGTGCTCCGGAGACTGCCACAGTCGGGGCAGGCCACCTCGCCCGTCTCGTAGTACGACCACCGGTGGCCACAGTCCGCGCACTCGCGGCGACCACGAATCTTCATACCGGTGTTCGGACCCGCGACGGCAAAACCGTGGGTGTTCGTCGAGGCGTTCGCTCGGGTGGCCGCCCTCGGTGGGCTCCGGTTCGACAGGTCCGCCTGCCCGACCGGCGGGGTTTATGGTGGTGGCTACCAACGGACGAACCGTAATGGCACAAGTAGGCCTCCCCGAGGCAGCCGAGGATAGAGGAAGTCGCCGCAAGGCGGCTGGTCGAGAAATTCTCCGACTCCGATAGTCCTCTCCCCCCGTACACGGTAACCAGTCGAACCGAGGCTTCTGCGACGACAGACCAGACAGCGAATAGCGACGCGACCACGTCTCCGGACGACGATACGGGGACTGCTCGCGACGACCCGGTCGGCGTCGGCGTCGACGGCGTCGACGTGACGCTCGCGGTCGGCGAGGACCGCCACGCACTCTCGCACGCCGAGGCCCGTCGGTTGCGGGCCGCACTCGACGACGCGCTCTATCAGGTCCACGAGTTCACCCACACGACGGGCGAACACCGACCGGACGGGAGCTACGTCGTCGCGCGTCGTCGCGCGTCGTCGTCGGGTCACCGGAAGGTGTTCGCCGACGTGAGCGACGTCGAGGCGTGCTACGAGGCGCTCCCCGAGGAGTTCACCGCCGACGACGTGACCTGCGCGTCCGGCGGGCGTCGCCACATGCTCGTCTGGCACTTCGCCGAGCATCCGGGGTACGACTGCGAGGTCGTGTCGCGACAACCGCTGACGGCGAGGAAGGGGGTAGACCAGACCGCGGAGTGAGAGCGTGGACCGAGCGGATTGCGGAGTGACAGGCAGACGAAGGAGTGACCGAGCGGACTGCCGCCACCGCCGCCACTTTCTCGGAGGCGTCCGTCCCGAGACCATGCAGCCACGGCCGAGTACGTTCTCCATCGTCGCACGGGACCCCGAGACGGACGCCGTCGGCGTCGCCGTCCAGTCGAAGTTCGTCGGCGTCGGCGCAGTCGTCCCGTTCGTCGCCGCCGACGCGGGCGGCATCGCCACACAGAGCTTCGCGAACGTCGCGTACGGACCGGACGGCCTCGACCTCCTGCGCGAGGGCCACGACGCCGAGACGGTCCTCGACCGCCTCACGAGCGACGACGAGGACGCTCCCTCGCGACAGGTCGGCGTCGTCGGGACCGACGGCTCCGTCGCGGCGTTCACGGGCGAGGAGTGCTTCGACTACGCGAGCGACCGGCAGGGCGACCACTACACGGTCCAGGGGAACATCCTGGAGAACGAGGAGACGCTCGACGCGATGGCCGAGACGTTCGAGTCGACCGAGGGCGGCCTCCCGGAGCGGCTCATCGCGGCGCTCCACGCGGGCAACGACGCGGGCGGCGACAAGCGTGGCGAGCAGTCGGCCGCGCTCTACATCGCCAAGCCGGAGGGCGGCTACGACGGGAACAACGACCGCTGGGTCGACGTGCGCGTCGACGACCACGCCCACCCCATCGACGAACTCGAACGCGTGTTCAAGATCTACGACGTGACGCTGCTCGCTCGGGAGGAACCCGACGACACGCGCGAACTGTCGGGGGAGACGGCTCGCGAGGTGCTGGAGACGCTCGCCGCGATGGACCTCTACGACGAGGAGCCTGGCGACTCGTTCGGCGAGTCCGAGCGCGACGCCCTGGAGGCGTTCCGCGGCCTGAACAACTTCGAGAACCACTCCGTCGCCGTGCTGGAGGACGCGCTCGCCCGTGGCTGGGACGACGCCGAGGGCGACGGCGAGGACCGGCTGGTCGACGCCATCTGGCACGGGCTCTCGCGACTCGACCGCGTCTGAGTGGTCGAGCGTCGGACGGCTCTTGGGAAGTCGTCGCTCGACGCTCGGACCACCTGCCTGCCACGGACCTTTGGTGACGGCGCTCCTACGGTGGCCCATGCGTGACGAAGAGGAGGTCCGAGAACAGTACGAGTTCCTCAAAGAGCATCTGGAGAGCGAGGACATGCGCCACGAGGGCGTCAGGGAGATGTTCACCTACTACAAGCGGGCCATCGGCTGGGTGCTGGAGGAGGAGCACATCTGAGGGTGGTCGGTAGGTTTATACCTCTGTAGGGGTTTGTAACAGTTGACGCTTCGCTTGGAGGGCCGAAGCGTCAGCGGGGACCAATTTCAGGGCGGCGGGCCCGGCCGTGTTTTCGGCTCGGCCCGCTTTCCTTTCCTACTCATCGCATACGTAGCGCGTCGCTTCTGACCGTACACGCGACAGTCACCGTCGAGCGACCGGTTCGTCAGACGCTATCCGAGGCTCCTCTGTGTGACCGGTGAAAAGACGGACCGACTGGAGGGTCGTTACTCGACGCTGAACTCGCCGCTCTCCTCGCCACCCTCCTGGCCCTCGTCCCACTCCAGTTCGAACTCGATGCTGAGTTCGGGTGCGCCGGACCCGGTCTCTCGCTCGGCCTTCACCTCGAACGTCGGCCGGGCGGGCACGTCGAGCGTCACCGACTCGCTCCCAGCCGAGAGGCTGACCGGCTCGCCGGACTCGAGTTTGTCCGCCACCGCGCGGAGGTGGTCTGCGATCGCTGCACGGTCGAGGCGCGTCTCCGATTTGAACAGCACTTCTTCCATACCCTCTGTACACATCGGGGAGGAGATAAGTCGGTCGCTCGTCCGCCGCTTCGCTGCGAGGTGATTAGAAACTGGTATAAGGTACGGCCCGGAACGTCGACCGTACCGGCCAGTTTCGGCCGTTCTCGAACTCCTGCTACCCGGAGGCCGACATGTTTATACATCCCTCCATGATAGTTTTTAGAAGACACATGTACGACCTGACCGGATTCCAACGTGACCTGCTGTACGTCATCTCAGGACACGAGAAGCCCCACGGCCTCGCCATCAAGGAGGAACTCGAGGAGTACTACGAGAAGGAGATTCACCACGGTCGACTCTACCCCAACCTCGACACGCTCGTCGAGAAGGCCCTCATCGAGAAGGGCGAACAGGACCGTCGGACGAACTTCTACACGATGACCGCCCGCGGCCGCCGGGAACTTGAAGCACGCCGCGAGTGGGAAGCGCAGTACGTCGACGTCGATATCGACGCCTAGTCGGTTCCGTCGGGGGACCGCCCCCGTGACGACTCCTCGACCGGCGGTTCGTCGACGACCTCTTCTACCGGAGTCGGCGGTTCGGACGACGCCTCGACGGTCATCGAGCCGGGGTCGATGGTGTACGGTATTATCTCCCGGCCCTGGAGCAGTTCGGGGAGGACGATGCTCGCGAAGTTGTACGCGAGGACGAGGATGACGGGGCCGAGGAAGATGCCGTACCACCCCCACAGCAGCGGGCCGAAAATGTAGGCGAACATCACCATCCCGATGTGGAGGTTGCGGCCGCTGACGTACGGGCGGAGCAGGAAGTCGGGGATGGAGTCGACGATGACGAACGAGACGGCGAAGAAGACGGCGACGAACCAGACGTTGTCGAGCGCCGGCAGACCGAGGAAGGCGAGGTAGCCGGTGACGGGGAAGTAGACGAGTTTCATCCCGACGACGGGGACGAGGCTGGCGACGCCAGTGAGCAGGCCGAGGAGCGTCGGGTACGGAATCGGCGTCCCCGGCGCGATCTCGTTGAGCAACGTGTACGCGACGGCCCCGATGGCACCGGTCATGATGGCGTTGAGGATGTTGCCGAAGAAGACGGAGGCGAAGTCGCCGTCGACGGCGCGTGCGTAGTCGTCGAAGACCCCTCTGTCGTCTGCGAACTGGCCGCGGACCCACCGCGACATCCGGGGGCCGTCACGCAGCAGGTAGAACGCCAGCGCCAGCATGATGAACAGGTGGAACAGGCCGTTACCGATGAAGCCGACGTACGCGAGCGCCTGGTTGACGCCCTCTTCGAGGATGCTCTGGAAGTTCGGGTCGTCGAGGAGCTGCTGCGGGTCCTCGACGATGTCCGAGACGTCGAGGTACGGAGCGAGGTACGGGTAGAGCGGTCCGAGGTTCGCGTTCATCGCGTCGATGAGGGTGTCGACCTCCTGGAGGGCGATGGCGACGATGTAGGCGAGCAGCAGCAGCGCCGGCAGCGCCAGCACGAAGATGGACACCGCGGCGGCGAGACTCGGCGGGTAGACGTGACGTTTCAACCGGTCGTAGACGGGTCGGGTCGCGTAGTAGATGAACAGGCCGAACACGAACGTCCCGATGAACGAGTAGAGGACCAGCAGGAGGGAGCAGACGAGGACGACGCCGAGCAGCGCCCAGAGGAGGCGTCCCCAGTCGATAGCGGGCCATTCCATACCCCTCGGTGGCGATGGACTGTCAAAAATCCCATCGCAAGGGACGAGTTTATGAGGTATTGAGCAGTATATAGTGCTACGTATGTCACAACAGTTCGCCGTCATGCTCGACGGCGCGCTCCTCCGTCTCGTGCTCGCGGGGGCGCTCGGCCTGTTCATGGGTCTGGAGCGCGAGTGGTCACACCGGTCTGCGGGCGTGCGGACGTTCTCGCTCATCTCGCTGCTCGGTGCGATGTTCACGGTCCTCGGACGCGACGGTCTGCTGACGGTCGGTGCGCTGCTGGTCGTCGTGATGGGCGTCGCGCTCATCGCGCGCGGCCTGCTCGTCGAGGACGAGGGGCTATCGCTGACGACGGCGACGTCGATGCTCGTCGCCTACGGCGTCGGCGTCCTCGTCGGTGCGGGGTACACCACGGCGGGAGTCACCGTCGCCATCCTCTCGTCGCTGTTGCTCGTCCTGAAGCGGGAGCTCCACTCGTTCGCGTGGGGGCTGACCCGCGACGAACTGCGGTCGGCGATGGAGTTCGGCGTCCTCGCGTTCGTCGTCTACCCGCTGCTCCCCCCCGGCGAGATGGACGTCCCCATCGCCGACCTGACGGTCGCCGTCGAACCGCGGACCGTCTGGCTGCTGGTGGTGAGCGTCGCCGCCATCGGTATCGTCAACTACGCCATCGTGAAGTCCTACGGGAGTCGCGGCATCGCCGTCACGGGGTTCTTCGGCGGGCTCGCCTCCTCGACCGCCGTCGTCGGGACGATGCTCGACCACGTGCGTCAACGGCCGGACGCCGTCTCCTACGCCGTCGCGGCCGTCCTGCTCGCCGACGCCGCGATGGCCGTCCGCAACCTCGTCATCGTGCTGGCGTTCACGTTCGGGAACGGGACGCTCTGGGGACTGGTCATCCCGCTCGGAGTCGTCATCCTCGGGAGCCTCGCCATCGCGGCGTTCACCGCCGACTGGTCGGAGTCGGTCGACATCGACCTCGACAGCCCGTTCTCGATGCAGAACGCGCTCGCGTTCGGTGCGCTGTTCGCCGTCGTCCTCGTCGGGAGCGCGCTGGCCCAGGCACAGTTCGGCCAGCAGGGGTTCCTGCTGGCGGCCGCGCTCTCGGGACTCGTCTCCAGTGCGGGCGCGACGACGTCCGCCGTCGTCCTCTACACCGGTGGCGCGCTCTCGGCGGAGACGGCCATCCTCGGCGTGATGGTCGCCACCGTCTCGAGCATCGTCGTGAAGGCGGCGCTGACCCTCGTCGGCCCGACCCGGTCGTTCGGCTACCGGGTCTCCATCTGGAGCGGCGGCCTGACGCTCGCCGCCGCCGCAGTGAGCCTCGTCGTGCTCGTCTGACCCGGCCACCCGGCCGCCGGTGGCACGTCACCCGAGCTACACGTAACTCCCCTGCGTTCGCAAGTTTCGTCCCTATCCCGAAGCCTTATTTAGTGAATTGCCACCAAGCCACGGCATGAACCGCGAGACGGCGGAGCCGAACGTCCGCTCCATGCCGGGCGAGAACGCCCGACGGTGGGCCGAAGCGCACCGCGAGCACGCCGCGACGAGCACCTACGTCTACGACTTCGTCTGGGACCTCGCCGGGGAGGCGACGGGTCCGTTCTGTACCGACGTCGACGGCAACGTCCTCATGGACTTCACGAGCCACGTCGGGGCCGCGCCGCTCGGCTACAACAACCCGAAGATACTCGACCCGCTCTCGGAGTTCGACCTCGTCGACCCGCTGAAGATAGCCGGGCAGGACTTCTACGTCTCCGGCGAGGGCGTCGGCGACGGCATTCCGGGCCCGTCGGGGCTGATGGAACGGCTCGTCGACATCACGAGCCACTACGACATGGACACCGTCTTCCTCTCGAACTCCGGCGCGGAGGCCGTCGAGAACGGCATCAAGATCTGCTACGACGCCAGCGAGGGACAGTACGGCGTCGTCTTCCAGGGCGGGTTCCACGGCCGGACCCTCGGTGCGCTCTCGCTCAACCGCTCGAAGTCGGTCCACCGCAAGGGGTACCCCGAGATTGCGGGCGTCCACGACGTCCCGTACTGCGACGACGCCGGCTGTGACGCGGCGTCGTGTGGCTGTGGCTTCTTCACCGACGACGGCTCGCAACTGCGCTCGATGCTCGACCCCGCCACGGGGTACGTCGACCCCGACTCGGTCGCCTACGTCGTCCTCGAACCCGTCCAGGGCGAGGGCGGCTACCGCATCCCGAGCGAGGCGTTCATGCAGGAGGTCGCCGCCGTGGTCGAGGAACTCGACGTCTACCTCGTCGCCGACGAGATTCAGTCCGGGATGGGCCGGACGGGGGAGCTGTGGGGTGCCGACCACTACCCCATCGAACCGGACGTCATCACCAGCGCGAAGGGCCTGCGCGTCGGCGCGACCATCTCGCGCTCGGACGTGTTCCCCGACGAGGGTGCGCGCATCTCCTCGACGTGGGGCGCGGGCGACGTCATCGCCAGCGCGCAAGGGGCGCTCACCATCGACGCCATCGAGGAGTACGACCTGCTCGACAACGCCACCGAGCGGGGCCGCCAGATGGTCGAGCGACTGGAGGACGCGGCTCCGGACGGCGTCGTCGACGTTCGCGGCCTCGGACTGATGCTCGCCGTCGAGTTCGACACCAGGGAACTCCGTGACGACGTCATCGAGGCCGCGCTCTCGCGGGGCTTCCTCACGCTCGGCTGTGGCTACAAGACCCTCCGCCTGCTCCCGCCGCTGGACGTGAGCGAACGCGAGATCGACCTCGGCGCGGACCTGCTGCTGTCCTCCATCGCCGACGTGAACTGAATCGGGAGCGCACGGGGGTTTCCGTACCCGGAGCCGACGGCCATCGCCCTCCTCGCCAGCCACACCGCTATCCCCTCGCTCGTTCTGACTGAGCTATGGTCACGCTCACTACCGTCACGGACACCGGCAGGCGAGTGGTAACGGAGTTCTCACAGAAGAACGTCACCCTCATGGCCGCCGGCATCGCGTACAACGCGTTCGTCTCGCTCGTGCCGATGCTGCTACTGTTGCTGCTGGTGGTCAGCGTCGTCGGTGGCGGTCTGGAGGACAGACTCGTCGACGCCGCCGACGGGTCGCTCCCCGGTCCCATCGCGGACACCATCACACAGATCTTCCAGGGTGGGTCGACAGCGGCAGGGGCGTCGGTGGTCGGCCTCGTCGTCCTGATATGGGGGTCGCTGAAGATATTCCGCAGCCTCGACACCGCCTTCTCGGAGATCTACGAGACCGAGGCGGAGAACGGCTTCCTCGACCAGGTGAGAGACGGTCTCGTCGTCCTCGGCGGTCTCGTCGCCGCCATCGTCGCGACCGTCCTCATCAGCGTTGCGTTCGCCGCATTCGCCGACACGGTCCCGTACGTCGGCGTCCTCGCACCACTCGTCCTCGTCGTCGGACTGGTGCTGGCGTTCTTCCCGATGTACTACCTCTTCCCGGACCGCGACCTCACCTGGCGACAGGTCGCTCCGGGCGTCGTCTTCGCGGCCGTCGGCTGGGCGCTCCTCCAGTCGCTGTTCCAGGTGTACCTCGTCTTCAAGGGCGACGGGTCGACTGGCTTCCTCAGCGGCGTCGTCGTCATCGTCACCTGGCTGTACTTCTCCGGACTGGTGTTGCTGCTCGGGGCGGTCATCAACGCCGTCGTCGGCGGACACGCGAGCGGCGAGGCGGGCGGCGTCGGCCGGGGTGCCGCCGCCAGGACGCCCGACCGGACGCGGACGATGAACCGCGCCGACCTCGCGACCTACCTGGGGAGCTTCCGAGACCGGCTCACCGACGACGGTCGGCGCACGTCGTCGCCGAACGGTATGAGCGACAGTGTCACCGCGCCAACTCACGACACGACCGTCGAGGTCGAGGAGTACTCGACCGCCGAGGACGGCGAGACGGAGTGGGCGGTCGTCGTCCGGTGGCGAACGCCGAACGACGAACGGGAGGACTCCCCGCGATAGAGCGGAGCAGACGACCGACCGTCGTGAGTGGAACCCCCACTCGTAGGTGAACGGTGAGTTAGAACTGGTACCGTCGTCCGTCGTTCTCGGGCGGTTGTGGCGCGCCGGTCATCTCCTCGAACGTCATCCCGGAGAGGTACTCGTCGTAGGTGACGCCGTACTCGCGGCGGAGGTGGGCGTCGAGGCGGCCCGTCTCGACGGTGGACTGGAACAGGAGGTGGACGGCGCGCTTGAACAGGTCGTCGGCGTCCTCGGGGCCGAGTCCGGCCTGGAGGAGTGCGAGTTCGGTCTTCGTCTCGCGGTCGAGCGAGACGGGGTAGTCGTCGCCCAGGTCGGCGTACGCCGCGTCGACGGCGTCCGAGAGGTCGTCGAGGCTCATGGCACGGGATGGGTCGGGCCGGAGGAAACGCGTTTCGCTCCGGTAGTGTGGCTACGTGCGGGGAGGCCACGACGACGCGAAACACCACCGCTAAACCGCACCCGAGCGAGGGTCTGGTATGACCGAGACGGCCCTCGCGGACGTGGACCGCGACGGCGTACGTCGCGCGCTCGTCGAGTGGTACGAGGCAGACCACCGCTCGTTCCCGTGGCGCGAGACGACCGACCCGTACCGCATCCTCGTCTGCGAGGTGATGAGCCAGCAGACCCAGCTCGGACGCGTCGAGGAGGCGTACCGCGAGTTCCTCGCCGAGTGGCCGACCGTGGGGGACCTCGCGGCGGCCGACCGCGCCGACGTGGTCGGGTTCTGGACCGACCACTCGCTCGGGTACAACAACCGCGCGAAGTACCTCCACACCGCCGCGAACCAGGTCGTCGACGACTTCGACGGGACGTTCCCCGAGACCCCCGACGACCTGCAGGACCTCCACGGTGTGGGTCCGTACACCGCCAACGCCGTCGCGTCGTTCGCGTTCAACAGCGGCGACGCCGTGGTGGACACGAACGTCAAGCGCGTGCTCTACCGCGCGTTCTCGGTGCCGGACGACGACGACGCGTTCGAGGAGGCGGCCAACGACCTCATGCCCGACGGTGAGTCGCGCGTCTGGAACAACGCCGTCATGGAACTCGGCGGCGTCGCGTGCGGGCAGACGCCCCGCTGTGACGAGGCCGACTGCCCCTGGCGCGAGTGGTGTGACGCGTACGCATCGGGCGACTTCACCGCGCCGGACGTACCGACGCAACCGACGTTCGAGGGGTCGCGGCGGATGTTCCGCGGGCGGGTCGTCCGGGCGTTGCGCGACCGGGACGAACTCGCCCTCGACACGCTCGGCCACCGGGTCCGCGTGGACTACGCCCCCGATGGTGAGTTCGGTCGCGAGTGGCTGGAGGGACTGCTCTCGGACCTCGAAGCCGACGGTATCGTGGAGGTGACGGCGGGGACCGCCCGCCTCCAGCGATGACGCTCGGGTTCCACCGCGAGAACCTCGGCCGCGCGGTCGTCGGCTTCCTCGCGGCGATGACGGGCGCCCTGGTGGTCGGCACGCTGGTCGGGATGGACGTTCGAGACGTGCTCGTCTTCGGCGTCGCCCTCGGAGTCGGGTTCGCGCTGGGAGCGCTGCTGTTCGACGCCAGCTAGCGGACCCGGTAGCCCAGTTCGCGGATGGCGTCCACTGCCCGGTCGACCGCCGAGGCGTCACCGACGACGTCGACCCACCCGCTGGTGAGGTCTATCTCCAGTTCCCGGACGCCCTCGATCTCGAAGACGTCTCGTCTGATGGCGTTCTCGCTGACGACGCCCGTCGTCCCCTCCACCCGCAGGAGGCGTCGCGTCTGTTCACCGGGCATGGTCGGCGATTCGACTGGTCGGTAATGACGCTTCTGGCAGAACTGGACTCGATGGGTCGAACCGTGAAGGGTTCGGGCGGTGGTCGGGCGACGGTCGGCGTTCCCGAACGGTGTCTTCTACCCCTGACGGTACGGTCGGATGTCGGTCGCCGCGGTCACTCCGTCTCGGCGACGGCGGCGCGGCGCGATTCGACCGCTGCCTCCGTCTCGAAGCGTTCGTCGCCGCTCCCCGTGCTCCGTCCTTCCGTCTCTCCCGTCTGTCGCTGGTCTGTCTCGCTCGGCTCCCTCGACGTCCCCCCGGTCGGCGGCCGACCGAGACATCCCGCCAGCGTCGCCGTCCGGCCGAGGAGCCCGACCGCGAGTAACTGTCGCCGCGAGATGTCTGTCACGTTATAATGATACTACAGAAAGCTTATATATCTTTGCACTTCGTCGGACGTTCAGTTCGGAACCCTCATGCGGTGACCGCGTCTCCGTTCCGGCGTGACGCAGTGGGTCGAGACCCCGGAGGGCGGCCGCGACCGGGGACCGTTCGAGGTGGTCCGTGCGTGGGTCGAGGTGCTGCTCCGGCCGCGTCGGTTCTTCGAGAACGGTATCGCGCCGGGCGACCAGGCTCCGGGGCTCGTGTTCGCGGTGGCCGTCGCGCTCTGTCACGTCGGCGTCCGACTCGCGCTCGAACCCGACCCGCTTCCGGGCGTCGAGGGGCGTCCGACCGGCCTGCTCGTGTTCGCGTTCCTCGTCGCGGCGCTCATCCTCGCGCCGCTCGCGCTCCACCTCGCCGCGGCGCTCCAGACGCTCGTCTTCCTCGGTCTCGGTGCGCTGGGGCTGGCGAAGGACCGCGGGGGGGTGAGCCAGACGGTACAGGTCGTCGCGTACGCGACGGCTCCGTGTGCGCTGTCGGGAGCACCGATACCCGCACTCCGAGTGGCTGCGGCGGCCTACGGCTTCGTCCTCCTCGTCGTCGGCCTCGCCGTGGTCCACGACCTCTCGCCGGTCGTCGCGCTGGTGGCGGCGCTCGTCCCCGGCGCGTTCGTCTTCGCCTACGCCTTCGGAGGCGTGTTCGCGCTCGAATCGCTGCTCGGGACGAACCTCGTCGGTCCGGTGGCGAACGCGACGAACGCGTCGAGCCCGTCTATCTCGAACGCTGTGACGGAGACGAACGCCTGGGCGGGAGTCTCGGCCGTGTTCTCTGTACCGGATACGTAGCACAATCTGGCGCTCTCGTCCGCTCCGAAGACGCTAGATGGCGGCTTCAGTGACGCTACCGCCGGGGTTCGCGGGAACCGGCCGTCTGCGCACCGCGTAAGCCAATTCGACAACCGTTTCAAGCCGGGCAGGAACAGTCCAGTAATGGGTAGCTGTATCATCTGCGGTACGTCGACCGACGGCCGTATCTGTTCGAGCCACGAGGAGGACGTCGTTTTCGAGTTCAGAGGTAACAACCCGAACCAGTTGACCGCCGGCCGGTTCTACAAGGGAACCGTCGACGGGTACGCCGACTTCGGCGTGTTCGTCAACATCGGCGACCACGTCACCGGCCTGCTCCACCGGAGCGAACTGGACCGCCGACTGGAGAGTCTCACCTGGGAGGTGGGCGACCCCGTCTACGTCCAGGTGAAGGGCGTCCGCGACAACGGGAACATCGACCTCGGCTGGTCCATCCGGCAGGCCGACCGCGAGTTCCGCGGTGCGCTCGTCGACGACCCGAGCAGCGACGAGGGGACGTACCTCCTCGACGCGGAGGAGGAGGACGAGGAGGACACCACGCCGACCGTCACTACCTCCTCGCCCGACCCCGAGTCGTCTGGCGCCACGAGCGACTCCACCGACGCCTCGACGGACTCCACGAACGACGCCGAACCGAACGCCGACGAACCGAGCGACGCCGACACGAACGACGCCGAACCGGACCGTCGCGAGGGTGCGACGGCGGAGTCGTCCTCCGACGGCGGTGCGGTCGTCACGCAGGAGCCACCACAGGAGACGGCGGCGACGGCCGACGCCGAGTCCACTGCAACCGACGACTCCGACACTACCGACGACGCCGACGACGCCGAAGCGGTACCCGACGCCGACGCGGACGTCGACCGCGCGAGCATCGACACGCTGAGCGACCGGGTCGGCGACGTCGTCCGTCTGGAAGGACGCATCGTCGGCGTGCGACAGACCTCCGGACCGACCGTGTTCGAACTCCGCGACGAGGCGGGAATCGTCGACTGCGCGGCGTTCGTCGAGGCGGGCGTCCGCGCGTACCCCGACGTCGAGATGGGCGACCACGTCCGTCTCGACGGCGAGGTCCGCGAACGCCGGGGCGAACTGCAGGTCGAGACCGAGGCGCTCGTCGTCCTCGACGAGGACGAGGCCGAGACGGTCAGCGGCCGCATGGACGACGCGCTGGACGAGCGCGCTCGACCGCCCGAGACCGACCCGCTCGCCGACGACGCAGCGGTCGAGGCGGTCCTCGACGACACGCGCGAGGCGGCCACCGCCATCCGGCGAGCCATCATCGAGTCCCGGCCCATCGTCGTCCGGCACGACGCGACGGTCGACGGCTACCTCGCCGGTGCGGCCATCGAACGCGCCGTCCTCCCGCTGGTCCGCGAGGAACACGCCTCCGGCGACGCGGTGTACCACTACTTCGACCGCCGCCCGCTGGAGACGGTGTACGACATGGACGACGCGACGAAGGACGTGGCGTCGATGCTGTCGAACCGCGACCGCCACGACGAGAAGATCCCCCTGATGGTGTTCGCCGGCGTCGGCGCGACCCGAGACTCGCTCGACGCGTTCGGCCTGCTCGACGTCTACGGCGCCGAACGCGTCGTCGTCGACGCGGGTTCGGTCGACGAGGGTGCCGAGGAGGCGACCGACGTCCTCGTCGCGCCGAAGGCGACGACCGAGGAGACGACCAGCGCGACCGCACTCGCCACCGCCGTCGCACTCCACGTCGACGACGTCGTGCGCGAGGACCTGCGCCACCTTCCCGCCGCCTCGTTCTGGGAGGACGCCCCGAGCGAGTACGTCGACCTCGCGGCGGACGCGGGCTACCAGACGAGCGACGTCGAGCACCTCCAGGAAGCCATCGCGCTCGAAGCGTACTACCAGTCCTACGAGGACAAGCGCGAACTGGTCGAGGACCTGCTGTTCGACGACAGCGGCTCGCTGGTCGACAGCGTCAGCGAGCAGTTCCGCGAGAAACTCGCGACCGAGGTGGAGACGGCCGAAGCGAACCTCGACGAGCGTGCGGCGGGCGGCGTCGCGTTCGCCGTCCTCGACACGGACGCGTTCACCCACCGCTTCGACTTCCCGTCGACCGACATCCTCCTCGACGAGGTCCACCGCCGCAACCGCGACGGCGCGTTCGTGACGCTCGGTATCGCCACGGACGAACTGCGCATCCGGTCGACGTTCGACCTCGACACCCGCGCGGTCGCGGAGCAGGCCCGAGACCACGTCGACAACGCTGGCGTCGAGGCCCGCGGCGGCCGCGACCGCATCGAGTTCGTCGCCGGCGAACGTGACGCCGTCGTCGACGCGGTGGTCGACGCCATCGCCGACCTCGCCTGAACGGACCGTCCAGCCAGGCAGCGCTCAGTCGGCCTCGACACCGGTTATCGCGCCGATAACCGGGTCGAACCGCCGATTATATCGGTTCGATTCTCACCGACGCGGGTTATCGAGTCTGTAGCAATACCCACGGGAGTCTGACGACCAGTCGATGACGCGGGGAAAGATCGGGTCTGCGATGGCCGACCACGACGTGGGGACCGAGGAACCGGCGACGAACGACGGCGCAGTCGGAACGAGCACCCCGGCGGCCGAACGGTCGGCGGCCGGTGCGTCCGACGCGGGGGCGAACCGACGCTGGACGCCCAGGGACCTGCTGTGGCTCCTCGACGGGGCGTGGACGGCGACGACCGTGGTCAACCGTCTCGTCGCGACCCGCGAGGCGGCCGAGGTCATCGTCTTCGAGAACGAGGGCGGGGTGAGGGTCACGACCAGGGTCGACGGCGACGTCGTCGGCGTCCACGAGGCGTCGGCCCTCACCGACGCGCTCGACGGCGTCCGGGCGGACCTGCGCGAGGCGGGCGTCTGAGTCGGCGCGTCACGCGACGGAGCGACCGAGCCGACGGGCCGAAACCACAGCCTCTTGTCTCGCCACGCCCTCGCTCCGGCAACGAATGAGCAGCGAGGCGACCGAGACCGACGCCTTCGAGCAGGCCTGCGAGGCGCTCGTCCAGCGCATCCTCGACGGCGAGGTGGAACGCGACGACGTCGAGAGCGAGAAGCTGGCGGTCTGTTCGGAGTTCTCCGCTCCGAAGGTGCCCAAGAACTCCGAGATTCTCGACCACGCCGGCCCGGACCTGCGCGAGGAACTCGAACCCGTCCTCCGGCGGAAGCCCGTCCGCACCGCCTCTGGGGTCTCGCCCATCGCGGTGATGACCTCGCCGCACATGTGTCCCCACGGGAAGTGTCTCTACTGTCCGGGGGGTCCGGCCAGCGAGTTCGACTCCTCGCAGAGCTACACCGGCCACGAACCCGCGGCTGCCCGCGGCGTCCAGAACGACTACGACCCGTACGGGCAGGTGACGCTCCGTCTCGAACAGCTCCGGGAGATCGGCCACCCCGTCGACAAGGCCGAACTCATCGTGATGGGCGGGACGATGACCGCCCGCAGCCACGACTACCAGGAGTACTTCGTCAAGCGCTGCCTGGAGGCGATGAACGACTTCGACGTGGAGAAGGAGCCGGAACCGGCGCAGGACGAGAGCTTCGCGCAGGACCCCGCGGACTACGAGTTCCGCTACCTGGAGGACGTCGTCGCCGAGAACGAGACGGCGGACGTGCGGAACATCGGGACCACCTTCGAGACGAAGCCCGACTGGTGTGACCCCGAGCAGATAGACCGGATGCTCGCGCTCGGCGGGACGAAGGTCGAGGTGGGCGTCCAGACGACCTACGAGCGCGTCAACCGCGACATGCACCGCGGCCACGGCATCCAGGCGAGCGTCGACGCCAACCGCCGCCTGCGCGACGCCGGGTTCAAGGTCGGCTTCCACATGATGCCCGGCCAGCCGGGGATGACCCCCGAGATGTGCCTGCAGGACTTCCGCGAACTGTTCGAGAGCACCGACTGGCGGCCCGACTACCTCAAGATATACCCCACGCTCGTCGTCCGCGGCACCCGCACCTACGACATGTGGCGGCGCGACGAGTACGAGCCGCTCGGCAACGAGGAGGCAGCCGACCTCGTCGCCGAGATCAAGTCGATGATTCCGAAGTACACGCGCCTCCAGCGGGTCCAGCGGGACATCCCCGCGGACTTCATCGACGCGGGCGTCTGGAAGTCGAACCTCCGCCAGCTCGCCCGAAAGCGGATGGACGAGCACGGCTGGACCTGCGACTGCATCCGCTGTCGGGAGGTCGGGATGAACGACGAGTCTCCAGAGACAGTGGAACTCGACACGCTCACCTACGAGGTCTGTGGCGGCACGGAGCGGTTCGTCTCCTTCGAGGACCCCGACAACGACCTGCTGGTCGGGTTCTGTCGCCTGCGGTTCGCGAACGACCCGGTCCGCCGCGAACTGGAGAACGCCGCCATCGTCCGCGAACTCCACGTCTACGGGAACGAGGTGGGTGTGGGCCACGGGTCCGAGGACGACGACTTCCAGCACAAGGGGTTCGGCAAGCGTCTGCTGGGTGAGGCCGAACGCCGCGCCCGCGACGCCGGGTTCGACAAACTCGCCGTCATCTCGGGCATCGGCGTCCGCCAGTACTACCGCGAGAAGCTGGGCTACTACCAGGACGGGCCGTACGTCTCGACGTCGCTGTGACCGAGTGACCGTCCACCTCGTGAGTCGAACGCTTTTGTATTCGCGCTCGCTCCGACGGTTATGAGCAGGTCCTCCGCGTTCGGCGTCGTCCTCGTCGTCGGGGCGCTGTTCGTCACCGCCGTGCTCGGGACGTACTTCCTCACCTGGCTGGCGTTCAGTACGCCGGTCGCCGTCGCCCTCTCGTTCGGTCTGGCGCTCGTCGTCGGTGCCAGCCTCGCACTCGGGGCACGGCTGACCGACGACACCGCCGAGAGGGACCGCGAGGCTCTCGACGCCAGTTCCGGTGGGACCGCCCCGGCCATCGACGACGCACTCGCGGAACTCCGGCGGCGCTACGCGTCGGGCGAACTCAGCGAGGCGCAGTTCGAGGGCCGCGTCGAGCGCCTGCTAGCGGACGACGACGGGACGACCGCCCCCGACGACGCTCGTGCCGTCCTCGAACTGCGGTACGCACGCGGGGAGTTGAGCGACGAGGAGTTCGACCGCAAACTCGCGCGACTCGACGGGACCCGCACCGTCGAGCGTGCGGAGGGGACGGCCGCGTCAGCGGGTGACGGCGGTGGACGCGAGGCGGACAGAGGGTCGTGAACCGGCCGCTCGTCGGTACCGGCCGCACCGCCGACGTGTTCGCGCTGGACGACGAGCGAGTGCTGAAACTGTTCGTCGACGGCGTCGTCCCCGACAAGGCGGAACGGGAGATGGAGAACACCCGCGTGGCGCACGGAGCAGGGGCACCCGCGCCGGCCGTCCACGAAACCCGGACCGTCGACGGACGCGTGGGTATCGTCCTGGACCGTCTCGACGGGCCGACGCTGCTCGATTCGCTCGCGGAGCGGTCCTGGCGGGTGGCCCGGGTCGGGCGGCGGCTCGCCGAGGTGCAGGCCGGTGTCCACGACTGTGACGGTGCGGGCCTCCCCGGCCAGCGCGAGCGCCTCCGCCGCGACGTCGCCGGTGGGCCGCTCCCCGGAGACACACGCGACGAGGTGCTGTCAGTCCTCGACGACCTGCCGCGTGGACACGCCGCCTGCCACGGCGACTGCCACCCCGGGAACGTGCTCCAGACACCGCGTCCGGTCGTCGTCGACTGGCTGGACGCCACCTGCGGGCACCCGCTGGCCGACGTCGCCCGGACGACGCTCCTCCTGCGCGTCGCGGGCGTGCCGTCCGGCGTGCGGGGCGTCCCCCAGCGCTCGGTGCGACGGGCACTCCTCGCCAGCTACCGTCGACGGTACGCAGAGGTGACGGGACGGTCGCTCGACGACGAGCGGTGGCTGCTCGTCGCCGCGGCCGCCCGCCTCGCGGAGGACGTTCCGGGCGAGCGCTCCCGGCTGCTGTCGCTCGTGAGGGAACTGCTCGACGGCCGGTAGTGTGCCGTGTCGACGCCGCTTTCCCTCCGCCGACGCTTCTCTCGGTATGGAACGGGTCCGCGACGACACCCACCGGTTGCAACTCGGCTGGACCGAACCGTTCGTCGTCAACGCGTACGTGTTCGAGGGGGGCGACGGCGTGACGCTGGTGGACACGGGGATGCCGGCGAACCGGCATTCGCTGCGGTCGGAACTCGCCGCGGCCGGGTACCGGCCGGGGGACGTCGACCGGGTCCTGCTGACGCACTACGACCTCGACCACGTCGGGGGGCTGACGCCGCTCGCGCGCTGGCTGGGCGGTCCCGCGTTCGACGCCGCCGTCTACCTGGGTGCGACGGACGTGGCGCTGGTCCGGGGCCACCACGACCCGCCGTGGATTCACCACAAGGGGTCGTTCCACCGCTTCGCACGGGCGGTGTTCGACCTCGACGACGTACCGCTCCGGCGCGTCGACGACGGCGACCGCGTCGGCGGGTTCACGGCCTACCACACGCCGGGGCACAACCCCGGCCACACGGCCTACGTCCACGACGACGGCGTGGCGTTCGTCGGCGACCTCATGTGGGAGACGGACGGCGAACTGACGCCGCCGTTCTGGGGCGACAGCTACTCGATGCGCGAACTCCGGGACAGCGTCCGGGCGTTCAGCGACCGCGCTGGCGAGTTCGAGGCGGTCTGCCCCGGCCACGGCACGCCGTTCGTCCGCCGCGGCAGCGAGCGGGTGCGCGCGCTGGCGGCGCGGCTGCGGTGATGCCCGGACAGCGCTCGTGAGGCGGGCGGACCCTCGCCCGTTTTCGTGAGCGTTTAAGCCGCCCCACTTCGAACCTGTTCGCGATGAGCGAGGACACGTCGCGGAGTCGCCTCCACGAGAACGCGACCGAGATCGCCTCCACCATCGTCACGGGTATCTGGCTCGCGGCGCTGTTGACCGGGCAGAGCTGGTGGCTCGGCGCGTTGATCCTCGGGTACGTCGTCGTCGTCCCCATCGTCGCCGTCCTGTTCGGCGACGACGAGGACCGCGAGGAGTGGTGGGAGGACGACGCCTGGTGGGGGTCATCCGAGGACTGGTGGGGCGGATGGGGGACGTCGACGACCGACGAGACGTCGACCAGCGACGAGCCCGCCGACCCGACCGCCGACGAGACGCCCCTGGAGACGCTCCGGCGACGTTACGCGGCCGGCGAACTCACCGACGCGCAGTTCGAACGGAAACTGGAACGCCTGCTGGAGACCGACACGCTGGAGAACGTCGAGGAGCGCGCGGCCCGGACGGAACGCGACCGACTCCGCGACCGCGAGGCCGAACGGGAGTAACGAGGGAGTGGCCGAGGTGGGACACCGGGCGGGCGCAAGCGACGACCAGATGACCGCTGTCCACGGCTTTTTGCACGGGACGCGCCTTCCCACGTGGTATGAACGTCGCCATCGTCGGGGCCGGCGCGTCGGGCGCGGCCGTCGCCTACGCGCTCCGCGACGCGGACGCCGACGTGACCGTGTTCGAGAAGTCCCGCGGCGTCTGCGGCCGGGCCGCGACCCGTCGAAGGGAGGACTGTCAGTACGACCACGGCGCGAACTACGTGAAAGACGAGGACGAGCGCGTGAACCGCCTGCTCACGGAGGAACTCGACAGCGAGGGACTCGTCGACGTCGAAGCGCCGGTCTGGACGTTCGACGCGAGCGGCGAGATAACCGAGGGCCGGGCCGACGACGAGCGCAAGTGGACCTACGAGGACGGCATCACGCAGGTGGCGAAACGGCTGCTCGCCCGCACCGACGCGACGGTCCACCGCGAGACGCGCGTCGAGGGCATCGCCCGAGAGGACGGACGCTGGTCGCTCGCGGACAGCGAGGACGCGGCCCTCGGCTCGTTCGACAGGCTCGTCCTGACGCCGCCCGCACCCCAGACCGCGGACCTGCTGGCGACGATGGCGTGGGACGACGAACGCAGAATCGACGTCCACGACGCCGTCGCGGCCGTCGACTACGCGTCGGTGTTCACCGCCGTCTGCCACTACCCGTTCGAACTCGACCGACCGTGGTACGCGCTCGTGAACACGGACCGCGAGCACCCCGTCGGCTGGCTCTCCCGCGAGGAGCTGAAACCGGGCCACGTCCCGGACGGCGAGAGCCTGCTCGTCGTTCAGATGGGCCACGACTGGTCGGGCGAGCGCATCGACGACGACCCCGACCAGGTGCTCCGGGAGTCGGTCGGCCACGCCACCGAACTGCTGGCCGACGACGCGTTCGCCGACCCGGACTGGACCGACCATCAGGGCTGGCGATACGCGCTCCCGGACGGGGGCGTGACGGGCGACACTCACCGCGACTGTGAGGATGCTGGGCTCTACTTCGCGGGCGACTGGGTCGTCGGGGAGTCGCGCGTCCACGCCGCCCTCGCGAACGGCCTGGAGGTCGGCGAGCGCGTCGCGTCGTCGGAGTGAACGGACTCCTTCTTGTCTCTCTGTGCGACGAGTAGCGTCGCGACCCGCCCGCGTGCGAGGTTTTTTCTCTCCACTCGCAGACTGGTAGACGACATCATGCAACAGGGAGGGTCTCCGTGCTGACCGAACGCGAGGGCGGCGACGTCGGGTTGCTCGACGCCGTCGCCATCGAGGTCGGTCTGGTCGTCGGCGGTGCGCTGTTCAGCCTGACTGGCGTCGCCACCGGTATCGCCGGGACAGGGGTGTTCGTCTCGTTCGCGCTCGCGTTCGGCGTCGTCGTTCTGGGGCTGGTGCCGACGGCGATGCTCGGCGCGGCGTTCCCGACCACGGGCGGGAACTACCGGTACCCCCGCGAGTTCGTCTCGCCGTTCGTCGCCTTCCTCGCCGCCTGGGGTCTCGGCGTGAGCATGTTCGGCGGCGGCCTGCCGCTGTACGCGCTCACGTTCGGCGGCTACGTCGAGTCGCTCGTGGCGGTCGACCCGGTGCTCGTCGGTCTCGTCGTCCTCACCGCGTTCTTCCTGCTCAACCTCGCGGGTATCCGTACCGCCGCCCGCGCCCAGGTCCTGCTGTTCGTCGCTCTCGTCGCCGCGCTGGGCGTGTTCGTGGTCGTCGGCGCACCCGCCGTCGACGCGGCGAACCTGACGCCACCGTTCTCGACGGGCGCGACCGGTCTCGTCGCCGGGGCGGCCATCCTCTACTTCGTCTGTCTCGGCGCGAACTTCGTCGTCGACATCGGCGGCGACGTCCGTGAGGCGACGGTGACGCTCCCGCAGTCGCTCGCCATCAGCGTCCCGCTCGTCCTCTGCCTGTACGTGGCGACGGCCGTCGTCGCCGTCGGTTCGGTGGGCGTCGACGCGCTCGCGAACGAGGAACTGACCGTCCCCGCGGAGGCCTTCCTCTCGCCCGGCCTGCGAACGTTCTTCGTGGTCGGTGGCGCGCTGTTCGCCATCACGACGAGCATCAACGCGGTGTACATCATCGTCCCGAAGTACCTCGACGCGCTGGCGGCCGACGGACTCGTCCCGGCGGTGCTGGCGGAGACGAACGAGCGCTTCGGCACCGCCCACTGGGGGCTGACGCTGGTGTACCTCCTCTCGGTCGCCGCGCTGGTCAGTCCGCTCCCGGTCGCCGACCTCGGGACGCTGCTCGGGTTCGGCGGCATCTTCCTCATCGTCCCGGTGATGCTCGCGGCGGTCCGGGCCGTCCGGCGGCGACCAGACGCGTTCGAGCGGGTTCCGTCGTTCGTCGGGCGACGCGCGACCACCGTACTCGCCGTGAGCGCCGTCGCCTGCAACGCCCTGCTGTTCGTCGTGCTCGCCACGCAGTCACCCGTCGTCTGTGCGGCGTGGGTCGGCCTCGTCGTCGTCGGCGCGGGCTACTACCTCGCCAGGACCCGATTCGGCAGGCGTGAACGAGAGGCCGAACCGCTCGTGGAGGGGTCGGCGTGAGGACCGGCGTCGTCGGCGCGGGCGTGATGGGACGGGACATCGCGGGGCTCCTCGCCAACGGCGGCCACGACGTGACGCTCGTCGACGTGGACCCGGACGCGCTCGACGCTGCCCGCGCGTACCACCGCGACGAACTCCCCGACGCCCTCGCGGCGGCCGACCTCGGCCCGAACGGACCGCCCGCCGAGCGCATCGGCTACGACACCGACCTCGGCTCGCTCGCCGACGCGCGGTTCGTCGTCGAGGCGGTCCCCGAGCGACTCGACCTCAAGCGGTCGCTGCTCGCGGACCTCGACGACGTCCTCTCGCCGGACGCCGTCGTCGGGACGAACACCTCCTCGCTCACGCCGTCGGACGTCGCCGCCGACTCCGAGTACCCCGAGCGGGTCGTCCTGTTCCACTTCGCCAACCCGGCGATTCCCCGTGATATCGTCGAACTGTCGGGCGACGACGCCAGCGAGGCGACTCACGACCGCGCGCGTTCGATGGCCGAGGACATCGGGAAACAGCCGATTCGGCTCCAGCGAGAGTACCGCGCGAACGGCCTCTCCCGCCTCTCTGCGTCCATCAAGTGCGCGGCGACGTGGGAACTGCTCGACGCCTCCGCGGCCGCCATCGACCGCGCCGCGCGGGCCGTCGGCTTCGACCGCGGCCCACTGGAGTTCGTCGACCTCATCGGCGTCGACGTCCACCTCGCTACCGTCGACAACCTCGCCGGTGCCTACGGCGACCGGTACGCCCCGCCACCCGAGTCCCGCGAGCGCATGGAGCGGATGCGCGAGGACGGCCGACTCGGGATGAAGACGGGCGAGGGGTTCTTCGAGTGGGACGGTGAGGAGTGTCGTCTCCCCGACACCGACGAGGCGTACGACGTGACGCCCGTCGTCGCCGCTCTCGTCAACGAGGCCCACCGCCTCGTCGCCGACGGCGTGGCCGACGAGGAGACGGTGAACGACATTCTGAAACGCGGGTCGGGCGGCGACGTCGGCCCCTTCGACGTGGAGGCGATGCTCGGCCGCGAGTTCCTCCGCGAGACGCTCATCCGCCGCCACGAGGAGACCGGCGCGGGTGTCTACGACCCCGTGTTCTGAGCGTTCGTGCTTCCTCGTTCTCCCTCGGGAAGACCACCGCCGGTCTGGTACCGGGATATTTAGGCTACCAGAGCGGACGCTCCGGAACAGTACATGGACCGCGACAAGCTCAACCGGATGAACAAAGCGAGCGTCCACTGGGAGCGGTTGCTGGACGGGATGGACGCGATCGCCGCCGACTACCGGGACGAGGGATGGGAGACGCTGGTCCTCCACCCGGGTGACGTCTCGGTGTTCGTCGACGACGAACCGGGGTCGAAGACCGGGTTCAGACTGGTCGTCCCCCAGTCCGAACTCGACGCCGTCGCGGAACTGGTCGGTGATGCGGCTACCCGCTACGACGAATTCGAGGTGTACCGTGGCGACACGGAGGGGCTGGTCCTCTGTACGGTCGCAGTGAAGTCGGCCGACGACGCATCGACGATTCTCTACCCCGTCTACTACGATTCGGGCACCGACCAACGGTTCGTCGAATCCATGGCGGATGGCGGTATGGTGTACTCCGAGATAACGAACCTCGGAAAAAGTAGTATATTCTCGTTCGTTCATCGTAATATCGACCCATTCCTACCGTAAATAGAACACTATATCGACAGATGTGTTCGCTCACGATTCCGAGCCTGATTTTTAATCTCAGTACTCGGTAGTTAATTCGTAACTTCAAGCACCCGAATAAAGTCTCGGTTCCGGAACACTTATCCCAATTGGTGAGACACACATGTCCATGGCAACGGATGACGCGGACAGACGGACGTTCCTCAAACTCGCTGGTGCTGGCGCGGCGGGGGTCGCGCTCTCGGGTTGTTCATCGAGCGGCGGTGGGAGTGGAGGGACGGACGACGGTAATCCGGGGGGAAACGAATCGTCGACCGACTCGAACGGCGGTGGCGGCGGGAGCGGTAGCGGGTCGAACGACTTCCACTTCATCGCCGGTCAGGTGTTCGGGACGCTCGACCCGGCAGAACAGGTCGACTACACGCAGGGGCTCGCCGCACAGAACCTCTACGACGAACTCATCACGGTCGACGCGGAGTCCCTGCAGCCGACCGAACACCTCGCGGAGAGCTGGGACACGGAGAACGAGGGGAAGACGTGGGTGTTCACGCTCCGCGACGACGTGACGTTCTCGAACGGGGACAGCCTCACCGCCGACGACGTCGTCTACTCGATGAAGCGGATGCTGAGCCTCGAAGCCGGCTACTCCTCGTTCTGGCTCAGCTACCTCGACCCGGAGGACGTCTCGGCCCGCGACGAGCGGACGGTCGAGTTCACCTTCAGTCAGGCGTACGGCCCCGCGCTGGCGACGTTCGTCCAGTTCTACATCGTCAACAGCGCGGTGGTCGAGGAGAACGCCAGCGGCGACGACTGGGGACGCGGCTACCTGCAGAGCAACTCCGCGGGCTCCGGCGCGTACGTCCTCGACAACTGGGAGCAGGGCAACTCCATCGAGGCGTCCGCCTACGAGGACTACTGGAAGGGCTGGAACGAGAACAGTTTCGACACGTTCCGCTCGACGGTCATCACCGAGCAGTCCACCATCGTGAACACGATGCAGCAGGGGGACGGTGACATGACCGACCAGTACATGGGCGTGCAGGCGTACGAGCAGATGGACTCGTTCTCGAACGTCCGCGTCCCCGAGGTTCCCCAGCTCCAGCTGTTCCACTTCCCGATGAACACCCAGAAGGCCCCGACTGACGACATCAACGTCCGGAAGGCCATCGCCTACGCGTTCGACTATGACAGCGCTGTCAACGATATCATCGGTGGCGGGGCCCAGGCGACCGGTCCGGTTCCCCAGGAGATGGCCGGGCACAACGACGACCTCACGCCGGTGTCTCAGGACCTCGAGAAGGCCCAGCAGTTCCTGGACCAGGCGGAGTACAGCGTCGACGAGATCAACGAGATCGGCCTCGAACACGTCGTCGTCGCCGGGACCGAACTCCAGCGCCAGATGGGGCTGCTCAACCAGTCGTGTCTGAACGAACTCGGCATCGAGCTGACGATCAACCCCCAGCAGTGGGCCAGCATCACCGACAAGGCGACCAGCGCGGAGTCGACGTCCCATCTGACGAACATCTTCCACACCGCGAAGATGCCCTCGCCGGACAGCCACACGTACCTCATGTACCACCCCTCCTCGTTCGGGTCGTACATCTCCCAGTCGTGGTACTCGACGGACGAACTCACGTCGGTGCTGGAGGAGGCACGCACGACGACCGACCTCGAAGGTCGTCTCGACAAGTACCGCGAGGCGCAGTCGCTCATCGTCGAGGGGATGCCGAGCGTCTTCATCGGGAACCCACCGTACCGCATCGGTATCAACCAGAACGTGGAGGGCTGGAAGTACCGCGGTGTCATGTCCTTCGACTGGGACGTCCACTCGATGACTCGCAAGGGCGACGGCCGCGCCTGACCATGGTCGACGACACACCGAAGCCCACCAACCCCTACCGATGTCGTACGTAGACTACCTCGTCAGGCGGGCGCTCCAGGCGGTCCCAGTCGTCTTCGGACTGTCCATCCTGATCTTCCTGATATCGCGGGTCGTTCCCGGCGACCCGGTCAGACTGGCCCTCGGGCCACAGGCGACCCAGGAGCAGGTCACCCGACTCCGGCGAGAGATGGGTCTGAACCAGCCGCTCCCCGAGCAGTATCTCGACTGGCTGGTCGGCGTCCTGCAGGGTGACTGGGGGATGTCGCTGCGGACGAACAACAACGTGTTCAGCGACATCGTCGGCCGCCTGCCGGCGACGCTCGAACTCACCCTCGTCACGCTGTTCTTCGCGGTCCTGCTGGCCATCCCGTTCGGCGTCGTCGCCGGGACGAACAAGGACCGCTGGCAGGACCACCTCTCGCGCATCGTCGCCCTGTTCGGCGTCTCGATGCCGCGGTTCTGGGTCGCTATCGTCCTGCAGATGATATTCGTCGTCACGCTCGGTCTGCTCCCGCTGTCCGGTCGGCTGAGCGACGGTGTGGCACCGCCACCGGCGGTCACCCACCTGTATCTCGTCGACAGTCTGCTCGCCGGTCAGTTCGGGACGTTCGTCGACGCGGCGAAACACCTCGTCCTCCCGGCGTTCGCGCTCGGCCTCGCGACGCTCGCGCAGGTCATGCGTCTCATCCGTTCGGACATGATCGACGAGACGAAGAAGGACTACGTGCTCGCCGCGCAGGCGTACGGCCTCCCGAGTAACCTCATCGAGTACAAGTACATGCTGCGGAACGCCTTCACGAGTTCCCTGACGGTCATCGGGCTCGCGCTGGGGTTCCTGCTCGGTAACGCGTTTCTGGTCGAGATCGTCTTCGCGTGGCCGGGGATGGCACGCTACGGCGTTCAGGCCATCCTCTATCAGGACTTCAACGCCATCGTCGGCGTCACCATCGTCATCGGTATCGTGTTCGTGACCACCAACTTCGCCGTGGATCTGCTGTACGGCTACCTCGATCCACGGGTGCGACTTGAGGACTGACATGTCTACGAAAGCACTCTCACGACTCGTCGACTCGGACGACGCCGCACGGCAGGAGCGGCTCCGGCAGCTCCGCCGCGGTGCTCGAAGCTTCGCTCAGAACAGGCTCTCGCTGGTCGGCCTCGCGATGGTCCTCGTGCTGGTGTTCGCGGCGCTGCTCGCGCCGTACATCGCGCCGTACCCGGCCGACGCCGGTGCCGGGGTCCACTTCGACCGGGCGAGCCAGCCACCGAGCGTCGACCACCCGATGGGCACCGACACCACCGGCCGCGATATCTTCAGTCGGGTGCTGTTCGGCGCTCGACTCTCGCTGATGATGGGGGCCGTCGTCCTCTCCATCGCCATCTCCGTCGGGGTCACGCTGGGCCTCGTCGCGGGCTACCTCGGCGGGACGGCCAACGCCGTCATCATGCGGACGACGGACATCTTCCTCGCGGTACCGCCGACGCTCCTGGCGATGGCGGTGGTCGCCGCGACCGGAGCGTCGCTGCTGAACGTGATGATAGCCATCGCGTTCTCCTGGTGGTCGTGGTACGCTCGCCTCGTCCAGGGGGAGGTGCTGTCCATCAAGGAAGCCGAGTTCGTCGAGTCCAGTCGCGCTCTGGGGTCGAACTGGACCCGGACGGCGTTCCGCGAGATACTGCCGAACGTCCTGAGTCCCATCACCGTGAAGGCGACCCTCGACATGGGGTTCGTCATCCTCGTCGGGGCGGGGTTGTCGTTCCTCGGTCTGGGGGCGCAACCGCCGACGCCGACGTGGGGGGCGATGATCGCGCAGGGGCGCAACTACGTCACGACGTTCTGGTGGATCGCGGTGTTCCCCGGGCTGGCGATCTCGTTCGCCGTGCTCGGGTTCAACTTCATCGGCGACGGCCTGCGGGACGTCCTCGACGTGGAGGTGAACTGAGATGGGTGACCCGCTGCTGGAGGTGCGGAACCTCCATGTCCACTTCGACACCCACGACGGCGTCGCGGAGGTCATCAACGGCATCGACTTCACGCTCAACCGGGGTGAGACGGCGGCGCTCGTCGGCGAGACGGGCTGCGGGAAGAGCGTGACCGTGAAGGCGATCCTCGGGTTGCTCCCCTCGGCCCGGATTCCGGCCGGAGAGATCGTCTACAAGGGCGAGAACGTCCTCGACCTCTCGGACGCCCAGCGACACGCCCGCCGCGGGACCGACATGAGTATGATCATGCAGGACCCGATGACGAGTCTCAACCCCGTCCTGACGGTGGGCGAGCAGATGCTCGACGTCCTGAAGTGGCAGGGCCGCTCGCGGCTCTCGTTCACGAGCTGGATGCGCGACAAGCTCGACCGGGGCACGAACGACGCCCACCGCGAACGTGCCATCGAGATGCTCGGGGACGTCGAGATATCCGCACCCGAGCGCGTCTTCGAGAGCTATCCGGTCGAGCTATCCGGCGGGATGCGACAGCGCGTCCTCATCGCCATCGCACTGCTCTCGGAGCCCGACCTGCTCGTCGCCGACGAACCGGGGACGGCACTCGACGTGACGACCGAAGCGAAGGTCCTCGACCTGCTCGACGACCTGGTCGAGGAGCGCGACACCAGCGTCCTGTACATCACCCACGACCTCGGTATCGCCCGCGAGGTGAGCGACTACATCAACGTCATGTACGCCGGGGAGGTGGTCGAACAGGCCCCGACCGGCGAGCTGTTCGCGAACCCACAGCACCCGTACACGCGGGGGCTGCTCAGCAGCATCCCGTCGCTGTCGACGGGTATCGGCAGCGGTATCGAGGGCCACCTCCCGGACTACACCGACCCGCCGACCGCCTGCCGGTTCGCGGACCGCTGCCCGCATGCGGAACCGGAGTGCCGCGAGTTCTACCCCTACCCCCGGACGACGGGGACGGACCACACGGTGGCGTGCCACCTGTTCGACGGTCCGCCAGCGCACGCCCGTCACGCCGAGGGTGACGCGGTGGACGTCGACATCGGCGAACCACCGTGGTACGACCGAGCCGACGGACGACACCAGTCGAACGCGGTCCTCGGAGGAGAGTCCCAGTCATGAGTCTCACAGACGACGCCGAACCACAGGTACAGACCGCCAGACGCCCCGTCGAGGACCCGATGGTCCGCGTCGAGGGGCTGGAGAAACACTTCCCCATCCACGAGGGGGTGCTCCAGCGACAGGTCGGTGCGGTCCGGGCGGTCGACGGGGTCAGCTTCTCCATCGAGGAGGGCGAGACGTTCGGGCTCGTCGGCGAGTCCGGGTCGGGGAAGACGACGACCGGCCGGTCGATGCTCAGGCTGACGGAGCCGACCGCCGGAACGGTCGAAATCGACGGCCAGAGCGTCACCGACCTCTCGGCGAGCGAACTGAAGCGTTTCCGTCGGCACATGCAGATCGTCCACCAGGACCCGACATCGAGTCTCAACCCGCGCCACCGGGTCAAGTCCATCGTCGAAGCGCCGCTGAAAATCCACGACTACGGCGACGCCACCGAGCGACTGGAGCGCATCGAGGAACTCCTGGAGATGGTCGACCTGCCCAAGGAGTTCATGTACCGCTACCCGGGGCAGCTCTCGGGCGGGCAGAAACAGCGGGTCGGCATCGCACGGGCCGTCGCGCTCAACCCGAAGTTCGTCGTCCTCGACGAACCGACGAGCGCGCTGGACGTGAGCGTGCAGGCCCGCATCATCGACATCCTGGAGGACATCCAGGAGGAGTTCGGCATCACCTACCTGTTCATCACGCACGATCTCTCGCTCCTGCGGAACGTCGCCGACCGTATCGGCGTGATGTACCTGGGGCGACTCGTCGAGGTGGGCGACGTCGACGCCGTCTTCGAGCGCCCGCAACACCCGTACAGTCGTGCGCTGCTCTCGGCCATCTCGACCATCAGCGAGGCCGACGAGCGCCTGAAGCCCGAGCGGATGACCATCGACGGCGAGGTGCCAGACCCGCGGGAGAAGCCGAGCGGGTGCGCGTTCCGGTCGCGCTGTCCGTACGAGTTCGACGCCTGTGGGGCCGAAGAGCCCCCGATGTACGAGACGGGCGAGGACCAGGTCGCGCGCTGTTTTCTCCACGACGAGGACGCCGAGGAGGACCCGGAGTGGTGACCGTGTCCGAGGACTCGACCACCAACAGCAGGGTCGACGCGCTCCGGGCGGCGCGCGAGCGCCGCCCCTGGACGGTCGACCTCGTCGCCGACTGTGCGAGCACACCGTCGGCGTTCAAGGCCGACCTCCCGGCCTGTGCCGTCTGTTCGGCCCCGTGCGAGACAGAGGAGGTCTGTGCGACGGCGATAGCGAAGTCCGTCGACCTGCTCGACGAGGTCGGTCGGGCGCAGGCGTACCACCTCGTCGAGAACGGGATGGGTCGCCTCCGCCTCGGCGGCGAGGCGACGGTCAGGACGGCCGACCGCGAGCGACCGAACACCTTCGTCGCCCTGCGCGACGTGACCGAGGCGACCCCGGAGTCGAGTGACGAATGACCACGACAGCGAACACGACCAGCATGAGCCAGTTACAGACGACGACGATTACGAGAGAGTGGGTAGAACACGTCGCGGTCGGGGGAGCGGTCCTCGGCGGCGGCGGTGGCGGGTCCCTCGAGGAGGGCATCGAGTTCGGAACGCTCGCCATCGAGTACGGGACGCCGACCATCGTCCCGCTGAGCGCGCTCGACGCGTCGGACACCGTCCTGACGGTGAGCGGCGTCGGCGCACCCGCGGCGACCGAGAGCGCGGTGAACCCGGTCGACTACGTCCGCGCCGTCGACCTGGTGGTCGAGCGACTCGCCGACCGGGGGACGGGCGTCGACGCCCTGATGACCAACGAGATGGGCGGCTTCGCGGCGGTGAACGGGCTCCTGCAGTCGGCGGTGACCGGCCTGCCCATCGTGGACGCCGCGTGCAACGGCCGTGCACACCCGACCGGCCCGATGGGGTCGATGGGCCTCTCGGCCGAGGAGACCGCCGTCCAGGCGGGAGTCGGCGGCGACCGCGGTGCGGGCCGTCACCACGAGGTGACCGTCGAGGCGTCGCTCCAGTCCGCCGCGTCGCTCGTCCGGCAGACGGCCGACGCCGCGGGCGGTCTCGTCGCCGTCGCCCGGAACCCCGTCACCGCGGAGTACGCCGGGACCCACGCCGCGGTCGAGGTGTACGACCAGGCCGAGGCCGTCGGCCGGGCGGTTCGCCAGTCCGAAGACGGCGTGGTCCTCGACCGGGTCGCCGAGGCACTCGACGGCGACGTCGTGGTCTCGGGGACCGTCGAGTCGTACGCGCTGGAGACGACCGGCGGGTTCGACGTGGGGACGGCCGTCGTCGACGGGCACGACCTGACGTTCTGGAACGAGTACATGACGCTCGACCGCGACGGCGAGCGGCTCGCGACGTTCCCTGACCTCATCACGACGCTCGACGCCGCGAACGGTGAGCCCATCTCGACGGCCGACCTCGACGAGGGGCGGTCGGTCGCGGTAGTCGTCGCTCCCGCCGCGTCGCTCTCGCTCGGCGCGGGCATGACCGACCCGGCGCTGTTCGAACCGATAGAAGACGCGGTCGGCGTACCGATTCTCGACTACGCGTTCCCGGAGGATTACTGACAATGTACGACACAGTTCAACAGGCGTACGACACGCTCGACCACCCCGAGGCGGACGGCGAAGCAGTTCGCGCCGCGCTCGACGACACCGACGTCGCCGTCGAGGTGACGACCATCACGTCCGACGAGGGCGCGACGGACTTCGTGAAGATAACCATCCCCGGACGGGACCCGACGGCCCCGACGCTCGGGGTCATCGGCCGCCTCGGTGGCATCGGGGCACGCCCCGAAGAGGTCGGGATGGTCTCCGACGGCGACGGGGCAATCGTCGCTCTGTCGAGCGCTCTGCAGCTCGCGAAGATGCACGACCGGGGTGACGTGCTGCCGGGCGACGTGCACATCGCGACGCACGTCTGTCCCGACGCCCCCACCTCGCCCCACGACCCGGTGCCGTTCATGGGCAGTCCGGTCGACATGGAGACGATGAACCGGCACGAGGTGGACGACCGGATGGACGCCGTGCTGTCGGTCGACGCGACGAAAGGGAACCGGGTCCACTGCGAACGCGGGTTCGCCATCACCCCGACGGTGAAGGAGGGCTGGGTGCTGAAACCCAGTTCGTCGCTCCTCGACGCCCAGGAGCGCGTGACCGGGCGCCCGCCGAGCACGCTCACCCTGACGACACAGGACATCACGCCCTACGGGAACGGCGTCCACCACATCAACAGCATCCTCCAGCCGTCGACGGCGACGGACGCGCCCGTCGTCGGCGTGGCGACGACGAGCGTCAACCCGGTGTCGGGGAGCGGGACGGGAGCGAACTACTACCCCGAACTCGCCGAGGCCACCGGGTTCGTCGTCGAGACGGCGAAGGACTTCACGCGCGGTCGCGCCTCGTTCTACGACGACGAGGAGTTCTCCCACCTCCAGTCGCTCTACGGGTCGATGACGCACCTGCAGGCGAAGGGGAACGGCCGATGACGACCATCGGTCTGCTCACCATCGGCCACGCCCCCCGGACCGACGTGACACCGGACATCCTCGCGCAGTTACCCGACGAGGTGGACGTCGTCGAGGCCGGTGCACTCGACCCGTTCGACTCCGCTGCGGAGGTTCGCGGCGCGCTCGGTCCCCACGAGGGCCAGCCCGTCTTCGTCACCCGACTGCGCGACGGGTCGTCCGTGACGGTCCCGCAGGAGCCGGTGTTCGACCTGCTCCAGGAACGAGTCTACGAACTCGCCGAGGACGCCACGATGATCGGGGTGCTGTGTACCGGCGACTTCCCGCCGTTCGACGCCGACGTTCCGGTGCTCGAACCGAGCGAACTCCTCCACGCGTGGGCGACGAGCATCGTAGACGGCGGGACGATCGGGGTGCTGACGCCGAAGCCCGAACAGATAACGCAGGCGACCGAGAAGTGGGCGGACTTCGAGGTGGTGACCGCCGCGGGGTCGCCGTACACGGGGGCCGACGAGGTCGCCGCTGCAGCCACCGAAATCGGTACCGGGACGGACCTTGTCGTGATGGACTGTATCGGGTACACGCCCGCGATGAAGGCGGCGGTCCGCGAGCGGACGGGGACCGGCGTCCTCCTGAGTCGGTCGGTGCTGGCGAAGACCACCGCGGAGGTGCTCTGAGATGGCCGACCTCCGCGAGGTAGCGCGGTCGGTGCTGGTCGAGAACCTGGCCGCCGAGGCCGACGAGACGCTGCTCGTCGTGACCGACACCGAACGGCGGGCCATCGGCAGGGCGCTGTTCGAGGCGGGCGACGACGTCGGGATGGAGACGGGCCTGCTGGAGACGCGACCACTCGCACGGAGCGGGATGGAGCCACCGGCGTTCGTCGCGGCCGCGATGCGGGAGGCGGACGTCGTCGTCTGCCCGACGACGGCCTCGCTCACCCATACCCGCGCCCGGGAGGCCGCCACCGAGGCGGGCGCGCGAGTCGCGACGATGCCGGGTATCACCGAGTCGATGTTCGGCGGCGGGGCGATGACGGCCGACTACGGCGAGGTCGAGCGCATCACGGCCGCCGTCACCGAGCGACTGAGTGCTGCGTCGAGCGCCCGTATCGAGTCGTCGGGAGAGACGCTCACGCTCTCGCTGGCGGGTCGGGACGGTATCGCGAGCGACGGCTTGCTCCGCTCTCCCGGTGAGTCGGGCAACCTCCCGTCCGGTGAGGGGTACCTCGCCCCCGTCGAAGACACCGCCGAGGGGACCATCGTGTTCGACGGCGGTCTCGTCGGTGTCGGCGCGCTCGACGACCCGCTGGTCGTCCACGTCGAGGCGGGGACCGTCTCATCAGTCGAGGGAGCGTACGCCGACAGCTTCCTGGAGACGACCGCTGGCGATGTCTGCGCACGCCGCGTCGCGGAACTCGGCCTCGGGACGAACCCGGCTGCCGAGATCATCGGGACCGTTCTCGAAGACGAGAAGGTGTACGGGTCGTGCCACGTCGCCTTCGGCGACAACCACGGGTTCGGCGGGACCATCGAGTGTGACTCCCACGTCGACGGAATCGTGCTCGAACCGGACGTCTACCTCGACGACGAACTGGTGCTCAGCGGGGGCGACGTGGTCGTATGACCGACCGGGTCCACGACCGGCCCGCCACCCGACGCGAGCGGCCACCGGTGTCGAACCTCTCTCCCTGGCTGGCGCGGCGCTGTACCGTCCGGGCGTTCGACCCCGACGCCGAGATACCCGACGACGACGTCCGCGAGATCGTCGACGCCGGTCGGAAGGCCCCGACGAGCGGGACAACGCAGATGTACAGCTTCCTCTGGATACGTGACCCGGCGGTCCGCGAGCGCGTCCACGAGCTCTGTAACCGAGGCACCGCACAGGTGGAGGAGGCGAGTCACTTCCTGCTGGTCTGCATCGACCTCCGTCGGATACGGCGGCTGCTCGACCACCGCGACCGCGAGTTCCGCCTCGCGCCCACGATGGGGTTGCTGGAGGGGGCGGTCGACGCGTCGCTGGCGGCGATGGGGGCCATCGTCGCGGCCGAGAGCATGGGCTACGGCACCTGTCCCGTCGGGAACGTGCTGAACGCACTGCCGGCGGTCGCGCGCGCTGTCGACCTCCCAGCGGGCGTTCTCCCCATCTACGGCCTCTGTATCGGTGTCCCGCGCCACGGGTCGGCCCGGGAGAACGCCCCGCGGCTCCCGCTCGGCGCGGTGCTCCACGAGGGCGAGTATCGCGACCCTTCCACGGAGCTACTCGACGCCTGCTACGAGTCGATGAACGAGATGTACGGTGACAGCGTCTACGGCGACGCGACCCGCGAGTGGCAGGAGACGCTCGAGCGCTACTGGGGGCCCGACGGGTTCATGAACCGCCGGGAGGAGACGCTGCTGACCGCGCTCCGCCAGCAGGGGTTCTTCGCCGACCGCGGCGTCGACGAGGCACTCGGGGGTGCGTCTCGGTGACCGACGATTCCTCCGGGGTCGCTACGAGCGACACGGCGGATGCGGGAATCGACCACGTCGAGATGGGAGTGCTCCGCGTTCTCACCCTCGCGGACCCCGACGCGGTGGCGCTCCACGGTCGTCTCGTCGAGCGACACTTCCCCGAGGTCACGACTCACTCGCGATGTATCCCGGACCACCCCGAGGGCATTCCGACGGTCGAGGCCGAGGCGGCGGCGCTGCCGCTCGTCGACTCGCTCGACCGGGAGATGGCTGCCGACGTGGACGTGCTGGCGGTGAGCTGTGCACTCGACCCGGGCGTCGCCGAACTCGACGACGCCCTCGACGTTCCCGTCGTCGGGGCGGGGGCGAGTGTGGCGGCGGCGGCGCTCGCCCGCGGCGAGCACGTCGGCACGCTCGGTCTGGAGGCCGGGACGCCACCGAACGTCGAACGCCTCCTCGGGGACCGTCTTCGGGCGAGCGAGGTGGTCGAGGGTGCCGAGACGACGACCGCCCTCACCACGGAGCAGGGGCGCGCCGCGATTCGCCGTGCGGTCGCTCGCCTCGCGGACGCGGGCTGTGATGTCGTCGCGCCGAGCTGCACGGGCATCACGACGGCGGACGTGCTCGGCGACCTGCGCGAGTCGCTGGCGATTCCGGTGCTCGACCCGGTGCTCGCCATGGCGGCGATGGGCCGACTGGCGCTCGTCCCGACGGCGTCGCCCGGAGGCGAGCAGCGGTGACGGCCACCGGGAGCGTCGTGGCGGCCTGGTCCCTGACGGTGTGCCGAGTGGCCCAGAACGGCGAACACCTATCACGGACGGACCGTCGGCGTCTACCACTGCTAACTTACACAACGGGAGACAGCAATCGATAACCATGGCTACGAACACACCCAGCGTCGAGGAGTGGATCGAGGACCCACGCGTCGTGGAGCTCCTCGAAGAGCGGATGGACCACAAGGACTACCTCATCTTCCGGGAACTGAACGAGGACGGCCGTCTCTCGGACACCGAACTGGCCGAACGGGTCGACCTCTCGCGGACCGCCGCTCGACGCCGCCGGAAGAACCTGCAGGAGGAGGGAATCATGGAGATATTCGCGCTGCTCGTCTTCCAGCAGGCCGACTACACGTACGCCGAGGTCCAGATATCGTACGCGGCGAGCGCGACGCGTGCGGACATCGACGCGTTCATCGAGGAACTCGTCGACGACGCGCTCATCTACGAGGTCGCCGAGTGCGTGGGCGAACACGACCTCATGATCCGCGTCTGGCAGTCCTCGCTCGACGACATCAACGTCCACGTCAGGGAGCACCTGCAGGGCAACGACGTCGTCGACGACTACACGCTCGTCCCCATCACCAAGTCCCACAAGATGTTTCACCGAGACTTCCGGACGGACGGGGACGCCGGGTAGCAGCCTCGCCTTACGGCGGTCAGCAGCATCTTCTTAGCCGGTTCGACGGGGGTCGTCGTCACGACGACCCCGCGATGCGTCGGAGCGGACATCCCGTGTATCAGACCAGCACCGGCGGCGCGGCGAACGGGTCGACCACGACGTCGAGCAGCGTCGGGTGGTCGCTCCCCACCGCCTCCGCCAGCGCGCCCGCCAGCCGCGAGGGGTCCTCGATGCGCTCGGCGTCGCAGCCGAACCCGCGGGCGACCTGCGCGAAGTCCACCTGCGCGAAGTCCGTCGACTGGTCGACGGCGTAGTTGCCGAGCTGGCTCGCCTTCGAGGAGCCGAGCATGGCGTTGTCCGCGACGACGACGGTGACCGGTAGCTCTTCGCGCACCGCCGTCTCCAGGTCCGCGATGTGGTAGCCGAGGCCGCCGTCGCCCGTGAGGACGACGACCGGGGCCTCGGGGCGAGCGACCTGGATACCCAGCGCCTGGGGCAGCGCGTAGTTGATGCCGTCGCTCCCGCGGGCCTGCACGTAGCCGAGGCCGGCCCGGGGCACCTCGTGGAACGCGCCCGAGAAGAACCCGGAGTAGCTCGTCGCGCTGACGAGGACGCCGTCGGTGGGGAGCGCGGTGCCGATGTCGGCGACGACGCGACTCGGTCGGATGGGGGTGGCGTCGCTCTCCAGTTCGTCGCGGTGGCTCTCGCGCCACTCGGCGCGGTCGGCGGCCAGCGACGAGATTCGTGACTCGCGGTCGCCGAAGGCCTCCGGGTCGCTCTGCTCGGTGAGTGCCTCGATAGCGGTACGGAGGTCGGCGGCCATCGCCACGTCGGCGTCGTAGTTCCGCCCGAGCCACGACGGGTCGCGGTCGACGTGGACCACGGCCGCGTCCTCGTCGAGGAGCGACCAGCCGACGGTGGTGAGTTCGCCGAGGCGACAGCCGAGTGCGAGGACGAGGTCGGCGTCCTCGACGGCGTCGTTCGCCACCTGGCAGAACCCCCAGCGCCCGACGACGCCGAGCGCGTACGGCTCCGTCTCGGCGACCGCCCCCTTCCCGTTCATCGAGGTGACGACGGGCGTGTGGGTGTTCTCGGCGAACGCGACCAGTGCGTCGTGGGCGTGTGCCCGATGGATGCCCTCGCCCGCGACGACGACCGGCCGCTCGGCCGCTTCGAGCAGGTCGACCGCCTGAGCGACGGACTCGGGGGTCGGGGGCGGCCGGTGGGCCGGGAACGACGCCGACACCGCGCGGTGACGGACCTCGTCGGACCCCTCGTTCCCATCTGCGTCGCCCAGTTCCTCCCGGAGGACGTCCTCCGGGACGTTGACGTGGACGGGACCAGGGACGCCACCGACTGCCTCGCGGAGGGCGGTGGCCGTGTCCGCGACTGCGCGTTCGGGCGTCACGGCGTCGTAGCCCGACTTCACGTACGGGTCGAGGATGGCGCGGTTGTCGGCGTCCTGGATGACGCCGTTCCCGCGCGTCGCGACCGGGTTGTCACCGGTGAGGGCGAACACGGGCGAGGACGCGCCCGCCGCCTCGACGAGGCCGACGCCGAGGTTCGCCGCGCCGGGGCCGCCGACGCCGTCGACGACGCCCACCCGCCCGCTGGCGCGGGCGTAGCCGTCGGCCATGATGGCGGCACTCGCCTCGCTGCGGCCGAGGACGTGGCGCAGGTCGGAGTTCGCGAGGCTGGCGTAGTACGGGTCCAGCTGCTCGCACGGGAAGCCGAACACCGTGTCGAGGCCCGCCCGCTCGAACAGGGTGACGAGGTCGTCGGTCACTGGCATGGCGGGGCCTCCACGGGAGGGGCGGTTCGTGGTCGCATACCACAACCGACACACGCACCGACAAATAGCTAGCCTCCGGGCGGTCCTGCGCTGACAGCGCTCTCCCGGCTGCTCGCAGCCCGGCGACTGCTACTCGACCAGCGCGACGTACTCGTCGAGTTTCTCGCTGGCGTCCTCCAGCACGGACGAGCCGTGGTAGACGAGCCCCACGTCGAACTCGTACTCCCGCAGCTTCGCGAGGCTCTCTTCGGCCAGCACGAGGTCCTCGGAGTAGACGCCCGGCGGGAGGTGGAAGTAGCCGCCCGGCAGGCCGCGCTGGTCGGCCCCGCTGGCTGCGTCGGCCATGATGGCGACCTCCCGGTCCTCGTTCACGAACAGGTGCTGGTGGGAGACGTGACCAGGCGCGTGGACCGCCTCGAACCCGGCGAACGTGTCGCCCTCGCCGTAGAACTCCCCCTCGGTCTCCACGTCGGGGTCGCTCCCCTCCGGGAGGTAGAGGTCGCAGTCGTACTCCTCGCAGACGGCGTCACAGCCGCCGACGTGGTCGCCGTGGCCGTGCGTGACGACGACCCGTTCCGGGGCCACGCCGGTCGCCTCGATGCCCGCGAGCAGTTCCTCGGTCGTGTCCGGGAGGCCCGCGTCGAACAGCGTCGGCGTGTCCGCGTCGACGAGGAACGCCCGGATTCGGCCCGTCTCGCGTTCGATACAGGTGATGTCGTGGATGCCGGTCACGCGTTCGACGACGTCAGTGTCGGTCGGTGACATGGTCCGAACTGCGGGTGCCGTGAGGATACGCCTTCTGGCGGCGGCAGACGGTGGCGGGTCCGGACCGCTACTGCCCGGCGGCGAGACGGAACGACACGCCTTTTCACGCCTCCACCGGACGGGAGGGTATGGAACGAAAGCGCGAGTTGACGAGCGTCGACTGCGCGGCCCTCGCGCGCGAACTCGGCAAGTACGAGGGCGCGAAGGTCGACAAGGCCTACCTCTACGGCGACGACCTCCTGCGGCTCAAGATGCGGGACTTCGACCGCGGGCGGCTCGAACTCCTCGTCGAGGTGGGCGACCCCAAACGCGCCCACCTCGCGGCGCAGGAGCACGTCCCCGACGCACCCGGTCGCCCGCCGAACTTCGCGATGATGCTCCGGAACCGCATCACGAGCGCCGACTTCGCCGGCGTCGAGCAGTTCGAGTTCGACCGCATCCTCACCTTCCACTTCGAGCGGGACGACGGCGACACGCACATCGTCGCGGAGCTGTTCGGCGACGGGAACATCGCCGTCTGCGACGACAACTACGAGGTCGTCGGGAGTCTGGAGACCGTTCGCCTGAAGTCGCGGACCGTCGCGCCGGGGTCCATCTACGACTACCCCTCCTCGCGGTTCAACCCGCTGGAGGTCGACCGCGAGGGGTTCGACGCCCGGATGGAGCAGTCCGACACCGACGTCGTCCGCACCATCGCCACGCAGCTGAACTTCGGCGGTCTCTGGGCCGAGGAGCTCTGCACCCGCGCGGGCGTCGAGAAGACGAAGGATATCACGGACGCGACCGAGGACGACTACGCGGCGCTGTTCGAGGAACTCGACCGCCTCCGGACCGTCCTCCGATCGGGCAAGTTCGACCCGCGCGTCTACTACGAGCCGGTCGAGGACGACGGTGGCAACAGTGGGGCCGACGCGGACTCCGACGACGACACTGAGACCGACGACGACGTCCGGACGGACGTGACGCCCGTTCCGATGGAGGAGTACGAGGGGAAGCGCGCGGAGGTGTTCTCGAACTTCGACGACGCGCTGGACGACTACTTCCACAACCTCGAACGCGAACCGGGCGACGAGGCGACCGGCGGGGAGGCGTCCTCTCGCCCCGACTTCGAGGAGGAGGTGGCGAAGTACGAGCGCATCATCGCCCAGCAGGAGGGCGCCATCGAGAGCTTCGAGGAGGACGCCCAGGAGGAACGCGAGCGCGCCGAACTGCTGTACGCCCGCTACGACCTCGTCGACGACGTCATCTCGGCGGTCCAGAACGCCCGCGCCGAGGACACGTCGTGGGACGACATCGCCGCCCGGTTCGAAGAGGGCGCGGAGCAGGGCATCGAGGCGGCCGAGGCCGTCGTGGACGTGAACGGCGCGCAGGGGACCGTGACGCTCCGCATCGACGACACGCGGGTCACCGTCGACCCGTCGATGGGCGTCGAGAAGAACGCCGACCAGCTCTACCAGGAGGCAAAGCGCATCCAGGAGAAGAAGGAGGGTGCGCTGGAGGCCATCGAGGACACCCGCGAGCAGCTGGAGGACGCGAAGGAACGCCGCGAGCAGTGGGAAGCGCCCGACGAGGACGAGAGCGACGACGAGTCCATGGAGGACGTCGACTGGCTCTCGCGGTCCTCGATTCCGCGGCGACGCGACGAGCAGTGGTACGAGCGGTTCCGCTGGTTCCGGACGAGCGACGGCTACCTCGTCCTCGGCGGGCGCAGCGCCGACCAGAACGAGGAGCTCGTCAAGAAGTACACCGAGAAGAACGACCGGTTCCTCCACACGCAGGCCCACGGCGCGCCCGTCACCATCCTGAAGGCGACCGAACCGAACGAGGCGTCGAAGGCCGTCGACTTCCCCGAGTCGTCGCTGGAACAGGCCGCGCAGTTCGCCATCACCTACTCGTCGGTGTGGAAGGAGGGGCAGTTCGCGGGCGACGTCTACATGGCCGAGCCGAGCCAGGTGTCGAAGACGCCCGAGAGCGGCGAGTACGTCGAGAAGGGGTCGTTCGTCGTCCGCGGCGAGCGAACGTACTTCGAGGACACGCCGGTCGGCTGCGCGGTCGGTATCGCCGTCGAACCCCAGACGCAGGTGCTCGGCGGGCCGCCGGAGGCTATCGAACCGCGCACCGAGACGTCGATTCGGCTCGAACCGGGCCGCTACGCCCAGAACGACATGGCGCAGATGCTCTACCGGGAGTTCAAGTCGCGGTTCACCGACCAGACGTTCGTCCGGAAGGTGGCGAGCGCGGACCGCATCCAGGAGTTCCTGCCGAACGGCGGGAGTCGGATGGTCGACGACTGAGGTCCCGACCGTCGCTTCTCGCGGGTGCTGCCGTCGAAAAATGGAGTGGGTTCGGTGCCGACTCAGGCGAACTGGTCGATGACGGGGATGCCGACCGTCTCGAAGTCGGTCATCGAGGCGAGTCGGTCCGAGACGTCGTCGAGTGCGACCGTCTCGCTGACGACGGCGCTGGGGTTGAGCTTGCCCGTCTGGACCATCCGGAATATCTCGTCGTACTGCGTCGGGGGCATCCCGAGCGACCCGATGAACTCTATCTCCTGCATCACCATCGCGTCGGTCGGCAGCTGAACCATCCCCTGTTCGTCGCTCGTCGTCAGGCCGATCTGGACGTGCTGGCCGCGCGTGCCGAGGCTGAGCACCGAGTTCTGGCACGTCGTGGCGATGCCGAGGGCGTCGACGCTGACGTCCGCGGAGCCGGCGCTGAGGTCCTTGACGGACTCGGGCACGTCGTCGACCTCGCCCGCGTTGACGACCTCGTCCGCGCCGAGGTCACGCGCCTTGTCGAGTTTGTCGTCCATGAGGTCGACGGCGACGACGTTCGCGCCGAGGGCGTCGGCGATGTGGACCGCCGAGAGGCCGACGCCGCCACAGCCGTGGACGGCGACCCAGTCGCCCGCGCCGACGTCGGCGCGGTGAGCGAGGCCGTGGAACGCGGTCATGAACCGGCAGCCGAGTCCGGCCATGTCCGTCGAGGAGACGCCGTCGGGGAGTTTCACGAGATTGTGGTTCGCGGCGGGCACGTGGACCTCCTCCGCGAACGCACCCTGGACCTGCTCGACGAAGCCGAGTGGCATCACGTTCTCGCAGGTGTTCCCGTGGCCTGTTCGACACTGGATACAGGTTCCGTCGCCGATGTTGAACGGGACGGCGACGTGGTCGCCCTCGCTCACCTCCGTCACGTTCTCGCCGGTGGCGATGACGTGACCCGCCGGTTCGTGGCCGAGGATCTGGCCCTCCTGTGGCTGGATGCCGAGCCAGTCCCAGTCGCCCTGCCAGCCGTGCCAGTCCGACCGGCAGATACCGCAGGCTTCGAGTTCGACGATCGCCCCGTCGGGTGTCACCTGTGGTTCGTCTACCTCCTCTATCTCGAGCGGTTCGCCGTACTCTTTGAGAACTGCTGCGCGCATTGCGTACGGTGGTCGGTAGCAAATCGCATAAGGTTAATTCCGACGACGGTGATTGTAACACGAATCGGTAAGTGAGTGGCGCGATATCAGTGCCGAACGATGCGAGAGTCGGGATGGTTCTGTACGAACGATTGTGGTTCGCGCCTTCTACCAGCGAGCGTTCGGTTCGTGCCGTCTGCGGGGGTCGCGTGGACGGTCGGGTAGGGGGACCCGCTGGCGAGATAGCAGGACACTTCCCCGCCGCCCGCGCAGGTGCGCCATGCGCATCGCGGACCGCTACCACGTCGAGGGAGGGATGGAGCGCATCACGCTCGTCCCCGAGACGCTCGACGACCTCTGGCATCTCAACTACATCCTCGAACCCGGCGACATGGTCGGCGGCGACACCCACCGCCGCGTCCGACGCGACGACGAGCAGTTGCGCGACTCTGGCGGCGAGCGCGAACACATGTACGTCACGCTGCAGGTCGACGAGACGGAGTTCGCGCGGTTCGCCAACCGACTCCGAGTGTCCGGCGTCATCGAGGACTGCTCGCGCGAGGACCAGCTCGGCTTCCACCACACGCTCAACGTCGAGGACAACGAGGAACTGGAGGTCACGAAACACTGGAAGCCCGACCAGCTGGAGCGCCTGGAGGAGGCCGTCGAGGCGACCGAGACGGCCGACGTCGCCGTCGCCACCGTCGAGGAGGGGGCGGCGCACGTCCACACCGTCGCGCAGTACGGCGCGGAGGAACGGGTCGCGCTCACCGGTCCGACCGGGAAGGGCGAGTTCGCCCGCGGCCGCGACGAACTGTTCGCGGAGTTGACGCAGGTGCTCCAGCGGATGGAGGTCGACGCCATCATCCTCGCCGGACCGGGGTTCACGAAGCAGGACGCGCTCGACTACGTCGAGGAGAACGCGCCCGACGTGGCCGCGAAGGTGACCGTCGTCGACACGAGCGCCGTCGGCGACCGGGGGGTCCACGAGGTGCTCAAACGGGGTGCGGTCGAGGACGTGCAGGCCGAGACCCGCATCGCCCGCGAGGCCGAACTCATCGACGAGCTGATGAACGAGATCGGTCAGGGTGCGAAGGCCGCCTACGGCGTCGAGGAGGTCCAGAAGGCCGTCGAGTACGGTGCCGTCGAGACGCTGCTCGTCGTCGACGAACGCCTCCGACTGGAGCGAGCGGGCGAGGGCGAGTGGGACGCCGACGCGAACGACCTGCTCGAATCGGTCGACCAGAAGGGCGGTGACGTCGTCGTCTTCTCCCACGAGTTCGACCCCGGCGAGCAGCTGGCGAACCTCGGGGGAATCGCGGCCATCCTCCGCTACCGGCTGGAGTGAGGGGTGCCTGCGGTCGTCGGTCGTCCCCGGCCGGGGACGTGGACCGTCTCGACCGGTCGGGGGTCGGCGTCGGCCGCCTCTCGGAGCACCGTCACCGTCCCGTCGAAGGACTCGACGACCGCTCTGACGACGTCCTCGGCCCCGACCGCCCCGAGCGACGAGCGCCGTCGAGCGACGACGAAGACGTGGCTACAGCCGCGCGCCCGCGCCTCGGCGAGGATGCACGCCGGTTCTCTGCCGACGACGCCGACACACTCGTACTCGACCGGGACGCCGGCGAGCGCCTCGCGGGCGACGTGTTCGGCCGTCCGACGACGTTCCTCCTCCGCCTGGGCGAGCGTGAACCGCGGCAGGTCCGGCACCCGCTCGCGGGCGAACTGGCGGTCGGCGAACGCGCCGCCGGGCATCACGTTGAGGACGGTCAGGTGCCCACCGGTCGCGGCGACGAACTCGCCGGCCGCCCGGACCGCCGCTCGGTCTTCGGTCGCTCCCTCCACGCTCACCAGCGCGTTCACCGCACCAGCCCCGGTCGTCGGCAGGTCGCCGCCGAACACTGCGTCTCTCGCCATACCACTGCTCGGTCGGCCACCGGTAAGAACCGGAGCCAGTACCGGAGTGAAAGTGTAGAGGGTCGCCTCGAAGGGTCGAAAATCGACCTCGCTGGGGGCGCTCAGCTCACTTTCACTCGGCGTCGTCGGAGCCGGTGACGGTCGTGTCCGGGTCCTCCGACTCGTCGGCGACCGGCACCTGGAGACCGTCGCGAGCGAACCGGACGTCGCCGTCGTACCGTGACTCGACCGAGTCGAGCATCGACTCGTGTTCGCCGTCGGTGTGGGGGTAGAGGTGCGTGAGGTAGGTCGTCCCGACGTCCCGTCCGGCGAGAACCTCGCCCAACTGCGACGGCGTCGGGTGGTTCGCCACGTCCACCTCGTCGGGGAACGAGCAGTCGTGGACGAGCACGGCCGACCCGTCGGCGAGGTCCGCGACGGCCTCGGTGGCCTCGCTGTCGCCCGAGAACGTCAGGTCGCCCTCCGCTCCCGCGAAGCGATAGGCGAGGCAGTACAACGAGTGGACCGTCTCGACGGCCTCGACGTCGTAGCCGCCGACCGAGAACGACCCCGGACCGACCTCCTCGACGGTGAGGTCCACGCGACCCTGCATGTAGTCGTGGACGTCGAGCAGTCCGTCGAGGAGGTCCCGCGTGCCCTCGGGGCCGACGACCGTGAGGTCCGTCGTCCCGGCGAGCCACTTCGCCTTCAGCAGGGGGAGCAGGTCGGCGACGTGGTCGAGGTGGTGGTGCGTCAGGAGCACCGTCGAGACGCCCTCGTAGCCGACGTCGGTCCGGGCGAGTGCGTGGAGCACGCCGCTCCCGCAGTCGACGAGGAGCGGGTCGCGGTCCTCGCTCTCGACGAGCAGTCCGGTCTGGAAGCGGTCGCCGGTCGGCATCGCGCTGCCGGTGCCCAGGAAGGTGAGTCGCATCGTCATGACTCGGTTCGCGTGGGCCAGCGGCTAAGTGGTTGTCGTCGCGCCGACCCAGGGGTATATGTCCCCGAGGTGGAACGTCACGGTATGGCCCCTCCAACTCGTCGCCGACTGCTGTTCATCGGTGGCGGCCTGCTGACCGGTGCTGGCTGTCTCTCGCGTGGTTCGTCTCCCAGACTGGCGGGCACCGACGGAATGGACGTCTCCTTCGAGGTCGTCCCCTCGAAGAGCGTCCCGCCGGCGGACGTCAGAGACGACGACGCTCCCAACGCTCCGGCCGTCTCGTTCGAGGCCGACCGAATCGTGGTCACCGGGGTGGTCGGCGTCGGGTCCTCGAAGTGCAGGGAGGCGGCGCTGGAGTCGGTCACCTACGACGAGGACGTCGGCGACCTCCGGGTCGTCGTGGTCGCCGGCAAGAGCGCCGAACACCCCGACCGGAAGCCGTTCGGAAGGGGTGGCTGCCCCGACGACTACAGTTACGACTGGTACCGGCTCGTCGTCTCGCCGACGGACGAGGCGGTTCGACGGGTGACGGCCGTCGAACGGAACCTCGAAGGGACCGAGTCGTCACTCGTCGCACCGAATCCAGAGAGCGAGTGAGTCGGTCCGCGCGACCGCGTCGGCTGGAGGGTTACTCGAGTCGGGAACCGCAGTCGAGGCACTGACACTCGCCGTCGCGGGCGAGTACGTGCATCGGCTGGGTACCGCAGTGCGGACAGCTCCGCATTCCGCTGTGTTCTCGTTGCGTCGTTGCCATACAACGTACGACAATGGCCTAACGTAAAAGTCTACACCCGGCAATCACAGCCAAGCATCTTCGATTGTTTAGTCTCCACAAGGGGGGTATTAGGAGAAATAGGGCAGTACAAATCGTGATGTTTTGGACGTTCATCTAAATAGCGCTCGGGAGTGGTGGGTTGGCTCGATTGCTCGCCAGAATCGTTAAGACCCGTGAATATTCTCCGAATCCGTCCCGTTCTGTGACGTTCGGGGTCGGTTCGTCCCGTCGCTCTGACGCCCTCGTATCTCCCGTGCCCGGCCCATCGTTCAGTTTCACTCCGGTAACCGAACCCACTTGACGTGCCCGCCCCAGAACCTGATAGATGGGACGGGGCACCTCGCCGGGGGGTCGCGAACTGCTCGACCGGTTGGACGTGGGCGTGTCGTCCGACGCGGCAATCGACGACGCCGACGTACTGGACCTGCTGGAACCGGCCACCAGAGAGTGGTGGGTCCGCGAGTTCGGCGAGTACGTGCCCGGCAACGACGGCTTCTTCACGCCACCGCAGAAGGAGGCGATTCCGCTCATCCACGAGCGGGAGAACGCCCTCATCTGCTCGCCGACCGGGTCTGGGAAGACGCTCGCCTCGTTCACAGCCATCATCGACGAACTGTACCGCCGGGACCGGGAGGGACGGGCGGCGGAGGAGGCGCCCGCCGAGGACGACTCGTCCACCGTAGACGGGTCTCCCGACGACGAGGAGCGGGAGTCCGCCAATGCCGACGACGAGAACGACGGCGGGCTGGAGAACTCGGTGTACTGCCTCTACGTCTCGCCGCTGAAGTCGCTGGCGAACGACATCCACCGCAATCTGGAGGTACCTCTCGACGGCATCACCGACCTCGCCGACGAGGACGTGGAGATACGCCACGCCATCCGCCACGGCGACACCTCCTCCGCGGACCGCCAGAAGATGCTGGAGGAGACGCCCCACATCCTCAACACGACGCCGGAGACGCTCGCCATCCTGCTGAACAGCCCGAAGTTCTCGGAGAAACTGCGGACCGTCGAGTACGTCGTCGTCGACGAGATACACAGCCTCGCGGAGAACAAGCGCGGCACCCACCTCTCGGTGTCGCTCGAACGCCTCGAAGAACTGTGCGAGACCTCGCCGACCAGAATCGGCTGTTCGGCGACGGTCGAACCGCTGTCGACGATGGCCGAGTTCCTCGTCGGTTGCGAGGAGCCGACAACCGAGGACGAGGACCCGCGGTTCCGCGACTACGAACTCGTCGACACGCGGTTCGTCCGGGAGTTCGACGTCGAACTCACCTGCCCGACGGACGACCTCATCAACACGCCCCGCGACGTGGTGACCGACCGGTTCTACCGTGACCTGCACGCGCACGTCCAGGACCACACGAACACGCTCGTGTTCACCAACACGCGGTCGGGGGCCGAACGCGTCCTCCACAACCTCCGGGAGCGCTACGACGACTACGACGAGGAGAACTCGGGCTGTCACCACGGGTCGCTGTCGAAGGAGCGCCGCCACCGCGTCGAGGAGCAGTTGAAGGCGGGCGAACTGGACGTGGTGACCACCTCGACCAGCCTGGAACTCGGCATCGACATGCCGTACATCGACCTCGTGGTGCAGGTCGGCTCCCCGAAGTCGGTGGCGTCCCTGCTCCAGCGCGTCGGTCGGGCGGGTCACCAGCTCGGTCAGACCGTGACGGGCCGGGTGGTCGCGCTGGACCGCGACGAACTCGTCGAGTGCGCGGTGATGCTGAAGAAGGCCGAGGAGGGGTTCGTCGACCGCGTGTTCGTCCCGGAGAACGCCCAGGACGTCGCCGTCCAGCAACTCTACGGGATGGCCATCAACGAGATTCGCCCCGAGGAGGACCTCAAGGGAATCCTGCGGCGAGCGTACCCGTATCGGAACTACTCCGAGGCCGACTGGGAGTCGCTGATGCGGTACATGACCGCCGACTACCCGGGGATGGAGGAGAAGAACGTCTACGCGAAGATATGGCGCGACGAGAACGACCCGCCCGACGGCGAGCACCACTACCCCGAGTACCCGGTCGGGGAGCGTCTCGTCGGCAAGCGCGGCCGCCTTGCGCGGGTCATCTACATGACGAACATCGGCACCATCCCCGACTCGTTCACCTGCGACGTGAAGACCCGTGGGTCGGGCGAGTGGGTCGGCCAGCTCGACGAGGAGTACCTCGACACCCTCGAATCGGGCGACGTATTCGTCCTCGGCGGGTCGAACTACGAGTACCGCTACCGCCGCGGGAGCAAGGTGTACGTCGACCCGACCGCCGCCCGGCCGACCGTCCCGTCGTGGTTCTCCGAGCGCCTCCCGCTGAGCTACGACCTCGGCCGCGAGATCCTCACCTTCCAGCGCGACCTGCTCGACAAACTGGACGAGGGCGGACCGGGGGCCGTGCGGAACTGGCTCCGGGAGTTCCCGCTCGACGAGAACAGCGTCCGGGCGACCGCCCGGATGTACGACCAGCAGGTGCGCTACGCCGGGCCCGAGAGCGTCTCGACCGACGAGCGCCTCGCCATCGAGGTGGAACTCGACAAGGCGGAGTACCGCCGCCACTACTACGTCCACTCGAACTACGGTCGGCGGTTCAACGACGGCTTCTCCCGCCTGCTCGCCTACCGCTGTGCGCAGGACGCCAACGCCAACGTGCAGGTCGCCGTCGCCGACCACGGGTTCACGCTGTCGATGCCCCTGAACCGGAAGGTCGACATCGCGGGCATCGTCCGCGACATCGACCCGGACGAGGCACGGGCGGACCTCCGGGCCAGTCTCTCGGGCTCGGACCTGCTCAAGCGCTACTTCCGCATCAACGCGACGCGGGCGCTGATGATACTCAAGCGCTACAAGGGCTACGAGAAGACCGCGGCCCAGCAGCAGGTCTCCAGCGAGATGCTCATCGGGTTCGCCGAGGACCGCGAGGGGTTCGCGGTGATGGAGGAGACCTACCGCGAGATACTCGAAGACCGGTTGAACGTTGCCGGCATCGAGTCGGCGCTACGTGCCGTCCAGCGCGGCGACCTGTCGGTCGAGCGCCAGCGCGTCTCCTCGCCGTCGCCGCGCGCGTTCGGGCTGGCGACGCTGATGGCTTCCGACGTGGTGCTGGCCGAAGACGAGGGCGAGGTGCTGCGCGAGTTCCACGAGCGCGTCCTCCGGGAGATCGGCGACGAGGAGTCGATTCCCGCCCGGAGCGACTGACACTCGCTCGTACAGTACGGTTGATGTTTTCGAGAGCCACAAGAGATAATCCAGGCCCGAGAGACGGTGGCAACCTATGGTTTCGTTCCGTGCGTCGAGTCCGCGGGGCCGTATCGTCGTCTTCGCGCTGACGGTACTGGGGACGGCGCTCATCGCCGCCGCGCCGACTCCCGAGGGGCTCTCGATTCGGGGACAGTACGCCATCGCGACCACCTTCTTCGCGGCGTCGCTCTGGGTGACCGGCGCGTTCCCGCTGGCGGTGACCGCGCTGTCGATACCGTTCGTGCTGACGACGTTCGGCGTCTACGCCGAACTGGACGCGGCGCTCGTCGGGTTCGCCGACCACCTCATCTTCCTGTTCGTCGCGGGGTTCATGCTGGCGAACGCGCTCCAGAAGTACGACATCGACCGCCGCATCGCGCTGTACCTGATGGCGCGGATGGGGAGTTCTCCGCGCCGACTCGTCCTCGCGGTGATGCTGGCGACGGCGTTCCTCTCCATGTGGGTGTCGAACACGGCGACGGCCGCGATGATGACGCCAATCGCGCTGGGTGTCCTCGCCCAGGTCGTCGGCGAGCAGGGGGTCGCCGCCGCGTCCGGCGGGGCGGCCGGGTCGGGCAGCCCCGACGCCGCTCCGGACGGCGGGGCTGGGTCGACGGGGGAGTCCACGACGACCGACGGAGCGCCGACAGGCGACGGAGCGACCGCCGGTATCGCCACGGACGACGGATTCACCAACATCCAGGTGTCGATGCTGCTCGGGACGGCCTACGCCGCCAGCGTCGGCGGCGTCGGCACGCTCATCGGGACGCCGCCGAACGCGGTGCTCGCCTCGCAGCTGAACGAGATACTCGGGTACGAGATCGGGTTCGCGCAGTGGCTCGCCATCGGCATCCCGGTCGTCGTCGTGACGCTCCCGCTGGTGTGGGCGCTGCTCGTCTACGTCCTCTACCCGCCGCGCGTCGAGAACGTGAGCGACGCCCGCCAGCAGGCAGCCCGATATCTGGAGGAGGAGGGAGCGCTCGACCCCCGCGGCCGACGGGTCGCCTACATCTTCGCCGCGACGGCGGGCCTGTGGGTGCTGGGGGGTCTCGACACGTTCCTCGGTGGGTACCTCCCAGACGCCGTCAGAGTCACCGTCTTCGGCGGTGAGGGGCTCTCGCTGTTCGGCGTCGAGGGGCACCAGGGCGTGCTCTACTACGTGATGGTCGGGCTGGCGGCGGTTCCGGCGCTCGTCCTCGCGGACACGATGGAGTGGGACGAACTGGTGGACATCGACTGGGGCGTCATCCTGCTGTTCGGTGGCGGTATCGCGCTCGCCGGCGGACTCGCCGACACGGGCGCGACCGAGTGGATCGCCGACAGCGTGTTCGGGTCGCTGACGGGCGCGCCCATCGTCCTCGTCGTCGGTGCGGTCGTGTTGCTGGTCATCTTCCTGACGGAGGTGACCTCGAACACCGCCACCTCGACGGTCATCGTCCCCATCCTCATCGGGCTGGGGAGCGCGTTCGCGGCGACGCTCGGTCTCGCGGAGGTGGAGGCGGCCATCTTCCTCGCGACGAGCGGTGCCATCGCCGCCTCGTTCGCGTTCGCGCTCCCGGTCGCGACGCCACCGAACGCCATCGTCTTCGGCAGCGGCTACCTCGAACAGCGACAGATGATGCGCGCCGGGGTCGTCCTCAACGTCCTGATGACGCTCGTGCTGACGGGGCTCATCTGGCTGCTCTACCAGTTCGTCTGGCCGAGCGTGCTGTTCTGAGGCGCGGTCGCACTGTCGAGCGGTTCACTCCTCCTTTTACTCCTCGGCGCTCCACTCCCCGCCGACCCGGTCGTACCCCATCATGTTCGAGCCGTCGTGCTCGGTGAACACGACCTTCAGGTTCTCCCGAGGCACGTCGAACCGTTCGCGGAGATCGTCCATCGTCGCCAGCGCGAACGCCCGCTTCCGGTCGAACGACCGCCCCGCCCGAACCTCGGCGTCGAGGAAGACCAGCGGCCCCTCGACGGCCCGACCGAGGTGGAGGTCCGCGGGGTCGCGGTCGCGCAGCGTCACCGCGACGTGGCCCGCAGTGGTCGCCATCTCGCGGGTGTAGTGGCCGGTGACGCTCGTGGCGAACGAGTCGCGTTCGTCGGAGGTGGGCGAGAGCGTCCAGTCGAACTGCAGTAGCGGCATGCGACCGAGTTCGGTGGCCGCGTGCGTCAGTGCACCGACGGCTGGCCGAATGACGACCCGCAGGGAGCCCCCGTCACCGGACGGTCACTCCCTCGACAGGCGCTCGACGGCCGGGTCCTCGTGTGACCGTCGGAACCGAACCAGTTCCCGTCGCTCGGCGTCCGCGCTGTCGGTCAGTTTGTCGACGGCGTAGGCGGTGTAGCTGCAGTCCTCGCGCGTGAACTCGACGACGGAGTAGCCCCAGTCGTGACTGTCGAAGAACGACATCTGCGGGTTCATCGCGGTGAACACCTGCCTGAACAGCGGCCGGGTGAGCCGAGTCGCGAGCCCCGACGCGAGGCCGGCACCCTCCGCGATGGTGACGCTCGTGATGGCGGGCGTCATGAACTCGGTGCCGACGGCCTCGCCCGAGGTACCGCCGAGTCGCTGCGTTCCGACGACGTAGCTGTGGAGGTCACCCGAGAACGTGACGACCGAGGGGTCGGCCGCGCCGAGTTCCTCGTAGATGCGCTTCCGCTCGACGGCGTAGCCGTCCCACGTCGCGCCGATCTTTGGGCGGACCGAGAGCGGCCCGAGACCGAAGCGAAACGGGATGGAGAGGACGGGACTCGCCCAGCAGAGCCAGCGCGACTCCGCCTGCCGGAGTTCCCGACCGAGCCACTCGAACTGCTCGCGCCCGAGCATCGAGCGGTCGGGGTCGTCGTCCACGCCGAGCCCGAACGTGGCTCCCGCGAGCGTCACGGTGTTCGTCGGCGCTCGGTCGCGGTAGAACCGCTGGTCGGTGACGACGAGGTCGAGGAGGTCGCCGAACTCGACGGTTCGGTAGAGCCGGAACTGGTCGTGCGGGTGGTCGGCGTCGGGGTCGTACTCGGCACGGACCGGGACGTAGTCGTACCACGCCGCGATGCCGGCGCTCGTCAACCGCGTCGTGAACTCGGGGTCGTCGCCCCGCGGGTGGTCGGGGAACGCTGGCGCGTCCGTCTCGTCGTCCCAGTAGCGGTCGTCGGCGATGGCGTGGTCGTCCCAGGTCACGATGACGGTGTGCGCCTCGTGCATCGCCTGGAGGTGCGGGTCGCTCCGGTAGGTCCGGTGGAGGTGACGGAGGTCCTCGCCGGTCCACGCGACGTCGTGCCCGCTCGGCAGCGAGAGGTCGCGGCCAGCGACCGGGTCCTCGCCGGCACCGTAGAGGTTCGCGGCCGACTCGTAGACGACGTCGCCCAGATGGACGACGAAGTCCACGTCCTCGTCGGCGACGTGCGAGAGCGCGCCGTAGTAGCCGTTCTCGTAGTCCTGACAGGTCAGCACCGCGAACCGGACGGACTCGGGGGAGGCGTCCGGGTCGGGGAGCGTGCGACACCGCCCGACGCGGGAGGCGACGCCGTCGTGGACGAACCGGTAGTAGAACGTCGCGTCGGGGTCGAGGTGGCCGTCCGTGTCGACGCGGACGGTGTGGTCGTGGACCGCCCAGTCGTGACCGTCGGGCACACAGCCGTCGAGGACCACCTCCTCGAACGCTCGGTCGCGGGCGACGACGAGGCGGACCTGCTCGTCGGGGTCGAAGCGCTCGGGGTCGAGTCGGGTCCAGAGGACGACCCCGCTCGGCGTCGGGCCGCCGCTGGCCACCGACTGCGGGAACACGGTCTCGCTCGCACGTTCGCTCCCCGCCTCTCCATCGTCCCCTACGTAGGCGCGGTCGGTCCCGTCGTCGGGCGTCGTCAGCGCGGCCGCCGGAACGTCCGGAGCCGTTGCGTCACCCATCGTCGCACTCCGTCTCGTCGGTCGTCGCCTCGCCGGTCGTCGTCGCGTCGGTCCGTCGCGTCACTGCTCGCCGGTTCTCGCGCGTTCGGGATGACCGTACCGGCCCCGGCAGTCCGGTCCAGTCTCGTTGCTCTCGGCGGGGTCGGCGTCGGGTACCGCCGTCACTCGTCGGCGTCGACGAACCGCGTCCGGTCGACGCGCACGTCGCCGTCCCCGAAGAACCGGCGGGCGGTCCGTCGAACCGGCGGGAGTCGTGGCCCGACCGAGACGGCGGACTGGAGCGCGACGCGAGCGAGCGGGTCGGGGACCCGCTCCCCGACTCCGACGAGGGCGGTGAGGACGCGTTCGCCGCGGCGCTGGGAGCGGACGGTCCGCTCGACGGTCGGACGGCGAACGCGCTCGTACCGCTGGAGTGACGCTTCGGGGAGCGAGACGCTATCCGGATGGTTGGCGAGCGCGTCCAGCACGACGCCGTGGGCGACCACGCTGTCGGCGATGGCGAGGCCGTTGCCCTGGCCCCCGATTGGCGAGGCGACGTGCGCGGCGTCGCCGACGAGCAGGAGGCCGTCGCGGACCCAGTCGTCGCTGATTCCCGGCGCGATGTGGAGCAGCGAGCAGTCCTCGAACGACGACAGTCCCGCCTCCAGATACGGACCGAGCGACGGGTCGACGCTGCGCAACTGCTCGCGGAACGCCTCGATGCCGCGGCGTCTGAGGTCCGGGTACGTGCCTGCGGGGACGAACCAGCCGAGTTGCGCCTCCTCGCTCCCCAGCCCGAAGTAGAGTATCAGGCCGTCCGACCCGACTCTGGCCTGGGCCGTCCCGTCGGCGGCCTCGCGCGGGAGTTTGAACCAGACGAGGTCGAGGTGGGAGTCGAACAGTCCGGCGTCGATGCCCGCCGCGGTCCTGACCGTCGAGAAGCGACCGTCCGCACCGACGACGAGACGCGCGCGGAACTCGACGTTCTCGCCCGTCTCCTGGTCGCGCGCCTGGACGCCGACGACGCTCCCGCCCTCGACGAGCAGGTCGGTGACCGGCGTGTGAGGTCGGTAGTCGAACCCCTCGTACTCGCTCGCCCGCTCGACGACGAGTCTCAGGAGCGGTTCCTGTTCGAGCAGCATCGCGTAGCCGTGCGTCGAGAACTCGTCGAGGTCGAACAGGCGGTACTCCTCGCCGTAGACGTGGACGCTCGGGCGTCGGAGTTCGTCGTGGTCGAGCGCCCGCACGTCGTCGAGCAGGTCCATCTCCTCGAAGTGGCGGACCACGGCCGGTTGCCAGCCGTAGCCCCGGAACTCGCGGTTGCGGAGGTCGGCACGTTCGAGCAGCGTCACCCGGACGCCGCTGCGCGCGAGGAGGTAAGCGAGGACGCTCCCGGCGGGACCGGCACCGACGACGAGGACGTCCGTCGCTCTCTCGGCGTCGAGCGCTCCACCGCCGCCGTCGGTTCCGTCGGCCTCGGTCATAGTCGACCGGAGGCGTCCCTGTCGCTTCAGCGCGTCGGCGGGGTCACCGAGGGGCGAGTCGCAGTGGCTCTGCGTTTCGTGTCGGTCACACCAGCAGCGTGTTCAGCCCGTCCGGGACGACGAGGACGCGACTGCCCGGTTCGACGGCGTCGGCGACGCCCGTCCGGGCCTCCATCAGACACTGCTCGACGACCTCGGGGTGCTCGCTGTCCGTGACGAAGACGGGGTGGTCCCGGAGCGCGCGGGCGACGACGAACGCCCGCTGTGCGCCGGGTTCGTACCCCTCGCGCATCTCCTCGTACAGCGAGTCGGCGTCCGGCGCGTTCGAGAGGCGGTCGAAGAACCGCTGCTCACCCCGGCCGTCGCCCGCGCCCTCGTGCAGTCGGGCGGGAAGGACGACGCGGCCGCCCGTTCTCAGTGGATTCCGCGCGCCGAGGACGACGTACGTCGCGGCTCGCGTCGTCTGGTAGAGGTTGGCGTCCTTCGGCGCTCCGACGCCCGCGACGACGGCGTCGTAGCCGTCCTCGACCTCGACCGCCAGCGCCTCGCGGGCCGTGTCGGCCAGCGACCGCACGACGGCGCGCGGGTCGCCCGCCGCGACGCCGAGGACGCCCTGCGGTCCCTTCGTCACGTTCAGGCAGAACCGGACGCCCGCGACGTCGCCTGCCCGGTCGAGGAACGCGCGGAACGGGTTGTCCGCGACGCGGCCGAGGCGGACGCCCTCGCGCGCGAGCATCTCGGGGCCGTGCGTGTGCCGGATGAGCGGTTCGCCGCCCGCGCCGACGACGGCGGTCTTCGCGCCACCCGAGAACCCCGCGTACTGGTGGGGCTCGACCATCCCGGTCGAGAGCACGTGGTCGACGGCCGCGACGGTCCGGTTCAGCTCTATCGGGGTTCCATCGACCTCCCCCGCGACGACCGTCTCGTCGGGGTCGTGGTTCTGGGCGAGGGGGGCGTACTCGCCGAGCATCGCGTCGAGTTCGTCGTCGGTCATCGGCCGGTGCAGACCGAGGCCGACGACGACGGTCACCTGCTCGCGGGCGACGCCGAGTCGTTCGAGTCGCGAGACGAGCGCGTCGAGCAGTGCCTCGTCGGGCGTCGCCCGCGTGCCGTCGGTGACGACGATGGCGACGGTGTCGTCCGGGTCGACGAGCGCCGACAGCGGCGGTCCGTGCGGGTCGTCGAGCGCCTCCTCGGCGGCGGTGGCGGGGTCGACGGGGTCGCCGCCCGGTGCCCGCGCCACGTCGACCGTGCAGTCCGGCAGGTCGACGGGAATCGACCCGTCGCCGAGTGGGACGCGGACGGGGTCGCCGTCTCCGTCCGTCTCGCTCCCGTCGGAGTCGCGTCCACCGGGGTCGGCCTCGTCGTCGCTCATACGATGTCTTCGCGCGTGGCGAAGTACTCGAACACGAGACCGAGACCGAAGCCGTAGACGACGTGTGCGAGCAGGGTGAGTATCGCGTAGACGTACAGCGTGTTCCCGCTCTGGCCGCCGTAGAACGCGAGGACGAACCCGGTCCAGGCGACGAACCCGAACGACACGCCGCGCCACGGCAGCGACGGTCCCGGCAGGTAGCGTTCGACCGACGCGAACAACAGCGGCCACGGCACCATGCCGCCCGCGAGGAAGATGAGGTAGCCGACGGCGACCGTCAGGTCCGGCCCGAAGACGGCGTCGAGGCCGACCAGCCCCGCGATGTCGGCGAACGCCTCGAAGTCGAACGCGCCCAGCGCCTGCGCGACGAGGAAGACGACGGTCATCATGGCGGTGCCGACGAACCCGCCCGCCGCGCCGATGATGCCGTCCCGGACGATGGCGGTGATGTCCTCCATCGCGGTCGGTGATATCTCCCCGCGGTTCTCGTCCGGATGGATCTCTCCGGGGTCGTCCGCGTCAGTCGACATACCGTCACCGACGGCCGGAGGCATCAAAAATCCGCGTCCGTTCCTCCGTGCTCCTCGGTTCCGGGGACGCTACCGCGAAGTGGGTGCTACCGCGCCCACTCCAGCAGTCGCCCGTAGAACGGCTCGCTCGACAGCGCCCGCTCGTCGCCGACGAGACAGAGGCCACGCTTCGCACGCGTCAGCGCGACGTTCATCCGGCGGTGGTCCTCGAAGATGGGGCCGTCCAGATCGCCCGTCGCCACCGTCGAGAGGACGATGACCTCCTTGTCCGACCCCTGGAACCGGTCGACCGTGTCGACGGCGACGCCCTCTGGCGCGCGACGCTGAATCTCCGACACCTGTGCGCGGAACGGCGCGATGACGCCCACGTCATCGGGTGCGAGGCCCGCATCGAGGTACGACTGGACCACCTCGCGGACGCGGTCGGCCTCGACCGGGTTGGTGTTGCCCTCGCGGTGCCCCGACGGGTCGACGAACGAGACGGGGTTCGCGAGTTCTGGGGGCAGCGCGTCCTCGGAGACGCCCGGCAGGTCGTCGAGTCGCCGTCCCGCGACGTCGGGACCGGCGGGACGCAACTGCCCGTCGTAGAACTCCTGCGAGGAGAACCACTGGATGCGCTGGCTCATACGGTACTGGCGGTCGAGCAGCACGGAGGCGTCCGGGTACTCCTCGATGAGGCGCTGGAACAGCGACTGCGATAGCTCGTTCTCCGACCGCACCACGGGCGGGAGTTGCTGGTGGTCGCCGACGAGGACGAACCGGTCGGCGAGGTTGACCGCCGCGAGCGTCCCCGGTTCGGTCAACTGGCCCGCCTCGTCGACGACGGCGGTGTCGAAGTCGAGCGACTGGACGATGCGAGAGCCACAGGAGGCGGTCGTCGCGGCGACGACCGACGCGCCGTTCAACTCGGCGACGCGTTCGTCGGGGTCGCCCCGTTTCGAGAGCCGGAACCGCAGCATGTCGTCGCGGACGCCCGACTCGGTACCGACGCGGACGATATCGTCGTGACCCTGGTCGACGAGGGCCTCCAGCGCGTTGTCGACCGCACGGTTCGTGAACGCCGACAGCAGGACGCGCTCGCCCCGGTCGACCAGTTCGCGGACCGTCCGGGCGAGCGTGTACGTCTTTCCGGTGCCGGGCGGCCCCTGGACGATGGTGCAGTCCTCGGCGGTGACGGCCAGCCTGACGGCCTCGTCCTGCGCCGCGTTGTTGTCGATGAACGTCTCACCGGCCGCCCGCGACTCGTCGAACGCCGGGTCACGACGGCCGAACAGCACGTCCTTGCGGTCCTGGCTCCCCTTCAGCACGGCGTCGTGGACCGTGGTGAGCATCCGGTCGACGGTGAACTCCGAGGGGTAGACGTCCAGTCGCCGGAGGTCGACCGGTTCGTCGGTGGTCACCACGATGTCTCCCGGGTCGCTCCGCTCCCCGGTCGACGTTTCCGCGGAGCGTTGCTCCGCGCTACTCCTCCCCAGTTCGACGACCCGCGCGAGTTCCGCCACGCCGCGGGTCGGGTGGCCGTCGCTGGCGAGGACGACGTCGCCCTCGCGTATCTTCGAGACGGCGTCGGTCCCCTTCGCGCGGAGTTCCCAGCGTCCGTCCTCGCGCTGGTGCTGGCCGAGCGGTTCGAGGTCTATCAGCGCCCGGTCGTCGTCCGCGCGCTCCTCCGCGGTCTGCTCCCAGAGCTTCGCGTACTCGCGGTGGACCGAGCGACGCTCCTCCTCGATGGCGGCGAACGTCTCGCGGAGGTACTCGCGTTCTTCCTCCGGGACGGGCGTCCCTATCTGCCCGGCCTTCGACTCCTCGTCGAGGCGGCCCGCGACGACCATGCAGGTGTCCTGCTCGAAGCAGTACTCGCACTTGGCGCCCGACTCGTAGCCCGTCGGGACGTCGCCGCGGACGGCGGTGGCCGCAATCTGGTTGCGCTGGCGGACGACGTACTGCAGGAAGCCGCGACCGATGGTGAAGTCCTTCGCGGGCGAGAGGTCGCCGGTCTCCTCGTGACGGTCGAGGACGCTGTTCTTCGTGTAGAGGAGCGTCCCGGTGTCGGGGTAGGTCGGGCCATCGTCGCTCTCGCTCTCGCTCGGTTCCGTGGCGGCCGTCGTCTCCCCGCCGTCCGCGGCGACACCGGTCGTCCGTCCCTCGTCGCCGTACTCGCCGAGCAGGAGGGCGTAGCACGCCGCCTGCACCTTGTCCTGGAAGCGCGGTTCCTTCTTGAGGTTCTTCCCGGTCTTCAGTTCCACCGGGACGCCCCGCCGGATGGCGTCGGCCCGGCCCTTGAGGCCGAACCGTTCGCCGATGAGCGTCCGTTCGGAGCGCCAGTCGTCTTCCTGCCCGAGTGCGCCCTGCGAGAGCCAGTTCTCGACGGCGCGGGCGTTCTCGCGGACGTCGCCGGCCACCTCGTCGGCGGTCCGCCCCAGAAGGCCGAGTTCGAGGCCCGCATCCGCGACGTGGTCCTCGATGGCCTCGTCCAGATCGCGTCCCCGGAGCAGGTCGCCGAACACCTCGTGGACGAGCGTCCCCTTCACGACGGGGTAGTTCAGCGGCGTCGCGGTGAGGTTGCCCAGGTAGTACATCCGGGGGCACTGGACCCAGGCGCGCACGTCGGTCACGTTCACGAGGTAGGAGGGTTCGACGACGACGAACGACTCCTTCGACGTACTGTAGCGCGTCTCGCCGTTCCACTCCTCCTCTTCGGGGTCGGTCACGAGCAGGTCCATGCCGGGGTCGATCCACTCGGCCAGTTCGGTCCACTTCGGCCAGAGCGTCACGGTCACGGGGTCGCCGCGGCCCCCGTCGGGCCGCAGCGACAGTTCGAGTAGTTCGCGGTCGCCGTAGCGCGTGCTGACGGTCTTGGGCTCTCCGACCTCGCTCACGACGCCGCGAACTGTCACACCGGAACGCGCATCCGGGAGAAAATGAGGGTGTCGGTCGCCGAGGTGGTCAGCGTCGCCGACCCGTTCCGACGGCCCGACCGTCCCAACAGCTACGGTTCCGGCCCGCGCGCTTCCACCATGGCAGACGTCTCGGCGGGCGATACGAGCAGCTACGAGCGGACGTTCACGCACGAGGACGTCGAGCAGTTCACCGAAGTCTCGAACGACGCGGGTGAACACCACGTCGAGACCGACGACGAGGGCCGCCTGCTCGTCCACGGGTTGCTGACCGCGACGATTCCGACCAAACTGGGGGGTGACCTGGACTTCGTGGCGCGGACGATGGACCTCACCTTCCACCGACCCGTCTACACCGGCGAGACGATTCGCTGTGAGATGACCATCACGGACGTGACGCCACAGGACGGCCGCACGCGCGTCCAGTCGCGCGCCGAATGTACGAACGAGGAGGGCGAGACGGTGCTCGTCGGCGATTACGACGGCGTCGTGTTCGACTGATGGCACTCGGTCGGCGGGCGCTCTACGCGATGCTCCTCGGTGCAGGCATCTTCGTGGCGCTCGGCGGGTACACCCTCGCCAGTGGCGGCGAGGAGTTGCTGGCTGGAGCGCTGTACATCGTCGCTGGCGGCACGATGGTCTACTCGGGCGTCGCGCTGTATCGAGCACGCGACGAGTGAGTGCGTGGCGATCCGGCACGTCGCCCGACTGGCTGCTCTACTACTCGAACTCCGGGTCGCGCTTCTCGACGAACGCCTCCATGCCCTCGCGCTGGTCGTGCGTGCCGAACATCCCCGACCAGAGGCGGCGCTCGAAGGCCAGCCCCGCGGACTGAGGCATCTCGTGGACCTGGTTGAGCGCCTCCTTCGCCGACCGGAGGGCGAACGCCGGTTTCTCGGCGAGTTCCTGTGACATCTCGGCGACGTAGTCGTCGAGTTCGCCCTGGGCGACCACCTCGCCGACGAGGCCGAGGCGCTGGGCGTCCTCGGCGTCGACGCGTTCGCCGAAGAACACCATCCGGCGGGCGACGGCGTCGCCGACGATACGCGAGAGGCGCTGCGTGCCGCCCCAGCCGGGGACGATACCGAGGTCGATCTCGGTCTGGCCGAGGACGGCGTTGTTCGACGCGACGCGGAGGTCGGCGGCGAGTGCGACCTCGCAACCACCGCCGAACGCGTAGCCGTTGACCGCCGCGACGACCGCGCCGGGGTACTCCTCGATGGCGTTGGTGACCCGGTGCCCGAGTTCGGCGTACGCCTGCGCCTCGGGCGTCGAGAGGTCCTGCATGTAGGCGATGTCCGCGCCCGCGATGAACGCGTCGTCGCCAGCGCCGGTGATGACGAGCACCCGAGCGTCGGCGGACTCGACGGCGTCCAGCAGTTCTTCGAGGACGTCCGTGTTGAGGGCGTTCAGCGCGTCGGGGCGGTCGACGGTGAGGGTCAGTACGTCGCCGTCACGGTCGCGTCGAATCGTGTCTCCGGCCATGGCGGGCCAACGGCGAGCGGCCCCGTAAGCGTTCGCGCCGACTGGTCCGTGGGCCGATACGTTGAAGCGGCCGTGCGCCGACGTCGAGGTATGCGCGTTCGTGACTGGCAGGACATCCTCTCCGACGTCGCCGAGTCGGGAGCCGACGCCGACGGCTGGCGCGCCGTCGCAGGTGACCGGCGCGACGGCATCGGCGAGGACCTCTACCTCGGCCACCCCGACGCCGGCGTCTACCAGCTGAAGACGTACGCGAAGAACCCGTTCGAGGTGCAGGGCGTCGGCACCGAACTCGCCCGCCGCATCGACGACGACCTCGACCCGCTGTTCCCCCAGCAGGCCGACGGCCGGTTCGGCTTCCAGCAGGGCATCGAGGACGAGGACGAGGCCGAAGCGGCCGCCAAGCGCCTCGGCTCCGTCGTCGAGACCCACGCCGACGCGCCGACCACGCCCGGCGACTTCTTCGAGGACGTGATGGGAGCGCTCGACAGTCCCGCGTACGGTCCGATGGAGTACGACGCCTACGACCGACTGGAGGGGCTGGACGACCTCGCCGACGAGTTCGAGGAGGCCGAGCGCATGCTGAACGCCGACCTCGACGACCTGGTCGACGAGAGCAGCGTCGACCGCGGGTTCCAGTAGCGGTAAGTCCCGGCCAGCCCTCTCGCCGGTATGACCGTCGCTGCCACCATCGAGGCGTACTACGACGCCCTCCGCGCTGGCGACCCGCTCGCGCCGTTCTTCCTCGACTCGCCCGACGCCGCGAAGTTCGGCCTCTCGGAGCGACTCGACGGCCACGACGCCATCGCCGACGGCCTCCGCGACCAGACCGAGACGACCCGCGAGTGGGTCGTCGAGAGTTCGGACCTCGTCACCGGCCAGCAGGACGACACCGCGTGGTTCGCCGACAGCGTGTTCATGGGCTGGACCGACGTCGAGCGGGGCATCCGCTTCGAGTTCGACACGCGCTGGAGCGGGACGCTCGTCCGGGTCGACGACGAGTCCAGTGAGCCCGACGAATCCGACGGGAGTGCCCCCCACGACTGGCGGTTCGCCGCCATGCACGTCTCGACGACAGAGGCGCTCTGATGGTCGGGCCGATATCCTCCGAGGAGCGCTCTCGGCTGATGCTCCAGCTGAAGGCCGTGTTCGTGGTGGTCATCGGGGCCTCTGCGGGCCTGATAACGCTGCTCGGGGAGACGACGCTGCTGGAGACGGCGCTGGTGACCGGCGTCGGCCTGGTGTTCGGCGTGCTGATCGTCTGGTTCGTCTTCCCCGGCACGGGGGAGGTGAAGCGGACTCGGCGCTGAGCGAGCGCGCTCGGTGCCGAAACACGTAGACCGCGGTCACCTGCTTGCGTGCGACGCTCGGTACCACTAATAGCGTGGCCACTCGACGCACTGTATGCCACGAGCGAGCGTCGTGGGGGCCGGAATGACGAAGTTCGGCGTCCACGAGTCGACACTCTCCGAACTGTTCGCCGAGGCCGCGCTGTCGGCCTTCGACGACGCCGGCGTCGGCCCCGACGACGTCGACGCACTGTACTTCGGGAACGCGATGGGCGGCCAGACCGAGAACGACACGCACCTCGCCCCGAAGGCCGCCTCCCGAATCGGCCTCGCTGGCGTCCCCTGCCAGCGGTTCGAGGACGCCTGTGCCACCTCCGCGAACGCCTTCAAGAACGCCGTCCACGCCGTCGAGGCTGGCGTCCACGACACCGTCCTCGTCGGCGGTGCCGAGCGCTGTACCCCCGAAACTGGCCTCGGGACGGCCGAGATGACGCGCATCTTCGCCAGCGCGTCGGACCGCCACTACGAGCAGCCGACCGGCCTCACCTTCCCCGGCGTGTTCGCGCTGATGACCAAGCGCCACATGCACGAGTACGGCACCACCGAGGAGCACCTCGCGCACGTCGCGGTCAAGAACCACGCAAACGGCCAGCACAACCCGGTCGCCCACTTCGGGAAGGAGGTCACCGTCGAGGAGGTGCTCGACACGCCCGTCGTCGCCGACCCGTTCCGACTGATGGACTGCTGTCCGTTCTCCGACGGGGCGAGCGCCGTCGTCGTCACCAGCACCGACCGCGCCGACTCGTTCGACGACCCCGTCGACGTAGGGGGCATCGGCCACGCTACCGACATCGTCCCGCTGGGAGCGAAGCCAGCACCCCATCACACGCAGGCCGCTCGCGACGCCGCCGCCCAGGCCTACGAGCAGGCCGACGCGAGCGCCGACGAGATGGACCTCGCGGAGGTCCACGACTGCTTCACCGGTGCCGAGGTCATGGCCAGCGAGGCCATCGGCTTCTTCGAGGACGGCGAGGGGGGCCCCGCCGCCGCCGACGGGCGCTCGGCGCTCGACGGCGACCGACCCATCAACCCCTCGGGCGGCCTGAAGGCGAAGGGCCACCCCATCGGCGCGACCGGAACCGGCCAGATAGTGGAACTCACCGAGCAGTTGCGCGGCGACGCGAAGGAACGCCAGATCGACGGCGCGGAGAAGGCGCTCGCACACAACCTCGGTGGCGACGCCGCCACCACCGTCGTCACGGTGATGGAGGTGCGCCGATGAGCGCGCTGACCCACGAGGAGTGGACCGACGCCCTCCGCGAGGGCGACCTGCTCGGGGTGACCTGCACCGACTGCGAGCGGGTCTACGCGACGCCGCTGTTCGTCTGCGACGACTGCGGGAGCCGCGACCTGGAGACGACGACGCTCCCCCGCGAGGGCGAGGTGTACTCCGAGACGACCATCCAGGTCTCGCCCATCGACTTCGACGCGCCGTACCAGGTCGGGATGGTCGAGGTGGACGGCGCGAAGGTGATGGCCCGACTGGAGGGCGACGCGGCCATCGGCGACCGCGTCGTGTTCGACGACGTGCAGGAAGTCGACGGCGACCTCGCACCCGTCTTCCGGGTCGACTGAGCGCCGCGTTTCTCGACGTTCTGTCTCCCTCTCGTTCGGACGCTACTCAGAGCGCCGCCAGCAGGTCACCGACGGTCCGCAGCGCCGGCCCCGTCGTCTTCCGGAGGATGTTGACCGCGATGACCGCCAGCAGTGCGGTCACGACGAGGTCGAAGCGGCGCTCGTCGACCCCGCGGCGACGCAGTGCGGTGCCGGCGAGCAGTCCGACGATGGTGACGACCGCGATGGCACAGCCGAGCCACAGTCGATACGGCGTGAGCAGGCCGACCCACGCCATCTGGACGATGCGGGCGCTGAAGACGAACGTGAACACCATCGAGAGACCGCCCACGTAGCGCTCCCGGTCGCGCTCGAACGTGTGGAGGTACGCCGGGAGCAGCGGCCCGAGGTTCGTCGCCGCGAGCAGGAACCCCTCCAGCGCACCGACCGTACCGAGGGCGACGGGGTTGTGCGCCTCGTCGACGGTCACGAACCGCGTGGCGACCTGGAAGAGAACGTACCCGAGCAACAGCAGGGCGATGAGGAAGGGAATCAGCGGGCCCTTCTGGAACTCCGCGAGGAAGAACACGCCGACGACCGCACCGACGACGGCGAGCGCGATGAGCGCCCACTCGCGGCGGACGTACTCCAGTCCGGTGTTCGTCTCGCCGATCTGGAAGACGTTGATCATCCACGGCGGGATGGCGAGCACCACGACGGCGGTCACGTCGTTGGTGATGAGCGAGGCGACGATGGGCGTCGCGATGAGCGCGTAGCCGAACCCGGCGACGCCCTTGACGAGACCCGCGCCGATGGCGACGGCGACGACCACGGCGACCGTCGTCGGACCGACCGACCCGCCGAGACCGCTGGCGACGTTCTCCGACCCGGGGTAGAGGACGACCGCCCCGACGAGGACGGCGAGCGTCGCGACGCTCATGGTCACCTCCCGATAGCGCAACGTCCGGAGGTTGTCGAGGAAGTCGACCACACCGGCGGACGGCTGTTCGGTCCCCATTGGGCCACCGTAGTCGACCGGGATGGAAGGTGCTCACTGGACCGGTGAAGCTCACCGTGACCGGTGAGTCACTGCGGCGGCGGTCGTCAGCCTCGGTGGTCGGGTGACGGTCTCAGGCGACCGGACGCGGGGCTTCCGAGCTCTGTCGAGCACTCACAGGTAGCGGCAAGGCGCGCTCAGACGTCCATCCGGCGGAGCCACCGCGTCGGGTTGTCGAGTTCCTCGTCGGTCGGGAGGTTGTCCGGGGACTCCCAGACGACGGCGGCGGTCTGGACGTCGCGGGCGGCCGCGACAGACTCGAAGAAGTCCTTGCCGCGTTCGTACTGGCGGCGCTTGCGCCCGAGACCGAGCAGGCGGCGGAACAGCGTCGAGATGGGGCCGCCCGCGTTGCGTCGGGCGTCGAGTTTCGCCCGGAGGTCGGCGTACTCCTCGTCGAACGTCTGGTCCATCAGGAGTTCGGCGTACCCCTCGACGGCGGTCATCGTGGTGTCGATCTCCTTCAGGTCCGAGCGGTCGAACTGGATGGCCGAGATGTCCTCCAGCGTGTCCTGGATGAGCGATTCGAGGTGGTCGTCGAGCCACGGGGCGGCCCCGAACTCGGCGGCGTGGCTCACCTCGTGGAAGGCGATCCAGCGCCGGAATCGCGGGAAGTCGGCGTCGAGCATGTCGGCGACCTTGACGATGTTCGGATGGACGAAGTAGAGGCGGTGCTCGTCGTGGTCCGAGAGGAGGAGCGGGTCGTACTGCCCGAGGACGTGGTTGGCGAGGAAGCCGACCGAGGCGGCGATGGAGCCGGTGTTGAGCGTCCGGGCGACGCCGGGGACGACGGCCGGGCCGACGTCCAGTTCGTCGAGGACGCGACGGAACGTCGGGACGTTCGCGTCGATCCAGTGGTGGCGGTGGTGGAGTTCGACGGTGTCTGGCAGGTCGAACTCGACACCAGCGACCTCCTCGATGCGGCGGTGGGCGGCCTTCACGTCGTCGGCGTACGCCTGCTGCTGGGCGGGCGAGAGGTCGAGGTCGCCGGGGTCCGTGGCGGCCTTCGCTGCCTCGCCGACGGCGTGCCAGTCGACCGGTCCGTCACCGGATGCCTCTGAGACGGCGCGCACCGCACGAAAGAGGTTCATGTCCGGTAGACGAGCACACGCTCCAAATGCCTTCCGGCTACCCCGTCTGACTACCGGGACGCGGCGACGCCGTCGGGCGACTCGGCGTACGCCTCGTACTCGTCGTCCGGTGCCGGGGTCGCACTGCGTCGACGGACGAGCGCCGTCACGAGCAACAGGAACAGGAGGCCGACGACGGCGGCGACCGCACCGCTCCGACTCGACGCCTCGTCGGCCTCGAACTCGTCGTCGGCCGCACTCCGGTCCGTCGCGCTCGTGTCGGTCGACTCGCTGGTACCGAGCGTGGTGGACCGGTCGTCGTCGAGCGACTCGCCGAACTCGACGCTGTCCTCGTCGTCCCAGTCGTCGTCGCCCCACTCGCTCTCCTCCGGTGGGTCGTCGCTCCCGCCGCGGAACCGTCGCGTCACGGCGAACGCGAGTCCACCGACGGCGGCGACGGTACCGAGTGCCGCGACGACGAGTAGTTTGCCGCGCCCGCCGCCCGATTCCTCTTCCTCGCCTTCCACGTCGACCCGGTCGGCCACGACGTGGCGACCGAACGGTGCCACGAACGTCGAGTCCGAGAGGTCGGCCTTGAACAGGGTGATGTCGGCCATGTGTCCCGAATCGTTCGCCGACGGCTTAGCGGTTGTCCCGATTCTCACCGTGTGGGATGGACACTCGGTGAGGGGTGCCTGCCACGAATCGCGGGCTACTTACTCCGAACCCGTGACTGGAACGTGTGGACGAGTCTCAACGCACCTTCCTCGACGACCTGTTGACGACCGCCTCGCCGTCGGGGTTCGAGACGCCCGCCACCCGCGTCTGGGTCGACTACGTCTCGACGTTCGCCGACGAGGTGACGGTCGACCCCTACGGCAACGCGGTGGCGACCGTCGAGGGGCCGGGTGACGCGAGCGTCGCCTTCGGCGGCCACGCCGACGAGATCGGGTTCATCGTGCGCGACGTCGACGACGACGGCTTCCTCTCGCTGTCGCGCATCGGCGGGTCCGACCGGACCGTCACCCGCGGGCAGCACGTCACCGTCCACGCGGACGACCCGGTCCACGGGGTCGTCGGCCAGACGGCCATCCACGTCCGCGAGGACGACGGTGACGGCCCTCCGGACGTCGAGAACCAGTACGTCGACATCGGGGCGACGAGTCGCGAGGAGGCCGTCGAACGGGTCGAGGTCGGTGACCCCGTCACGTTCTCCAGTGGCGTGCAGGACCTCCTCGGCACCCGACTGGCCGGTCGCGGCGTCGACAACCGCGTGGGGGTCTGGGCGGCCGCCGAGGGCCTCCGCCGGGCGAGCGAGCGTGGCACCGACGCGACGGTCCACGCCGTCGCCACCATCCAGGAGGAGGTCGGCTACGAGGGCGCGCGGATGGTCGGCGTCGACCTCGACGTCGACGCGTTCGTCGCCGTCGACGTGACCCACGCGACGGACGCCCCTGGCGCACCGACCGACCGGACCTCGCCCGTCTCCCTCGGCGACGGCCCCGTCGTCGCCCGTGGGTCGACGAACCACCCCGGCCTCGTCGACGGCGTCCGGGAGACGGCCGCGGGCGAGGGTATCGACGTGCAGTTGCAGGCGGCGGGGAGTTCGACGGGGACCGACGCCGACGCGATGTTCACGGTCGGCGGCCCGACGCCCTCGCTCAACCTGGGGGTTCCGAACCGCTACATGCACACGCCCGTCGAGGTGGTCGACACGAGGGACCTCGACGAACTGGCGGACCTGCTGGGAGCCGTGGGTACTCGGGTCGAGGGGTACGACCTCGGTCCCGGGTTCTAACGGCCCGTACGGGTCACCGGTACGACCGGCCCGCCGTCAGACCGTGGTCCGTCGGCAGACCGACCCCGGTCGTCGTCGACACCGTGCGAACCGGTCGCAATCGTCGTTTGCGGGGCGGTACCCGGTGGTATTAAGGTAATTCCCCGTCCGGTAGCGAACATGCCCGGTCGTCCGCTCGACGTACTCGAAGAATCGCTCGGTGAGGAAGTGACGGTGAATCTGAAAGGTGGGGAGGTGTACTCGGGGTCGTTGACCGGCTACGACCAGCACATGAACCTCGTCGTCGAGGACGAGGACAACGTAACGATTATCCGCGGCGATAACGTCGTCTCGATAACTCCATGACTGGCGCAGGAACACCTTCACAGGGGAAGAAGAACACGAAAACACACGTCAAATGCCGCCGGTGCGGCGAGAAGTCCTACCACAAGAAGAAGAAGGTCTGTGCGTCCTGTGGCTTCGGCAAGACCGCCAAGCGCCGGGGCTACGAGTGGCAGTCGAAGAAGAACGAGTAACGGCAGACCTCGATTTCTCTCTGCTCTCCACGCGCCGGGTAGCGACAGTGACGGCTCTGGTCGAGGCGGGCGGCAGCCCGCCGCCGATTCCGCTCGGAACCCACGTTCGTGCATACACTCGCCGAGCAGACTGTAGTGCTGGGCACAACCACGAGGTTTTTACTCGGCGGGCGGCCACTGTCGAACCGATGATGCACTCCGGGCCGCGCGAGAAGTGCGGCGTCGTCGGCATCGCTCTCGACGACCGGGCGGCGTCCAGACCGCTCTACTACGCCCTGTACGCTCTCCAGCACCGCGGGCAGGAGTCGGCTGGTATCGTCACCCACGACGGGTTCCAGCAGTACGACCACGTCGGGATGGGACTGGTCGGCGACGCGTTCGAGGAGGCCGACCTCGACGGCCTCCACGGCACCGTCGGCATCGGCCACGTCCGCTACCCGACGGCGGGGAGCGTCGACACCTCCTGCGCACAGCCGTTCTCCGTCTCGTTCAAGAGCGGGTCGCTCGGCCTCTCGCACAACGGCAACCTCGTCAACGCTACCGAGGTCCGCGAGGCCATCGCCGAACGCGGCCACGCGTTCACCAGCGACGGCGACACCGAGGTCATCGCCCACGACCTGGCCCGGAACCTGCTCGACGGTGACCTCGTCCGCGCGGTCCGGCGCACGATGGACCGCATCCACGGGTCGTACGCGCTCACCATCATGCACGACGACACCGTCGTCGGCGTGCGCGACCCGGAGGGCAACCGCCCGCTCTGCATCGGCGAACTCCCGGACGGCTACGTGCTCGCCTCCGAGTCGGCGGCCATCGACACGCTCGACGGGGAACTGATACGCGACGTGAAGCCCGGCGAACTCGTCGTCCTCGAACCGGACGGCTCGGGGTACGAGACCTACCAACTCGTCGACCGCGACCGAACCGCCCACTGCTTCTTCGAACACGTCTACTTCGCCCGGCCCGACTCCGTCATCGACGGGTCGCTCGTCTACGAGACGCGCCGGGACCTCGGCCGCGCGCTCTGGGAGGAGTCGGGCGTCGACACCGACGTCGTGATGCCCGTCCCCGACTCCGGGCGCGCGTTCGCCACGGGTTACGCCGAGGCATCGCAAGAGAACGGAGCCGACGTCGAGTTCGCGGAGGGGTTGATGAAGAACCGTTACGTCGGCCGGACGTTCATCATGCCGACGCAGGACGCCCGCGAGCGGGCGGTCCGCCTGAAGCTCAACCCCATCCGCTCGACCGTCGAGGGTCGGACCGTGACGCTCATCGACGACTCCATCGTCCGCGGCACCACCTCGAACCAGCTCGTCGACCTGCTGCGCGACGCGGGCGCGGAGGAGGTCCACATGCGTATCGGTGCGCCGCCCATCGCCGCACCCTGCTACATGGGCATCGACATGGCGACCCGCGAGGAACTCATCGCAGCGGGGCAGGACGTCGAGGACATCCAGGAGGACATCGGCGCGGACTCGCTGGCGTACCTCTCGGTCGACGCCATCGCCGAGGCGCTCACCGAGGGCCGCGACGACCTCTGTCTCGGCTGCATCACCGGCGAGTACCCCTACGACATCGACGGCGAGGCGACCGACCGTGACGTGACGCGGCCGTCCGTGACGCCGTCGGCCGCCGACGACTGAGCGACCGTCGACGTCGAACTGTCAATCCGGGCGTCGTTCGCCGACACGGTGAAGCCACCGACCGACGAGTGTTCTGGCAAAGTGAAAAACTGCCGTAAAGGGTGGTTAGAGCACCGATTACGGCCGTTCCGATTCGCTTAAACGGTCGGCGTCGGTACCCAGTGGTAATGAGTTCTCACGAGGTCTCGTACGGAGAGTCCACGCCCGTCTACGCCGTGGTCGTCGAGGCGGTCGCCGCGGAGAAGGGAGTCGACCCGCTCTCGCTCAAGCCACCGCTCTACGACGTGCTCGACCCCGAGGCGCTCGACGCGCTCTACGACGCCACCTCGGAGACGTCGTCCCACGTTCAGGTCGTCTTCTCCTACGCCGACTGCACGGTCACCGTGAACGCGAACGGGACTGTCGATGTCGGGAGCTAACACGACTCACACGCGCTCTCGCTGGCGAACTGGTACTCTGGGTTCGCAAGCCATCGTCGTGGCGAAACGCCCCGTCACCGAGCGATTCGGCCCGCAGGACGCCGGAGCGTCGGATGGGGGCCGGTCGACGGCACCCACATCGCAGGCTCAACTCACATCCGTCCACGGTGCCTCCTCTCGTCTATGTCCGAATGCGAAAACTGTGGGTCGTTCGTGACCGAAGCGTACGTCCGAGTGTTCGCGCCGCCGACGATGGAGACGGTTCGGGTCTGCCCGAACTGCGAGGACAAACTCCGTGACGGCGCGGACGTCCGGAAGGCGCGCTCCTCACGCGGCAACTGACGGCGTCGAAGACTGACACGGCAGCTACTTCTCCTCTCTGAACCATCCGACGGCGTGAAACACCGACTCACGTCGAGATTCGGGGGCCGAGAGGACCACACCGTCCTCGCACACGCGCTCGTCTGGGCAGCGGTACTCCTCGCCTCCGCGCTGGTACTCCAGGGAACCGACGACGCCAGGTACCTCGTTCCGCTCCTGGCCGGGGCCGCCGGGAGTAGTATCGTACTCAATTCGAGGAAGTCCCGACGGTCGTGTGAGGACACCGATACCGAGTCTCGACTGTAACAGCCCGTCCCACGCTGTCCGGAGCAGAACGCGGTGCGGCTGGGATTCGAACCACGGTCGCTCCACTCGCTGACGCTCCCTCCGCTCCCTGATTCAAATCCCACCTGTTCAGCATTCGCTGCTCACTGTCGTTCACGGTTCGCTCCGCTCTCCGTTCAGTGCGTGGGACTCGCTTCGCTCGTCCCACGCTGTTCGCAGCAGAATGCGGTGAGGCTGGGATTTGAACCCAGGAGGCAAATGCCACCGGTTTTCAAGACCGGCGCGATGGGCCAGGCTCCGCCACCTCACCTCGTACCGCCGTACCCGACCCGCCCTCTTTGGCCTGTCGGTCAGCGAGCGACCGAGAGGTCGCTCCCGTCGGCTAGGACCGTCAGGCCCAGGTCGTCCAGCACGTCGGTCGTCCGTTCGGGGACGATACGCCCGGCACGCTGGCGTGCCCGGATGAGCGAGAGCGCCTCCGCGAGGTCACGGCCCTCCTCGACGACGGGCAGGACGGGCAGGAAGTCCACGTCGTGGTCCGCGTCCAGCCCCCGGTCGGTCACCGTCTCGACGGCGGGCGGCGTGTAGGCCCCGTCGAAGTCGATGGGGTCGGTGAAGCCCGCGTAGTACACCCGACCGCGGGTCGCCGGGCCGACGACGACCTCGCTGGAGCGGAGCTTCATCGCCGCGTTGTCGATGTGCGAGCGTCCGAGGAAGGCGGCGGTCGGTTCCACGACGGCGGCGGAGATGACCTCCTCGCCGTCGAGGAGGTGCGTCGCGGTGTTGCCCGCCCGGCCCGCGAACGTCTCGCCGACCTGCACCTCGAACCGCGCCTCGTCGGGGTCCGAGAGCGCGTCGCGGACGACGCCGCGGAGTTCGGCCTGCGCCTCGTCGTCGCCGCGATAGTTGACGAGCAGTTCGCCGCCGCTGGTCTCGACCGAGCGACAGACGTCGCCCAGCATCGCGGTGTAGAGGTCCGTACACTCGGCCGGAGTGAGCGGCGAGGTGTCGGCCAGCGTCGAGAGGACGCCTTCGCGCGGCGGGTCACAGAGGACAGCGACCGTGGTCATACAGCGACGTGCGGCCCCCGCGGGCTTTATGCCCTCGGTGTGGAAGGAGAGGGTATGGCCCGGTTCAGACTCCTCGGTCCGCTCGCCGTCCTCTGCATCGTCGCGCTCGTGGTGGGTGCGCTCTGGTCGCTCTCGGTGCTGTTCACGGGTGACTACGTCTCCTCCGCCGGGGTCGTCCTCGGCGTCGTCATCGTCGTCGTCGGTAGCGGGGTCGTCGTCGGCAGACGGACCGACCGCTGGACAGACAACCCGTACTGGTGAGCCGGGGTCGGGGACGCAGACCCCTCCAGAACTGTACTCTCGAATCGCCTTCTCACTCCTCCTCGTCGTCGTCTCGGAGCTTCCGCCGCTGTATCTTCCCGGTCGTCGTCTGCGGGAGTTCGTCGACGAACTCGACCTCGCGGGGGTACTCGTACTTCGCCAGGCCGTCGCGCACGCGGTCCTGAATCGCCTCGCGGAGGTGGTCGTCGCCCGTGACGTCCTCGACCGGCTGGACGAACGCCTTGATGCGCTCGCCGCGAGTCTCGTCGGGGACGCCGACGACGCCCACCTGGGCCACGTCGGAGTGGTCGAGGATGGCGTTCTCCACCTCGCCGGGGCCGACGCGGTAGCCGCTGGTGATGATGACGTCGTCGTCGCGGGACTTGAACCAGCAGTAGCCGTCCTCGTCGCGCCGTCCGAGGTCGCCGGTGCGGTGCCACTCCTCGCCGTCGGGGTCGGTCACGGTCGCCGCGGCGGTCTTCTCGGGCGCGTTCCAGTACTCCTGGAACACGACCGGGTCGCCCGCACGGCGGACGGCGAACTCGCCGACCTCGCCGCGAGCCTGCTCCTCACCCGTCTCGGGGTCGAGGACCGCCACGTCGTGGCCGGGGACGGGCTTCCCCATGCTCCCGGCCTCGGCGGGGAACCACTCCCGGCAGTTGGTCACCAGCAGGTTCGCCTCGGTCTGGCCGTACAGTTCGTTGACGACCGTTCCCGACAGTTCCTCGTCGGCCCACGCCAGAATCTCGGCGGTGAGCGGCTCACCGCCCGAACAGATGGCGCGCAGCGAGAGGTCGTAGCGGTCGGCGGGCGCGTCGACGCGCATCATCATCCGGATGGCGGTCGGGGGGAGGAACGACCCCGTCACGTCGAACTCCGCCAGCACCTCGAACGCCGTCTCCGGGTCGAACGTCCCCATCGGATAGCCGACGACCGGTTGGCCGTAGTGCAGCGCCGGGAAGAGAAGGTCCCCCAGCGCCCCGATCCACGCCCAGTCGGCGGGCGTCCAGTAGACCCCGTCCAGGTCGCGCTCGAAGTACATCGTGAACGCCGGGCAGTGGCCCGCCCAGAGACCGTGGCCGTGGAGGACCCCCTTCGGCGGTCCGGTCGAGCCGCTGGTGTAGAGGACGACGGCGGGCGTCTCGTGGTCCGTCTCGGCGATGGCGAACGCGTCGTCCGCGGCGAGGAGGTCCGCGAACGCGGTGGTCCCGTCGGTCGGTGTTCCAGCGTCCTCGAGGTCGCCGTCGGTCGCCTCGACGACGTGCGTCAGGTCGTCGAGGTCGTCGGCGACCGTCGCGACGGCGTCGCTCACCTGCGGGTCGGCCACCACCGCGGACGCGCCGCTGTCTCCCAGTCGGTAGCGCAGCGAATCGGGGCCGAACAGGACGGACAGCGGAATCGAGACGGCTCCGAGTTTCCAGCACGCGAGGTGGGTCAGGAGGTTCTCGGGGCGCTGTGGACAGACGACGGCGACGCGGTCCCCCCGGCCGATGCCTCGCTCGCGCAGTCCGTTCGCGAGGCGGTTCGACAGGCGGTCGAGGTCGTCGAACGTGTACGTCTCGCGGCGGCCGTCCGGGTACGCCTGGAACAGCGCCGGGCGGTCGGTGTCCTCGTGCTTCCGGACCAGGTCGTGTGCGAGGTTGTAGCCGTCGGGGAACGACCACTCGAAGGAGTCGCGACACTCCTCGTAGCTCCCGTCGAGGGTGACGTGCCAGGCCATACCGTACGGCCACTCCCTGCGGGCAAGAATAGGTTCCGCCCCCGACGGACCGCCCCCCGCTCAGAGGAACGCGAACCGCGGGACGGCGGTCGAGACGTCGACGGACGCGAACGCCTCCTCGTCGGCGAGCGAGGCGACGAACGCGCGTTGCTGGTCTCCGTTCGCCGTGTTCGACAGCGTCCACTCGTGGTGCTCGTCGTCGTCGGTCCACGCGAGGGTGAGGCGCGCGCGACGAGTGCGGGTGCCCTCCGTGAGCGCGATTCGCTCGACCGAACCGAGCGGGACCGCGTAGTTGCGCTCTTCGGCCGCCAGCGCCTCGTCGGGTGACCAGTCGTCGAGTTGCCCCCGGGTACGTTCGCCCATGTCGGCGCGCAGGAGCATCGAACTGAACGACTCGCCCGCGAAGCACCACACGAGTCGCTCGTCGGTCACCACCACCTCCCAGAACTCCAGCGAGGTGGGGCGCTTGCGGAACCACTCGGTGAATCGACCGAGGACGCGTTCGTCGTCTACCGTCGACGGACGGTCGCGGTCGCTCGATTCCCCGACGGTCGGCGTCGCTGTCTCGCTGTCGGCCGTCATCGTTCGATGAGCGCGGCGATGTCCGCCGGGACGCGGCTGTTCGACTGGGTGGCCAGCGAGACGAACACGAACAGCGCGATGGCCAGCAGGAGCGCCGTCGCGCCGACCGGGACGCCGTTCATCGTACTGCTGTAGAACCCGCTGATGTCGCTCCCCGTCGCCTCGTACCCGGCCTGCGTGAGGATGCGCGGAATCGCGCTGAACACGAGGTTGAACCCCATCCCGCCCAGCGCGGCGGCGATAGCGCCGGCCGCCGTGGCTCCCTTCCAGTTCATCCCGAGCGCCGCGACGGGGAAGATGGCCGCGGCGAAGAACCCCCAGCCGATGGTGCCGAGGATGCCGACGAGTTCGCTGGAGAAGAACACGACGAACGTCGACATGACGGTGAGGAAGGCGAGCGCGACCTGCGTGAGTCGGAGTTCTTGGCGGTCGCTCTCGACGTCGTAGAGGGGAAGACGGAGCCCTCGTCGTTTCAGCATCGACTCCAGCGCCTTCGGGATGTCCCGCGAGATGGCGGCCGCGCCGATGTTGAGGAACGAGTCACTGGTCGACATGATGGCCGCCAGCAGCGCCGCGAGGATGAGGCCCGCGACGACACCGGGCGTGTGTTCGAGGACGAACACCGGCCCGACGACCGAGGGGTCGACCTCGGCGACTTCGCCCGCGGCGACCATCGACCGCATCGACAGCCCCGTCGAGAGTGCGAGGAGACTGGAGACGGCGTACGAGAGCGCCGCGATGGGCGCGCCCCATCGCAGGATGCGCAGATTCCGGCTCATGTAGAACTTCGTGATGAGGTGTGGCTGCCCCGCCGCGCCGAGCGAGAACATGATCCACCAGCCCAGCCCCGTGAAGATGGGGACGGCGACGGCCGTCTCGGCACCGAGCGCCCCGAACGGCGTGACGAACGCCGGGTCCGCGGATTCGAGGTTCCGGAAGATGCTCTCGACGCCACCGCCGAACGAGACCGCGAAGAAGAACACTATGACCGCACCCGTGATCATCGTGATGGCCTGGACGAAGTCGGTCCAGACGCCCGCTATCATCCCGCCGAGCATGCTGTACAGCAGGAGGATGAGCGCGCCGCCGAACAGCCCCCAGATGACCGGGATGCCGAAGATGGCGCGCATCACGTACTGGAGCGCCGCGAGGTTCGTCGCGAGGTACGCGATGACGCCGATGACGACGGCGATGCCCGTCAGCAGGCGCACCAGGTCGCTCTCGAAGCGCACGTACATCCCGTCGGCGAGCGTCAGCACGTCGCGGATGTCAGCGAGCAGGCGCATCCGCTTGGCCAGCAGGACCCACGTGACGAGGAAGCCCAGCGGCGCGGTGAGGAATATCCAGAACGACGTCGTCCCGTACGCGTAGATGAGTTCGGGACCGCCGACGAAGCCGAACCCGGACTGGATGACCGAGAACGCCGTCAGCGCCAGCACCCACGTCCCGATGGACTTGCCCGTGATGAGGAAGTCCTTCGTCGACGAGGTCTGCATGTACCCCCAGACGCCGATACCGAGCACCAGCAGGAGGTAGATGGACCCGAACAGCAACACGAACGGGTCGTCGGCGATGGGTATCTCCTGCAGCGGGAGGAGGTGTGCCGGTCCTGCCGTCATCAGTCGTCACCCCGCGTCGGGTCCTCGCTCGGCGTCAGCGGGTAGCGCCCGTCGGCCTGCGCGGCGCGTGCTTCGGCCATGATGTCGTCGACCACGTCGTCGCCGCCGATGGCGGGGAACAGCAGCGCGTAGTACACCGCGCCGAGCAGGGGGAGTATCCAGATGAAGACGAGGTACGACAGGGTCGCCTGTGGCATCCCGAGCGTGTAGGTGAACTCGCCGCTCCCGGGCGTCCACAGCAGCCAGATGGCGGACAGTCCGGCGACGAACGTCACGAGCAACCCCGCCCCCAGTCCGGCGTAGGGCGAGACGTCGAGTTCGCGGACCCCCCGTTCGGCCGACGACGCGACGACGGTCGTGACGATGAGCAGCGCGGCGACGTACGAGAACACGCGATAGGTCCCCAGGACCGCGGTCACCAGCGCCGCGACCGACAACACCCCGACCGTTGCCATCAGTGTATTCCGTGGCATGGGAGGTGGTCAGCCGCGTCGATTGTAAGATGGCGGGTTAACGTGTGAACCCACGCGGTAGCTATCAGGCGACTAACCGCTTCCAGATGACGAATCAGGGGTGGCGAGTGCTACCGCCGACCCGTCACTCGTCGGTCGGCTGTGCGTGGGTCTCCGCGTCGTCGGGGTCGGTCTGCGGGCTGCTCGGGTGGTAGTCGGTGTCGTACTCGCCGGGTCGGTCGTCGAGGCGGTCGGGGTTGACGCGCCCGCCGAGGAGCATGAAGTCGAGGATGGTCAGGTGGAGCATCGCCTCGACGACGGGCACCGCACGTGGTGGGAGAACGGGGTCGTGACGGCCGACGACCTGGATGCGCTTCTCCTCGCCGCTCTCCCAGTCCACGGTGGTCTGCTCCTTCGGGATGGAGGTCGGGGCGTGCCACGTCACCTCGCCGTAGATGGGTTCGCCGGTGGTGATGCCGCCCTGGATGCCGCCGTGGTCGTTGCCGACGGGGGTCGGGTCGCCTCGCGCTCGCGGGTCGGTATCCTCCCCGCTCGCGTCGTCCGAGGCGCTTCGCGCCTCGCTAAACTCCCAGTCCTCGTTCCGGTCGATACCGGCCACCTCGCGGGCCTCGCGGCCGAGGCCGAACTCGAACGCCGTCGTCGCCGGAACCGACATCATCGCCTGCCCGAGACGGGCGGGGAACGAGTCGAACCGCGGCGCGCCCAGCCCTCGGGGGACGCCCCGCGTCTCGAAGTAGATGGACCCGCCGATGGAGTCGCCCGCCTGCTGGTACTCGTCGATGCGTTCGCGCATCGCCTCGGCCGTCTCGGGGTGAGCACAGCGGACCGGGTTCTCCTCGGTGTGTTCGACCATCTCCTCGAACGTCACGTCGGGCGCGACGATGTCGTCTATCTGGTTGACGTGGGCCTTCACCTCGACGCCGAACCGCTCGTTCACCTTCTTCGCGATGGCCCCCGCCGCGACCCAGTTGACCGTCTCGCGGGCGCTGGAGCGACCGCCACCGCCCCAGTTGCGCGTCCCGAACTTCGCGGAGTAGGTGAAGTCGCCGTGGGACGGTCGGGGCGCGGTGACGAACGGTTCGTACTTGCCCGACCGAGCGTCCTTGTTCTGGACGACCATCCCGACGGGCGTCCCCGTCGTGTAGCCGTCCTGAATCCCCGACTGAATCTCGACGGCGTCGGGTTCGCCGCGGCTCGTGGTGATCATCGACTGGCCGGGTTTCCGTCGGTCGAGTTCCCGCTGCACGTCCTCCTCGGAGAGTTCGAGGCCCGCCGGGACGCCCGAGACGGTGACCCCCATCGCCTCCCCGTGACTCTCGCCGTAGGTAGTGACCCGGAACAACCGCCCGAACTCGTTGCCGTTCATGTCCGTCGTGGGGTGCGGACCCATTTCAAGCGTGCGGATGGCACAGTGCGGTCGACCCCGCAGTCGCGCCGACCGGCTGTCCCGATTCTCCCGGCGTCTCGGTCCGGGACCGCTGCCCACGCATAAGTGGCCGGAGGCACACGACTCCGGTATGGACGAGGTACTCGAAGCCGTCGACGTGGTGGCCGACTCGGGGTTCGAGGGCGTCGTGACGTGGCTGCTCCGTCTCGTCGGTCTGCTAGCCGTCCTCGCCGGACTCGGCCTGTGGCTGTTCACGGACATGGGGCTGCTGGTCGTCCCCGCGGTAGTACTGCTCGGTGGACTCGTCCTGCTGGTCGCACCGACCGTCCTGCTCGCACTCGCGGAACTGGCCTGAAGCGAGTCGGGGAGGACGCCACCGAACGCGGAACGACCGCCCCGTCACACGCCCGGTCGTCGAACCGGTTGGGGAGTGGGGTCGCCTGCCGACGGCCGCTCACTCGCCGCGGGACTCTCGCTCGAACAGTTCGACCGTCCCCGCGCTGACGAGCACCGAGTATCCGCAGAAGGAGAACGAGAGCTGGACCGTCCCGACGGTCGCGGGTCGCCGGTCGGAGAACATCGACTCCATCGCGTCGACGGCGACGGCGTCACAGAGCAGTTCCGGCAACTCCAGTGGGTCCACCCCGGCCGCGTCCGCGACGGCAGAGACGACCGCGACGCTGTACGGTTCGTCGGGGCCGACCTCGTAGGTCCACCCCTCCGTCTGTGTTCCGTCGTTTCGACACGAGTTCATCTCGACCATACGTTCCGTGTGATGAATCGGAGTTCGGTCGTGGCAAATTAAATTCTTCTATCGAACAAACACTGTCGGGCAGTGCGTCGGACCCGTCGCGGTGTTGTCACTGCTCTCCTCCCGATTCGACGCGTCGCTCCGTCGCCCATCTCACCCGAACCTCTTTCGGGAGTGGCGCGATGGAGACGGATATGGACGACGCCTCCGGTATCACCGTCGAACACCGACCGCCCGACGAGGTGTTCGCCGTCCTCGGCAACGAGACGCGCATCGACATCCTCCGCGCGTTCGCCGACGCGGACGGCCCGCTGACGTTCTCGGAACTCCGCGAAGCCGTCGGGATGCGCGACTCGGGACAGTTCAACTACCACCTCGGGAAACTCGTCGGGCCGTTCGTCCGGGAGAGCGAGGAGGGGGAGGGGTACGAACCGACGCTCGCGGCGCTCCAGGTCGTCGGCGCGCTCGTCGCAGGGACGTACACCGCCGACGCGACCATCGACCCCATCGAGGTGGACGACCCCTGTCCGACCTGCGAGGAGCGACCACTCCTCGTCACCTTCGAGGACGACCAGGCGCACGTCACGTGCGAGCACTGCGACGAGTTCCAGAACTTCTACTCGTTCCCGCCGGGCACCATCGACCAGTACACCCGCGCGGAACTCCCGGAGGTGTTCGACCGCTGGCTCTGGACGCTGTTCCAGCGCATCACGGCGGGGTTCTGTGCGAACTGCGCCGGGCGGCTCTCCGGGCAGCTCCGCTCCGACGAGGAGCCACCGCGCGTCGAGTGGCGCTGTGACCGCTGTGGCGACCGAGCCATCGCCTCGCCGTCGATGCCCGTCCTCTACCACGCCGCGACGCAGGGCTTTCTCTACGACCACGGCATCGACCCGACGACGACGCCGTCGTGGCGCATCGCCTCGAAACGCGACGTCGAGGTGGAGGCTACGGAGGAACAGGCGACGGTTCGTCTCGCCTTCGGGGGCGACACCCTGACCGGCTACGTCGACGCCGAGGGACGGGTCACGAGCGTCGAGCGCTCCGACCGGTAGCCGGACACTCCACTCGACCCTACCACGCCCGTTCGAGCGTCTCGAGGATGGTCTCCTCGTCCGGGTCGAACCCGGACGGGGCGTTCGCCATGAAGTCGTCCTCGGCGGTCCGAGCGGCCACCCGCGGGAGCGCGTCCCGTTCGACCGCGTCCAGTTCGCGCAGTCGGTCTGGCAGTCCGAGTCCGTCGCGAACCTCGGCGACGGCGTCGACGACGGCACTGGCCGGGTCCCCCGCGTCGTCGACGCCGAGTGCCTCCGCCAGGAGGTCCCGTCGGCCGTCGACCGCGTCGAACAGGAGTTCGAGCGCGGGCGGTGCCATCACGGCGTGCGCGAGGCCCTGCTGGACGCCCTCGTCACGGAGCCCGTGCCCGAACGCGTGGACGACCGAGAGCAGTCGGGGGTTCGTCGTCGCACGCGGGTACTGGACGAGGAGGATGCCCGCGACGACCTGTTCCATCACTGCGTCGTCCGCGGGGTCACCGATGGCGGGGAGCGCGTCGACGAGCAGTCGCAGTCCGCGCACCGCCGGCGCGTCGGTCAGGGGCGACGCCTGGCGCGCGTACAGCGCTTCGAGTCCCTTGTCGAACCCGTTCATCGCGGAGCCGACGAGCGCACCCGTCGGCGTCGTCTCGAAGACGTCCGGGTCGTACGCCAGCGCGTCCGGCATCAGGTCGGGGTCGGCGTACCCCGCTCCCAGCGCCTCGTCGCCGTCGTAGAAGGAGATCGAGCCCACCGTCGAGAGGTCCGCCCCGGCGAGCGTCGTCGGCACGGCGAGCAGCGGCGGGAGGTCGGCGTCCGGGCTCGGTATCGTCCCGTGCTCGACGACGTACTCCCGGAGGCCGTCGTAGTCGTGCCCCGACACCGAGACGGCCCGCAAGGCGCGGGCGACGTCGATGGTGGAGCCGCCGCCCACCGCGACCAGCGAGTCGGCGTCGTGTTCGGCCATCGCCGCGACGCCCTCCGTGACCGCCCGCGCGTCCTTGTCGGGGGTCGTGCCGTCGAACACGCCCGCCAGTCGGTCGCCGAGGCCCGCCCCGACCGGGTCCATCGTGTCGCGGTTCGCGCCGACGTTCGACCCGCAGACGACGAGCGCACGCTCTCCGCCCGCCTCCTCGAGCAGGTCGCCGAGGTCGGCGACGCTGCCGCGTCCGAAGGTGATACGACCAGCCACGTTCTCGTAGCTGAACGGTTCGACGTTGTCCATGGTGGACGAACGGAATCGTCCGTGGTAAGCGTTGACCACTGGGCAGTCGTCGCCTTCTCGTGGAGTCTCAGTCGAGTCGCGTCAGGTCCGCACCCAGTTCGTCGAGGACGTCGAAGAACGCGGGGAACGAGACGTCGACGTGTTCGGCTTCCTGCACGGTGGTCTCTCCCTCGGCGACGAGTCCGGCGACGGCCAGCGACATGACGATGCGGTGGTCGTGGTAGCCGTCGACCGTCGCGCCGGCGAGCGCCGAGTCGCCGCCGTGGACGGTCAGCGCGTCGCGCTCCTCGGTGACCTCGACGCCCATCTTCTCCAGCTCCGTCGCCATCGCGCTCACGCGGTCGGTCTCCTTGAACCGGACGTGCTCGGCGTCCGTGATGCGGGTGTCGCCGTCGGCGACGGCCCCGAGCGTGGCGATAGTTGGGAGGAGGTCGGGGGTGTCAGCGACGCTCACCTCGACGCCGGTGAGCGCCGAGCGCCAGACGGTGAGGACGCCCGCGTCGCGGTCCCACTCCACGTCCGCGCCCATCCGGTCGAGCACGTCGACGATGGCGGTGTCGCCCTGTGCGCTCGGCACCGCGCCCTCGATGCGGAGACCGTCCGGTGCTGCGAGCGCCCCCATCGCGAGCAGGTACGAGATGGAGGAGAAGTCGCCGGGAACGGTGTACGGGTCGTCGCGAGCGTACGACTGCCCGCCGGGGACCGCGAACCCGGCGTCGGTCCGCTCCGTCTCGACGCCGAAGTCGGCGAGCAGTTCCCGCGTGATGTCGACGTACGGCGCGCTCTTCAGCTCCGTCTCCAGGTCGATGCGGAGCCCCTCGTCGGTCACCGCGCCCGCCATCAGCAGCGCGGTGATGTACTGCGAGGAGACGTCGCCGGGAATCGACACCTCGCCGCCGTCGATGGCCCCGCCGACGACGAGCGGTGCCTGCCCGTTCGCGCGGGTCGACTCCGCGCGTCCGCCGAGGTCGGCGATGGCGTCGAGGAGCGGTCCCTGCGGGCGCGAGCGCAGCGAGTCGTCGCCCGTGAGCACGGTGAGGCCGTCGCCGAGGGCGGCGGTCCCGGTGGTCAGGCGCATCGTCGTCCCGCTGTTCGCGCAGTCGACCACGTCGTCCGGAACCTCGGGACGGCCGTCGAACCCCGTCACGGCGCGGTCGTCGCCCTCCTCCTCGACGGTGCCGCCGTACGCCTCGACGGCCCGCATCGTCGCTCGCGTGTCGGCGCTCACGAGCGGTCGGCGGACCGTCGCCTCGTCGGCGTAGCCGGCGGCCAGAATCGCCCGGTGCGTGTAGCTCTTCGAGGGCGGTGCCCGCGCGGTCCCGGAGAGCAGCGACGGCGAGAGTCGAACGTCCATGCGACGGCGTGGCGCGGGCCTCGCTTGAGGGTTCCGGAGCGCGCAGGGCTTGCAGGGCGGTGGGCCTCACCACCGAACCTCGGTCCCACCACCTCGCCGCGGGGAAACGCTATTGTGACGTGCTCACGCACCACGGGCCACCGTGGACACCGACGCACTCTCGACCGACGACCTCCGTATCGAGACGGGCGACGACGCACTCGTCGTCCGGGCGACCATCGACCGTCCCGACCAGCGGAACGCGCTGAACGAGTCGGTCGTCGCTGGCCTGCTGGACGCCCTCGACGCGGCGGACGACGCCGACGCTCGCGTGTTCGTGATTCGCGGTGCGGGCGGGACGTTCTGCTCGGGCGGCGACCTCTCGTCGATGCCCATCGGGGGGGACGCACAGGAGTACCGCGAGAACTTCTCCGGTCTCGCACGGGTGCTGAAGCGGATGAAGACGGCCTCGGTCGTCACCGTCGCCGCCGTCGAGGGCTACTGCCTCGCCGGCGGCTGTGGTCTCGCGGCGGCCTGCGAGTTCGTCGTCGCCGACGCGGACGCCGAGTTCGGGACGCCGGAGGTGAGCGTCGGCCTCTTCCCCGCGCAGGCGATGGCCCCCATCACCCGCGCCGTCGGCGAGAAGCAGGCCCTCCGGCTCATGTTCACCGGTGAGCGCATCGACGCCGAGGAGGCGAAGGACGTCGGCCTCGTGACCACCGTCGCCGACGAGGGGGCGTTCGACGAGACGCTCGACGACACCGTCGCGTCGGTCGCCCAGAACAGCCCCGTCATGCTCTCGATGGGCAAGGAGGCGTACTACGCCCAGCGAGACATGGGCTACGGCGAGGCGCTCGACTACCTGAAGGAGGTCATCGCGCTGCTGGCGATGTCCGAGGACACCGAGGAGGGCATCGACGCGTTCCTGACCGACCGCGAACCGGAGTGGCGGGGGCGATAGCGATGACCGACATGGACGACCAGGAGTCGGTGAAGGGCAACGACCCCGAGAAGGTGGTGATTTCGGCGGCGCTGACGGGGGCGCTCACGACCCGCGACCAGTGCGAGCACATCCCGTACACGCCCGAGGAGATAGCCGAGGACGCCGCCGCCGCCCGCGAGGCGGGCGCGAGCGTCGCGCACATCCACGCACGGACGCCCGACGGGAGTCCGACGTTCGAGACGGAGACCTACGAGGAGATACGGGAGGCGGTCCGCGAGCGAACCGACATCGTCGTCAACTTCTCGACCGGTGCGGTGGGCGTCCCCGTGGAGAAACGGGTCGCGTACGTCGAGGAGACGGCTCCCGAGATGGCCGCGCTCAACATGGGGTCGATGAACTACGCGAAGTACTCCGAGTCCCGCGAGGAGTTCGTCTTCGACATGGTGTTCGAGAACTCGTTCTCCGAGATACGCGAGTTCGTCACGGCGATGAACGGCGCGGGCGTCAAACCAGAACTGGAGTGCTTCGACACGGGGCACATCGGGAACGCCCGCCCGCTGGTCGAGCACGGTGACCTCGAACCACCGCTCCAGTTCAGTCTCGTCATGGGCGTACTCGGGGGCATCCCGGCCACCGTCGAGAACCTCGCCCACCAGGTCCGCCAGTTGCCCGACGACGCGACGTGGCAGGTCATCGGCATCTCCCGCGACCAGTGGCCGCTCTGCGCGGCGGCGCTGTCGATGGGCGGCAACATCCGGGTCGGTCTGGAGGACAACTTCTACCTCCCGGACGGCGAGATGGCGACGAACGCCGAACTCGTCGAACAGGCCGCGGACCTCGTGCGGACGGTCGGCCGGACCCCCGCGACGCCCGACGAGGCGCGCGAGATCCTCTCCATCGACTGAGTCGGTACCAGACCCGTCTCGCTCTTTACCGCTGGTGTGGTACGAGTGCCCATGCGCGTCCACTTCCGGTCGACGGCGTTCGACTACCAGACGCTCCGGGCGATGGCCTACACCACCTTCGACGGGGCCGAGGTCGGCGAGGTGCTCGCGACGGTCGACCGAATCCCCGACGGGGACGCCGAGTCGTGGTACGAGGAGTGGAGCCGGACCGCCACGCTCGTCGAACGGGCTGCCGACGACGCGCTGGACGTCGGGCGGTCGCGGACCGCGGGCCACGCGTTCCACCGCGCACACACCTACTACCGCACGGCCGAGTTCTTCCTCGACCCTGACGACGAGCGACGCCCGCCGACCTACGAACGAAGCCGCGAGACGTTCCGCGCCGGACTGAACGCGCTCGACGTTCCGGTCGAGCGCGTCACGTTCCCGTACGAGGGGACGACGCTGCCGGGCTACCTGTTCGTCCCGTCTGACGGCGACGGCTCGGCGACGACGCCGCGACCCACCGTCGTCTGTCTCGGCGGGTTCGACTCGCTCGCCGAGGAGTTGTACTTCCTCTGTGGCGTCCCCGAGGCGCTGGCGCGGGGGTTCGCCGTCGTCCTGTTCGAGGGGCCGGGACAGGGCGCACCGCTCCGCGAGGATGGGCTGACGGCGCGCCCGGACTGGGAGCACGTCGTGGGGCCGGTGCTGGACGAACTCGAACGGCGCGAGGAGGTCGACGACGAGCGCATCGCCCTCGTCGGGGTCAGCTTCGGCGGCTACTACGCCCCGCGTGCGGCCGCGTTCGACGGCCGCGTCGCCGCCTGCGTCGCGTTCGACCACATGCACGACCTCTGGCGGGCGTCGGCGGACGACGCGCCGCGGCTCGCTCGGGCGATGCTGTACGCGCCGGACGCGCTGGTGAACCGCCTCGCCGCGCTCGGCGAACGCACCAGCGTCGACGCAGGGTGGCTGATGGCCAACTCGCGGTGGGTGTTCGGCATCGACACCGCAGCGGAACTCCAGCGCACGCTCCGGGAGTACTCGCTCACCGCCGACGCCAGGCGCATCGACTGCCCCACGCTCGTGCTCGCGGGCGAGGACGACCACTTCGTCCCGGTCGGTCTGGCCGACGAGTTCGTCGAGTTGGTCGGTGAGACGGCCGTGCGGCGCGTCTTCCGGACCGAGGAAGGGGCGGCCGAACACTGCCAGGTGGGGAACCTCACGCTGGCGACCGACACCATCTACGACTGGCTGACGGAGACGCTGGCGGCGTCGCGGTCGTCCCCTGGCACGGTCTCGGATTCGACCACCGGCGTGTGAGTCGTTCGTCACCGCGGTGAACGGTCCGTCGCGATGACAGCGACGGAACCCGAGCGATTCAAGCGTCCGGGGTCGTAGGTGAGGGCAATGACGCAGCCGTCGTTCGTCATCGGCATCGCCGGGGGCACGGGTGCCGGGAAGACCGCCGTGGCGCGCGAGGTGAAAGACGCCGTCGGGGAGGCGGTCACGCGCATCCCGCTCGACAACTACTACCGGGACCTCTCGCACCTGCCGATGGACGAACGCGAGGACGTCAACTACGACCACCCGTCGGCGTTCGAGTGGGACCTGCTCGCCGACCACGTCGCGGCGCTGCTGCGCGGGGAGTCCGTCGAGATGCCCCAGTACGACTTCACCGCCCACAACCGCAAACCCGAGCGGCTCACCGTCGAACCCTCGGCGGTCATCGTCGTCGAGGGAATCCTCTCGCTGTACGAGTCCGACCTCCGGGACCTGTTCGACCTCTGTGTCTACGTCCAGACGGACGCCGACGTGCGCATCCTCCGGCGCATCCAGCGCGACGTCATCGACCGGGGCCGCGAACTGGAGGGCGTGATGGACCAGTACCTCGGGACGGTGAAGCCGATGCACGAGCAGTTCATCGAACCGACGAAGAAACACGCCGACATCATCATCCCGGAGGGGCTGAACCGCTCGGCGGTCGACCTCCTCATCAAGAAGATCCACGCCGAGATGCGCGAGCAGGAGGAAGCGCTCGCCTGAGCGGCTCCGACCGGTCGTGCGCCGGACGGAATCCTCGTACGCTCTCCTCCCGCCCCTGCTCTCGTCTCAGCGACGGCCGTCGTCCACGAACCGTTCGACGGCCGCGACGAACCGGTACAGCAGGTAGACGACGTACAGCACGACACCGGCCCAGAAGAGCTGGTAGAGCAGGCCGAACCACACGGCGATGCCGGGGCCTCGGAAGCTGAGCAGGGTGTAGACGAGCGAGAGTGCGAGGAAGCCGACGATTGCTGGTGGGATGTACTCTAGCCACGACGGACCGCGTTCGTACAGTTGGAGGGGAGTGTACGGCGACATACGGTCACGGTTCGGCGTTCTAACCATAACAGTTCCGGGGGGTTGACACTCCGGTTCGAAGGTAATTCGCCCTCAGAACAGCACGGTCCCGTGGTGGCGGTCCCGCTCGGTGCGGCGCTTGTTCCGGAACGCCCGGAGGCGAGCGGCTAGCTGGTCGCGCAGGTCGCCGGCCGGGACGAGTTCGTCGACCTGCATCGTCGCGGCCTGTGAACGGATGTCCACGTACTTCTGGAACTCCGCCTTGGCGCTCTCGACGAACTGCGCACGCGCCTCGCCCTCCATCTCCTCCAGTTGCCCGCCGAACAGCGCGTGGACGGCCGCGTCCGGCCCCATCACCGATATCTCGGCGGAGGGGAGCGCGAGCGTCGCGTCCGGGCCGAACGACGGACCGCACATCGCGTAGATGCCCGCGCCGTACGCCTTCCGGGTGACGACGCAGAACTTCGGTACCTGCGCGTTCGACGTGGCGTAGATGAACTTCCGGCCGCGCTGGAGGATGCCGTCGCGTTCGACCGCGGAGCCGACCATGAACCCCGGCGTGTCACAGAGGTAGACGAGGGGGATGCCGAACGCGTCGCAGATCCAGACGAACTCCGCGCCCTTCTCGGCGCTGTCCGGGAAGATGGCCCCCGAGACGCGCTCGGGCTGGTTGGCGACGATACCGACCGGGCGACCGTCGATACGGCCGTAGCCCGTGACAAGTTCCGGCGCGAAGCGAGGTTTGAGTTCGAACCACGACTCGCGGTCGACGAGGCGGTCGATGACCTCGTGGACGTCGTACGCCTTGTTCGGCTCCTCGGGGATGACCGCGTCCAGGCTCTTCGGGTTCGCGGCGGGCGGTTTCGGCGTCCGGGTCGGGAGGTCGGCGTCGAACGTCTGCGGGAGGTAGCCGAGCAGGTCCCTGACGGCGGTGGCGGCGGCCTCCTCGTCCGGGACCACGAGGTCGGCGCTCCCCGACTGCGTGGCGTGGACGTCCGGCCCCCCGAGTCCCTCCATCGTCACCGACTCGCCGGTCATCGCCTCGACGATTCGTGGGGAGGCGATGGCCATCCCGGATATCTCCTCGACCATTATCAGATAGTCGCAGAAGACGGGCGTGTAGGCGCTCCCGGCGATGTCGGGACCGTAGAGCACGCCGATCTGTGGCACCTGGCCCGAGTGGATGCACTGGTTGTAGAACATCCGGCCGCCGCGGTAGCGGTCCATGTGGGTGTCTCCCTCGTCGCGTTCGTCGGCGTCGAGGCGCGCGCCCGTCGAGTCGATGAGCCGCAGGATGGGCGCGCCAGCCTCCACCGCGCGCTCGGCGAGGCGTATCTCCTTCTCGACGCCCATCTGCCCGAGCGACCCGGCCTTGACGGTGTAGTCGTTTGCGGTGAAGAACACTTCTCTGCCGTCGATGAGGCCGACACCAGTGAGCAGGCCGTCGGCGGGGAACTCCAGTTCGTCGGCGTCGCCGGACTCGAACCGGGCGAACGTGCCGTCCTCGTAGGTCACTTCGTCGAAGATACGGTCGATGCGCTCGCGGACGAACAGCTTCCCGAGCTGGTCGAGCTTCTCGTGGCCGCGCTCGGGGCCGCCCGAGACGACGCGCTCGATGTCCTCGCGCAGTCGGTCCTCGCGGTCGGTGACGACGCGGTCGCTCTCGTCCCACGCGTCGTCCCCGGCCGTGGCGACCGGGCCGTCGTCGGCGACGAGTTCGACCGGCCGACCGAGGTGTTCGGCGAGGGCGGTGGCGAGGACGCGAGCCGTCTCCTCGTCGGTGTCGCCGCGGACGGTTATCTCCACGACGACCACCGCCGTGGGTGTGCTCGACACCGCCGATGCGTCGTCCGTCGAATCGACCGGGAGGGAGGCAGTCGGGTCATGCACGGTCACGTCGCCGAGATAGCAAATAGCTGTGGGGGACGTGGTCGTGGACCGTGTGGCGTGTCACCACAACCGTCATTACCGCGCCGGTCGGCGGTCGTGTATGGCGAGTGACAACGACGACCTCCACGGCCTCATCCGCGAGTCGGTGCGAGGTATAGCGAGCGAGTTCGACCGGGAGTACTGGCGCGAGCACGTCGACGAGAAGGCGTTCCCGGAGGCGTACTGGCAGGCGCTCGCCGACGACGGCTGGCTGGGCGTCGCCATCCCCGAGGAGTACGGCGGCGAGGGCCTCGGGATGGAGGAGATGACTATCATCATCGAGGAACTGTCGCGGGGGGGCGGCCAGGGCGGCATCGTGTTCGTCCTCACGCCGGTGTTCGGCGGCATCGGCATCACCCGCCACGGCACCGAGGCGCAGAAGGAGGAGTACCTCCCGAAGATCGCGTCGGGCGACGTGCGGTTCTGCATGGGGCTGACGGAGGCTCACGCCGGGACGAACACGCTCAACATCGAGACGCGGGCCGAGAAGGAGGGGGGCGAGTTCGTCGCCTCTGGCCAGAAGATGTGGATATCGGGCGTCGAGAACGCCGACACGATGCTGCTCATAGCGCGGACGAGCGAGTTCGACCCGTCGAACCCGACCCACGGCGTCTCGATGTTCCTCGTGGACGACCCCGCAGAACGCGACGCCATCTCGCTGTCGACGGTGGACGTGGCGCTGCCGTGGTTCGAGAAGCAGTACCAGGTGGACATCGACGGGCTCCGGATCCACGAGGACGACATCCTCGGCGAGGAGGACGGCGGCCTCTACATGCTCTGGGACACGCTCAACACCGAGCGCATCGCGGGGGCGGCGTCGTCGCTCGGTGGGGGGCTCCGGGCGGTGGACCTGGCTGTCGACTACGCCTGCGACCGCGAGGTGTTCGGCCAGCCAATCGGTGCTCACCAGGCCATCCAGCATCCCCTGGCCGAGTCGTACGCGAAACTCGTCTCGGCGCGGGAGGTGATGTACGAGGCCGCGCGGAAGTGGGACGCTGGCGAGGACTGCGGCATGGAGGCGAACGCGGCGAAACTGCTCACGAGCGAGTTCGCCACGGAGGCCGCAGACCGGGCCATCCAGACGCACGGCGGCAACGGGTTCACCCGCGAGTACGAGGTGTACGACATCTGGCAGAACATGCGGCTGACGCAGGTCGCGCCGGTCACCAACCAGATGGCGAAGAACTTCATCGCCGAACACCACCTCGGCCTGCCTCGAAGCTACTGAGTCGGTGAGAGCTGCGGCCGTGCGGCTCTCCCGTTTCGGTGGTCTCACGTGGGTACGACTGCCGCGGTACGTGGCACCACAGTTCTGACTGTTCGTCCACGAAAACCCTCATCGTCGTGAACTCGTCCGGTATCTGACCATCTAGTACCTTATACACCTGAGTCGAGCGTGTGAGAACATAGGTCATGTCAGCAAAGGCTTTTCAATGTCACCCCGAACAACAGGATGTATGCCCGAGACCATCCAGCCTGAGCACGACGACGCGCCCGACGACGAACTGGAGGAGGAATCGGTCGAGGACAGCGAGGCGGAGGAGGAAGAGGAGAAGACGTTCGACTTCCCGACACCGGGTGGCCTGCGCGGCCTGTAATCCGGTACCGCACCCGCTCGTTCTATCGATTCGACGGTTCGCCGAGTGTCACCACCAGCCGCCGGCGCGCTCGGCGAGACGCGACGGTCGCTCGGCGACGCTACAGCTCCTCGCTCGGTGAGAGCGGTCCGTCGAGCCGTTCGTCGGCGGCCTCCTCCAGCTTGTAGCGCTGGACCTTCTGGGTCGCGCTCCGCGGCAGGTCCTCGACGAAGAACACCCGTCGTGGATGCGCGTAGGTCGCCACGTGGTCCAGCGTGAACCGACGGAGGTCCTCCTCGGACACCGATTCGCCCTCCTCCAGCACGACGAACGCGATGGGTGCCTCGCCCTTCGTCTCGTGGGGGACGCCGACGACGGCGGCCTCGGCGACGGCCGGATGTTCGTACAGCGCGTTCTCGACCTCCGCGGGGTAGATGTTCTCTCCGCCCGCGATGATCATGTCGTCGGCGCGGTCGACGATCCAGAAGTAGCCGTCCCGGTCAACGCGCGCGACGTCCTCGGTGTAGAACCAGCCTTCGTCGTCGAACACCTCGGCGGTCTTCTCCGGGCGGTTGTAGTACCCCTCGAACACGTTCGGGCCGCGGATGGCTATCTCGCCGGTCACCGAGTCGTGGTCGTCGAAGTCGATGTCTGGGTTCGGATGCGGCGAGAGGTCGTCGGGGGCGACGATCGTCTCGCGGGTCGCCGGGTCGGCTATCTTCAGTTCCACGCCGTAGACCGGCGGGCCGACGCAGCCGGCCGCCTTCCGGACGCCGCGGGCGGGTTCGACGGTACCGGCCGGAGCGGTCTCCGTCATCCCCCAGCCTTCGACCATCGGCACGTTCCACGCCTCCTCGATGGTGCGGCGCGTCTCGTCGGCCAGCGGCGCGGCCGCGCAGGTGACGTCCTCCAGCGACGAGAGGTCGTACTCCTCGGGGTCCTTCCGATACTCGCGGAACATCGTGGAGTACATCGCCGGAACGCCCGCGAACTTCGTGATGCGTTCGTCCTCGATGGCCCGCAACATCGGGACGGGTTCGGGCGTCGGCTGCAGGTACATCGTCGTCCCGGAGTAGATGCCGGTGCCCATCAGCGCGTTGAGCGCGTAGATGTGGAACAGCGGGAGGACCAGCAGGAACGAGTCCTCGGCGTCGATGGCGAGGCCGCCCTTGTCGTACGCCTCGACGGTCGTCAGCAGGTTCTCGTGGGTGAGCATCACGCCCTTCGGCCGACCGGTGGTCCCCGAGGTGTACGGCTGGCAGGCCACGTCGTCGTAGGCCCGCGACGGTCGGTCGAGGTCCGGCGAGGCGTCGGCGAGCGCGGCTTCGAGGTCCTCCACGCCGTCACCGCCGCCCGCGACGAGGGGGTGTTCTACCTCGGCGGCCGCCGATAGCTGGCCCACCTTGTCGCCGATGAGCTGAGACCCCACGAGGTGGTTCGCGCCCGCGTCGTTCAGAACGAACACGAGCGTTTCGGGGTCCATCCGGAGGTTGAGCGGCGTCGGCACGCCGCCTGCCTTGATGGCTCCGAAGTACGCGACCGGGAACTCGTTCGTGTTCGGAATCATCAGACCGACCCGGTCGCCCGGCGTCAGCCCCCGGTCGAGCAGGGCGTTCGCCATCCGGTCCGAGCGGTCGTCGAGCCCCGCGAACGAGAGTTCGTCCGCGTAGAAGCTGAACGCCGCCTTCTCGCCGTACCGGTGGGCGGCCATCGCCGGCAGGTCGCCCACGTGTCGCAGGGGTTCGCCCTGGTGGAGTTCCATGGTAGCGTCTGACGCTGTTCGTCCGACAACATAAACGTTCACTCCGTTGGTAGGTATAGAGGGGTGTTGTTCTACCAACGTTCACGGACCCTACGACCGTCGTCGTTAACCGACACTCTCGCGTCTGGTCCGTATGGACGTTCGCGGGGCGGTCGTGGACCTGGACGGGACGGTGTATCGCGGCGGGACGCTCGTCGACGGGGCGCTGGCGGGTATCGAGGCGCTCCGTGACCGCGGGGTCGACCCGCTGTTCGTGACGAACAACCCGACTCGCTCGCCGGCGGAGTACGCCCGACGGCTCGGCGAGATGGGACTCGACGTGGCCCCCGACCGCGTGCTGTCGGCGGGGTCGGTGACGGCGCAGTTCCTCGCGGACCACCACGCCGACGAGGAGACGTTCGTCGTCGGCAGCGACGGCCTCCGCGAGCAGTTGCGAGCGGTCGGCGTCGCGCTGACGGGTGACCCGGAGGACGCGGCGGTACTCGTCACCTCCCACACCTACGGGTTCGACTACGAGGCGCTGACCGAGGGGTACTGGGCGCTCCAGTCCGCCTCGACGTTCGTCGGGACGGACCCGGACCTGACGTACCCGAGCGCCGACGGCCGCGACCGGCCGGGGTCGGGAGCCATCACCAACGCCGTCGGCGGCGTCGCCGACCGCGACCCGGACCACGAGTTCGGCAAGCCCTCGCCGGAGACGCTGGCGGCGGTCCGCGAGCGACTGGACTGCAAGCCGGAGCACTGCCTCGTCGTCGGCGACCGTCTCGACACGGACGTCGCACTGGGAGCGACCGGCGGGATGCAGACCGGCCTCGTCCTCTCGGGAAGCACCTCTCGGGCGGTGTACGAGGCGCGAGACCCCCAGACGATGCCGACGCCCGACGTCGTGCTGGAGCATCTGGGCGAACTACGGACCGTCTTGTGAGTCACTGTCTGACATAGCTTTTTATACGTGGCTGTGTTCCCCACTACCATGAGGAATCCAGACAGCCCGTACCTCTTCGGCG